>CAWAZM010000012.1:0-205213 GCA_963786515.1 Vulcanimicrobiota bacterium | reverse complement strand
GGCAAACGGCGTCACGTGGTTCGGACGCTCGGAGGGTGAAGCCCCCGGTGTCAACGGCGGCGTGTATTTCGACGACCCGGGCGCCACCGTGACCGCCGGCGATTTCGTTCCGGTTCGGTTGACCGGCCACGGCGCGTTCGACTTTTGCGGGACGGCCGCGGAGGCGTTGGTTGGGTAAGCATTTGGCTCCGGTCGATCCGGAGACGCGCCGCGGCACGGGTATCTGGCGACGCGTTCTTATGATCGTCGGCTTGCTGGTCATCGTTTGTGGATCGGCGCTGGCGGCATACGCATTCTTCGAACACAAGAATCCGGTCATGGCGATCACGCAGATGTTCGTGCCGACGCCGGAGCAAGTATTCGGCAAACAAAACATCTTGGTGCTGGTCGAAGGTCTCGATTACGACTATACGGCCAAGGACGAAGAGTTCTCGACCAACTCGCGCAGCGACGCTATCTGGGCCGTTAATCTCGATTTTCGCACCAAGCAAATTTACCAGTTGTCGATTCCGCGTGACATGGAAGCGACGCTCCCTAACGGAGCGCGAGCCAAGATCAATGAAGCGCAGTCGCTAGGCGGGGTCAAAGAAGCCCGCAACGTTATCTCGCAATTTTTAGGCATTCCGGGCTTCGACCGGTACGTGATCTTGCGCATCGACGCAACTCGCGAGTTCGTCAACGCCGTCGGCGGCGTGGACGTCGTCGTCAAAAATTCGAATTGCCTGCGATATAAAACCGACTGTACCGGCCAGACGATCGACTACGACGATAGCTGGGGCCACCTGCACATTCATTTCAAAGAAGGCTTGCAGCACCTCAACGGCGATCAAGCCGTCGCGTACATGCGCTTCCGGCACGATTGGTGCAGCGATCCGTGCCGCATCATGCGCCAACAGCAAGTGATGCATGCCATGGCCGCGCGGATGCGCGGCGACCGTCTGAATCTGATCATGCACGTCGGCGACTTGATGAATATTTTTCACAAGTACGTGCAGACGGATTTCTCGAACTCGGAGCTATTGGCGATCGCTTCGCACTACCAGGGCGTGCCCGACGCCTCGATCGTCAATAAGCAAGTGCCGTACACCGACACGATCCAGTTGCCGGATTACGGCGATACGCTCGTGCCCGACGACGCGGCAAAACAACAACTGGTGGCGAGCATGTTGTTGGCTCCGCCGGCGCCCGAACCGTCGCCCGACGCGATGGCCTTGGCGGCGATCCCTGCCGCGACGCTCCGAGTAGACGTCGAGAACGGCAGCGGCGTGGCTGGAGCGGGTAAGCGGGTCGCGAGCGTGTTAAAAAAGGCCGGCTTCGTCGTATCCAACGTCGGTAACGCCGAGCGCGCGGATTACGCCGCCAGCGAGATTCACGAACATTCTACCGTAACGTTTGCAGGTGCGCGCGTGCGCGCCGCGCTGCCCAGTGCGTTCTCCAAGGCGACCGTCGTGCCGGATCCTTCGCCGGCAAGTTCTCCCGACGCGGAAGCGACCGCGACGACTACCGACGTAACCGTCATCGTCGGCGAAGATCTTGCGAAAGAGCCGTTGCAGGCCAAGTCGCCACCTAGCCTTCCGAATTTGTGATGCTCCCGAAATCTCCATCAATTCGCGCGGCGATCGCGTTGCTGGTTGTCGTGCTCGTTGCCTATGGCGGGTGGCGATTACTCGTGCACGGCAGTAACGTTCCGCCGGCATTGGTGACGCCCAAGACCAACGTGCACAGCGAAATCTCCGAGGACGTTCCGTCTCGCTTGCACCGGATCGCAGAAGATTTGCCGCTGCGAAACCGCAACGACCGCCCGCGCCTGATCGCGCTGACCTTCGATGATGGCCCCTATCCGATCTTTACGCCGCTACTGCTCGACACATTGCGCGACTTGCACGTGCCGGCGACGTTTTTTCTGATCGGTCACGACGCCGTGCAGTGGCCCGAGATTACGCGACGCATCGAGGCTAACGGCAATGAGGTCGCGGATCACACGTACACGCACCCGGATCTGGATCGCGAATCGGATGCGACCGTGCGTTCGGAGATTCTCCAGGGCCGCGATGTGTTGTGGCAGTTCACCCACGACCCCTCGGTACGCACGCTGATGCGGCCACCGCACGGGCGGTACACCGAGCGGACGCTGAAGGTAGCTCAGTCGTTGGGTTACTCGGTCGTCCTGTGGACCGACGATAGCGGCGACTGGCGAACGCTGACCCCCGCCCAAATCCAACGGCACCTCTTAATCCACGCCACCGCCCCGGAGATCGTTTTGCTGCACAGTGGAAAACTCGCCACCATCGAGGCGCTGCCCGAAGTTGTCGCTCGCTTCGAACGGGCCGGCTACAAATTTCTGACGGTCGGACAGCTGTTACAGAGGGTAACGCCCACCGAGCTCAACCACCCGCTCCGGCGCCCGGTGTAGGATGCCTCGCCAAATTATCGATACCGAATCGAGTCGGCCCGCGTACGTGCGCCGGCGTGTGTTCACGGCCGTGGCATATGTCGTCGGTGGAGCGATCCTCGCCGTCGCGGTTTGGGCACTCTGGCTCCACTCAACGGCCCACCTGACCCATTAGAATCGAGTAAGCGTCCAGGAAACTTAGCAGCCCACGGGAACCTGGGACCGGTTCCGGGGGTTACTTTCGAGGAGAAAGCATGCGTTCCAAGCTCAGCATAGGGTTCATCGCACTGGGGATGGCGATCGCGGTCGCGGCCTGCAGTTCGTATGGCGTCAACAATACCGTCAACGTCGGGCCAGATTTCCCGGCGATGACGCTGTACGCCAGCAACAGCAACCAAAACGCGGTTGGCATCTACACGTCCGCGCAACAGAGCGGCACGGGGCCGACCTATGAAATCGGCGGCGCGACCACCGATTTGAACGGACCACAATATCTGGCTTTCGACGCACAGCACAATCTGTGGGTAACCAACTACAACCCATCGACCAATTCGGCGGCGCTCATCGAGTTCGAAGCGCTTGCGACCGGTGACGTCGTTCCGCTGCAGGCGGTGGCACTGAACGGGCACCTTCGGGGCATCGCCATCACGCCCAGCGTCGGGACGCAGTCCGGATTGATGGTGATCTCGGACGTCATTCCGACCGCCAAATATCCGAGCGAGCTCCTGCTGTTCAATCCAGGGTCCACCGCGTCGTTTGCGCAGATCGCCGGCCCGAAGCCCTCGCTCCACGTTCCGGGTGGCCTGGCGCTCGACGGAAACAACAAGATCTACGTTGCGAACATCCAGGGCCGGTCGGTGCAGCAGTTCATCGTGCCGTCGCCGACTCCGACCCCCAGCGGCTCGCCGAGCCCGACGCCGTCACCGAGTCCGACGCCGAGCGGATCCCCGAGTTCGTCACCGACACCGTCGCCGACCCCGACGCCGATCAACATCAATCCGCATTTCCAAATCTCGGGTTCCAACACCGGACTCATCACGCCCATCAGCGTCGCAATCGACAGTAGTCTTAACATCTACGTCGTCGATCAGGGCGCGCTCGGCGCGCAGTGCTCGGCATCCAACGCGGCGGCAATCTACGTGTTCAGCAAGCCCACTTCGAAGGGTGCGCTCAACGTCAAGCCGATTCGCAAGGTACAAGGTTGCAAAACGCTTTTGACGACGCCGACCGACATCAAGATCAACACCAAGAAGTCGCTGATCTATGTCGCCGACTCGCGGCAGATTCTGGTGTACCCGCTTTTAGCAAACGGTGAAGCTACGCCGAACCCGTACTTTAAATCCCCCGGCACGGTCACCGGCATCGGCTTGGTACCCGGCGCACAACCGACGGCTTCGCCTACACCTGCAGCGCGCAGGCTAGGGGCGAAACCTACCACGGAGAAACATCCATAACCCCATGGCATTCCTAAAAGCGCTGGTCGATGGTAACGAACGCGAAGTCTCCCGGCTTCGCCGCACCGCGAACGCAGTCAACGCGTTTGAGGCTCGCATCGCCGCGCTTTCCGATGACGAGCTTCGCAACAAAACGGCCGAGTTTCGCGAGCGGTTAGCCGCGGGCGAATCGCTCGACGCGATGCTACCCGAAACGTTCGCGGTCGTTCGCGAGGCCGGTAAGCGCACGCTCGGCATGCGCCACTTCGACGTGCAGATCATGGGCGGTCAAGTTTTGTTCGAAGGCCGCATCGCCGAAATGAAGACCGGCGAAGGCAAAACGCTCGTCGCCACCCTGCCGGTCTACGCCCGAGCGCTCGAAGGTCGCGGCGTAACCGTCGTCACGGTCAACGACTACTTGGCGCGTCGCGACGCCGAGTGGATGGCGCCAATTTACGAAGCGCTGGGCTTGACCGTCGGGATCATCCAGCACGATCTCGACCCAGTGCAACGCCGCGCCGCGTACAACTGCGACGTTACGTATATCACGAACAACGAAGTCGGCTTCGACTATCTGCGCGACAACATGGCGTGGCAGGTCGAAGATCTGGTGCAGCGCGAGTTATACTTCGCGCTGGTCGACGAAGTCGATTCGATTTTTGTCGATGAAGCGCGTACGCCGCTGATCATCAGCGGTCCGTCGCAAGAGTCGGGCGAGTTGTACGAAAAGTTCGCACAAATCATTCCGCGCCTGAAAAAGGACGAAGACTTTACCGTCGATGAGAAAGCGCACGCCGCCCCGATCATGGAAGCCGGCGTCGCAAAGATCGAAAAGATCTTGGGCGTCGGCAATCTGTACGACCAGCGGAATATCGAGCTGACGCATCAGTTGAACGCCGCGCTCAAGGCGTGGAATCTATTCCATCGCGACCAACAGTACATCGTCAAAGATGGCGAAGTGATCATCGTCGATGAGTTTACCGGCCGCTTGATGCATGGCCGCCGTTACTCCGACGGTATCCACCAGGCCATCGAAGCCAAAGAAGGCATCAAAGTCCGCGGCGAAGATCAGACGCTGGCGACGATCACGTTCCAGAATCTTTTCCGCTTGTACAAGCATCTTGGCGGGCATGACGGGTACGGCTAAAACCGAAGAGCGCGAGTTCCGCGACATCTACGGTCTCGATGTGGTCGTCGATTCCGACCAACCGTGCCGATGGTACGCAAAGATAGCTCCGACATCGTGTTCAAGTCCGAGAAGGCGAAATTCGAAGCCGTGGTCAACGAGATTATCGCCGAGCATGAAAAAGGACGACCGATTTTGGTCGGTACGCGCTCGATCGAAAAGTGCGAGTTGTTGGCTGCCATGTTGCGCCGGCGCGGCGTCGAGTGCAACGTGCTGAACGCGAAATATCACGAACAAGAAGCCGATGATCATCAAGGATGCCGGGCAAGGATCGCAAGTTACGATCGCGACCAACATGGCCGGTCGCGGCACCGACATCAAGCTGGGCGACGGCGTACCGAACGCCGGTGGGTTGCACATCATCGGCACCGAGCGACACGAATCGCGGCGCATCGACAATCAACTGCGCGGACGTTCCGGCCGCCAAGGCGATCCCGGCTCTACCCGTTTCTATATTTCGCTGGAAGACGAAGTGATGCGCCTCTTCGGAGGCGAGCGCATGACCTCGATCATGGAGCGCGTCGGATTCACCGACGAGCAGCCGATCGAATCGGGTCTGTAAGCAGTCGATCGAGCGCGCGCAGAAGAAGGTCGAAAACCACAATTACGAGATTCGCAAGCACGTCCTCGAGTACGACGACGTGATGAACAAGCAGCGCGCGATTATCTATCGCGATCGCCGCGATATTCTCGAAGGCAAGTTCGATTCGAAATCGTTCATGACGCAGACAATCGCTGCTAAGGTCAACGAGGCGCTCGAGCAGAACGCACCGGAGAACGTCCATCCGAGCGAATGGGATTTCGCGGAGATGCTCGAGCAGCTGGAGCTCATTTTCCCGGTCAAACAAGCGGTAGCCGTTGAGGATCTGGAGAGCAAAGACCGCGAAGAAGTGCAGTCGCATGCTGCATGAAAAAGCGCAGGAGGCGTACGAGGCTAAAGAGGCCGAGGTGACGCCGGAGATCTTACGTGTCGTCGAGCAGCGCTATTTACTGCTGCCGATCATCGATCGCCAGTGGGTCGATCACTTGTACGTGATGGATCACTTGAAGACGGGCATCGGTCTGCGCGGCTACGGCCAAAAAGACCCGCGCGTCGAGTACGAAAAAGAAGCGTTCGAAGTTTTTGAGTCGCTGAAAAACAACATCGCGGACGAAGCGGTCAAAGGCGTATTCCGCGTGGTGATCGAGCACGGTCCGCCGCCGCCGCAACAGCAAGTTCCGCAGTACGAAGCGATTCCGACCGGACAGATGATTCCCCAGCCGTCGGAACAGCCGCACGAGCCGCAGAGTCGTTTGTCGCGGCAAGAAGCAGAACAGTTGCTCGGACCGATGCCTGGTTCGGATCGTCCGATTCAGCAGTTGCACACAAATAAAGACGACGAGTCGCCCGCGAAGCCGCAACAACGCGAAGCGCCTAAAGTTGGACGCAACGAAATGTGCCCGTGCGGCAGCGGTAAAAAATTCAAGAAGTGTCACGGAGCCGCCGCATAAGCGAATAGGGGAATGGCCTCAACTCCGGCCACCTATGCCGGGTTGTCGCGCTTGCCGTTTCGAGTTTATCGAGGGCTACTACAATCCGTACCGGCGGCACACCGCCATCGGCACATCTCGCCGGCAGAATTCGAACGCCGCATCAGTAAAGCTGCCTGATGCCTAATCTACAACTCTCCACCGAAACGAGCCAGCATCATGGCGAGTAGGCGGTTGGGCTGAGTTTGGCGTTTACGCTGAGCATTTCGTCACAGGAGCAAGTCGGCTGCGATTACCGCCTGAGCGAACGCCTGCGGCGCCTCTTGCGGCACGTCGTGGCCGATGCCCTTGAAGATTCGGTGTGCGTACTTACCTGTGAATTTGTCTCGGTAAACCGTTCCGCTCGCGTTGGCTCCGTCGAAATCACTCGCAATGGTGATTGTGGGCACCGAGATCGTCGGAAACTGCTGAATTCTCGTCTTCGAGGTCCGCATATTCGGGGGCACCCTTGTCCTGCCAGTTGTATCGGCAGCGATAGTTGCGGATCGTGATATCCACGTGGTCGGGATTGTTGAACGATGCCGCGGTCCGATCGTAGGTGGCATCGGAGAACTTCCAGTTCGGCGAGGCGAGTTGCCAAATAAGCTTGTTAAAATCGTGAACATACTTCGCGTAACCAAGCCGGCCGCGTTCGGTGATGAAATAAAACTGGTACCACCAAAAGTGCTCGGCGGGCGGTGGCAACGGCTGCGTTTGTGCTTTAATGTTGGTAAGTCCGTAGCCACTAACCGGGATTAGGGCCTTTACACGTTCGGGCCAGAGCGCGGCCATGATCGTTGCGGTTCTCGTTCCCCAATCAAAGCCGCCTACAACCGCGCTCTGGATCTTCAGAGCATCCATCAAAGCGATGATGTCAACGGCAAATACGACTTGCTCGCCATTGCGGAAAGTTTGGTCTGAAAGAAATCGTGTGGGTCCGAAGCCGCGCGTATACGGAACGATGACGCGGTAGCCCGCCGCCGCCAAAATTGGAGCAACGTCGACGTAGCTGTAGATATCGTAGGGCCAACCATGCAGAAGAATGACGACGCGGCCATCGGTTGGACCGGCCTCGGCATAAGCTATATTTAAAAGGCCGGCATCGATATTTTTGAGCGGAGAAAACGATGCCTGCGAGTCCGGTTGCGGAGATAAAGTGGTCGTGGTGTTGTCGCCATCCGCGTTACTGGATTGCGCGCTGGCGGAAGCCAGCCCGCCGAACTGTGCGGTGGCCACTGCGATAGTGGCCGCGCCAATGAAGCGGCGGCGGTCGAGGCGATCATTTTCGGGCATGAGTTCCCTTCCATCTGTTTTGGAGGCGACCCGTTTTCGTGACGGTCCGGTCCTTGCACATCAGGGCGTCCGACTCATTTGGTTCGGCGAGGCGTTGACGCACCCATGATTCGGCGCTCTGAGAGATCGGAAGTTGAGACGCGATATTAGCATTGCCGACGAGCATAGGTGGCCGGAGTTGAGGCCGCAAAAAAGTGGCGCCCCCTCCGCTGGCCCGCGCAGTGACTATGCGATCCGGCGGCTAGGCTTTTAGGTGGCTTTGCCGATCGGCTACGATGCGGCGAGGCGGGCGTGGATGCGATGTCTGCAAAGAGATACAGCCCCGCGAATCGCGAAGCCGTGTACTGGGTGCTGCTAAGATCGTCCGCCCTTACGGCTTCAAAGAAAACACGTTTCCGAAACTACGCTTCGCCCCATAGGTCGTGCTTCCATAGGTCGTGCCGTAAAGGGTATGATCGACTGCGATTATGCCTGCGCTCGGGTTTACGCCATCTCCTTTGGCGAAGCTATGCACCACACTTTCGGTGCCGCTTTTCGTGATTCTAAAGACGGTGCCGAAGTTGTTCGCGCCACCCATCGCGGTCGTACCGTACAGCACACCTCGAACGTTTTTTAAAGCTGCAAGAGGTTCGTTGCCATCGCTTCCGCTAAAGCTGTGTATTACCGTCTCCATGGCGCTTGTCGTGACACCAAAGACTGTTCCGCTGCCATACTGCCCGCCGCTGCTCGTCGTACCGTAGAGTGTATCGTTTACGTCGATTAAAGCGGCTGCGGGGTTTTTGCCGTCGTTTGGGTTTGTACCGAAGTAGTACACGGTGTGAAGCTGTCCGGTCGGTGTGATGCTAAAGACGGTTCCATTTTCGTAGCCGCCAGCGCTTGAAGCAGTAGTCCCGTAGAGGGTCCCGTTCACATCGAGCAGGGCCGCTTCCGGGAACGCACCATCCAGTCTACCGCCAAAGCTATGCAACAGAGTGTACTTGCCGTTCGTCGTGATGCTAAAGACGGTGCCGCAGTCTGTATATCCGTCATTGCAAGTGTGCTTGCCGCCCTGAGATGTCGTGCCGTAAAGGATGCCATTTACATCGATCAAGCCTGCGAGGGGAATAGAGCCGTTGTCCGTCTTGTCGGGATAGTCTGTGACGAAATTATGGAGCAGCTTTACGTTTCCATCCGGTGTCATACTGAAGATTGTACCGCCTCCGGAGGCGCCGCCGTATTCAGTCGTGCCATAGAATGTGCCGTTAACATATAGCAACGCCGCGACCGGATAAACGCCGTCGCCGGGTCCACCGAAACTATGAAGCACGGTCTCCTCACCGCTCGTTGTGATCGAGAACGCTGTCCCTGCGTTGTTCGAGCCTCCAGACATAGTGGTGCCGTACAGCGTGCCCTTAACGTCGATAAGATCTGCAGCCGGTCTCGTGCCGTCTCCCGCCGAGCGGCCAAACGGGTGGATTATGTGGTACGCCTGCTGCGCCAGCGCTTGCTGGGGCGCCGAGCCTTGTGGCGGCAGACTAAGCGGAGACTGCGATCCACCGCAACCCGTTAGCAACGCGGTAGCAGCTCCAAGACTCAAGCCGCAACGTAGAAGAGCCGTCGCAATAGCGGACCTTGGGGCTAACCGGTTCATTCTAAAACTCCTAGCATCGAAGAGAACGAAACGCGTCAAGGACCTGAGACAGGCTTAATATGCGCCCCATGTGGGACACCGTCAATCCCGGGATAAGGCAATCCAAACGAGCGAACCTTAAAATGCAAACTCCCTGGGTTGGCAGACCCGATCGTCTTAGTGTATCCGTCGTAGCCCAACGAGTTCGAATGCGTGAGCACGTGGCCGTCGCGTTTGCCGGCGTGAAGCTCGGCGAACACACATTAATCGGACACGATAAAGACGCCGTCTGGAGCTGTCCAAGTCGTACTGCTTGCCAAACCGAGCGAGCTCGTGCTACGTTTTCGACACGGCCGCTCTCGGCCGGCTATGGAGGACCCTGTGCATTATCGCTTGCCCGTCGGGTTCGTTCCACTTTTAATCGCGGTCGCCGGCTGCAGCGGCGGCGCTAATCTTCCGCCAGCGTCCGGCAACCAAGCGGCTTTTTCCCCGCTGGCGCAGACCTCCGGGCGAACGGCTCCGTTCCCGGCCAGGCGGCTCGCCGAGCTTTCAGATCGTTCACACGTTCCAGAACGGTGCCGACGGCGGAAACCCATTTGCCGGTCTGACCGTCGACAGCGCGGGAAACTTTTACGGCACGACCAGCTCAGGCGGAACCGGTTATGGCACCGCCTTCGAGCTGAAGAATACGGCCCAAGGATATAAGTACGTCGTATTGCACACGTTCGCCGGCGGCGGCGACGGCGCGAATCCCTACGCCCGCATGATGCTTGGCGCCGGAGGGAAACTGTACGGGACTACCGTCAACGGCGGCGGCGGAGCTGGAACGGTGTTCGAATTGCTGCCGGGCAAGGCGCCCCGTACCGAACGCGTGCTGTATGCTTTTACTCAGAGCGCCCAGGGCGCCAATCCGTCCGCCGGGGACCTGACGACCGACGCAAACGGCGCAATCTACGGCACCACGCAATATGGCGGCGCCTACGGGCAGGGCACCGTCTTCAAGCTGTCGCCCGAAAAGGGAGCCCATAAGGAAAAAGTCCTGTACAGCTTCGGTGCGAACGCAAACGACGGTACGCAGCCGTACGCCGGGGTCACCTTTGACCGGGCGGGAAACATGTACGGCACGACCTCACTCGGCGGCGAAGGTTACGGAAACGTCTTTGAGCTGACCCCTTCGAAGAGCGGATGGACCGAACAGATCATCCACACGTTCGGGAACGTTACCGACGGCGGAACCCCGTACGCCGGCCTGAGCTTCGATGCGCAAGGCAATCTCTTCGGATCGACCACGCAAGGTCCGGGCAGCGGCGGGGGCACGTTTTTCGAACTGACGCCTTCAAACGGGAGCTGGTCGTTCAACACGATCTACAGTTTGTCAGGATGGGGGATTTCGGGCGAATTCCGCACCGCTTACGTCGACGCGAGCGACAATATCTTTGGGACCTCCCATTGCGACGGCCAGTACAGTTCCGGGTCGGTGTTTGAGCTGCAGCGCTCGGGGAGCACCTACAACTACGTTGACCTGTACGATTTCACGGGTGGAACCGACGGACAGTTCTCTTTCAGCAATCCGGCGTTCGATGCGCAAGGCGACATCTACGGCACGACTAACGTGGGCGGTTCCGGGTACGGGGTCGTGTGGGAAGTTCGGGCAGCCGACAAAACCGGCCGGCGCCACATGTAACCTCGATTGCTCCGAGTGCATCGGTACGTGACTCGAGTCGATTTGGATCGTCTTAGCTTTCATGCGTCTCCCAAGAAAGCGTTCGAGATCTGGGTTGACGGTGTGATCGTTCTTTCCGGCGATATACCAACTCGGTTTCGTCTTCCACGCAACGCGCGGCGCATCGTGTGCGAAGATGTTGGCAGCCGGCGTACCCCGCGTCGCCCACACGAGCAAAGTATAGCTCCCATATAGTGCAGGGCTTCCTCTGTGATGCTGAAGACGGGCCTTGATTGTTTGCGCCCCCGATGCCGTCGTACGTAGAGTACAGCATCAACGTTTCGAAAAGCTGCGAGCTTCTCGATCTGCGCGTGGCTGCGTTGTTCTTGCAGTCGCCATCGAGTTTACGCGCCATAAAATAGGTTGTTATATCGTCATTGGCGCCACTGGATGGTAACGGCACCATTTCCAGTGTTATCTTGCCAGCCTCTGTACATATGAACGCGTCGAGCGGTCGATTCGGCGTACGACGATCCGCCGCCACCGCCGCCACCACCACCGGTAACGGTGGTCGCGGACACACCAGATCCACCACCTCCACCACCGTACCATCCGCTACCGCCGCCGCCACCACCGCCGCCCGGAAAGCAGCTTGCGGGGCAGCTATCGCCGCCTCCGTCGCCACCGATACCAAACGTGCCGGCCTGACCCACTTGGCCGTGAAGGCTGCAGGTATTATCGTCGCCGGACTGGCAGCCAGTTCCGCGTTTTCCGCCTTTTCCGCCGTGATTCTGCGCTCCACCGAACGCACCGAAGCCGCCACCGTAGTAACCGGCATTTGCGCCTCTGCTGCCAATGCGCGTCCCACCCGCCCCGCCCGATCCTCCATAGCCGTAATAACCATGGAAGCCAGAGCCACCGCCGCCGGCGGCAACGACGATCCGATCGTTTAAGCTTTTCCCGGCCTCGCGAACATCGCTGGCGCCGCCACCGCCGCCCGAACCACCGTTGTATGAGAAGATGTATTCACCATTACCGCCGCCGTTATATCCGCCGTTGACACCGTCGGCTGTGCCGCCAACGTACACGTAGAGTGTTTCGCTCGGCTTCACCGGAACGACTGCATCAACGCGCCCGCCGTCGCCACCAGCCTGCTGATAGGAGACGCTTCCGCCGGCAGCGCCATCAGCAACGATTGTAACCTGAGTTACGCCAATCGGGACTGTAAACGGCTGTGACCTGCCAGTGTACTTAAATGTCTTTAATCGTGTAGTAGCGCCGGCCGGAAACGTGGGTCCGCTTACGTTTTGCGCAGGATTCACACTGGGCGACATCCCTGCGCAGCCTGCCGTCAGACCGATGGACATCAGGATCGTTACGATCGAAATTCGCCTCGGATCAACCATTGTAACTCATCGCTCCTCGTTGCTAAGCGCAATGCCTTCGATGTACTTCAATCCGGTCTCGATTTTCGAATGAAACTGTACCGGAGGATATTGGCCGATATAGACGTTGTCGTTAAAAAAATTCGAAAGGTATAGGAATCTTTGCGACTCGCGAAGAGCGATCTGCGTAACGCCTAACGTGACGCGCACGATCTGCGACGGAGATCTACTTCCGGGTGGAAAGACGTCGATAGCCTGCCTCGTGCCGGTTTCTACGACGAGGATGTTTCCGGAACGATCGAGCTGCAGAGCCTGGGGCTGGACTAGATGCATACCGAGAACGCGGCCCTTTGTAAATTCGGCGGAAACTCTTCAATGCTTCCGTTCCCCGATTTGCCACGATAAGCGACATATAGGTCGTTTGCGGCATCGAGGTTTATTCCGTCGGCTTCTGTCCCGGGAGTTTGTAACCGACGATCCGCCTCGGGTTGGCGCGGCGCGAATTCAGAAATAGAACCGTCTCGGTTGGCGGCGTAGAGCCTACCCGAGTGGTCGAGTACGACATACAACGGACGATAATTGTCGAAATAAACGATCCAAGGGTGCACCGAACCCGGGCGGTACGCCGTTATCGTCGAGTCATTGGCGACGTATAGGTCCCGCCGTCCGTCCACGAACAACCCGTACGCATTACTCACCTGGTCGGTGACTGCTCCGATGGCCGCCGGATTGTTGCCGCGCTCCGGAAAGATCACCACCTGGTTGCCCGCGGCGACGTAGATCAGTGAACCCTTGGCACGTCCTTTGCGGAACCAACCGCGCGGCTTTCGCCCGAGGTCGGGATGCTCGAGCATCGTAGACGCAGGCCTAGGAACGGTATTCGAACCGAATAGGGATGACCGAGGATCGAAGCTTGTTGACGTTGGGACCATCGGAGCGCAGGCGGTCAATGCGATCATTCCCGCTCCCAACGCGATAAAAGCGCGCTTCATGCGCATAAAAAAACTTCTCCAATCTTGGGAGAGGCAACGATGCTTAGGAACTTGCCCGGCCCTTCCAATGGCTGCGGGAATGGCATTGACATCATTCGCGGCTTTCGGCGCTGTTGAATCGATTGGCTAAGGTGCGAAATGAATGTTCGTGTTTCACGGCGTTAACGAAAATACGTTTCCTTGTGTATTCGCCGGGGCGCCATACGTCGTGCCATAAAGAGTGCCGTCTACTTCGAGCAGGCCTGCGACCGGGTTTTCCCCACTTCCGGCGCGGAAGCTGTGCAGCACGGACTCTTCGCCCCTCGTTGTAACGCTGAAGACCGTACCGCTGTTCTGCGCGCCGCCAATCGCTGTCGTGCCGTAGAGCACGCCTTTTACGCCAATCACACCTGCCACGGGATTGCTACCATCGCTTCCGTTGAAGCTATGGATTGTTTTCAGCGTGCCGTCCGTCGTGATGCTGAAGACCGTACCAGCGCCACCGAAACTAGAAGTCGTGCCGTAGAGCGTACCATCTACGTTGATTAGGGCGGACGCCGGATTTCCGCCGGGGTTCCAGCTGAAGAGCACGTGCTCTGTTCCGGTTGTGGTAATGCTGAAGACCGCGCCGCCACCGTACTCGCCGCCGTAATACGTAGTACCATATAACGTGCCATCGACGGCGAGCAACGCTGCCTCTGGATAGGAACCGTCGTGGGTGCCAAATCTATGCAACACCTTGTACGTGCCGTTGGTCGTAATGCTGAACACTGTGCCGCAGTAATGCTCATCTCCGCAATACCCCAAGCCGCCTCGCTCCGTCGTGCCATAGAGCGTGCCATTGACGTCGATCAGACCGGCGACGGGCATAGATCCGTCGTTCCGGCCGTATGAGTCGTCGTCCGAATCGAAGTTGTGCAAAACTTTTTCCGTACCATTTAGCGTGATGCTGAAGACGGTGCCGCCGTTGTGCGTGCCCCCGCAGGCCGACGTGCCATACAGCGTGCCCTTAACGTTGAGCAAGGACGCGACAGGGCAGCCGCCGTCGCCGTCCGGGCCGAAACTATGAAGCACGGTTTCGTCACCGGTCTTTGTGATCGAAAACACCGTCCCAGCGTTGCTGGAGCCCCCATAACGAGTCGTACCGTACAGCGTGCCTTTGACGTTGATCAGGCCCGCGGACGGATTTGTACCATCATTCCTCGACACGCCGAACTTGTGGACTACGTCGTACGTTGACTCCGCGTGTGACTGCTGCTGCGTCAATCCTTGCTGCGACACGCTCAGCGGGGGCTGCGACCCACCACACGCGGCTAAGATTGAACCAGTCCCAATCAAGAGTGCGATGTGAGCCTTAGTTCGCACGTACGATGTTCTCCTGATAAAAAGAATAACGTGTGGCGAGAAAAGTTCTCGACCTTATTGTTACATTAGACCGACCGACCCCACCAGTCAAGCATAAATAGTTCGCGAATCAGAAAGCCGGCCAAGGGCCGAGCGAAGGTGTTGCGCGCGATGTTGTGAGTCGTGACTACTGACGCCATCTAAGCGTTACAGTGCCGTTGCCGATGTCAGCTTTCCAGCCTCTGTACATACGAACGCCTATGGCTTTCGATTCGACGTAAGACGATCCGCCGCCACCGCCTCCGCCCGCGCCGGTATCCGTGCTTGACGATACGCCTGACCCGCCGCCTCCGCCACCGTACCATCCGCCGCCCCCACCGCCGCCACCGCCGCCCGGAAAACAGCTTCCGCAGCTATTTCCACCTCCGTCACCGCCGAAGCCGAACGTCCCGCGTTGACCGGGTTGCCCATGAAGACTGCAGTGTTGGTAGTCGCAGCCGTCGCCGCGCTTGCCGCCCTTTCCGCCGTGATTCGGCGCGCCGCCGTTTCCACCGGACCCGGCCTCGCCATATTGCCCCTTAACGCCTTTGCCGCCGGTGCGAGTCCCACCCGGTCCGCCTGCCCCGCCGTCGTTGCTGTAACCGTGGAAACCGGAACCACCGCCGCCTGCCGCAACGACGATCCGATTGCTCAACAATTTTCCACCCTCACGAACATCGCTCGCTCCGCCGCCGCCGCCCGAGCCGGCGTTGTACGACTGAATAAATTCGCCGTTTCCTCCACCGTTATAGCCACCCTTAGTTCCATCTGTCGTGCCACCTACACGCACGTAAAGCGTTTCGTTCGGCTGCACGGGCACTACCGCATAAACGCGACCACCGCGCCCGCCAACTTGCGGATCGCTTACAATGCCGCCGCCGGCCGCACCATCGGCAAGGATCGTTACTTGCGTTACGCCGGCCGGCACCGTAAAGGCTTGTGATTTACCGGTGTATGCGAACGTCCGAGACCGGGCGGCTGCGTCCGCGCCAGCAAATGGCATCGGATTCACGGTCGGCGAGACTCGTGCGCATCCCGAGGCCACACTAAGGCACAGCAGGATGGTGACGCTAAAAATGCTTCTCGAGTAACCCATTGTAGCCACCTGTTCGTTCATCGCTCTTCGTGCTAAGGGCTCACGCCTTCAATATTTGTCAGTCCCGAACCAATCTCTCCTGACGAAAAGAAGTACGAATAATGAGGGAGTCACACCTCGACGTAGTTTAGCAATTCTCAAAGCGTTTACGGATTTCGGGGGCGCTAGGCGGGGCGTCTACGCGGCGGAAGACTTGTGACGAAAGTTGGGCGCCGCACGACACTTGCTGGTTCGCGCCGCGGATTATCGAGCGGACTGATCGAAATTGTTGCCATGCCTTACTTTATCGTGATTCGCGAGCGAAGCACCGCATGGGATTGGTCGGTGGGGATGCGCGAGCAGCCGGAATGGACCGCGCATGCGTCGTTCATGGACGACCTCGCGGACAGGGGATTCATCGTCGCGGGCGGACCACTTGGCGGCGAGGACGACGCGAAGCGAGTCTTACACGTTGTAAATGCGCCGAAGGACGTCAAAGAAGCATCCATCGAGGCGATCATGGCCGACGATCCGTGGACCCCAACGCGCTTGTTAAGGACCATTAGCATCGAGCCTTGGATCGTGCTGCTCGGAGGATTCGACTGTACTGCGTGCGGCTCCGATTTGCACGCACCCAAGACCTAGTGGTTCTTAGCTGCATCACTAGCCATGCGTCCGCAGCATTGCGTAGATCTGGTAGCGTTTTAAAGTTGAACGTTTAAGGGCTCGTCTCGAACGCGAGCATTATACGACTCGATCCAGGCGTTTTTGAGCTGGTTTCCCGGGATCGATGAGGTGCAGACGGACGTTGTGATCGACCGACCACTGCAGCATCGCGCCTGTAACGTTCTCCGGTCCGTTATCAACTCGCAACCGTGGGGGGTAACCCGCACCACCTGAGGCTGCTGCGCTTGAGCGTAGCCTAAAGTGGTCATGGTCCTTCTCGGGACTTTCCGGCAAGATCACTCGTGGCGAGTCCTACGATTTCTTGACACATCATAGGGCTAGACGACCTTGTTGAAACACCCCGCCGGCGGCTCGGTCGACACGGGACTGTCGCCGTCACGAACGTCAGCGCAACGTTCGACTTTCAAGAAAGAAAAAAGAGAAATCATGAACCTTCTTAGTTCGGCCAGATACGCACTAGGCGTCCCCGCAGCCTTTGCGGTCCTTTCCGCTTGTAGTGGCCTGTCGCATATTGCTCCAACCAACCCCGCTACGGGCACCCAAAACCCGCAGTGGTCTGGGCGCCTCAGTCTGATTCCCAAACAGATGTGGCCCAGAGGTCCAATGCCGTTGTTCGGCAGGCCTGCGCCGGCCACGGCCATGCGGGGCATCTACGTCAGCGAAGTCGCTGGCTCAAGCATCCTCGGCTACAAAAAAGCGCAGCGGCCCAACAATCCGGCAATCTGCAGCTCTCCCTTTTCGGTCGGCTCGGTCAACAACGTCGCTGTTGACGGCGCGGGCAACCTGATCGATCCCGACGGCGCAGCAGGCGCGATTATCATCGGGCAAGGGCCGGACATGTGCGGCCCCATGGCGGCGACGATCGCCGACCCCTTCGGCCAGCCAGTCGATGCCAGCAGCGCCAACGCGCTTACTGGTAAGATCGCGGTCGCTAACACCTTCGATAACGGCAGCACCCCGGGAAGCATCTCGGTCTGCAGTGTTTCCGCTGGCTGCACGCACAACCTTACGAATCCGGCCATGGACGGAGTCGCCGGCGTCGCGATGGACAACGCGGGCAACTGCTGGGCTGATGCTATCAATTCATCCGTTCAGGCCACATTGACGTATTTCGCGGGCTGCACCGGAAGCGGCGTTCAAGCGACCGGCTTCACTAACGTGGGTCCGGGTGGTATCGACATCGACGCGTCCGGCAATCTGGTCACGATCGACGTCAGAGGAGGTTCGGGCGCAACCGGTGCCGTGGACGTTTATTCGGGCTGCAAACGGGCTTGCAAGCTGCTGAGCTCGACGCCGCTGATAGCACCCGCGATCTACGGTCATCTCAACAGCCTGCACAACAACAAGCTCGCGGTCGCCGATTTTGGCAACGGTCAGATCGACATCTACGGGTACAGCCCGGCTGGCGGCGTGACCTACCTGTACAGCTTTAACAACGGTCTTTCGGCGAGCCTCTTTGTCGAGGGTGTCGCCTACAACAAGCGCTCGCCGCAATAACGCAGCACACGGACCTCTTCGCAGGACGACACGCGCGTGGGAAGGCCGGTCTATCCGGCCTCCTTTTTTGCCGCGAAGTCTCGAGCTCTATATCTAAGAGCCTCGAGGGCTTTTAGGCACGATGGTCCAGGTGTTCCGTTCGGGATGATAGACCAATGTGAAGTTGGCTTGCGCGTTCCCAATCGGAACGAGATTAATGCGGCGATTCGCGTACATCGCAAATAAACCGCGCGTTGAAATGGCATCGGGACCATCGTCGTCGTAGGCGATCCAGTCGAAGTTTTGGATCACCTCTATCGAAGCACCGTCGCGAATGTGTGACGCCAAACCGTGGGTGAGCTGTTGTTCGAGTGCGGACCGCGCGTCACGTGACGGCGCGCCTTCTCGAACGAGGCGAACATTGGTTGCCTGCGTCATGGTGGCGCACATCGCGATCGCACCACAGAGCACGATTTGTGCGGGCGCCCCCCTCCAACGCAACAGTATCACTTTTGCTAATGCGGCTCCGATGAGAGCAACTCCGAAGACCTGGAAAAAAACTGGCAAGTAGCCCAAGCCAAGCTTGAGTTCGTGCTGATATTTGACCGTCACCGCGATAGGTAGGGCCGGCAGAACGAGCACCAGCAAGCCAATCCACACGAGCGGCGCGACTCGTCCCGAGTTATTGCGCACCACCTGGCGAAGACAGCACCACGCAGCAATCATAAACGCGACAAACACAATCGGAGATAATGGCGCATTTCGGAAAAAGTCGCTAACATCCGAGCGGCTATATATACCCGAGGGATCGAAGGCCCAGTAACTCAGGGGGAAAGCCGATACGATCTGATCACCGGCAGTACGTGCGATCGTTAGGGGATCCGGTCCGATTGCATAGTTTGATCCTTTCGGCAGCCCGACGATATGGCGCATCGCCAGCGCAAGAATCGTTAAGAACGCCGAAATTAGAACGTACGGCCACGACATTCGGACGACTTCGGTTCGCGCTCGTCGTGTCAAGGCGGTGATTGCCGGATAAATCAAGCATAGGAGATACACATCTTCGTACGTGACAGCTGCTATCGCGAAGAAAACGATCGAGGCAATCCGCATCGCAGTACTACGCTCAACAAGTGCGCGGCGAAACGTCATCAGTGAAGCGAGCATCGCTATCGTTACTACTTGAGGCATCGCGTTGTACGCGAGAATTGAGTCGTGATACCCGCGTTCGGTAAATAAAGTTATCACGATAAGAGCGCAAAGATTCGCCGTCGCGGCACTGGTATATCCCGTTACGCAGCGTCGAAACAATTCGACGGTAACGAGTGTCATCGCTATTAAAAACGTCTTATATGCGACCAAATTGGTAAAGATATAAAAGACGAAGTACTTCTCGACCAACTCCCCAGGATAAAAACGTCCGTGTCTGAGAAACCACTCTTCGAAGGCACGCAACATCGCCTGCCAGAGCGACAGCCCGTCGGCCTTGAGCACCCCATTGAGAGCTGAGTAGAAGGCGTCATCGCCCAACCATCCACTCCAAAGCGCGGGCGAAATAATGGAAAACCCGAGGGTCGCCAATATAATCGGAAACCATCGCGAAAGCACGTTACTCAAAGCGCCGGCGTCCTCGCCTTATCCCACAAGGCATTAAGCTTCTCTCATGGACCGATGCGTTGCAGCCGCGACTCATTGCGAGACTGACGCCCGCCAAAAAGAATCCCCTTCGTTCTCGGCACCTAAATCTAAGAGAGGTTCGTCGTCGCCTCGTCGCCATTTCGGCGGCGGACGGCTGGAGCGACGATGCGGATCAGAAGGACTTGCAACACCGCTGCGGCTGGAACGGCGAGGAAGGCACCGCCTATGCCGAGCAGCGTTCCACCGACGACGGTCGCGAGGATGATCAACAAGAAGCTCAGTTGCACTCGTTGCCCGAAAATGATCGGCGAGAGCGCGTTCTGGTCGATCAGCTGAACGACGACGAAAATAGCTAACGCGATCAGCATCTTCGTCCAACCGCTCGTCGCTAGAACCACAATGAGAATGATCGGCCCGGAAATCACGGCGCCCACCATTGGAATGGCTTGAAAGATCGCGGCGATGAAGCCGAGGAGCACCGCGTAGGGAACGCCGAGTATCGCAAGCGATGCGCCGGTCACGATTCCCACAACCGCACCGTTGAGCACGACGCCCTGAACGTACGCGCTCAGGCGCGAAGCCATCTCATTGAACGCGCCGTGCCAATCCGCCCGTACCCCGGATGGTATCAAACTAAGGATGAATCGCTCGAGCTCGTCGGACGATAGCATCCAACCCACTGCGAGTAATACGACGAGCACGATGTCCCCAAGCATCGTTGCTATAAGCGCGGGTCCGCCAAGAAGGTGTTGACCGATGGCGCTGACCGCACCTCCGGCACCGCTCGCCAACATCGATACGAGTTGGCGCGCTATTTGATCGTTTTCGAAGTAGCGTTGGGCAACGGCAAATTGTCCCTGGAGCGACGACGCATAACCGGGAACGGCCTGAATGAACTTGATGAGTTCCGCGCCGACAGGCTGAACGAGAACGAATCCTATCGTAACGGCGACGATGATAACGAGGCTAAAAGAAATCCCGACCGCCGCACCAAACGGCATTCGCTTTGCCATCCGGTCAACAATCGGTCGCAAGCCGGCCGAGACTAGTACTGCGGTGAAAAGCAGGAGGAGTGCCGAGACTGCACCCGACAGGACCATCCAAACCAGGATAGTTCCGATGACGACCGATGCTCCGATCAACCATCCTCGCAAACTATTCATCGGATAATCCTCCGCCTCGAGTGACGCAAACGCTTCCCTTAGTAGATAGTGTAAGCCTGTCACCTATCCAACCCGCGTATCGAGAAATGCGGTCGCTGCGATCTGTTATGGCGCGGAATCGGGGCAACGTTAAGCGAACGTATGCAGCCGCTCGTTGCTTTCGGCGTGCCCCGCCGAGCGCGACCTTCTGCTTACTCTAAGGGAGCAAGATTCATGAATTTCCCCGGTTTTGTGAAGTGCGCCGGTGCGGCCGTCGCGCTCGCGGTCGTCTCGGCATGCGCGGGTGGATCGACGGTCTCGCCGTCGGCCGCCACACCTAGCGTGACCCGCGTGGGTAAGATGCTGTTCGTGAACGGCAGGCCGATAACGGCGGCGGTGCTGAATCCTCTGCCGCGTTACGCCGAGCTCGTACCGGAAGCAGCGAAATCGAAAGACTATGAGTACATATTTAGCTACTACGGCTCGTACGCCAGTATCTTCAACTATCCTAAGAGCACATCGATGATCGGTCAGCTCAACGGTGCCGGCGGTCAAGGGTGTACCAACGTCTTATCGGGCTACGGGAAGAAAATTTTGTGGAATGCCGGACGCACGAACAACGTGATGACCGAATACCAAGTTCCAGACAAGCAGATCGCGACGCTGCCAATCGATTACGACTTCACGTCCAGCTGCGCCATGAATACCGACGGTGACCTGGCAGTTGGGATCCTCATAAGCGATTCCTACGGTTCGGCCGGCCAGCAAGTGATCTTCAAGAACGCAAAAGGTAAGGGTAAGGTTTACCAAACGCCGTTGGCAAGAGCGTTCTTCGCTGGTTACGATCCCAAAGGTAATCTCTTTGCCGACGGCTTCGGCGAGAGTTATAACTTCATGCTCGTGGAGCTCCCGAAGGGCAGCAAAACTGCCGTCACGATAACGACGAGCAACGCAATTCAGTTTCCCGGTTCGGTACAGTACGACGGTAAGTATCTTACCGTGTTCGATCAAATCACGAGTTCGTTGTATCAATACACGGTGAGCGGAACGAAAGCGACGTTGAAAAACACCGTGCAGTTGAGCGGAGCTAGCGACTGTGCGCAGACGTGGATCGTTCCGGGCCTGTTGTATTGCGGCGACGCCGGAAACGACAATGGAGAGGTTTTCAAATATCCGGCCGGCGGCTCGCCGATCGCGACATTCACTGGAGACTTCGATCAGCCGCTCGGCGTGACGGCAGCCAAGAAGTAGTCTAACCGGTCTAGGGACCGTTTACCAAGACCCCCGGCGACGTGCGCGCGCCGGGGGTCTTTATCGTTGGCGGTAACCGCGTGAAATCCCAAGCACGTTCGCTGGTGGAATAGCCGGTGCTACCGCGAAGGTATCTAGCCGGTGTTGCCTTCGGCGTGGTGCTTGGTAGCAAAACCTCTCATTGCAAGAAGCCGGGTGCGACGTTCTACTTCTCTAAGGGAGCAAGATTGAATGAATTCCCCCGGTTTTCTCAAGTGCGCGAGTGCAGTTGTCGCACTTGCATTCGTTTCGGCGTGCGCGGGCGGCTCGTCGGTAGCACCGTCAACTGCGACGCCTAGCGTGACCCGCGTCGGCAAGATGCTGTTCGTAAATGGCAGGCCAATAACCGCGGAGCGACTGAATCCGCTGCCGCGATACGCACAGCTCGTACCGGACGCAGCAAAGTCGAAAGACTACGAGTACATCTTTAACAACTACGGCTCGTACGGCAGCATTTTCAACTATCCCAAGAACACGGCGATGATCGGGCAGCTTAACGGCGCCGGCGGCCAAGGGTGCACCAACGTTTTATCCGGCTACGGAAAGAACATTTTCTGGAATGCCGGCCGCACGAACAACGTGATGACCGAATATCAAGTTCCAGACAAGAAGATCAAGAAGCTGCCGATCGATTACAACTTCACATCCAGCTGCGCTATGAATACCAAGGGCGACCTCGCCGTAGGTATTCTCATAAGCGATTCCTACGGAACGGCCGGTCAGCAAGTTATATTCAAGAAGGCAAAGGGTAAGGGTACGGTTTATCCGACGCCGTTATCTCGAGCGTACTTCGCCGGTTACGATCCCCAAGGCAATCTCTTTGCCGACGGTTTCGACCCGACGTATAACGTCCTTCTGGTCGAGATCCCGAAGGGCGCCAGCAGCGGCGTCACGATCACGACCAGCAATCAGATCAATTTCCCGGGCTCCGTGCAGTGGGACGGCACGTACCTCACCGTGTTCGATCAGGATACGAGTGCGCTGTATCAGTACACGGTAAGTGGAACGACGGCGACGTTAAAGAACACCGTGCAGTTGAGCGGAGCTAGCGACTGCGCGCAGACGTGGATCGTTCCGGGCCTGCTGTATTGCGCCGATGCGGGAAATGATAACGGCGAGGTTTTCAAATACCCGGCCGGCGGATCACCGCTCGCGACGTTTACGGGAAGTTTTGATTTCCCGCTCGGCGTAACGGCAGCCGCGGCCGCAAAGAAATAGCGTACTTCACCAGCCTTCGTTAGCGAACACCCCCGGTTGCCGTACGTGCGCCGGGGGTGTTTCGCGATAGCGGAGGGCCCAATGCCGGGCGAGAACCCAAGGCTACCAGTGCGGTGCGCAGCTTGGTAACCAAGCCTTACGTTGCAAGAGGCCGAGTGCGACGCCCAACATCTACTGTAAGGGAGCAAGATTCATGAATTCCCCTGGTTATCTGAAGGTCGCCGGTGCTGTCGTCGCACTTGCTTTCGTTTCGGCGTGCGCGGGCGGCTCGACGGTCGCACCATCACCCGCTACGGTCACTACGAGCTACGTCGGTAAGACGCTGTTTGTAAACGGGAGGCCGGTAACGGCGGCAAGGATGAATCCGCTGCCGCGTTACACCGAGCTCGTACCGGCTGCGGCGAAGTCAAAGGACTACGAATACATCTTCAACGACTACGGCTCGTACGGAAGCATCTTCAACTATCCCAAAAGCAACAACATGATCGGACAGCTGAATGGTGCGGGCGGCCAAGGGTGCACCAACGTTCTGTACGGTTATGGCAAGAAGATTTTTTGGAACGCCGGGCGTACAAACGACGTGGTTACCGAATATCAGGTTCCCAGCAAGCAAATCAAGACGCTGCCCGTCGCCTATAATTACACATCTAGCTGTGCCATGAATACCGACGGTGACCTCGCGGTTGGAGTTATATTGAGTGACTCGTATGGCCAGGGCGGCCAGGAAGTGATCTTCAAGAACGCGACCGGCAAAGGTAAGGTGTACAACACGCCGTTATACAAAGCGTACTTCGCGGGTTATGACACCAAGGGCAATCTCTTTGCCGACGGTGAGGATCAGAACTATGGCTTCATGCTCGTCGAGCTTCCGAAGGGCAGCAAGAAAGCCGTTACGATCACCACGAGCAATTCTCCGGAGTTTCCGGGCTCGGTCCAGTGGGATGGCAAATACGTCACCGTGTTCGACCAGATCTCGAACGCACTGTATCAGTACACGATTAGTGGGACGACCGCGACCCTGAAGAACACCATCCAGTTCAGCGGCTCGAGCGACTGCGCGCAGACGTGGATCGTTCCGGGCTTACTCTATTGCGCCGACGCGGGAAATGACGAAGGCTATGTCTTCAAATATCCGGCCGGCGGTTCACCGCTTGCGACGTTTTCGGGAAGTTTCGATTTCCCGCTCGGCGTGACGGCGGCCGCGAAGTAGATAGCCGCGTTCGCTAACGCGAATCGAGCCTCGCACCACAGAATCCAGGCCTCGCGTATGCAGGGCCTGGATTCTGGCAAAGTCCGGACTTCAGGAGCCTTTAGGACGATGACACGCGATTCGCTGTCCCCGTGGAATGACGGTGCAACCAAATCATCGATTGTAGACTTCGTGGCGCGAGTTACGAAAGTTGGTTCCCAAGACTACGTCGTGCCGGAAAAACGAATCGCCACCTTCGACAATGACGGGACGCTCTGGTCGGAGCAACCATACTACTTTCAAGTCGAATCGCACTCAGTCAGATAAAGGCGCTGGCGCCCCAGCATCCAGAGTGGCTGTCGAAAGAGCCCTATAAACCGGCGCTCGCAGGCGACATCAAGCGTATTCTTGCTGCGGGCGTTCCCGCGATCGTCGAGCTCGTAATGGCCACGCACTCGGGAATGACGACCGAGGAAATTCGACAAAATAGCGCGGGAGTGGTTAGCGACGAAACGCCACCCGAAGACAAACCGCCTCTTCACCGAAATGATTTTTCAGCCAATGCTGGAGCTGCTCGATTACCTCCGCGCGGCCGCCCCATCGCATCGTTCGGCAACTCCGACGGCGACTTAGCAATGTTGCAATGGACGACTGCCGGCAAAGGGGCGAGTTTCGCAATGCTGGTTCACCACACCGACGAGGCTCGCGAATGGGCCTACGACCGTAAGTCGTCGATCGGACAAACTCGATAAGGCACTCGATGAAGCCGATGCGAGAGGGTGGGCCGTAGCGATATGAAGAGAGATGGGCGACGCGTTTTCGCGTTCGATTAGTCCCGGTTGTTAACGACGAACATGCGAGCGAACAAAATCGCCAAAGCCGCGTGAAGCACTGCTGCCGGCCATAACAGTACTCCGGCGAATTCGTGGCGGAACCCGACGTATAGAAAGAAGATCGCCGCGAGCGCATTGTAGATCAGGAGTCCGCGAAGCGCTGGAGTGGCGTGGCTCGATAGCTTGGGCTGCGGCCAGCAGGCCACGCCCAACGAAAGCAGCGCGAAGCCTGCGACACGTCCCACCGCCTGTCCGCCATCAGTCAACTGAGTGCCCAGCAGAAGCGATGCGACCAGCGAGGGAACGACGATGAGGGCCAGTCCGGTTAGCGCCTCAACGCCGGCGGAAAATGCAACGACCTTCATTTTCATCTCCACAGCGCCGGCTATTGGCGTGCCATGATCATATTCATGACGTCTTCGCGATACAAGAGATGATCGCTGTTCTCGACGCTGGTTTCGATGACGACGACGTCCACGGTACGGTTGAAGGCGCCCTTTTCCGGAGGCATTTCGGGCGTAATCGGCGAGCCTCGCTTCATACCGGCGTCTAACATTGTGTCGGCCGAGAATACCGCAGGAACCGTCCGGTTGACGCGGCCTTGTCGGACGGCTTGGCCTCCAGGAAGAGCGTTACGCTTCCGCCTTTAGCCAGTCCACCACCATCGTTTGCGAACTCCATTCGGGGTTGATGCTTGGCGGCAGGCACGGACTCGGTTGACGTTACTACGAACTTCTGAAGACCTAGGAAGCTGTAAATGTAGGTATGCTTTCCGCCCTTAACATACAGCATCCAGCCGCCACCGATTGGCGCGCCGATGGGCGGGAACGACGAGTCGGGATCCTTCGCATCGTACGCCATGTGGCCCGTATAGGGCTTGTCGGGAATCGGCAGCACATCGCGCTGAATCCGCTTTTCAGAGTCGGTAGAGCCCGGCATGTGTGCCTCCACAGCGAGATACGAGAACCGTTGCGTTCGATGGTGTAGGCCGATTACTCCGCCGTCGATGCGGCCCATTCCTAGTTCGAGATTTCGTTCGTCATCACGAGCAGCGAATGAAGTCGAGCTGAAATCGAGTTTCGCCATCGGGCTGCGTGCACGATGTGTACGGAGCGGTGCCGTGACCTGGAGGCCGAGGTCATACGTCGGAACCCCTCCGCACGCTCTTCGTGATTGAGTGGCCCCGGTCGAACGTGGTATTATCGATATTCACTTATTTTTGTAGGAGATGAACGATGGCCAAAGTGCTGTGCGTGCTGTACGACGACCCGATCGACGGTTTTCCGCCGAAGTACGCGCGAGCGGACATCCCGAAACTCGATCACTATCCGGGCGGCCAAACGTTGCCCACGCCGAAGGCGATCGATTTTACGCCCGGCGAGCTTTTAGGCAGCGTTTCGGGCGAGCTCGGTCTACGCAAGTATCTCGAGGGTTTGGGACACACGCTTATCGTGACCTCGGATAAGGAAGGCTCCGATTCAGTGTTCGAGCGAGAGTTGCCCGACGCCGACATCGTCATTTCGCAACCGTTTTGGCCCGCATACCTCACGCCCGAACGATTCGCGAAAGCGAAAAAGTTAAAGCTCGCCATTACGGCCGGCATCGGATCGGACCACGTCAACCTTGAATCGGCTATTGAAGCCGGCGTTACCGTCGCCGAAGTTACCTATTGCAACAGCATCAGCGTCGCCGAGCACGTCATGATGATGATATTGTCGCTGGTTCGGAACTACATTCCGTCGTACCAGTGGGTCGTCAAAGGCGGCTGGAACATCGCCGACTGCGTCCAGCGCAGCTACGATCTCGAAGGCATGGTTGTTGGCACAGTCGGCGCCGGACGCATCGGATCCGCGGTTCTCCGTCGTCTAAAACCGTTCGACGTAAAGCTGCACTATACGGATCGCCATCGCCTTCCGGAAGCCGTCGAACGCGAACTCGGTCTAACCTATCACCCCGATGTCCAATCGATGCTTCCGGTTTGCGACGTCGTCACGATTAACGCGCCGCTGCACGCTGAAACCGAGAGCCTATTCAACGACGCGTTGATCGCGAAGATGAAGAAGGGCGCCTATCTGGTGAACACGGCGCGCGGAAAGATTGCCGACCGGGATGCGATCGTTCGCGCGCTAGAAAGCGGGCAGCTTGCCGGATACGCCGGCGACGTCTGGTATCCGCAGCCCGCACCGAAGGACCATCCGTGGCGCACGATGCCGCACCACGGTATGACGCCGCACATTTCCGGTTCGAGCCTCTCCGCGCAAGCTCGCTATGCTGCAGGAACGCGTGAAATTCTCGAGTGCTGGTTCGAGAACCGGCCGTTGCGCGAAGAATATCTGATCGTGGACGGCGGCAAACTGGCCGGCGCCGGCGCGCATTCCTACTCGGTCAAGAAATAATCCGTTCGCGCGTTCTCGCAAACTAATAAGGGGAGGAGCGATTCGTTCCTCCCCTTATGCAGCGACGTTCATTTCCAGAATGGCGGAGGCGATGTCTTCAACGTTGGTCTCCAGAGCGAAGTGCCCGGCGTCCAGGAATCGCACGTCCGCGTTGGGTACGTCACGTTTAAACGCTTCGGCGCCTGGCGGAATAAAGAACGGATCGTTCTTTCCCCATATCGCCAACAGCTCGGGCTGGTGTGTGCGGAGAAATTGCTGATAGAGCGGGTAGCGCGCGATGTTCGATTTGTAGTCGATCTTGAGGTCGGCTTGAAGTCCCATCATTCCCGGACGAGCCAGTAGCGCTGCATCGAGCCAGTAGGCCTCGGGCTCGATTGCTGCGGAATCGGGCATTCCTTGAAAGTACGACTCGCGAACTCCATCGAACGACATGCGCTCTTGAATCTCGTCATGAAGGGCTCTTGAAGGCTGTGCCCAGTACTCGCGCAACGTCGCCCATGAAGCCTCGCCGAGTCCGTCTTCGTACGCGTTACCGTTCTGCGTGACGATCGCGGTAATGCTATCCGGATTGGCGACTGCCAGATTGAACCCAATCGGTGCGCCGTAGTCGAACACGTATATTGCGAAGCGCCGGAGCGAAAGTTGGTCCACGAAGCCTTGCATCGTCTCGGTTAAACCCGCAAACGTAAATCGATAATCCGCTCCGTCTTCGATCGTGGTAAATCCGAAGGAAGGCAAGTCGGGAGCGATACAATGGAATCGTTCTGCGAGCTTCGGCATTAAATGCCTGAAATAATGCGACGAGTTCGCAAAGCCGTGAAGCAGCAGGAAGATCGGATTGCCTCGCGAGCCGGCTTCACGGTAGAAGATCTTCGCGGGGCCTACATCGACGGTCGAATGGCGTACGGCTAGCATACGGGTGGCCTTCGTCTCTCACGCCCCGTTACCGGCCGGTCGGGGGCTTTTGTTTGGGCTAACGCAGTGCTATGCTCTATCTTTTTGGAGGTATCTCTTATGGCAAAAGACTTCCATCTCGATCGTGGCGCTTTCTTGGCGCTACCGCCATAACGCTGGCGGCTAGCCAGTTGGGCACGTTGTCGTCTGCGAGCGCGCAATCGGATACCTCAACGACGGACACCACGACAACGACGCTAACTGCTCAAGAGGGCTCGCACATCTCATTCAGTTCGATGAAGCAAATCAATGCGGGCTTCTTAAACGTCGGTTACGCCGAAGCTGGGCCCCCCAACGGCCAGGTAGTCATCCTACTCCACGGGTGGCCATACGATATCCACAGCTACGTTGACGTCGCTCCGATTTTGGCGTCGGCCGGCTATCGCGTCATCGTTCCATATCTGCGCGGGTACGGAACCACAACGTTTCTGTCGAGCGCAACCCCGCGAACCGGCCAACAAGCGGTCGAGGCGCTCGATACGATCGCACTTATGGACGCGCTCAAGATCAAGAGCGCAATCTTTGGTGGTTTCGATTGGGGGTCGCGGGAAGTCGCGATTTTAGCCGCGCTCTGGCCGGAGCGTTGCAAAGGCCTCGTTGCCGTCAGTGGCTACTTGATTACGAATCGCAAATTGACCGTATTGCCGTTGCCGCCGAAGGCCGAGTTGGGGTGGTGGTATCAATACTACTTCGCCACAGACAACGGCGTGCTCGGTTACACGAAGTACCGGCACGATTTTGCGAAACTTATTTGGAGCATCGTTTCGCCGAACTGGAAGTTCAGCGATGAGACCTTCGATCGAAGTGCGGCAGCCTTCAATAACCCAGACCACGTTGCGATCGTGATTTCCGATTACCGCTGGCGCATCAACCTCATCAAAGGTGAGCCGCAGTACGACCGCATCGAAGCCAAGCTCCAGAAAGGCCCGGTCATCACCGTGCCGACGATCACCATCGCGAGCGACTTCGACGGAGCCAACGCGGCAGGAACGGCCTATCGAATAAAGTTCTCGGGCAAGTACGCCCATCGGATATTCAATGGCATTGGACACAACGTGCCGCAGGAAGCACCGCAGGCCTTCGCACAAGCCGTCATCGACGTCGATGCAATGGCGCGAACGAGTTCTTCATAGACTCGTTACTCTGCGGTAGGGGTTCGCTCGGCGGTTCGAGGAATCGTGTGCTCTCGGTTCGACTTGAGCCGCCGACGGAGGTAATCAGACACGTGCGTACGTTCCTCATGGCCGCGTTCCTCATGACCGCGCTAGCGCTGCCGGCCTCGGCGACATCGTCGCCGCTCGACGGCTTACACTATCTCGTCGGCACGTGGAAGTGCACGTTCGTTGGAGGCGGGGAGCGGCTCGTCTACAGCAACACGTACGCTTACGACAGCGATGGCCAGATACTTCGGCAGGTGACGTCTTCGTCGGCTGGCGGCGATGAAGAACTCGTCGCGTACGACGCAAAGCATCGGGGCTGGACTGCGGTCGTTTTCGACGATCACGGAAACACTACCGTGATGCGCGCGCCGGGCAGCGATTCGAACCATATCGCCTACAAGAGTTTCTATCCGGACACGAGCATCGCCACAACGTTCGATCGTGTATCGCCGACAAAATATACGCTTCACGGGACGTACCGCACGGGCGGCAAAACGATTACGAATGTCGATACGTGCGTCCGCGCAGCGCGCTGAACGCTACTTCGACTTGAGGCAGATCGTTCGGATAGCCGTTTCGGCCGCCGGATCTGGTGCGGTCGAGATGGGTCTCGAATACACCGCCATGTAGCGGTGCGATTTCCAGTTGGTGCTTACGGCCTCCCACAGTACTCCGGGATCGTGCTTCTGCGTGAGAAGCATGGCCGGGTGGTTGCCGCAGATCGTGATGGCTCTCCAGCCTGGCTGATGCGGCGGCAGTTGGCTGCCCGTGGTTTGGGCCATGATGGATTGATTCGAGCTATCCGGTTTGATCCACGTGTCCCCGGCAGTGGGGTCGGCCGAATGGACCCACCCTGGGGGTGCATGAAAGTCTACTCTGCCCGAAGACGCACCGCGACAGCCCGCGCAAACGATCGCGACGTAGAGAACTGCGGCGAATCGCGCCAGGTTACCAATGACCGGCACTCTGGCCTCCGTCCACGTGTGTAATCTCGCCGGTCACGTACGATGCGTTTTCTAAATACATGACGGCTGCGGTGACATCGTTGACCTCGCCGATCCGACCGAGCGGAATCTGCCATTCGACTCCGGCATACGAAACCTCCGGATGTGTCCTGATGATGATCGGCGACACCGCATTCACCCGAATGCCGCGCGAAGCATACTCGATGGCCAGCGATTTTGTAGCGGCGTTCAATCCAGCCTTCACCATCGATACGAGGACGGCGGGAACGCCCTTGACGGGTTGTTCGGCAACGGTCGCCGTGATGTTGACGATGTGACCCGACCCTTGCGTTTCCATCCGGCTCAGTGAACGCTGCGTGATGTAGAAGAAGCCGGCGAGGCTCGTGGACAGCATCACGTCGCAGTCGGCCTTGGTGTATTGCGTGAATGGTTTCGAAATGTATGCGCCTGCGTTGTTAATCAACGTGTCGAGCCGGCCGATGTGTTGACGCCGTCACTCATGATGCGATCGGCAGTCGTCGGATCGCTGATGTCGCCGGCAACGTGTAGTACGTCAGAATCGGTGCTGGGTTCGATTTCAAGCGCGTTCGCAACCACCCGAAAACCTGCTGCGAGGTACGCGGCAACGAGACCGGCGCCGATCCCATGCGAGGCGCCGGTAATGACAACGACTTTCTTGCCGGCCAATGCCTTCAAAGCTTTCCCGCATCGCGCAGCGTTTTATATAGCGCCAAGGCGAGTTTGCCTGCGTGATCTTCCTTGTCGTCCGGATGGCTGTTGAGTCCGAAGGCAATAACCGCATCTTGCCGCGGAAAATAAAAATGCAACACGCGATAACCGAACGTCGAGCCCTCGTACGACCAGACCGTTCCCATCTGTGCCGTCGTCGTTTGGCCGACGCCCAAGCCGAATCCGCCGGGATCTCGCAGGCTGGTCTTCACGATCGGCTTGCCGGTCTTGAGCGATACGATGCCGAGCAACTCGGCGCGCTGTTTCGGTGCCAGCACCGGGCCTGCATACAGTGCCCGCGCCCAACGTGTCAGATCTTCGGGGGTAGAAATGATTCCACCGGCGGCGCGCACCCACGAAACGCTAAAATCGCGAACATCCTGCCCAAAGAGCGGCGCGAGCGCCGCATCGTCGGCGCGGGTAAACAAGTAGCCAGGGACCGTTCGATGGAGCAGCGCCGGCGGGTAACGTTCGCCTGCATAAAATGTTGACGTCAACCCGATGCTGGATTGCAAGAGGCGATGGTCGAGTTGGTTGGCGTACGTGTCGTCACTCGCACGCTCTACGATCAGTTCGGCCAACAGGTAGTTCGTATTCGAGTAGCTCCAACCCGTCGTTGGCGGCGGTGCGTGCGCGTTGCCTGGATATACGTACGCGATCAACTGCGCGATGGTAAAATCGCGTCGCGGATTTTTCGCATAATAGCGTAGCATGTTCGGAACGCGATCGGAGCTGGGAATGCCGCTCGTCATGTTCAATAACCGCCGGATCGTCACGTGCTTCCACGCCGGATATTGCGGCAACCATCGTCCGACCGTCTGGTCGATGGACAGCTTACCCTCGGCCTCGAGTTGGAGGACGATCGCTGCCGTAAAGGCCTTCGTATTGCTTCCGACTTGCCAAAGACTGCCCGGCGTCACCCGAACGCCATCTATGTTAGCGGCTCTGCCGGCAGTTATGTCGATCGGTGGTTGGCCGTGCAAACTGACGGTTAGAGAAATCGCCGTAAGGTGTTCGATGCGCGAGCGCTCGGTCAAGTAGTTGTTGACGTCCCGCTGGAGCGAGCCCCGCAGCGTCAGGCCGGTTGTCGTTCCGGAAACGCCAAGCAGAGCGACAGCCGTGAGTAGCAACGCTACAAATCGCATGGTGCTTAAGTTTTGGTCGGAACGACCGTAGCCATTTGATACGAGATGATATCGAGTAATATCGAGCTCTGTTCGACTGCCTGTATGAGCTGGTCCACGCGATCGTTCCAAAGTGCTTGCGCCCAGGCATGCCGCGTTTCCCAACTCGTCACGACGGTGACGCTTTTTGCATCGTCCGCCTCGAAGACCCGACCTTCGAGAAAGCCGTCCATTCCGACGGCGGTATTCCGAAGCAGATCGCTCGCGCGAGAGGTGAGGCCGGGACAGCTGCCTGCATCGAGTGCAGCAGACCAAATGTGCACGATCGTGCGCTGCTTGCCGTCTATTACGTCGTTCGGGAACTGGTCGCTCATGAAAATTTTCTTTTTCGAGAAATCACGCTAACCCTGCCCTGGCCCGTTGCCCCAGGAGGCATACATCATAGACTTTTCGCACATCGGGAATAAACTCGAAAGAGGGAGTACTCGGGGTTCCTCGACTGCGCCACGGGCCGTAGACGTCCTCGTTGCCGAATACGATCGTTCCGGATCCGTCGTCGCGCGTCGTGAGTTGTATGTTCGGAATGCTCGGAAGGTAGACTCGCTGCAGTCCGCCACCCCAACTTTTTCGGCAGATGATTGCGGAGTCGTCCGTTAGCGCGTACCACGTTTGCGAGCGGAGGTACGACTCCCAAAAAAATCGACCAAAGATCAGGTACAAGCCAACGAGTACGAATGGGATGCCAAACAAACCCATGAACACGGGTCCGCCGGAGCGGAGCGCGAGGCTTTCCCAAAAGATCGCGAAGCCGCCCCACATCAGGCTAAACGGAACCGCGAACATATCGGAGCGTCTGAAACGTATCCCGCCGCCGGGTCTTCCCGTCCAGACTAAGTCAGCAGTTTCTCCGGCTTCGATAAACACACGTTGATTATCGGTAAGAAGAGCCAATCGTTTAACCTCCCCGAACTACATACTCCGCAGATTCTTCGTAGTTCCAAGGAGGAGAGGAATTACTGTGAACCGCAAAGTGCGGATTATGACCTATCTAAAGCTGGGCCTTCTTGCCGTAGCCTTTTCGCTATTGGCAAGCCCATTAACAACTCCGGTTCCCGTCGGTGCGGAGACGGCCACCCTTAACGCTGCCACGCAAAAGGCAATCGACGCTGTCGTCGTACACGAGCTTTCCGCGTACGGTGGGGCGAAACCGGTTCCAGGCGTCGTGGTCGGCGTCTGGGTACCGGGCAAAGGCGAGTATACGAAGGGTTATGGCTACGCCGATCTCGCGACCAAGTCGCCCATGCAACTCGACGACCGGTTTCGCGTTGGCAGCAACACCAAAACGTTCGTCGCAACCGTACTCTTACAACTCGTGGATGAGAAGAAGTTGCGCCTCGACGACACGATCGGCAAATTTGGGCTCGGGTTCAACATCCCGAAAGAAAATCAGATTACGCTACGCCAGCTCGCGGAGATGCGAAGCGGCATCATCGACGTATACTCAATGCCGGGCGTACAGAAACAAAGCGAAGCATGGTGGTCGAAGCAAACGACTCGGCAATGGGTCGCATTAGCTGCGAAGCAGCCGTTGCTCTTTGCGCCGGGAACGAAATACAACTACAGCAACACGAATTGGTTCTTGCTGGGGCTCATTATCGAAAAAGTGACGCACGACTCCATTCAGAGTCAGATTTCGAAGCGCATCCTCGGCCCGATGTCGTTAACGGCTACGTCGTTTCCGGTGACCAATTGGAACATGCCGTCACCGTACTCGCACGGCTATACATTAGTAAAGGGCGCATGGGTCGATCAGACCTCATTGCTGGCACCGTCGGTTTCGTGGGCGGCCGGGGTCATGATCTCCGACATGGCCGATATGAAGCGTTGGGTGAAAGCCTACGTGACGGGCACGACGAACGGCGCCGCGACGCAGAAGGAACGCCTCGCCTGCATACCAACCGGCGTGGGTAATTTATCATTCGGTCTCGGAATCGGTTGTTCAGCGGGCTGGTACGGTTATACGGGTGGCATCACCGGCTACAACACCGGAGCGTATTATATGCCGGCGACCGGCATTACGATCATCGCCTTTGTAAATAGCCAAGTCGAGAAACCGTTTCCCGGCGTTACGAACGCCATCTTCCGCGATATCGCTCGGATCGTAACGCCCGACAACGTTCCGTTCGTGAAATAGACTTAGTTCTGCGCGGCGGTAACCCAAGCGCCAAGACACGCCAGTTTGTGCTCTTTGCGCCAGGGGCGGCCGACAGTGCTTCCGAGCGTTTTAAGGCAGGCGTCGATCTCGACGGGCGATCGGCGGAGTTGGGTTGCGGCCTCCTCCGGTAGCGCCTTCTCATCGAGCTCGACGAATCGAATGTCATTCTCACGTAAAGCGTGGCGGAATGCGTCGCGCACAGCCAGGCCCTCGGCCACGGCCGGGTGCTCCGGCGTCGCCAAACTGTAACGCAGCAGATCGGTAACCCAGCCGGCGCGGTTGACGAGCAATGCGGCGGCGTCCGGAGCAAAGCCGGCATCCTTCAACCGGCTCGCGACCACGCGCAATCCGGCGGCGGCTAATGCAGCCTGGCGTTTGCGACCTTCTCGCACGGCGGCCTGAGCTTCGGCGAGGGTCTTTTCGGTTACGTCGCGCGCGAGTTCCGCGGCGACGTGATACGGTTCCCAAGCGAGCCGGTCGTTTTCGGCCGCAGTCGACACGAACGAAGAGAGCGCAACCCGTGGCGTATCGCGTTCAACGTAGACGCCGACAGCGATCGCACCCCCGCGGGAGGCCCGGAGACCAAGCGTAACGCTCCTCACGACGTACCGTTTCTAAGCCGGCTCGAGAAAAACTGCGAGCAGCCAAGCCGGCTACAGATCTGCTCCTGACTCGCACAGTTCCTCACACACTTGGTACTGCATGTCGTCCGGATATTCCGGGGCTGGTACGATCCTCAAGTCTTCCGTTTGTTGGAAACTTTGAGGAGTGTCATCCATGTTCAAAGCATACGTTTCGCTGGCAATAGCTGCGGGTCTACTCGCCGGATGCAGCGGCGGCTCGCAAGGCGCCAACCCAGTCGCGCCAGCCGGAAATCCATCGATCGTCGGTCACGCTTCGCCGATCGCCGATGTCAAAGGCGGCTGTACGGCGCACGGTGGCGTTCGCGTTACGCCGTGTTCGGTGACCTTCACCGCGTCCAACGTTGGTCCGTTTACCGTGACGGTTCGTACTCCGAAAAATAAGAAGGGTACGCTGACCGAACTCGATTCCTGCGGCGGCGCCTCGGGCATCGCCACAGTTACGCAGGGCTCAGGCGATGATTGGAACGTGACGGCTGGCGCCGAGACCGGCTCTTGCACCGCAACATTCACATACGCGAATAAGCATGGCAAGACGACCGGTTCGGCGGAGCTGGACATCACGAACTCTATCTAAGCCCCTCGGGGCCGTGCGCCGTGTTGCGCCCCGCATTTCCCAACCCAGTGCGGGGCGAACACGTTTTCATGCGAAGAAAGAAAACATGTCAGGCTGTTTCCGCTTTTTCTCGTCAGGTTCGCTGATTCTGCTCGCCATAGCGGGCGGCTGTAGCGCCGCGCCGAGCGCTAGCGTTCCGTCCGCCGGCGACGTTGCCAGCCAATCCCAAAATAAGGGAGGCGGCGGGAAAGGCCACTGCGGTAGCTTCGCTCCGAAAACCGGCGGCGCGATGATGTATACGGCCCAACTCTACGGGCACGATCTTAAAGTGTATTCCAACGGCGGCTCCGGCCTTCTCTACGAATGTTCGTTGACGCAGGGTGTAAAGGATCCCAACGGGTCCATGACTACTCCGAACGGTTGGTGGTACGTTGCCAACGGGAGCGGCGAAAACGTTCTCATTTATCGCGCAAAGAAAGGCTTACCGTCCGGACCGGTCTCTTCACTCAGTGACTATAACCAGTACGCCACGAATGTAGCGACGAATCCGAGCCGGCAGGTCGTGGCTGTTTCGAATTACGATACCGTGCCGCCGGGCGGCGGCGGAAGCGTCGCAATTTATTTGCACCGTCAGTCGACATCGGCGCGTACGTTGTCGTACGCAAGTTCGGGTGCGAACTATGGAGCCGGCGTTGCTATCTCGCGCAACGGAGATTGCTACTGGGCAATCAATGGCAGTTCCGCCGGTACCGGCACCGTGGTTAAGTTCGCAGGATGCAATGGTGGTCCGACGGTCATTGCCACCGGCATTCCGAAAGTCGGTGGACTCGCGCTCGACCAAGCCGGCCAGCTCTACTACGTGAATTCGTTGACGAGTGCCGGTGTGCTCGCGGGCATCTACAAGTGCGGCGGTTCTAGTTGCGGCGTGTTCTCAACGAATTCGCTCGTCGCGCCCACGAATATGAACTTCGATTATCGCGGAAAGCAGTTGTGGATCGCCGATCCGGGCGCAGGGTACATCGATGAGATCTCTGCCAAAGACGGTACGCTCGACTACCAGTACGCAACCGGAACGAGCGACCCGCCGTTCGGCATCGCTCCCGAGCCGGGCTAGTCGCCGCAACCATAGCGCATGGGCTGACCGATGGCGGCACGAACGCCCCCATGGGTGGACACGCATCGCGCACCGGACGAATCGGCTGGTTCTGAGTTAGCAAAGCTGCTAAAAGGCTTTCGTCTGCGCGCGGGTCTATCGCAACAGTTGCTTGCAGAGCAGGCTTCCGTCAGCGTGCAAGCCGTCAGCGCATTAGAGCGCGGTTATCGAAAGGTCCCCTATCCGAAAACGCTGGAAAGTCTTTGCGACGCGCTGAGCCTCTCCGATAAGGAACGCAGCGCTCTCGCAGAGTCGGCACGGCGAGCACGCGGCCTGCGGTCGCACGAGCACGATGCAACTCCGGCGCACAACCTTCCGCGCCAGCTGACGTCGTTTCTTGGCCGCGACGCCGACGTGCGCGCCATCGCCACGCTCGTACGAACCGCTCCGCTGGTAAGCGTGGTGGGAACGGGCGGAATCGGCAAGACCAGGGTCGCGATCGAGGTGGCGAATCAACTACTCGCCGATTTTCCGGATGGGGTTTGGTTCGTCGAGCTGGCGCCGTTGAACGATCCGGATCTCGTAGTTCATGCGATTGCGGCCGCTCTCGGCGTGCAAGAATCGTCGCGCACGCCACTCTTAGCAACGCTTGCTTCGAACCTGTCGCGAAATCGCGCTTTAATTGTTCTCGACAACTGCGAACATGTGATCGGTCAAGCTCGAACCGCCGTGGGTTCGTTGATTCGCGAGTGTCCGAAGGTAACGTTTCTCGCGACCAGCCGCGAAGCGCTGATGGTGACCGGCGAGCGAGCCTACAAGCTGCCCTCCCTCGCGGTCCCCGGCGAGAACGATGTTTCGCCCGAGATCGCGATGACATACGGGGCCATCGCTCTGTTCGTGGATCGCGTAACGGCGGCCGATGCGCGCTTCGCTGTCGACGAAGAGAATGTTTTACCAATTGCAGAAATCTGTCGCCGGCTGGACGGTTTACCGCTGGCGATCGAGCTGGCCGCGGCGCGATCGACCGTCCTTTCGTTCAAACAAATTGCCGATCGTCTAGACCATCTTTTCGATGTGCTCGTTCCAAGCGATCCCACGGCGCTAGCACGACATCAAACGCTGCGGAGCGTGATCGAATGGAGCTACGACTTACTTTCATCGAAAGCGAAGTTGCTTTTCGCGCGGCTCGGAATTTTTAGGAGCAGCTTCTCACTGGAAGCCGCTACGTCTGTTTGCACCGGCGGTGTCGTGGCCGGCGACGACGTCCTGGAGCTCCTTTCTTCTTTGATCTCGCAGTCGATGGTGATGGCCCAGTTTTCCCGAGGTGAAGCTCGCTATCATATGCTCGAAGCGACACGTCAGTTTGCGCTCGAGAAACTCACCGAGCTGGATGAACGAGAAATACTTGCCGAACGGCAAGCCCGCACTTGCTTGCAGATGGCTGAGCGACTCGATCGAGGCTGGTACGAGACTGACGAACGACGCTGGTTCAACGACGCGGCGGCCGATCTCGATAATTACCGCGCAGCCCTAGAATGGTCGTTGGGCGATAAGCGAGACGTACCGATGGGCTCCTACATAGCGGGGACCCTCGAGCGCGTCTGGTATTCATTCGCCCCCGTCGAGGGACGAAACTGGGTTCGTTTGGCGCTATCATCGGTCGTCGAGCATGCTCGACCCGCGCTCGAGCGATTATTACTTATCGCCGATTCCGAGCTGTGCGGCTCGCTTGGGGAGTATGCCGCCTCGTACGCCTCCGCGCAACGGGCGCTACAGTTGGCCGAACCATTCGATGAGATGCAGTTGGCTCGAGCCAAACAATCTGCCGGCACCGCGCTCGGCGCGCTGGGACGAGCGCAAGAAGCCGAGTCGCTTCTGCGCGAAGCACTCGCCGTGGCGGAACGATTGAGCTCCCGGCGATTCCAAGCCCTCGCTTTGGGCGATCTCGGTACCGTACGTTCCCGATGTGGGGACATCGAGGGTGCGCGTCGCTTTTACGATGAGGCCCTGACCTTTTACACCGCATTAAATCTCGAACGCCCGGCGGCTTCGATTGCCGGCAACCTTGCAGAAATCGAGTTCGCGTCGGGTGACGTCGCCTCAGCCTTACACAGGGCGGAAGAGGCGCGAAGCGGCCATGAAGCGTGGCACAATCGTAGATCGGTCGCGAACGATCTCTGTAACATTGCAGCGTATCTCATAGCGATGGACTGCTTTGACGACGCCCGTGCACACGCTATTTTGGCCTTGAAAGTCGCGCGCGAGGTGAAGGCTACCGTTCTGACCGCTTATATTTTACAGCACTTTGCCGCGATCGGCACTTTAGAGCGGCGCGGTGAGCCGGTTCAACAAAAACTGTCGCGCGAGCGTTCTGCGATGCTTCTTGGATTCGTGAATGCTCGCCTCGCAGCGTTTGGGTCCGGACGGGAGTATACCGAACAGCAAGAGTGCGACCGAATCGTTCCGGTACTTCGGGATCAGCTTCGCGAACGATTCGAAACGCTAATGCTGCTGGGAGAAGAATGGTCCGACGACGGAGCGTGCCTGGCGGCCTTGGACCTCTAAAATTGCCGAGGCGCCTAGGAAGCCCGCGACGGTTGCAAAAGGGGTTTCGAATGCCCCAAAAAATTCGAGCCACGGTAGGTCTGGTCACGGCAATCGTATTGTCGGGCTGCGCGAGTAATATGGCGACAGCCGTTCCTGTGAGTGGAACGTCGCAACTCAAATCAGGTTTTATGCGGCTAACATTTAGGGTCGCCGGTCAACTGGATTTTTCAAAGTATCAGTACGGCGTTACCTTCAACACGACGGGAAGCGCGTTAACGCCCGAGTTCGGTAAGAAGCCCGATTGGAAAGCGTTCTCGGCGACGATCCGATCCGCTAACGGATCCGGGGCGCCCGGCGTTCAGGTTATTCAATATATCAGTAACCCGAACGACCCGCACCAGCCGCCGGCCGAAGTTACTGAAGCCGTTACACCTTCGCAGGTGCAGTTCGACCGGGACAGCACTACATTTACGGTAACGTTCCAGCGCTCGATCGCCGGCGATGGCTCCCAACAGCCGGCCGCAAACTGGCGATTCAATGCCTACAGCGGGATGACGAATCAAATTGTCGATACCATGGGCCGTTGTGCGAGCTGCTTCAAATCACCGCAGCTCGCGGTGAACACGAACTTCGTTGAAGCCATCGGGTCGCAGGGACAGCCGAACATCGCTCCGGCCGCGCGCATCGTTAGCATCGAGTTTCAGAACTCACCCTAGAGAAATGAACGATTCATGAATCGTTCATACGTTGCTCGACCCCTTCGGCCTTAGAGTTTCTTCACATCGAAGTTGCACGATAGCTCCGCTACACATATCGTAGTTGAGGAGCTTTAAATGAATCGTACAACAACGGGCCGGGTTGCCGCTTTAGCAGCGGTTATTCTTGCCAGCGCGTGCGGCGCTAACCACGCCGGCATGCCGCCTACCACTCTGCCGGCGATGGAACAGCCGGTATCATCCGCCGCTAAGTCGGGCGGGTCGGTGTTAAAAATGCTCAAACATCAAGTCGTGATCGGCTCGACCGTGGATCCCGTAAATGGCGCGGGAAACCCATACGGCTTGGCGATCGCGCCACAAACGACCGGAGGTTTTACGCAGGGAGACCTCGTCGTCTGCAACTTCAACGGGAAGTCCGGTAAGCAGGGTACTGGCGAGTCGATCGTCGCGCTGCATCCCGTAGCAAACTCCGTGCCGTTGCACATATCCTCGGACAAAACGTTAAAGGGGTGCGATGCGCTCGCGCTCGACGGTGCCGACACGATCTGGGCAGCATCGATGGTCGCGAACGATAACCCCGTGCTGGATGCGGCAGGCAACCTTCTGGTCAATATCAAGGGTAAGCCGTTCAGCCAACCTTGGGGTCAAATCTACGCGGCGCCAACCAGCGGCTCGCCGGCGTTTTATGCCACCAACGCCGGTACGGGCACGATCGTGCGCATTAACTTAGCTTCGAAGTTTACGTACGACGTGATTGCCAAAGGCTTTCCGGTGAATCACGGTAAGCCCGGCACTGCCCTGGCTCCGTCCGGGCTCGCGTACGACGCGAGCGTCGACACCCTGTACTTCGCCGATGGGCAAAACAACTCGATCGTCGCGTTCAAAAACGTGACGAAGATTGCAGCGGGCGGAATAACGGCCCAAAGCAACGGCATGAAGTTTACGGGTCCGTCGGCCGGCGATGCGAGAATCGTCTTCTCCGGGAACCCGTTGAACGGCCCGATCAGCACCGCGCTGCTCCCCAACGGGAACCTCGTCGTCGGAAATACTCTGGACTCCGACGGAATGAATCTCATGATTGAGATTTCGCCCGCCGGCAAAGTGCTAGACGTACGCAACCTCGATAAGGGGGCAGCCGGGGCACTGTTCGGCATCGTCGCAACCGGTACGAGCGACGCCGACACGAAGATCTATTTCAACGACGACAACGACAACAACGTTCAGGTACTCGAGCATTAGAACACCGAACGTTTCGTAACGAGCTCCGAGGGTGCGTGGCTAGTGCCGCGCACCCTTCCCTTAGGCGGCGTCAGGAGAGCCGCGGCTCATCCGGATTGCCTCCCGAAGCGTTCAATTAATGTGCGTCTGTTAGCTTCATGGAAAGGCTCGCCCGCCGGCTTCGATTTTACGCCGGTGCTGGTGGCCTTCGTGTTCGTGTTCCTGATCGTAGGGACGATCCAATTTCTGAGCGTTCTACCGGGTGGCGAACGAGGGTTGTTGGAGTTCGAGCGGGCTTGCGCGATCTATTCGGGACGCTAATCTTGCCGCCGTTGAGGCCCGGGGAAGATCCACCGGCCGCTCAAAATCTCCGCTCGCGGACGATAGAGTCGCACGGTGTAGTTCCACCCGGGAACGATTGGTAAGCAATTCGAGCTGGAATCGCCGCAGCCGCCAAACTGAATCACGATGGAACCGTCCGGGCGCTTCTTTGCGGTCAGATTGTTCACCGAATACGAGTTCCGATCGTTCTTCTGAAAGTATCCCTCAGCGTTGTAGACGCTGACCGACCAAAAGCCGTCAACCGGCACGTCCTGGACGCCGAGAAGGTAGACGGTCGTTCCGTCATTGTTATCCGGCGTGACATTGAGATAGGTTGCGTCTTTGTCGGGGTTTCCACCCCAGGCTGCGGCAGTTCCGATCAAATGGCGCACCGGATCGACTTCCCTGGCGGTTCCGAATGCTTTCTTGAAGTCGCTCATGGTGGTCGCCAGCACCAGCAAGGCGTCGCGCACGGTCTTCTGACTCGCCGCATCCCAGTTGGGCGCTTCAAACGTCCCCGTGTTTTTCTGGCGAGCGACGATTGCATCTTGGAGCGCGCGCACTTCCGCGATGTCTGCTGGATCGCTCGGGTCTACTAGCGTTCGAATCGCCACGGCGACGTATCGCGTCCCAACCGTTTCTTTGGTAAGGCGATAGCTCCCCGCGCCGTAAACGACTTCGGGTACGTAATGATCTTGGTTTATGACTTGCATCGACATGAAGCGGCTACCCGCTTCGGGCAACTCGATCGTTACCGGGCCCGCATCCAAATCGAAGACCGCCGATGAGTAGAGCGTATCGCGATTGAGACGGATTACGGTTTGGTCGTCGATTCTGGCGGGTTCGCGACGGTGGAGCATCGCACCGAGACCGCCCTGCGCGATCAAATTTGCAAGATACACATCGGTCTCGGCTCGAACAAAATTGTCTACGTTTACTGCTACAGTCCCGGTTTCCATACGCTAATCTCCTCGAGCGTCAGCTGGTTTGAAGGGAGGGCGCTTTCCACGGCCCGTCGAGCGCCGCGTCACGCGGCCAATACAGCCGCAATATGGCAAAGAACGGTCCGCTTGGTGCGGGAAGCCAGTTCGCTTCTTTTTCTACGCCGGGCGATTCATTTTGAACGTAGATCGTAATCCCACCGTCGGCATCGCGCTCGAGCTGCGGCAGCATCGCCGAGTTGATCAGATACCGGTCGAGCGAATTTGCAAACAACAGACTCGACGGAAGCTCGTAGAGCGTGAGCGACCAGAAGGCGTTTACCGGCGGCAGCGTATTCGGCGCGAATCGGAGCGTGTAGCGCTTGTGGGCATCGAGCGCTTTGCCTTCGGCGTTGACGAAGTACGCGGGATAGATCGCTTCCTCTTTCGAGTTTCCGTAAATGCCGAGCACAGCGCCGGCCATCCGATCGAGGTATCGGCCCTTTAAGAACGAGCGCGCGCCGAAGGCATCCGCGCTCGACATCTTACCAGTATCGATCTCGGACGATTTATAATTCTCGAACGTGCTCCATGCGTCGGCCATGCCGTCGGACAGCGCTTGCCGCATGTCGGAAGACAAGCCATCGACGTCGAGCGATGTATCCGCTCCGACGCCTATTTTGGCGAAGCGCTCCATCATCTCGACTTCCGACGAATCGGTCGGACAAAACTGAAGGATGAAATTAAGGACGCGAAAGAATTCGAGCGAGGTACGCTCCTGGTCTGCCGGTAGCGGCTCGACGAACTCGATCTGCGCCGGCGCGGCCGGCGCGGGCGTCCCCAGAAATGCCGACAGTGGCTCGACCCGATAGCCGGCTTGTATCTCTTTGACGGCGTCGATGTCGGCTGGATCGAAGAATTGCGTGCGATACAACACGAACGCAAATTCCGTTTCCGAACGGATCACCGAGGTGATCCCTGCGGGAACGGTTCCCTTCCAGCTCGGACCGGCCAGCAAGAATCGTCCGCTCTTGTTACCGGTGGCACGACTACCGACGTAGGCGAAATTGTACGTGTACATGTCGACGAACTGCAGCGAGTAGTATCGGCCCTCTTGTATTTCTGGAACGGTAAGAATCAGCGGTTCGCCGCGCAGATCCGCGCCAACGTAGGAATACGGCGTGTCGGAATTCGGCGTTTGGATCGCGGTGTCGGCAGGTGTATAGACGCGTGCGTTGTTGACGATCGTGTTCCAGGGCGCCTTAAACTCAGGGCCGTTTCGATCGACGAAATACGAATATTGAATTCGGTAGCTGTCTACGAGAGGGAAGCCGTAAATCGTGGCTTCCTGCGCGGTCGCCCGTGCTTCTTGCATGCCGTAACCCTCCAGTGTATGACTATAGCACGGAGCACGCTAAGCCCAGATTAACGGGCCGCCGTGCCGAACAAGGCCGGAGGCAACCGCATACTCTAACGCCGAAGCGCCGCACATGATGGACGCATTGGCGGGTCGCTTCGAACGTAGTAGGCCGCATCTGCGCAGCGTCGCTTATAGGATACTTTTATCGCTCGACGATGCCGACGACGCGGTACAGGAAACCTGGCTGCGATTGAGCAGACAGGGCGTGGAAAGCATCGATAGTCTGGAAGCGTGGCTCACGCGGGTTGTGGCTCGAATTTGCATCGATATGCTCCGGACCCGTCGTTCCAAGCGCGAAGAGCCGCTCGAACCAACGATTCCCGACCTCATCGTGAGCCGCGAGGGCGATCCCGAAGCGACAGCGATCCAAGCCGACCAGTTCGGACTCGCAGCAACGATCGTACTCGACACGTTGACACCCTCCGAACGTCTGGCCTTCGTCTTACACGATATGTTTGCAGTTCCGTTCGAGGAGATCGCGCCGATCGTCGATCGCACTCCACTGGCCGCCCGCCAGCTTGCCAGCCGCGCTAGGCGGCGCGTTCAAGGTACGGCGCCGGCCGCCGCGAGCTTCGCCGCGCAGCGTGCGGTAGTCGATGCGTTTGCCGCTGCGGCGCGAGAAGGGGACGTTGCGGGAATCGTGGCGGTGCTCGACCCCGACATCCTGTTGCGGGCCGATCGGGCGCCTGCGCTGCAGGGTATCCGCGGTGCGGCGACAGTCGCTTCGCAGGCCGCCGGCTTCTCTCGGGTCGTTACCACGATGGAGCGCGTGATCGTCAACGGGTCGCCCGGCATCCTGTCGCGACTACCCAATGGCGAGCCATTATCGGTCACCGGATTTGTCGTAGATCGTGGGCGGATCCGTGAGATGTACATCATTTCGCAACCGGCCAGCCTTCGGCGCATCTTGGCGGCGTAGTATTTTTCAAAATCGCGTCACGTCTAGCGGGCGAGTTCCGTCTGACAGATATAACCTACACCGATGGAGTACAAATGAACGCCGTAAAACTCGTGGTCTTCCCCACTGCCGACATCGCGAAAGCAAAAGTATTCTTCTCAGAGTTGCTTGGCGCCGAACCCTATGCCGATAGCCCGTACTATACCGGTTTCAGAACCGGCGAAACGGAAATCGGCCTTACCCCGGCAATGCCGCAGCAAAGTACCACCGCGCCGATCGTCTACGTTGACGTAGCCGACATCAACGTTGCATTGGCCGGCATCATCGAGAAAGGCGGGGAAAAAGTGCAAGACCCCACCGACGTCGCCAATGGACTGCTGATCGCAATCGTGAAGAATCCCGACGGTTCGGCGATGGGCCTACGCCAACAGCCGAAAGCATAAAGCCGGATAACGCAAACACAAGGGACGTACGCGCCACGTGCCGCACAGGTTTGCCATGATGTTGGCAACTCGGTGTGCGATCGCATTGCTACTCGCGGCGTCCCTACTTTTTTTACCGGCCGTTGCCGCGCCGGCAGCTCCGGACGTTCGAGCATACTCCGCCGGTCAATCGTATCATCGCTTATTCGAAGATAACCTGATGCCTGGCACCTGCGGCATCGTCTTGGAGCGACCGCGCTGCCTTTCCGATTTCGAAACCGTTCACGCCCTTCGGGGCGATGATGCGAATGACAAAGCGATGCTCGTGTGGCTCGCTAGCGGAAGCATCGACTTTGCAGTTAAAGGCTGGAACGGGATGTACACCTCGGACGAATGGTGGCGTAAAGATCCGCAGTCAGCCTGGTGGTTCGACGCCGGCATAATTTCGATTGCTGCGAGCATGCCGCAAAACGACGCGTCGACAGAATACCTCGATGGGGTCTCAGCGTTCCTGATGAAGCACGTAGACGCCGCTCCTACCGGTTTTCAAGGTTTGATCGCCTCAAGCGGCTCGATCTTCGATCGTGTGCGACCGTTGCAGTCGGCTCTTTTTGCGGCGATTCCCGTGACGCCGTTTCCGAATCCCTCGACCATTGCCGGAATCAAGGGCGATGTGCAGCTAGGCGTGTACTGGAGCACGCTCCAACAACTCATGGACAACCCTCTCGCGTTGTCGCGGCCGGAGAGCCGGGCCTTTGGGCGCACCGTCCTTCACGATTTCACCACGGCCGGGGCACAGTACGGCGTACATCCGCCCTTTGGGCCCTTGGAGGCGGCGTTCGTTGGAACCATTCCCGACCGAGAAGGCATGAATCCATTGCGCGATGCGCTCGAGCACGCGATGACGCCGTCTTGGCCAATCGGACGCCGACAAGCCATCCTACAAGGCGCCGCCGTGACACAAGTTGCGTACAACGCTGCGGTTTTGCAAAGTGCGGACGACGATCGAAACTTCCGGGGCGCGATCGCTAACATTGGCGCATATCCCCGCGCCTCGAGCCAGGTTGTATCCGATATACGAGCGCTCCTTAAACTGCCTTCGGTCGCTCAAGGTGGTTCTTGGGCTGCCATCAATGCCGCGGGAACAAAAGCGGTTAACGATATCATTTCGGATCCCTAAGGAGCGAGAAGAGGCGCTTCTCGCGCGCCTCGAAAAAGAGCGTGCTGGTCTACGCGTATCCCGCTGGCGCAACGGCCATGCAAACATTGACCGGATCGTTCGAAGATCGGTTCGTCGGTCATCAGCAAAGCGCCGATTTCACTGAGCAATAACATCTTCGATCCTGTGCGCAAGCAAAACGGATGGCTCCCTTCGACGGGCCACGGCCCGAAGTCGATTTGATGAAAGCCCTGGCGAATATTGACGAACAGTAGCGATACGGACTGGCCACCCGCTCCTTCGACGACTGCGCGCTGCTCGGAGGCGCGGTTGACGGTGGCTGAGAAAACATCGCCGGCGAATAACGATGGGCGGTCGCTGAGGAATCGCGCGATCGTTGCGCGCATCCGAAACATGATCCGATTCAGGCCCGGCGACCGCCGCTTCGAAATCGGCATCATCGCCACCGTTGACGATGAGCCCCCTCGGGTCGGGGCATGGTTTTCGGCCGGAGGCGTTCGGGCTCGCGACTGCAACAAACGGTTGGACGCCCAACATTTCGGTCTTTTTTCCGTAGCCGTCGATCGTACATTCGACCGAAGTGACGGTGCTCGGATCGAAAAGCCCGGCGATTGGAAGAATGGGTGCGTCGAAGCCCCACGCCTCTACGAGTTGGTCAGCTAGCCACTTCTTTTGCTTATCGAAGAATCGCAATCGTAGATGTACGCTTTCAGCATCGTCCGGCCGGTCCACGGTAAAGCGAACGCGCCCCACGCCTTCTTCTAGCTTAAATGTCGAGACCGACGGGCTGGTGAGCCGGCGCGGACCCCCGAAGGTGCGGACGCTAAGAGAGTAGCGGCGATCGAGACGGGAATAAGCAGGTGTAACGTGAGTCGGCGCACTCCGGCGTTCGTAAGCGGCGGAGCGCACCTTTTCCTCTTGACCGGTCGAGGCTAAACGGGAGTAGCGGCGGGCGCGTACCGGCGAACGAACGCGAGTGCGAAGTCGGCGACATCGCTCCAACCGTGGTCGATCGTGAGCGAGTGCCCGCGGCCGGGAATCACGAGATAGTCCGTTACGCCGTCGAAGCGTTTTTCGATCTCGTATGAAGCGTTGACGACGGCGGGTGGGACGGTGTGGTCGAGTTCGCCCGCGATCAATAGCATTGGCCCGCGATCCGGGTTCGATTCAACCTTGTCTTCGGTCCACGGATTCACGTTAGCGGCCGCCGATTGGAAGAGCGGCTCGCCCGCACCGGGCACGGCAAATCGTCCGTAGAGATCGCGCGCCTCGTCATCCGGCACGGCATTCGCGAAGGCGAATTCGAACTGTTCGAGCGTGAGCGCAACCGCGCGGTGCTTATTCTGCGGATTCTTTAAAACCGGCCACGCAGATTTCAACGACGAGACCGGGAGCGGCAAGACTCCGCGATACGCTGCCGGCGAAATCGCTACAGTAACCGCTGCCAGACCCCGGCCGGCCAAAATTTCAGCGAGCAAACCCCCGAAGGAGTGTCCCACGATTGCGGGCTTCTTATGCAGTGCTTGGACGACTTGCTCGTAATGCTCTGCGACTTGTCCGATGCTCTTGTTAGCAAACTTCTCCGGGTCGGCTGCAGCTTCTTCGACGGTTTGAGGGTCGTCGGGCCAACCAGGCTGTATTGCATAGTATCCCTCGGCATCGAATCGTTCGTCCCAGCGATCCCAACTGTTGGGCAGTAGCCAGAGTCCATGGACGAAAACGACCGGTTGGCGCCCGGACGCGTTGGCCTTGTTAATCTGATCGAGTTCGTAGTCGGCGAGTTCATTCGACATATTAGTTTCCTTCAAGAAAGGCGGTCAGTGCGTGCATGGTGGAACGACGATGACCTCGGCATTGGTGGCGACGAAGGTTACTTGGCATCCGAAAGCACGCCGACGGAAAACGGACGAGCGTGAACTATTCTCCTTGAAGCATCGTATCGAGGACGATCTTGCCGCGCGGATGATCGACGGTACCGGCCAGCATCTCGTGCGCCGTGCGCGCGGATGAAAGCGGTAAGACCACGCCCAGATCGGTTTTAAGTATGCCGTCGTCGATGAGGCCGGCGATTCGCTCCAGGTCTTTGCGCGGGACATCGACGATAAAAAATGCGACGCGCACGTCGCGCTTTCGCGCCTCGGCTTCTGACGGTTGCGAGACGCTCGACACCAGAACGCCGCCGGTCTTGAGTACCCCAAAGGCGCGCGTCTGCGCGTCGCCACCGGTTGTGTCGATAACCACATCGATGTCGGCAATGGCTTCTTCAAAGCGCTGGGTCTTGTAATCGATCGTTACGCTTGCGCCAAGGCTTTTCATGAACCCGGCATCGTCGGTCGAACCCACTGCCGTTACGCGAGCACCGGCCCACGCTGCGAGTTGCACTGCATAGGCTCCCACATTGCCTGCGCCGCCGATGACGAGCACGGTCTGGCCGGCGGCGATCTTTGCGTGCTCGAACAGCATTTTCCATGCGGTTACCGCGACCACCGGAACCGACGCTGACTCGGCGAAGCCGAGCGACTTTGGTTTGCGGGCGATCGACCGAAGATCGGCGACTGCGTATTGCGCGTAGCCGCCGGTAAACGTCGCGTTGGTAACTCCGAAGACCTCGTCGCCTTTAGCGACGCTTTCTCCGTCGTCGCGGCGCACGCGTTCGACGACGCCGGCGATATCCGAACCCGGAGTGAGCGGCAACGCTTGCGGCATTCCGCTCGTGCCCGAGCGAACCAGCGCATCCCACGGACCGACGCCGGCCGCATGAACTCGAACAAGGGCTTGACCTCGCTCCGGTTCCGGAATAGGCGTCTGCTCGACGTGTAGTTCGTCCGGGCCTCCGAACCGATGTATTCGTATGGCGATCATGCGGCTAGCATACCGGACCAAGTCAGTTTTCGCCACGGGCAACTCTACCTTACGCGAAGCGAACGGGGTTATGCCGGACACCTTTGGCGCGCTGCTACGGCGGCTCCGACGCGACTCCGGATTATCGCAAGAAGAGCTGGCCGAACGCGCCTCTCAGCCAGGATGCAGTAAGCGGCTCGAGCGAGGCACGCGGCCAGCGCCGTATCGGGATACCGTTGCGAATCTCGCCGAAGCGCTGGGATTGGGAAGCGCAGTTCGATCGCAGTTAGAGACGGCGGCAGATTCGGCGCGCGTTCGTAAGCCTTCGGGCGAACGCCGTAACCGCGCTTGCGAGCTACCGTTATGGCATTCGCCGCTCGTCGGGTCGGACGTCAGCCTCGCGAACGTCCTCGATTTACTGCGGGGTTCTCGTCTCATTACGCTGGTTGGTCCGGGCGAAATCCGGAAAACACCTTTGCCGTTGGCGCACCCAAATTTATTCTGACAACGAGCGGACATCTGGTTCGCCGATCTTTCGGTCGTCCTTACCGAAGAAGACGTCGTTGGCAAAATCGCATCCGCAACGGCCGTCCGGGCTTACCGGTCAAGAGCCGGCCGTCCACGATCTACTGGATGGCTTAGCCTCGTTTCACGAGGGTGCTATTGCTGGATAATTGCGAACACGTGCTTGACGAGGTTGCCCGATTGAGTCGCGCATCGTACCGGCGTGCGCGACGTCACTGTTGGCCGCCAGCCGGTGAGGTCGGCCAGCGATGTTGAAATCGTGTACGCGATCGCGCCACTCGAACCGTCCGCCGCGCTAGTTCTTCGAATCCCGCTGGGATAGCATCGAAGCTCGTTGAGTAACTTGCCGTATCGCGAAGCGTTGTCCGAATCTGTTGACGTGGCGGCCCCACGTCACTCGGAATTCAATTTCAACGAGCGCGCGCTCGATCGCTCGGTCCCGACGTTGGCTTGCGCGCCTCCGCGGACAACTTGCCATCCTCGAAGGTGGGCGGCGAGACGCGCCAGTGCGTCACAAAACCATGTACGACACGTCGCCTGGAGCGTCGCGTTGTTAGAACGACGCGCGACGTGCGATTTTTCGACGGCTATCCGAACGCTTCCCGGTGGTTGGAATCTGGATGCAGTCACGCAGGTCGCGGGAGTCGAGGAGCCGGACCCGGCGGACGATACCCGCAACTTTCTCGCTCTGGTCGAGCGCTCGCTAGTCACGGTCAACCTGGAGGCGTCGCCCGCGCGGTACCGGTTACTCGAGCCGATTCGGCTCTATGCCCGCGAAGCCGCAGCTGCCGCAAACGAGAGCGACGATGTCGCGCGGCGTCACGCTCGATGGGTAGCCGGAATGATCGAATCCGATACGGTCGATACGATCGTCGCCGAGATCGACAACGTTCGGAGGGCACTCGAATGGACGCTCGGGCGCGGAGAAGACGTACCGCTCGCAGCGAAAATCGTCAGCAACTCGGGCAGCGCTTGGTCGCGGATCGGATTGTCGATCGAGTGCCGGCGTTGGTGCGAAGCGGTAATCGCGCGCCTAGACACCGTCGAGCATCCGCAACTCGCGACCAGAGTATTTCGAGCGTTAATCCTGTCGATGGGAGGCAAAGACGAAATAGACGCCATCGCCCGCGAATCCCATTGCACGAGCGGCGCGAATATCGGAACGACGTGGCAGTCTTGACGAGCCGAATGGCGCTGCGCTACGGAGAGCGCGGGCGATTCGAAGAGGCGAATCGGGCGTTTGGCCGCGTCTTCGAGCTTCGCGAACTGTACGATCTCGGCGAAACCGCCCAATGGGCGACGATCTGGATGCACCGCGGTAGCGTGCATCGCAGGCAAGGGCGCCTCGACGAAGCCCAGCGTGCGATCGATGCGTCGCTGAGCTTGTCCCGGTCGCTCGATAAACCGCTGCACGAGGTTTGGGCGTTGCTGCCGGCAGCGGAGATCGCGTTTGCCAACGGCGATGCCGATCGCGCGATCGCCATCGCGAAAGAAACGATCGAGCGATGCCGCCTTCTTCACCACGTCGAGTGGAAGTGCTGGCGCGCGCCAATCTCGCCGGTTATTTGCTCGCGGCCGGCGCGTTCAAAAGGCGCGCGATCAGGCGATGGCGGCGATCGATCTGGGGCAGCAGATGGATCCGAGATTGACCGTCGCGGCGACACTTCATCTAGCGGCGGCCGAAGCCATTGCCGGGAACGTCGATCGGGCTCTCCTGCTCAAGGCAGCGTTCGACGCCATGCGCGAGCGAGAGCAGTTGCAGCTCGATCAAAACGAGTCTCAGCAGCGAACGCATGTTTCACTCGGCGTTGCCAGAGCCGCGAAACTGGCGAGAAAGTTAGAGATCTACCGCTAACTGCCGTAACCTACTGCGAGTCTCGCCGGCGGGCTTAACGCGCGAACGCCGGTCCCGCAGAAAAGCCGCAATTCGGTGCGGCGTACGTCGAGGTCGTCGAGGCTCACACTACCACTAATACCATGAAGAGCGCGGAGCGCTCGACCCGCCCGCCAGCGAACCCGATGTAAGCGGTGTGGATGCAACGCTCGACTGAGCGTGTCGCATCGAACGGAACGGAATCTCCAACGACGTGTGTGCCATACAGGTGGCATCACCGATCGGTACGATCGATGGGCGATGAAGCGCATCGAGCGAATCCGAGTGTATCCGACGCCACGTCAAACCGCGCACCTCGCGTTTATGCTCGATGTCACGCGCCAGCTCTACAACGCCTTGCTCGATCAACGCCGCGATGCGTACCGCAAGTGTCGCGTCACGATCTCCGGGTCCGACCAGTCCAAGGAAATTACTGCCTTACGCGCGGACGACGTGCGTATCGCGGCGGTATATCGCGAATGCCAAGACGCAGTGGTGCATCGGCTAGACCTGGCCTACCGTGCGTTCTTTCGTCGCCTTAAGCGAGGAGAAACACCCGGTTTCCCACGCTTCAAGGGCTTCAGGCGCTGGGACCAGCTGGAGTTTCCGCACGGCGACCGCGCGCTGGTGTTCGATTCGCCCCAGTCCAAGGTGCGGATTCCAGGTGTCGGCTGGGTCAAGAATCGCAAGGGACGGACAGTGCCGGCGACATTCGGCCGTGCCTGGGTGGTTCGCAAGAATGGCCGTTGGTATGCGTGCTTCGAATGCGAACGCGCCGTACGCGTCGATGGCGATCGAGTAAATGGCGTCGTAGGCATCGATCGTGGCGTGCACGTTCTGGCGGCAACCAGCGACGGTCGCCTATTCGCGAATCCGCGACCGTTGGCGCGGTTGTTAAGCACGTTAGCCCATTGCCAGCGCAGCGTTTCACGCAAAAAGCGCGGTGGGAAGAATCGTCGAAGGTTTGTTGGTTTGCTGGCGAGATTGCACGAGCGGATCGCAAACATCCGGCGCGATGCGCTGCATAAGGTATCCCGACGGATCGTCCATGTGGCCCCGAGCGCAATCGCGCTTGAGAATCTGCGCGTTGCCGCGATGATGCGGAGCGCTAAAGGCACTGTGGAAGCGCCTGGGCGGAACGTGCGTGCCAAGTCGGGGTTGAATCGCGTCATGGTAGACGCGAGTTTTGGTTTGCTGCGGCAGATGATCGAATCCAAAGCGGAAGAAGCTGGGATTGTGGTCGTCGCAGTCGACCCCAGGTATTCGTCGCAAACATGTTCGCGGTGCGGACACGTCGCGGCGGAGAGTCGCCGGAGAAGACGCTTTGCGTGCGTTGCGTGTGGATTTACGATTCACGCGGACGTGAATGCGGCGTTGGAGATCCGGCGGCGGGCACAGTTGGTGCCTGCGGGGAGAGGCGCGGCGTTAGCCGACCTCAACGATCCGCGCAGTGAGCCACATACCGGCGAGGACCCGGTTACGCTGCAGGCAGCGTGAGGCACACACAACGAAAAGCGCACGCCTGGCACCGCTCGCCTCGCGGTGGTATAACCACGATATGAGTACTAAACCTAGCGTTTTCGTCACCGGTGCGACTGGATTCGTCGGTTCGGCCGTCGTGCGGGAGTTATTGGATGCCGGGCATCGCGTTCTCGGCTTGGCTCGTTCGGATTCGTCTGCCGCTGCTCTTCGCGCAGCCGGCGCCGACGTGCAACGCGGCTCGCTGGACGATCTCGATAGCCTTCGTGCCGGAGCCGCATCGTGTGATGGCGTCATTCACACGGCATTCATCCACGATTTTTCCAATTTTGCAGAAAACTGTGAAAAGGATCGCCGCGCGATCGAAGCGCTGGCAGATGCACTGGCTGGGTCGGATCGGCTGTTGATCGTGACGTCCGGAACGGCGTTGCTCCAGTCGGGACAGCTCGCGACCGAATCTAGCATGCCCGCCGAAGCCGCGCCCAATCCAAGAATCGCTTCGGAACTCGCGGCCGATGCGGCGACCGGCGGCGGCACCCGCGTCGCCATCGTGCGTTTGCCGCCGAGCGTTCACGGCGAAGGCGATCACGCTTTCGTGCCGTTCTTAATCCAGCGAGCGCGCGAAAGCGGCCTTTCGGCGTACGTCGGCGACGGCGCGAATCGTTGGCCAGCCGTGCATCGCCTGGATGCGGCGCATCTGTATCGCTTGGCGTTTGAAAAAGGCACCGGCGGCGTACGCTATCACGCGGTAGCAGAAGAAGGTATCCCGTTCCGAAGTATCGCCGAAGGCATCGCGCGCGGCCTCGATGTGCCGGCCGTTTCGAAATCTCCGGACGAGGCCGCCGAACATTTTGGATGGTTCGCGCATTTTGCGGCTATCGACGTTCCGGCTCGCAGCGAGAAAACGCGCGCGGCGCTCGGCTGGGCGCCCTTGCAAGCGAAGCTGTTAGACGACCTCGATCGTGGCGGCTACTTCAAACCCGAAGCAGTGACTTCGATGATCGGCTAATACCGCGGGCACGCCGAACAGGTGCACCTACTTGCTCTTGCCAAGGACGCGTGCGTGCTGCACTACGATCACGACGCGCAGTGCTCGGGATGCGCGACGATCCTTCCGCTGTTAGCCGGCAACGCGCCGGTCGATGTCCTCTTCGCGTCCGCACCGGCGCCTGTGGTTCGGCCGGTAGAACTCGATGAACCCATCACCACCGTGTACGTGGCGCGCAAGATCGTTACGATGGAACCGGGCAGTGCCGCCACCGCGGTTGCGCTTCGCGGATCGCGCATTGCGGCCGTCGGCACCCTCGAATCGATAACGAACGACCTCGCACCCGGCACGTACGTCGTCAACCGGCGCTACGAAGCTAACGTGATCCTACCGGGACTGATCGAGCAGCATTTGCATCCGCTTCTCGGTGCGTTGTCGTTTGCGTGTACGATCATTGCGATCGAGGATTGGGACGTTCCCGAGCGCTTTTCCGCGGCAGCCAACGATCACGGCGAGTACGTCGCTCGTCTGTCTCAGGCGCTCGATGAAATGGACGGGTTTCCCCCGGACGAGACGCTCTTTACTTGGGGATACCATCACTATTTTCACGGCCACGTACGGCGTCCGCAATTGGATGCGCTCGGCCGGGAGCGACCGATTGTCGTTTGGCACCGGTCGTGTCACGAGCTGATTCTCAACAGCGCAGCCGTTGCCAAATACGGCATCACCGCCGACGCGTTATCGGGTAAAGGCTTAGCGAGCGAACAGGCAGACCTGGCGCAAGGTCATTTCTACGAAAACGGTTTGAAGCTGGTGCTCGCGCCGGTAGGTAAGGATCTCCTGTCGCCGGCGCGGATCGAGGCGGGTGTGCGGCGCTTCACGCAATACGTTCGCTCGAAGGGAATCACGACGATTTGCGAGCCGGGCACGCAGTTGGCGCGTCCGATCCAAGCGTTTTGGGAAAAGAGCCTCGGCGGCGACGTCGGATTCCGAACGTATTTCATTCCGGACGGTCGCGGGCTATACGAACAGCATAAGTCCGACCTCGAAGGGCTCGTTCCCGCAACCGAATCGTATCTCGCCTGGGGAAGCGGTAACGTTTCGTGGCTGCCCAAACAGATCAAACTCTTTTGCGACGGAGCGATCTTCTCGCTGCTCATGCAAGTGAAGCAGCCGTATCTCGACGGGCACAAAGGTGAATGGATTCTCGCACCGGCCGATTACGCGGCCGCATTTAACGTATATTGGAATGCCGGCTATCACATCCACACGCACGTGAACGGTGACGCCGGCCTGCAAGTGGTCATCGAGACGCTGGCTGCGGCGCTGAAAGCGAACCCCCGCGAAGATCATCGATTCACGGTGGTGCATTTTGCCGTTTCGCAAGACGAACAAGTGCAACAGCTCCAAGCGCTTGGAGCGATCGTCAGTGCAAACCCGTACTATCCGTGCGCATTGGCCGACAAGTATTCGCAGATGGGACTGGGCCCCGAACGGGCTAATAGCATGGCACGCCTCGGCACGGCCGCGCGCGAAAACGTGAGCATTTCGTTGCATTCGGATATGCCGATGGCGCCGGCCGATCCGCTGTTCTTGATGTGGTGCGCGGTGAATCGCCTCACGCCGTCTGGCCGGACGGCCGATCCCGAGCAGCGCATTACTGCCGAACGGGCGTTGCGAGCCGTAACGATCGATGCCGCGTATTCCATCGAACGAGAGAATGACATCGGCAGCATCAAGGCCGGAAAAATCGCAGACCTCACCGTGTTGACCGACGATCCGCTCGACGTAGACCCTCGCGAAATCCGAAACCTGCGCGTCGTCGGGACGATCTTTGCCGGACGCCCCGTCGCCGATTATTCTCCGCAGTCCGGCTTGGATGCCGCCACGAGGTTACACGCCGGCAAAACTACGATCGCGAAAGACGCACTGCATTCGCCTACCGGTTAGTTATTAGATGTACTCTGTCGCGCTTGGGAAGTAGTAACGCCCTCTCCGTCGGGAACGTACAAGCGTTCGTGGTCGGGCGATTTTTCGATCGCTTCTCGGAAGCCAGCAGAGAGAAACGGCCGTTCGGCGATGAGATAGAAACAATACGCCAGGGCCGGCACGAGAACGATCGTCGAGCCCCAGGCGACCGCGCTGATCGTTACTCCGGCGTTGATGTGTTGCAACGCTGCCCCCACGAGCGCGACTAGCGGTCCGTGGATGAGATACAGGCTGTATGAAAACGTACCGAGGATGACGATCGGCCGTAACGATAAGAAACGGGCCGTCCACGTAAGTTTGTCCCCGTCGGACGTGACGAACATGAGCGATATCGCCGCGCCGACGAATAGATCGGCCGGCCAAAGCTTGCCGTCGGGCGTTCCCTCGCCCGAACGCGTGATTGCGACGACGGCGAGGGCCGCAGCCAACAGCGCCAACAATCGCCAATACGGTGCTCTCGCGGGGTTGTTCGCCGTGATGTGCGCCGCGACGACGCCCATTCCGAACAGGCCCATCAACCACCATATCGTGTAATCGAATCGTCCGTGAAAGACGAAATGCGGAAGCAAGCCGATGACGAGTGCGACGGCGAGCTGGGCCCACGGCCCGAACCGCTTCCATACCGGAATCAGCAGTAGCGCAAAAAAGACGTAAATCTGACACTCGAGCGCGATGCTCCACATCGGGCCGTTCAGATATTCGGCAAGCGGGAGGATCCAGTTATGAATCAGCGCGAGGTGGGCCAAAATCGCTACGGCGATGTGCGGAAGATTCGGGTGCTTGCCGAGCAATATCGCCATCAAACAAAACGGAATAACCGATAAAAACAATGCCAGTACGTATGCCGGTCCAAGTCGGCGGATACGCCGCTTGGCAAAGCGGCCCGCGTTGAACGGAGACTGTAGTTTTTGCGCGACGGGCAGTCCCAGAACGTACCCCGAGATGACGATAAACACCGACACCGCGAAGTGGCCGAACTGCAGCCACGGCAGCGTGAAGGGCAGTAAGCCCGGCAGGGTCGCGCCGGCGTGCAGAATGCCATATTGCCAGGCGTGGTACAGAAAAACGTACATGGCGGCGACGCCGCGCAGACCCTCGACGTGCGGATAATAGGTGCGAGCGGCCGAGTCTTTACTCGGACGTGCGACGGCTTCCATTACGTATGTATCCTCTCGAGCGAGCGCCGTGGCGAATCCGGTACGTGCGGATATGCAGAGAATGGCGCCCGATAAAACGATCGTGCAACGCGGTGGTCTCGGTGGGGCTTCGGCTCACTTTTAGGCAGACAGTACTAAACCTCTCGCTCGCTTGTTTTACCACGCAGGTAATGGATTTCAGTCGCCTAAAGCGCGCTTGCCTTACCAACCTAACCTGGAGGGCAATCCATGTCTTCGATCTCTGCAAAAGGGACTATCGCCGGCCTTGTGGCCGGTTTGCTGCTCGCCGGCTGCTCGGGCGGCTCGACCGTGACTCCCGTGTCGGGTGCCGGGCCGGCATCGGGTGCCTCACTCGACGCAGGCATCCGCGTACTTCCCGGACCTGTGGTGATGGGCCCGACCATCGTCCCAATCGTCCCGAAACGCATCGCTGCGCCACGAGGTTGGCCCGCCGGGAAAAATTCGAAGCTGATTTTCGTCGCAAATATTTCGGCCAACGAAGTTCTCATGTATTCGCAGGGCAAAAACCCGAATCCAGTGGGCTCGATCACCGATAGCCTGAGCGATCCGGCCGGCCTCGCGGTCGATAGTAAAGGAACGCTCTACGTTTCGAACCTCGGCAACAACACCATCACCGAGTATCCGGCGGGAAGTAGCTCGCCGAGCGTTACGCTGAGTTCGGGACTGTCCGGTAACTACGGCGTGGCGGTCGACAATAAGGGCGACGTATTCACCGTGAACCTGAACACAAACAATCTCGTCGGTTTCAAACCGGGCAAGACGCAGCCGTTCGAAACCGTCTCGGGTCTCGATAACCCGACCGGAGTCGCTACCGACAGTAAGAACAACGTGTTCGTCGCATGCGATGCTAACAACACGGTGTACGAAATCCCGGCTGGCACTTCGACGTTGAAAAACTCCGGGCTACTCGCACTCGTCGGTCCGATCGGCCTGGCGTTTACCAAAGGCGACACGCTGTACGTTTCGAATTTTCGGCGTTGACAACGTTGCCGTGTACGATAAGGGTTCGGATTCTCCCAACACGACGATCACCAACGGAATCACGGCTCCCACGCTCAACGCGTTCGCTGCCAATGGAACGTTCTTGCAGACCAATCAAGGCGGCGCCGTCGTCGAATACAAAAAGGGCAGAGGGAATCCGTTCACCTCGATTACCGGAATCTCGGGTCCGCTCGGCGTTACCGCATCGCCTCGCAGCCCCAATTAGCGATTATTCTTAGCTAGGCGGTTCGACCGCTACAGTAAAGAGCGCGCGGCTTTCACCGTGCGCTCGTTTCTTTTACAGGTTGTCGTATTGCGTTGGCTGTTCCTGATACGTCGCCGGTTGTTCTTGATACGCCGGCGGCTGCGTTTCGTAGGGCGGTACCTGCATGATCGGCGGCTGCACGAACTGACCGGGCGGTCCGCCTGGAGTCGGTGACGGCAGGGGCGACGGGGGCGGCGAAACGCTCTGTCCGCGCACCAGAGCGCCGCCGAGATCGACGTTCTGTGCGCTGACGTCGACGTCAACGCCGCCGTTTTTCGTGGATAGCGTGGTCGAAATCTGACCGCCCATCGCGTTGCGCGAGTTAACGCTGAGTGCGCCGTTGGGCTTACACGTGACCGTCGTGCCCGAACCGAGCTGCAGCGTTTGACCCGGCGCGATCGGAATGTTTTCGCCGTTTCGAACGATCGAAGCTTTGCCGTCACCGTTCAGGCCGATGGTCGTGCGTCCGCCGTCGAGTGTAATCTGCGCCGACTGATTGCGCGTGACGCCGCGCGCATTGGTGTTGGTCACTTGGGTCGAAAGGCGATAACCGCCCGGAATCGAGTTCGATTGCAGCAGATTGGGATGCGACTGCATGCTGTTCCACTTCGCGCCATTAAACGACAGGTGCGGGTCGCCGTCGTCGCTGCCTTGCGCGGATGCAAAGTATTGTTCGTCGCCGCCGGGCGGACAGTTCGACCCGGACGGGTTCCCGCCGTACAGACCGCATTGTGCCGTGCCCGGCAGCGACGACGACGTTCCGCCCATCATCGCTTGCAGCATCTGCATGAGTTGAGCGAGCATGCCCGATAACGGGCTGAGCATCGATGCTTGATCGAGGCCCGATTGGGTCGCCGGCTGCTGCGGTGACAGCGAAATGGCGTCGCTTGGTGCGGCCGTTCCGGCCCCTTGCTCGAGCGCCATCGCACCGTCTTGGCCTGCGCCGTACGGCGGCAAAGCTGTCTGCGCTAACCCGGCTTCGAGCGATTGTATGGTCATCTAAAACCCTCCGTCTACTAGTCGTGCGGCATTCACGACGCGGCGCGGGGTCGACAAGGGTGCGGGTGCTATGCGTCAAAGCGCAAGCCGTCATGAGCGACGCAACCATCTCCGGCATTTCCGACCTCGCCGCGCGCCTCGAAGCGCTCAAGGAGCGTCTTTGACTACGCATCCAAACGGCGCGCGCTCTTAGAAGGCGAGGCACGATCGCAGGGCGATCGCTTCTGGGACGATCCGGAGACGGCGCAACGAACGATGAAAGCGCTGGCCGAGCTTCGTGCAGTGACCAGTGTGGTCGAGCGGGCCGATGTGGCGTTACGCGACGCGCGCGACATGCTCGAGCTGTTTGCGGGCGACCCGGAGGGGCTGGCGGAAGCGGAATCCGCCGTACGGACGGCGCGAGCGTCGATCGAGCGACTCGAGATGACCGCCAATTTCACCGGCGAGTTCGACACGCATAATGCGATCGTCAGCGTCTTCGCGGGCGCGGGCGGTGTGGACGCGGCAGATTGGGCGCAAATGCTCACTCGAATGTACTTGCGATGGGCCGAATCGCACGATATGGAAACGCGTATCGTCGAGCAATCCGAAGGCGAGGAAGCCGGATTGAAATCGATCACGTTCTTCGTTCGCGGCCCGCACGCGTACGGAATGCTCGAAGGCGAGCGCGGCGTTCATCGTTTGGTTCGGCTGTCGCCGTTCGACGCAGCGCATCGCCGCCATACGTCGTTCGCCGCGGTTGACGTGCTGCCGGAAATCGAAGCCGGCGAAACGTCAGCGGTCGAAATTAATCCCGACGACATCCGTGTGGAGACGTTTAAGTCGGGCGGAGCCGGCGGCCAGTACGTGAATAAAACCGAATCCGCCGTGCGCATCATTCACGAACCGAGCGGCATCATCGTCGGTTCGCAACAAGAACGCTCGCAGGCGCAAAATCGCGAGGTCGCCTTGGGCCTGCTCCGCGCCAAGCTCGCGGTTCGAGCGGCCGAAGAGCGGGATAAGCGGCTGGACGACATCCGTGGAGAGCGGCAGGCCAACGAGTGGGGCTCGCAGATTCGCTCGTACGTGTTACAGCCGTATCAATTGGTGAAAGATCACCGGACGGATGCATCGGTCGGCGACGCGCAACGGGTGCTCGATGGCGATATCGACCCGTTCGTTTGGCCGTATTTGCAACAACGCCGCTCGCGCGCGCCGGCGTAAGGAAGGCACGTGCGCGATCGTTTCGTCTGGATCGGCACCGCGATATACGCCGCGCTGTTTACGGTGCTCGGCGCGATCAAGTACGGCGCGCATCGAAACCTGGTCGACTTCGGACTCTTCTCGCAGACGGTCGCATCGGCGTTCGGATGCTTTTGTAACCCGATCGAAGGCAGCCATTGGGCGTTCCATTTTTCGCCGATCTTATATTTGCCGGCGTTGGGATTGTTGGTCGTTCGTTCACCGATGCTGCTCGTGGCGCTACAGGCGGTTGCCGGAGCGCTCTGCGCCGCGCCCGTCTATGCGATCGTCCTGCGGCGCACCGATCGCCGCATCGCACGCTTTGCCGCGGTCGTCGTATGGTTGTATCCGCCACTGGCCGGTTTGACGTTCGGCGATTTTCACGAAAACGGCTTTGCGCCGGCCGCGGTGCTGTGGACCGCCTATGCGTTCGACGCGGGGTATCTCACCCTGGCGGCCATTTGCGCGGCGATCGTGTTGATGGTGAAAGAAGATCAAGCGATCTTTCTCGGCGTCGCTGCCGCCGGAAGTGCGTTCGCGTATCGTAGCGATCCGAAGCGACGCGGATTGGCAATCGCGATAGCGATTCTCTGCGCGCTCGTGCTCGTCGGATTTTTCTGCCTCGTCGAGCCGCATGCGGCGGCCGCACGTGCATGGCAACCCGACCGGTTCTATGCCTGGACGTGGGGCGATGCCGCCCGGCTCTTCGGCGTCGACGGTTTGGCGCGTTTGTGGTTTGCCATTGCGATCCTCGCGCCGCTCGCGTTCGTGCCGCTGCGCTCGCGCGTTACGTGGCTGGCTGCGGCACCTCTGGCTGAAGTGCTCGTGTCGCGGATGAACACGACGTTTACGCTCGGGACGCATTACACCGGAGCCTGGGCGGGATATCTGCTGATAGGGTTCGCTGCCGCACTGGGCCGCTTGCGCGAAACGGCTGCGCGCCGTGCCTTGTGGTGGGCCGCGGCGTTGGCGGCCGTCGAACTCATCGCGGCCAACCCGATGCATCCGGGAATCAACCTTCGCGCACGCCAAGCGCGCGACGTCGCGCTGGACGCGGCGCTCGCAAATCTTCCATCACATGCCGCGGTGGCCACGCAAGAAGAAGCCTACACGCACCTCGCGCTCGACGATCCGCTAGCGCGATTGCTTCCCGAGCGGGGCGATATCGACACCGACGCGTGCTTCGTGCTGGTCGATCGAAATTTCCCCGATTCCGCCCGGCTACAAGAATACGGCGATCGATTAGCATCGCTCGTGCGCGCCGGAACGTACGTGCCGATTTCGAACGAAACGGGAATCGAATTGTATCGACGCGTCAGCGCTTGCCGGTGAGAAGCTCGCGCAACGATAGCGCGACGTCTTCCGCCCATCCGGCGCCGGCCCGCACGATGCGGTATGGCGACGCCCATGGGTGCCAACGTGCCGTCTGCAATTCGAACTGCCGGTCGTCGGGGAAAATCGCAACGACCGGCGTGCCGACCGTCCCGGCGACGTGCAGCGCTCCCGAATCCGGTGCGATCGCGGCTCGCGCCCGGCTAATCGCCGCCTTCCATGGCTCCATCCCCTCGAAGCGTACGACGTCCGCACCGCTGCGTTGTTCGAAGCGTTCGATGTACTCATATTCGTACGCGGCACCCAGAGGCACGATCGATGCTATGTTGCCGGCTTCGCGAAATGCTCGGACGACCGCATCGAGTGGGATTCCCAAGCGCTCCCACTTGTCGGTCACCTGAAACGCAACGCGTGGATCGGTTGGCTCGTCTCGATCGAGCACGAGCGGGCGAAGGCGTTCGATACTCGTCGTGGGCGAGGTTTCGGCGATCAATCCACGACCGAGCTCGAAGAGCACCTGGCATTCGTGCAAGGCGCGCACGTCGGGACCCGCCGGCCGATAGATCGTTTGCGTCATGGCCCCGCGTACCCACAACGTTTTGAACGGCTTGCCCAATCCGTTTTCGAAACCGATCCGTTTTGGAATGTGCGCCGTGCGTGCCAACCGATACCCGCTCGGGTCCTCCGTAGCGACGAGCGCGTGCGTGTAACCGCGAGCTGCCAGCTCGGCGGCCAGCGCTCGCATCGCGGCGTCGTCCTCGCGCCGCGACGAACGCAATCGCCACGACGCAACATCCACGTGTCGAACGGCCGCCCGCGAAAAAATTGCGGCGTTTTCGGGGCGTAGCACGATGTCGGCCGGAATGCCCGATGACGCCAGCGCCGCGAGTAGCGGCGAGAGCGCGAGCGCGTCGCCGATTCCGTCGAGGCGGATGACCAGCACCGAGGGTGAAGTCTCCGGCATGCCGCCAGACTCCGACCGCCGTACGCGCACGGCCTGCTTCTCGGGGTGATCGCACGAGAGGACGTCGTGACGTTGTGCGACGTTGACGGCTTCGAATCGGTCAGCGTATTGGGACGAGTGCGAGCGCAGGCGTCGCGCCCGCGTAACCGCTTGCGCTCGACATTTCGCAGCCTCGGTATGCTCATCGGCTTGGCCGCCGGCGAGTTTCTCAGCGACGCCGAACATCTGCGCGGCGAAGCGCTCGAAGCGTTACGTAAAGAAGCGGCAGGTCTGGGCGCGAACGCCGTGTTACGCGTCGAATTCGACGTTTCCGAAGGAAGCGACGGATCGTGTTTGGTCGCGGTCAGCGGCGATGCCGTGCGATTGGAAGATCCGGCATCGGATCCGCAGGCGCAACCGGCGTGAGCGAAATCGAACGCGAACGAAAGCGCGCGGCATTAGCCGTACGAAGCGCTGCCGCAGCAGCCTGCCGGCGCTGCGCGATCGGCTACGAGCGAACCAACAACGTCTACGGCGAGGGCGATCCTGCGGCACGTTTGATGGTTGTTGGCGAGGGGCCGGGCGAAACGGAAGACGCAATCGGGCGTCCGTTCGTCGGTGCGGCCGGAAAGTTACTCGACCGCATGCTGGCAGCGATCGACCTCCCCCGGGAGAGCGTATACATTTGCAACACGGTGAAGTGCCGGCCGACGCTACCCGGTTCGCGGGGTCCCAAAAACCGCGCTCCCGAGCCGCAAGAAATGGCGAATTGCCGCCCGTTCCTGGACGAGCAGATCGCCATAATCGCGCCCAGCGTCATCCTCGCGCTCGGCGCTCCGGCCGCAAAATCGTTTCTCGGCAGCGATTTTCAGATCACGAAGATGCGCGGACGATGGTATCCGGGGCCGGGAGGATCGGCCTTGATGGTATCGTTCCATCCGGCCTACGTGCTGCGGCAAACCGGCGGTCAGATCGACGCCGTGAAACGCCTGGTATGGGACGATTTGAGGGCCGTCCGTGCCAAGTTGGACGAGCCGGAAACGCCCGCGAACGGCGAGCAAAGGGCGCTCTTCGAGGTCTAAAATCCTGTGTTACAATGGGGCGTGCTTCGGAAACCTCTCGAAATTTGGATAGAAGATCTCGCTTCCCGTGCCGGTTTTTCCAGCATCGACGCGTTCGCTACGGCATTCGAGTTGAAGCGGTATCGTCTCGAGCAATTGTATCGCGCGGCCGTCAAAGAGCTGGTCGAACATCCGTCCGAGGTCACGACGCTGCCGAAAGCATTGCGGAGCGGCCTAGCCGAGCGCGGCGTAACGTTCTCGCCGGTACGTTTGGTCGTCGAGCAGCGGTCCAGCGACGAACAGACGACGAAAGTCGTTCTCGCGCTGCGCGATGGTAAAGAAGTCGAGGCCGTTCTCATGGAGCACCTCGGCGGGCGGACGACGGTGTGCATCTCGTCGCAAGCCGGTTGTGCGTTTGCGTGCGCGTTTTGTTCGACCGGGCAAGCCGGATTCAGCCGGCATTTAACGCCGGTAGAGATCGTCAACCAAGTCTTGTTTTTTGCGCGCGAATTGCGGACGCGAAATAAGCGCGTCACCAACGTGGTGTTTATGGGCATGGGCGAACCGTTTCATAACTACGACTCGGTGATGGACGCGATCGCGATCCTCAACGATCCGAACGGCGTCGGACTGGGGCACCGCCACATTACGGTGTCGACCGTCGGCGTCGTTGACAAGATCGATCGTTTTGCCGAGGAGGGCAGCCAAGTAAATCTTGCGATTTCGCTGCACGCTCCGACCGACGAGTTGCGCGGCGCGATCATGCCCGTCAACCGCCGTTTCCCGCTGAAAGAACTGATGGCCGCATGCGAACGATACGCGGCTGCAACCAAACGCAAGATGTTTTTCGAGTACGTGATGCTGGAAGGGTACAACGACAGCGACGAAAGCGCGCGCGCGCTGGCGCGGCTGATGCGCGGCCACCTCTATCACGTCAATCTGATTCCATATAATTCGACGCCCGACGCTCCCTTCGCGGGAACTCCCGACGCGCGCATTTGGGAGTTTGCGGCAATTTTGCAGAAGGCCGGCGTTCCCGTAACCGTGCGTTACAACATGGGCCGCGATATCGCGGCGGCGTGCGGACAACTCCGCGCGCGAACCCAGCCGCGCGCCGCAACTTCCGCCGCAGCATCGTAAAACGCCGTCACGCACGGTGAAAAACGGAATTGCGGCGGCCCGCTGAGAACTCGGGGCCAATGGAAACGGCGACCCAGCGGCGCCGCCCGACGATGGAAGAGATCACGGCGCTCGCAAAACGCCGTGGCTTTATCTTTCAGTCGAGCGAGATCTACGGCGGCATTAACGGATTTTGGGACTACGGGCCGCTCGGTGCCGTCTTAAAACGTAACGTAAAGGACGCGTGGTGGCGCGACACGGTCGAGCTGCGGGACGACGTCGTTGCGTTCGACTCGTCGATCGTCATGCATCCGCTGGTGTGGAAGGCGTCCGGCCACGTCGACGCGTTTCACGATGTGTTCGTCGATTGCAAGGTGTGCAAGCACCGTTTTCGGGCAGATCACCTCGGCGCTCGTACCTCGTGCCCGGATTGCGGCAGCAAGGACTCGTTCACCGAGCCGCGTGCGTTCAACCTGATGATGCGAACGTTCGTGGGGCCGATGGAGGACAGCGCGTCGACGGCGTATCTGCGACCAGAAACGGCTCAGGGCATCTTCGTTAACTTTAAGAATGTGTACCAGGCCGCCCGCCGCCGGCCGCCGTTCGGCATCGCGCAGATCGGCAAATCGTTTCGCAACGAAATTACGCCCGCAAACTTTACCTTTCGCGTTCGAGAGTTCGAACAAGCCGAACTCGAATATTTCGTTCCCGACGACGGTCGCGACATGGAAGCGTTTCAGTCTTGGATCGACCGCCGCAAATCGTGGTACGCGAGTTATGGAATCGATCCCGAGCGGTTGCGCTTCTACGAACTCACCGAAGCGGAACGGCCGCATTATGCCAAGGCCGGCGTCGACGTCGAGTACCTCTTTCCATGGGGTTGGGGCGAGCTCGAATCGATCGCGCATCGCGGAACCTACGATCTCGATGCCCATATGCGACTCTCGGGCAAAGATCTCAAGTTTTTCGACGAGGCTACGAAATCGCATTACACGCCGTCGCTGATCGAATGTTCCGCAGGTATGGACCGCACCGCACTCACGTTCTTGATCGATGCGTTCGAACGCGAGAAGGCAATCGATCCGAACGGAAAAGAAACCGAACGCACCGTCTTGCGCTTTCATCCGGCAATCGCGCCGGTGCAAATCGCCGTCTTTTCGCTGGCTCGCAACAAACCCGAACTCGTCGAACGGGCACATTCGATCGAGAGCGGCCTTCGCCGCCGGCATCGCACCCAGTACGACGAAGGCAATATCGGGCAACTGTACCGGCGGCAAGACGAAATTGGAACGCCGTTTTGCGTAACGATCGATTACGAAACGCTCGATGACGGCAGCGTCACCGTTCGGTCTCGCGATTCGATGACGCAAGAACGCGTTGCCGGCGACGCCCTGAACGCATTATTACAGGATCGGTTGGAGTCTCCGGCGTGACCGCCGGCGCTCCGAAATACATCTACTTTTTCGACGAAAGCGACGGCGGTATGTCGGCGTTGCTGGGCGGAAAAGGGTCCGGACTAGCCGAGATGACCGGCGCCGGATTACCGGTGCCCTCGGGATTCACGATTACGACGCAGGCGTGCCTTCGTTACGGCGAATTAGCGCGTTCGTTTCCGCCTGGGCTAGACGAACAGATTGCGGTAGCGGTGGCCGAGTTGCAACGGCGCACCGGCAAGGAACTCGGTTCGGTGGAACGGCCCCTGTTGGTATCGGTGCGCAGCGGCGCGGCGATCTCGATGCCGGGCATGATGGACACCGTGCTGAATCTCGGGCTGAACGACGAAACGGTCGAAGCGCTCGTGCGGCTCACGAAGAACGAACGTTTCGCGTGGGACGCCTACCGGCGTTTCGTCGCGATGTTCGGCGACATCGTGCTGGGTGTCAACCGCGAGCGCTTTTCGGATGCATTGGATGCGGAGAAACGGACGTTAGGCATCGAGCGCGATCCGGACGTTGACGCCGAAACCTGGAAACGTTTGGTCGTCCAATTCAAAGCGATAATTCGAGAAGCGGCCGGCCGCGACTTTCCCGCAGGACTCCCGCGAGCAGCTTCGTTTGGCGGTCGCAGCGGTGTTCGACTCGTGGAACTCGCGTCGTGCGATCGATTATCGCCGATACCATAAGATTTCCGACGATCTCGGAACCGCCGTCACCGTGATGGAGATGGTGTTCGGCAACATGGGCGACGATTCGGGAACCGGTGTGGCGTTCACACGCGATCCGAACACCGGCGAAAAAATATTGTTCGGCGAATACCTTCGCAACGCGCAGGGCGAAGACGTGGTCGCCGGAATTCGTACCCCCGAACGCATCGTCGAACTTGGCCGATTCCCAACCCGGCGTTTTCGCGCAGTTCCGCGAGATCGCCGAACGGCTCGAGCGCCACTACGGGGACATGCAAGATCTAGAGTTTACCGTCGAACGCGGCAAGCTGTTCATGCTACAAACTCGCAGCGCCAAACGGAGTGCCGAAGCGGCCGTCAAGATCGCGTTGGACTTGGTCAACGAGGGCGTCATCGATCGGCGAAAGGCCATTTCTACCGTCGAAGCGTCATCGCTGGATCAACTCTTTCACGCCCGCATCGATGCGTCGCAGCGATACGAAGCCGTCGGAAAGGGCCTGAACGCGTCTCCCGGTGCGGCCACCGGTCAAGTCGTGTTTACGGCCGACGATGCCGTCGAGTGGCATCGCGAGGGTAAGGCGGTCGTGCTGGTTCGCACCGAAACGACTCCCGACGACGTGCACGGCATGATCGCCGCCGAGGGCGTGTTGACGGCTAAGGGCGGGGCAACGTCGCACGCCGCCGTCGTCGCGCGTGGAATGGGAAAGCCGTGCGTCGCCGGTTGCGACGCATTGACGATCGACCGCGAGGCCCGCACCGCAAAACTCGGTGGGCATACGTTCGCGCAAGGCGACTGGATCACGATCGACGGATCCACCGGCGCGGTAGCGGCCGGGCGCCTGGAGTTGGTCGAAGCACCGACCAAGTTGCCGTCATGGCTCGAACGGTTCTTAACGTGGGCCGACGAGCTGCGGCGCATGCAGGTGTGGGCCAACGCCGATACGCCGGGCGACGCACGGCGTGCGCGCGAGATGGGTGCCGAGGGTATCGGCTTATGCCGCACCGAGCACATGTTTATGGAGCGCGATCGCTTGCCGATCGTTCAACGAATGATTTTAGCCGGCGACCGCGCCGGACGCGACGAAGCGTTGGCCAAGCTGCTACCGGTGCAACGCGCCGACTTCGCCGGGATTCTCGAGGCTATGGCGGGCCGCACGGTGACGATCCGGTTGCTGGATCCACCGCTACACGAGTTTCTGCCGTCGTTGGAAAACCTGTTGGTCGAAGTAACCGAACTGCGCGTGCAGCGCGGAAGCGACGATCCGGAGTTCAAAATTCGCGACGCGATCTTGCATCGCGTACTGCAGTTGCACGAACAAAATCCGATGCTGGGCTTGCGCGTCTGCCGTTTGGGCATCGTCTATCCAGAAATTTCCGCTATGCAAGTGCGCGCCATCTTCGAGGCGGCGTGCGATCTGCTCGAGCGTGGCGTCGACGTTCGCCCCGACATTATGATTCCGGGCGTCGGAACGCAGGCCGAGATGCAAACGACGCGCCGGGCCGCGGAAGCCGTAGCTACGAGCGTTTTGAGCGAACGCGGTGCGGCGTTAGCGTATCGTATCGGGACGATGATCGAGTTGCCGCGAGCCTGTATCGTCGCCGCAAGTCTAGCCGAATACGCAGAATTCTTTTCGTTCGGCACCAACGATCTCACCCAGACCACGTTCGGCTACAGCCGCGACGACGCCGAGGCATCGTTCATCCCGGTCTACCTCGAGCAGCGCATCCTCGAAGACGATCCATTTCAAGTGTTAGACCGGGTCGGCGTCGGCGCGCTGATGGAGCGCGCGGTCGAAAATGGACGGGCGCAGCGTCCCGATCTGAAAATCGGGATCTGTGGAGAACACGGTGGCGACCCGAGCAGCATCGCGTTCTGCGAACGCCTGGGACTCGATTACGTTTCGTGCTCGCCGTTTCGCGTCCCGATCGCGCGATTGGCCGCGGCGCAAGCCGCAATCGGAGCGATCGACTAGCCAGTTTCGCGGCGGGCGCGCGCGACGCGCACGCACAGCTCGCGGGCTTGCGCGACCGCGTCGCCGCGGCGGCGTACGAACAATTTTCGCCAGTACGCCTTGCCGCCGAGCTTCGCGATAACGTCCGACACCTCGCGGGCATCCACCACCGCGCCGGCCGTTGCGACCCAGACGGTCGAGGGCTGTCCGACTCCGAGCGGCAGACGGTGAAGCGGCTGCGTTTGCTCGTCGGCCCAAACGTTGTGCTCACCGAAGCGCTCGATCAACGCATCGCGACAGGCCTCGTACGTTCCCAAATCGTTTTCGGCGTTGTACTCGGCGGCGACGCCGAAGGCAACGATGCGTTCTCGCAGCTCGCGGGCCGCCGCACCGGCATCGCCATCGAGCGCGTTCAGTACGCGGAAGTCGTCCCACCGCAGAAACTCTTCGATCGGATCTAGGGTGCGTGGATCGGGCCAAAGTTCGCGTAGCACGGCTTGGAGCACGCGCTCGAACCAACGCGTCGTGTGGTGAAAGTAGACCGCCGCGAACATCATGTAACGCGCCAACACAAACGACTCGAGCGCCACGACGCCGCGGACGTCGATGCCGAGCACGGTCGAATCGCCCCGCCGGATTAAGCGTAACGATCCGAGCAATTGTTATGCGTCGTAGCGGCCGCTCGGCACGCCGGTAAAGTACGCGTCGCGTTGCAGATAGTCCATGCGATCGGCGTCGAGGTTCGGCCCGCTGACCAGTTCTTTGAGCGGCGCGAACCGCGATGTCGATTCGCCGCCGATGAGGGCGAGTACGTCGCGATGGTCCACTTCGAGCGCGCCGAGCGCACGTTGCCATTCGTCCAAATCCAGATATCTTTCGGTGCGCGCTTCGTGCCGCACGCCTAACACCGCTTCACACGCATGGCTAAACGGGCCGTGCCCCACGTCGTGCAGCAAGAGCGCGGCGCGCACTAAACGGCGCTGATATGCAACGTCCGCAGCAGTATCGAAAAATTCCGGGCCGTGGCGTCCAATTCGTCGAACGCTCGCGAGCCGACGGCCATAGCACCTAACACGTGCGTGAATCGCGAATGCTCGGCCGATGGGAAGGCGAGATAGGCCAAGCCAAGCTGGCGTAGGCGCCTGAGCCGTTGCATTGCCGGCAGGTCGAGCACGCGCGCTTCGGCCGGCGAAAGTTCGATGAAATCGTGGATCGGATCGAAGATGCGTATCATCGTTCGTGCGACGCTTCGCGCCCGTGCGCGGGCGTTCCGCCGGCCGGCATAGGTCGGCTGCGGTGGTGGAGAAGATAGCGCGGTGAGGCTCGACCGGAGCGTAATCCGGGAAATTCATTCCCGGGTCGATATCGCCGCCGTCATCGGAAGCTACGTTTCGCTCAAGAAACGCGGCAACGATCTGGTGGGTCTTTGTCCGTTCCACGGCGAGAAGACGCCGTCGATGCACGTGCACCCCGATCGCGGTTTCTTCAAGTGTTTTGGCTGCGGGGTTGGCGGCGACGTCCTCACCTTCGTGCAGAAGGTCGAGAACGTACCGTTCGGCGACGCGATCCGGATGCTGGCGAGCAAAGCCGGTATCGAAATGGAGCCCGAAAATCCCGGCGCCGCGCGAGTGCGCACCGAGCGCGAGGCGATCTACGAAGCCAATCGTATCGCCGCCGCATACTTCGCGCGCATGCTCGCGAGTCAAAGCGGTAACCGCGCACGCGAGTATTGCGCTTCGCGAGGTATCGAGCCGGCTACGATCGAGCGATTTGGGTTGGGATATGCGCCCGACGGTTGGGACGGCCTCGTTACGGAGTTGAACAGCGAAGGCGTTGATCCGGAGGTGGCGGCCAAGGCGGCGCTCATCAAAATGGGGCAGCGCGGCTACTACGATTTCTACCGCGACCGATTGATGATTCCGACATACTCGACGACCGGCGAAGCGATCGCATTCGGCGGCCGTTCGTTGGGAGATGCCGAGCCGAAGTATCTCAACACGGCCTCGACCCCGGCATATGTTAAGGGAAGCCACCTCTACGCGCTCAATTTGGCGCGCCGCGCGACGCAACGCGACCGGACGCTGGTCGTCGTCGAGGGATATCTCGATTGCATCGCGTTGCACCAGGCGGGCTTCGAAAATGCCGTGGCTTCGCTGGGCACGTCGTTTACTTCCGAGCAAGCATCGGAACTGCGAAAATACGCCGAGTACGTGTACCTTTGCTTCGATGGCGACGCTCCCGGTAACGCTGCCGCAACCAAAGCCATCGATATCGCGTCTAAGATAATCGAACACGCGGGATCGTCGGTCCGCGTCGTGCTGCTCCCACCCGATGAAGATCCGGATACGTACGTCAGGCGCCGTGGAAACGCGGCCTTTCAGGCGTTGCTCGATGCGGCAAAACCTGCGATCGAGTTTCGGATCGATGCGGAAATAGATCGCCTAAAACGGGGCTTCGACGCACCGTCGCGCATCGTGCCAAAAGCTGAGGCGCTGATACGCGAAATGACCGATCGTTCCGAGTGGGACCGGTGGCGCGTCTACGTTGCAGGACGGCTGCAGGTGAGCGTTGACGACCTTCGGAATAGCCGATTCCTCGCCGATGCAGCGAACTTTGCGCCGCGTTCGGGCGGATCGGTAACGGGAAGCCGGCACGTGCCCGCAACGGCTCAGCCGCTTTCGTTCGAACGGGAAGCCGTAAGCATCTTCCTCGAGGAACCCACACTCGTCGCCGACTTTTGCACGCGGATTTCGCCGGACCGTTTTCGCGACGAAGCATACCGGCGGATTTACGAACGCTTCGTTGCGGCGCCGTTCGTGCTGCGGGAAACTTCGGACGTATTCGAGCTCTTTTCCGAGGACGCTGAAAGTTCCGAGCTGCTCGCGGGCCTAGGAGTTCGCGATCGGAGCTCGGCAACGATTTACGCCGGCTCTGAGGATCGCCGCGCGCATTTGGAGCGCATCGTGGAACGCTTGGCGCTCGACGACGAACGCGGCCGTTACCGTGCGTTAAACGAGACTATCGATCGACGCATGGCCGCCGGCGAATCGATTCCCGACGATATGTGGGCCGAATTTAAATCGCTGACGGCGAGATTGAAACGATAAGAGAGAAATTGGAGAACCGGCAAGAAATTGGAGACCCAGGTGCCAACCGAAATGACGAAAATCGAAACGAAGGGGGTGAGACGCTCGATGCCTCGTAAAAAAGCCGGAGGTAGCGGCACGGAAACGCCGCCGCCTACGCTCGAAGAACTCAAGAAAAAACTATTAGCGCGCGGCAAGAGTCGCGGCTCGCTGACGTATGAAGAAATCAGCGCCACCTTCGAAGTGCTCGAGGAAGTCACTCCCGAGCAGCTCGATGAGTTTTTCGAGGAGATTTCGGCCGCCGGCATCGACCTGGGCGAAGATCAAAAGGAAGAAAAAGCCGAGGCGGACGCCGAGGAGCGTACCGCAGCCGACGCTATTTCGGATAGCTTATCGCTGGACGATCCGGTCCGGATGTACCTCAAGGAAATCGGCCGCGTCCCGCTGCTCTCGATGGAACAAGAGAAGTCGTTGGCAATGCGGATCGAGGCCGGCGAGTTGGAATCGGCAAAAAACGGCACTGCCGTCCGCGCGATTATGGATTCCGGTGAGGAGGCCAAGCGTCAGCTCACCGAGGCGAACCTTCGGCTCGTGGTATCGATCGCAAAGAAATATGTCGGGCGCGGAATGCTGTTCTTGGATTTGATCCAGGAAGGCAACCTCGGCCTGATTCGCGCCGTCGAGAAGTTCGACTATACCAAGGGCTACAAGTTCTCGACCTACGCCACTTGGTGGATCCGGCAAGCGATCACGCGCGCGCTCGCCGATCAAGCCCGGACCATCCGAATCCCCGTGCATATGGTCGAAACCATCAACCGGCTGATCAAGGTATCGCGCCAGCTCTTGCAAGAGTTGGGTCGCGAGCCGACGGTCGAAGAGATCGCGGAGCAGATGGGGTTGACGCCCGAAAAAGTCCGCGAAGTCATGAAGATCTCGCAAGAGCCGATTTCGCTCGAAACGCCGATCGGCGAAGAAGAAGATTCCCATCTCGGCGACTTCATCGAAGACCAGGAAGCCGTGGCGCCGGCCGAAGCGGCATCGGTGATGTTGCTCAAAGAGAAAATGCAGGACGTGCTGCAAAACCTCACGGATCGCGAACGCAAAGTTCTCGTACTGCGGTTCGGACTGGAAGACGGCCATCAGCGTACGTTAGAAGAGGTTGGCCAGGAATTCGGCGTGACGCGCGAGCGTATCCGTCAAATCGAAGCCAAGGCGCTGCGCAAGCTGCGCCACCCGTCGCGCGGCAAAGCGCTCAAGGATTACTGGAGCAACGAGTGATCCGTGCGATGCGCCCGGGGCTGACGGCAGCGTTGGCGTTCGTTTTGTTGGGCGTCGCGCCGTCGCCGGTTCCGACCGCGTCGCCGACCGCAGCGCCGCGCGAACTCAAGTCGATCGTAACCGTCATTTCGTCGCCATATTGCAACGCGCTGGCGGAACATTTTAATGCGGCGCTGCGCCCCATGCTCGCCAACGACCGCGTGTTCGACGCGGTGGGCGTGCAGATGGACGCGATGAACGATATGTTCGATCATCCGGATTATGTGAACCGCTTCCTAGATCTGCGCGTAAAAATGACCAAAGAGTCGGACGTGCTGATAGCGTCGCTGCGCCCGATCGGCGCGCAGGTCGAGCAACTCAACAAATCGGCGTCGCTCACCACCGATCCGGCTGCTGCCGCGCAAATGCGCGATGCCGCCCAAAAACTCAACGACGCATACCAGCATCAGTTTCAACTCGCGACCGACGTTACGTCGCTGGCGCAGTTCATGATGCAGTACAATATCGAGCGCGGCGGGCATCCGCTATCGGGATGGACGCCGGGGCTTCAAGCGATGCCCGCAGACTCGAAAGACGTGAAGATCGTCGTTCACTACAACAAACAGCGCGACGCGATTTCGACCGCCGAGGACAGCGCAACGGATATCGCTTACGATATCGCGTCGACCCGCTGCACCAAGTAGCGAAGCGAGAGACGCTACATATTTGAAGCGGGGCCCGGCGACGGCGTGGGCACCGTCGGATTCGTGTCGGCAAACGCCCCGGCGGGATTCGGTTTGACCCACACGATCAGATCCCAGATCGACGGGAACAAAAAGACGTGGGCGACCTGAGCGGTGGACGTCGCGAGCCCCATCTTAACGAGCGTTTCGGCCTTGGGGTCGTCGACGTCGCCGCCGGCAGCAGCGAATTTCTTCGCGCCGACGCCGCCGTATTTTTGCGTTCCGTCCGGTTGGGTCAAAACGTAGTGGATATGTTCGCGAAACGACGTCCAGCGATGAAAGTTGACGCCCCATACTTGCGGCTGCGAGGGCGAAGAACTCTGTAACGCGGAGAAGTCGGCTCCGAGAAGATTGCCTTGCGCGTCGTACCACAGTTGACTGGGCTCGTGCGGGTTGCCGCTCTGCCAATGCAAATTCGTGTAGCTGATCGCGCCGTCTTCGTCCACGTTGGTGTAGCGAAAATATCCGGCGGCCTCAGCGGCGTCCGGCGTGGGGAAGCGATGCTGTAAGTCGGCGGCTATCGACTTTACAAAGGCGGCCTCGGGGCCTTGCGGATAGGGCGACATGGTCGCCGTCGGCGCGGGCGTGGCGGCGATCGTTGCGATGGCCGCCATCGCGGCAAACGCTAAACTTGCCAACGATGAACGCAGCTGCATGAAACGCTAGACCTTTCTCTACGGCGAAGCCGATGGTGCTGCCGAGGGCGAAGCCGCCGGCGAAGAAGTCGTAGAAGATGACGGAGTTGCAGTCGGCGGTTCGGGGTCGGCCAAGGAGTTCCGGTCGGACTCGCCTGCGGCCGCGGGCCTCGATGGGATTGCGGCGATGCGCCGCTAGCGAACGGCGTGGCAAAGGGCTGTGCCGGAAACGACGACTTCGGCATCTGCAACTCAACATGCATCGGTGCCGGGGTTTGGATAGCTACCGTACCGTTGGGGAGTGCCGTCAACGTGGCTGCGGTGCGAGCGGGAATTTGCGAACCCGGCCCGAGCACGAAATTTTTGCCTTTGCGGAAGATGTGGTACAGAAAGTGATACGGGATCACTTGATCTGCGACGGTGTCTTCGAGTTCGACGGTTCAACTCGTGTCCGGCGGTGTTTCGCGGCTCTAAGCGCGCGATCGGGGCACGAAGAGGAATCGTCCGGCCGTCGGGAAGCTGCAACGGTTCGAAGAAAATGTTGACGAATCCGTACACGTCACCGATGTCGGCAGCCGATACGTTAACGATTCGCAGCATGGCGGGGGTTCCGGCGGGTGCGACGACTCGACCGCCGACGATCAGCGGGTCTTTCAATCGCGTTCCGATGAGCTGACCCGTCTTAGACGATTTCGACGATATAGAGTCGTCGGTCACGAACACAAGGTCCGAGTCGAAAGGAAGAACGTTCCCGGCCGGACGAGGGGTCGCCGTAGCCGGCGCCTTCGGAGGCGCTGTCGGCGAGGGTGGATATGCGCGTGCTGGGATGCGGCCGGCGACCACGAGGGTCGCCGCCACAGCGGCGCTCAACCAGAGCGCCATTCGAATCTTAGCTGGCGCGCTGCTCCCGCGCTGCCGCGGCTGCGCGCTTGCCTTCCTCGATGAGCTGTTTGACCTTTTGGCCACCTTTTTGTCCGATGCGTTCGTAGAAGTTGGGGCCATAACGATCGCGCGTTGCTTCGCCGCCCTTCTTACCGCCCTTTTTCCCGATTTGCTCGTAAAACTCGTGACCGTGCGCCAATTTGGTCGCTAAGCCGCCCTTGCGGCCGATCTGTTCGTAGAATTCCGGACCGTACTTTTTCTTGACGGTCTCGCCGCCTTTTTGGCCGGCTTCGCGGACCGACATTCCCGCCGGTCGCTTCGGTTGTTCAGTCACTGGCACGTCCTATCGTTTATATCTTCGCCGGCCGCGATGGCCGGGATACTAAATGAACGCAGCGTACGCTCAAAAGGTTTGGGGGGCCGTACAAAGGTTTTACGCCGGCGTGCGCCTTCCTAGAACGTTCGCTCGGAATCCAGAAGAAATTGTTACGGGCCCTTGGTTGCTCTGCTGGACGTGCATGTCGGCTCCGAACACGCCGTAGGCGACCCGAAGGCCGCGGGTTTCGAGCACGGTACCGACTTTTTCGTACAGAATTCGAGCCGGCTCGCCCGAGGCGGCTGCCGCAAAAGACGGACGCCGTCCGCGGCGCGCGTCACCCAGCAGCGTGAACTGCGAGATAAGCAGGACGGCGCCGCCGTGCTGCTCGAGCGAGCGATTCATCCGGCCCTCGGCGTCTTCGAAGATGCGCAGCTCGGCGATCTTCTCCGCCATCCACAGGGCGTCGCGGTCCGTATCGTTCCGGCCGACGCCGACGTAGGCCACGAGTCCGGCCTCGATCGCGCCGGTTTCGGATCCGTCAACCGACACGCGCGCGTTCGAGACGCGTTGCACCACGGCACGCACGGGGTGCTAACGCGAGAAGATCGAGGACAGTGCGAACCAGACGTTCTCGCGCCGCTCCAGCACGCGCCGGTAGAAATAGCCGGCCCAGTGGGTTCCGAACGGCACGTACACGCGCATATTGTAGCCTTGGGCAACCAGTTCGTGCTGTTCTGCCGGACGGCAACCGTGCAGCATCTGAAACTCGAAACGCGACGGCGGTATGGCGTTGCGCGAACAAAAATCTTTGACGGCGCCGATCAAACGGCGATCGTGCGTCGCGATTCCCGGATACGTGCCGGCCGAAAGTAATCGCTCGGCCAGACGCAGATAATTTTCGCGGATATCGGTCATTTGCTGGTACGCAATCTCGGGCGGTTCCCGGTAGGCACCCTTGCAGAGCCGCACCCGCGCGCCGAGCGCGATCGCGCGCTCGACGTCGGCGGCGGTGCGCTTCAGGTATGCCTGCAACACGATGCCGACGTTCTTGTTGGCCGCAAACGCGCGCTCGAACACGCGCAGGGTGGCATCCGTGACGGCCGAGCCTTCCATGTCGATGCGAACGAACGGATCGGAGTTCAGAGCGGCCCTTCGGCGATCCGGCCGACGTTGTCCAGCGCGAAGTCTTCGTCGATCAAGAGCCCGAGCGCCGTGAGTTTGATGGAAACGTTCGAATCGACTCCGGCAGCCCGCAACGCATCGAGTATTCGCAGGTAGGCGTCAACTGTGTGCAGCGCGGCCTCGTGCTCGGTCACGTCCTCGCCCAGATAGTCCAACGACGCAGTCATTCCGGCTGCGTTGAGCTGGCGGACCGTCGAAACGGCCGACTCGATCGATTCGCCGGCACGAAGCGTTTGGCGAGAAAGAAGAAGTTTTTCTGGAAGGCCGAGTTGGGAGCGAAGAGTCCATCGAGCAACGCCATGGGCCTCAAGGTACGACGCGGCGGCGCAGAATCCACGCGACCAATAGCGCAACGACCGCGAGTACCACGAATCCGTAGCACAGCGCCATCGCTTGCCGAACCCCTTGGGCCGACAATGCGACGTACAGTGCGACCGGCAGCGAGGTCGGGTGATATGCCAGTACCGACGTGGCGCCGTATTCGCCGATGGCCCGCAGCCACGCGAACGTCACGCCCGCCAAGACGCTTCCGGCGGCGGCGGGCAACGCAATTTGTACGAAGATCCGCCATTCGCCGGCACCGAGCGTGCGCGCCGCATCGGCGTACACCGGATTGACCGACGCGAACGCGGCCGTGGCGGCGATCGCCACGAACGAACCGGAGACGAAGAACTCGGCGACCCCGACGCCGAGGAGCGTATCCGGAACGCGCAGGCCGTGCGCGGCCAACCAGGAGCCGGCCGGCGCCTGGGTGCCCAGCGTTACGATCAGCATCAAGCCGGCCGCGACCGGAGGAAATGCCAGCGGGAGCGCTAGTAAAAAGAGTGCGGCGGCCCGAACACCCCGGCCCGCATGACCCAACCAGTACCCGGCCGGAACGCCGAGCAGTGTGGCGACCGCAGTTGCGGCCAGCGATGCGATCAAGGATACGTTCAACGCGGCGCGCGCGCCGGAGTTAAACGACGTCGCGGCCTCGCTGGGTGACATGGAGGCGAGTACGGCGATGACGGGCGCCACGATCCCGACGACCAGTAACAGGGCGGCGGCCGGAAAGACCCAGCGCATCACGTGACGGCAGTACTCAAAATCGCGTTCGTCGCGCTCAGCCTTTCGCTGGACGTCTTTGCGGTGAGCATCGGCGTCGGCGTACGGGGTGTCGAGCGGGCGCTCAAGTGGCGAATCGGTTTGGCGTTCGCGACTGCCGAGATTGCCATGAACTTGATCGGCGCCGGAATCGGCGTTGCGGCAGGGCGGTTGTTCGGTGAAGTCGCGGGCTTCGTCGGCTTCGGCGCGTTGGTCGTGCTCGGAATCTTCATGATGTCCGAAAGCCGGTCGAAGAGCGCCGCGGCAAAACTCGACCTTTCCAAGGGATGGGGATTATTCGTCGCTTCGTTGGCCATCAGCTTGGATTCGCTCGGCATCGGTTTCTCAATTCTCTACATCGGCGTTCCAATTGCCGTCGCGCTGGTAACCATCGGCGTCGTTTCGCTGTGCGCCACCGCTGCGGGCCTGACGCTCGGTGCGCGACTCGGCAGCTTCGCCGAACGCTACGCCGCGTTCTTGGGCGGTTTGCTCTTGACCCTCACCGGCGTTACGTTCGCGGTCTTGAAGATCTTGCACGTTGGATAGTTGCAATACCGGGCACGCGCTGCTCGACTTGGCACGAACTCGCGCCAGCCGTCGCATATTCGTCGTGGGTACTGCTAAAAACGTCGGCAAAACGGTTACTGCTCGTGCCATGTATGCCGCCGCGATTGCGACCGGCGTGCGCGTCGCCCTGTTGTTGAACGGGTCGCGACGGAGAGAGTTTCGACGCGGTCGACGGCATCGCGAAGCCCCGGCTTTTCGTGCGCCCGGGCACGGTGGTCGCTACCGCTGCCGGTGCACTGAGCGCGGGATTCGCGGCCGAAGTCCTCGAGGTGTTGCCGCTCGAGACCGCAGCCGGTCCCGTCACGATTGCTCGTATCCGCGAAGCCGCCTACCTGGAGTTGATCGGGCCTCCGACCGCCAGCGGCGTCGCGCGAACCCTCGAGCGTCTGGATAGACTCGCCGACATCGTGATCGTCAACGGCGCGATCGATCGCGTCGCAGCACTGGCCGGCAGTGGAGCAGCGGTGGTGATCGCCACGGGTGCCGCCGCCGGCGCGACGCTCCACGACGCGACGGACGCCGCGCGCATATTAGCCAAGCGCTTGGGAATCGCCGTCGTGGATGCGGGCGCACCGGCGTTGTTTGTCGAACGGAGCGTTGACGGCGTCCAAAGCCGCACCGCTGATCGTGGCGCGAGAAACGCGCCAAGTCGTCATCGGCGATCCGACGCAGTTTGCGCTGGCCGGCCGCGCGGCCGATGCCGCGTTCGAACGACTCGACGTTCGTTGCGAGCGCCCGCTGCATCCGATCGCCACGACGATCGCCTCGATCGGCCGCCGGCATTCGTTCGAACCCCGATCGTTCGCTCGGGCCGTCGCCGATGCCACCGGTCTGCCGGCGTACGACGTGTATGCGGGTTGGCGTGTCGCGTGAATTGGGACGCCATCGCCGACGAATCGACGGCACGTGCGCTCGATCTTCCATGGCTCGATGCGGCTCTACGCCCGAGCAGCGATTGCGGCGTCCGTGCGTTGGCGCGTTGGGAGCCGTTCGCACGCGGTAACGAGGCCGCCGCATCGGCACGCGCGCGCATGGTGCACGATGTGGCGACGCGCACGGGCGATGACGAACTACGCGCGTTCGCCGAATCTCTGCGCCTCGTACCCGACATCACGTCACCGGCAGCGCGCGCCGCGCTCGGCGAAGCGTTGCCGGACGACGTCTTACTGCAGGTCGCGCGTTTCTGCGACGGTGCGGTGGGGCTCGCCGATCGGCTGCACGGCTCGGCCTTGCGTGAGGCGGCCGATGCTACGACGATCGCTACGCCGGCTATTCGCACGTTGTCGGCATCGTTGGCGCGCGGCCGCACGAGTGGCGGCGGATTCTATTTGGGCGACGCGTTCGATCCGGCGTTGCGCGCAGCGCGCGGCGAATTGCAACGGACGCAGCGAGCGGTCGATGCGTTGGAGTCGGAGTCGCGTTCGCGTGTTGCGGCGGCTCTGCGCCGGCCGGCTGTCGAAACCGACGAATTTATCGTTACGCGAGATGCCGCTCCGGCCGAATGGCCCGAAGGCATCGCGGTCATTCGCGAAGCTCCGACGTATTTTTTGTGCACGTTGGTTGCCGGTGACGTATTGCAACGAGCGCGCATCGCTCGCGACCGCGCCGCGGACGCCGTCGCAGACGCCGAGCGTTCGATTCGCACCGAACTCTCCGACGAGATCGCGCGGGCGACGCCGGAATTGCAGCCGGCGTCCGATGCAATCGGCGCCTTCGATGCGCTGCACGCCGCCATCCGGTTCGCGCGCAACTACGCCTGCACCGCGCCCGAGCTCGTTGGAAATGCCGGCGTCGCGCTCGAGGGCGCGCGATTTCTTCCGCTCGAGGAAGCGTTGCAGCAACGCGACTTGCGATTCACGCCGTTCGACGTCGAAGTTCGTTCGGTCGCGACGATCACCGGCCCGAACATGGGCGGAAAAACCGTCGTGCTACGCACGTGCGGAGCGATCGCCGCGTTGGCGAGTTTCGGATTGCCCGTTCCGGCAAAACGCGCCCGCTTGGAGCTGTTCGATCGCATCGTCTGGCTGCACGCCGGCGACGAAGCCGGGCCGTCGTTGCTGTCGTCGTTTGCGCACGAGGTCGTCCGCGTGCGCGATGCCTCCGGTCGCTCGAACGGCGCCCTGATGTTGCTCGACGAGTTCGCCCGAACCACCGGACCGCGGGAAGGCTCGGCGCTGCTTGCGTCGCTCCTGGCTTTTTTCCGGGAGCGCGGAGTACGGACGCTCGCGACGACGCATCTGGATGGCGTCGCGGCCGCGGCCGGCGTCGAGCATCTGACCGTCGGCGGATTGCGGGCGCTGCCGCGCGGAACGGTCGGCGACCTGCGCGACGCGCTGGCGCTGTTGGAGGGCGCGATGGATTATTCGGTACGCAAGGCCGGCGCCGGCGAAACGCCGCTCGGCGATGCCGTCGATTTAGCCGAACTGCTCGGCCTCGACGCTCGGGTCATCGAGGGCGCTCGCCGGCGGCTGGAGTAGCCGCCGCAGGCGCGGACGAACATCGCCGGATGCAGCCGCTCATCATCACGTGCGCTCCGGTCGGGGCCGAAGTGACGCTCGACCAAACGCCGCACCTTCCGCATACGCCCGAGCGGCTGGGCGAAACGGCACGCCGTGTTCGCGAGGCCGGGGCCTCCATGATTCACGTGCACTGCCGCGACGACGACGGAAACAACACGCACGATGTCGGGCGCTTCGCGCAGGCCTATACCGAGATTCGTAGCGCGAGCGATCTGATCGTTCAGTTTTCGACCGGCGGCGCGATCGGAATGTCGCCGCAAGAACGCGCCGGCGTGCTGCAGTTGCGCCCCGAGATGGCCACCCTCACTTGCGGCTCGGTGAACTTCGGCGACGACATCTTCGAGAACAGTTTTCCGATCATGCGCGCGATCGCGACGGCGATGACCGAATATGGCGTGCGGCCCGAACTGGAGATCTTCGACAAAGGCCACCTTACCAACGCGCGCCGGTTACATCGCGAAGGCGTCTTGGCGATGCCGCAACACGTCAACTTCGTGCTCGGAGTTCCGGGCGGTCTGGACGCGACGGTTGCGAACTTGTGCGACTTGGTGGACGACTTGCCGCCCGGATGTACCTGGTCGGTCGCCGGTGTCGGCCGCCAGCAGCTGCCGATGGCTCTTGCCGCGATCGCCATGGGCGGTCACGTTCGAGTCGGGCTAGAGGACAATCTGTATTACTCGAAAGGGCGTCTGGCGAGTAACGAAGAGCTGGTGGCGCGCGTTGCTCGTATCGCCGAGGAAGCGGGGCGACCCGTCGCAACGCCCGACGAAGCGCGCGAGATTCTCGGCTTACGCCGCCGCGAGGACGCAATGCCGGAAGGCATTTCAGCCCCGGCTGCTAATTAGCCGCGCCGGAGGATACGTTCGCTGCTTACCTACGTTGTACGCCGCACGCTGCAGTCGATTCCGCTGCTGCTGCTGATCTCGGTGATCCTCTACGCCATCCTCTATAACATGCCGGGTGGACCGTTAGCGCCGTATTTGGCCAACCCGCATATTACGCCGGCCGATATCGCGCGCCTCAAGCACAACTTGGGGATGGACCAGCCGGTTCCGATTCAGTATCTCAAGTGGCTGATGCACGTTTTAACCGGCGACTTCGGGTACTCGACGAGCAACTCCGAGCCGGTACTGCAAGCAATTCTGGAGCGTCTGCCCGCGACGCTCGAATTGATGCTCACGTCCTTCGTGTTTTCGCTAGCGGTCGGCGTTGCTGCCGGCATCGTGTCGGCGGTCTATCGTTATACCGCGGTCAACTACTTCATCACGACGCTGGCGTTCTTCGGACAATCGATGCCGGTATTCTGGTTTGCGTTGATGATGCAGCTGGCATTCGCGGTGCACGGCATACCGCTGCCTTTCGGCTACCAAATTCAGCTGCCGTCGGCCGGCATCTCCAGCAGCGATACGTTCGAATTGAGCGACCGGCTGTCGCATTTAATCTTGCCGACGCTCGTGTTGTCGCTGTTGTCCCTCGCATTGTTCAGCCGCTTCATGCGATCGTCGCTGTTGGAAGTGCTGAACACCGATTACATGCGGACCGCGGCCGCCAAAGGCTTAGGCTTTCGTGCGGTTCTCTTCAAACACGGCCTAAAGAACGCGCTGATACCGGTCGTAACGGTCGTCGCTCTTTCGCTTCCCGGCGTATTGGGCGGTGCCATTATTACCGAAGACATCTTCGCATGGCCCGGGACGGGACGGCTGTTCTATAACGGCCTCACGCAGGGCGACATCTCGCTGCTGATGGGCATCTTAATCATCCTCGCCGTCGCGGTCGTCTTTTCGAACCTCCTGGCGGACGTTGTGTACGCCTGGCTCGACCCACGCGTCAAATACGACTGAGATAACATGGCTGCATCAATTCCGCTTCAACCGAACGCCGTAATCGAGGACGATCAGAACGTCTCTAAAGTCACGTTCTGGAAACGGTTAAGCCGTCACAAACTGGCTATGGCCGGAATCGTCGTACTGGGCCTCATCGTTTTGGCTGCGGTGTTCGCGAACCAGCTTTCGCCGTTCGATCCCAACGCGATCGATGAAGTGCATTGGCAGGGGCCACCCCTTCCGCCGTGTTTCGTGGATCACGCCTTATGCGGCGGTCACTTGCTCGGCACCGACGAGGTTGGGCGCGACCTGCTGTCTCGCTTGCTGTACGGCGCGCGCATCTCGCTCATGGTCGGCTTCTTCGCCGTGTTCATGGAAGTGCTGATCGGCACGACGCTGGGGGCTATTTCGGGCTACTACGGCGGCTGGGTCGATTGGCTGATCATGCGCATCACCGACGTGTTTTTGTCGATCCCGTTGCTGCCGCTGCTTCTCGTGCTCACGGCCATCGTCGCCGCCAGTTCGTCGAAAGCGGCGCTGAGTTTCGGGGTGATCGTCTTGATCATCGGCGCGCTGGCGTGGATGAGCGTCGCTCGTTTAGTTCGCGCGTCGTTCCTGAGCCTGCGCGAGCGTGAGTTCGCCGAGGCCGCTCGTGCCATCGGCAATCGCGACGGACGGATCATCTTCCGGCATTTGCTGCCCAACGCGATCGCTCCCATCGTCGTTCAGGCGACGCTGGACATCGCGGGCGTCATCATCCTCGAATCGACCCTCTCGTTCTTGGGCCTCGGCATCCAGCCGCCAACCGCGTCGTGGGGCAACATGCTCTCCAACGCGCAGGCCACCCTCGAGACGGCGTGGTGGGCAGCGGTTTTCCCTGGTTTGGCGATTTTGGTCACGGTGCTCGCCATCAACTATATCGGTGATGGCCTGCGCGACGCGCTTGACCCGAACATGCGGTAGCGGCTAGACTACCGAAGCCGGAAACCCCGGACCTCATTGCGCGCGAGTGGCGGAATTGGTAGACGCACTAGCTTGAGGTGCTAGCGAGAGCAATCTCGTGCAGGTTCAAGTCCTGTCTTGCGCATGAGTGTCAGTAACGCTTACGACTAGTAGGCGCCGAGCGCGATCGACCTTTGCGGGTGGCGCGCTTTTTATCTATTTTTGACCCGGTGCGGGCGGTGCTCGTGGTACCCTCTGAAACAGTTGCCCCAGCCGGTGCGTAGAGCTATCAGCATGGTGCCCGCCCGACGAGAGGTTGTTCCCACGTGTGGCTGACGCGATTCTCCATTAACAAGCCGGTCATCACCGCCATGGCATTCATCGCCTTGGCAGTGTTCGGACTTTTCGCCTACTCCAAAATCGGTCGCAGCAACGACCCGCCCGGAACGTCCTTCCCGATCGTTGTGGTATCGGCGGGGTACCCGGGTGCGTCGCCGCAAGACATGGAGCGGCTCGTCGTCAAGCCGATCGAAGACCAGCTCGACGGAATCGACAACCTCGACCAAATGACGGCAAGCGCGCAAGAAGGCAGCGCCGTCGTCGTGGTGCAGTTCAAGCTCGGCACCAACCTCGACGTAGCGGCCATCAACGTGCAGAGCGCGGTAGACACCGCTCGCGTCTATCTTCCTACCGACCTAGATCCGCCGTCGGTCAACAAGAACGGCGCATCCGAACCGCTGCTGGACGTCGCCGTCAGTTCGAAGGCGCTATCGCAGACGGCACTGGCCGACCTCGTGACCAATCGCATACAGCCGTTGCTCAAGGCGATCCCCAACGTTCAGAGCGTCAACGTGTACGGTGCGGCCGACCGGGAATTTCACGTCCAACCGATTCCGGCGAAGCTGCTGGGAAGCGGCGCGACGCTACGCGACGTTTTTGCCGCGGTCGCGGCCAACAATTCGAACCTGCCCGGCGGCATCTTGCGCGAGCCGACGCGCGAAACCAGCGTTTCGGTCCACGCCGAAGTCAACACGTTTCAGGATCTGCTCAACATCCCATTGCCGGTAGCCGGATCGTCGATGCGCGGCATGCGGATCGGCGACGTCGCCACCGCCGACGACGGACACGTGGAGCCGACGTCGATCTCGCACTATAACGGCCTGCCCCGCTTGTACGTCAGCATGAGCCGTAACATCAACGCGGACGAAATCACGTTGACCAAGATCGCACGCGAAAAAGTCAAGCAGATCGAAGCCGAGTTCCCCGAACTCACCTTTAACGAAATCGACGCGCCGGCAGACTACACGCAGAAGTCGCTCAACGGCGTATGGCAGTCGTTGTTCGAAGGCGTCATCCTCACCATGATCGTGATGATGCTGTTCCTGCATCTGTGGCGCAACGCCGTCGTCGTCATGGTCGCGATTCCGACCTCGATCCTCTCGACGTTCATCTTGATGAATGCGTTCGGGTTCCATCTCGACTCTATGTCGTTGATGGGCCTGTCGCTGATCATCGGCATTCTGGTGGACGACTCGATCGTCGTGTTGGAAAATATAACGAGGCATCGAGATCTGGGCGAAGACCCGATCGACGCCGCGATTAACGGGCGCAGCGAAATCGGCGGAGCCGCCATCGCGATCACGATGGTTGACGTGGTCGTCTTTTTGCCGATCGCGTTCTTGCCCGGTATCGTCGGTCAGTATTTGCGCGAGTTCGGTTCGGTCATCGTCATCGCCACGCTCTTTTCGCTGCTCGTATCCTTCACGTTGACACCGCTGTTGGCAGCGCGCTGGAGCGTCAAGGAGCGTTCGACTGCCAAGCCTCGCTGGATGGACGCGCTGGGCTCGTGGAAGCTCGGGCTATCGCTGATCGCTGCCGCTGCGGTCGTCTATTTCATCCCGTTCGGCAAGCTGGGACTGCCCAAAGAATTGAATTTGGTCATTCCGGTCATGATCTTCGCGGTGCTCTTCCTCGGCGTGTTCGTTCAGAACTACGATCGCATTCTCAACTGGTACCGCACGCGCGCGCTGTCGTTCGCACTCGAACACGGGTTGTTCGTGGTGTACGTGTGCGTCGTTCTGGTCGTGAATGCGTTGACGCTGGCCGCCGGCGCCGGCAACACGACCATCGGCGTGAACGTCATCTTCCTCGGTTTCGCGCTCGTATGGCACCTCGTGGGATTGCTCGTCCGCCGCGCCTTCGCTCCGAAGAAACTCGACATGCGCTGGCGGCGGACTCGCCGGATGCCGGCCCTGCAACGCGCCGGCACGGTCGCGATCGACGGCGCCGTCAACGCCGTTCGGATGCTCGGGCAGTGGTTTGCGGCTACCGGCCGCGGACTGTGGATTACCGTTGCGACGTTCGCGTTGCCGGTCGTGCTGGCGATCGCGCTTCCTATTCTCGGGCCGATCAGTTTCGATTTCGTGCCGGCGGTGCAAAACGGCTCGATCTCGATGACCGTGACGTATCCGCCCGGAACGCCGATCGGCGTCACCGAAAAGTACGTCAGCCATCTCGAGGCCGCGATTCTCAAAATCGACGGTATCCAGTCGGTCAGTTCGACCGTCGGGCGCAAACCCGAGGGCTGGGGCAGCGCGATCGGCGACAACTACGCGCGTCTCAACGCGCAAACGCTTCCCGACCGTCGCAAAGAGACGTACTCGATCATCGACAAAATTCGTCCGCTCGGGTACTTAGTGCCGGGTGGTTCGTTCGAGGTCGCCGGCGATAGCGGCGGCGGTTCGGGCAGCTCCATCTTCTATTCGCTGTCGGGACCCGAAGATGCCATCGGTCCGGCAGCCGAAAAAGTCGCGAACTTTCTGCGCCAGCAGAAGGGCAGTGTCAACGTTGACACCAGCAACGAGCTGGCCGCTCCGCGTTTGAACGTGAATATCAACGCACAGCGCGCCGAAGTGTTGGGCATCGCGCCCGCCGATGCGGCGGCGGTCGCACGCTTCGCGGTTGACGGCGCGGTCGCGACCAAGGTGCGCACCGAAAACGGTCTGGTTGACGTCCGCGTGCAGTTCCCCGTCGCTTACCGGTTGACGGCCGAAGATCTCAAAGCGGTTCGGGTGCGCGCGCAAGACGGAACGATCGTTCCGCTTGCCGATATCGCCGACTTCGTATGGACTTCAGCACCGGTGCAGATTCAACGGTTGAACCGGCAGCGCGTCGTCAACGTGTATGGCGGCGTCCTTCCCGGCTACTCGCTCGGCACGGTGACCGGCCCGCTCGAAACCGCACTCAAGACGCCCGGATTTTTGCCCGAAGGCGTCGGTCTGACGGCGCAGGGCGATACCCAATATATGATCGAGACGTTGCAGAACATGGGCATCGCACTGCTCACGTCGTTCATGCTGGTGTACATGCTGATGGTGATTTTGTACGGTTCGTTCTTGGAGCCGCTGATCGTCATGTTCTCGGTGCCGCTGGCAATCATCGGTGCGTTAACGGGATTGTCGGTGATGCATCGCATCGAGCCGAACGCGGGTCAATCGCTCAATATCATTTCGATGATCGGCATCGTCATGCTCTTCGGTCTCGTTTCAAAGAACGGGATATTACTGGTGGATTATTCGAACACGCTCTGCAAGCGCGGGATGCGCGTTCGCGAGGCCGTGTTGCAGGCCGCCACCACGCGCTTCCGGCCGATTCTGATGACGACGTTAGCGATGATTTTCGGAATGCTTCCGCTGGCGCTGGGCTTCGCCGAAGGCGGCGAGTGGCGCCAAGCGATGGGTACCGTTATCATCGGCGGTCTCGCCAGCTCGCTGATCCTCACGCTGTTTCTCGTGCCGATGATCTACAACTCGTGGATTGGGTGGTACGAGCGGCAGGCCGACCGCAACGCCGTGGCCGCCGAGATGGCGCAAACGCCGGCACCGATCGCGTAACATCGGGCGCTCGCTCGTTTGTCGCCTGACCGCCCGGGGTATCGAAGCGGCATGAGGGTTTTCTCGACAAGCCGCTTGGCTCGCTGCGCGGCCCTGTTGGTGGCGTGTGCGGTCGCGGCGCCGGTAGGAGCCGCGGCTCAATCCGTCACCGTCGTGGTTAACGGCCAGGCGATTCAGTTCGATCAACCCCCGGTGGTACAAGCCGGGCGCGTCTTCGTACCCTTGCGCGGCGTTTTCGAACGCCTTGGCGCAAGCGTGGTGTACTCCAACGGACAGATTAACGCGACCGCGCATGGGACGAGCGTTTCGCTCACGATCGGCTCGCTGCAGGCGACCGTTGCAGGGCGCCCCGAGACGCTCGACGTCGCCCCGTTCTTGGCCGGCGAACGTACCCTCGTGCCGCTGCGTTTCGTCGCGTCTGCGCTGGGTGCGAGTGTGAATTGGAATGACTCGACCAGCACGGTTACGATCTCCGCAGCGAACCGGCAACCGGGTGCCGGCGGTCCGCCTGCGGTGCCGCCATCCGCGCCGGCGGCGCTAGTGTATCATTGGCCGACTGGGACGATCTACAACCATGAACCGCAGCTGCGGTTCGAGCTCGACCGCCAGGTGCGTCCGGCTTCGTTCCAAGCCTCGATCGACGGTACGCCTGTAAACGTGACGATCTCGCGCGGCGCCAAGTGGTATTACTTCGCGGCGCCGCGAGCGCTCCCGATGGGCAACCACACGGTGCGCGTGCGCGGCCGGACGCAGCGAGGCGACGCCTTCGATGTGCGCTGGACCTTCTACCAAGCCGCCTATTAAGCGTAACGAAGGCATGGTTCGACGGGCGTTGGTGACGGCGGCCGCGGCCGGCTTGGCAGCGCGGGCCGCCACCGTGTTGGCCGCCGACGGCTTCGAGCACGTCGCGATCACCTATCGCCGGACGCCGCCGGATTCGACGCTCGCCGCGATTGCGGCCGCAAACGTCTCGGGAAGCGCGGATCGCATCGACTTCTCGGCTCCGGCGAACGACGTCGAGTCGCAGTTGCGCGAACTCGTCGGGCGGCGAGGACCGTTCGATACGCTGATACACGGAGCGGGTCCACTCACGGTCAAGCGCTTCGAACGTCTCACGTTGGAGGATTACGCCGAGGCGTTCGACGGCAACGTGCGCAGCGCGGTGCAAGCCGTGAAAGCCGTCCTACCCGCTATGCGTGCGGCACGATTCGGGCGGATCGTGGTGTTCGGATCGCTCGGCGCGGCTACCACGCAGCCGTTTGCCGGCTCCGCGTTCTACCAAGCGGCAAAAAGCGCGCTTACCACGTTCGCGCGCGTTCTCGCACTCGAGGAAGCCCGTAACGGGATCACCGTCAACGTCGTCGTTCCAGGCTATATCGGCGACAAGACGATCGACCGCGAAGTCGCGCGCTCGCGCAGCGCACCGAATCCCGTCGGTCGCGCCGGAAGCGCACAGGACATTGCAGATGCCGTCCGCTTCCTCGTGGGTCGCGACCAAGATTTCGTGACCGGAAGCGTCCTCGACGTCACCGGGGGGGCGACGCAACTCGACGAGCGAAACGAGCCCCACCCATGATCAACGGTGACGGTACGAACGACCATCGAGCTTTTGCATTGCCTGGTTCCCGGGCCAACTACGGACCCGATCGCATCGTCGAAGTCGAACGAATTGCGTTAGACCTTCGACCCGATTTCGACGCGGAAACGCTGGACGGCGTCTGCACGACGACGGTCCGGGCGCTCGACGAGCCCGTCGAGCGGCTGCAGCTGGATGCGGTCGATCTCGAAATCGCCTCGGTCGAACGCGACGGACGACCGCAGCAGTTCGAACGGCGCGACGGAAAATTGGACGTCCATTTTTCTCCGCCGCTTGGTGCCGGCGAAACGACAACCTTTGCCGTAAAATATCGCGTGTCGCACCCGCGGCACGGATTGTTTTTCATCAAGCCGACGCCGGCACGGCCGCAAAAACGCGTGCATCTCTGGACGCAAAGCCAAGATGAAAACGCACGCTTCTGGTTTCCGTGCATCGATCGTCCCAGCGAGAAACAGCCGACGGAGACGCGCGTTGACGTGCCCGCCGGTACCTTCGCGCTCGCGAACGGCGACTTAGTCGAGAAAATCGATCGCGACGGGCGGACGATCTATCGTTACCGCCAGGACGTTCCGCACAGCACCTATCTCATGACGGTCGTCGCGGGGCCGTTCGTCGAAGTCGATCAAGGGACGGCCGGCTCCGGGAAAACGCCCGTGCGCTACTACGTTTTGCCGGGGCGAGAAGCCGACGGCGAGCGCGCCTTCTCCAATACGCCGCGGATGATCGAGACGTTCGAAAAGCGCACCGGGCGCGCGTACCCGTACGCCCGCTATTCGCAAATTGCGGTCGCCGATTTTATTTTTGGCGGCATGGAGAATACGGCGGCAACGACGCAAACCGACCGCACGCTGCACGACGCAACGGCGCATCTCGACTTTTCGAGCGATCCGTTGGTATCCCACGAATTGGCGCATCAATGGTTCGGCGATCTGCTGACGTGCCGCGACTGGGCGCACGCGTGGCTGAACGAGGGATTCGCCACCTTCTTCGAAGCCGTCTGGCGCGAAGAAAATTTAGGATTCGACGAATACGAATACGACGTCTTCGAGTTCGTTTCGGCCTATCTCGAAGAAGATGCCAATCGCTACCGCCGTCCGATCGTGTACAACCGCTTCCGCGATCCGATCGAGCTTTTCGACCGCCACCTGTATCAGAAGGGCGGCGCGGTGTTACACATGCTGCGCGGATACCTCGGCGACGCACGCTTCTGGCGTTCGATTCGCCGGTACGTCGAGCACAACGCCGAACGCAACGTCGAAACGATCGATCTCATTCGCGCGATCGAAGAGGCGACCGGGCGAAACGTCCGCGCGTTCTTCGATCAATGGGTTTTTCGCGGCGGCCATCCCGAACTGAAGGTGAGCGTCGAGTGGAACGACGAGCGCCGCGTGGCCACCGTAACGATCGATCAAACGCAGAAGATCGACGATGAGAATCCAGCCTATCTTTTCGACGTGGATCTCGGATTCGTCTCGACCGTTCCGGCTCTGACGAGTGGCGAAGGCCCGTGTCCGGTCGCCGGCGAGCGGCGCCTCCACGTACGCGTGGAGCGCGCGCACGAAACGATCGCGATCCCGTTGGACGCGGAGCCCAAACTCGTCCGGTTCGATCCCGGAGCGTTCGTTCTCGCCGACGTCACCTACGCGTTCGGCGCGCAGCGATCTGCAGCCGTGCTCGCGGGAGATCCCGATGTGGTAGCGCGGATTCGTGCCGCGCGTGAATTAGCGATCGATGGTTCTTCGGTAGCGGTCGAAGCGTTACGCGCATCGTTTTTGCACGAGCCGTTTTGGGGCGTGCTCGCGCAGTCGGCTTCCGCGATCGGCGGAACGCGAGCCCCGTGGGCGCGCGACATCCTATTGGGCGCGCTGACGCACGAGCTGCCCAAGGTTCGTCGCGCCGCAGCGACCGCGCTAGGAAATTATCGTGACGCCGATGTCGCGGGCGCGTTGCTCGACGCGGCGCGTTCGGATGCATCCTACTTCGTGCGAGCGGCCGCGCTGGAGAGTTTGGGCAAGACTCGCGACGCTCGCGCATTCGACGTGCTGGTCGCCGCATCGCACGAACGAACCTGGAACGGCACGGTCGAAGCCGGAGCGGTTCGCGGGCTGTCGGAGTTGGCGGACGCGCGAGCGCTCGAACCGATCCTCGATACGACCGCAGAAGAACGCGATGAAGGCGTCCGGCGCGCGGCTCCCGGGGCATTGTCTCGCTTGGGACAGTTGGTCGAATCTTCGCGGACTGCGGTCGTTGAAGCGCTCGAACGCTTGATCGACGATCCCGCGTACTTAGTGCAGCTGGCGGTGGTTTCGGCTGCCGAATCGCTCGGAGATTCGCGGATGCTCGCGTCGCTCGACCGCCTGTCGTCGTCGGCCGGCGACGCGCGCACGCGCCGCGACGCGGTGGAGGCAATCGTGCGCGTTCGCGAAAACGCGAAGGTGCCGTCGCAAGTAACGGCAATGCGAAGCGATATCGATGGGCTACGTGAAGAGCACCGGAAACTACAGGAGAAGATCGAAGCGCTCGCGCGGGCTTAGGCGCAGACTTATTGCCGTCGTCGTTCTGATTGCGTGCGTTACGTTGGCGGCTTCTTTATGGAGCCGCGATCGTGCGGCGCACGCGGCGGCCCGTCTGTCCGAAGTTCGTACGCCGTCCGATCTGCTCGCCGACTTACCCGCATTACTCGAACCGTCTCCGGTGCCGTCGTGGAACTCCGGCGATACACGCCGGCTTCACGACGGAATGGCCGATGCGTTTCGTCCTGCGACCGCGGGCGCGCACCGCTGGAGCCTGGCTGTGGTGGACGCCGCCGGAAACACGTTGTTCGACGACCGTGCCTCCGACGCGGTGACGCCCGCCAGCGTGCAAAAGCTCGTGGTGGCTGCGACGGCGCTCGACGTGCTCGGTCCGTCGTTCCGATACCACACGGTGCTCGCAGCGCAACAACCGGCCGCCGTCAACGGAACGCTGAACGGTAATCTTTGGCTCGTCGGATCCGGCGATCCGTCGCTCACGCGCGAAAACTTGCAGTCGGGCGTTGGAATGTTGGCGCGTTCCGGCTTGCGCCGCGTTCGCGGCGCGGTGGCGGTCAACGCGAGCGCGATGAAAGGCCCCGAGCAGAATCCGCATTGGAGTCAGGACGACGCCGACGAAGACTATGCCGCACCCACCAATGCCGTCTCGATCGATGAAGACACCGTCGAATCGACGCAAACGGTCGGCGGCGTGCAAGAACATTTTTGGACTGCCGTGCACGGCGTCAATCGTTGGGCGGGAGCGGTCGTCAACCGTTTGCTGCGCGACCGTCGCATCGCGGTGGCATCCCGGCCGGTCGTCGCTCCGGCGCCGCTCGATACCGTCGTGCTGTGGGATCATCGCTCGGACTCGCTCCGCGGACTCGAAACGCACATGTTGTTCGTTTCGGACAATCACTATGCCGAGCAGTTGCTCCGTTCGCTCGGCGCCGAGCGTGGACCGGGCGACGACGCTGCGGGACTGAAAGCCGAAGCGCAATTCCTAAGCGAGCGTGGAATTCCGCGGCCGGGCTTACAGTTGGCCGACGGCAGCGGTCTGGCCGATAGCAATCGGATCGCGGCCATCACGCTGGCACGACTCTTGGCCGACGCGCAGTCGCGCGGGGGAGCCTCGTCGATGTATATGCTGCTGCCGGCAGGCGGGCGCGAAGGCACCTTGCGCCGATATTACTTTACGACGGCGCTGGGGCGCGTTCGAGCCAAGAGCGGGCACATCGACGGCGTTGCGTCGTTGGCGGGATACGTCAACACGCTGCATCACGGACGCATAGCGTTCGCATTCATGATCAATGGCTCGCCCGGGGATCCGGATGCCGCGATCGTTCGTGCGGTCGATCGCTTAGCGACGCTATAACGAGGAGAGTTGTTGCTACCGATGCTTGACGAAACGACACTGACGCGACTGCTGCAGCGTTCGCTACGACACGGAGGTGAATTCGCCGACGTGTTCTGCGAGCGGCGGATCGTGCGTTCGTTTCGCTTGCAGGACGGCCGCATTCATGAAACGTCGATCGGCGTCACGGCCGGCGTCGGCATTCGCGTGATCGTCGGAGAGTCGTCGGGGTATGCGTTTTCCGACGAGCTCGAAGAAGAGGCGCTTTTGCGCGCGGCCGACGCAGCATCGTTGATCGCTCGCACGAGCCTGGGCGGTACCGTCCGCGTCGAACCGTTGCAGTCCGCCGCAATCGCCGATTGGTATCGCGTCGCGACCCACCCGAGCGGCGAAGAGCGGTTCGTACGTTTACTCGAACGCGCCGACATCGCCGCTCGCGGATTCGATTCGCGCGTCGCATCCGTGAACGCGCACGTTTCGGAAGAACTCCAAGAAGTGTGGATCGCGGCCAGCGACGGCCGTTTGGTGTACGACCGCCGCCCGATGGTCGCGCTGGGCGTGCAAGCCGTGGCGGGGAACGGGCGCGAGCGCGGCTCGGGCTTCGCGGGAGATGGCGGCCGCACGTCGCTGGCGTATTTCGACGAGCACACGCCCGAGGCGCTGGCATCCGAGGCCGCTCGCGTCGCAACGGTCAATCTCACCGCTATTTCGGCGCCGGCGGGCGAGATGGAAATGGTTGTCGGCAACGGCGGCGGAGGGGTATTGTTGCACGAAGCCGTCGGGCACGGCCTGGAGAGCGATTTCAACCGGCGCGGAACGTCGCTCTACAGCGGTCGCGTCGGCGAACGGGTTGCCAGCGAACTGGTGACGATTTACGACGACGCGAACCTTCCGGAAGAACGCGGCAGTTCGAACGTCGACGACGAGGGCACGCCCGGCCAACACAAAGCGTTGGTCGAGAACGGCATCCTGCGCTCGTACATGCAAGACCGGCTGAACGGGGGTCTCATGGGCGTCGCGTCGACGGGCAGCGGCAGGCGGCAATCGTTCCGGCATCTGCCGTTACCACGTATGTGCAACACGTACATGCCGGCGGGGGAATCGTCGGTCGATGAAATCCTGGCGTGACCAAGCGCGGCATCTATGCGAAGTCGTTCGCAGGCGGCCAGGTTGAAATCGGCAAAGGCGACTTCGTCTTCATGGTCGGCGAGGGATATTTAATCGAGAACGGCCGAATCACCGCGCCGGTGAAAAACGCGACCATCGTCGGCAACGGACCCGAAGTGATGACGAAGGTTGTCGCGGTGGCCGGCGACTGCCGTTTGGCTCGCAGACATTACACCTGCGGCAAGAGCGGGCAGTACGTTCCGGTCGGCGTCGGCATGCCGACGGTGAAGATCGCTTCGATCACCGTCGGAGGAACGCAAGGTGCCTGAAGCGGCGCGCGACGTCGCCGAACGCGCGGTCGAATTGGCTTTACGCGAAGGTGCCGACACCGTGGAAGCAACGGTGTCGATCGATCGCCGGTTTCACGTCGAAGCACGCGGCGACGTCGTCTCGCGGTTGGAACGCTCGACTGCAAAAGCGTTGCACGTTCGTGCGTTCGTGGACGGGCGCAAGGCGACGCTCGTCACGTCGGATTTTAGCGCCGCAACGCTTGGCGACGTACTGCGCCAAACGATCGCGGCCGCGGCCTTCGTTGCGCGCGACGAACTGGCGGGCTTGCCGGAGCGATTCGCACAATCGGTTCCCGATTTGCGGTTGTGCGATCCGGCCATCGCCGAGCGCGAAGAAGCGGTGAAAGTGGAAGAAGCGCTCGAACTCGAGCGCGCGATTCGCAAGCTGGACGCGCGTATCGTCAACTCCAACGGCTCGCACTATAGCGACGCGACGTCGGAAATCGCGATCGCGAACTCGGGGCAGTTCTCGGGATCGTATCGTTCGACTCGGGCGTCGCGTTCGAGCGGCCCGGTTGCGGTAGACGGTCAATTCAAGCGTACCGGCCATTACGGCACCGCGGCGCGACGGCTCGACGAGCTCGAACCGCTCGACGTGGTGGCCGGCAACGCCGTTCGCCGTGCGACCGAAATGTTTGGCGCTCGTAAACCGTTAACGATGCGTGTGCCGGTTATTTTCGAACGCGACGTGGCAGCGTCGATCGTTGACGACGTCTTCGCCGCTCTTTCGGGCGCGAACGTCGCCGCGGGCAACTCGTGGTTGATCGGCCGGATCGGCCAGCGCGTCGCGGCGGAAACCGTTACCATCGTTGACGACGGACGATTGACGGGGCGCTTAGGGAGTTCTCCATTCGATGGCGAAGGCGTGGAAACGCGGCGTACGCCGGCGATCGAAAACGGCACGCTCAAGACCTATCTGTGCGATACGTATTACGCGCGCAGGTTAGGCATACAGAGCACCGGAAACTCGAACGGAAGTGGTGTGGGTGCCAACAACTGTTTCATGCAAGCGGGGACTGCCTCGCTCGACGAAGTGATCGCCGCGACGGCGCGCGGAGTGCTCGTGCTCGACACGATTGGCTTTGCAACCGAGCACGCTACCGGAACCTATAGCCGGGGCGCACGCGGCTTTTTCATCGAGGATGGAGAAAAGGCGTATCCAATCGACGAGTTCACAATAGCCGGCGGGTATCTTGAAATGCTGAATGCGATCGACCTTATCGGAAACGACCTGCGATTCGACGGTGCGGTCACGTCACCGTCGTTCCGGGTTTCCGAGATGACGATTAGCGGCAACTGAGCAAGAGGTAACGAGATGTCATTGCCCCCCATCAGCTTTACGCTCATCGTCCGCGTCGAGATGCCGAACGAGCCGGGCGCGTTTGGATCGCTGACGAACGCCATCGGCGACGCAGGCGGCACGATCTCGGCGGTTGACATGCACACCGTTACGAAAACGCGCACCGTTCGCGACGTCACGATCAACGTTGCATCCGACGCGGTGGCGGACGAAGTTCGATCGGCGGTCGAAGCGCTCGAAGGCGCGCGCATCGTCAGCGCTTCCGACTCCACCTTTCTCGCGCATCTCGGCGGCAAGATCCGCATCGAGCCCAAGATTCCAGTCAAGACGCGTCAAGATCTGTTGACGGTGTATACGCCGGGCGTTGCGCGCGTTTCGATGGCGATCGCGGCCGATCCGAGCAAAGCGTTTTCGCTAACGATTAAGCGAAACTCCGTGGCCGTCGTTACCGACGGCACCGCCGTGCTGGGTTTAGGAGATATCGGTCCGCTCGGTGCGTTGCCGGTGATGGAAGGCAAAGCGATGCTGTTCCGACAGTTTGCCGGCATCGATGCATTTCCGATTTGTTTGGATACGAAAGATCCGGATGAAATCGTCGAGACCGTCATACGCATCGCTCCCGTGTTCGGAGGCATCAACCTCGAGGATATCAGCGCGCCGCGCTGCTTCGAGATCGAAGAACGTCTGATCGAAGCGCTCGACATCCCCGTGATGCACGACGATCAGCACGGCACCGCGGTCGTTATTTTGGCGGCGCTCATCAATGCCGCGCGCGTGGTGGGTAAACGGCTGGAAGATCTGACCGTCGTCGTTTCGGGCAGCGGCGCGGCGGGTACGGCGACTATTAAGATGTTGTTGGGTGCCGGCGTGCGCGACGTCATCCCAGTCGATCGGAGCGGTGCGTTGAATCGAGACGACCGCTACGAGAATCCGCACTGGAGATGGCTGGCCGAACATTGCAATCGCGAAAATCGCCGCGGTTCGTTGGCCGACGTGCTGGCCGGAGTTGACGTCTTCATCGGCGTTTCCGCACCGGGTATCCTCGCGCCCGAACATATTGCGAGCATGGCGCGCGATCCAATCGTGTTCGCAATGGCCAACCCGACGCCGGAAATTATGCCCGACGTCGCGTCGCCGGTCGCGGCCGTGGTCGCCACCGGACGTTCCGACTTTCCCAATCAGGTCAACAACCTGCTCGCGTTTCCGGGAATTTTCCGCGGAGCCCTCGATGTGCGAGCTCGCCGCATCACCGAGCGCATGAAGCTTGCTGCGGCATTCGCGATCGCCGGAATCGTCACCGACGAAGAGCGCAATCCGGAATATATCATTCCAAGCGTCTTCGATACCCGAGTCGTTGACGCCGTGGCGAAGGCGGTTGCGAGTGCAGCCATCGACGATGGCGCAACACGCCGTTCATTGAAGAACGAGGGCGAGGATGTTTCAGTCCGCGCCTAGCGACGGCGCCCGCGAGTATCTGGTTCCCGGGCGCATATTGGTTGCGGCCGCCGACGCGCGCGTTGCGGATATGCGCACCAACGCCTTCCGGGCGGCGGGATACGAAGTGCGAGCGACATCGACCGCGGCGGCCGCACTGGAACTGGCCGGATCGTTCGATCCGGACGTCGTCGTTCTAGATGCCGGTTTACCGAATCGGTCGGGTTTCGATGCGTGCGAATCGCTAGCGAAATCCAGCCAAGCGTTTATCGTCATGGTCGGCGGCGGCGCGCACGACAGCGACGTGACGCTTGGATTAGAACTCGGCGCCGACGATTACGTGGTCGAGCCATTTGCCGACTGCGAGTTGCTGGCTCGCATTTCGTCGTTCTTTCGCCGGCGTTTAAAGATCGCCGGACGGCGCACGGGTCCCGGTCTCGCGATCGGTTCGACACGCCTCGACCGCGATTTGCACACGCTCTCGCACGACGGAAGCTACACATCGTTAACCGCGTTAGAGTTCCGCCTCATGTGGTGCCTGGGTGAGGCCGAAGGGCGATTGCTCGGGCGCGCGCAGCTCCTCGAGTCGGTTTGGAACGACACCTCGGGCGTGCAAACGCGCGTGGTTGACGTTCACGTCGCCGCCTTGCGAAAGAAGTTCGCCGAAATCGGCGCGCCGCTTCGAATTACGAGCGTGCGCGGCGTGGGATACCGGTTGGATCGCCGGGATTAAGCCGGCGTACGCGTCGCCAGCGCGGCGTTCTCGATACGAATGCGCACGAATAACAGACACGCGTTGAGGGCCGAGAAAACGATCGCAATGGCGATCGCGCCGAACGCGAGCGGAAGCGTCGCGATTTCACCGGCGACGATGATGTAGTTCGGGTGGCGCACGAAGCGATACGGTCCGCGTCGCACCAGTGGCGCACCGGGCAACGTGAGCACGCGGGTCGTCCAGTACGGCCCCAACGATGCGACGACCCAAACGCGCGCCGCCTGCAGCACCGCGAAGACGCCCAGAAGCCACCAGTGCACTGCGGCAAACGGCGGAATCCATAACGCCATCGCGGCGAGCCATGCCGCATGCAGAGCGATGAAGAACGCGTAGTGATTGCCGCCGACTTCGATCGCGCCGCGGCGCAGGAGCGCTTGCGTGTTGCGGCGCGCGTAGACGAGTTCGATGCAACGCTGCAACACTACGAGAGCGAGAACGATTCGAACGACGCTCACGGACGTTCCAACAGAACGAATCCAGCCGTAAAACCCGGTCCGAGCGCACTCACGAGCGCGCGCCGCCAGGATGGGTCGTCGTACGCGCGCGCAAGTACGAAGATGGCCGTCGCGGCCGACATGTTTCCGTATTCCCGAAGCACCGCTCGTGCGTCGGTGAGGGCCCCGCTTTCGAGTTCGAACGCGGCTTCGAGCGCATCCAACACTTTCGCCCCGCCCGGGTGGCACAGAAACCGATCGACGTCGCGCAAGCGCAAACCGTCCTGCGCTAAAAACGCCTCGGCGACTTCATGCAATTTGGTCGATACCAAGGCCGGAATGTCGCGAGAGAAAATCGCTCGCAACCCTTCACCGGTAACGTCCCAGCCCATCACGTCGAGCGAATCGGGCCACGTATATTCGCCGGAACGACAGACGGCAGGTCCGTCGCCCGACGTTTCCAGGAGTGCGGCCGCCGCGCCGTCGCCGAACAACGCGGTCGCAACGATATTGCTTTTCGTGAAATCGTCGCGTCGAAACGACAACGCACAGAGTTCCACAACGACAAACAGCACGAGCCGTCCCGGCATGGCGGCGGCCATCGTTGCCGCTCTCGCTAAGCCGAGCGCTCCGCCCGCGCACCCGAGGCCAAAGATCGGCAGGCGCACGACGTCGCGCGCTAATTGCATGCGCTCCATGAGCATGGCGTCCAGACTCGGCGTTGCAATACCGGTTGTTGACACCACGACGATCGCGCCGATTTCGCCGGCGTCGCGCCCGGCGCGCGCGAGCGCGTCGCGCGTGGCGGCTTCGAGCAGCTCCAGCGAGGACTGCAGGTAGATCGCGTTACGTTCGTCCCAACCGTGCGATTCTTCGTACCACGCCATCGGGACGCACGAATACCGGCGCTCGATCCCGGTGTTTGCAAACATCGGCAGCATGCGAACGATTTCGGGCGATCGGTGACCGAGCGCCAGCCGAATTCGTTTCGCTACGTCGTCCTGATCCAAGCAATAGGGCGGAACGGCCGTCGCGACGGAAAGCAGGCGTGCTCGCCTTACGGTATCTCTCGGTTCCATCGCCACTCGGGCGCCCTTTCGCGACGATGGCGAGTCGTCTCTCCAAGGGCTATCGCCGCCTGCGTCGGCAGGGGGCGTCGCCACGCCGCCCGTAAGCCTCCCGTTCCGTGATTGGTCGATCGATGGCGGCGGCGATTTTGGCCGCCGTTTTCCTGGGCGCCGCCCCGGCGAAGCCGCTTATTCAATACTCAGCTCCGGCCGTCAACCGCCCGGCCGGCGCGGACTCGCTGCACCCTACGCAAGGCATCTTGCCGAACGGCCGGATCTTGGCGCCTGCGGGCGTATCGATTCCGGTCGGTACCGACCCCGCGACGATCGCTCTCACGCCCGATGGCCGGTTCGCGATCATCACGAATAGTGACGACCGTTTCGGGGGGGCTCCGGCCCAGGCGGCCCCTTTAGCGGCCGGCGCGTCGCTGGCAGTGGTTGACACGACGTCGATGCGGCTTACGAGCGTGTATCAGGACCCCGGGATGTCGTTTTCAGGCGGCGTCGCGGCGTTGAACGATCCGGCTCGACCCGGACGTGCGATCGTCCTCGCTTCCGACGGCCCGCACGGCGTCGTCCTGGTCTTCGATCTGGGTCCGGACGGGACGCTCGCGCCCGAGGGCCGGCCGATCGCACTCGGAGACGCTCCGCCGGCCTTCCCGGCCGGAATCGCACTGTCACCCGACGGGCGCACCGCGTATGTGGCCGATCAGCGCGGCGACGCCGTCTTTGCCATCGACGTCGCCCGGCGCGTCGTAGCGTCGAAGGGGCCGGCCGGATATGCGCCGGCGTACATCGCAGCAGCACGGGGGCGAGTCATCGCCACCTCAGGCGGCGCCGGAGCATTCCGCCCGGTAGCGTCGCCGGCACCCGCGCCCCCGTTCGGCTCGCCGCCGTTCGATGCCGACCGTTCGATGGTTTCTTCAGTCTTCGAAACCGGACCCGACGGCCTGCCGGGTAACACACCGTATCGCGTTCCCATGGATCAGGAGCCGGATGGCGCCCAGGTTGTCGGAGGCGACGCTCCGGGCGCCGTCGCGATCTCGCGCGATGGCTCTACCGGTTACGTCGCGCTCTCCAACATCGACCGCGTTGCGGTACTCAACCTCGCCGGACAGCCGCGCGTGGTGCGCGGCCTGGATTTACGTCTGTTTCCCAATGCTCCGTATGGCGCGCTCCCAAGCGCGCTCGCACTGAGCAAGGACGGAAAACGGTTGTTCGTCGCACTAGCCGGCCTCAATTCGGTCGCGGTGTTAGACGCGCGCAGCCCGGCTCGATATCGCTACGGTCTCGTGCCGACGGGCTGGTTTCCCACAGCGCTGGCGGTCTCTCCGAACGGACGCTTTCTGTATGTGATTGCCGGCAAAGGTGTTGACGGATGGGGGGTTCTTTCTCGCGTCGATCTCAAGCACACATCGTTGATCAAAGCGACCATGAACACGCTTCGCTACTCGCGCGTAGCCGGGGTGGCGCGCTTCAACCCGGTGGTCCCGCCGTTGCGTTCGGGGCATCGCAGTGAGGTGGTGCAACACGTCGTTTACGTGGGCATCGATCCGCAGACGTTCGACGACGCGTTTGGGGACGGCGCGAACGCCAACCCCGAACCGAATTTGCGCGCATTGGCGAGTGCGTATGCATCGGCAGACAACTTTTATGCCGCCGACCGCAATCGTGATGTCGCGCGCGCGTTTTCGTACTCGGCGGCCGCGACGTTAGCCACCGAACTCGCCGCCCCGATCGGCTGGACCCACGTGCCGCCCGGAGCCGGCGCGGACGATCCTGCGGGCTACGCGCGGTTCGGCAGCCTGTTCGATGCGTTGTCGCGCGCGGGATTGACGTATCGCGGGTACGGGGCGTTGCTGGCGCAGTCGGGTTTCGACGGCTCCGCCTACCATCTCGACGTTCCGGCGCCGGTAGGGCTGGCCGCCAATGCCGACCTAACCTTTTCGGCCGCGGCCGATCCCGAAAAGCGCGCCGACGAGTTTGCCCGCGACATGCAGCGCTACGTTGACGCCGGTCAAGTGCCGGCCTTCACCTACATTCGGTTAACCGGAGCGCCCCTCTCATCGCCGGTTGCCGACGATCGTGCCTTGGGCCGGGTCGTGCAATATCTGTTGACGACGGCGGTATGGAGTTCCACCGCGGTGTTCGTCGTGCCCGAGGGCGTGGACGGCAGCGCCGATCGTGTCAATCCGTTGCATAGTTTTTGCGTGATCGTCTCGCCGGCCGCCAAGCGTGCGTACGTCGGGCATGCCAATTTGTCGGTGGCGAGCGTCCTGAAGACCGAGGAAGAAATGCTCGGCCTCGATCCGCTCGGTTTAAACGATCTGCTTGCGAGCGACATGGCCGACTTCTTTGCCGCCGCGCCCGATCCGCAGCCGTATACTGCAATCCCGTAGGCGCGGGGCAGCGTCGATCCGCAGGGCTGGGGCGTACTCAAGCCGGAACCTGTACGCGATATGACCACTGAACGTGCGGCGCATTTCGGCCCGCGACTGGTAGTGTCGCCCGCCGGCACGCTGCGCGCCGCCTTGCTGGTGCGCCCCAATGAGACGATGGAGCGCGCCAAGCCGTTGCAGGGCGAGCCGAATGCGATCTACGCGCGTGCCGTGGAGCAGCATAAAGTGCTGTGCGACATGCTGCGATATTTCGGCGTCGAGGTCATAACGCTCGACGCACAGAGCGCCGACGCGTACGAAGTTTCGGCCGTCGATGCGGCGGTGACGTTCGCAGACGGCGCCATGATCGCGCGACCGACCGCGATGAACCGCCGGGCCGAAGCGGATCGGATTCAAGCCGAATTCGCACGGATCGACATTCCGTTGGCGGGCCACGTCGTCGCTCCCGGTTTACTCGACGGCAGCGACGTCGTCATGGCCGGAACGACGGCCTTCGTCGGCCGCGGGCGGCGCGGAAACGAGTTAGGCCGCAACGGATTTTCGGCGGTCGCTCGCGCGCACGGCTATCGCGTAGTCGAGGTGCCGCTGGCCGATTCGGCTCCCGCTCTATCTTCGGTTGTCGGCGTGATCTCGAACGATCGACTCGCCATCGCGGCGGATCTCACCGATCGCTCCGTTTTCGACGGATTCAAAATCGTCGAACTCGAGCGCGGCGAGGAGTTGGCGGCGGGCGTGCTCTGTCTTGGAGACGGACACGTCATTTCCGACATTCGTTTTCGCACGTCGTTGCGCGCGCTGCGCAAAGCCGGCGCGAAGGTCGAATCGGTCGATCTGTACGAGTTTTATAAGCTCGGCATCACGCCGTCGATGTTGGCGCTAGCGCTCAAGCGCGACTAAATGCGGATCGCGATAATCTCGGATATCCACGGAAATCTCGTCGGACTCGATGCGTGTTTGGCCGATTTGCTGGCACAGGGCGGTGCCGACGCGATCGTGGCTGCCGGAGACCTTTGCCTCGACGGTCCCAAGCCAAAGAAAGTGTTGCAGCGGCTTGCGGAGGTGGGCGCGCGTTGCATTCGCGGCAACACCGATCGCTATATTGCCGCCGGCGACCCCGAAGAAGGCAGCGCCATCCAAGACTCGCAGGTGTCGTGGACGCGCGGTGAGTTGGGCGAAAAATGGCTGACGTGGTTGCGCGAACTGCCGTTTGCCCTGCGAATCGGCGATGAAGGCAATCAACTGCTCATCGTGCACGCGAATCCGAAAACCGACGACGAACACTTGTGGCCGGATGCCGACGAAGCGACGCTCGAGAGGCTGATCGGCGACGAACCCGCTACGGCCATCGCGTTCGGACACTTGCACGTCCCGTACGTGCGTATGTGGCGCGGAAAGCTGCTCATTAACGTCGCATCGGCCGGGTTGCCGAAGGACGGAGATTCGCGGGCGTGTTATGCGATCGTCACCGAACGTGACGGCGGATGGCAAGTCAAACATCGCAGGGTGGCGTTCGACGTGAAGAAAGTTGCAACCCAATTGGCCGATTGCGGGATTCCGGGAAGCGATGAACTCATCGCGACGCTGCGCCGCCACCGGTACAAACGGCTAAAATCGCGAAATTCCATAAACGGCACGCCGCTCGCCATTCACGTTGACGGCCTCGTAAAACGATACGGCGATTTCGTCGCGGTCAACGGCGTTTCGCTGAGCGTTGGCGCGGGCGAATTTTATGGGTTTTTGGGCCCGAACGGTGCGGGCAAGACGACCACGATCAACGCGATCGTCGGCTTGGCGGAGAAGAGCGCCGGTTCGATTTCGATCATGGGTTACGACAACCAGACGCAGTGGCGCGAAGCCCGCAGGCTCATCGGCGTTTCGCCACAGGAGTTCAACTTCGACCGCTATCTCTCGATCCGCGACGTGCTGATCTACGCGGCGGGCTATTTCGGTTTGCGCGGCAGGGAGGTTGCCGACCGCGCCGACGAACTGCTCGAACGTTTCGGCATCGCTTCGAAGTCGAACGTCGAGTTCACGAAACTCTCGGGCGGCCAAAAGCGTCGCCTGTCGTTGGCGCGTGCGTTGATCCATCGTCCGGAGATATTGATTCTCGACGAACCGACAGCGGGCGTGGATGTGGAACTGCGAATCGAACTGTGGGATTGGTTGCGCCAGTTCAACTCCGAGGGGATGACGATTTTCCTTACGACGCATTATCTGGAAGAAGCCGAAGCGCTGTGCAAGCGGATTGCGATCATTCGTGCCGGGCGCATCGTCGTCGAAAAACCGACCGCCGAGTTGATCGCCGGTAGGGATTCCCTGCAAGACGTTTTTCTAGAACTGGTGCGAGCGTGAGCGGCGTCGCATTATGGACGCTCACCCGTCGCGAGATGGTGCGCAGCCTCAAGGTGATCAATCAAGTCATTTGGCCGCCGATCATTACGACGTTGCTGTACGTGTTCGTTTTCGGCGTGGCACTGGGCCACAGTTTGCCGAGCATGCAGAACGTCAGCTACGCGCAGTTTCTGATTCCCGGATTGATCATGCTGCAGGTCATCGACTCGTCGTACGGCGAGTGTTCGAGTTCGCTCTTTCAAGGGCGGTTCATGAATTCGATCCAGGAGTTGCTGGTGGCGCCGATGTCGGCCATCGAGATCGTCGGGGGCTTCATTCTCGGCAGCCTGGTCCGCTCGCTGTTGATCGCCGGGCTCATCACCGTGCTGGGCGTCGTGCTGGTTCACGCCGTTCCGCAAGATTGGCTCTCGTACTTTACGGTCATCTGCATCGTTTCGGTACTGTTTTCGGCGCTCGGGTTGATCTTTGGGTTGTATGCCGAAAAATTCGATCACATCGCGGTCCTCACGACGTTCGTCATCACACCGTTGACCTTCGTGGGCGGCGTTTTTACCGATACGTCGCTGTTGCCCGGCTATCTGCAGAAGCTGGAGCTGATCAACCCGGTGTTCTACACGATCGACGCGTTCCGGCGCACGTACACCGGCCGGAGTTTCTTGCCGCCGGAGCTGTCGATCGCCGCGATCGTGGTCTTGGGCGCTGCGGCCGTGCTCATCGTCTGGCGTATGATGGCGACCGGCTACAAGCTTCGAACATAACCGTTTAAAAAAACGGGTTATGCGCTCGTTCGAGCGCGAGTGTGGTCGGCGGCCCGTGGCCGGGCATAACGACCGTTTCCTCCGGCAGGGTGAAAAGCTTCGTACGCACGCCGTTCAGGAGATCCGCGTACGTGCTGGTGTCGCCGAACGCGCCGCCGACGCTCCCCGCGAACAGCGTGTCGCCGCTGAAGACCGTCGACTGGAAGAGGTAACACGACGAGCCGTCGGTATGGCCCGGCGTATGCAGCATGCGAATCTGCGTGCCGTCCTCGCCGAACGGTAACGACTCGCCATCGCGAACGCGCAGTGCTGTAGGCGCGAGCGAACCGATAGCGGCGACGTCGAGTTCGTGCATGACGATGCGCGCGTCGGGAAAGGCCTTCGCGATGTCGGCCGTCGCGTCGCAGTGATCGGCATGTTTGTGCGTCACCAGGATGTACTGCAGATGATAGTCGCCGTCGCGTAACATGCGTAACAAGTTCGCGGGTATGCCGGCCGGATCGACCAGCGCCGCGCGGCGTCCGCCGTCGAGAAAGAAGACGTAGCCGTTGCTGGGATGCGGATGTTGGGCGTGGTGGCGCACGTCGTCGACCGAAATGGGTGGCGGCGCCCACGCGCCGGCCGCGCGCTCGGCCAGCTTGCCGGGGTCGAGCTTTAGGATCGTCGCGAGCGCGCCGGCTTCGTCGGCCGAAGCGGTGCCGTCGTCGGCCAGCCAACGCTCGATGGCGCGGGCGTCGATGCCGGTCGCGGCCGACAGGCGCGGCGTCTCGACGGCGTTGCCGCGCATCGCTTTGCGCAGGACGTCGCCAAAGGTGTCCTCGAGAATCGAAGCGTCCATGTGGCCTCGTTCGCGTATCGCGGAGCGCTTCCCGGATGCCCGGCGGCAACCGGAGGCACTTACCGAGCGGTCGAAGTATGCGGATATGGAACGCGTCGCGATTATTGGCTCTGGACCCGCGGGACTCACCGCTGCCGTGTACGCGGCGCGAGCGAATTTGGCGCCGCTGGTGCTGGCCGGCGGACAGTACGGCGGACAGCTCATGCTGACCACCGAGGTCGAGAACTACCCTGGGTTCGTGGACGGCATCATGGGGCCGGATCTGATGATACGGATGCGCGAGCAAGCCGAACGATTCGGCGCGCGCGTCGAAAATGTCGATGTCACCGCGGTCGACTTCGCGGCAAAGCCGTTTCGGCTCACGACGAGCGAAGCGGAGTACCGTGCCGAGACCGTCATCGTGGCGACCGGCGCGAGCGCGCGTTGGCTGAACATTCCGGGTGAAGAAAAATTACGTGGACGCGGCGTCTCGACGTGCGCGACCTGCGACGGTGCGTTCTTTCGCGACAAGCATATCGTCGTGGTCGGCGGCGGCGACTCCGCGATGGAAGAAGCGCTCTTTCTCACGCGCTTCGGACGTCGCGTTACCGTGATCCACCGGCGCTCCGGGCTGCGCGCCAGCAAGATCATGTCGGCGCGCGCGACGTCGCACGAAAAGATCGACTTTATCTGGGACACGGTGGTGGAAGAAGCGATCGGCGAGACGCATCTGCGCGCGCTCAAGCTGCGCAACATCGTGGACGGAAGCGTCTACGACTTCGACGCCGACGCGCTGTTTATCGCGATCGGGCATACACCCAACACGGACATCTTTCGCGGACAGCTCGATCTCGACGAAGCCGGCTACATCGTTTCGCCCGACGGCGTCTCGACCAATATCGAGGGCGTCTTCGTGGCGGGCGACGTCAACGATTTGCGCTACAAACAAGCGATCACCGCCGCCGCTGCCGGTTGCCGCGCGGCGATGGACGCCGAGAAGTTCCTGGAAGCCATGGAGTTCTCGATCACTCCGACGGCGGTTTAACTCGCTATTTTGACAACTTATAAGTAGTTGACTGAGTAGGTTAAGTCAACCTACAGGTTGACATTAATCGCTATAGTTGCTACTTATAAGTAGTCATGCGCCCTGAATTTACCGATCTTCGCATTAAGCAGCTGGATCGAATTATCGCTCCCTTGATGGATGTCCGTGAGAATGGCCGGCCCCGCACTGGGTGGATCCGAGCAATTAGGCAAGCGCTCGGTATATCCCTAAGCGATCTGGGAGAACGTCTTCACGGAAGTAAACAGCTCACGCAACGGTTCGAAAAGGCTGAGGCTGAAGACCGAATTACCTTAAAGAGCTTACGAGCAGTAGCCGAGGCGCTCGAATGCGACCTGGTTTATGCATTAGTCCCCGGGCTTCTAGCCTCGGGCAACTTAGGGAGAAGCACTTGCGTGCGGCTGCGGCGAGGAGGGTCCAATCCGTGGAGCATTCCATGGCCTTGGAGAATCAGGCCGCCGGAAAGCTTGATGAAGCTATCGACCGCGAAATGAACCGTGAGGAGTGGCGCAAGAACCCGTGACGTTTTCGACGTCATACGGCGCCACTGCACTCACGCCAGAAGAAGAAGCAGACCTTGTCGCGGACGTTTCGAACCAGCAAGACTTGAACGAATGGGAGCGACAAAATATTCTTGCTGCAGCGAGTTGGGCGTTAGATTCGCGTAGATTCAGCCTTCGAGACCCGCTCGAAGAAGCATACGTGCGCGACCTGCATCGCCACATGTTCGATCAAACTTGGAAATGGGCTGGCCAGTACAGAATGACAGAGAAGAACATCGGAGTAGCGCCGTATCAAATTCGAAAGGAAGTAGCCAAGCTGCTTGGCGATATTCGGTTTTGGGTTGATAATAGCGTTTACGGTACTGATGAAATAGGTGTGCGCCTTCATCATAGGCTCGTATCAGTCCATCCGTTCCCGAATGGAAATGGCCGTCACTCCAGGCTAATGACCGAGGTCGTACTTGCCCGGCTTGGCGTTGCACCATTCACGTGGGGGAGCGGCGACCTAACCGCAAGTGGGAACATTCGAAACCGTTATATCACCGCGCTCCGAAGTGCCGATAGCGGCGACATCAACCCCCTTCTATCGTTCGTACGCACGTAGTTTCTAGATGCAGCTCGCTCGACCATACGCAATCATGCAGGGGTAGTTATATACTAACGAGCAGCATTACGCGCTACTTCACGGAGGAACTCTATGCGTGTATTCACCGCAGCCGTCACGATCGCGGCGCTCGGCATTGCTTTACTCGGACGCACGGATGCGTCGCCGACCCCTGTGCCCGGAGGCGCAAACCAGGCCGCCGGTATGTCTGGACCGATCACCGGCCAGCTGTTCAACGGTAAACTTCGCCTTAGCAAGATGTCGCTCACGCCGAAGACCGACCTAGGCGACAATTTTCTCGTCTTCTCGACCATCGTCGCAAACGGCACCAAAAAAGACCGCGAGGTCTTACTGGAAGCCCATCTCGCCGATGCCGACGGCGTCACGCTCAATCAGTCCCCCGGCGACCCGGCGGGAGGCCCATGCGCGCTCGCGCCCGGCGCCGCGTGCCGCAATTCGTTTAGCTTCAAGATCACCGATCCGCAGTTCAAACCGGTCAAAGTACTGGTCGAGGAACTCGGTAACGGACCGCAGCCGGTGTTTCGCGTGATTCTGGTTCCCCCGTCCTCGCAAGGGTGAACGTCGCGAGAGCGTCCGCCGTCACCGTTCTGGCGGGCGCTCTCTTCGCTTTTTCGGCGCCGGTCCTAGCCGTCGAATCGACGCTGCCGGCAGCCGGAAAAATCACCTCCGATATCAGGAGCGTGATGCAGCGCTATACCATACCCGGGGCCACGGTTTTAATCGTACGCGACGGCCACGTTATCTATACGTATGCATTCGGCTCGAGCGATCTTTCCACCGGGGCGGCGGCAAGAGACGACACGCACTACGAAATCGGCTCGATCACCAAGCAATTCACGGCTGCTGCGATCCTTCAACTGCACGAAGCCGGCAAGCTTGATATCGATGCCAAGGTTGCGGTCTACGTACCGGCAGCACCGCATGCGAACGAAATCACGGTGCGCCAGTTACTCACGCAAACGAGCGGCCTGCCCGACTACCTCGACGTTCCCGGCGTCAACACGAGCAAGCCGGCCACCTACGACCAGCTTATGGCGAGTATCGCCGGCAAACCGTTGCAGTTCTCGCCGGGCAGCGCGTGGCGCTATAGCAACACGAACTATGCTATTTTGGGCCGCATCATCGAGAACGTATCGAAGGAACGATACGAGACCTACATCAAGCGGCACATTCTCGATCCGCTTGGCATGACGGAAACGTTTACGATCGGCGATGAAGCGTCGATTCCGGGCATGGCCTTCGGTTATCAGCTCGTCGCCGGACATTTCTCTCCGGTGCGCGCAGCCATCAGTCAGTCGTACGCATGGTCTGCGGGCGATCTCGTTTCGACGGTAGGCGATGTGGAGAAGTGGAGCAGCGCGTTGCAGAACGGACGCGTCGTTTCGCCGCAGGACTACGCGCTTATGATTACGTCGCAACCGACGACACAAGGCGATTCCGGATACGGCTTTGGTTTGTTCATCGACTCGGTTGACGATCAGCCACGAATCGGGCACACCGGCGGCGATCCCGGTTTCACCGCGGCCAACGAGTATTTCCCCAAACAGAACGTTCGCATCATCGCACTGACGAACGACGGAAACGCAAACGGTCATCCCGAAGCCGGCGAGATTTTGACGAACGTTGCATTCGAAGCTCTTCACCCAGAGATCGCGGCCGCGGCGCTACGGCCGGCGCCGGGAGAAGACCCCGCAGTGACCGCCGGCGTCGCAACATTCTTTGCGAGCATGCAGTCGGGTCACGAAGACTATTCGACGTTAGGGCCGCACTTGGCGGAGAAATTTAAGTCGCAGTACTCGGCGCTCTTCGCATCCGAGTTTGCTTCCTATGGCGCGCCGACCGCATTCGTATTTCGAGGAAAGCGCTCAGAACAGGGAAAGCAATGGTTCGACTACGTCGTCCACTTCGGCCCCGGCGTCACGCTAAAATTCGCCGTAAGTCTCGACGCAGCGAGAAAAATCACGGGCTTATCGTTCGGCTGACGTAACACGGCATCGAGCCGGCCTTATCCGAGCAGGTTTTGCAGCGCCGGCGCCAACTCCGGAAAGCGGAACTGGTAGTGCAGCTCATCGATGGTGCGTTGCGGAAGCACTTTTTGTCCGGTCGTTACGATCGAGGATCCATCGCCGAGCATCGCCTTGAGCATGAACTCGGGCACCGGAAGAAACGCCGGGCGCTTGAGCACCTTGGCCAGATCCTTCGTGAGCTCGGCATTGGTCACGGGATTCGGCGCCGTCGCATTGTACACGCCGTTGCCGCGCTCGATTGCCGCAAGATAAATGCCGACAACGTCGGCGATGTGAATCCACGATACCCATTGCTTTCCGGAACCCACCGGGCCGCCGGCACCCAAGCGAAACGGCGGGAGCATCGTTGCGAGCGCTCCGCCTTCGATTCCGAGCGCCACGCCGGTGCGCAACGCGACGGCGCGCATTCCGGAATCGAGCGCGCGAAACGTCTGTCGTTCCCAGCCGACGCACACGTTTGCCAAAAACTCTTCGCCGGGCGGCGAGGTCTCCGTAAACGTTGCGGTTTCACTTGCGCCGTAGTAACCAATTGCGGATGCCGAAACGTACGCCGACGGTCGCGCAGCCTGCGCTGCGAGCGCGTCGAGAAACTGGCCGGGAAGCTCGATTCGGCTATACGAAATCGCGTGCTGGGCTTCGGGAGTCCACCGTTGCGCTACCGGTTCTCCGGAAAGATTGACGACGACGTCGCATCCGGCCAACGCTTGTGCCGCCGCCTTCGGATCGCGCAGCGAAGCGGGTATGACGTCGTCGCCGCGCGCGGCCAGCGCCGCGCATAGGTGTTTGCCGACGAAGCCGGTCGAGCCTAAGACCCCGATCTTCACGCTGATACGGTACCGGTGCCGACGAGTGCCTCGATTGCTTCGGGCGCCTTTGGAATTGTGGCGGTCAAGTTTTCGTAGCCGTCCGGCGTCACCAGGATGTCATCTTCGATACGGATACCGATACCCCGAAAACGCTCCGGCGCATCGCTGTCTCGGCGAACGTACAATCCCGGTTCGACTGTGGTGATCATGCCCGGCTGCAAGCGGAGCGGCGTGTCGTCGGGTTCGCGATACGGTCCGGCGTCGTGCACGTCTAAGCCCATCCAATGCCCGGTTCCGTGCATGTAATATTCGCGATAGTCCTCCGACGCAATGTTTTCGTTGACCGAACCCTTCAGCAAGCCCACGTCGATCAAGCCTTCGACGATCGTGCGCACCGCCGTGTCGTGAAACTCGTTGCGCGGAACGCCCGGACGAACGCGATCGATCGCGGCTTCTTGCGCCGCTAACACGATGTCGTACAGTGCGCGTTGTTCGGGCGTAAAGCGTCCGTTCACCGGCCACGTCCGCGTGACGTCGGTGGCATAACAATTGAGTTCGCAGCCGGAGTCGACCAGCAGCAGTTGGCCGGCTTCGAGCCGGTCGCGATTGTTGACATAGTGCAGCACGGTCGCATTGTCGCCGGTCGCCACGATGGATTCGTAGGCGATGCTCTCCGCACCCAGCCGGCGGTATTCGCTTTCGATCGCCGCTTGCACCGTGTACTCGTACGCCCCGGCTCGCGTGGCACGCATTCCCGCCACGTGCCCGGCGTGCGTGATCGCGCAAGCCCGGCGTAACACGTCGATTTCGTCCGGCGTCTTGCGCAAGCGCATGAGATGCAGTGTGGCGGACGGCTCCGCGACGACGTAGGGCGAGCGGCCCCCGCGCCGCGTTTTCTCGCGCGCGGTTTCGAGTGCGTTGCGGACGATCCGGTTGACCGGTCCGTGCGCGCCGAACGCATAATGCATCGTGGTCGCCCCGATAAGTAAGTCGGGCAGACGCTGCTCCAGTTCGTCGATTGGATAGGCTTCGTTGACCAGCAGCGTTTCGCGTGCACGCTCGACGCCCAAGCGGCCGCCGGTCCATACTTCCATGTCGCGATCGCGCCGTTGCATGAAGAGGATGCTGCGCGCTTGGTCGCGTTCGGGTGCCAACACCAACACCGCGTCGGGCTCGTTGAAACCGGTCAAGTAATAGAAATCCGAATCTTGCCGGAACGCGTAGCTCGAATCGGCGTTTCGTAACACCGTTCGCGCGGAAGGGACGATCGCGACCCCGCCGGTCAGTGTGGCGAGCGCATCGTTACGGCGTGAAGCATAGGGCTGCATCGTGCTCCCTCCTAGATCAGGCCTAAGAGCACCTGCGCCTCGGAATCGAGCCCTTGCGCGTAGACCTTCGGGTGCGTCAAATAGAACAGCGCCATGATTCGCATGGTGAAGCGGTGCGGTGCCGGCCGCTCGAGCCGCTCGATCCCGCGGCGAGCGAGCGCACCCAGTATTGCGACGCGCCGGTCGCGTTCTTCGGGCGGGTGGAGCGCCGCGAAATTCAAGTCGTCGCCGGCGCGATCTTCGGCCTGGTCGATATACGAATCGAGAAACACGTGAAGGGCGGCGATCGCCGGAAAATATGCGTCGTAGGTTGCGTCGAGCGCGTTCGCCCGGTTCGCAAGCAGTTCGAACAACGGTGCGTAGACTTGCAACTGCGAGCCGGCAGCGCAGGCGAATTCGCCCCAGGTGAGCGCCTCGAAGCGGGCGTCGAAGCGCAACTCGAACCAGGCCTCGCACGCCGCTTCTCGCTGGCCCGGCGGAAGATGCGCGAAGGTCTGCATTTCGCCGTACAACAGCGCGGCTTCACGAAAATTCGGCAGCAGTTGCTCGTAACCGTCGATGGCGGCGAGCCGCGTGCGAACGCGGTCTACCAGCCAGCGAAGATATCCTGAATCGTCGCCGCTCGGGCCGGCGGCGTAATAATCCCGCGGCGCGGCGGACGGGTCGAGCGCGTCGGCGATGGCGCCGTGCAGCACGGGGTAGGCCGCTGCCGGCACGTTCGGATGACGGTCGCACAAATTGTCGAGGTAATCGTAGATCGATTCGAGCGGCACGACGATGTTGACGTAGCGCGTCGCTTGCGCCGTGGGCAAGAACGCTGCCAGTACGCCCGCGCCCGCAGCGTGATACGATTTGGCTCGAATACTATCTAGTGCTTGGCGGCGCAGGTGCGGATCGGCGATGGTGTCGGCGCGGTCGCGGATCGTCCGCAGTTCGCGCGACGCGCGCGGAACGATGGCCAGCAAAAACTTCGATAGCGCGGCGACGTCGGGAATACCGCCCGCGAGGAGATACGCCAGACGCCGCGGGCTGCCGAGGACGTGCCGCACCGCCCACGCGATTTCGCTACGCAACCGGGCTCAAATTCCGCCTACGAAGCGTCCGGGATTTAGAACGTTGTTCGGATCGAAGCGGCGTTTGAGTGCGCGCATGGTCGCGATTGCGGCCGGCTCGCGTCCCCACAGTTGCAGCGTGTCGCGGCCCGGGTGCTCGCACGCGATGACGATAGCGTAGGGGAGCGCCCGGTGCAACGCGTCGTCGAAGTCGTTCATACAAGCCGCCAGCCGCCGCACGTCGAGCTCGCTAACGCGCAGGATCGTGTCCCCGTTCATCAGGTTGACGATTCGCTCGTGGCGCAGTTCGAAACGGCGCGCGCATTCGGCGGCCGCTTGGGCGGCTGCGAACGCCTCGCTCGGCAACGAACCGATGCGATACGAGATCGAACGTTGCCCGAGCGCCGACACATAGGCGTTGACGATGCCTTCCAGCGCCGCCGGCGCGCCGTCGTCGAGCACGTATGTCGCGGGTACGCCGCCTCGCCCCAGCGCCGAGCGCAACTCGAGGCCGGCGCGATCGACCAGCGCGCTGCTGCCCTCGAGAAAAATTGCGACTCGCCCATCGTCGCCCGCTGGCCGGTCGTCGGCGGCCGAAAAGCCGTCGAACCAAAACGCGGCGGCCGGGACGACGCGCAGATCGCGCAACTGTGTGATGGTGCGTTCGAGCGATCCGTCGGGCAGCGCCGCGAAGTAGGCACGCATGCGTTCGGGCGCCGGCAGCGTTTTGAGGTTGGTACGCACCAGTACCGATAGCGTACCGAACGACCCGACGTACAAGCGGCTCAGATCGTATCCGGCGACGTTCTTCACGACCATGCCGCCCGCGCGCGCGACGGTTCCGTCGGCGAGCACGACGTGCGATCCGATCACCCAATCGCGAGGCGGTCCATAGATGTGGCGGCGCGGGCCGCGCCATCCGGCCGCCAACGTTCCGCCGACCGTCGCTTGCTTCGCGAGCGGCGCGTCGAACGGCAACATCTGGCGGCGCTCGCCCAGCGTCGTTGCAAGTTCCGACAATCGCGTGCCCGCAAGCGCCGCAACGGTTAGATCGTCGGGCTCGAAGTCGATGACGCCGGCGATGGTTGTGGTGAGGATTTCGAGGTCGACCTGGGGGCGCGCGCCCATACCGGAGAGCGTGTTGCCACCGGTGATGCGAACGGAACGGCCGGCGCGATCCGCGCCGCCGAGAAGCGTGCTCAGCTCGGCTTCATCGACCGGCGCCGCACGTTGGCTGTCGTTCACTGCGAAGGAGGCACCATTTCGGCGCAGCGCGTTCCGGATGGAAAAATCTTCTCCGGATTGAGCGAACGGCGCGGATCGAAGACGTCGCGCACGCGACCCATCGTTGCCAAATCTTCGGTGGTATAGACGCGCGTCATCGCGTCGCGTTTCTCGTAGCCGACGCCGTGTTCGCCGCTGATCGTGCCGCCCAAGTCGATCGCCGCCTGTAAGATCGCGTTGCCGCCTTCCACCACGGCCGCGACTTGGCGCCGGTCGCGCCGGTCGTACATCATGAGCGGGTGCAGATTACCGTCCCCGGCATGAAAAACGTTGCCGATCGTGAGATCGTACTCGCGGGCCGTTGCTTCGACGACGCGTAGGGCTGCCGGAAGTTTACTTCTTGGTACGCACACGTCTTGGGTGTAATAATTGGGTGCGATGCGTCCCGTCGCACCGGCAGCGCCCTTGCGTCCGGCCCACAGCGCATCGCGTTCGGCCTGCGTGCGAGCACTGCGCCACGATACCGCGCCGTGCTGCTTCGCGATCTTCGGCGATCGCGCGTTCGCACGCCGCGATGTCGTCGGCATAGCCGGCCTGTTCGATCAACAGCACGGCTGCCGCGTCGGTTGGATAGCCGGCCTTGAACGCGGCCTCGACGGCGCCGGCGATCACGCGGTCCATCATTTCCAATGCGGTCGGTACGATGCCGGCTGCGATGATCGACGAAACCGCTTCGGAAGCCGATTCGATGTCGCCGAATGCGGCGACCCACACGCCGACTGCTTCGGGCAATCGCTGCAGCCGTACCCAGGCCGAGGTGACGATGCCGAGCGTGCCTTCGCTGCCGGCGAGCACCGCCGTCAGATCGTAGCCGTAATCGTCAACCGAGGTAGTCGTCACTTCGCCTTCGGCGTCAACGATCTCCAGACCAAGGATGTGATTGACAGTGGTGCCGTACGACAAACAGTGCGGTCCGCCGGCATTGGTCGCGATGTTGCCGCCGATCGTCGATACCTTTTGCGATGCGGGATCGGGCGCATAAAACAAACCGTCCGAGCGTACCGCGCGAGAAAGATCCAGGTTGATCAATCCCGGTGCGACGCGCGCGCGCCGGTTTCGTACGTTGACTTCATGCACGCCGTTCATGCGCGACGTCCCGATGACGACGCCGCCGGCGACCGGAACCGCGCCGCCGCACAATCCGGTTCCCGCGCCGCGAGCGACGATCGGTTGTCCGCAATCGCGCGCGATCTTGACGACGGCCGATACTTCGCGCGTCGAGGCCGGCAGCGCGACCGCCACGGGCGTGCCGCCGCCGGTATAAGCGTCGAACGAATACACCGCAAGATCTTCCGGTTCGGTTTTGACGGCGCCGGCACCGAGCGCTTCGACCAGCCGGCGATGCAGCCCGTCGTGCTCGCTGTCAGGCATACAACAGATACTTCGTACGCAACGCTTGAAAGTTGCTCGTGCTCGAATTCCATTGCGCGAGGATCGCGTCGGTCGAAAGGCCGTGGAGCAATCCGAGCCGCAACGCATCGGTGCCCCAGTCGCGGTCGAGCGCGGCGGGATCCTTCACGACGATCGCGTGCGGCGCGATTTGGCGAATCGTTACGAGCAGCGAAACCGACGTCTTGACGGGCAGAAACGACGCCGGATCGACGACCGACAACCGCACGCCGCTTAGCGTGCGGCCTTTCCAGAACCCGGCGGTTGGCGACCACCGCGCTGCCGCGAACGAGACGCCGGGCAATCGATGCGCGTTCATCGCGTCGGCGAGTGCGTTGCCGTCGAGCCCGAGCGTTCCGGCGAGGAAGAACGGAGTATCGGTGCCGACGCCGTTGTTGATGCCGGCGTTGTCGATCAAACCGGTGCATAAGAGAACGAACGTCGTTTGCCATTGCGGCACGTTCGGAGACGTGCGAACCCAGCGCAATCCGGTGTCGGGCCACAGCATCGAACGCTTCCAGCCGCGCATCGGAACCACGTGGAGCTGCGCGCCGATGCCGAAGCGATCGTTGAACAGCCGTGCGAGTTCGCCGACCGTCATTCCGTGGCGCATGGCGATCGGGTAGAGCCCGATGAACGACGAAAACGCCGGTTGTAATACCGGCCCTTCGACCGTCGCGCCGCCGACCGGATTGGGCCGGTCGAGCACCCAGAACTGGATACCGCGCGCACGGGCCGTTTGCATGGCGTATGCCATGGTCGAGATGTACGTGTACGCGCGCGAACCGACGTCTTGAATGTCGAACAGCAGCGTGCGAATTCCGGCCAGCTGGGCCGCGTCGGCGTGCCGGGTTGCGCCGTACAAACTGTACACCGGCAGACCGGTTTGGGAGTTGACATACGACGACACCGCCGCACCGGCAGGACGGTCGCCGCGCAAGCCGTGTTCGGGCGCGAAAATCGCGCGCACGTCGAGTTGCGTGCGACGGCGCACCGCGTCGACGATGGATTCTCCGTGCGACGTAACGCCGCTCTGATTGGTGATGATGCCGACGCCGCCCGCTAGTTCGCGCCACGCTCCGTCGAGAAAAACGTCGTCGCCTAGGGCGAACGGCGCCGCTTGCGCTAAGAGCGGGCGCGGCACCGTGGCCAGCGTTGTGCCGGCGGCCGTTTGGGCGATGAAACGCCTGCGGTTCACGCTACACGAACTGCGGTTCGGCCGCGCGATCGATCAAGCCGGCGTCGTGCGCGCGTTCGAAGAGTGCGTGCACCGCTGCGATGCCGAGATCCCCGATGTCGTCGCTGAACTCGTTCACGTACAGATCGATATGCGCGCGCATCACCGTTTCGTCCATTTCGGTGGCGTGCTCGCGCACGTACGGCATGATCGCGGCTTCGTTGGCGCGCGCATATGCCAAACTTTCACGCACCGCAGCCGAAAGCGTTTCGGGGTCGGCGACGTCGTCGCGTACGGCGATCGCGCCGAGGGGAATGGGAAGCGTGGTCGCGTCCTCCCACCACTCGCCGAGGTCGGTTACGGAGATCAAGTTCGCGTCGCGATAGGTGAAGCGCGATTCGTGAATGATCAGGCCCGCGTCCACCTCGCCGGCGACGACCGCGTTAACGATGCGGTCGAAGCGCACGACCTTCGTCTTGGGTCGGCTCCCGAGCGCCAGTTGCAGGAGCAAAAATGCGGTGGTACGTTCCCCCGGAATCGCGATCGTGCAGTCTGCGAGACCCGAAAACAGTTCGGGTACGCCGCCCGGCCGGGCGACCACGAGCGGACCGCAACCGCGCCCGAGTGCCCCGCCCGATCGCAGCAGGCGATATCTGCCGGTGAGAAACGGCACGGCGCCGTAGCTAACCTTGACCAAGTCGTAGGCGCCCTTGGCCGCGCCGGCGTTGAGTTCGTCGATGTCGAGCAGCTCGGCACGAACCGGCGGTGCGTTTGCGAGTAAACCGTTGGTCAACGCAGCAAAGATGTACGTGTCGTTAGGACAGGGCGAATACGCGAGGGTTAACGGTGTCATATAGCGGCATCCTCGGCAGCGATGTGATCGAACAATACGGTGGCGATACGTGCGAGACCGTCGAGACCGGCCTGAAAATTCCATCCCGAGCGGTCGCGGTCCCCGACGCGATTCGAGATGCCACGCAGTTGTACGACGGGCACGGCGGCGCGAGCGCACGCTCGCAGAACGGCGAAACCTTCCATCGTTTCGATCTGTGCGCCGGCGCCGATGAGACGTTCTGCGGTCGTTTCGGTCAACGTCACGCGGCAGACCGTGACGCCGCGAAGCGTTGTGAAGCCGTGCGCCTGGATTGCGGAAACCAAGGCGGCAGTAGAAGCGGCTCGATCGACGATGGCGGAACCCGGTGGCAGCGAGAGCGAGCGGCCGTCCTCGAGCGACAACTCCAAGCGGTCGTCAACCACGATCACGCCGTCACCGATTGCAGCGGAGCCGCCCAGCGCTCCGGCGATACCGGCATCGATCACCAGATCGTAGCGATGGCGTGCGAGGGCCGTCGCCACCGCACACGCCGCTTCGACCGGCCCGACGCCGGATACGAGTACGTCAACGCCGGCGCGAGGCGACCACCACGACAACTCCCGGTCAACCGCGCAGGTGAGTAACGTGGAGCGGATTACGGCACCCCGATCAATTTGTGCGTTTGCAGCGACAGCCGGAAGCGCCGCGGATGCGCTTTCGCATACTCGATCGCGATCGCGACGTTGTGCGGTTTGTTGCCTTCGGGTTGCAGCAGCAACACCGGCAGACGCTCGAACAGCGAGACGTGCTCCTCCGGGACGCGCCGGTCGAACGATGAGTTTGGCCTCGTCGGCACGCGCCGCCATGCGCGGATCGACGCGTTCTTTGGGTGAGACGCACAGCCACACGTCGTCGGGAAGCGGCGCGTAGACCGTGCCGTTCGATTCGACGTGCACGCGCCGTCCGTCGGCGCGCAACGCGTCGATCAGCGCCGGCGTTTCGGCTTGCGCGAATGGTTCGCCGCCCGTCAGTACGATGGCCGGACGATCCGCGCTCAGCGCTCGTACGTCGGCAACGATCTGCTCGATGCTGCAGAGTGCTTTCATCGAGTAATCCGTGTCACAAAAATCGCACGATAAATTGCAGCCCGCCAAACGAACGAAGACGGCGGGCATGCCGGTCCACGTTCCCTCACCCTGCACGGTGTAGAAGATCTCCGACAACGCGATCACGTGCGCGTCACGACGCGCCGGCGACGTCGTCCCGGCAGACACGCGCACACGAGTCTTGCGTTTCCCACAAGACCAACTCATCGAGGCCTTCCAGCGCTCCGTCCAGCCGTTCCCAGGCCCATAGCAGGACGCGCTCGACCGTCGGATTGTCGACGATGTCGTTCAACGTGCGGTGATCGAGCACGTCGACCACGCGCTCGCGAACCACGCGTTTGATGTCGTCGAAATCCACGACCATGCCCTGCGCCGGACCCGCATCGCGCAACGGTCCGCGCACGGCGACTTCCAGGCGATACGAGTGTCCGTGCATGCGCGCGCAACGGCCCAAGTGGTGCGGGAGAACGTGCGCCGCTTCGAAACGAAAGCGGCGCCGGATTTGCAGTGCTGGTCCGCTTATAGCGTGCCGTCCGGTCCCATGGCTTCCAACCGCCGTTTCAATTCTGCGAGGAAGCCGCTGGCGACGTAGCCGTCCACGACTCGGTGATCGAGCGACAAGCAGGCGTTCATCATGCTGCGAATCGCAAACGAGTCATCGGGTCGCACGACCATCTGCTTGACGACCGTTTCCATCGTGACGATGCCGGCTTGCCCGGCGTTGATAATCGGTGCCGACGCCCACGAGCCGTTGGCACCGTTGTTGTTTACGGTAAACGTACCGCCGGTAAGATCGTCCATCGTGAGCTTGTTCTTGCGAGCCCGCTCGATCAACTCGCCGCCGGCGACTGCCAGGCCGCGAATCGAAAGCCGGTCGGCATTCCGCACGACCGGAACGACCAGATTGGTCGGTAACCCGATCGCGATACCGATGTTGGTGTCGGCCGGAACCTCGATGGCGCCGTCGTTGAAACGCGCGTTCATCAACGGAAATGCGCTCATCGCTTCGACGACCGCGCGGATGAAGAACGGCAACAGCGTGAGTTTGTAACCGGTTTCGCGTTCGAAGCGATCCTTCTCGCGCGCGCGCCACTTCCACACGTTGGTGACGTCGATTTGGACCATCGACCACGCGTGCGGCGCGTTGTGCACGCTTTCGACCATGCGTTCGGCGATGATGCGCCGCGCCGGCGTCAGGTTGATCGTCGTACCCGGAACCGGGCTTCCATAGGTCAACGTTCCGTTCGCAGCCGGCTTTGCGGCCGACGCTGCAGGTGCCGTCGCCGGAGCGGCTTGCGCTGACGGCTGTTGCGCGGCTTTGACGATATCGTCGGCCGTCACGCGTCCGTTGGCGCCACTGCCCGTTACGGTGCGAATGTCAACGCCGTGTTCGCGCGCCAAACGGCGAACGGCGGGCGACGCGCCGCGTAACGCAGCTTCGCGTCCGGCTTCGCCGTTGGCCGACGAAGCGATACTCTGTCCCGCCGTCAACGCGCCGTTGCTCGAGGCTTGCGCCGGCGCTGCTGGTGCGGGAGAAGACGGAGCTGCGGAGGCGGTCGGTTGCTGCGCGGGTGCGGGAGCGCTGGGAGCGGCTTCTTGCGTCGCCGCGCCGACTTCGTCGATGATCGCGATCGGGGTGCCGGTCGCGCACCGTTTCGCCCTCGGCGACCAGCACTTCGCGAATCGTTCCCGTTACCGGCGAGGGAACTTCGGCGTTGACTTTATCGGTCGAAACTTCGACGAACGCTTCGTACTTTTCGACGTTGTCGCCGGACTTTCTTGAGCCACTGCGCGACCGTGCCTTCGGTGACGGTTTCGCCCAGCTGGGGCATCGTGATGGTGGTCGCCATTAGAACGCCACCAACTCGCGCATCGCTTGCGCCATGCGCTCGGGCGACGACATGATATTCCTCTTCGAGCGGCAGCGCATAGCCCATCGCCGGAACGTCGGGCGCGCAATGTCTGCGGATCGGTGCGTCGAGATGAAAGAGCGCTTCTTCGGCCACCATCGCGCTGATTTCGGCACCGATGCCGCCGAACTTATTATCTTCGTGCACGATCAACAGTTTGCGCGTTTTCTCCACGCTCGCGAGGATCGTTTCTTTATCCATCGGACGAATCGAACGCAGGTCGATCACCTCGATCGATAGGCCCTCGCCGGCAAGTTGCTTGGCGGCTTCGAGCGCCCAATGCACGTACAGCCCGTACGAAACGACCGTAAGCTGGGTGCCTGCTTGCAGTACGTTGGCTTTCCCGATCGGAATCGTGTAATGGCCGTTCGGCACCTCGCCCTTGATCAGGCGATACGTTTTCTTATGCTCCAGAAAGAGCACCGGGTCGGGATCGTCGATGGCTGCGTTGAGCAAGCCTTTGATGTCGGCCGGAAACGAAGGTGCGACGATCTTAAGGCCGGGAACGTGATAGAACAACGCTTCGATCGAAACCGAGTGCGAAAGCGCGCCGCGCACGCCGCCGCCGTAGGGCGTGCGAATCACGAGCGGACACGTGTACTCGCCGTTCGAGCGATAGCGCGTCTTGGCAGCTTCGCCGACGATTTGATTGAACGCCGGGTAGATGAAGTCGGCAAACTGGATTTCGGCGATCGGGCGCAAGCCTTCCATCGCCATGCCGACCGCGATGCCGATGATCGAGGCTTCGGCGATCGGCGTGTCGATCACGCGCGACTCGCCGAACTCTTCGATGAAGTCTTTGGTGATGAGGAACACGTTGCCGCGCGGACCGACGTCCTCGCCGATGATAATCGTGCGATCGTCGCTTTTCATCGCCTCGTAGAGGGTCGCACGTACCGCTTCGACGTTGTTCATCACGGTCGTCGCCGACGTTTCGGTCACTGCCACGGCTGCCAGGCTCCTTCGTAAACGTTCGTATAAAGATCGGCCGGTACCGGATACGGTAACGCCTCGGCCGCGTCGGTAGCTTCGTTGGTTTCGCGCAGCACGTCTTTGCGCAGCGCGTCGAACTGTTCTTTGGTCGCGATGCCGTTTTCGATCAGCACCGCTTCGAAATTCGGAACGGGATCGTGCTTGCGATACTCCTCGACCATCTCGCGCGTGCGATAGGTCATATCGTTGTCGTCGGTCGAGTGCGCTAAGAAGCGGTAACACGTGCCTTCGATCAACGACGGTCCGCCGCCCGAGCGGGCGCGTTCCATCGCCTCGTTAACGACCGCGTAGGTTTCGATCGGGTCCAAGCCGTTGAAGCGGCGGCCGGGCAGTCCGTAGCCCTCCGCCCGTTTCCATATCTCAGGCTGGGCCATTTGTTTGCTCAGCGGCGTCGAGATCGCCCATCCGTTGTTCTCGACGAGCATCACAAACGGCAGCTTGTGAATCGCCGCGAAATTCATCGACTCGTGCCACTCGCCTTCGCTGGTCGTTCCATCGCCGCAAGTCGCGAGCACGGCGCGACCGGCTTCACCGCGATACTTGATTGCGTACGCGGCGCCGACGGCATGCGGAATATGCGCCGCGAGAATCGACGAGAACGACATGAGGCCCGCAGCTTTGGACGAGTAATGATTGGGGAATTGACGGCCGCCGTTGTGGTCGTCGGCCCGCGCGAATAACGACAGCAAGATCTCGAAAGGCGTGAGCCCGATGCCGACGGCCAAGCCGAGATCGCGATAATACGGCGCGAGAATATCTTTGCCGCGGTGGAACGCCATTGCGGCTCCCGCCTGCAGCGCTTCGTGGCCCTCGCTACCGAGCGCGAACGGAACCTTTCCCTGGCGGTTCAGCTGAAAGCCACGGTTATCCAATTGCCGCTGCAACAGCATATTACGGAAGATCGCAAGCAATTGCTCGTCGGAAAGGCCGCGCTTGTCGAGCGTTGCCGGCCGGGTGCCCACGTCGGTCATAATCGGATGCCTCTCATCGATGCGGACGCTAGCGCCAGGGGCGATAGTCGTCTGCGTACACGTTTTCGAATAAATCGCTCGCCGGGGGATAGGGCATCGCCTCGGCGCGGTCGGTGGCTTCGTTCGCCTCGGCCAGCACCGAACGCTTCAGCGCTTCGGCTTCGTCGGCGTCGAGGACCCCGCGTTCCACCAGAAGGCGCTCGAAGCCGGGGACCGGATCGTTGAGCCGGTGCTCGGCGACTTCTTCGCGACTGCGATAGGTGCGGTCGTCGTCGTCGGTGGTGTGCGACAAAAACCGATAACACTTGGCTTCGATCAGCGACGGTCCGCCGCCGGTTCGAGCGGTGTCCAGCGCGCGCTTCACCGCCGCGTAGCAGGCGAGCGGGTCCATGCCGTTCACGGCTTCGCCCGGCATGCCGTAGCCCGCCGCCCGCAAGTATAGGTCGGGCTGCGCCGTCTGCTTGCGCAACGGCGTCGAGATCGCCCATTGATTGTTCTCGCAGAGAAAGACGATTGGCAGGCGATGGACGGCGGCAAAATTCAGCGATTCGTGCCACTCGCCTTCGCTGGTGGCTCCATCGCCGAACGTGGTCAACACGGCGCGGCCGGCCTGGCGGCGATACGCCATGGCATACGCGGCGCCGACGGCGTGTGGCAGTTGCGCCGCGATCACCGAGCTAATCGTTTGGAAACCCAGGCGCCGGCTGGCGTAATGATGCGGAAACTGGCGGCCGGAGTTGTGGTCGTCGGCCCGCGCAAAGAGCGATAGCAGCACTTCGTAGGGCGTTACTCCGATTCCGAGCGCCAACCCGAGGTCGCGATAATACGGAACCAGGATATCGCGACCGCGTTCGAAGGCCATCGCCGCACCGGCCTGGACGCCCTCGTGCCCTTCGCTGGCCGACGCAAATGGAATTTTGCCCTGACGGTTGAGCTGGAATCCGCGATTTTCCAGCGTTCGCTGCATGACCATCGTCCGCAGCATGTCAACGAGTTGCTGGTCGGACAGGCCGTGGCGCTCGAATGCGGGCTCGGCGGCGGTGGATCGGCGTTTGTTCGGCACGGGAATATCGGTACTGCACGGCGCTCGCTTGAAATCCTGCGGCAGTCTCCCATGGCAAAGGGCTCGGCTACGAGCGCGCCGCAAGGCCTCGGCGATGGAGCCGATCTTGTGTAACGACGCGCAGCGCGAACGCCTCGTGCGCTATCGCCGCCACCTGCACGCGCATCCGGAGCTCTCGATGGAAGAGCACGAAACGGCCGCCTACGTGCAGCGCGAGCTGGCGACCGGGGAGTTCGACGAAGTCGTGACCGGCGTTGGAAAGACCGGCGTCAAGGCCGTGCTTCGCGGCAAACGCCCCGGTCCGGTGACGTTGCTGCGGGCGGATATGGACGCGTTGCCGATCGCCGAACGGTCGGACGTTCCGTACCGGTCGCGACGCGAGGGCGTCATGCACGCGTGCGGACACGACGGCCACACGGCGATTTTGCTGGCGGCCGCGCTCGAGTTGTCATCCCGGCGCGACGACGTCGCCGGAACGATCGTCTTTTGTTTTCAGCCGGGCGAGGAGGGCTTCGCCGGGGCCAAACTGATGATCGAAGATGGCGTGCTCGAACGGCCGCACGTCGACCGGACGTTCGCCCTGCACCTGTACAGCGGACTGGAGGCCGGACGGGTCGGAATCCGCGACGGGGCGTTTTTTGCCTCGTCCGACCGCTTCACCATCGAACTCACCGGACGCGGCGGCCACGGCGCCATGCCGCAGTTTTCGGCCGATCCGATCGTCGGGGCGGCGGCGCTCGTGACCGCCCTGCAGACCGTCGCCAGCCGCGAGATCGCTCCCAAGGATCCGGTCGTCGTTACGGTCGGATCGCTGCACGCCGGCACCACCTTCAACGTGATCCCGGATACGGCGCTGCTGGGCGGCACCGTTCGCACCCTCGACGACAAGGTTCGCTCGGAAATGCCGGAGCGCTTGGAGCGATTGACGGCCGGCGTGTCGGCTTCGATGCGCTTGGAACACTCGCTGCGCTACGATTGGGGATATCCGCCGACCGTCAACGACCGGTCGATGAACGACGTCGTGCGCGACGTGGCTCGCGTCGTCGCCGGCGCCGAAAACGTTTCGGATCCGCACGACATCGTCATGTGGTCCGAAGATATGTCGTTCATGCAGCAAGAGCGGCCCGGTGCCTATTTCCTGATCGGAGCCCGCGGAGCTAAGTTGGGACACGAGCCGCAGCACAGCGCCCGGTACGACATCGACGAACGCGCGTTGGAAGTCGGCTTCGCGATGATGGTCGGGTTGGCCGTCGCCGGTTAGCCGGTTACGGTGAGGACCCACGCGATGGCGCGCGCGTACTGATCGAGTTCGCGTAACGACCGTTCCAAGCGCCGGTAGCTCACGTGCGTGAGTTCTCCCACGCCGTTACTCCGTTCGAAATTGCGCGCGAAATCCACCGCGGAGTGCAACTGGCGTTCGACGGCCGGCCATTCGTCTCGCAACGCCCGCTCGGACGTTTCGGAAAGTCCGTCGATCGTGGGAGGCGACCCGATTTGCGGATGGCGCCCGGCAAACTCGAGACGCGCCAGCAGATATTCGCCGCGCGCGGCGATAAACGAGCCCAGCAACTGCACGAGACGGACGTCCACGGCAGAACGCTTTAGCACGCGCGCGCCGGAGCACCCTGCGTAGGCCGCGCGCGGCGCAGCACAGAACGACCGGCGCATGGAATCCGGCGTGCGCAGATACGTGATCGTCGGCAACGGCTTTGCCGGCACGACGGCTGCAGAACAGCTCCGAAAGAGCGATCCCGCATGCGAGATCGATCTGTTCGGCGACGAGCCCTACACGCTGTACAACCGCATCTCGCTGCCGCCGATGCTGCGCAATCAAATTCCGCAGGCCAAGGTGATGATCCGCGACGAGGCCTGGCATGAGAAGCAGCGCATCGGCCTGCATCTGCGCGCACCCGTAGACCGCATCGTTCCGCAAGAGCGGATCGTCGAGTCGGGCGGCCGCTCGTATCCGTACGACGCGCTGTTGGTCGCCACCGGAGGACGTCCGAATCCAACCGGCAAGCCGGGCGCGGACGGCGCCGACAACCTGTTTCCGTTTCAATATCTCGACGACACGATCGCGATCTCCGAGCGCATCGACCGCAGCAAGGCCGGGGTTGCGATCGGCGGTTCGTTTATCGCGTACGAACTCGCCGAAGCGTTCGCTTCGCGCGGGTTAGAAACGCACTGGCTGATGCGCGGTCCGCGCGGACTGCATCGAATCATGGACGAAATTGCGGGCGAACTGCTGCACGATGCGGCGATCGCCGACGGCGTGCACATGCACTACGGCGAAGAAGTCGATTCGTTCGTTCGCTCGAACGGTGAAATCGTCAAAGTCGTAACGTCGAGCGGAAAGGAAATCGAGGCGCAGTGTTACGCCTACGGTTTCGGCCTGACGATGAATACCGAGCTGTGCTCGAGCGCCGGCATCGAGGTGAGCCGCAACGGAATCATGTGCGACGAGCGCCTCGAAACCAGCGTGCCGGGTATCTTTGCCGCGGGCGACGTCGCGGATTTCTACGATCCGATTCTCGAGATGCGCTACCGGATGGGCACGTGGAACAATGCCGGCGCGCAAGGCAAGGTGGTTGCCGTTAACATGGCCGGCGGCGACCGATCGTATTCCGACGTTCCCGAATATTCGTCGCTGCTCTTCAAGGGCCAGACGATCACGCAGTTCGGCATGAGCCCCGAACTACGCGCCGACCTCGAAATCGTACGGTCGGTCGATCGCGATAAACGCTGGTATCGAGCGCTGTTTTTCCTGGAGCAACGCCTGGTCGGCGGCCTAATGCTCGGTAAGGGCAACCGTGCCGGCAAGCGCAAGTACGTCGAGGCGATCAAAAGTAAACAGGCGTTCGAACGCACCGATTGGGAAGCACTGCTCGAATGGACGGCATAATCGGGCGTTAACGCGCCAACCTAGGAGACGTACGCGGCCCGTTGTATAACACCGCCTCCATGAAGTTGCCGATCCTGCTCGCCTGTTTGGCGTTCTCCCTGCCCGTCGCCGCCCGTGCCGACGCGCCCGACCAAGCGACGCAGCAAATGCTGACCGCCAACTACCAACTCGCCTGCGCCGCTGCGCTCAATCCCACCGACGACGCCTTGCAAGCGATGTTCGGCATGCTTGCGCCGGCCTTTACGGCCACCAACATTAGCGGTGCACAAGTTCCACGCTCGCAAATCGTGAACGACTTCGGTATGCAGCTCAAGAACTTTCATACGACGACGTGCGATCAAAAAGTTACGGCGGCGCAAAGCGCTCCGGATGGAACCGTCGTAACGACCGACGTGCTGCACCTGAGCGGAACCGCGCCGATGCAGGGATCGAACCATCCGTTCGGGCTCGTCATGACGTCGCAGGATACCTGGAGCAATGCCACTGGCCATTGGTTGATCGCGCATCGTCGCGACCTGCACCTACACCTCGAGCTCGACGGATCGGTCGTGATGGACCAGGGCGTCTAGGGGTTCTCGCCTTCCGAACACGCGCGAGCGAGCGCGGCCGCAAAACGGTCTACGTCGTCCTCGCTCGTAGCCCAGTGCGTCATCCAGCGCACCTCGGGCGGCCCATCGTCGAACACGTAAAAGAAAAACTCACGCTGCAGCCGCTCGATGGCGTCGCGTTGCATCACGGCAAAAATCGCATTGCAGTTGACCGAACGCGTCACGCGAACGCCGCCGGTTCCGGCGATCCGCTCGTGCAGACGGCGAGCCATCGCATTCGAGTGACGCGCGTACGCAAGCCAGCGGCCGCCCTCGAGCAATGCGTCGAACTGCGCGGCGACGTAGCGCATTTTGGATGCCAGCTGCATGGCTTGTTTCTGAACGAACGGCGCATTCTGCACGCCGGTATCGTTTGCAAAGAAGCACACCGCTTCACCCAGCATCAGACCGTTCTTGGTTCCCCCGAAGCTGAGAATATCGACCCCCAGGTTGACGGTAATCTCGCGCGGCAGTTTGTCGAGCGCGGCGGCGGCGTTCGCGATCCGGGCGCCGTTGACGTGAACGATGAGGCCGCGCGCGTGCGCGTAGTCGCACAGCGCGGCAATCTCTTCCGGTTGGTACACTTCGCCGAACTCGGTGGGCTGCGAGATCGAGATCGCCCGCGGTTGCGGAAAATGCACGCCGTGCCCCGCGCGGAGATAGGGTTCGAGATCGCCGGATTGCAGTTTTCCGCCGGCCGTGCGAATGGGGATGACCTTCGATCCGCTGAAGCGTTCGAGCGCGCCGCATTCGTCGGTCTGCAGATGCGCCGTTTCCGGACACAGCACGGCTTCCCACGGGCGCAGCACCGTGCTGAGGGCCATGACGTTGGCTCCGGTGCCGTTGAACGTAAACAGCACGTGCGTGTCGTTTCCGAAGCAATCGCGGAAACGTCGCTCGGCCTGCCGCGTCCAACGGTCGTCGCCGTATCCGATCGCGTCGCCCTCGTTCGCATCCACGATCGCTTGCAGAATCTCGGGCGCGATCGGCGCGTTATTGTCGCTCGCAAAGCTTCGACTCGGCTGCATGCGCACCGATGCGCGACGTGAGGCGCGACCCCCTACCGCAGGGCACAGTAACGCGGCGCCGGTGCGCGAATAACCGAAGTATGCTGCTGGAACTCGTTCATGCCTGATCGCGACCGTCTCGACGTCGATGTGTTGTTTGTCGGCGCCGGTCCCGCCGGACTCGCTGGAGCGTTGCACCTCAGCCGCTTGGCGAAAACGGCCGGGCGCGACCTCGAGGTGCTGGTCATCGAGAAGGGCGGCGAGATCGGCAATCACGGAATCTCGGGTGCGGTGGTCGATCCGCGTGGATTCGACGAATTGTTGCCGGATTGGCGCGATACCGCTCCGGTGGAATCCATCGTAACGTCGGACGAGCTGTGGTACCTCACCGAACGCGGACGCATTAAAGCACCGTTTACGCCGCCGCCGCTACGCAACGACGGCAAGTACGTGGCGTCGCTGCAGAAGCTGAGCAAGTGGCTGGGCGAACGAGCCGAAGAAGCCGGCGCGCAAGTATTTCCGGCTTTTCCCGGTCAGACGTTGCTGTGGGATGGCGACCGCGTCGTGGGCGTACGCACCGGCGACAAGGGCGTCGATCATAACGGCCAACCAAAATCGAACTACGAACCCGGCGCCGACTTGTACGCCAAAGTCGTGGTGCTATGCGAAGGCCCGCGTGGAACGCTCTCCAAACAGGCGATCGACCGTTTGCATTTAGATGCCGGCCGCGAACCGCAAGTCTACGCCGCCGGAATCAAAGAACTGTGGCAGCTTCCCGACGACCGCTTTCCGGCGGGCGCGGTGATTCACACGCTCGGCTATCCGTTGCCGGCCGAAACGTTCGGCGGCGGCTTCATCTACGGGATGAGCGGCAACGTGCTCGATATCGGGCACGTCACCGGACTGGATTATAAAAACCCGACGACCGATCCGCAGAACGAACTGCAACGCCTCAAACAACATCCGTCGGTGGCAAAGCTGCTCGAAGGTGGCAAGCTGATCCGTTACGGCGCCAAGGCGATTCCCGAAGGCGGGCTGTTTGCGATGCCGCGTCCGTATGCCGACGGGTTATTGCTCATCGGCGACAGTGCCGGATTCCTCAACGGTATGCGTTTGAAAGGCATTCATCTGGCGGTCAAGTCCGGCATCATGGCGGCCGAAACGCTGTGGGATGCCCTGACCGCCGATGCGTACGACGCGACGACGTTGAGCGCGTTCGAGGAACGCTTTAAAGCATCGTGGGCATACACCGAACTTCGGACGTCGCGCAACTTCCACCAGGGCTTCAAGAACGGACGCTTTGCCGGGTTGCTCAACGCGGGCCTGGCCACGTTTACCGGAGGACGCGGCTTCGGCGCGATCGACAAACTCGATCAGGAACCCGGATACGAAGTGATGGTGAAAGCCGGTTATCGACCGAAGGAAACGCCGCGCGCGACGATCGACAACGTGCTGACTTTCGACAAACTGACCGACGTGTTCAACAGCGGTACGATGCACGAAGAAGATCAACCGAGTCACTTGCTGGTGTCCGACACGAACATTTGTCGCGACCGTTGCACGGTGGAATACGGAAACCCGTGCCAGTATTTTTGCCCGGCGGCGGTGTACGAGCCGATGTTCGAAAAAACCGGCGACGTCGTCGACGGGCGGTTGCAGATCAACTTTACCAATTGCGTGCACTGCAAGACGTGCGACATCATCGATCCATATCAAATCATCACGTGGGTGCCGCCGCAGGGTGGCGAAGGCCCAGTCTACACCGGAATGTAGCGCAGCCTGCACAGCAACGACGTCGCGATCGTCGGCGGCGGATTGATCGGTCTTTCGATCGCGTTCGAACTCGCGCGGCGCGGATCCACCGTTCGAGTGTACGACGTCGCGCAACCCGGACGCGGCGCTTCGTGGGCCGGCGCCGGACTGCTCGCACCCTATTCGGAACGCCCGCTTCCCGCACTGCTGGACGCGTGCGCGAGGTCGTTGCGCGCCTATCCGGCATTTGCGGCCGCGGTCGCAGCCGAGAGCGGCGTCGATCCTCGATTGCATATCAGTGGCATCGTGCACGCCGCCACGTCCGACGAGGAGTTGGCCGGCCTGGAACGCGATGCAGTCTCGCTGCGCGCGTTGGGGGTCGAGTCGATGTCGCTCGATCGCGCGGCCGCATTGGCTGCGGAACCGGCGCTGTCGAATGGCGTGCGCGGCGGTTTGTTGATACCGGCCGAAGGTTCGGTCGATAATCGCCGCCTCGGACGCGCGCTGATCGCGGCATGTCGCGCTCGCGGCGTGCACATCGTCGAAGGGGCGTCGATCGCAATCCGATGCGACGCGCGCCGCGCGCTGGGGGTCGCCACCGACGATGGCTTCGCCCCGGCCGGCGCGATCGTGAACGCCGCGGGCGCCTGGGCCGGCGGTGTGTCCGGCGTTCCGGACGATTGCTTGCCGCCGGTGCGGCCGGTGAAAGGCCAGATGCTGGCGATCGAAGTGCCGCACGGTTTCGTTCGTCGGCCGGTCTGGACGCCGCAAGCGTATCTCGTGCCGCGCGACGACGGACGTTTGCTGGTCGGAGCCACGGTCGAGGAGCGCGGGTTCGACGAGCGGGTTACCGCCGGCGGCCTCGCGCAGTTGCTGCACGCCGCGCTTCGTGCGGCGCCCTCGCTCACCAACTTCACCGTCAGCGAGCAATGGGCCGGTTTGCGCCCGGCAACGCCGGATGGTCTGCCATACGTCGGCCGCACCGCGCTCGACGGTCTGCTTACTGCTGCGGGTCATTATCGCAATGGAATTCTGCTCGCTCCCTTGACCGCAACGGCAATCGCCGATGCGATCGAAGGCCGGTCCGACGTGCTGCCGGCATTCTCGCCGCTTCGCGAGCCGGTCGAACCGGATGGAATCGCGCGCGGCCGGCGCGAACCGGTAATGCGTGAAAGCCACGATTAACGGAGAGCCGCGCGACCTCCCGGCAGGTTCGACGCTCGCATCGCTCCTCGACGCGTTGGGAACGCCTTCGGCTGGAATCGCCGTCGCAAAGAACGACTGCGTGGTGCGGCGCGGCGACTATGCATCGCACGTATTAGCCGATGGAGATCGCATCGAAATCATCAAAGCGGTTGCGGGCGGTTAACGTGAGCGACACGTTGGTACTCGGATCGTATCGATTGGAATCGCGGCTGATCGTCGGTACCGGAAAATATCCGTCGATGGCGGCGATGCAAGCCGCGCACCAAGCCAGCGGCGCCGAGATGGTGACGGTCGCGATTCGCCGGATCAATCTGGATGACGCGAGCGGGAAGTCGATGCTCGATTATATCGATCGTTCGCGCATGACGATCTTGCCGAATACCGCCGGGTGTTACACCGCCGATGAGGCGGTGCTCACGGCGCAGCTCGCGCGCGAGCTGCTCGAAACCAATCTGATCAAGCTCGAAGTGATCGGCGATCCGCAAACGCTGTATCCCGACGCGACCGAAACGATCGCCGCGGCCCGGCGGCTGGTGGCGGACGGGTTTACGGTGTTACCGTATATCGGCGACGATCCGGTCGCATGCAGCCGGTTAGAAGACGCCGGATGCGTGGCCGTCATGCCGTTGGCCGCGCCGATCGGCAGCGGTTTGGGCGTGTGCAATCCGTATTCGATCGCGATCATCAAAGAGCGCGCCACGGTTCCCGTCATCGTCGATGCCGGCGTCGGCACGGCGTCGGACGCCGCCATCGCAATGGAGCTGGGTGTGGACGGACTGCTGATGAACACCGGAATCGCGGCCGCACGCGATCCCGTCCGAATGGCGCGCGCGATGCAGTACGCCGTGAAAGCCGGACGGGAGGCGTTTTTAGCGGGACGGATGCCGAAACGCCTGTACGCAAATGCGTCGAGCCCGATGCAAGACCTCATCGCCGCGCCGGAGCGCTAGCGTGACCGAAATGCGCGAACTCGACGTCGCGACGTTCGGCGAGTGGCGCGAGCAGCACACCCCGCATCTCTTACTGGATGTTCGCGAAGCCGAAGAAGTGCGAGCAGCGTCGCTCGACGGCGCTACCTGGATCCCGATGGGACAACTGATCGAACGCATCGGCGAACTGCCCTCCGGCGTTCCGATCGTGGTGATGTGCCACCACGGAACGCGCTCGACCATGGTCGCGGAATATCTTGCCGGTATGGGACGGCCCGACGTCTACAACCTTACCGGCGGTATCGAATCGTACGCGCGACGCGTCGATCCGTCGATCGCGCGCTACTAGCGCTCCCGCCCGCGTACGCTTCCCACGAAGAACCAGTGCACCGCTCCGGTGAGCGGCTGCGAGTGTGCCCATCGTCCGGCGGTTTGCTCTGCGTCGAACCGGTCCAATAGCACGATGTCGAAATATGGTTCGAGCATCGTGCGTAACGCGGGTTCGTCGAAGTAGGCATGCGCGACGCCGATTTCGTCGCCGTCGCGCGGCGCAAACGTCGCATCGTCGAGACGCTCTCCAACACCGAAACGCCTGTCGGCCGTCGCGCCGAACGTCGCGCACATCCATCCGCCGGGACGCAATCTTCGAGCTAAGAGCTCGACGCGTCCGGGCGTCGCGGTCGCGATGCCGTGCAGGAGACCGTGCGACGCGACGATGCCGTCGAATGACGGGTGTGGATCCGTTCGGTCGAAGGCCGTTGCTTCGTCGTCGGACACGATCTCGACCGAGAACCCCTCGCGCTCCAGCCATCTCGCGTTACGCCCGCTTCCGGTACAGTAATCGAGAACGTGCGCGTGCGGAACGCCGCGCAGGCGTCCGGCGAGCTCGACGGCCAGCGGATGTGGCGGCCGGATGGAGCGGTCGTGCGGCGAAGTACACATAAATGGCGTCCGGGGCGTTAATTATCGTCGTGGGCGGCGACTACCTCGCGTTCGAGATCTGCAGCGAAATATTGAAGACTGCGGGTCAAGCCGTGACGCTGGTGTGGAAGGCCGCCGATCCTCGTGAGGAAGCGTTTTTACAACGCCAGGCCGATGCATTGCTCCGGCGATTCGGCGACGGCGCCTTTTCGCGCATCGACGCGGACCCGCTCGATGCTGCCACGCTCGAACGCGCGGGGCTGCGGGCCCCGGGCGCGGCAGCCGACGCTCGGCAGTGTGCGCTGGTTGCGGTTTCGGACGATGACCGTATGAATTTACGCGTTTCGCTTCTCGCGCGCGATATCGACGACCGGGTTCGAATTACGCTCCGCCAGTTCAACCCCGTGCTCGGCCGCAAGATCCAGGACGGCTTGAAATTCAACTGTACGGTCATCTCGCCGGCGGCACATGCGGCGGCCACGTACGCAGCGGCGGCCGTCGAACCATCGTGCTTTTACGCGCTCCGCTTTCCAACGCTGGAATCCAACGCAGCCGGTACCGGCGAAGCGTACGATCTCTTTGCGTTCTCGCAACGTATGGCGGGCGAATTGGGCGTCCACGGCATGACCGTCGATCAGGCCGAAAGCCATATGCGATCGCGCGTCATCGCGGTCGACGGACGCGCACCGTATGCGTGCCGCGGCGCGGACTCCGACGACGACGCCGCGCTCCTCGAACGGCCGTTGGCGGCCGGCGACCGCCTGACCATCTTCGGACCGGTGCGTTATGCTAAGCGCAAGCGCACCGTGCGCGCCGGGGCCGCGGGCCGCCGCTTCGCTTTCCGTCTTCGCGAGGCCGCGACATCGATACGGCGCGTGGAACCGGTGTTGCGCACTGCCGCATTGTTCGCGCTCGCCGCGTTCGCGACGTTCGTGCTCATCTTTTCGGCGGCAACGCACTGGAACGTGTGGGGCGTCGCGTACTACGTGCTGACGATGATGGAAGGGTCTCCCGACGTCAATCTCTGCAGCGACTGCAGCGCTCCAGGCAACGTCGCGCTGTGGCAGATTGGTGAGATGGCCGCGGCGGTAAGCGTCACGTTGGCGGGACTCGTGCTGGTGGCGATCTTTACCGCTTCGGTGACGTCGGGTCTGAACGCCGCATCGGAACGGCGCACGCAAGGTTTGCGCCGCATTCACCGCACCGGCCACGTGATCGTGTGCGGCGCCGGCAACGTCGGGACGTTGGTGATCGAGTATTTGCGCCGGTTGGGCGAACGCGTCGTGGTTGTCGAGAAGTCGCCCGACAGCGTCCTCATCGAGATGGCGCGCGATCGCAAGATCGATTTGCTCACGGGCGATGCGACCAACGACGAAACGATCGCTTTGTGTTCGCCCGAGCGGGCGCTCGGACTGGTCGGTGTTACGAACAGCGATACCGCGAATTTGGAAGCGGCGTTGGGCGCCCGTTCGCGCCCGCGTACGCCGGGCGACGACGACCTCGGCATCGTGCTACGCATCGACGATCTCTCGTTCGGGCGTTCGATCGACCGTCATTTCGGCATCGCATCGTTTTCGACCACGGAGTTGACGGCCGCGACCATCGCCGGATTGGCGCGCTTCGAAAGCACGCGCGGACGCTTCGATCTCGACGGGCCGAACGGCTCGGGGTCGTTTCAGCTGGCCGAGCGAGTACAGGACGCGAGCAACGTCCCGCCGCCCGCGCCGCCCGAGCGCCCTGGCTATCGCGTGCGCTGGATCCCACTCTACGTGTGGCGGCGGAAGGCGGACGCATCTGGAGAAGCGATTGCGATTCGCGGTTTTCGCGACCAAGTCGAGCCCGGCGACCGGCTGCTGTTTCTCGTTCCGCTCGAGCAGTTCGCACAACCGGTTTCGCCAGTCGAAGGAAGGTAGAGTTTCTCACCGATGTTACAAGCTGGAGACCGTTTGCCCACGCTCGATGTCGTTGACGACACGGGCCGGCATCTGTTGACCACCGAGTTAGCCGCGGGTATGCTGGTAGTGTATTTTTATCCCAAAGACGACACGCCGGGCTGCACCAGTGAAGCGTCACAGTTTCGCGACGCGTTCGACGAGTTCGAACGTCGCGGCGCGACGATCGTCGGCGTGAGTCGCGATTCGGTCGAGTCGCACCAGCGGTTCAAAAAGAAGTACGGCATTCCGTTTGCGTTGATCGCCGATACGGATTCCCGCTTGTGCGACGCGTTCGGCGTGATCGTCGAGAAGACGATGTACGGCATTAAGCGCATGGGTCTGGCGCGTTCGACCTTCGTTATCGACGCCGGGGGCTCGATCGTCAAGGTTTGGCCGAATGTAAAAGTCGATGGCCACGTGCAGGCGGTGCTCGCGTCGCTCGCGTGACCGGCGGACTGCGGCTTCGCGTCCTCGGGTCGAGTCCCTCGGTTCCGCGCCCGGGGCGGGCGTGTAGTTCGTATCTCGTACGGTCCACCGCAACGTCGATCGTATTGGATGCCGGCAGCGGAGCGATCTCGGCATTGCGGACGGCCATGGATTACGCGGCACTCGATGCGGTGGTTATCACGCATATGCACGCCGATCATTTCTTGGACGTCATTCCGTTGCGCTACGGGTTGACGTATGGCCCGTCGCTGCGATCGGCGCCGCTTCCACTCTGGCTGCCGGCCGGTGGAAGCGTGGTACTGCAGCGGGTTTGCCAGGGCTTCGCACGCGAGGGACGCAGCGATTTTTTGGCCGGGTTCGACATCCGCGAATACGACGAATCGACGCCGGTAACCGTGGGCGAGATCGGGTTGCGGTTTGCGCGAGTACGCCACTACATCGATGCGTTCGCCGTGCGTGTCGAATCGGGCGGCGCGACGCTCACGTATTCCGGCGACAGCGCCCCGTGCGACGAACTCGTGCACGTAGCGCGCGATGTCGATCTTTTTTTATGCGAGGCTGCGCTGGGTACGGGCGTGGAGGACGCGCCGCGCGGACACCTGTCGGCCCGCGAAGCCGGTGAGATCGCGGCGGCAGCCGGCGCGCGAGCGCTGGCCCTGACGCACTATCCGGCCGAATCCCAAACCGAGCAGATGAGAACGCATGCGTCGGGCGCTTTCGACGGTCCCGTAACCATCGTCGATGACGGATTCGAAGTCGCGCTCGGAGGCGCTTCGCTTCTTTAGTTTTCGGTTTTCGCGTCGCTACTGGGCAGCGAAAACGCGATCAGCGCGTTGACGGGTGCCAGGCCGCGGCTGATCACGGCGTAGGTCGTCACCCGCAAACCGAGTTCCTCGAGCCGGCGCGCCGCTGCTAACACTTCCCGTCCGTTGGTTACCACGTCCTCGAGCAACAGCACGTGCTGACCGGCGGAATATGGGCCTTCCACGTACTCGTCGGCGAACGCACCGTAGCCTTTTGGCTGTTTGCGAACGGCGATCATCGGAATGTTGCACAACGACGAAACCGCGGTCGCGATCACGACGCCGCCCAACTCCGTTCCGCCGATGATGTCGGGATTGATTTCGCTGACGATCGGCGTGAATAGCCGTGCTATCCGACGCAATACGTGCGGTTCGGAAAATAGGCTAAACTTGTCGATGTAATAGTCGCTGCGAACGCCACCCGATAACAGATAATCGCCGCGGGTCAGGGCTCGCTCGACGATCGTTTTACGAAGCCACACCAATTCTGGATGGGTGGCCGACGTGCGTTCGCGCGGGCCTAAATGCTCCATTGCCACGCGTTCCAAACTTCGATCACCGGGTTTGGGTCGAAGCCCTTGAAGTCGACGCTGATCGGTTCGATTTGGCGCGTCCACCAGAAGAAGATCTGCGGATTGTCGCGCGCCAGCAGTTCTTGAATGCGGAAGTAGGCGGCTCTGCGCGACGGTCGGTCGTAGTGCGTCAACGCGGCGGTTTGCGCCGCCTGCATCTCGGGATTGCAATAGCGCGAATAGTTGTAGCCGCCCGGCGGGATATTTTCGCACATATACTGCGAGCTGTCGTCGGGATCGATCCCGGCGTACCACCCCGCGATCGAGAGATCGAACTTACCGAGTTGCAGGATACCGCCCATGCCGGCCGGCGCGAACAGTACGTCGCCGGGATAATTCTTGATGGTGCTGCCGATGCCCGACTGTTTGAGCATCGCTTGCACCTGCAGGCTGCCCTCGCGTCGCGTTGCGTTGGAGTTGTTGGTCACGATCGCGAGCTGCATCGGGACGCCGTTTTTTTGCATGATGCCGTCGGAACCCGGGCTCCAGCCGGCCTCCCGCAGCAAAAAGCGGGCGCGCACCGGATCGTGCGGATACGACTTCACGCTCGGATTGAACGCCCACATCCAGTCGGGCACGTCTTCGGTCGCCGTTTTCATAATGCCGTGCCCAAGCGTGGCCACCAATTGCGCCTTATCGAGGGACAGCGCGATGGCTTGCCGTACGCGCGCATCTTTGATCTGCGGACTCTGCACGTTCAGCTGTACGCCCTCGTAGCCGTTCACGTTGACGAAAACGAGCCTGACGTCCGACAGCGCTCGCAACGCCGGGTAGGTGTTGGGCGACGCCTGAAACATGTAGTCGATCGCATGCGTGCGCAGCAAATTGACGCTGGTGTTTTCATCGGGAATCACGCGTATATCGATTTTGTCGAGCTTCGGACGTCCCATGAAGAAGCCATCGTTGCGGGCCAGCTCGATGCGGTCGCCGTGAATCCATTGGACGAACTTAAACGGCCCGTCGCTGACGGTGGGAGCGGAACCGAACGGAATTTGATTGATGTTCGGATATTTTGAAAGCACGTGTTCGGGTGCGACCGGGAACGGTTGATCGCTCATCGCAAAGAACGTGTTTACGAACGGCGCGAACAACTTCTTTAGGTGGACGACGAGGGTGTACGGGTCGGGCGTGTCGATACGCGAAATAAAATCGTAGCCGTGGCGCGAGACGATGTTGTTTGCCGGGTTCATGATCGCTTGCCACGACCACTTGACGTCCTTGGCGGTCAGGCCGACGCCGTCGGTCCATTTGACGTCCTTGCGCAGATGATACGTGATGGTTAGGCCGTTGGCCGATATCCCGTGGTTTTCGAGCGTGGGCACCTGCGTCGCCAGCATCGGTACCGGATTGCCCTTGTCGTCGGCGGATAACAACGGCTCGAACATCAGATAACCCATCAGCGTATCCGTCGTGTTCGAGTTGAGCAGCGGATTTAGGCTCTTCGCCTCTTGTTGGATCGCGATGCGCAAATTGCCGGGCTTCGTCCACGAGTGGCGGCCGCCGCTGTCGATTCCTCCGGCTTTGCTGCAGGCGCATACGACGGCGAGCGTCGCCGCCGCCGCGAGCGTGTTGCGAAGTGCCTTCACGTCTGTATTTATACCGCCGCTTTCGAAACGCCGCGATGATTGGAGGAAACGGGGTCGTAGCGTTCGTGCCGCCAGCGATACGTGCCGAGTCCTTGCGTCGCGGTGCGCAGTTCGGTGATGTATCGGGCCAACTCGACTTGAGGAACGTATGCTTCGACGATGTCGAAGCCAGGCCGCTCGACGGCCGAGCTCATTCCCAGGATTTGACCGCGTTTGCCGGTGAGTTGCTGGATAACGGCTGAGGTGTAATTATTTGGCACTTCCACTTCGACCGCGACGATCGGTTCCAGCACGACCGGGCCGCATTTTTGCAGTGCGTCGCGCACGCCCATGCTGGCGGCGGTTTTGAACGATTGTTCGCTCGAGTTGACGTCGTGGTACGCGCCGTCGAACAACGTCACGTGCAGATCCGTGATCGGATTTCCGTTGGGTCCGTGTGCCAGCGCTTCGCGCACGCCTTTTTCGACGGCCGGAATAAACTGGCGCGGCACGACGCCGCCGACGATTTTGTCTTCGAACGTGACGCCGGCGCCGCGATCTCGCGGCTGGAAGCGTAGCCAGACGTCGCCGAACTGCCCGTGGCCACCGGTTTGATGCTTGTAGCGGGAGTGCACTTCGGCGTCGGCCGTAATCGTTTCGAGATAGGGGATCGCGGGAGGGGCTACTTCCACTTCCACCTTATATTTGCGCGCCAATCGCTCGATGGCGATCGAAACGTGCTGTTCGCCCGCACCGAGAAGCAGCAATTCGTGCGTTACGTCGGCACGGCGCAATTGTAACGCCGGATCTTCGTTGACGATGCGTCCGAGCATCTGCGAGATCTTCGCTTCGTCCATGCGATCTTTCGGCTTGATCGCGGCCGCGAACACCGGCTCGGCGGGCTCGATCGGCGCCATGCGAGTCGAAGCGCTGCCGGACGTGAGCGTGTCGCCGGTGGCGACGGTTTCCAATCGAGCAAATGCGACGATGCTGCCGGGACCAGCTTCGGCAATCGGTTCTTGCTTTTTGCCTTGCAGGCGGTATAAGCCGCCGAGCCGCACCTTTTCGCCGTCCCGGTTGGCATCCGATAACGTCGCGTCCGACTTTACGGTACCGGAGTACACGCGCGCGATCGATACTTTTCCGCTTTGCGGATGGATCGATGTCTTGATCACTTGTGCGATGACCGGTCCGGCCGGATCGGCCGTAATCGGCGTGCCGTCGACGTCGGTCTTTTCGACCGCCGCCGGCGACGGGAACCATTTCACAATCGAACGGACGAGAGCATCCACTCCGGCACCGGTCGCACCCGAAGCGACTACCACCGGAATGATCTGATCGTGCGAACATTCGTCGCATAGGTCGCGCTCGATCTCTTCGGCGTCGGGATCGACGCCCTCGAGCAACTCTTCCATCAGGTGATCGTCGAAATCGGCCATCGCTTCGAGCAATTGTCCGCGCGTTTCGCGTGCCGCCGCTTCCAGATCGGCCGGTATCGGCCGCACCGTTTCGGAACCATCGGCGAAGCTCCAAGCCTTCATGTCGGCCAAGTCGATGTAGCCCGCAAACTGTTCGGAACTGCCGATCGGTAACTGCTCGGCCACGACGTGGCGCCCGTAGGCGTCTTGCAGTGCGGCGAGGGTCCCCGGAAAATCCGCGCCGGGACGGTCCATTTTATTGACGACGAACAGATGCGGCAACCGCAACGAGTCGAGAAAATCGACCGTCGCTTTGGCATGCACGACGCGCTGCGGGTCGGCTTCGATCACGATGATCGCGGCATCGACGCCGCGCAACACGGCTTTCGTTTCGGCAAAAAAATCGACGAAGCCGGGACAGTCGGCGATCGTAACGTCGGTGCCGTCGCTGGAAAAGTGTGCGAACCCGACGCAGGTGGACTGAACGTGCGCCACGTCTTCGGGCTCGTGATCGGTTACGGTCGTTCCATCGGAGATGGAGCCGCGGCGCGATATCGCCGCCGTTTTTGCGAGCACCGCTTCGACCAGCGTGGTCTTTCCGGCGTGATGCGGACCGACGAATGCGACGTTCCGCAGGCGATCGACGTTCGCCATTGGGTACCTCCTCTGAACGACGAAGAAGGGTTAGCGGCGCTTAGGCGCCGGCCGCTTTTTCGCGCTCGGGGCCGCAGCGGATTTGCTCGATTTTTTAACGGTCGTTTTCTTCGCGGCTTTTGCCGCGGTTTTGGCGGGGCGCGCCGGAACTCGGGCGGCCGGCTTGGCGGGCGGCTTTTTCGCGGCCGTTTTCTTCACCGCCGTTGCGCGCGCGGGTGTCTTTGCAGCCTTCTTCGCAGGCGCCGGGGCCTTCTTGCGGGGCGGCGCTTTGGCCGTTGCCGCGCGTTTGGCGGGAGCGGCCTTTGCCGCGGCCGCCTTCACCGGCTTCGATTTTTCCGACTTCGGTGTGGCGGCGGGTTTTTTCTCGGCGGCTTTCGGTTTCTCGACCGGTTTGGTTTTTTCCGCAGCCCTCAGTTTTTCGGCAGCCTTGCGTACCGGCGTAGCTTTTGCTGCGGCGACCTTCGCAGGCGGCGCGGCTTTGACTGCCGGCGTTTTCGCTTCGGACGTTTTCGGTGCAGCCTTGCTCTTCGACGCCGGTTTCACAGATTTCGCCGGCGTTTCCGTTGTCGCGCCGGGTTCGAGTTCCGTAAGCGCGGCCTTTGCCTGGGTTGACGATTCGCTCGAATCGGCGCTGCGCTTCGACGTGCTCTTGGACGACGATTTTCCAGAGGCTGCCGCACGTTTGGTGGGCCTCGCCGGTCCGCCGGCGCGTTTTTTCGCTCGTCCTTTACCCGGGACCGCGATATGCTCCGGAAGGCCGAGTTCGGCGCGGCTGAATCCGCTGATGCTGCTGCCCGGCACGTTCTTTTCGCGCGAGCGATCGTGCGCCTCGAGATGCTCCTGCGTGGCGCGCAATGCGACGCGAGCGAGCCTGCCGCCGACTGGGAAAACTAACTCGTTGATCTCCGCTTCATCGAGCATGCGCAACACGATGTCGAAATGGTTGCCCTGGTCTTTGGGGCTATGCGCGTCGGAACCGATCGCGATGCCGACTCCCAACGCTTGCGCCTTGCGGGCCAGTCGCGCGTTCGCGTCGAGAAACGCTTTCTTGTGCTCGTCCGACGTTTCGCGGTAGAGGAAGCGCGTGTTGATCTCGACGGCCAGTTTGCGGGCGTGACACACCGCTAACAGGCGGTCTTCATATTCCTCGAGGCGTTCGGGCGCGGGCCAGCCGCCCAAGCGAGCCGGCATGTAGAAGTTGCCCGCGACGTGCGACGGCAGCTTTTCGAGATCGTCCAACAGCTTGGCGACGTACTGCTCCCACAAGCGTTCGGTTCCGAACGACTCGTGCAGCGACGCAAACTCCTCGTCGTCGAACGACCAGCTAAAATCCGAACCCTTTTCGGGGTGTTCGATCGTCAAAAAACTGACGCAACGAATGATTCCGTCGGGGCGCATCGCGTCGATAATGTTTTGGGCGTCCGGTCTGGCGCGCGGGTCGTTGTCGACCTCCGCGCCGAGCGAGAAGCGCATACCGCGGCGCAACGCTTCGGAGACGACCGACGCGTGCCCGGGGTTGACGCCGGCAGCCTCTGCGGCGCCGTGCAGATCCCCGGCCTCCGCCAGTTTCAGCGCGCGGCGAACCGTATTGACGGCGCCCGGATCTTCGAACGTCAGATAGTTGACGTGGTCGGCGGCCATCAAGAATCGCGGCATTCCGCGGCGACACGCATGGAAAAACCAAAGGAACAGCATCCGCGCGGAATACGCGATCGGACGTTCCTCTGCGAACGGTCGATGTTCGCCTTTGGCGTGGCCGTGAACGTCGGGGATGGCGGCGGTACGTGGGTCGTTCAGAAATAAGACTCCGGCACGTTGGCAGAGTTGGCTTTGTGCGAACGTTCCCCTTCGGTACTCGGTTACTTAACCGGGGTAGCCTTCCATCTTGAGCAAACGCGCCTTCATGTCCAAGCCGTAAAAATAATTATGCAGGGCGCCCGATGAGTTGACGACGCGATGACATGGAAACAGCAACGGAAGCGGATTGCGAGCCATCACGCGGCCGACCGCGCGCGCCGCTCGAGGGCGGCCGATCTGCGAGGCCACCCAAGAATACGAACGGACTTCGCCGGGCGGAATCTGCGCGGTGGCGCGCAGCGCCGCTTGCTCGAACGGCGTGAGATCGCTGATGTCGATCATCGCGTCCTCGATGCGCCAGGTGTGGAAAAAGTGGTCGAGCGTTTCGAGTAGCCAGGTGGGGACCTGACCCATCGCGACCGGCCGGCGTAAGCGGCGCTCTACCCGTTCGCGCACCTCTTCGGGCGTTTCGCCCGTATCGATGCCGACGTAGGCGATCCGGCGTTCCTTGAATCCGACGTGGACGCGCCCGATCGGCGTGTTGACGGCGCACAGCAGAAGCGGCTCGCGCGTCTTGAACTTGAGTGCGGCGATGTGCTCGACGACGCGCTTGGTGAGATCGCACGACGGCTGCGGCTGCGGCAGCGTCGATAGCCGGTACGCGACCCCTTCGTACTGTTCGAACAGCAGTTGGCACGGCATACATCCGCGTACGTGCTCGGCGACGGTCTCTCGCAGCGACTTGATGCAATCGCCGTGGATTTCGTCCCACATAGCTTCGACGTCACGACAGCGCATGTAGCGGTGCTCCTTGGGGGGTCAATCTCCCGATTTGCGGTCCGAGGATGCGGCGAAGAATTCGTACCGCTCGATGGACGTGCGATTTAACCGTGCCGATCGGCTGGTGCAGGATCTCGGCGATCTCCGGATGGCTGCGGCCTTCGATAAATCGCAGCGTCGCCGCGGCGCGAAGGTGCATCGGCAGTTGCATGAGCGCCCGTTCGACCAGCGCCACCTCGGCGTTGCGTTCCACGATCGTCTCCGGCTGCGGCGGTCCCTCGTTGGATTCGCGCAGAAGCGCGTCCGGGTCGGCCAGCGCATCGAGCGCGACGTTCGACGGCCGCTTGCTGCGCAAGCGATTGCGCGTGACGTTGAGGGTGATCGTGTACAGCCACGGCTGAAGCCGCAGCTCAGAGCGTTGCTCGAGCGACATCTTGCCCAGCGCGCGATAGGCGCGCACGAAGGCATCTTGCACGATCTCCTCGGCATCCTCCCGGTTGCCGGTCATGCGGAGCGCGAACCCATAGAGACGGCGCTGGTAGTCGTTGACGACCCGTTCGAACGTCTCGATGCTGGGCACGCTCGCGGACGGCAGCCTGGCGGCCGTCATGGTCCCGGTCGGAACCGCTGTTGGCACGAAAACTCCCTGCAGCAGCGGCGCGGCGAGTGCACTCATACAGTGACCCGGACCCCTGCAGCCTCCTTTGTGGTTTCACATATGCCCGAGTAATTCCTGAGCGAACCTCACGGCGCAAGCGAGCGCCGGCATCCGAGGAGCGTCCCGTTCGCTCGCCAATACACCGGTATGGCGCTCATCCGCACCGCCCGCCGCTCCAGTAGAAACGCCGCTTCAGCAACGCAACGCTGAGGCGGTTTTTGTTTATGCGGGCGTACGGTTCATGAAGGGATTCAATCGATGATGCAAACGATCGAACCGACGGAAATAGCATTCGACGCGTACACGTTGTGCAGTTTTCTCCCGAACCTCGACTCCGCGCGAGCGATCCCACTCGTGCTGATCGGCTACCGCCAGAATGAAGATCCGTGGTTCGTATGGCTCGTTCCCGAAGAGGGCGTGTATCGCGCCGACTTGACGGGAGATCCGTATTACGCGAAAGTCTTACGTTCTCCCAAGGCCTACTTTACGAAAAAGCTTGCAAAATATATCGAAGAAACCGGATGCGTGAAGCGCGGCATCGAGATGTTGATCGACTGTCACCAGAATCATTTGGCGTTCACGCCGTTCACGCAGTTGCGCGAATCGCCGTTCCGGCATCCGCTCGAGGTCGAACTCGTCGGCGCGTTTTAGCGTCTATCGCCGGGCCGCCGCATCCGGTGCGGCGGCTTCGGCGCGAATCGTGCGCCGGTAGACGATCTTCACCGGCGTCGGCGCCGCACCGGGCGCGCTCAAATTGGCATCGACGCGCAAGGTCGCGTCGAGTTCCAGCAACAGCGCGTTGCTCGACGCGTAATACGCGGTGCCGTTCATGTGAATGCGTCCCGACATGCGCGTTTGGCCGTGGCTGGGCACCGCGCCGTCCATCGAGCCCTGCGCGTCGAAGACGATCGCGACCGCCGGCCGTCCGGCAACCAGACCACCGCCCGCCGGCCGTAGGAAGCCGTGCATCGTCGCCCCGTCGCCGAGCGGGGAACCGGCCGCAAACGGAACCGAGGTGCGAAGCGTCCGCAAATCTTGCAGCGTCGCGCGGTCGAGCGAGATGGCGAACGGCTGATTGAGAATCGTGAGAAAATCCGGATCGTCGTCAACCGTACTTTGCAGCGATCCGTCGGAGCGCGATTCTTGCTCGAAAACGGCCGTATGCTTGGTTGTATCGTCGCCTTCATAACGAGTATAGACGGCGCGCACCGTGTACTTCATGCGTGCGCCGTCGTGGCGGATCGTCAGCTGCTGGTCGCCGGAGTACCGCACCGATGAAACCTGCACTCCGGATCCGATGCCGTACACGTCTTGGCCGGTAATGGCGTAGCGAACGTCCGCCCGCGCCGGTGCGAACGTGGAAAAAAGGCCGGCGACAACAGCGAGCGTGCCGGCGACGCGGGATGCAGAAATGTTCGGGCTCCATTCCGGAACGTTGGCGCGATTGTACTTCTAAGACTAACACTGTGCCGCAAGAGCGGCCAGGCGCGTCAGCGATGCAGACGTTCGCGACGATGGTTGAGGAAGAATCGCACGTCTGCGATACCGTCGCATACGACGACGTCTTCGGGATCCGCGAAGCGACGGCCGTCGATTTGCACGGTATAGTCGCCGGCCAGAAAGCCGTTGAGCGTGCGCCGGACGCTGCGCGCGAACTTGTCGTCGGGAGCTCGCGAGCCGATCACCTCGCGCACCGCCATCGCCAATAGGTCGCGTACGCGCAACGGCGTGACCAGTGCAAACGCCGCCGACCCTCCGTCGGCGACGGCCCGGATATCCATCGGTATCCTGACGCGAATCACGGCGCTCTTTTTCGTCCGTGCCGAGGAGCTGCCTGCCGCTTGGAATAAACGGTACCGCCGTGTCCCACCTGGGCAACGTACCTGCCGAACTACTCGTCGGAACCGTCGAAAAGCTGGTTGCGAAAATGGATGACCGCGAGCTCGCGGGAGAGTATCGCGCCGCCGTTCCCAACATGCCCGACGAAGCGTGCGGGGCGTTCGTGGAATCCATTTTCGATGCGTTTCGCGACCGCGGCGAGTCGTCTGAGGACGTCGTCGAGGAAGCTGGAACCACCCTCGAACGGGTTGCGTCGCGCGAAACCGACGCGGTATCGGCGCTCCTGGACTACGCCGCCTCCAGCCCCGGTCTGTTGAAAGAAAGCACTGCCGTGTTCGTCGAGCGCCGCCCGGATCTCGTCCACGTGTTGCCGCGTGGATTGTACGATGCCGTGGCGCTACGGCTCACACCCGGATCGTGAGCGATCGCCGTCGCCGCCGCCGTTCCGACGAGGGACGCGAATCGGGCGGACTGCCGTTGATCCCATTGGTGCTGGTCGTGGTCTTCGCAGGTTTGCTGTTAGGCGCGCTGCTCGCGCACTTTTTTGGGGGCGGACCGGGTAAGCAATCGCCGGGAACGGCGGTCGCGCAGTCTACGCCGCTGCTCGTGACACCCGTGCCGACGGAACAACCGGTCCTCAATCCGACGGCGAGTCCCAAGCCGGCCGTGTCGCCCACGCACAAAGTCTCGGCCACGCCATCGCCCACTGCATCGCCCACGGTGTCGCCGTCGGCCTCACCGTCGAGCTCTCCAGAGCCGTCCAAGAGTCCCAAAGCTTCGCCCACCCCGACGGCGCGCGTCGCACTGTCGCCGCATCCGGCCGCTAGCGCGGTCGTGCATCAAGTTGCAGCGGCGCCGGTAACGCGCGGTCGCGCCGTAACCGCGAGTCCGGCCGTCGAACGCACGGCGGCGCCGGCGCCGGCAACGCCGCCCGTCGCATCGAGCGGATCGGAGCGCGCGGAATCGGTGGTGCGATCGTATCTATCGGCATTGGCCAGTGGCAATCGCGCTCTCGCGACGACCTATCTCGCGAGCGGTACGCCGGGAGAAGTATTCATGGATTCGACCGCGCACGTCGCGTCGCTCAAATCGACCGCGAGCGGCACCGGCTATCACGTCGCCGCGGAAGTGCAAACGGCCGCGGGTGCGTATGCGGTGACGTTCAGCGTCCAACCCGGCACGTCGGGTTTACAAATCACCGACCACTACGCCATCAAGGAACATTAACGCGCCGGCAACCCCGGCCGCGGATTATACTTCGGCGCCCAGGCCTGTCGCGGCGCGCACTCGCAGGCGATCGAAGAGCGCCTCGGCCTCTGCATCGGGCCAGATCAACGAACCCGCAAACGCACCGAGAAAGCCGGCTGGGATCGATACGATTCCCGGATTGTCGAGCGGAAAGATCGCGTGCGAGCCCAGCACGATCGGGCTCGTGAGAATCGCTGCGAGCGAAACGCCTAAGCCGCACAACATGCCGGCGATGGCTCCGCCTCGCGAAAAGCGGCGCCACGACAACGCCAGCAGGATCACCGGAACGTTCGCGCTTGCTGCCACGGCGAATGCCAAGCCGACGAGAAACGCGACGTTGTAGCCGCGCAGTGCGATCGAAAGCACCACGGCGAGGACGCCGACTACGACGGCCGTGGCGCGCGCGATAAAGAGATGCTCTCGCTCGTTGCCTTCGCCATCGCGGACCAGATTGAACCAGATGTCGTGCGCGAACGCCGACGAGGCGGTGATGGCCAGGCCGGCAACGACGGCGATGATTGCCGAAAATGCGACCGCTGCAACGAACGACGACAACAACGATCCGCCCAATTCTCCCGCCAGTAGCGGGGCGGCGAGATTGTTGTTGAGTACCGGCACGATGAACCCGGTGTGCGCCAACTGCGAGTTCAACGCGTGCGCATCGCTCGAATGTTTGGCGATATACTCGATCGCCTGTCCGGCGTACATTCGTTGTCCGATATGCTGTTTTCCGACGAGCGTCGCGGCGCCCAATCCGATAAATGACGTCGCCAGATAGAACAGGCCGACCAACACCATCGCCCACGCGACCGACGTCCGCGCCGCTTTGGCCGACGGCACGGTAAAGAATCGCATCAGGATGTGCGGAAGCCCGGCCGTGCCGAGCACCAGGGCTAACCCCAACGAGATCATGTTCCACGCGCCTTGCGTGCCTTTGAAATACAGGCCGGGCGCGAGCAAATTCGTCACGCCGGTCCCGTTGGGCACTGCCGACGCGGCCTGCAGAAAGTGGGGAAGCGAAAATCCGAAGCGCGATAAGACCAGCACGGTGAGAACCGCAGCGGTAATGAGCAGCAAGCCGGCTTTGATGATTTGCACCCACGTGGTCGCCAGCATGCCGCCGAACGAAACGTAGATCACCATGAGCGTTCCGACGACCCCGATAGCCAGCCATTCCGGCACTTGCGGGATCAGCCACGAAACGATCAAGCCGCTGCCGACCATCTGTGCGATCATGTAGAACAGCGTGATTGCGAGGGTCGAAACGCCGGCGAGCGCGCGGACCGTCCGGCCGCGAAGCCGGAACGAGATGAGATCCGCCATGGTGTATTTGCCGGCGTTGCGCAACGGTTCGGCCACTAGGAACAACACCGCCAGATATGCGACGAGCCAGCCGACGGAATACATGAATCCGTCGAACCCGAAAAACGCGATCAAACCGGTGATGCCGAGAAACGACGCCGCAGAAAGATAGTCGCCGGTGATCGCCCAGCCGTTTTGAATGCCGCCGATCCGGCGGTGTGCCGTATAGAAGCCTTTGCGCGTGGCCGTCGAGCCCGACGCCCAGACCGTGACGATCAACGTGATCGCCACGAAGACCGCGAACATTACCAGCGACGGTTCGTGCATTATCCGCGAACCTCGTGCATTTCGCGATGCCGCAGCTTCGCGGCGGCTAGATCAAACTTCCGCGCGCGTAGTACGTAGGCGGCCATCAATAGCCACGACATCGCGAACTGCGAGAGCGCGAACCAGTACGCGATCGAAAGCACCCCCCACTGGCGGCTCATAAACTGCGGCGCGAGTGCGATCGAAACCGGAAGCGTCAGATAGTAAACGATGAAAAAGATGGTCGCCGGAATTACGAACCGGCGGCGCTGCGAAGTTAGCGCGCGAAACTCGGGCTCTTCGGCCATCGTTTCCCACATCTCTTGGTCGATGGGATGGTGCGACACGACAGGTCGAGTTGTCTAAGGGCAGCCTGCTACCTCTAACGGCGCATCCCCTGGAGCGCGCGCCGAACGTCGGAACCGATCAATTCGTCGATCGCCAACGCGGCGATCAGTGCGCCGCCGGCGACGAGCTCCACGGCCGGCGTGGAGGCGGCTCGCGGCGGAAATGCAAACGCGATTTGCAGTACGCTCAGCGCCAGCAGTGCCAGCGCGATACAGTACCGGGCGATCCGGCCGAAGCCGCCCGGGCGCGGAAGACGGATGAGGACGATCGCGACGAACGCGCCCAGCACCGCCAACGCCAGCCGCACGCCGGTCATAATAAGGAATGCGGTCAAAAACGTGCCGCTAGGGCTTACTCTTCGTCGGGCCAGCCGGCGATTTCACCGACGGCGGCACTCTTGAGCACGCGCAGGCCCAGCATGGCGCACTTCATTCTGGTCGGACTGATGCCGATGCCGACATTCTCGAGGACGGCTTCTTTGGAGAGGCGCGCGACGTCTTCGAGCTTCATGCCTTTGATCGCTTCGGTGAGCATCGATGCCGATGCCTGACTAATCGCGCAACCCTTGCCCGAAAAACGTACGTCGGCGACCGTACCACCCTCTAGGCGCAGCTCCATTTCGATGGCGTCTCCGCACAACGGGTTGACGTCGGATGCGCGCGCGTCGGGATGCTCGAGATGGCCGAAGTTGCGCGGATTACGGTAGTGGTCGAGAATGTAATCGCGGTAAAAATCATCCATGCCGGTTATGCGATTCCAAAAACGCCTGCCGCCTTCTCGAGCCCGGCGGCCAACGCGTTGACGTCCTCGCGCGTGTTGTAGAGATACAACGAGGCGCGCGCCGTCGCCGACCAGCCCATCTTGTCCATCAACGGCATCGTGCAGTGGTGGCCGGCGCGGATACAGATTCCTTCGGTGTCCAAGATCGACGCGAGATCGTGCGCGTGGATGTCGGCGAAATTGAACGAGACGATTCCGGCCGCCAGCCGCGAATCGCGCGGCCCGTACACGCGCAAACCGCGCGTCTCGAATTCGGACAGGCGCGTGAGTGTATAGTCCGTCAGCTCGCGCTCGTGCTCGTGGACCCAATCCATTCCCGTGCGCGTCAAATACTCGACCGCCGTTCCCAACGCAATCGCATCGGCGATGTTGCCGGTTCCGGCTTCGAAGCGCCAGGGTGGTTCGGCGAACGTGGCGCGATCGTACGCGACCGTGTGGATCATATCGCCGCCAAATTCGAACGGCGGCATCGATTGCAGAACGTCGCGTTTGCCGTACAGCGCGCCGATACCGGTTGGACCGAGCATTTTGTGCCCGCTAAATGCGTAAAAATCGACGTCGAGCGCGCGCACGTCCACGGCGAAGTGCGGGACCGCTTGCGCGCCGTCGACCAAGACCCGCGCGCCGGCAGCGTGCGCCCGCCGGACGATCTCTTCGAGCGGAGCCACGGTACCCAGCGTATTGCTCACGTGACCGAGTGCGACGAGCTTGCAGCCGCGCAGCAAGGCATCGAGGTCGTCGAGTACGAGCAGGCCGCGTTCGTCGGCTGGAATCAGGCGAAACTCCGCGCCGTTACGGCGGCACAGTTCTTGCCATGGGATCAAATCCGAATGATGCTCCAGCTCGGTCGATAGCACTGCATCGCCCGCACCAACGTGTTGCGCGCCCCAGGTATATGCGACCAGATTGATCGCCTCGGTGGTATTGCGCACCCAGATGAGATCGCGTGCCTCGGCGCCGACGAAACGCGCGACTTTGCCGCGCGCCGCCTCGTAGGCGTCGGTTGCGCGCTCTGCGATCTCGTACACGCCTCGATGGATGTTGGCGTTATAGTTTTGATAGTAATCGACCAACGAGTCGATCACCGCTTGCGGCTTTTGCGACGTGGCGGCCGAATCCAAATAGACCAACCGCTTACCGCGCGACGTCGGACGGTTGAGAATCGGAAAATCGCCGAGGATCCGGGCAAGTTGTGGATCCAGGCCGGCATGTTGGGTGGCGACGGTCATCCCAGCTTGGCCTCGACGGCGTCGCGAATGCTGCTGCGGAGCGCCTGGGTGGGAAAGCGTTCGATCGCCGGCTCGAAGAACGCGATCGCGATCATCCGCTCGGCGTCGGCGGCGGCGATGCCACGGCTCTGCATGTAAAAAATCTGATCGCTGTCGAGCGCTCCCACCGTCGCGCCGTGGTACGCCTTGACGTCGTTGGCGGCAATCTCGAGAGCGGGGACGGAGTCGATGTGCGCGCGCTCCGACAGGAGCAGCGCGTCGTCACGTAACGCCGCGTTGCTGCCTTGCGCGCGTTCGGCGATGCGGATGCTGCCGAGAAAGCGAGCTTGCCCCGAACCCGTCGCGGCCGATTTGACGAGCGTATCGGATACGGAATTTCCGACCGTGTGGTCGAGCCGGGCGACGAGATCGACGTGCTGGGTGCCGTTGGGGAAAAAGATCGACGTAACGCCCGCTTCGACGCCTTCGCGCTCGATCGCAACGGCGATTTCGCCGACGGTCAGCGCCGCGCCGGTGTCGGCGCACGCCCAATGCACGTTCGCGTTCTTGCCGGGACGCGCGAAACGCGAATGCACGCATTGCGCCGCACCCGTCAAGTGTTGATGGTTGGCGAAAGTAACGGTCGCGTTCTCGTCCGTAACGATTTCGGTCGCGCCGCACGCGAACGCCGGGGCTCCGCCGTAGCGTTCGATGACGGTTACTTCCGAGCCGGCCGCGGCATACACGACGGTGTACGCGAAGGCCGTAGCTCCCGGTGCAAAATCGAAATCGATCACGACCGGTTCGGTGGCCGCGACGTTGGCCGGCACGTACACGAACGCACCGCCTTGCGCGAACGCGCGCGCCAACGCGCCGAACTTCGAAGAGCCGATCTCGGTCGTGCCGAACGCGCGAGCGAATTCTTCGGCGTGTTCTTTTGCCGCGACGCGCAAGTCGCAGGCGATAATGCGAGCGTTCGGATTGTCGATGCGTGGCGACGACTCCGCAACATCGGCCGTTGGATCCGGCGACAGCGTCTCCAGATCTAAGCGCCAATATCGTCCCGTTCGCTCGCGCCGGCTTGGGAGTTGCGAGAACTGCTCGAACGCCTGCAGCCGCTGCCCTTGCGTGAGAATCGCGGGATCGAGTGTGGCCAATCGACCGGCCAAGCCGGCCGGCGCCACCGCGCTAGACAACGCTGCCGATCTCTTCGCGAATCGTGTCGTACCCTTCGCTCTCGATGCGATGCGCCAAGTCGGCGCCACCGGTTTTCACGATCCGTCCGTCCATCATCACGTGCACGACGTCCGGGGCGATGTATTGCAGGATGCGCGGATAATGCGTGATGATTAAAAAGCCGGCGCTGCGACCTTCTTCGGTTTGGCGCAACGCCTGTACCGACGCGCACACGTCGCGCAACGCGTTGACGTCGAGGCCCGAATCCGTTTCGTCCAGGATGGCGTATTTGGGTGCGAGCACCGCGAGCTGCAGCATTTCCAGCCGCTTTTTCTCACCGCCGGAGAAACCGTCGTTCAAATAGCGTCCCATGAACGCCGGATCCATGCCCAGCACGTCCATTTTTTCGAGCAGCAAGGCGCGGAACTTGGCCGGCGCGAGCGAGTCCGGTCGCACGGCTTGACGGGCCGCATGCAAGAAGTTGGCGACCTTGATCCCCGGAATAGCTGCCGGATACTGAAACGACAGAAAAAGGCCGGCACGGGCTCGCTTGTCGGACGACATCGCGAGCAGATCCTCGCCGTCGAGCGACGCGCTACCGGAGGTGACGTCGTAGTGCGGATGACCCGTCAGTGCGAACGCGAGGGTAGACTTGCCGCTGCCGTTCGGACCCATCAGGGCATGTACGTTACCGGGTTCGACCGCCAGGTCGATCCCTTTGAGAATTTCCTTGCCCTCGACGCTGCAGTGCAGATCGGCAATACGTAAGCCCCGGTCGGACACCGTGTTCCTCCTAATAGTGTGGGCGCAGTGCGCACGCGTAATCGTACCCAGCCTTCCATAGAAAGTCAAGGAGAAACTTTACTATCTGCCGGGTGCGTGGTACGATTACTGCAATGCACGACAGCCGGTTTTTCGCGTCAACCCGTGGACGGATCGTGACGGAACTGCGGCGCCGGAGTACGGCTTCGGCCGGGGATCTGGCCGCCTCACTCGCCTTATCGTCGAACGCCGTGCGCCAGCAGCTGGTGCTCCTGGAGCGCGATGGGTTAGTTGAAGAGAAAGCCGTGCGGCGCGGCCCCACCAAGCCGACCCTGGAATTTTCGCTGACGGATCGGGCCGCCGAGTTGTTTCCGCAGTCGCACGGACGCATGTTGTCGGCCGTGTTGCGCGAGGTACGCGATCAGTTCGGTCCGCCGGCGGTTGACAGTATCTTCGACGGCCTGTCCGAGCGAGCGGTCGAACGGGCGCGCCGGCGCGTTAACGCTCCCTCGCTCGAGGGCCGCGTGGCGCAGCTCACGGAGATGCTGCGAGACGAAGGCGTCGTGGTCGATTACACGCCGATCGAGGGCGGCTTCGCCTTGCACGAACATACCTGTCCGTATACCAGCGTGGCTCGCGAGCATCCGCAGATGTGCCGGGTCATCCATCGCGTTATCGACGAAGCCGTCGGCTGCGTGCCCGAGCAAACGGAGTCGTTGGCGCGGGGCGACAAAGAGTGTCGCTTCGAAATGAAACCGCAATCGTAATTACATAGTCGAAAGAGGATCATGGACTTTCCGAAATTTCAGCGCTTGGTCGAAGAACGCAGCGGATTCCGCACGATGGAGAATCCGACCGCCAGCGGCGAGTACTTCAGCGACTCGTGCGGCGACATGTATAACTTTTTCCTAAAGGTCGGTCCGGGCGCGGTGATCGAGGACATTTCGTATTTCACCACCGGCTGCGGATTCGGAACCGCCACGTGCAGTCTGGTCGTCGATCTGGCTCGTGGCAAAACCATCGACGGTGCGCTGGCGATTACGACCGAGCAGGTCGAGGCCGAGCTCGACGGTTATCCGGAGAAGAAGAAAGACTATCCGCAACGCGCGCTCGAGGCGCTGCACGTCGCAATCGACGACTACCGCGCGAAGATCGCGTCGGGCGCCATCCAAGACCTCTCGTCGTTACCGGCGCGCGCGATCGAAGCGCCGGCACCAGCTGCGGTTGCCGCCGCTCCGGATGAAAAACTGCTGATCAAGCTGCATTAACGCGCGGCGAGGTACGGGTTGTGAACCCGCTCCGTTCCCACCGTGGTGAACGGACCGTGGCCGGGTACCACTAGGGTCGCGTCGTGATACGGCATCAACTTGCGATGGATCGACGAAACGATGTCGTCCATCGACGTTCCACCTAAATCCCAACGTCCGATCGAACCGGCGAACAACGTGTCGCCGGTGAGCAGGGTCGCTTCGTCGCCGTTGCCGATCGAGAAGCACACGCTTCCCGGCGTATGTCCGGGCGTATGCAGCACGCCGACGCGAAAATCTCCGGCCTCGACGATTTGTCCGTCGCGCAGCGCTCCGTCGAGCGGCACGACCGCCGGAGCGACCGGTAAGCCGATCCAGCCGGCTTGCTCTGCAATGGATTCGTACAGCGGCAGATCGGCCGGATGCAGCAACCCTTTCGCACCCGTCGATTCGCGCAGAAGTCCGAGATTGCCAATGTGATCGATGTGCGCGTGGGTATGCAGCAAGAACTGCGCGCGCCAACCGCGTTTATTGAGGCGGGCGACCACCTCGTCAACCCCGTCCCCACCATCGACGACGATCGCTTCTCCGCTACGTTCGTCGGCCAAGATCGTGCAGTTGCAATCGAGCGGACCGACGGCGAACGTTTCGCGAATCACTCGACGCGGATTCCGAAATCGCGATAGCCGCCATCGAAATAGCCGAGCGGAGACCCGGTTCGGGCCGAGCACGAAACCACGGCGCCGACAAAGATGGAATGCGATCCGACGTGATGCTCTTCGAACACCCGGCAGTCGAAATGTGCGATGCTGTTGGCTAACACCGGTGCGCCCGTTACGTCCACGCCGTGCTCGATCGTCTCGAATTGACGATCGCGCACTTTGCCGGCAAAATGTTCCGCGATGTGGCGCTGCTCGCCCGACAGTACGTTAACGCAAAACACTTTCGATTCGGAAATATAGAGATAGCTGCGCGCCTCGCGATTGACGCACACCAACAGCGCCGGCGGGTTGACCGAAACGCTGGCGAACGACGTGAGCGTCAGACCGCGCGGCTCTCCATCGCGTAGACTCGTGACGACGGTGACCGAGCTCGGAACGTGACGCATGGCCGCGCGGAATTCGGCCCCGGCGGTCATTGTTTACGCGCGCCGATGGCGGTGCCGTCGCCGACGGTCAGCAACGTTGCGTCCAAGTCCGGATGATCGAGAAAACGCTCGTTGAACGCTCGCGCAGCCAAGACCTCGGACGCGTCGTCGTCCTCGTCGGCCACCCGGCCGCCGAGCAAACAGCCGTTAAAAATCGCGAGACCGGAAAGTTTGAGCATCGGAACGATCAAGTCGAGATACGCCTCGTATTGATCGAGCGGTGCGTCGACGAACACCATGTCTAGGTTGCGATGCGAGAAATTCTCGAGCAGTTCCAGCGACGGGGTGTTGAAGATTTCGATAAAGTCGTCTTCTTCGGCGCGTCTAAAATAGGAAAGCGCTAAGTCGGTACGACGCGTGTCCGGATCGATCGTCCAGATTTTCCCCATGCGTGGTTGCGCGAGGGCCATCCAGAGGGTTGCATAGCCGTATCCGGTTCCGATTTCGAGGATCCGGCTCGCCTGCATCGCGTGGGTGATGGTCGAAAGGAGCCGGCCCGTTTCGCGCGACACGAGCGCGATGCCGTCTTGGCGGCTACGCTGCTCGAGCTCGAGCAACAGCGGATGCGGACGCGGATGTGCGGTTTCCAGGTATCGCGTCGTCTGCTCCATCGTCCGGATGTTTGGCCGGGAATGAAACGCGCCCTCCCCGAAGTTCGGGCGATGACGAGCCGACTTCGGCTATTCCCGCTCAACGCGGTGCTGTTTCCGGGTTCCGTGTTGAACTTGCACGTTTTTGAAGAACGCTACAAGCGGATGATTTCCGAGTGCGTCGCCAACGGCGAAGGCTTTGGCGTAGCGCTCATCGCCGAAGGCGCCGAAGCGGGGGACGTTGACGTGGTACCGCGCCACGTCGGTTGCGTGGCCGAAATCGTCGGCGTAACGGCGCTAACGCAAGGGCGTTCGTACGTTACGGCCGTCGGACGCGACCGTTTTCGCATCGACGAAATCGTGGCGCGCCGTCCGTTTCTCATCGGTGAAGTGCGATCCATCGGAGACGAACTGGGCGACGGAATACAAGCGGTCGACGACGAGTGCCGCCGAGTGCGAGTGTTATTCGAAGAATACGTGCGCATGGCCGACGAGCTTCCGAATACCGGTCTGGTGGCCGCCGTTCCCGACGACGCGACCGAAGCGTCGTTTTTCATCGCCGACGCGCTGCCGGCGACGGCGTACGTGAAGCAGCGATTGCTCGAACTGCCGACCACCAAAGAACGCCTGTTGGCCGAGCGGCATCTTCTGCAAACCGCGCTACCCGAACTGCGCTCGACTCGCGACAAACGGGCACCCGAGCCCGACGGCGACGACTTCCGTCGCGATCAAGAGCGCTATTTCGGAAAGTATTTTTCGCGCAGTTAAACGTACGCGCCGTACGTTCGTTCGGCGCTCTTTACGACGTTCCGAAGCAATGCGACGTTCGTTACCGGGCCGACGCCACCCGGTACGGGGGTAATTGCGCCGGCGACTTCGACGGCAGAATCGAAGTCGACATCGCCCTTTGAGCGCCCCGCTCGACCATCGTCGTGCCGACGTCGATAACGGTGGCGCCCGCGAGGAGATCCGAACCTCGAATCAGACCGGGAACGCCGGCTGCCACGACCACGACGTCGGCCATTCGCAGATAGGGCTGCAACTCGCGCGATTCTTTGTGCAGAACGGTCACGGTCGCGTCTTGCGCGAGCATCAACAACGCCACCGGGGCTCCGACCACGATCGAGCGCCCGACCATCACCGCGTTCTTTCCGCGCAACGGCCAATGCGGGCTGCGTTCGAGCAGCAACATAACGGCGGCCGGCGTTGCCGGAACGAACTCGGTGCCGCTCCCAAACGCGAGATGGCCTTGATTCATCGGATGCGCGCCGTCAACGTCCTTTTCGGCCGGAATGGCGTCCGCGATCGCTCGGATCGGAAGCCTCGACGGTAGCGGTTGCTGCAACATGACGCCGTGAACGGCAGGATCGTCGCCCAGCGCTCGCAGCGCCGCGCGAATTTCATCGACCGTTGCGGAGTCGCGCAGTCGTCGAATCTCCACATCGATACCTGCGTTCGCCCCGGTCTTGGCCAAGGTGCGAACGTACGCACGGCTCGAGTCGTCCTCCCCGACGAAGACGATGGCGAGGCGAGGATGAATTCCGGAGTCGAGGAGCGCAGTCGTGCGCATCACAAGTTCGGCGCGCAATTCGGCGGCAAGCATTTTTCCGTCGAGAATTCGGGCCGGCACGCCCCGCCGTTTCGGTCGTCGAAGGGAGCATCCCCGCTGCGCAGACTCGAGGTCTACCCGGCATGAATCAACGCTGGCTGTGGTGGTTGCTCGTGCCGGTTGTCGCGATCGCGGTGGCGATCGTCGCCCCGTTCGTTCGTCCGAGCGGCGGCGGCCTAGGGCCGGCCGGTCCGACCGCGCTGAGCGGCCAACCCGAGACGGTAGTCGCACTCTCCGACGATTTCGGGCGCCCCGTGTCGCTCGAACGCTATAAGGGCCGGATCGTCGTCATGAATTTGTGGGCCTCGTGGTGCCCGCCGTGCCGCGCGGAGATGCCGGAATTGCAGCAATTTTATGCGCAAAACGTCGCGCGTGGCGTGGCGGTCATCGGGGTCAACGAAGGTGAGTCCGCGCAACGCGCGGCGAGTTTCGCACGGTCGTTGGGAATTTCGTTTCCGATTTGGATCGATGAAGACCAACGCTACGGACGCGTGTATGCCGCGCTGGGTCTTCCGACCACGATCGTGATCGATCGCGACGGCACGGTGTTGCGCGGTTTCGACGGACCGGTGACGCTGCCGGATCTCCAAGCCGCCGTCTCGTCGCGGCTGCGATCGCGTTGAGTTTTTCCGTCGCCGCGCTCGCGGTGTGCGCGATCGCATCGATCGAAATCGCATTTGCCGGTCACGACTATCCGTATCACGCCGGCTGGTTCAACGTTGCAATCGTTACCGTATGGATCTTCGCGGTATGGCGCGCACGCATGCAGCTGCGCTCGAACCTGCCGCTGCCGGCACGCGTCGCGCTGGCGGCGATCGTCCTGGGAAGCGGCATGGCCTGCGTCGCGACGGTCGCGTCCGGATTGTTGGCGCCCGACGCGCAAACGATCGTCGGAGCCCCCGGACAGCGCGTGAAGGTGCCCGGCACCGGCGATTGGCTCGCCTTTCCGCTGACTGGTACGCAATCGCAAGCGGGAGCGGTCGTCTTGCAACGAGGCGGCGGTACGTTGGCGCTCGATCGGGCGCGCCAAGCGGGCGGCTACGTGTATCGGCCCGTGCCGCGCAACGTCGTGTCGGTCGACGCGCGCGATCTCTCGGGCAATCGACTGACGATCACGCAGCCCGAAGGTAAGCTGTTTCTGTCGCCCGTGTTGTTGATGACGCAGACGCAGAATATCTCCGGTCTCGACCTTCCGTTCGACGGATTCTCGATTCCGGCGGCGCGGCGTAACGTGAAAGCGGTATTGTTTTCACCGCAAGCCGCGGCTGCAGTGCGCAGCTTGCCGGCCGGTTCGGGACCGGCGGTCTTGTTCGCCGTAGACGACGAACGCGGACAACCGCTCGCGCATGGGATCGCGCTTTCGACCGGTGGGGCCGCCGTGCGTGCCGGCAATTTGCTGCTTGCTGCGACGGCCCTTACATATCCGGCGATTCAGATCGTGTCGGCTCCTCCGATGGTACCTAGCGGGCTCGGGACCTTGCTGGCGCTCGCGGGCGTCGGATATTTCGCATTTACGGTTTCGCGACGGCGCTGACGGCGATCGCCGGTGCGGCAAGTTTTACGGTGAGGTTCGCGGCCGAAGCGTCCAATGCGGTGCGGTACGCAGCGTACTGGCTTCCGTGCGGAGGGTCGACGACCACGAACTTGCCTTGACTCGTCACGCCGGTTATGCGGAACGTGCCGTCCGCGGCCGTCGTCGCGAAGGGCGCGGTGACCGGATCGTTACTGGTGCCGTCCGAAACGAGCACCAATGCGCCCGCGACCGGTACCGAAGTTACGGCATCGACCACGCGTCCGGCGACGACCGTCGTTGCCGTTTGTATGGGCGCGGTAGCGGGCGTAGCGGGGGCGAGGTCCGCGCGGGCGTAGATGCCCAACGCCTCGGCGGCTTCTTTCGAGTCGGGGAAGTTTGCCACCAGGGCTTCGAGCAACGCCGTCGCGTGCGCACCGTGGGCTTTTCCGGCGCGAACGTAGCATTCGAACAAATGCGCCAGCACCGCGGCTAACCAAGGATCGTGCGGGTACTGTGCTTTCCAAACGACGACCGCGTCGTCGATGTGTTCGAGCGAGTTGAGACCGTCTGTGGTTTGTAGCGCCGTATCCGGCTCGCCTTGAGCCGTAACGATTCTGTTGCGGACTTCGAGCACCGACTGGCCGAAGTGACCGAAATAGTTGTCAACCGGGGCTTCTTGCGAAGCCGCCGGCTGTTGCACGGCCGGCGAAGCCGGGTCCGTGTTGGATAGCGCGGCTGCCGGCGTCATAAACGCGCCGGCGACGAGCATCGAGAAGACAGCGATCACGGGCGTTTGTCTCATGAAAGGACACCCCTCCTTCGAAGAGAGAGCAAACGATGGAACGACGAAATTACCCTAGGTTAAGCTCCTTACCTTGCCCGGCAAAGCGACCGGGCTCCGATATTTCCACCAGGCCGGGGATTGGCCCTCCCGGCCTAATGGGGTGTTTTAAAAATCGGTCGCCGACGTGAAGGCGAATCGCTCGATTTTCGCCGTCGGGACCACCATCGAATAGTGGTAACTGCCGGTGCGCCGCTGCTCGGAAGAAAACTCGCATCGGCCAAGCAAATCGACGATGCCGACGTTGAACCGCATGTTGCGTACGCCGCGCGCGATGCGTCCGTTTTCGATTGCGAAGGTGCCGTCGCGAGTCATTCCGGTGACGATCGCGCGTTTGCGGTCAACGGTGCGAATGTACCAAAAGCGCGAAACGAGCAAACCGCGTTTGGTTTGGGCGATCAACTCTTGCGTCAACTTCGATCCGCCCGCAACGACCAGGTTGCGCGCTTGCGGCCCGTACGCGTTGGGAGCCGGCAGCGCGTGGCCGGTGTTGGCGCGATCGAGCTTCTTGGCGTAGTACGAGTCGGTGAGGATCGATTTTACGACGCCGTTTTCGACCAACGATAAACGCTGCGTCGGCTGTCCCTCGAAATCGAACGGCATGCCGGGAGCGAGCGGATTCGCATAATCGTCGCTCAACGTAAAGTGTTCGGAGAAATACGAACGGTCCAGTCCGTCGCTGCAAAACGACGAGCCGTCGTCGAACGACTGCGCCGAAAAATGATCGGCGAGATAGATCAGGATTTCGCCGAACGCGGCCGGCTCGAGAACGACGGTCCATTCGCCCGGATCGACGGCCGACGGATTCGCCGTTCCGCGCGCCTTTTCGGCCGCGGTGCGAGCCACCGCAGCCGCGTCGATCGAGCCGGCTGCCGACGAATACCCTTCGGCGAAGCCGGTGGAATCGGACGCCGTCATCTTCACGTTGAGTGCGGCATCGGTGCCGTCGAACGACGCCAAACCGCCCGACGTGTTGGCGACGGTCAACCCGCTGGTCAACGTGGACGCGTAACCGGCGGACCAGCACTCGGCCGATTCGGCGGCGGCGAATACCGGCGCGCACATTGCGGCGCGGACGTTAGCACCGGCGACGGCCGTCGCTGCGTCGTACGCGCCATCGACCGGTACGGATGCCGACGGTCCTGGCAGATCGGGCGTGAGCGGATCCGGCGGCGACAACTTAGCCATCTCGAGCGCGCGCGCTACCGCGGCGCGCAAGGAATCGTCATCCAAGCGGTTGGTTTGCGCGACGCCGGTGCGATTGTCGACCACGGCCCGAACCGATACGTCGACGTTTTCCGCGGCGAGATTTTGATTGGATACTTCGTGTGTGAAGCGCGTTAGCGCGGCATCGCCGGCCGCAACCAGCACTTCGGTACGGTCGGCGTTCGAAAACGCGAGGATTCGTTTGGCGAGCGCTTCGCGTTGGGCGGCCTGCATCGTCGGACTATCCACGGTAACCCACTCCTACATCGACCCCGCGGAAACGCGCTGCCGCCGCCGCTTGCGTGGTGCGGCCGGTTTGCATCGGCTCGCCCTTTCCGCAGTTCGGCGTCCCCCACGCGAACCACGAGCGCGCGTCGCCGATTGCGTCGCACGAATTCCAAAACTTCGGCGTCACGCCGCCGTAGGTCGGGTTCTTGAGCAACTTGCCGCGCTTGCCGTTTTTGATTTCCCACCCCATCTCGCATCCGAATTGGAAGTTGAGCCGCCGATCGTCGATCGACCACGAGCGGTTGCTCTCCATGTAGATGCCGTCTTTCACGTCGTCGAACAAATTGTCGAACGGAACGTCACCCGGACGTAAATTGAGATTGCACATGCGAATCATCGGAACGCTCGACCAACCCGACGCACGGACGCAGGCGTTGCTCTCGCGGCCGATCGCGCGCGCCGTATCGTTGCTCATTTCATATCCGGTGAGAACTCCGTCGCGAACGATGTCGGATCGAATCGAACGCGTGCCCTCGTCATCGTAGCCGCACGTTGCCATGCCGCGGTCGAGCGTATTATCGATTTCGATCGTTACCCGGTCCGAACCGTAGCGTAGTGTATCCAGCTGGTCGATTTCGAGAAAGCTCGTTCCGGAAAAGTTTGCTTCCCAGCCCATCACGCGGTCGAGCTCGGCCGGATGTCCGCACGATTCATGAATCTGCAACGACATTTGCGAACTGCCGAGGATGATGTCGAACACGCCGGACGGACATTGCGGTGCGCGCAGCAGCTCGGACGCCTCCTGAGCGATGCGCGGCGCTTCGTCGATCAGTCGTGCGGCCTCGACGATTTCCCATCCACCCGACTGATACAGGCCGACGTCCCCCGGATAGGTTCGCACTTGTACGTCGCCGTCGCCGACTGCCATGGCCTCGAGGCCCGAGCCGGTTTGCCGTAACCGTTGTGCGATGCGCGACCCGATCGTGCTGAAGAAGTACTTGTCGGTGCGCCACAGATCGATCCACGCGCGTCCGACCGCGACGCCGGCCGGTCCGTGCAACAGCCGTTCGGCTTCGAGCAGCAGAGCGACGCGTTCGCCCAGCGGAACATCTTGTGGGTCTCGCTCGATGCGGGCCTCGAACGTATCTTGGTACGCGCGAGTGGGTGCCGCTCCGACGCGCCGCCGTGCGATGGCGGCACCGGCTCGAGCGACGTCAACCGCGCGTGCCGCCGCAGCGTCGATACCGGCGTCGGTCAAATCCGACGTCGCCGCAAACCCCCACGAGCCATCGAAGAGCGCGCGGACGCCCATTCCCGTGCTGGTCGCATCGGACAGCGTCGCGACGACCCCGTTGCGTACCTCGATGCGTTCGGCGCGATCGACTTCGAAGCGCGTGTCGGCATATTCCGCACCGCGCGCAACGGCAGTATCCAGCGCGCGGCCGGCGGCCGTTTCAAATTCCACGAGCATATCCTTACTGTCCAGCGACGATAGCGCGGACGTTGCGCAGGACGATTCGACCGGAAGCGAGCTGCAGGCCTTTCGGCGGAAGCACGTAGATGGAAACGAGCTGGGTCGGGGCGACGCTGTCGGTGCCGAAGCGTACGACGACCTTGCGCCAGCCGGGCGATCCGAGCGGCGTCGCGTCGAGTAGACTCGTCTCGTTGATCGAGTTTCGCACGGCGACGCGTACGCGGCCCCCGCTGCCGTCGTCGAGAACGTCGAACGACAAGCCGATCGATCCGGGCGGCAATGCCGCACCGGCCGTGGCGTACGCGGCACGTTCCCCGGGCCCGAACGCATACTCGAGCGCCACGCACGTCCCGCACGGACCGCGCGTGAGACTGCCGGGTCCGCCGTGCGGAATCGTCGTGAAGCGCGCGCGTTGCGCGAACCCGAGGTCAACCCCGTGCGAACCCACCGTCACGCGGGCCGTCGTCTTGACGCCGCCGATTTCGACCGATACGTCCGCGTTGGCGGCGCCGGCAACGAAACGGCCCAGCGAATCGACGCGGCCCGAAGTTGCCGTCCAGTGGAGCGTCGCAGGAGCCGCTAGGGCATAGCCGCGCGCATCCACGGCGACCGCCGACAGATCGATCGACTCGCCGCGATCGACGTTGGCGATGCGGGGCAGAATCGTGACCGCGCTCGGAGCGCCCCACACCTCGACCGGCACTTCGCCGTGCAGCGCTCCATCGCGAAGCACGATGCGCCCGCGGCCGGCACGAGCGGCAACGAAGCGTCCGCGCCCTACTCGTCCGAGCGCCGGCGGATCGACCGTCGCAATCGCCGTGTTGGGCGAACCGGCGACGTGGTTCGCAGCGTCAACCGATGCGATGCGCAACGCTACTTGCGCGCCCGGAAGCGCGCGCACGATGCCCGGCCGCGCGACGATTCGCACCGCCGGTCCGACCGGATCGGTGCTGTAGACGAACAATCCGTTTCCGACCGGCCGCTCGATGCCGTCCGAAGGTGTATTAACGATTTCTGCCTGCGTGTCGCCGAGCCGCCGCACGACTTCGGTCAACGAGCCGCCGCCATCGAACGCCAACCCTTCGGATGCGCCGAGTCCGCGCATCAGCGCGGAAAATTCGCGACGCGTAAGTCCAACGCTCGACGCGGGATGCCGGCCGTCAACTTCGATCAGCAGCAATCGTCCGTCGGGAGTGATGGCCGCGCCCGAACTCGGAATGCGCCTGTCGTATTCGCCGCCGCGGGGACCGTCGGGATCGTCGTACCACTGCCCCTGATGCAGAATCAGCGGGCCGCCGCCGATGGCCGTCATCAGGGATTTGATGCCGAACGGCGACAGGTCTCCGTCAACGGTGGCGGTGTCGCCGGCCGAGGGAAGGTCGAACGATCCGTACGCGTTTGCGCCGATCGCTAAATAGTATCCGGCGGGCTGGCGGTTGAGATTATCGGCCACCGACAGAACGCGAAACTGCGACGGAGACGCTCCGCCGGAGAGCGGCGACAGGGCGACGAGCGTGAGATTCTCTTCGGGCGGTACCGCGCCGAATTCGGGCGTTAGCAATCCGGCACCACCGCCAGGAACGGGCAACTCGTTGACCGCCGCGAGCGGAAGCTGGCTGCTGCCCACCGTCATCGTTCCGGTGAACGCGAACTCGACGATTTGCGGGCTTCCGTTGCGTTCGATCGCCAGCGCGTAGCGTTTGCGCGGCATCGACAGCAACGCCCCGTCGCGCACGACCACGTTGGTCGGCCGGTACGTATTTCCAATGTCGAAATAATCGCCGTTAATGCCGGCGACCGCGCCGGTACGTTTGGACATCGATCCAACGGTTTCGCCGTGCGACTCCAACGCGTCGCGCGCTTGCACTTCGGCCACTCGCACGTCGCTGCGGCGCGAGTCAACGGACACGACGTGAATCGCGAGCGGTCCGGCCGCCGTTTGCAGCAAGTATTCTGCGTATGTGATGCCGGGCGCGACCGGTTCGATCGTCGGAGCCTGCGATGCGATGGCCGGAAACGGGGCGGGCGGCGCGAGCAGCGCCGGAACGTCGGACGCCCGCGTCGAGCACGGAACGAGGGCCAGCGACGCGGCGAGCGTCATCGCCCGCGCCCAGCGTTGGTTCACGCGCCGCCGTGTGACGCCGGACGCATTACCGTAACGGCCAGCGGATAGCCGCCGGTATCGAACGGTGCGCCGGAGACGCGCCGAAGCGTCGTCGTATCGAATGCATCGATTTGCGACGAACGCGCGCACGGAACGTACAGCCGCCGGCCGATCGCGTCCAGATACGGTTTCCACGGAGTATGACAGGTCAACAGCGGAGCGTGCTGCGCGCGCAACGTCGTCGCATTTAACACGTACACGAGGTCGGCGCTCTCGTCGGTAACGAACGCCCGGCCGCGAGCTGCGTCGTACGCGATGCCGAGCGGAAACGTGAGGTTCGCGCTGCGCGCCACACGACGCGGCGGCCAGTGCCGCAGGTCGAACGATGCGACGTAGCCGGGAGTCGAAAACGGCGGATCGGCGCTCTGATTGGCGACGACGTACAGGCGCGTCGCGTCGTCGTTGAGGGCAAGCGAGAACGCACGATCGGCGGCTTGGAAGCGGCGAACGACGTGCATCGATTGGGCTCCGACCACCGCAACCGTTCCGTCGTTGGTATTCGCCACGTAGACCAGCCGGCGAGTCGAGTCGACCGCCACGCCTTCGGCTGTTTGCCCGGTTACCACGCTCGACACCGATCCGCCGGGGGTGACGCGCGTCAATCCGCCGCGTGCGCCTAACTCGCGATTGGTAACGAATGCGTCGCCGCTCCGATCCAGCGCGATCTGATCGCCGAGCGGCACGCCCGCATTTCGCGTCACCGTCCACGGGCTGCGTGCGGCGACCGTCAACCGGTCGCCCTGCGTGTCAACTGCGAATAATCGGCTTGCGTTGGCTGCGGTGTCGCCGGGCGAACCGGCGATTGCGAGGACGCCGTCAACGGCGAAGCTGTCGGCGCGGTGAAGGACGATGCCCGAATCGTAACTGGCGACGGCGAGTTCGACGCGTTGCGGCGGAGGCGGCGAGGCGAGCGCGATCGTGGTTGCGGCGAGGCCGGCAGCGTTACCGGCGATTAACGTTGCAGCGTTGACCCGCACGTCGTCGGGAACCGCATAGACTCCGGCGTCGTCGAGTCTGCCGTCTCCGAGCAAACGAACGAGATACGGAGCGGCAAATCCGTTAACGGCAATTGGAACCCTACTGCCCGGCAGATACGGCCACTTCGCCGTAGCGATGGACCCCACGGCACGCGAAACGGGCGCCGGACGCCAGACCGTTGCAGTGCAAACGACCAGTACCGCCACCGCCGCCGCCGGCAGCGCGCGCGACTTCACGGCCGAAAGCCGACGATCATCAAAACGATGCCGATGAGGCTTAACGCGCACGCCGCGTTGAAGAAACCACGCGTTGCGACGAGCGTCGAGATCGAAACGAGTACGATCGAAATATCGAAGAAGGTCGTGGCGGTCTGGAGTGTTTCGTACGATTTGAGGACGTGTTGGGATTCCACGTCCTGGTCCTCCGACTGTTTTTCGAGCGCCTGCGCTTTGGTGAGGACATCGGTCGAGCTCTTGCGTTCGGTATCCGCGATCGATTCCAACTGGCGTTTGCCGGCCGGCGTGCCCGTTACGTTCGCCGCGACCAGTGCCTGCGCGATTTGGTAGCGGACCACCCTCGCTTCGTATTTCGCATACGAGTCCGAGGCGCGCGCCTGTAAGAGAATAGCCTCATTTTTGGCGGTGAGCGCCTCGATCGAGCGATGATGCGCGAACAACGTACCGAGCGCCGCGAGCACGGCGATGACGGCGATCGTCGCGGACATCAATCGATTGCCGCGGTTCGAGCTCTCGCGCATTTCGGTCGAATCGCTCAACTTTCGATGGATGCTTTCGCTCATAACGCCGGCTCGATGTCCTTTCTGCCGGCGATGGTACCGACGCGTGCGAGACCTTCCGCGATGTCGGTTCCGGGTGCGACCGTCGTTTCCATCGTCTTACGCGGATCCAGCGTAAAACTCGGAAGCCGGTAATCGCCGAACGTGCCGGCGACGATCGCTCCATCCGGATCGACGGCATACGCGCGATCCGCCGAACGATCGAACACCACTACGTATATGCGCAATTCGAGCGCTCGCGCACGCGCGAACGCCGTCGTCCATTCCGAAGAACCGGAGGCCGTCCAGACGGCGGCGCGATAGCCCGCCTGGCGATAGACCGGCAATGCCACCGGATCGTAGGCGCGGTCGTCGGATATCGAAACCGTTGGAATCAAGCGGTCCAACTCCGCGATTCCGGCGTCCGCCGTAACGACGCAGTCGACGTCGAGAAAACCGCGCAATCGAACGATGTCGAGCGCTTGCGTGTCGAGCGCGATCGCAACCCGGACCGGAGCGACGCTCGCGAGCGTGCGAAGCGGAATGGCGTCTGCATCGCGGGCCGCAACCGGCGAAGCGCCGATCGTGACGGTCGCGCGGACGATTTCGGGATCGTGTTGGCTCGCGATCGCCACGATATTACCGCCGGCGTCGACGATCTGGCTCTTCCCGCAATACGCGACCGCGTCGAGCTCGACGCCGCACTTATTCGCGCCGGCGAACGGTACGCGGTTTTCGCGCGCGCGAACCCGCGCGAGTAGATCGGCTTGCACGTTTTCGAGCAGCGTGGAATCGCGTCCGCTCGTGACCCATGCGGTCGGCATGGCGATGATATCGGCCCCGCGGTTGACCAACGCGCGAGCGATCCAAGGAATGCGTCCGTCGGCGCAGATCATCGCGCCGATCGAGCCGATCGACGTCCGCACCGGCGCGATGCGTTCGCCGGCTTCGAACCAATGCCGGTCGAAATGCCAAAGGAACAGCTTGTCCGCTCGTCCTGCAATGGAACCGTCGGTATCGATGACGACCGCGGCGTTGCGCAACTTCGCGCCCGAACGAAGCGCAGCGCCTACGACGATCGCGCAACCGTTGGCGGCGGCGACGTCTTGCAGGCGCGCTAAGGCGCTTGCAATCGCGCCCTCATCGACGTCGTCGCGCTCGAGCACGTATGCAGGAAACGTTCCCTCGGGTAGCACGACGAGGTCGGCGTGCTCGGCTGCCGCCGACGCGCTGGCAACGGTCGCGTCGACCGAAGATGCGAAATTCGCACGAGCGTGCGCGCGAAGTTGCACTGCCGCAACGCGGATGGAGCGGCTCATCGTCGCGCACGTTCGCGCACGTCGCGCGCACGTTCCTTCGCGGCGGCGGAAGGCGCGCGTCGTATCAGCGGACAACGTTTGAATCCCAATGCGCGTACGTCGGAGCGGGCGGGCCGCTCCCAAGGAGAACAGCCGCACGTGAAACGCATTGTGCTGGTGCCCATGGCGGCGCTGGCTATAGCGAGTTCCATACCCACCGGCAACGCCGTAGCAGCGCCTACGCCGGCGCCCTCTGCCAAGCCGTCGCCGTCTACCAAAGCGACGGCGTCGACAAAACCGGCGCCATCGCAAAGCGCGGATCCTTGCGGATCCACGAAAAGCAAGTGGCAGCATTTGCAGTGCCAGGAGTTCAACGGCTCGGCGCCCGGAGACGAGTATTTCGGCCGGATGAAGATCAGTTATCTCGGAATCGACAACACGTTTCGAGACGGCGCGATCAGCGCGGGCGCCTACAGCACGGATCAAAATCTGATTAACAAGCTGCAGTTTGCCGACGAAGCGTTGGCAAAGTGGGCCGCCAAGTATCCGGCGGATCCGCAGCTTGCCCGTGCGTATTTTCTAGGCCTGATCGTGTTTCGAAAAGTCTACACGCAATCCGCGCAACAAACCGCGTGGCGGTACGACCAACTGCTGATTCAAAAATATCCGGCGACGTACTTCGGGAAGACGGCCAAGACGGCCGCCACGACCGGCTTCGTCGAGCATTGGTTCGCGTTGCCGCAACTCTGTCCGACGCCGTTGCCCAAAGGCGTGATGCCGGAGAAGACGCCGAATGCGACGGCGACGCCGTCGCCCGTGCCCGGCCAGCCGATCGTGCAGATCATAACGCCGCCGTGCGTGAAGCCGTCGCCGTCTCCGGAACCGTCGCCGACAGAAACCCCGGAGCCGAAGGGGCACCGTTCGACGCCGGCACCATCACCCGAGCCCGCGCCGAGCGCCGGCACATCGCCGATGCCGCGGGCGGCGACATCGCCGATGCCGCGACCCCCAGTGTAGTCTTCACCGCTCGACCGCACATAAAAAGAGAGCCCCGGCAATCGCCGGGCTCTCCTTGTTTTCGGAACTTCGAAGCTTAGAACTTTATGCCGATACCGACATAAGGTCCGGCCTCGGAGAAGCCGCTCGGAGCCGCGTCTAGGTTGTAGCCGCGGTCCCCAAGGTAGCCGCCTTCGATGAAGAGCGGGATGCCTTGGAACGAGTAGTCTACGCCGATATCGTATTTCAGGACGTTATACGATAGCGTGTAGGGTCCGGCCGGGCATTCGCCCGTACCGCACGTGCCCTTCACGTTCGGATAGTAGTAAGCGCTGCCATACCACGAGAACGGGTGATCCAGGTCGGGCAGCTTTTCGAGGCCTCCACCGACGTTGTTAATCGCCGGATAGCCTGCATTGTTCGAGCGCCAGAGGTAACCGACGCCGATGTAGATGCGGGGCTTGAGGATCCGAAGGCCAAAGCGCGCGTCCAGATCGTAGTCGCGCACGTTGAAGGACGGAACGAAGGTCTGGAACTGACCACCGATCGCAGTGACGTTGCCACTGGGATGTTGGTAGTTGTACTGACGATAGTCGCCTTCGACCATCCAGGGGAGGTTGCCAAGGTCGAACTCAACCGCGCCGTGCAGGCGGAATGAGAAGCCGTTGCACGAGTTGCAAGCGGTGGTTCCCGGGCTGAATTCGTTGTAGACCTTGGGCGAGATGATATAGTCGCCGGCCGCGTAGATGTCCTTATACGGCTTCACCAACGGTGTAGGCGTGGGCGTCGGCGGCGGGGGCGGCGGAGCTTCACTCGGCGGGGGCGGCGGCGGCGTCGCTACGACATACCGAACGACCACGAGGTGGCGGTCCGGAAGCCATAGGACGTAGGCACCCATCCCTTCCGAGATGACGCGAACGGGAACGAGAACGTTGCCCTGATAGATGATCGGCGGAACGTCCAGCGGACGCGATTCGCCATTGATCACTACCTCCGGCTTACCGACGGTGACTTTCACCTCGGCGCCGGACTTGCTGACCGTCGTCGTCTTGCTGCCGGCGTCGTACGACACCGTAGCACCCATTTGCTCGAACATCGAACGAAGCGGAATCAGGAGCGTTCCACCGCGCACCAGCGCGGCCAACACACGACCCTGCTTCAGGACGTCGGGCTTGGTATAAACGTGATGGTCGTTAAACAGAATCGGGATTTGTCCCGACGGCGGGGATCCGAAATTCGCCGGCGGAGCTCCCGGGGCCGAGCCCTGGTCTTGAGCAATCGCGTTGGTTCCAATGTTGCCATGCGACGCTGGAGACTGGGCTGCGACCGCATTGAGTCCGAGACCGGCTGCCATCAGCACGGCTAGGACTCCGGTGCTCAGTCGCTTCAAGGTGTCCTCCTAACTAGCTAGTTGTGAGACGTGACGTTGCGGCGAATCCCGAGAGGCCGGGAAACGGCACAATTCAGCCTCTCTTTCGGGAACGACCGATTGCTACCCCTTCAGCGCGAGCCCGCGATTCTTGGGCGCCCCGGCCTCGGGGAACTAGGCCAGCTTTTCTTCGAGCTTGGCCCGGAACTTCGAGCGATCCATAATATAGCGCTCGTGGGTTCCCTCGGCGACGGCCTCTTGCTCGTCGAAGACCGAAACGGCGAAGCTCACGCGCGGCCCGTCCACCATGACCACCTCAACTTCGGTGCGGACGATGAAACCAACCGGCACCGGTTTGTGGTGTTCGAGGTCGATATGGGTCCCCAACGTGATCTGGCCCGGATCGAGCACCGGCTCGATGCAGGCAACCGCAGCGCTTTCGACCAGTTGCACGAGCATCGACGTGGCGAGCACGTTGACACCGGGATTGCCGGTCTTTTCGGCCGTCATCCATTCGTTGACGCGATTCTGCAGACTGTACGCGCGGCCGACGACGAGTTTCGCGGTCATGCGGTCGGAGAGTACGCCTCGAAGCGCGCAAGGTCATGCTGCATGGCCCGCTTCCCAAGGGTTCACGCCGCAAGCTATGAATCAAATGTCTGCGGCCGCCGTATATGTACGAGAAACCGGCTTATGGATCCAATCCGAACTAGGAGAGACATGCACTATCAACGGCTGGGAATTGCCGTGCTCGCCGCCACGCTGGTGTTGAGCGGCTGCGGAAAAGGCGGGGGCGCAATGCAAACGCCGCCGCTGAGCGTCAACGCCGCCGCGGCGACGCGTCAAAATATTGCGACGTACATCACGCTCGACGGACAGATCGCTCCGTTCGAACAGTCGACGCTCGCCTTTCAACAGAGTGGAACGGTCGTCAAGGTAACGGTCAACATCGGCGACGTCGTTCGTAAGGGCGCGTTGCTGGCACAAATCGATCCCTCGACGCTCCAGGCACAGCTGTCGCAAGCGCAGGCGCAAGCGTCGCAGCAGGACGCATCTGCGAAAGGTGCCGCGGTCGGCCTGCCGGTGCAGACGCAGACCAACAACGCCGCCGTCGTTACCGCTAAAGCCTCGCTCGAGAACGCAAAGCTGGTCTACGAGCAAAACAAACAGCTCTATAAACAAGGGTACGTTTCGCAGACGGCCTTACAGCAGTCCGAAGCCAGCTACGTGCAAGCCCAATCGACGTATAACAACTCGGTCGTGGGATTGCGCAATAACGTGGTAAGCGCGGAGAACGTGAAAGCGCAGCAAGCGTCGGCGGTGGCTGCCTCGGCCCAAGCCAACGTTCTGAGCACGCAGCTTTCGCAGACGACCGTGTACGCGCCGTTCGAGGGCGTGATCTCCAACCGGCTGCTGGATCCGGGCGCGTACGCGGGCCCTTCGCAACCCGTTTTGCAGATCTCGCGCACCGACATCGTTTGGATCAACGTCAACGTTCCGGACGAAGATCTCGGGTACGTGCGCCCCGGAACCGTCATGAAATTCAAAACGTCCTCGCTTCCGGACAAAACCTTCACGGAGCGCATCCAGACCGTCAACGCAGTGCCCACGTCCGGAACGTTGTCGTATTTGGCCCGTCTTCAAATGACCAACCCCGGCGACGTGTTGCGCGGCGGCATGCTGATCGACGCGACGCTGGTGAAGCAGCAGGCCAAGGATGCGATCGTCGTTCCGCGCAGTGCCGTCGCACAAGATCAGAGCGGCAGCACCGTTTACATGGTTGACGGTAACAAAGCCGTCGCCGTACCGGTGCGGGTAGGCGTCGAAACGGACACCTTGGCGCAGGTAATGAGCCCGCGGATCACGGCTGGAACGCAGGTCATCACGACGCGTCCCGACGCACTCAAAGACGGTAGCGTCGTGGCCGTGAACAACGGGCAAGCGGCACCCGCGGCCGGCGCGCCTAAAACCCACTAAACATGAGGATGATGAAGAAGGCCAACGTCACTCGGGCAGTTTCGGCCGCGATCTTACTCGCCGCCGGAATACCGGTCTTGGGACTTGCGCAGACGCCGTCGGGCGACGGGGGCGTCACGCTGCCGTCGCCGGTACCGCTGCCGACGAACGGTGGAACGCCGTTACCCTATCCGGCCTATGGAACGCCGGCGCCAGACGTCGCGCATCTCACGCAGAAGGCCGGCATACCGACGGTCGTCACGGTACAGCAAGCGGTCAAGATTGCCGTCGCGCTTTCGCCGGTATTTGCGTCGGCGAACGCGCAATGGGCGGCGATCCACGCGCGGTATACGTCGTCGAAACAGGCCTTGTTACCGGGCCTCAACGGAACGGCACAACTCGGCAACCAGTACAGCACGCAAGGATTCGGAGTCAACGCGCCTGGCGGCATCGGTCCGTCACCGGTTCCGACCGTGCAGCCGACCGGAAGCGGTGGTCTAGGTTCCAACTCGAGCGGGCGAACGACGTCCGAATCGGCGACCATCAACCTGCAACAGTTGATTTACGATGGCGGCCGTACGATCGCCAACATCCACTCGGCAAAGTACGCAGATTATGCCGGGCGAGCGACCTTATTGCGCGACCTGCAAACGCTCGCATTCAACGTCGCTACCGCATACTACGCCGTTTTGCAAGACAACGCGACGGTGGTCGCCGACGCGCAGCTTGTTAAAGAGTTCGAAGTCAACGAAGCGGCGGTGGTCGCACAGATCAAGAACGGCGCGGCCGCACGGTCCGACTTAGCCGCCGCACAGTTTCAAACGGCACAATCGCGCGGTAACTTGGTAACCGCGCAAGGATCGGCCATCGCCGCGCAAGCTACCTTTAACACGACGCTCGGCTTAGATGCCGACGCGGAAGCCGTACCGAAACAAATTTCGCAACAAGCGCCCCAATCGAATCCGACGTACGCGATGTCGCTCAAGCGCGCGTTTCTGTTGCGTCCGGATTTCCTGTCTTCTAACTACACGGTCACCTCGGATCAGGAGAACTTGCGCTATGCAAAGCTGGCGCGATTTCCGATCCTGAGCGGTGCCGCCAGTTACGGCGTCACCCGCACGCTGTCTTCACCGTACACGAATGCCTACAATACGAACGCATCTTCGAACGACAAGGCGATCGGTTTGACGCTGACGGTGCCGATCTACGACCAAGGCGTCACGAACTACAACGTGGCGTTAGCCGCCGCCACGCTCGACACGGCCAATGCGAATTACAATCAAACGCGCCTGCAGGTCGAGTCCGACGTGCGCTCTGCGTTGGCGAACCTGATCTCGGCACGCGCGCTCCTGGTGCAGACGAACTCCGAACTCAACGCCGCGCGAGTTTCGCTGGACGCCACGCAAGCGCAATACAAGGTCGGCGCCACGACGATTATCAACGTGGTCACCGCCGAAGCCAACCTCGCGACCGCGCAGGCGGACAACATTCAAGCGATTTATGGCGTTCAAAACGCACAACAGAACTATCTGTACGCGACCGGCACGACCGACCTGCAACTGTAACGGCGCATCGCACGGCACAGGGGCGCCCAGGCAATCGGCATAACGTAGCCCTCCAACGAAGGAGGGCTGGATGATTCGCAAAGCTGCTTGGGCGGCGCTGTTATTGGCATTCGCGGCATCGGCGGCAGGCTGCAGCAAGGTAAGCAGCGGTGCTGCCGGCGATACCGGCCGTCACCCGTGGACGCAACCCGGCGTGTTTCGCTTCTCGGAAGGAACCGACCCGAAGGGTCTCAATCCGGTGCTCGACGCGGGTTCGCCGACCCTCACGCTCTCGATGTTCATCTACTCGTGGACGGTTCGCTACGATTCAAAATCCCGGCCCATACCGGATGCGCTGAGCGAAATCCCCACGCTCGCCAACGGCGACGTCAGCAAAGATGGTCTGACGTTGAAGTATAAACTGCGGCATAATATTACGTGGCAGGACGGGCAGCAGCTGACGTGCCGGGACCTCGAGTTTACCCGTCAAGTCGTCATGAACCCGAAGAATAACGTCGTTACGACCGATGGCTTTAAAGATATCGCCAAGATCGATTGCACCGATCCGTACGTCGCCGTCATTCATATGAAACGCCTGTACGCGCCGTTCTTGCAGCAGCTTTGGAGCGTCAATGGCAATGCGCCGATCCTACCCGAGCACATCCTCGCGAAATACAACGACGATAAAGGCTCGTTCAACACGGCGCCCTATAACTCGCTACCGATCGGCAGCGGCCCGTTTAAAGTGACGTCGTGGATTCGCGGGCAAGAAGTGCGAATGGTCGCCAATCCCGACTTCTATCTCGGCAAACCGAAACTATCGACCGTCGTCTACAAAATTCTTGCCGATGAAAATACCGAAGAGACGGAGTTGCAGACGCACGAGCTGGATATGCTGAGCACCGGTTCGGCGATGAAGTGGCCGCAATACGAAGCCTTGGCGGCCGACCCCAATAATGGATTGACCGCGATTCGCGTCGATTCGTTTCTCTTCGCGCACATCGACTTCAACTTGAAGCATCCGGTCGTGAACGACCACAGCGTCCGTCTAGCGCTGGCGTACGCGACCAATCGCGACGAGATCATTCAGAAGATCCTTCACGGGTCGGCCGTTGCCGCCGAGACCGACCAGAGCCCCAAACTCTCGTGGGCGTACACGAATAACATCCAGCACCACTTGTTCGATCCCGACAAAGCCCGGCAAATTCTCGATGCCGCCGGTTGGAAAGTGGGTCCTGACGGCGTTCGGGTTAAGAACGGCCAGCGTCTGGAGTTCGAGTTCAGCACCCAGAACGAGTCGAATTACGGCAAAGCGGTGGAGACCGTCATACAGCACCAATGGCGCGACGTCGGCGTTCAAGCGGACGTAAAGAATTACCCGAGCAGCCAGTTTTTCGATAACTCTACGACCGGTACGTTAGAGGGCGGCCACTACGACGTCGCCTTATTCTCATGGGCCGGAGCCGCCGATCCCGACGACAATGCGATCTATTCCGAAGATAATTTCGCCCCGCACGGACAAAACGCGATGATGTGGGCGAACCGCAAGGCCAGCGACGCGATGGCCGACGCGCTCAAGACGGTGGATCAGACGCGACGCAAGCGCGATTACACGATCGTTCAGCAGCAGTTACTTCTGGACGTGCCGACCATCATCATCAGTTTTTCTCGCGTTCCATACGTCTATAACACCGACTTCAAAGGATTCGACCCGTCGCCGGTCATTTCGGCATTCTGGAATCCCTGGGAATATTCGATCTAACCTGTTGCCACTTGGAGCAAACAAGGAGCCTCGACCTTGACCCACCTCAAAAATAATCTCCTGCGTCCGCTGGCAGTACTCGTCGCCGCGGCGCTCCTGTGCTCGTGTTCGAAGGCCGGACAAAGCGTGACGCAGACGCACGCGTTAACGCTGGCAGACGGCTCGGGCGACATTACGAGTCTCAATCCGCATCTTTTTACCGAACTAACGCTCGGATATATCTCCGAACTTTCGCAAGCGTATCTCGTCAAATATGACGCAAACAACAATCCATACCCGGAACTCGCAACGCAAGTCCCATCGCTGGCAAATGGCGGTATCAGCAAAGACGGCAAGACGATCACGTGGCACATCCGCAAGGGCGTGCACTGGTCGGACGGCGCTCCGTTCGATGGCGATGACGTCGTGTTCACCACCAAAGTGGTGTTGAATCCCAACAACAACGAGGTCGGGCGCGACGGTTGGAACTTGATCAAAAAGATCGACGAGCCGGATAAATTTACCGTCATCTATCATCTTAGCAAGCCATACTCGCCGTTTCTGCCGACGTTCTTCGGCAGCGCCGGCGCCAATCCGGACATCCTTCCCAAACATTTGCTCGCACAATACGCCACCATCAATCAAGTTCCGTACAACTCGAAACCGGTCGGCATCGGGCCGTTCAGGATCGTAGCGTGGCATCGTGGCGACAACGTCGAGCTCGAAGCCAATCCGTACTACTTCCGCGGACTGCCGAAGCTCAAACACATCACCTATCGACTGGTCGCGGCGATTCCGACGCTGGCGACGCAGATGCAGACCGGTGAAGTGAACCTGTGGCCCAACGTTCCGTCTTCGTACATCGATCAAATGAAGGCGATCTCCGCGCTGCAGACCGATTTACAGACGAGTCCGCTGTACAATCATATCGATTTCAACGTGACCCGTCCGTTGGTTAGCGACGTGCGCGTTCGCCAGGCGATTCGATTCGCGATCAATCGCCCGGAACTGATCAAGAAGATCGCACACGGGTACGGCGTCGCAACCGAAAGCGTCGTACCGTCGGTGAATCCGCTTGCGCCCAAGGACATCGCGTTGATTCCGTTCGATCCGGATAAAGCTCGCGCGCTCCTCGATCAAGCCGGCTGGAAGGTGGGACCGGGCGGAATCCGCGTGAAGAACGGCCAGCGTTTGTCGCTCTTTTTTCCGTACTACACGGGATCGCCGTCGGCCGATAGTGTCGTCGAAAACGTTCGCCAGTGGTTGAAAGAAGTCGGCATCGAGATTCAAACGAAGCAGTTCGCTCCGGCCACGTTTTTCGCTCCGTTTCAGGACCATGGGATCGTCTACGGCGGCAAGTGGGACATGACGTTCTTCTCGTGGCAGTTAACTCCGGGCGTCGATATTTCGAACAACTGGGAATGCAATCAGATCCCGCCCAACGGACAGAATGTCACGCATTTTTGCGACAAACAACTCGATACGATGCTCGAGGCAGCGAAGGGAACGTACGACGAAAACCAGCAGAAAGCGCTGCTGGATAAAGAGATTAAGCTCATCGTCGAAAACGCTCCAACGATCGTCCTAGCGAATCCTCAGGTAGGCTTCACCTATAGCAAAGGCTTAACCGGATTCAAGCCCAATGCGTGGACGCCGTTCGACAACATGATGGACGTTGACAACTAGGGTTTCGTCTCGATACACGGCGGCCGCCAGCAGCGCGCATCCAATCAGCGAAAGCGCGCGCAGTACCGCGGCCGCCGGATTGACGGAAAATAATCCGTTCCGTTCCAATTCCGCACGCCACACCGCGGCCGCGCTCGAGCCGGTGGCATGAAACGCGCCCAGCGCATCGGGCCACACCGCAACCGGATGCTGAATCGCGAGCCATGCAGCCATGGCAAAGACCGCGCAGAAGACGGGCGCCGCAAGAAAGTCGCCGATGCTTTTTGGGCCGAACGCAGCGAACAGGCACCCGGTCGCGATCGCCAGGAGCGCGCTCTGTGCGATTCCTGTCGGCCGCTGCGCCAACCCCAGCCAATCGACGGCGACCAACAACGTCGCGAGCATGGCGACGGCGCGCGTCGTTCCGCGAGACCGCGCCGCCGTTAGCAATGCTGCGGGAAACGCCACGATCAGATCGTGTTCGTGCGCGAAGCCTGCGACGAACGGAATTACTGCCGACATGCACGCGAAACGCGCATACGTATCGCGTACGTTCCAGAACGCGATGATGGCGAAAACGAACGCGGCAATCGCGATAATGACTCCGCCGGCAATCGCAACCGGCGGTGCCATCCCCGCACCGTAGAGAATCGCTGACGGCGCGAATTGGATCGTCGCAAACCGTTCCGCGCCGGCATGCGCAACCAATAGACGTGCGTACGCGAGCGGCCACGACCAGCCGGCTGCCGCCGCACCGAGAAGATACGCGACCATCGCGGCACCGGCGGCCGCGGCTGCCGTCGCCGGCCGCCGCAAGAGTGCGAGCGTTCCAAATGCAATATTGGGTTGTAACGTTGCGAAGATCGTTGCGACGGTTGCCTTCGCGACACGCCCGCCGCGTGCCCATAGTGCGGCGCAGCACGCCCCCAGCATCGCGATCGACGTGACTTGTCCGAGCGCGAGTCCGCTGGTTATGGGGCCGAACGAAAAAGCAAAGAGTATCGCGGCGATCGCCGGCGGCGCACGCGGCGTTAATCCGGATCCGACGAGTGCTGCGACGCCGAGCGCCGCGATCGAAATTGCTAGTATCGACCACCAAACGCGTGCGGCCGCGGCATACTCGAATGTTGCGAACGCCCGCCAGATCCACAAGCCGTAGGGCGGACCGACGAACGGCAGCAGCTCATTACGTGATGCATCGACGCCCGGCACCGAGCGTTCGGCTCGCCACACATCGCGCCCATAGGCGTCAACTCCAGCGTTGGCTGTCCGGCCGGCGCTCCAATAGGCTTCGAAATCGCGAACGAACGGCCCGGGTGTGGAAAGCGGGCGTGCCGCCGCAACAGCTGCGATGTAACACAGCAGCGCGACCGCGAGCAGCAACCCTCGGCGGCCTACCACCCTGGCGCGGACGCGCCGGTGGCCGCGGCGTGCGCGTAGCCGACCAGCGCGAATAGTCCCAGCGTCGTCCCGAGATACCAAACGCCGACGCGTACGCGCGCCGCGAGGCTCATCGTGGCTGCGCGCGGATCGGGTTTTCCGCGCAACGTCGAAATAATCGACGGCAGACCGAGCACGCCGATGATGATCACGAGGAACACCGGGAAGTGCCATAGGAACGCGCCGGCGATAAAGAGCGCGAATCCGCCGATCCATAACGGCGGCCACACCGCGCCGACGATTCGTCCGCCGTCGAACGGCGGCGTCGGAATCATGTTGAAGAGATTGAGAAATGCTGCGACATCGGCGCAAGCATACCAAAAGCGAGCGTCATACGAGTGCGCGAGCAACACACACGCTACCGATAACCCTAAACCGGTTACCGGGCCGGCTAGCGAGATGTATGCGTCGTCTTCCAAGTTTGCAGCGGCGGTGCCGGCGGTGAAGGCACCGAGCAACGGGACGAAGGATGGCAGACGAACGGGTAATCCGTAGGCACGAAAAGCGAAATAGTGTCCGAGTTCGTGCGCGAGCAGCACGAGCATCACGACGACCGCCAGCCGCCATCCGAAGATGACGACGTACAGCCAGAGCGAGAGAGCGAACGTCCACAGCGGCGCCAGCACTTTGATTCCGACGAACAGCAGCAGCTTGAACTTGAGCAGAAAGGCGAGCGCGGCCGCGCCGGCGGTTCCGATCCATCCGCGCGAGCGTTGCGGTTTCGGAGCGGAAGGAGGCGCGTTCTCGTCGCCGTCGTGCGGAAGGTAATCCACGGCGCTCCCTTCAACCGCCAAGGTGCCTCGTGCCTGTCATCGCCATCGTCGGCGGCGGATTCGGTGGAATCGCCGTCGCCGCGCAACTCGAACGCCACCTGCGCCCCGGCGAAGCCGACATCGTCGTGCTGAGTCGCGACAACTATACGCTCTTCACGCCCATGCTGCCCGAAGTAACGTCCGGCGAGCTCGAAGTGCGGCACGTCGTCACCCCGATTCGCACGCAGCTTCGGCGCAGCAACTTCATTTTGAGCGACGTCGAACGCATCGATGTCGCGAACCGGTCGCTGGAATACCGCCACGTGCTCACCGGCCGGCGCCGCACGTTGCCGTACGACCACGTCGTGCTGGCGATGGGCTCGTCGACGTTGACCTTCGGATTGCCGGGCGTGGAAAAAAACGTGTGGGCGCTCAAAACGCTGCACGATGCCGACGCACTGCGCAACCGTCTGGTTTGGCTGCTCGAGCTGGCCGACACCACCGACGACATTCGTCGCCGGCGCGAACTGTTGACGCTCGTCGTCGTCGGCGGCGGCTTTACCGGCGTCGAAGCGGCCGGCGAAATGTACGAGCTCTTTCGCAGCGTCCTTCGCTTCTATCGCAACATTCGGCTCGACGACGTTCGTATGGTGTTGGTCGAAGCCGGTCCGACACTGCTTGCCGGATTGCCGGCTAAGATGGGCGTCTACGCCGAGCGCGTTTTGAAACGCCGCGGCATCGAAGTGATGACCGGCGACGGCGTTGCCTCGGCCGACGAAAACGGGTTGACGTTGCAAAGCGGACGGCGCATCGAAAGCGCGACCATCGTGTGGAGCGCCGGGGTCGCGCCGTCGCCGATGGCTGCCGGCCTCCCGCTCGAGAAAACCAAGCGCGGCGCCATCGTTACCGGTGCGGATATGCGCTCGGTTTCGGATCCATCCGTGTGGGCACTCGGCGACTGCGCATCGATCCCGGATGAGACCGGCAAGCCGTATCCGATGACGGCGCAGCACGCGATTCGAGAAGGACCGCATCTGGCAGAAAATATCGTGCGCGTCATTCGCAATCAGCCGACGCTGCCGTTCAAATACCATTCGCTCGGCATGATGGCGGCACTTGGAGGCCGCAAGGCGGTCGCGCAGCTTCCCGGCGATCGGGTCATCACCGGCTTTTTGGCGTGGTTCCTGTGGCGCTCGTATTACTTGCTGCGGTTGCCCGGCCTCGACCGGCAGCTTCGCGTGGCGTTCGACTGGACGCTCGAGCTGCTCTTCCCGCGCGATATCGCCGAGCTGCGCGTCGAGCGCGAAGAGCCCGGCAAGCCGTCGTAGAATCACCGAAGATGGAACTGCGCGAACCGATCGAGCGGCTGATCCGCAATCCCTTAGAGTTTACGCGCGAGGTACCGTTTCCCGACCCCGCGTCGATCCGTTTGTACGATGAAACGCTGCGCGACGGCGAGCAAATGCCGGGCGTCTGCTACACACCGTCGCAAAAACTCGAAATCGCAAAGAACATCGCTGCGATGGGCGTTCACATCATGAGCGTCGGATTTCCGGCGGCTTCCGAAGGCGATCGCCGCACCCTGCAGTTAGTCATGAATGCCAAACGCAAGGGCGAACTCGGCGACGTCGAGATCGTCGTCATGTGCCGCAGCAACCGCCGCGACATCGACGTCACGGTCGAGACGCTGCGCGACGCGAACATCGATCCGCGCGAAGTAACGTTCTTTATCTTTACCAGCGGAAGCGATCTGCACCTCAAGTACAAGATCGGCAAAACGCTGCTGCGCTTCGAAGGCCACGACGAAAGCGAATGGCTGGACAAGCCGCTCGATTTTTATCGCGAAGCCAATATTCGCTTGCAGTGCGATGCCATCGCACACGCTCGCAGCCGGGGTGTCGAGCGCGTCGAGTTCGGCGCCGAGGACGGCAGCCGCGGCGACGTTGACTATTTCATCCGCTATTTCAAAGCCGGCCTTGCAGCCGGTGGAACGCGTCCGGCGTGGCCGGATACGGTCGGCACGCTGACGCCGCAGGCGACGCGCTGGTATTGCTCGCGCATCGTGGCCGGCTTGCCGGACGGATTACCGATCGTCGCGCACCTGCACAACGACTATGGTTTGGGAACCGCCAATGCGATCGAGGCGACGTCGTGCGGGTTCAAGGTGGTTTCGCTCACGGCCAACGGCTATGGCGAGCGGGCCGGTAACGTGAAACTACACGAATACGTCGTCGCCCTTCGCGTGCTGTACGGCATCGAGATTCCAGGCTTCCAGTACTCGAAGTTACGCGAACTCGCGCGCTTCATGGAGCGAATGAGCGGCATTCCGATGCAGCCGCACGAGCCGATCGTGGGAACGCACGTGTTCGCGCACGAGTCCGGCATTCACACCCACGCCGTGTTGATCGACCACCGAATGTACGAAGCGGTGCCTGCCGAAGTCGTCGGCGCGACAACGAGCTTTATTTTTGGCAAACATTCGGGCGTCGCGCTCGTCGAGGAGACGTTGCGCAAGCACGGGGCGCGTCTGAAGGCCGCCGGCGTCGAACAGTCGCCCGAACTGGCACACCGAGTCACCGATGAAGTCAAACGCGTGCGCGAAGAACGAGCGGCCTCGAACCACAGCGAACGCGTCATCCAAGAGTACGAACAAACGATGCGAGGCCTGTCGATGAACGAAGACGACGTCGTAGAGATAGCCGTCGCTTTGGGTGCCGCGCAGCCGGCGTGACCGAAGGTCCGCTCTTGGGGCTACTGACCGGCTGGATGTAGCGCGTCTTGCGCTTGTTCTAAACCCGCCTGAGCCGCAACATTGTGAGGATTTGCCTTGAGCGCTCGCCGGTAAAACGGCACTGCATCCGAGAACTTGTTGGCGGCAAGATACATATCGCCGAGCTGCGTCAACGCCACATCGTCGTTGGGGTGCGATGCAATGCGTGCGCGTAGCGACGATAGTTCTGCCATGACGGCAGCGGGCGGACCGCCTTCGACGGCGTTTTGCGCCCCCTGCGACGACGGTGGTGCGGCGCTTTTCGCGGTCGAGCCAAATACCGATCCGGTCACGCCGAAACCGTCCGCGATTAAGTAGGCCATCAGCGCGAGAAAAGCAGCCGCAAGCACGACGACGATCGGCAGGTACATTTTTAGCGGCAGTCCGGACGTCGAGCGTGACACAAAAGACTCGTTCGAACGCACGCCGAAGACGCCTCCCGAATCGATATTATGCCCGTCTTGCCTGCCGAATCCGATCTGCAACTGCTCTTCGCCCGTTTGAACTACCAGTTTTTTCACGGCGAAGTTCCCGATTGCCGTATCCGCTATAACGAGCGGTTCTCGAATTCGGCCGGGCGCATCACGTATGGCGTGCGACCGATGCTCATCGAGCTATCGCCCAAGCACTTTCGCAAATACCCCGAAGCGCTCGAAGAAACGCTAACCCACGAGATGGTGCATGCGTGGTGCTACGACCGCTACCGCGAAACCGGGCACACGCCGCGTTTCCGAAAGAAGCTGCGCGATTGCGGGATGACGTCGATCTATCACGATCTCGGCAGCGTACGGCCGCTCAACGAATCGTCCAAACGCTATATCTTGCGTTGCGAACACTGCTCGTTCGAGATCTTGCGTAAGAAGCGCCCGGGAAAGCCGTCGAGCTGCCCGCGCTGCAACAAGCATCGCTTCGATCCGAAGTTTCCGTTGACGATGTACGAAATCGTCGAAACGCGCGTCGTCGGCGATACGGTTTCGGGTTTGACGGCCGCGCGCCGCGGCTAAGCCCCGGCGAGCTTCAGGCGATAGAGCGCGAACACGTCGTCGCGACCGTAACCGGCCGCCTCGTACAGCTTCACCAGGTGCGGTTCGGAAAACGGCAGTTCTACGAGAACGGAACGGGACTGCGTTTCGCGAGCGAACTGCGTACTCGCATCGAGCAACCTGCGCGCGATCCCGCGGCGTTGATAGCTCGGATCGACGAACAAGTCGCTGAGGAACCATTGGCGCGTCGCGTACCACGACGAAAAGAGCGGATACAACTGCAAGAAACCGGCGGCGCGCTCGCCGTCGAACGCTCCGAACACGACCGACTCCTGACGCTCCAAGCGGTCGCTCAAAAACGCCCGCGATCCGTCCGGGTCGGAGGCGCCGGTGAAGAATCTCCGGTAGGCGTCGAAAACCGGCGCCAATGATTCGCTGTCGGCAAAGGTCGCACGCCGAACGGCCGCTTGCATCGTCATTTGTCGCTTCTGCGCCGGGCCGAGCGTCGCTCCCTTGAGCTCGTGCGACCTAGGTCCAGGCGCGAAAAGGCCGCGGCGAGCGAAGATAAGCGGCAATGACTACCAGCAACGCTTCCGCCAAGGGGACCACGCGCGTCGAGACCGACTCGATGGGCAAGATCGACGTTCCCTCCGACGTCTACTACGGCGCGCAATCGGCGCGCTCGTTAATCCATTTCGACATCGGCGACGGCGTGTGGCCGCGCGACGTCATGCCCAAGCAGGTGATCGTCGCTATGGCGCGCCTCAAGAAGGCCGCCGCGATGGTCAACCGCGATCTCGGTAAGCTCGACGCCGAAAAGGCCGATCTCATCGTGCGCGCGGCCGACGAAGTCGTCGACGGTAAACTCGACCGGCATTTCCCGCTGCGCGTGTGGCAAACCGGTTCGGGCACGCAAACGAACATGAACGTGAACGAAGTCATTTCAAACCGCGCCATCGAGTTGGCCGGCGGCGAGATGGGATCGAAGAAACCGATCCACCCGAACGATCACGTGAACATGTCGCAGTCGTCCAACGACACGTTTCCGACCGCCATGCATGTGGCCGCCGCAGAGGCGATGACCGGCATGCTTCCGGCCGTGAAGCAGCTACGCGACGCGCTCGATAAAAAAGCCAAGAGCTGGGCGCACATCGTCAAGGTGGGGCGCACGCACTTACAAGACGCGACGCCGCTCACGCTCGAGCAAGAGTTCTCGGGTTACGTCAACCAGCTCGATCGCGCGATGCACGCCTGTAAACTTGCGCTCGAGCAGCTGTACGATCTCGCCATCGGCGGCACCGCCGTCGGCACCGGCCTCAACGCGCACCCCGAGTTCGGCGAGCGCACGGCGAAAACGTTAGCCGACCTCACCGGCCTGCCGTTCCGCTCGCATCCGAACAAGTTTGCGGCGCTCGCGTCGCACGATGATTTCGTGTTCGCGTCGGGCGCGCTCAAGACGCTGGCCGCCGCGCTGATGAAAATCGCCAACGACATTCGCTGGCTTGCGTCCGGCCCGCGCGCCGGCATCGGCGAGTTGATTCTGCCGGAGAACGAGCCGGGCAGCTCGATCATGCCGGGCAAAGTGAATCCGACGCAGTCCGAAGCGATGACGATGGTATGCGTCCAGGTCTACGGCAACGACACCGCCATCTCGTTCGGAGCGTCGCAGGGCAACTTCGAACTCAACGTGTTCAACCCGGTGATGATCTACAATTTCCTACACTCGACCACGCTGCTGCGCGATGCGTGCACGATGTTCCGCGAACATGCGGTTGACGGGCTCGAAGCCAACGAAGAGCAGATCAAGAAATATCTCGATCGATCGCTGATGGTCGTCACCGCCCTCTCGCCGCACATCGGATACGATAACGCGGCCGCGATCGCCAAACACGCCCATCATCACGGCACCACCCTCAAAGAAGCGGCGTTATCGCTCGGTCACGTTGACGAGAAGCAGTACGATGCGATCGTCGTTCCGCGTGAGATGACGAAACCGAAGTAGTCTAACCCGTCTAGAGGCCTTCGACTTCGAAGGCCTCCGGACGACCGTCGAAGGTTCCAATTCCAACGACCGCTCCATTCTGAGCGAACGCATAACCGCATTCGAAGCGCCAGCCCGGTGCCGCAACCGCTTCGTCGAGCAAGCGTAGCCGTCCGTTTTGCCAGAGAAACGCGCGATGACGGCCTCCTGCATCCATCAACACCCCCGTGACGCGTCCGCGCGCGTCGATCGCGTATGCCGCGCTGGCCGAGCGCAGCGGCGCGATATCCGTTGCCGCTCCGGGCGCGCTCCAGTACCGCGCATGCGGCACCGCTCCGAACGTGCCGCCGTGTTCGGGCGGAACGTCGGCGCCGGCCGCTTCGCCGTTGGCGTTGATGGCGAACGCGGCTCCCGCGCCGAGTGACTGGCGCGCACGATCGTTCCAGCGCATCGCAACGAAACGCTCGCGTCCGGAAGCCACATTCGACGGCGCCGGGACGTTGGCGATAGAGGCGGCGTAGCCGGCGGCATACATGCCGGCCGTGGCCGTGGCGATACCGTTGCCGAGATTCAAACACCGCCGGTCGCGCACGTGCAGAACGACGGGTGCGGTCTGGCCGCTGGTATCGTCGAGATTAACGATGGCCGGCGAGCGCATCGTCGCGATGAGCGTCCCATCGGCCAGCGTGCCGGCTGCGGACGGACCGATCGACGACTGCGGAAAGTTCTCGCACGCACTGAGGTCGATCGTCACCAACCGGCCGCGCTCCAAGCGCAGCGGGCGCGAAGCATCCACCAAGAGCGCACCGGATGGATCGAAGCCGTCGATCGTCGCGTCGATCGCAAAGACGCGGCGATTGCCGGCGTGCCAAAGAACCGGGCGCCGCAAATAGCCGTTGACCGTCAAGGTCGCAGCGATCGAACCGTCGGGCGCGACCGCCATCAACGTTTTAGATCCGAACGTCGCGATCGTGGAATGCCGCGGTAACGGAAAACCGGTAACGACCGGTCGCGACCAAACCGGCATCGCACCGATCGCGAGCGCCATGGCGAGCGCGCCTGCGAAGTTCTTCATCGACGTTCGTTGCGGACGGCCGGCATCGCCACCGCGGAAAGCGCGATGGCGACGTATCCGAGGCACGCCACCCACATCGCATCGAGCGGGCTGCGATGGTCGGCGATCCAGCCGAACGCAATAATACCCGGAGCCATTCCCGACAGCACGAACAACCGCACCGCGCCCATCACGCGCCCGATCAGGTGCTCGGGCGTTACGCGCATGCGAAAGCCGATGATCTGTGCGATCTCGAAGTTAGCGAACGCATTCGAAATCGTCCAACAGGCTGCGACGATCCAAACGTTGCGCACGAGCACCACCGGAAAGAAGCAGGCGGCGTCGAGCAGATACGCGATCGTCAACGCGCGCCCGAACGGCCACCGCCCGGAATAGCGCGACGCAAACCACGTGCCGATGGTCGCCCCAGCGGCCGACATGGCAAAAAAAGCGCCGACGACTTGGTCGCCCGCTCCAAACGTCACCTTGAGGAACGGAATGAGAACGGCGTAGCATCCGTAGCCGAAAATATTGAAGAAGAAGCCGCAGATCGCTTGCACGCGCATGCCGCTATCGCTCCAGAGGTAGGTAAACCCGAGCTTGATATCGTTCGCGAGATGCGACAGGGTCGGAACGCCTTGCGGTTCGTCCGGGCCGAGCGATGAAATCCGCGACAGTGAAATTTGCGACGCGAGATAGGTGGCAGCGTTCAACGCGAGCGCCGGCAGCGGCCCAAACCAAGCAAAAATCGCACCGCCGAGGGCCGGCGTTACGAGATACGAAACGTTTTCGACGGTTAGTAAGACGGCGACGGCTTGGGTGGAGCGATCGCGCCCGAGCAAATAGGGAATGCTCGATGATTGGCCGCCCAAGAACGCGGCGGCGCAAATCGAAATGACGACCAAGCCGGCGTAGATCATGCCGAGCGACAGCACGTGGTACCAGTACGCAATCGCGAAAAAGGTCATGACCGCAAATCGAATGGCGTCGCAACCGATCATCAGTTTTCGCCGGTCGATCCGATCGGCCAGCGAGCCGCCCACCAGCGAAAAAATGGAAAACGGCACGATCTCGCAGATGATGGCGGTGCCGGTCAACAAGGCCGAATGCGTGAGGTGATAGGCCAGAAGCGGCACGGCGAGTAGGCGCAGGCCATCGCCGAGCAAGCTGAGCGATTGCCCGATAAAGTATTGGCGAAATGCCGCCGAGCCGAAGATGCCGGCCGCTCTCGCGCGTTTCATCGCGGTGCCGCGTTCGTTAGCGCAAGTGCCGCCATACGAGCGATCCGGCCACGATGACCAGCGCGCACGATACCGCGAAGACCAGCTGCGGCGACTTGAGTTTGCGCGACAGGCGAGCGCCGACCGGTCCCCCGACGAGACCGCCGGCGAACAGCGGAACGACGTCGTGCAGGTCGATATCGCGTGCGAATGCATGGAAGCCTAAGCCGACCGGCGACGTCAGCAAGATTCCGAATTGCGACGTCGCGCCGATTGCGTGGATCGGCAGTTCCGAAAAATACAGCAGCGCCGGAACCATCACCACGCCGCCGCCCACGCCGAACAGGCTCGAAAACACGCCCACGACCACACCCATCAACAGCGCGGCACGGTACGACATTCCCTTGAGCGCGCGCAGGTGTTCGTGTTCGGGCCGGCCCCGCATGCGTTTGCTCGCATTCCAACTCAAATCGATCGCTACTGCGACGAGCAAGACGGCCAGCACGAGGTCGAACACCGGAGCGGAAATGTGCTGCGAAGCGAAGCCACCCGCGATGCTGCCGGGCAGGCCGCCGGCCGCGATCAAGAGCCCGATTCGGACGTGGACTCGTTTTTGCATCAAGTATGCGATGGTAGAACTCGCGCTGCTGGCCACCACCAGCAACAACGACGTTCCAGCCGCCTCGGCCGGCGCGAATCCGAACGCCAAGCGCAGAATCGGAACGAGGATGAATCCCCCGCCCAATCCCACCATCGCACCGAGCGCGCCCGCGCAAGCGGCCACGGCGAAGAGCACCCACTGGTTCACTGCAGGCCGGTATCGAGAACGCGGTAGATCGTAACCGGTTGGCTCTTTCCACGAACCGAAACCGGATCGAGCGCTTCGACGTTGGCCGGCGCTCCGCACGCTTCGTACGTCGATTGGCTGATAATGATTTCGCCACCGGTCGCGATGTTATATAAGCGCGCGGCCAAGTTGACGGCGTCGCCGACGACGGTGTAGTTCATGCGGGAACTCGCGCCGAGATTGCCCATCACCACTTCGCCGGTGTTGATGCCCATTCCGACGGCCAGCGTCGGCCTGCCGGCAGCAGACCAGCGCTCGTTGAGGCGTTCGATTTCGCGCTGCTGTTCGATCGCAGCCGTCAGGGCGTTACGTGCGTCGTCCGGAGTTTGAAACGGTGCCGAAAACACCGCCATCACGCAGTCGCCGATGAACTTGTCGACGAAGCCGCCGCGCTCGAAGATGATCGCACACATGGCGTCGAAATATTCGTTGAGCTGCGCGTACACCGCCTCGGGTTCCATCGTTTCGCTCAACGACGTGAAGCCGCGGATATCGCTGTAGAAGATCGTGGCGCGGACGCGTTTTCCGCGCAGTGCGATGGCGTCGGCCGGATCGTCGTGTCGCAGAATCTCGCCGACGACCGCCGGACTCACGTGCATACCGAAGAGTTGCGTCACCATCCGGCGCTGGCCGCTCTCGGTCGCGACGCGATAGACGCCGGTGGCCAGCGTCGCAAGGACGACCGCCAAAACGACGTGCGCTAGATCGAGCAAATACAGATGCTGGACGAACAACCAAACGTCGAAACACGCGTAAAGAACGGTCGCTGCGACGACTGCCAGCGCCGCCGCGCCAATGCGCACGTACACCACCAGCAGCGCGGCTAGAACTGCCAGCAAGAGCGTGACGAACGCGTCCAGCAGCGCCGGCGCCGGGCGCATGTAGAAACCGCGCATCAACTGATCTGCGAGACGCGCGACGATATACAGCCCTGGAACGCGTCCGCGACCTGCGGTGGTCGAGACGTCGAAGAGTCCGGCAGCCGTCGCACCGACGTAGACCAGCGCACCGCTCGCGAACGGGCGTAACGCTTGCGGCGTACTTTTCAACGCATCTGCAAACGAGAGCATTCCGCGTCCCGCAAACGACTGCGTCTGGACGTCGCTGCCGCCGGGATCCTGGTGGTGCGCCGTTGCCGGGGGCAGCACCAGCATGCGGCCGTTTCGATCGAGGGGTATCGTCGACGTCTGCAGCGCATGACCGGAAAACGTGCCAACCGCCGCGACCGGCAGCGACAGCAACCGCTCGTTGGCGTGCGTTCCATCCCCTTGCGTGTCGATCGCGGGCGGTTCGCCGATGACGTAGCCGCCGGGTGCGTCGACCGTAACGTAACCAATGGCCTTCGCAGCGTCTGCGAGCAACGGAACGGGCCGCTGTTCGGCGATGTTGCCGCCGGCCGTCGTGCTCAGCGGAAATGCGAGTGCCGACGGCATCTGCCGTAACGCCGCGGCGAACGCGGCATCTTGGCGCGGATCGCTACTTGGCTCGAGAAACTGTATGTCGAACGCGACCGCTTTTGCGCCGGCTGCACGCAGGCGTTCGAGCAACGTTCCGTACACCGAACGAGGCAACGGAAAACCCATCGAGCGGAACGTGGCGTCGTCGATGGTTACGATACCGAGGTTGGGATTGGAATCCGCTTCGTATGCGGGGTGCATCCAGCCCCACTGCGTGACGGACGACGACGCGGCAACGTGCAGCGACAAATCGGCGATGCGATTTCCGAGCGGAAAAACGGTTTCGGGGCAGTTTTCGAGCGCGATCGCGATCCCGGCCGCAACTACGCTGGCGAGCAGTGCGACGCCGAGCGTTCGCAAACGCCGTCGCACGACGAGTCCGTTTAGCTGGCGCGGCCGATGTAGCGCCGGTCGCGCGTATCGATGCGGATCACGTTGCCGGATTCGACGAACAGCGGCACCTGCACGGTCGCTCCGGTCTCGAGCTTGGCCGGTTTGGTCGCATTGGTGGCAGTATCGCCTTTGAACCCGGGATCCGTTTCGACGATCAGGAGTTCGACGTGTGCGGGCAAGTTGACGCCGATCGGAACGCCTTCGTGCGTCTGGACGTTGACCACCATGCCGTCTTTGAGGAAATCGGCGGGGTCGCCGATCACGTCGCGCTGCAGCGTAACGTTCTCGAACGTTTCTTGATCCATGAAGTGATAGCCGTCGCCATCGTTATACAACATCTGCATCTGACGGTTGTCGACGGTCGCGCGCTCGAGTTTTTCTCCCGCTCGGAACGTGCGCTCCAAAGTCCCACCCGAGCGAACGTTGCGCAGACGCGTTCGAACGAAGGCCGACCCTTTGCCCGGCTTTACGTGAAGAAACTCGATGACGGTCCACAGGTGGCCGTTGACGACGATGGTGACGCCGTTACGAAGATCGTTGGACGAAATCATGACTTCGGCTTTTACGGGCAGCCGATGGACAAGCCCTGGCGAGCGGCTAGGTGGGATCGGCGCCGATGGCGCGTTCGGTGCCGGCCCGCAAGCGCGCGATGTTTCCGCGATGCAAGTAGAGCACCAGTAGGGCGGCCAAGCCGGCGTAGATCGTTTCGGACGGAGAGCGGGTGGTGAACCAGACGAATAGCGGGGTTAGGACGCTGCCCACCATCGATCCGACCGAGGAATATCGAGTGGTTCCGGCGCCCGCCGCCCAGGCTGCAGCGGTGAGAAGACCGGCCAGCCAACTGAACGCGAACACCGCCCCAAACGAGGTTGCGACGCCTTTTCCGCCGCGCCATCCGAGCCACGGTGAGAAGCAATGCCCGAGGACGGCTGCCGCCGCGACGCACGCGGCGAGATCCGGGAAACCGGCTCGAACCGCAATAAACGCCGGAACGAAGCCTTTAAGTGCGTCGAGCACGAGGACAGAGGCGGCGCCCCGCTTACCGAGCGTGCGCAGCGCGTTCATCGCGCCGATGTTGCCGGAGCCTTCGCGCCGGATGTCGGTGCGAAACGCGACCTTGCCGATCAAATAGCCGAATGGGATCGAACCAATCAAAAACGCAGCGACGACCGCAGCCGCGCCGAGAACCAGGGTCACTCGACGTCCTCGCCCGAGCTGCGCGGCCGAAATTGGAACGTCAACGGAACGCCTTCGAAGTCGAACTCTTGCCGCAGCACGTTCTCGAGAAACCGCTTGTAGTGGGTCGGAACCTTTTCGGGATCGGTGCAGACGAACACGAAGAGCGGCGGGTTGACGGCCGGCTGGGTCGCGTAAAAAATCTTCAGAACGCGGCCGCCCGAAGCCGGCGCCGGATGTGCGAGAACGGCCGCGCGCACCACCGCATTCAAGCGCGCGGTCGGGATGCGGCGTTGCAAGTTTTCCGCAACGCGATCGACGACCGGCAGCAGGCTGCCGAGCCTGCGATGCGTTTTTGCAGAAAGAAATTGACCGGTGCAAATTTCGGCGAACGGCAGCAGATCGTGGATAACGTTGGCCAGTTCGCCCTGGCTGAACTCGCCCTGTTCGCGGACGAGATCCCACTTATTACCGATCAAGATGAGGCCTTTACGTTCTTCGATCGCGAAACCGGCGAGTCGCCGGTCTTGCGCCGTCACGCCAACCATTGCGTCGAACACCAGCAGTGCGATGTCGCACCTCGAAAGCGCCTTGAGCGAGCGTAAGGCCGAATAATATTCGATCGATCCGTGCGCCTGCGGTTGCTTGCGGACGCCGGCGGTGTCGATCAAGCGAATCGTGCGGTCGCGCCCGGTCATCAACGTATCGATCGCGTCCCGCGTCGTTCCGGGAACGTCGCTCACGATGGCGCGCTCCTCGCCCAACAATGCGTTGAGAAGGGAGCTTTTGCCGACGTTTGGCCGCCCGATGATGGCCAGCGCCAACTCGTCGCCGCCGGTTGCATCCGGACGCTCCGGCAACGCGTCCACGACCATGTCGAGCAAATCGCCGGAGCCTTCGCCGTGCAGCGCCGAAACCGCGATCGGCTCGCCGAAACCCAAATGCGAAAATTCGGCGATGGCCGAGGCTGCCGCCGCCGGCGACTCGGACTTATTGGCAGCCAGCACCACCTTCCGGTGCCCGCGCCGCAGAATCGAGGCCACCTCATCGTCCAGAGGATGCCGGCCGGCCATCGCATCGACGACGAACACGACCACATCGGCTTCCGAGGCGGCGGCTTGGGCTTGGCGCCGGGCAGCGGCTCCGAGCGCATCGCCGTGTACGGAGTCGGCTTCCGGGTCGATTCCAGCCGTATCGACGAGGCCGAACGTGCGGCCGCGCCAGTCGCAGATCGCGTATAAGCGGTCGCGCGTAACGCCGGCGGTATCTTCGACGATCGCTAAGCGCTGGCCGACCAGCCGGTTGAACAAGGCGCTCTTGCCCACGTTGGGACGTCCGACGATCGCGACGATGGCCGGACGAAGGGCGGCGCTCTCTTGGCCCGAGTCGCTAGCAGCTTCCACGGCCGTTAGCTTCGCAGCGACCGTGTAAAACCATGGGCCGGAACAGCTTGCGGACAAAGCGAACCACGCGGATGACCCATGGCGAGCATTTATATCGAGACGTTCGGCTGTCAGATGAATGAGGCCGATTCGCAATACGTGGCGGATCGCGCGACGTCGGCGGGCTATGCCATCGTGACATCGCCCGAAGACGCCAACGTGCTGCTGCTCAACACGTGCACGGTACGCGACAACGCCGAGCGCCGTGCCTACGGCCGGATGAATCATTTCAAGGCGCTCAAAGATGCCGATCCGTCGGTACGCTTGGTCGTCATGGGCTGTTTGGCAGAACAGGATCGCGAGCGCATGCAGTCGCTGGCGCCGCACGTCGATGCCGTGTTCGGCACTCGCCAGTTGCGCGAGTTGGGCGACCGGCTCGTCGATTGGGAGCCGGAGTACGATCGCGAGTCGGGCGGACCGTCGTCTGCCGACGAACTCGCAGTCGCGCTCGGCGGTACGCCGGATGCGGTCGCCGGCCCGTTCTCACATCTGCGTGCGTTCGTCAACGTGCAGCGCGGCTGCTCGTACTACTGCACGTTTTGCATCGTACCGCACGTCCGCGGCCGTTTCGATCATCGCCCGATGGGCGACGTTTTGCGCGACGTTGAGGCGCGCGTGGCGGACGGCGCGCGTGAAGTGATGCTGGTCGGCCAGACGGTCAACGCCTGGAACGACCCGGTTCGCGGCGCCGACTTCGGCGATCTCTGTCGCGCCGCCGGAGCCATCGAAGGCCTGGAACGCCTCGCGTTTATCTCGCCGCATCCAAAAGATTTTACCGCCAAGATCGTTCGCGATCTGGCTGCCGTTCCGCAATGCAATCCGCGCATGCATCTTCCGCTGCAATCGTTCAGCGATGCGGTGCTGCGCCGGATGAATCGCAAGTACACGGCGGCCCTATTCCAAGAGAAGGTCGCCGCCGTCCGGCAATATCTTCCGAACTGGGCGATCACGACCGACATCATCGTCGGATTTCCGGGCGAAACGGAGGCCGATTTCGTGCACACGCTCGACTACGTGCGTAGCGGCGTGTTCGCGAACGCCTTCACGTTTATGTATTCGATCCGCCGGGGCACGCCCGCCGCGGCCTGGGAGCAAGTGCCGCACGACGCCGTTACCGAGCGGTTTGCGCGACTCGTCGATGCACAAAACGCCGCCACCCGCGCCTACCACGACCGAAAGCTGGGCTCGACGGTGCGCGTGCTGATCGCGGGCGACTCGAAGAAAGACGCCGGCAAGTTGGCCACGAAGGCAACCGACAACGTGACCGTCGTGGCACCCAAACCGCCCGGCTACGATGAGGCGTCGTACGCGTCGGAGCCGTGGCTCGACGTCCGTATCGAATCGGCGCACGTTTGGGGCTGCATGGGAACGATACTCGGCCGCGCGCGACGCTTCGACGACGCCGCTTCGCCGGTCGAACGCCCGATGGTGAGCTTACTATGAACGTTACACGTTTCGCCCCAGCTTCGATTCTCGCACTCGCGGTCGTGCTCGCGTCGTGCCATGGTGGCGCGTCGTCGTTGCCGCCAGGTGCCGCATCTTCGCAAGGCGTGCGCCCATCGCCGTCGCAGCCGATCGAGTTCGTCGGATTTTGGGAGTCGTGGTCCGATTGGAACGGTCAGGACGCGTTCAATATGTTGGGCAGCGTACCGGCGACGGTAACGAACGTTGACGTCGCGTTCAGTATCGCCAACTCGAACCAAATTTCGGATCCGCAAAACACCTACCCGCTCGAACCGGGCGCCAAGACGATCCACCAGCAGGGCGGCAAAGTGCTCTTATCGTTCGGCGGTTCGACGTCGACCTTCAATATCACCGACACCAAACAATTCGTAACGAATCTCAAAGCGTACTTGAAAAAGAATCCGGGGATTTACGATGGCTTCGATTTTGACGATGAAGTGATTCAAACGAAGTCCAACGGCCGCCAACAGTTGATCGGCGTCATCAAGGCGACGCGCAAAGCATTTCCCGACGCGGTGATCAGCTTCGACGCCGACTCGGCCGGCGCCGATCCCAAGGTCGATCTCTCCCAGGGTTTCGGCGAAGACCGCACGATCCTCAAGAAGGCCGGCAACGACATCGATTACGTCAACATTATGGACTACGATCAATACGGTTGGAAGCCGTCGACCAATCCGAACTGCCAATACACGCCGGGTTCTTCGGACGACTGCTATCTCGACATCGTCAAAGAGTTTTCGAACGTACCGATCGGTGGTGGCAAGAAGTTTCCGGCCGATAAAGTCGTGATGGGATTGATGATCGGCGAGGGCGACGATGGCTCGTTTCTCAAGCCGGCCGACTGCAGCAACTACGCGAGCTGGATCGTGAAGAACGGCTATCGCGGAATCATGATCTGGGATCTCGACCTGGATAACCCGCAAGCACCGATGAACGGAACCGGATATCCCATGGGCACCTACGTCACCGCCATCGGCAGCGCGCTCGGCACGTAGGAACGTCCTGACGAAGTCCCTGCACGGAAAGCCGTCGTGAGCGACGCCGGCACAAAGTTCTCTCCAATGCTCGAGCAGTACTTCGGGATGAAATCCAAGCTATCCCGAAGCCATTTTGCTCTCGCGCGTCGGCGACTTCTACGAAGCCTACGGCGAAGACGCCGAAACGGTTGCGCGCGCGCTGCAAATCGCGCTGACCAGCAAAGAGGGCGGGCGGCGGGAGGCGCGTTGCGATGGCCGGGGTTCCGCACCACGCGCTCGCGCATATCTTGCCAAACTGGTCGCGCAGCGATTCGTCGTGGCGTTGGCCGAGCAACTCGAAGTTCCGCAACCGAACCGGTTGGTGCGCCGCGACGTCGTTCGCTTGGTGACGCCCGGTACGTTGTTCGAAGAGCAGTTGCTCGACGGGAGCGCAACAACTACTTAGCCGCCGTTTCGGCGTGCGAAAGCACCTATCGCGCTGGCGTTTGCCGACGTTTCGACCGGCTCGTGTTCGGCGACCGCGCTTTCGGGCGAGGATGCCTCGAAGAGCTGCTGGCCGAACTCGCCCGGGTCGAGCCCGCCGAAGTGGTGGCCGACGTTCCGGCCGATTTGCGCGCCATGCTGGTGGCCGATCTAGACGGCGCCAGCGCGCGCGTAACGGCGCCCGCGCTCGGCGCTGCGATGGCGATCGACGCGTGCCGATCGAAGGCTTTTCGCTCGACGAGTCGACCGGCATACGCCGCGCGCTCGACGTGTTGGGCGCTTTCGTTCGCCGGACCGGCGTTGCGGCACCGTACCGGAGCGTACGTCAACCGGGTTGCGCGCGCCCTCGCTCTATCGCAGGCGACGTTCCTCGAGCTCGACGCTTCGACGCGCAAGCACCTCGAGCTGATGCGCCCGACCGGGCAAAACGCACGCGCGACCTTATTCGCAACGCTCGACCGCTGCGCCACCGCGATGGGTTCGCGCATGCTCGGACGCTGGATGCTCGCGCCGTTGGTCTACCGGGCCGGCCATCGAGGCGCGTCTGGATGCGGTCGAGTCGCTGCCGGCGAGCACGCCGGCTGAAGCGTTGCACGACCTGCTGCACAGGCTGCTTCGACCTCGAGCGCATCGCGCAAAAGGTGCGGCTGGGGCGCGCGGTTCCGCGCGATCTCGGCTCGTTGCGCCGCACGCTGGCATGCTTGGGGCCGATTCGCCGAGCCGTCACCGTAGCGCTCGAGCCGGCCGCTCGCCGCATCGGCGAGTTCGGCGAAATCCTGGACGATTTGCGCAAGACGCTGGTCGACGATCCGCCCGGCGCACGTGGCCGACGGCGGCGTGATCCGGCCCGACCGCGATACGGAGCTGGCCGAATGCGTTGCGTTGCGCGGCGACGCGCGCTCGCATCTGGCGCAACTCGAAGAACGCGAGCGGAATCTGACCGGCATCGGATCGCTGAAAGTTCAGCTACGCCAGCGCCTTCGGCTACGCGACTGGAAGTCGCCAACGCACACACCGCGCTGGTGCCCGACGATACGTCCGCAAACAGACGCTGACCAACGCCGAACGCTATGTGACGCCGGAACTGCAGCGCTGGAACGGCGATCGCGACTCGGCGCAGTCGCGCCAGCAGCGGCTCGAGCAGCGCTTGTTCGACGAGTTGTGCGGACGGGTGACGGCCGAACCGACGACTTGCTCGACGCCGCCGATGCCATCGCGGAAATAGACGGCGTGGCGGCCCTAGCCTTGTGCGCGGCCGAGCGCGGCTACGTGCGCCCGCAATTCGACGACTCCAGCGTACTCTCGATCGAAGCCGGCCGGCATCCGGTGATGGAAGCGGTGTTGCACGCGCAGTTCGTCGCCAACGACTGCGCGCTGGCGCGAGGCCGATCACCGCTTTATCCTGCTGACCGGGCCCAACATGGGCGGCAAGTCGACCTACTTGCGGCAAACCGGGCTGCTGACGATCATGGCGCAAATCGGCTCGTTCGTTCCGGCCGCATCGATGCGGCTTGGGGTCGTCGACCGCATTTTCACCCGCATCGGCGCGGGTGACGATTTAGCCTCCGGACAGTCGACGTTCTATATCGAAATGGCCGAGGCTGCCAATATTCTGCGACGCAGCGACCGATCGTCAGCTGCTGCTGATCGACGAAGTCGGTCGCGGCACCGGCACGATCGACGGTCTGTCGATCGCGCAAGCCATCTGCGAGTTCTTGCTGGCACTCGACGAACGCGCGCCGATGGTGCTGTTTGCGACGCATTTTCACGAGTTGTGCGCGTTGGCCGACCATTGGAGCTTGGTCGCCAACTTTCACATCACCGCGGTCGAGAATATGTCGCGCGGCGGCGCACCGGTTTCTCGCACCGCGTGGCGCCGGGCAGTTCGTCGCGCTCGTTCGGCATCGAGGTCGCTCGCATGGCGGGATTGCCGGCGTCGGTGGTCGAGCGCGCGAGAGATCGGTGAGACGCTGGCCGGACAGGCCGACGTCGAAACGCAAGTGCCGATGCGCAAGAGCGCGTCGCGTCCGGCGCCGGTCGAAACGCAACTCGCACTCCTGTATCCGCAGTAACGTGGCGATTGTCGAGCTCGATCAAGAGACGATCGGGCAAATCGCCGCCGGCGAAGTCATCGAGCGTCCTGCGTCGGTCGTCAAAGAACTGGTCGAGAATGCCGTCGATGCGGGTGCGCGCCGGGTCGTCGTTTCCATCGAACGGGGCGGCAGCGATCTCATCGAGGTCATCGACGACGGACGTGGCATCCCGCCCGAAGAATTAGCGCTCGCCGTGCGCCGTTACGCGACCAGTAAACTCCGCGGTGCAGCGGATCTGGAATCGATCGCGACGCTGGGCTTTCGCGGTGAAGGTTTGGCGTCGATCGCGTCGGTTGCCAACGTGCACGTCACGTCGCGCGTCGCCGAATCGGAAGTCGGATACCGCATCGAAGCGCATGGCGAACGATCGGGCGAGGTCGAGCCGGTAGCGGCCGCACCGGGAACGCGCGTGCGGGCTTCGGCACTGTTCGCCAACGTGCCGGTCCGGCGCGAATACATGCGCTCGCCGGCCAACGAGTTCGCGCGCATTTCGACGTGGCTGTCGAGCTTCGCGCTGGCGTATCCGCAGATCACGTTTACGTTGCGCCACGACGGCGCCGACGTGTGGGTGATGCCCGGTACCGACGATCCGCGCGAGCGATTGGCGATGGTGTTCGGCCGGCGCGCCGCGGAGGCGTTGCTTCCGCTCGACCCGGCAGCCGCCGCTTCGATCGGCGGCGCAGTTTCCGGATTTATCAGCGCTCCCGGGTCGGACCGTCCCGATCGCCGCATGCAGTTGCTGTTCGTCAACGGCCGGCTATTGCGCGGTGCGCTCTTAGCCGGCGCGTGGAGCGCCGGATATGCGACCTATGCGATGAGCGGACGCCATCCGTATGGCGCGCTCTTTGTAGAACTTCCGGCCGCACATATCGACCCCAACGTGCACCCGACCAAGAGCGACGTGCGGTTGCGATACGCATCGCAAGTCTTCGACGGCGTACGCCGCGCCATGACCGCCACCTTGACGGCCGATGCGACGCGGCGTTTTCACGAACGCACCGGCGATCTCTCGACGTCGGGAATTTCTCCGGCGCCGCCCGGCGATGCATCGTTTCCAAGCGCCGTGTCGCTGTTCGAGCCGCTCGAAGGTGGCGAGGTCGTAGCGAGTGGCCTGCGCATCGCGGGACAACTGCATCGCACGTATGTCGTGGCATTCGATGGGGACGACTTGGTATTGGTCGATCAACATGCCGCGCACGAACGCATCGCGTACGAGCAAATCGTCGAACGAGCGTCCGCCGGCGCGCCGAGCGAACCGCTGCTGGTGCCGCACGTCGTCGAACTCGACGCAGCACGCGCCGCGACGCTCGAGCAGACGCTCGAAGCGCTCCACGAAGGCGGTTTGACGATCGAACCATTTGGCGACCGCGCATTTCGCGTCGTTTCGACGCCGGCCGGATACGGCGCGCGCGCCTTCGACGTTATGGGCTTTTTGGACGATTTCGGCGAGCCGCGGCAACGCAACGTGCGCGAGCGCATTTGGGCGTCGCTCGCGTGTCACTCCGTCACCGTCGCCGGCGAACGGCTCGAAACGGCGGAGATGGCGACGCTGGTCGAACGCCTGCAGCGATGCACGAACCCGATGCATTGTCCGCACGGAAGGCCGACGATGGTGCGGCTGCCACCCGACGCGATCGCACGCTTGTTCAAGCGCTGAACCGAATGAGCGATTCGACCGTGCTGGTGATCGCCGGAGCGACCGCGGCCGGCAAGACGCAGTTGGCGCTGGACTTGGCGTTGCGTTTCGACGCGGAGATCGTCGGAGCGGATTCGCGACAGATCTATACCGATATGCCGGTCGGCACGGCGGCGCCGGCGCCCGAGGCGCTGTCCGCAGTCCGGCACCATTGCGTCGCGACGGTCGACCCGTACGAACGGTATTCGGCCGGGCGTTTCGAACGCGACGCGTTGACCGCGATTGCCGATATTCACACGCGTGGAAAGCGCGCCATCGTCGCGGGCGGTACGGGATTCTATATTCGCGCGCTGACGGGCGGCGTCGGCCTTGCGCGCGCTTACGACGAGCAACTGCGAGCGCGGCTACAACGCGAAGCGTCGCTGCACGAGCCGGACTTTCTGCACGCGTGGCTCGTGCGGTTAGATTCGCGCCGGGCGGCCGCGATCGACCCGAAGGACACGTATCGCGTGCTCCGTGCGCTGGAAATTCGATTGGCGGGCGAGCCGGTCTTCAACGACGCCGACGAAATACTGCGTCCCGATTTCGTCAAAATCGCGCTGGACGTGCCGATCGCCGAGATCGACCAGCGGATCGCGACGCGAACCGCGCACATGCTCGCACACGGGTTGATCGAAGAAGCCGAGCGCATCGGACCGAACGCGGTTGCCGGCAGCGCGGTCGGCTACCCCCAGGCGTTGGCATATCTGCGCGGCTGGAGTACCGCCGAAGACTTGCGTGCCACCTTGTTGCGCGCGACCAAACGCTACGCGCGCCGCCAAATGGCTTGGTTTCGGCGCGAACCGGGGATGGAGTGGGTTTCGCCCGGGGACGTCGCGGACGTAGTACGGGAGAAGCTCGGCTGGCGTGAGAAGCCGGACTGAGATGTCCCTCACGCTACGCGGCGGCGAGATCGGTTTGACCAAAATGCACGGTACCGAAAACGATTTCGTCGTCATCGATCTGCGTTCGCAAACGCTCGCTCACCCCAAGGGGTTCGCGCGGCGCGTTTGCGACCGGCGCACCGGTGTGGGTGCCGACGGCGTATTGGCGCTCGAAAAACCGGCCCAAAGCGGCGCGGCGATTGCGATGCGCGTGCTCAACGCCGACGGCAGCTCTGCGGAGATGTGCGGTAACGGCATTCGTTGCGCGGCGCGTTGGCTGTACGAGTCCGGCGAAGGCGACGCGATCGCGTTCGAGACCGGCGCCGGCATCGTTCGGACGAGCGTCGAGTCGGCCGAGCCGGAATTTCTGGTGCGAGTTGCCATGGGACGCGCGATACCGGAACGCCTCGAGGGCGATTCCGATGCGTGGTTCGTCAACCTCGGCAATCCGCACGTCGTGTTGGTTCGAAACCGCACCGACGAGCCGGAGTTGGGATCGTACGCACGAGCGCTACAGGACGATCTGCGTTTTCCCAACGGGACCAACGTGCACGCCGCCGTTCTGCACGACGGCCACCTGGACGTGTTGCACTGGGAGCGCGGCGTCGGACACACGCGTGCGTGCGGAACCGGAGCGGTTGCATCCGCCGCCGTCGCGGCTTGGCTGTGGGATCGCCGCGACCCGGTTAACGTGCACGTCCCGGGTGGACGGTTGACGGTCGAGTGGGCCGACGATGGAAGCGCGATGCTGGTCGGTCCGGCCGTGCGTGTGTTCGATACGACCGTTGCGCGCGATGCGTTCGATCGCGCCTAAGCGCGCCTCGCTGGCGTATTGCGACGCTGCCGGGCGAATTTATTTCGATGAAGAGCGCGGTACGCTGGCCGACGGCGGGATCGTACGCGAACCCGAACTCGACGAACTGATTCCGGCGCCGGACGGCACCGTCAACATGGTACTGCCGAAGCGTCGTCCGCTCACTGACATTGGCCCCAGCAGCGACGGACGCGCGCTCGCGGCGATCTTGCCGTCGGGATATACGCGATTGCTGGTGCCGGCCTACGTGACCGACCGCAAGGCGCCGGACCTCCCGCTGTTCGGCTATACGTTTGCATGCGCGGTCGATGGCGAGTTGTACGTCGCCGCAATGAAGACCGACGAAAGCGAACAGTGGCGTCCGCGCAACTTTAAACCGGGCGAACTCGAAGCGATCCTCGATGCGCGGATCGCCGAAGACCCGCAGAATCGGGTACTACGGCAAGTCGCGCTGTGTTCGCGCGAATACGGTTGCTTTACGGCGCAAAATGTGTTTTTGCGGTGGGGCGAAGCCGCGTTACCGGTATCGCCCAAGTGCAACGCGCGTTGTATCGGCTGCATTTCCGAGCAGGAGCCCGAGTCGGGCGTTCCATCGCCGCAGGCTCGCATAGCGTTCGAAACAACGGCCGAAGAACTGGCGCGCGTCGCGATCGCGCATTTGGAGCGCGTCGAGGATGGGATCGTTTCGTTCGGTCAGGGCTGCGAAGGCGAGCCGCTGCTGCGGTCCACGACGATTGCCCGCGCGATCGAACGTATTCGAGCTGCGCGGCCGAACGGCACGATCAACATCAACACCAACGGCAGCATGCCGGATGGTTTGCGCCGCTGCATCGACGCCGGTCTCGACGCGGCGCGAATCAGCCTGAACTCGTTTCGCCCGGATGCGTACGCGGCGTATTACCGGCCGATCGGCTACGGTCTGGCGGAAGTGCTGGAATCGGTGCGCGTCGCCGTCGATGCGGGTTTGCGTACCAGCTTGAATCTGTTGACGCATCCCGGCGTGACCGACGACGAGCGCGAAGTTCTCGCCGCCGAAGCGTTTCTGCGTGATTCGGGTGTCGCTCTCGTGCAAACGCGGACGCTCAATATCGATCCGCAGTGGTATTTCGATGCGGTGGGCAGGCCGCGCAAACCGCTCGGCATGCGTGTGGCGCTGCAGCGGTTACGTGCCTGCGCCGCCCTCGGCAACTTCACGCACGTTCACTGAACCGAGATCGAAATACAGCGCTACTCGCCGTCCCAGTTTATCCATGCCTAAGGCTTTTTCGCGGTCGTGTAACCATTGCAAACCAGGCGAAAGATCGCTGGCGGTTTGAAATCCGCGTTTACGATAAAAAGGCGCGTTCCACCGCACGTCCTCAAACGTCATTAACGTTAGACCATCGTAACGACGTTGACGTAGCTCGCGGATCGCGGCAGCGAGCAACGCACTCCCGATCCCTTTCCTACCGTGACGCGGGTGAACGGAAATTTGTTCCAAATGTGCTTGGCCGGCGAGCTCGATGATTCGAATGAATCCAACCGGTGGATTACCGCTCACAAGAACGAGCGCCGCGCCTTCATAAGCTGCTTCCTCGGCCGGCGGAGGCAAGGTTGTTATTCCCACGTTTTGAAATATCGCGTCGGCCGAACGCTCGATGCCGGGTAGCAGCGGATAATCCTCCGGATCCGCCTTTCGTATCTCGAAATTCGACGTCACAGAAAACCTAAACGGCTTCGAGTTCGTCCCAGCGTTGGTGTTTGTACACCAGCGCCGAGACGCCCCAAATAACGACGAACGAGCCGATCACCGCGAAGCCGACGATGCCGAGATGGTCGTTGAGCGATGCGACCGTATTCCAAACCGGGCCGGTGAGGCGCATCCGGGCGACGAGCATCCCCAACAGTTCGGCGGTGCCGACAGCCACGGCTACGACGATCGACGCGAACGTAATTACTGCGTTGTAATAGAGTTTGCGCACGGGTTTGACGAATGCCCAGCCATACGCGCCGAGCATCAAAATGCCGTCGGTGGTGTCGAGCAGCGACATTCCGGCCGCAAATAACAACGGAAAAACGAGTATCGCCAACACCGGCATCCCGTTTCCACTCTCGACCGCAGCGATGCCGAGCAGACCCACTTCGGTAGCGGTATCGAAGCCGAGTCCGAACAGGATGCCGATCGGATACATCTTCCAACTGCGGTCGACGACCCGCAGAAGCGGCGAAAAAATGCGTCCGAAAAAGCCGCGGCGCTGAAGTGACTCGTCGACCCGCAGCTCGTGATAGACGCGGCCGGCCCGCACGTCGGCGAACGCGCGTAGGACGTCGGCGAGCACGAATGCGTTCAGCACGGCGATCGCTAACAGGAACGTCGCCGATACGATCGTTCCCGCCAGACTGCCCGCGCTGGCTAACTGCGGTAAATCGTGCGTCACGAACGTGGCCGCAATAGCGATTGCGATCGTCAGCAACAGGACGACCGTCGAGTGACCGAGCGAGAAGAAGAAGCCGGTCGCGACCGGCCGGCGTCCGTCTTGCACCAGCTTGCGCGTCACGTTGTCGATCGCGCAGATGTGGTCGGCGTCAACCGCGTGACGAAGGCCGAACGTATAGGCCAGAAGTGCGGTGCCGAGCAGTGCCGGATGGCGCCAGAAAAGGGCTACAGCGGCGATCCAAACGCCGGCATTGAAGGCGACGAGCAGCGCGTACATGCGGGCGATGTCGCGACGAATTCTCGGCGACGCGTTATCGAAGACGTGGCGCAAGCTCGCCAATCCGAACGCCTGGCTCATCGTCGCACCCGGTTAGTGCTCGTGATCGTGCGGATGGTCGTGCGTGTGCGGGTGGTCGTGCACGTGCTCGTGCTCCGGACCGTCGGCGTGCTGATGGGCGTGAACGTGCGGGTGTGCGTGTGGCCCAGCTCCGGGTGCGTTCGGAAATCCGTTCGCCTCAGTTCGGCCGGTGAGAAACGCTATGCACGCATCCAATCGCTTTCGCAGAACATCCGCCACCGTGCGCATCTGCATGATCAAACCTCTACGCGGCCATCGCCGCAGTTAGGCTGCCGGACCGC
>CAWAZM010000011.1:0-143267 GCA_963786515.1 Vulcanimicrobiota bacterium | reverse complement strand
CCGCGCGGTCGAGACCTTCGTCTCAACGGGATGCGGATCCATGGCCTGGTCGCCGTGGCCTGCGCCGGCGCCTTGCTGGCCGGGTGCACGTCGATCGCAGCTGCACTGCCCGTGGGGATCAGCGGCGAGTCCACACCGGAACCTCGCGTCTCAGCCGATCAGCTCGACGCGCTGACGACGCTACCCCATCGAGGTCACCGCGCCGACAGTCGTGGCCGGCGGCGAGGTGGAGTACGTCTTCACGGTCCGGAACGACTCGGGCGGCCCGATCACGATCCCGGCGTGCCAGACGAGCGTCGGCCCACGCGGGATGGTTCAGGCCAGCCAACCTGACGCCGAGCTCTGGCTGAACGTGACCGTCGATTGCGGCGGCCCCCGCACCATCGCAACCGGCGACGAGGAGTCCTGGACCGAGACCGTGTACGCCCGCGACAAGTACGGCACGGCGTACGAGCCGGGTCCGCATCTCGTCGGCCGCAAGGTGCGACGAGTCCAGGAACGACTGCTCGTCCCGATCACCGTTGTCGCCTCGAACGCGCCCTCGTCGTCACTCCGGAAGCGGAAGCACGCCCGGGGTCTTGGTGTAGCCGAGCTGCTCGATCACGCGGCCCTCGCTGACCCGAGTGATGTTGACGCCGAGCACGGACTCGGCGTCGGTGGGGCCGAAGCGGTAGCGCCATCGGACTGCGGCCCAGTCGCCGTCGATGAACACGTGGTCGACCTCGAAGGTGGTGGAGGCGTCGTCCAGCAGCTCCGCCCAGAAGGCCATGCCTGGCGTCCTTCCCGACGTAGTCCGTGCCGTCAGGTGCCGGCTGCGCCGACACCATCAGGCAGTCGTCATGAACCAGGTCGGCGAGCGCGGCCTTGTCGCGGCGGCTGAAGGCGTCGTTGAACGGCTCGATGGTCTCCGCGGTGCTCCTGGTGTTCGGCGTAGCTGTGGTCATGTCACACCCTCCCAGGTAGATAGACCGGTCGGTCTACATGTGAAGGTATAGAATGGTCGGTCTATTGTCAAGCGAGGATTCGAGGCCATGACCGCAACGAGCAAAGCCCGGTCCTCGGGAACGACTGCTCGAGAGCGGGCAGCGAGCTCTTCTACTCCCAGGGCGCTTCTGTCGGAGTCGACGCGCTGTTGAAGGAGGCGAACGTCGCCCGCAGGTCGCTCTACGAGCACTTCGGCGGCAAGGACGGCCTGGTCGCGGCGGTGCTCCGTCGAGCCGCCGAGGAGGACCTCGCGTGGTACGAGGAGGCGCTGGCCGGTGGCACCGAGCCCCGAGCCAGACTCCTCGGGCTCTTCGATCGGCTGGACGAGCTCGTCGCGAACGCAGAGTTCCGTGGCTGCCGGTACTTCGCGACCGACCTCGCCTTTGCCGATCCCGCCCACCCGGCCCATGCAGAGACCGAGGCGTTCCGTCTTCAGCCTCCGGGCGCTTCTCGTACGAGAGCTGGAGGCGATGGGCCACCCAGACCCGGAGCGCGCGGCCGAGCAACTGCACCTGCTCATCGAGGGAACGCTGGTGATGGGTGCCACCCAGGACGGCAGCCATCCAGCCCGCGCCGCACGTGCCCTCGCCGCGACCGTCCTCGGCTGACGTCGCGCCCCCGCGGGTTGAGGTGCGAGCAAAGCGAGCCTGGAGGCCAGGAGCGCACTTCAGGTGCGTAGTGGTTTGAAGTATTCGTTGGTTCGTGGTGGTCTGTTCGGGGTCGACCCATTTTGGTGGGGTGAACCAGACCCGGCCACCCTCCCGGTGGAACTGCCAGTGGTGGGTGTCGGCGTAGTCGTGGTGGTACCCGCAGAGGAGGGCGAGGTCGTCGATGGTGGTGTGTTTGGTGATGCGGAACGCTTCGCAGTGGGCGCCTTCGCACCACACGCCGGGGGTGGAGCAGCCGGGCCAGGTGCAGCCGATGTCGGTGACGATCAGGGCTCGGCGTTGGTGCTCGTCGGCCAGGCGCTTCTCTTGGCCGTAGTGCAGGACGGTCCGGTCGGTGTCGAGCACGACCGGGATCACCGACGTTTCCGCGGCGTGGTGGATCAGGTCCCGGACACTGACGTGCCCGCCGTGGGCGACCGACGCCAGCCCGGTCCGGGCCTCCAGGTCCTCCAGCCCGATGGTGACCAGCATGGTGGCGTGGTGCCCGTGCCGGTTGGGCAGGTCCTTGGCCCCCAACGCCCGCCGGCACAACTCGGCCAGGGCGTCGTGGTTGCGTTGTCCGGCCAGCCGGTGTCCGGGGCGTCCTTGCTGGGTTGGGCTGCGGCGAGCGGGCCCAGCGCGGAGCGGAGCAGGGCGGCCGCGGTCGGGGTGAGCGACCCACGCACCGGGGTCATCCCGTCGATCCCTTGCCGCCCGATCGTGAAGTCCCGCCGGCGGGCGTTCGTGCTCACGGAACCGTCACCGTCACCGTCGGAGTCGACCCCGGCCAGCACCTGCTTGCACGCCAGGTCGAGCTGGTCCGGGTCCAGCACCCGGGCCTGCCGCGCCAGCAGCGCCTCCCACCGGTCCCGCTCCGCGGCCGGGACGTGGCGGGCATCAGCCGGATCGTGGTCAGGATGTGCCGCACATGCGCCTCACCGACCGCGCCGTCGGCCACCGCGTTCGCGGTCGCCGGGCAGCGGGGCGGGACACCTCCCCGCCGGAGACCGGTGGGCGGGGCTGCAGGGCCTCGGCCTGCCGGGCCCACCCGTTGCCCTCCCCGGCGGAGCAACGGACCAGATCGCGGAGATAGGTCCCCGGTGAGGCGAACCGGCGGGTCTGCGGCAGCGCCCGCATCAAGGCCTCGAACACCAACCCGTCCCGCCCAGCCGGCACCCGCCGCCCGCAGCGACGACCCGCCTGGATCGCGGACTCCAACGCCGCATCCGACAGCACGGTCGGGTCGAACCCGATCAACCGGTCCAACACCGCAGCCCAGTCATCCAGGATCTGCCCGAGCACACCAAGATCCGGCACCGCGGCACCGGGCTCCGGTGCCGGCGCCGGTCGTCGACGATCAAGCTCACGACGTACGCTAAAGACCGGCACCGACAATTCCCGGCCATTATCCGACGTCCGAGGAATGTATTTCGGGACTACTTCTTCGTGACCATTTATCCACAGGCAGGAATGGACCACTCTTATCCACAGGCCGCGAATTGTGTTGACAACCTGCCGGAGAACACCTAGGTTCGAGCCGAGGCTCGGTGGTTGGGCTGGTTTCGAGGCTCGCTGCGCTCGCACCTCAACCAGCGGGTGCGGGTCCGCTGTGGTCGCGTCTCGACCGGGCTCGGTGGTGGGCTGGGTTCGAGGCTCGCTGCGCTCGCACCTCAACCAGCGGGTGCGGGTTGCTGTGGTCGCGTCTCGACCGGGCTGGTGGTGGGCTGGTTTTGAGGCTCGCTGCGCTCGCACCTCAACCAGCGGGTGCGGGTTGCGTGGTGCGTCTCGACCGAGTGCAGGTGGTGGGTGGTTTCGAGGTGTGTCGCTGAACAGGGGGTTTGTGGTCGGTCTCGACGGGTGGTGGTGGGTGGGTTCGAGGCTCGCTGCGCTCGCACCTCAACCAGCGAGTGCGGTTTGCTGTGGTCGCGTCTCGAGCGGGCTCGGTGGTGGGCTGGTTTCGAGGCTCGCTGCGCTCGCTCGCTGCGCTCCACCTCAACCAGCGGGGACGGCTCGCTGCGCTCGCACCTCAACCGGCGACGGTGCCGTCGGCTGACTGCCGACCCCAGCACCCACCCGCCCCTCGTCGCCAGCTCACTTCCCACCGCGAACCGTCACCACGGCGCCCTGACCCACGCCCGGCGTGGCGCCGACGGCGTGTCGGGCGTGGTCTCGGCGGCGGTCGGTGCGTCGGGTCTGGACCGTCGGGCCGGACGGTTAAGTCGCTCAGTCGCCAGCGCCAACCCCGTGGAACGAGCCGGGGGAGCAGGCGACCGGCAGTGCAGGCAGCGACGGGAAGGCGATCGGCGTCCGTGTCAGGCTCCGACGGATTCGTGCACCTCCACGTGCACACCGAGTACTCCATGCTCGACGGGGCCGCGCGACTGACCGACCTCATGGCCGAGACCGCCCGGATGGGCATGCCGGCGCTGGCGATGACCGACCACGGCAACGTCTTCGGGGCGTACGACTTCTACAAGCGAGCGAAGGCCGCCGGGATCAAGCCGATTCTCGGCATGGAGGCCTACGTCGCGCCCGGCTCCCGCTTCGAACGTCGCCGCGCGATGGTCGGCGGCAACCGGCCCGGATCACCCTCGGTCGAGGTCTCCGCGGACAACCCGGGCGAGATGTACACCCACACCACGTTGCTCGCGACGTCCACCGAGGGCATGCACAACCTCTTCAGGCTCTCGTCGCTGGCGTCGCTCGAGGGCTACTACTACAAGCCCCGGATGGACCGCGAGCTGTTCGAGCAGTACGGCCGCGGGCTGATCGCGACGACGGGATGCGCGTCGGGCGAGGTGGCCAGGCTGCTGCAGCAGGGTCGCTATGCCGACGCCCGGCAGTCGGCGTCGGACTACCGCGACATCTTCGGCGCGGAGAACTTCTTCTGCGAGGTCATGGACCACGGGATCGACATCGAGCGCCGCCACCGTGACGACCTGCTCCGGCTGGCCAAGGAGCTCGGGCTCCCGCTGCTGGCCACGAACGACCTGCACTACACGTACGAGCGAGACGCCCCGCGCGCACGAGGTCCTGCTGTGCGTGCAGACCGGCAAGACGATGGCCGACCTCAACCGCTTCAAGCTCGAAGGCAGTGGCTACTACCTCAAGTCACCCGAGGAGATGCGCCAGATCTGGCGCGACTTCCCGGAGGCCTGCGACAACACGCTGCTCATCGCCGAGCGCTGCGAGGTCGTGTTCAACGAGGGCGCCAACCTCATGCCGCGGTTCCCGGTGCCGGCCGGTGAGTCCGAGGACTCCTGGCTGGTCAAGGAGGTCGAGCGCGGCCTCGCCAAGCGGTTCCCCAACGGCGTCACCGACGCTCATCGCGCCCGCGCCGACTACGAGCTCGGCGTGATCGCGACGATGGGCTACCCGGGCTACTTCCTGGTCGTCGCCGACCTGGTCCGCCACGCCAAGGAGTCCGGCATCAGGGTCGGCCCCGGTCGCGGGTCGGCCGGCGGATCGATCATCGCGTTCGCGATGGGGATCACCGAGCTCGACCCGGTCGCGTACGGCCTGTTGTTCGAGCGCTTCCTCAACCCAGAGCGCATCTCGATGCCCGATATCGACCTCGACTTCGACGAGCGCCGGCGCGGCGACATGATCCGCTACGCGACCGAGCTCTACGGCGAGGAGCGGGTCGCACAGATCATCACGTACGGCACGATCAAGGCCAAGCAAGCAGTGAAGGACTCCACGCGCGTGCTCGGCTTCCCGTACGCGCTCGGCGATCGCATCACGAAGGCGCTGCCGCCGCCGATCATGGGCAAGGACATGCCGCTGGCCGGCATCTTCGACCCCAAGCACGCCCGCTACAAGGAGGGCGCCGAGTTCCGCGCCCTGTACGAGGCCGACCACGAGGTAAGCGCCGTCGTGGAGACCGCGCTCGGACTCGAGGGCCTGAAGCGACAGTGGGGCGTCCATGCGGCGGGCGTGATCTTGTCGGCCGAGCCGTTGCTCGACGTGATCCCGATCATGCGCCGGGAGCAGGACGGCGCGATCATCACGCAGTTCGACATGGGCGCGTGCGAGTCGCTCGGGCTGCTGAAGATGGACTTCCTCGGCCTGCGCAACCTCACCGTGCTCGACGACACGGTGGCCGGCATCAAGGCCAATCGTGGCGTCGACATCGTGCTGGAGGACCTCACGCTCGACGACCGGGCGACGTTCGAGCTGCTCAGCCGCGGCGACACGCTCGGCGTGTTCCAGCTCGACGGCGGGCCGATGCGGGCACTGCTTCGCCGGCTCAAGCCCGACTCGTTCGACGACATCTCCGCGGTGATCGCGCTCTACCGGCCCGGCCCGATGGGCGCCAACGCGCACAACGACTACGCCGACCGCAAGACGGCCGCCAGCAGATCAGCGCCGATAAGCGTGCGAATGCGTTCGGCCGCGCCGTTCTTCACGATAACGATCATCGAATCGCCCGCACGAAGCACGGTATCGCCGGTCGGAATTTGCAGGTCCATATCGGGGCGGTCGATGGCGACCACCACCGAGTTCCGCGGCAGGTTGAGGTCGCCTAGTGGTTTGCCTTGAACCGGCGAACTATCGCGCACCGCAACGCGCAGCAGCTGCATCTCGCCTTTGCCGAACAAATGCATCGTCTCCATGAACGACCGGCAGTTTGAGGCGTTCACGTGCTGGTTCAGCACGTCCAGAATCAGCTCGGTCGAGGAGATGACGATCACCGGGTCTTCACTGTCGATCGAATCGAAAATCAATTTGTTGGCGGGGTTGTTGACTCGAGCGATACACTGCGCTTTCGACTTGCGCTTCGACAACAACACGACGACTAAGTTGTCTTCGTCGTCGCCGGTGTCGGCGACCACGACGTCGGCGCGCGCGACGCCGGCCGTTTCGAGCACTGCTGGGTCGCAGCCGTCGCCGACGACCGTCACTTGGCGATCGACCAGGCGCTCGAGCGACTTCGCCTTGCGGGCGTCTTTCTCGATCACGACGACTTCGTGGCCTTGATTCGCGAGCGCGCGCGTCAGGTAGGAGCCGACTTTTCCACCGCCGACGATGAGGACGAACATTATGCGGTCATCCTCGTGGCGGGCGCGGCGCCCGAGAAGCGTTGCGCGAACGCGCTGATGGCTTCGGGTGCGATGACGGCGTTGATCTCGTCGCCCTCTTCGAGCACCATGTCACCGGTCGCGATGTAGACGCCGCCGCCTTCGCGACGAACGGCCGCGATACGCACGCGACCGCGATCTTCGATATCGCGGACGATCTTGCCGGCGTCGGCGCGCGTGATGACGGCCGAAATCGAGGTTAACTTTCCGAAGTCGAAGGATTGCAACGAACTCCAGGGCGCTTCCATCAGGACGTCGCGGATCAGTTTTGCGCCGACGGTTGTCGGGCAGACCGTCTGCACGCCGAGCTCGCGATACATTTGGCCGCGAGCCGGATCGTAAATGCGCGCGACGATACGCTTGATCTTGAACATCCGCTGGGCGATGAGCGCCGCCATGATGTTGCGGTTGTCGCCGTTGGTGACGGCAACGAACCCGTCGGCGGTGGCCGCGCCGGCGCGTTTGAGCACGTCGTAGTCGATACCGGTACCGACCATCACGTGACCCTTGAACTTGGGGCCGAGGCGCTTGAACGCGGATGGGTCTTCGTCGACGACGTTGACCTCGTGGCCGTCGAGGTCGAGGTATTTCGCGAGTGCCGACCCGACGCGGCCGCACCCGACGATTAGGTATTGCATGGGCGGCTCAGGCCTTTCCCAGCCTCGGTGCCATTCCCTGGCTGCAGGACCCGGCGCGCATCGTCTAATAAAACGAGAAACTTCATCGGGGCGTGGCTCAGCTTGGTAGAGCGCTACGTTCGGGACGTAGAGGTCGCTGGTTCGAATCCAGTCGCCCCGATAGTTCCCCGACTTTTTCAACTATGAAGCCGGGAGAGGCGTGTTTTCGAATTTTGACTCGGCGTCGCGACGGGTTCTTCGTGCGGCTGAGCAAGAGTGCCGCAACCACAGCCACTATTACGTTGGCGTAGAGCATGTATTGCTCGCGTTGCTGGACGAGCGAGACGACGCGATCGCGACCGAACTCGCAGCCGACGGCATCGATGCCGGAGCGGTCCATGCAGAAATTCGCCGGAGTTTTGTGACCGGAGACGAGCGTGCCTGGGAAGGCATTCTTCTGACGCCGCGGTTACGCAAGATCGTCGCGCTGGCCGAAACGCGGGCCCCCGATCGTGAGATCACGCCGTTCGATTTGTTCGAAGCGCTGCGCGAAGAAGGCGGGAGCTTGGCCGCCGAGGTGTTGCGGCAAGCCGCTGCCCACAACGCTCGGACTGGGGCCGACTAACTATGGAACAACTGCAGCACTTCGTGATTGGCCTGATCGACCGCTATGGGTATGGCGGGCTGTTCTTAACGATGGTGATGGGCAATATCGGATTGCCGGTCGGCGCCGAACTGGTGCTGCCGATCTCCGGAGCCTTGACCGCCACCAAACATCTCGCGAGTATATGGCTGACGATCGCCGTGGTGGTATCGGGCGAAACCGTCGGGCAGAGTATCGCCTATGCGATCGGCCGTTTCGGCGGCGTGCCGGTCCTGGAACGCTATGGAAAATACGTTGGTTTCCACCACCGCCAGCTCGAGGTGGTGCATGGGTTTTTCGCCCGGTACGGCACGTTTTCGATTTTCATCTGCCGCTTTATACCGGTGGTCCGCGGCGTGGCCGGCTTTCCGGCGGGCATCGCCGAGATGCATTTCGGCGCGTTCGTACTATGGACGCTGCTCAGTTCGCTGATCCTCTGCAGCCTGCTCGTGGGCCTCGGCTATCAACTGGGCGACCACATCGATAGCCTTTTACCGCTCCTGCACCGCTGGGGCACGCTGGGCGGCATCGTCGCCATCGTCGTGGTGGTAGCCGGAATCATCGTTTGGTCGCTTATGCGTAAACGCAACCCTTCGACCCGGGAGGGCGATTCGAACTCGCGGTGACGCGCGAAGAAACGCTGACGCAAATACCCGACGCACCGGGGGTCTACCTGATGGTTGGCTCCGGCGGCGAGATTCTGTACATCGGCAAAGCGGTTTCGTTGCGCAGCCGCGTTCGCTCGTATTTCCAACCCGGAAGCGTCCACCATATACGCACGACGGCGATGGTGGAACGGGTGGTCAACGTGCGGACCATCGTGGTTACGAACGAAATCGAAGCGCTGATCCTCGAAGCCAATCTGATCAAGCGGCATCAGCCGCCGTTCAACGTTCGGCTACGCGACGACAAACGCTACCCGTATCTCAAGGTGACCAACGAGGCATACCCGCGGATCGTTTTTACGCGCATGGTCAAAGACGACGGCGCCCGTTATTTCGGCCCGTATACCAATGCCCACGGTTTGCGCGAGCTGATCGACGTCGTCCGCTTGGTGTTTCCCTTACGCACCTGTCGCGAGCCGATCGACGGCAAGCGGAAGCGTCCGTGCCTGCAATATCACATCAAGCGTTGTTTGGCGCCCTGCGTCGGCTTGCAATCCGAGCCGGAGTACGATGCGATGATCGACGAAGCGGTGCTGTTTCTCGAAGGCAAACAAGACACGCTGTTTTCGCGGCTCAATACCGAGATGAGCGACGCTGCCGAACAGTACAGTTACGAATCGGCGGCACGCATTCGCGATCGGATCGTGCAACTGCGGCGCGTGACCGAAAACCAGAAAGTCGTCTGGAAGTCGCGCCTCGACATGGACCTTGATCGCGGTGGCGCGCTCCCGCGGCCAAGCGTGCATGCAAGTGTTCTTCGTACGCGGTGGCAAGCTCATCGGCCAGGAGCACTTTATCCTCGACGGCGTGCACGACCAATCCGATGCAACGCTGATGGATGGGTTTCTCGCGCAATTTTATACCGCCCGCACGGCCGGAGCGCCCGAAGGCGCGCCGTTTTCCACCGGGCGCGTCGCGCGCGAAAACGAAGTGCCGGTTGCGCTGAAAAAACGCGCTCGTCCCCCCAACTCGAATGCGGTTCCAAAGGAAGTGCTGGTCGAGCAGTTGCCCGAGGAGCGCACGACGATCGAAGGCTGGTTATCGTCGATCAAAGGCCAGCGCGTTCGAATTTTGGAGCCGCAACGCGGCGTGCGAGCCGAATACATGCGGCTGGTGCATCAGAATGCCGAGCAGAATCTCAAGGCGTTTCTCGCGCATCAGGAAGTGCAAGAGACGGCCCAAGCGCGTTCGCTCACCGATTTGGCCGATGCACTGGAGCTGCCCGAAATTCCGCACCGCATCGAGTGTTACGACATCTCGAATATTGCGGGGACCAATCCAGTCGCTTCGATGGTCGTGTTCGTCGAAGGGCGCGCGAAGAAGAGCGAATATCGCAAATTTAAAATTCAGTACGACCGCGGCCCGAACGACTTTGCGATGATGCAAGAGACGCTGCGTCGCCGCTTACGCTATTTGCGCCGGGTGACGGATGAAGAAGACCAGCCGATGGAGCGCGAGTTGGCGCGTAAAGAAAAGTTCAACAAGAAACCCGATCTACTGCTGATCGACGGCGGTAAGGGGCAGCTCAGCGCGGTGGTGGAGGTGCTCGAAGAACTCGATATGACCGGACTCTCGGTCGCGGGATTAGCCAAGGAGCACGAGTGGTTGTATTTGCCCGGCAGCTCGGACCCGATCGTGTTGCCGCCCAACTCGGCCGCGCTGCATCTCGTCCAACGGATCCGCGACGAAGCGCATCGATTTGCGGTGACGTATCATCGGCAGCGGCGCGGCAAGTCGATGATGCAATCTGCGCTCGACGGGCTGGTCGGTGTCGGCCCAACGCGCAAGAAGCGCCTGCTGACGGCCTTCGGCTCGGCGGCCGGCATTCGGCGCGCCAGCATCGACGAAATCGCGGCGGTTAAGGGCATGACGCCGGCGCTGGCCGCCAAGGTAAAACAGGGACTGCAGTCTCCGGCGTAGGAAGCCAAGCAAGGCTGCGCCCGTTCGCAACCGCCTAAAGGAGAGCCGAATGGAACTGCTTCTACGCTTCATCGTCAACGCGCTCGCGTTGTATTTGATCGCCAAGTACGTCCCGGGATTCAATCACGGTGTGACCGTCGGAACCGCGCTGATCGCGGCACTGGTCTTCGGCATCGTGAACGCGGTCCTCGGACCGATTCTGCGGCTTCTCTCGTTGCCGCTGACCATCGTGACGCTGGGCCTGTTCTCGATCGTGGTTAACTACATTCTGTTCGCGATCACGGTTTGGGTGACGCCCAACTTCCACACCACCGGCGAGATCAGCCCGTGGCTGTCCAACCTGTACGGCGCGATCATCATGATGATCGTTTCAACCTTGATGCACGCGGGCGCCAAGCGCGAACAAGCGCGCTAGCGCGGCCTCGAAACTCGCGCATTGACGCGCGTGTTATAGTGAGTGCTCCGGGCTTCGGCCCGGGGTACGATCATGGGGCTGAAATAGGTTCGACAGGAAGATCCGTGATCGGCGTCAGCAGGCGGAGTTGCGAGCCCTCCTAAAACGATCGCAACGGCAATATCTGCCGATAATCAATACGCACTGGCTGCCTAACTTAGGTTAGCCACCGGACGCAGAGGGTCGGCCCGAGCCGCTCTGCTCTCCGGCCATAAACTCGGGCTGGTTTGCGCGAATGATCGGACGCGCGGACGAGACAAACGATCTGCTGCGAACGGTACACCGCGCTTTGAGGCGGCCGCTCGAGTAAGCTAAAATCAAAGCTGAGCCTGGAGAACGCGCCGTTTAGGCTTCTTGGACTCGGGGGGCAGTACCCCGACAGCTCCACCAAGTTTTCGAAAAATCCACCGTAACGGGTGGATTTTTTGTTATTTGTCGATGCGCGCATAGTCGATATTCACATAACCATTTCGCGCCGAGCCCTTCTGTTGCACGCCGACCGTAACGGTCATCGTGTGCGGACCGTCGGGCATCCACGGACTGAGATACACCGATTTCGTTTGTACCGAACGGGCGTAGAAGTCGATGGTGTGAAACGTCCCGTCTACCAGCGTGGCGGGGCCACCCTGAGGCCCCGCCACGCCGAAGAGCTCGCAACGGCGGCCGAAATAGAACAGCGATACCGTGTCGCCCGGAGCGAAGCTACGCGTGCTGGTACCGGCGTGCCGGCCATCGCGGCGCCCCCGGACGCGTTCCCAACGGCCTGAATACAAGAATTGGTTCGCGCTACTGCCCACACTGTGATCGTCAACAATGACGGAAAGAGTCGCTCGGGGATGCTCTTCGCCTGCATCCTGCTTGGCGCACGCCGAGAGCAAGGTCGTGACGGCGAAAAGGACGGCGTACGTGGCGCGCAGGCGAATCACGTGCGTTACAGTCCGTATTGCGATTTGAGGTCCATCATCACTGCTGTAAGCATAATGTGAAAATCCGCATTACGTTGATGGCCGACGTTCGGGTCGGCGTTGAGCTGATGCATGATCGCAACGTGAATCTTGCGCGAGACGAGGTGCTCCAGCATGTAACCGACGTCGAAGCGCCCATCGCCCATCGTTCCGGCAGCGATCAACGCTGCCGACAAATGGCCACCGTCCGCCAGGTACGCCGGCGGCTTCGGCAACGAGATGCCGGCCTTCGTCGCGGTTACCAGCGCGTCGTCGACCGCGCGATCGAAGGTCGCCGCGAATGCTGCGACGCGCGCCTTGCCAAACCGTCGCATCAGACTTGCGACTTCGACGGCGTCTTCCGGACCGGTCAATTTCGCCAGCAACGCAAGCGCGTTGAAGTGTTTCGCTCCGCCTCCGGCCGCTACAACGGCCGCCGTCAGCGACAGGTCCGGCCGGCCGCGGTATTGTGTCGTTTGCTCGTGATTTGGCGCAGGACTCGCGAGCGCCGGCACGGCCATGTTCGCCGAAAGGGCGCCGGCTAGAACGATTCCAGCAAGGCGAGCGTAGGCCAGCATACTGCGCGGCGTCTTGGATTTCACGATGTACCCCCTGCAAGAATCTGCTTGTTGCGCATTCCGACGTTTGAGACTGGGCGAACCCAGTACGATAACGCGGTGGGCAAGCGTTTGGATGTGGGGCAAAGATCATCTGAATGGCTCCGCGCACCACGCGGAAAATACAGTCGGGTGAAGATTGTATCTTTAGCCGCTCTCGGTTCCGCGATGCTCGTGCTGGCCGGGTGCTCTAGCGTGCCGCCGTCGCAGGGAGCCCTTCCATTTACTGCGCCGGAAGCGGCGGCCGGCGAAGTTCAGCGTTCAGCACCGGGCGGCCTAACCGAACTTTTCAATCTCAATTATTCGAACGGGACGATTACCGTCTTTTCGATTGCGAACGGAACGGCGACAATTACGAAGCAGTTCGCACCCGGCAATGGAGTGGCTCAAGGCCTTGCCGCCGACGCGCAAGGTCGCATTTATACGACGTTAACGAAGTCGAACTCGAACCCGTGCGCAGCGTGCGTGCAGATCTATACCGATACGGGCACGCTCGTGCGCCAACTCGATGCACCGAGCTTGCAGGGCGCGCCTGGTGCGCCGTCGCTGAGCGACGTTTCGGTCGATGCGCACGACAACGTCTATGTCAGCGACTACGGCCAACAGGCGGTGTACTTCTTTCCTCGCGGCAAGATGGGTAAACGCGGCCCGACGGTCGTGATTGCAAATTCCACGAACGCCGCATCGGTTCTCTCGACACCCAACGGAAAGAACGTCATCGTTTCGGGCGGCTGTGGTTTCGCGAGCGTCCGCCCCTTCACGCGTGCCGGCGGCGGAAAATACACCGAAGGTAGTTGCTTTGGCATCGGCACGATCGCTCTCATCGGCGGCGCCACGGATAACGACGAGAATGTTCTAACGCCCGTCAACGGTGGGCGCGGTCTCGTTTCGATTTCGTCGCCATTGGGTGGATCGTTGATTCGCGTGCCCGATAAGGACGGATCGATCGGCGGCGTCGCGCTAAACGGCGACGCGTCAATCGCTTACGTGGCGGATGCGCACAACGAATCCGTCTACGCCTTCGCGCGACCGGCAAAAGGCTGGCTCTCGAGTGTTCCGCCGAAGCTCTTGGCGACGTACAAGGGTTTCAAGAAACTGGACGTCATCGCAGTCCCTCAGTAATCGCGAGTCCGCTTGCTCGGACGACTGCAACACACGTTTGACGGCAGCGAATAAATTCGTGAAAGCGCCCGCGTGCGAACCAGGGTCAGTCGTTTCAGATACGTGTTCTAGTTCTCGCTAACGAATTGGTGGACGAGCGCGATTGCCATACTGCCTTCGCCGACGCTCGACGCAACGCGCTTCATCGAGCCGTGACGGACATCGCCGGCTGCAAAGATTCCCGGAATACTCGTCTCGAGCAAGTATGGATCGCGCGCTCGCATCGTATCGGAAAGCTGCAGATCGACGACGTCGCGCCCCGTGCAGATGAAGCCCTGCGCATCGCATATCAATGCTTCGGGAAGCCATGACGTTTCGGCCCTCGCACCGATGAAGATAAAGAGCGCATCCGCAGTAAACGTTTTTTGCGTGCCGTCTTTATATGCGACGTCGATCGATTCGATATCGTCCGTGCCCGCAACACTTATGCATTCGGCCCCGTATTCGATGAAGACGTTGCTCTTGGTCGCAAGCTGGTCGATGAGATATTGCGACATGCTGGAGGCGAGTTTCTGGCCCCGCACGAGGATCGTGACACTGGCTGCGTAGCTCGAGAACAGCATCGCGGCTTGACCGGCCGAATTGCCGCCGCCGATGAGTACGACATCCTTACCACGAGATGATAGCGCCTCGGCGCGCGAGGCGCCGTAATACACGCCTCGTCCGAGCAGCGCTTTGGCGCCGGGAACGTCGAGCGTACGCCACGCCACGCCGGTGGCGATCACGATCGCCTTGGTTTGCACGCGACTACCGCAATCGAGGACGATTGCGTGCGTTTCCGTGTTCTCGTCGCGCGGCACGATGTCGGTCGCTTGACGCGTCACGATCACCTCAGCACCAAATCGCTTGGCTTGATGAAACGCTCGCGACGCGAGCTCGTCGCCCGAGACGCCCGCCGGAAAGCCGAGATAATTTTCGATGCGCGACGACGATCCGGCTTGGCCTCCCGGCGCGCGACACTCGACCAGCACGGTGCTCAAGCCCTCGGAAGCGCCATAGACGGCGGCGGCTAGGCCGGCCGGCCCGGCGCCGACGATTGCAACGTCGTAGGTAGTCGCGCGCGGAGCGACCTGTAATCCTAGGCGTTGCGCGAGTTCGGGATATTTGGGCGCCGGCATAAACGAGCGGTCTGCAAATACGACCGACGGATAGATGCCGTTTTCCAATAGTTCCGGCGGCACGTTCGCGGCGGCGACGGCGGCTGCGTTGGTGGGTTCGATCCAGCGCAAACCGATTTGGTTGCGCGAAAGAAAATCGCGTAGATCGTAGCATGCGGGGTCGTTGCGCAGGCCGATTACCGTGACGCTGAGCATGGGCGTTACGATCGCAGCCTGCTGCAATCCGGAAACGTGGCGCGCCATCGTCGCCAGAATCTGACGGTTCGCGTCCGGGCAATGCACGAGCAACTCGTGGAAGTCCAGCGCTTCGAGCCGCATCAGCCGGGATGTTTCGACGGCACGTAGCCCGGCAAGTAAGCCCGATCCGAGCAATAACGACGTTTCGCCGAAGAAATCGCCTGGTTCGGCGGGTTCGACGACCTGTTCGGATCCCGCGGTCGTTTTCACGATCTCGCAGAGGCCCTCGAGGACGACGAAAAAGGCCGCTGCCTCGCCCTCGAGCACGACCCATTCGCCGGCATTGACGTGGATATCGGCGCTACGCGCAACGATCGGTCCCAACGCCCCATCGTGGGCCGATGCGAAGAGCGGAATGTTGGCTAGCATTGCGGGAGTAATCACCAGACTGGATGCGTTTTCCCGACTAAACCGGACTTCCTTGAAAGAATTGCCGTCACTTCGTTGTGACGAGGAATGGTGCGGTATAGACCGTCTTTCCCCCGATAAATTGCAGCCATAGATTGTAATTCTGACTGCTCGGTACGAGCAGTTCGAGCTCGAATGCGCTGGGAACGATGCTATTGGGCGGTAAGGGCGGCGTCTGCAGCATCATGCTATCCCCGCAATCGTCGCTGGCCATGTCGAGCATCGCAGCCGTCATGCCGTGAACGTGCAAATAGGCAAGATCTTGCGTTCCTACGAGAACGCCGTGCGAGATAACTCCCAGGTACGGATGTAAGTCCGTTGCAGGCCGACCGTTTTTAAAGATGCTAACCGATATCGTAGCAATTTCGCCGATCGGTACGGACGTTGGATCGATCTTTACCACGTAGGGTCCGACCGACGCGGAAGAGCCCGCTGCGTGAAATTCCCGAGTCGTGGTGTTCGCACCGGCTTGCGCCGGCAGGTCGAACTGGAAGACGTTTCTTCCGAGTCCGTGCGGCAGGCCGTCGAAGTACACGTGATACGCCGCGCGCGGCTCTGCGAGACGGACTACTATGGAGAGGTGGCCATTGGACGAAAGCAGCGGATGCACGTGCTGGAAATCCGTGAGGTCGTCCGATACGACGATCGCGTGCATCGTTTTCGTCATATCGATGTCGTAGCTGCGTACCACTTGTCCATTGTGGACCTCCCATGCATCGATACGCGCGGTTCCGTCGGAGGTTCGATCGAATCGCATAAAGCCGGACATCGGCACCGTTCCGGCGTAGGCGATATCCTTTCCGGGAATCTCTTCGGTTGCTTGAACGCCGGCTGTCTGCAAGGCGAAGAGGATCGCGAGCGTCACCAAGTGTGCAATTTTGATGCTCATCGTAACGCCGGTGTTCTACAACGGATCTTGAAAAAACTACCGCATGCGAGAGCTCGCGGCTACACGTTCGCGATAGAGGGTGGTCGGTGGCTGCGCCGAAAAAACGCTGCGTGTCACGACGCATCGTCGGTGCAATTGCGTTCGGCGAGCCCCAGCAGCTCGAGTTTCGCCGTCCGTCTACCCTAGCGGATTTCTTTGTGTTAAGTCCGTACGTCGTGCGATCCGGACGAGGTTACGAGATGCTGTTGCGGATGGTTAACCCGTCCGACGATCCTGCGAAGAAAGTTTCGCGCATCTACTACGCATCGAGTTCCGACGGTATTGCGTTCGATGTCGGACCGGAAGTCATCGCTCCGGGAGACCGCGACGATCCCGACGGTGCGGGATGCGAAGATCCAACCGTCGTCGGTCAGGCTGGGGCGTATTCAGTTTTTTACTCCGGGTACAACGCCGTAAGCAGAAGTTCGGCGATGCTCCGAGCGGCAGGCAAATCGCTTACCGGCTTAACGAAGGCGGGTTTCAGTATTTTGCCCCGATCTCATATATCGCAATACGAAGGAAGCCGCTGTCGTCAGCACGCCCAACGGCTTTCGCATGTTCTTCGAGTATGCCCGGGACGGCGCGTCGCTCATAGGGGTCGCGGATGCTCCGCTGATCGAAGGGCCATGGACGTTTGCCAATTCGCCCATCGTTCCGCGTGTAAACGGCTTCGATTCGTGGCATTTAAGCCCGTCGTCTGCAATTCGATGCTCGGATGGAACGCATATACTCTTTTATAATGGAGCTTCGAAAGAGGCCGTTTGGCGAATCGGTTATGCAGTGCTCGATCGAAGTGCGACCGTCGTCCTCGACAGGCCCGAAAAACCATTAATCGAACCGTTCGGCCTTACCGGAGAGGATACCAATATAGCGTTCGCCGCCTCCGCCATTGTCTCCGACGACAACGACGCGTACGTCTACTATTCGATCGCCGATCGCAGGCCGTGTCGCATCGAGGTGTCGTTCGAAGGCCTCGCGATTTAAATCGCGCTGGGGATTTGCGCTAGACTTTTCTTTTTCTCGGTTTGGCCGGCGCCTCGAGGAATGGTGCTAGGTCGAACCGGTCGCGTTTTGCGTTGATCGGCGCCCACAGATCGCCGACCGTTTCGAAGCGTCCGCGTACGTTGTCGAGGCGAAAATCCTCGAGCTCGATGCCCGCTTCGACTTCGTCCCACGTCACCGGCGTAGAAACCGTGGCGAGCGGCTTCGCACGCACCGAGTAGACCGACGCCAACGTCGCGCCCCAGCGATTCTGATTGTAGTCGACCAACACACGCCCTGCGGGTCGATTGGCAATCTTGTATTCGGCGGTTGCGATGTCCGGATGCGCTTTTTCGAGCGCTTGCGCGAACGCTTTGGCAAACGTCCAGACTTGTTTCTGCACCGGCCCGCGCACGATCGCTACGTAGACGTGCATTCCCGACGAACCGGTCGTCTTCACGACCGGCTTCATCCCTATGCCTTCGAGTCCGTCGCGTACTGCAAGCGCCACTTCGCGCACCGTCGCAAACGGCGTGCCCTCGACCGGATCGAGATCGAAGTGGACGTAGTCGGGGCGATCGGTGTCGTCGCAGCGCGAGTACCATTCGTTTAAGTCGATGCAGCCGAGATTGATCGTCCATAGCAGGCCGGCGATGTCATCGATTACCGGAAAATCGATCACGCTTCCGGAGCCGTGTTCGATCGGGCAGCGCCGCAGCCACTCCGGCGCTCCCTTGGGCGTGCGCTTCATGTAGAAGAAGTCCTGATCGATCCCGCCCGGATACCGCTTGAGCACCATGGCCCGATCCGCGACGTACGGCACGATCAGGGGCGCGACGTCGGCATAGTACTGCAGCAGGTCGCCCTTCGTGAACCCGGCGGCCGGAAAGTACACCTTGTCGAGGTTGGTCAGCTGCGACCCGCTGTGGCCGGGGACCGGGGTGACCACGAACGTTCGGGTCGCACTCGCGCGGGATAATGAAGCGCCTCACCGGGAAATACTTCCAGCCCGGTGTTTCGCATCATTACCGCAATCTCAACGGCATCCGGGCCGCGGCCCGCAAAGGCTTCTTCGGCTGGATGGATGCCAGCAGCCGGACATCGTCTGCGTTCAAGAGACGAAGGCGCAAGAACACCAGCTCCCGCCCGAGGCGATCGACATCCCGGACTTCCACACTCGCCTTCGTCGACGCGCAGAAAAAAGGCTACAGCGGCGTCGCGATCTACGCCAAGCGCAAGCCAGAGCGCGTCGTGCGCGGGCTGGGCATCGACGAATAGACGCCGAGGGCCGGTTCGTGCGGATGGACTTCGCCGACGGGCTCTCGGTCGCGTCGCTCTACGTACCCTCGGGCACTAGCGGGCCGGCGCGTCAAGTCGTCAAGGAAGCGTTTCTCGACCGCTTTATCGCCCAGCTCGCCCAGATGAAGAACGAAGGCCGCCCGCTTCGTCGTATGCGGCGACTACAACATCGCGCATCGCGACATCGACGTGTTCGACCCGAAGTCATGTGCCCGTACGACCGGCTTTTTGCCGCAGGAACGCTCGTGGTTCGACGACGTGATCGAGCGCGTCGGCTGGGTCGACGCGTTTCGCGTCGTGAATCAGGAGCCGCGGCGTTCTCGTGGTGGTCGAACTTTCCGGCGGCGTGGGACCGTAATCTCGGTTGGCGCATCGACTATCAATTGTCACGCCGAACCTCGCGCCGGCCGTGCGCGCGGCATCGATCTACAAAGACGAACGGTTCTCCGACCATTCGCCCGTCACGATCGATTACGAACTCTAACTCTCCGCCGCTTCGATGGTGGTGCGCATCGACGCCATCGCTCGAAACATTCGCTCCTGCCGACGTATTGGCAGCCACCCAAGGATCAGCGTGTCCATCGGTTGCCACATAATCACCCAACCGGCGATGACGAGGGTCTCGACCGCTAGCGTGCGGATTGGGTCGGGCAGGAAGCCGGTGCGCTCGATTCCCGCCGTCAGCAGTAGGCTGACCGCAAAGAAACCCAGACCGCAGAGGAATGTGCTCAGGGCTTCGTGCCTCCACTCGTCCATTTGGAGGCGCAGCTCTGCGAGCTTGTGCGAACAATATCGTGCGATCGCAGCATCCACACGAGTTTGCGTCTGCGCCGACACCTCTGCCGCGGGTAGCGTGACGCGTAGCCGAATCCTTGCGAGACTGGCCGTGAGGTTCGGAAACCGGGCGATCTGCGCGATGCTCTGAAGACCTGTCGCGTGGTCGTTAAACGGGTCAAACTCGCGCTCGGAAAACAGTTCGCTTAACGCGGGGGCGTGAATTATGAGTTCGGTCGGCTGGTCGTTACCCATCATGTTCACTCGATAGCCTCCATCCGAGAGCTGGTGCTCCCGAGTTATTGCTTGCTAAGCAAGGTTACCGTCGCCTGCCGACGCCTGGCTGTAGGGGTAGGTTGTCAACCGGCAGTACATGAATGAGCAGACGCACGACTTCATAGCTGACTCACATCTATAAGGGAGTTCTCGTATGCGTTTCTCTACCTCGTTACTCTCCACTGCGGTCGGCGTAGCGCTGCTGGCGGGTTGCTCGGGCAATCTTTCGGGGCAGAACAGTTCGATCCCCAATATGCAATCACAGGCACGCGTCGCCGGGCACGCGCCGGTTAGTTTGGTATCGGCGTGGATGCTTCCCAGCGGCGAACAGCGACTGCACCTTGCCGCGGGCTCGTCGCAAGGCGACGCCAAAGCCGCCGGCGGTATTTACGGCAGCGAGTTCTATGGCGATCCTTCCCTGGGAGAAGGCGCGATCAATGGATATCCCGATCCAGACAGCAAGAACGTCAAGCCAACCTGCTCGCTCGCCGGCTACGCCATCAACGGCTGGGATGTCGATGTAAAAGGCAATCTCATTCTTCCGTCGGCCGATAGCGCGAGCGGCGAACCGACGGTCAACGTCTATGCCGGTCCGAAACTCTGCGGAAAGCTCATCGGACAGATCGCAGACACCAACGGTCAAGCTTCCGACGCGAAGAGTTTCGACGCGACGAAAGATTCGATTTACGTCGGTGAGATCGTCAATACAAGCAGCAGCGTCGGAGACGTCCTGATCTGCACGCTGAAGAAGCACAGTTGCGGAGCGCCGGTGACGAGTTCGGCCATTACGGGCTACGGTGGTGGCGTTGCGATCAACAGCAAAGGCGATTGTTGGATGTCCGCCGGCACGTACACCACGAGCGGCTTCGTAATGGTGTACTGGAAGGGCTGCAAAGGCTCGGGCAAGGTCGCGACGGGTACCAAGAACGGGGCGCTCGGAGGGCTCTTCTTCGATACGAAGGGGAATCTGGTCTCGATCGACGTGAGCGGTTCGTTGTATGTGTACAAAGGCTGCGACCCGAAGTGCACGCTCGTCAGTTCCTCGGCGCTCAAAGGCGCTTCTCTCTTCGGAAATCTCAACGCAAAAGGTAATCAAGTAGCCATCGGTGACGTTACAAATTCCGACATCGATGTGTATAGCTACGCACCCTCGGGCGTTAAGTATATGTATAGCTTCAACAACGGTCTCAACGGTACGGGCTACACCGAAGCGGGCGGCTTCACCCCGACCAATAAGGCTCTATAAGCACCGTCATCGCTTAAAGAACCGTACTCAGTCGCCGGCCGATGCGTATGTATCGCCGGCGACTTTTTTTACAGCCGCGCTTATGCGCGTAGCTTGACGTTAGAGAAGTTGACCTTTCGTACGAGCGCCGAGCCTTGGTAACCCAAGACGCGCATCGGTAAGTTGGTCAGCGTCGAAAGCTCGACAACCTCGCGTGTTAGGCCGCCGTTCGTCGCAGGATCGGCAACGGTTAGCGAGACGGCATTCGTAGCAATGCCGTCGATCGTTTCGCCGGGGGTCTCGGATAGCGTCCCTGCTGCCTGTTGCCCGTGCGCCAAAATAGCGCCGAAGCTGAGTTGGTCGATCGAGGATCCCTGCAGCGTCGTGACGAGGGGATCGTGCAGTGAAACGGTTTTCTTGAACATCGCAGCGAGTCCCGATCCGTGATGCGCGACAACCGACGATCCGCCGTCCCACGCGAGGTTTACGCCCGCATTCGGACCGGAAATGATATCGACGGTAACGTTCGACGGCTTCTGGAATGTATAATCAAATAAAAGATTCTGCGACTGCGCCCCCTTTTGGTCGAAGATCGCGACCCTTGCGCTGTAGCCGTTTATCGACGCCCAAGCACTCGCGAAAGCGCCGAGTTCCCGACCGGCAGACGTTGGTTGTGCAACAGCTGTGGAATGTAATCCTAAAACGAGCGTTAAGACGAACACCGGAGACATCGCGATGGACGAGACGAGTCGTTGGCGTTCGAAAGCTCTTTTCACATTCGCAGCTTACCCAATGCAACAACGGTCTGTCACGAAAATTGCGGTTAGAACACGGTCGAAGCGAGCGTTCGGTTGTCGCGGCGAAACCGTCCGAGGCTATGTGCTACCACGTTCGTTTGATTCCGATCGTAGGATGTCGCCGTTCGTTACGAAGGGAAAGGGTGGCAATGAGCCTGTACGATCATATCGACCTGCGTGTGAGCGACCTCGCGAAGGTGCGCGCATTATACGACGCGCTGTTACCTGCGATGGGTTTTTCGCGTCTTCAAGAAGACGGCAAGAACATTAATTACTATCTCGAGGACGGCGACCGATCGCAGCCATTCTTTGGATTGATGACCGATCTGAAGCATCGGCCGAATGGGACTCGCGTAGCGTTGCGCGCGGTTACCCGCGCTGACGTGGATCGGCTAGCAGACATCGCTCGCGCCGCCGGCGCAAGATCGTTCGAAGGCCCGGAAAACTATGGCGGATCGTCACGATACTACGCGGCGTTCTTTGAAGACGCCGACGGAAACAAGCTCGAGATCTGCTTTCGGGAATGAGCGGATGGCAGAGTCTTAGGTGAGGGCGCCTTCTTGTAAGTGTGTGCCGCGGTAAACGCGCGCGCGAACATTTTCCGGGCCACGACATGTCAGCTGCGCGGCAGCGCTGATCTCGGTCTCGACGCTAACGATCAGCGCGCCTTGTGGCGACGTAATGCGTACCTCGGCGTGGTCGTCGTCAACCCAACGTATGGATGCGACCGCTAGAGCATCCCGCGCTACAATGCCGAGTTGTTGATGCGCGAAGATCAGCGCCGCTTGAGCGGCGGGCTTGAACCCAATTCGCCCGCGCAGCAACTCCGGAATAACCTCGCCGGCATCGGCACGCTGCGCCATTTCCGGAACGATCTCCGCCGGTACTCGTCCGTATAATTCGCCGGTCGGCAGCACCAATACGTTGGGAGCAAAACGGTCGCCACCGAGATGCGTCGTTTCCCAAACTCGACCGGGACGCAGGCGCTGCAGCGCTTGCGCGATGGGCCTGCCGCGAAGCGCACAGCATGCGTCGTGTTTTCCGTGTGCGCACACCAAGTACAGTGGCGCCGTCTCGATTGCATCCGGCGTGAGGCGCGGCCGCTCCGCCTCAAGTTCCGGGACGATTTCCGCCAGATCGTCAACGCGCCACCAGGTGATGCGTGGCGCATCGATGTTCGTTTCGGCGATGCCGACCTCGTAGCCGCCGGCGGGAACGCCGAGCTCGTGTTTCCCAGGCCGGCGAATGGCCTGAAGGCGCATGCCGGCATTGGCGGCGGCCGCATCGATTCGGCGCGCAACCTCCGGATCGCAGCGGCTTTCGGTCAACCCGCGCGGTCCCCACGCACCGGGTTGATGAACGAGTAGCACGCGCGTTTGGGGCGGCGCCGTGCCCATCATTGGATCGCCGCGTAATTCCGCTGCGACCGAACACCGAAAGGCCGAGCTCGCCGTCATGCCGGAACGACTACGCCGCCGCGCAATAACTGCGCCAGAAGACTCAGGCCCTCGTTCGGGTCGATGCCGCGGAGCTCGCCGGCAGAGATTGCGCTTCCAGAAGTGGCGAGACGTATAGCTTCAGCCTGACTGGCCGGCAATCGGATTTCTCGATCGGGCAATTGCACAACGGCACGGTCGCAGTTGACGCGCACCGTTAGACGTAAACCCGGACGCAAGCACACGCGATCGCTCGGTGTCAGCTTTTTCGAAGCGGCGATCTGTTCGAAGGGCCGAATCGCAGTGGGACGCGTCGATGCAGACAAATGCCGCCCGATCGCGCGCGCGACGGCCGTTCGATCGAAGCGGTCGATGGCGGCGTGCAGTGCGGCAATCGTCGCGGTAACATCGGGTTCGAGCGAATCCTCGTTCGATAGATCGACTCCCATCGGTAACGAGCGGCGCAACTCGATCTCGTCGGAGAGTCCGGTCAGGATCTGATCTGCGATCATCCGGCGCGTAACCGGATGCACGCCGACGGTGAGATGGCCCGAAACTTCGTCGAGCGACGCCGCCGAATGAATGAATCCGCGCGGCAAATAGAGCACGTCGCCGGCTTCGAGCACGCAATCGATCGATGGCGTTTCGGAAGCGCGCGCATCGACGGCCGATTTGCGTTGCTGCGAAGGTTGGTCTCGAAGGGGTGCCGGCCACACTGGTTCGTGAACCAACCATCGCTTGCGGCCTGCGAACTGCAGAACGAAAACGTCGTGCACGTCGTAGTGCGGCGCAAAACCGGTGTTTTCGGGCGGTGTTACGTAGGCGTTCACTTGCACGGGATGTCCGAGCTGGGCCGATAAGTCATCGGCAAACGCTTGGACCGGAGCCCATGTGCGGTGCACGCCCTGCAATACGAGCGTCGCGCCCGAAGCGAATTCCGTGAGAACCTTATCGTCGGCGACCTGATCGCCGATTTCGGCGCCGGCACCGCCGCCGCGTGTGAAACGGGACGGCGACAACAGGTCGCCGTCCCGGCTCATGCGGACGAAGGGCGTTCGCAGCCCCCTTCGCGAGACTAACTCATCGACCGCGTCGAGCGACAGCAAACTTCCGAAGTCGTCGCCGGAACGTTGTGCCGCCGTTCGAAGCAACGGGGCGACGCCCCAATGCCGCGCGGCGAACTCGTCAACTGCGAGTCCTGTGATGCGAAATAACGGATCGATCAGAGGTTACGCTCCGCCGTCCGCTCCCCCGTCGCCGCCGGCGCCACCATCGGCTCCGCCGTCGCCGTCGGCACCGCCATCGGCGCCACCATCAGCTCCGCCGTCATGGACGCCCGGCTTGCCCGAGGCGCCGCCATCGGCTGGGCCTTTTGCTCCGCCGTCCGCGCCACCATCGGCGCCGCCGTCATGAACTCCCGGCGTTCCGGACGCGCCGCCGTCTGCCGGCCCCTCCCGACCATCGAGATTATCGTCTTCAAACATAGTTCGACTCCGTTCTAGAGTGAGATGCACCGAAGTGTGGTTATGCCTTGCCCAAGACAGCGTACCGTAAAACGGCCTTCGAAGTCACCGAGTTGCAGATTTGAGTCCCATCCGGCTGGTCCGGCAATCGCTCATGGTGATTCTGTTGCGAAATCATTATCTCTGGTGGTCCGAACTTGTACGACGCACGATTCGAGCGGTGGCCTCGGACGCCACAGGGCTACAGCAGCTTTTATCGGATTACGGATATGTGTTTGAAGATTTGAGCGGTTCGAGCTTCTTACAGGCCTGGCACGCGCATTTTGCCGGCGGTACCGCGCGGCACTATGCCTCAGGGTACGTTGCGGGGAGCAACGGTTCTACGTACGGTCTGCTGGTAGACGACGTTGCGACCATCTCCAGCTGTAAGATGGCGATCGATATCGCTTGCGGTGACGGATATTTGCTCCAGCTGATCTCCGAGCGCTTTCCCCGAGCAACACTCGTCGGCGTGGACGCGTCATCAGAAGAGGTCCGCCTCGCTCGCGAACGTGCGTATTCAGGGGACGTGCGTTTCGAAGAGGGTCCGGTTGAAGCGCTTCCATTTCCATCCGGCAGCATCGATGCTGTCGTCTGTCATATGGCGTTCATGTTATTCGACGACGCCCGCCCCGTCGTGCGGGAGATCGCTCGCGTTTTACGCCCGGGCGGAATGTTCGCTGCGGTTTTCGGGCCGGCTGCAGGTACCGGTCCTGGCATACGTGGCTTTGGCGGAAAGCTTCACGAAATAGAATCGAAAGAGGGCTTATCGAGACTCGACGTGGGCGATTCGGCCACCGACACGGAGCCAAGCACCCGCGCCGTCTTCGAGAGCGACGATTGGCAATCGGTCGAATTACACGACATTGGCCTTCGCTTTGAAACGGCGGACGAAGTTTTTGAGATGTTACTCTCCATGTATAACGTCGCCAGGCTTTCTCAACCCGGCAAGGCCGAACTTGAAGACTATGTGCGGTCGGCGCTACGCGATTCGTTCGATCCGGCAGAATGGCAAATGGGTCTGCGGCACCTCGTCGCGCGTCGTGCCTGATTGGCGTGCGAGCCGGCGCATCCATACCGGGCATTGACGAGTTAGCGGATATTATGAAAAAGCTTTGGGAATCAGCTTCGGTGGGCGCGCTCTCGCTTGCAAATCGCGTGGCGATGGCGCCGATGACGCGCTCGCGGGCGACGGCGGAGGGAGTTCCTACCGCCCTGAACGCGACGTACTACGCGCAGCGCGCGTCGAACGGGCTCATCATCACCGAGGGCACGCAGCCGTCCGACGTCGGGCAAGGGTATGTTTTTACGCCCGGCATCTATACGAAAGAGCAAATCGCGGGTTGGCGGCTCGTCACCGACGCGGTGCACGCAGCCGGCGGCCGCATCTTCATGCAGATCATGCACGTCGGGCGCATCTCGCATCCTTCGAACTCGCCGAAGGGCGGCGACGTGGTGGGTCCGTCGGCCGTGCGCGCTCTCGGACAAATGTTCACGCTGAGCGGAATGCAAGATCTGCCCGAGCCGCGCGAATTGGAAATTGGCGAAATCGCCACGACGATCGAGGATTTTCGGCATGCCGCGGCTTGCGCGATCGAAGCCGGCGTCGATGGCGTCGAAATCCATGGGGCGAATGGGTATCTCGTCCATCAATTTCTTTCTGAAAACGCTAATCGCCGGACGGACGCATACGGCGGCTCGTTCGAAAATCGCGTTCGATTCGCGGTGGAAGTCGCAGACGCCGTGGCTTCTGAAATCGGCCCCGAACGTACCGGAATTCATATTTCACCGGGCAATCCGTTCAACGACATCGTCGAAGGCGACACGACGACGCTGTATAAGACGCTCGTTCCGAAACTGGCGGCGTTGAATCTCGCCTATCTGCACGTCGTGCACGGCGGAGACGAAAATCTGTTGGCGTGGATTCGGAGCGCTTGGTCAACGAGCTTGTTAGTGAATCGTCCCGATCGTCCGCGTGCGGAAATCGCCGTCGATGTCGATGCGGAACTAGCCGACGTCGCGAGCATCGGGCGATTTGCGCTGGCAAACCCAGACCTCGTCGAACGCCTGCAACGGGACCAACCGCTGAACGAGGCGGATCCGGCGACATTCTTCGGCGGAGACGCTCGCGGCTATACCGACTATCCAACCTTCGCGGGATGAACCGTCGCGCTAACCGTTCGGCGCGGAACGAGGATCGATTCCGGCGGGTTGCTCCGTCAGTTTGCGGACTGTGCTCGGGGCGGACGTTTGCACGCGTCCGGCGGCCACTTTCGTGAACTCCGCACCCACCAGTAGCACGATGGACGAATAGTATATCCAAAGAAGCATCGCTAGAAGCGATCCGGCGGCTCCGTATGCGGATGCGACCGCCGCGCGCGATAAGTAGAGCGCGATGAGCGCCTCCCCCACCAGAAACAGCAGCGCCGTCACCAGGCCGCCGATCCAGACGTCGCGCCACCCGATGCTGACATCAGGGAGCACCTTATAGATCGCCGCAAAGGCGATTGTCAACAAAACGAACGTGACACCTTGATTGGCAATCGCAATCAGGATGCCGTTCGCCGCCGAACCCAGCTGGGATGCAAAGTGCGTTGTCGCAAACACTATCGACGCGTTGGCCGCAAACGTTGCCAACAGAAGAAAGATGACGACCAGGATCATGAGGAACGAGGCCGCGCGGCCGCGGGCCATCTGTTTCCAGCCGCCCTTCGTCGCCTCAACCTGCCATATGGCGTTGAGCGAATCTTGCAGTGCGCCGAACAATGCGGCGGCGCCGAGCGCGAACGTGACCCAGCCGACGATCTGCGCGATGACGCTCTGCCTCGGCTTGTTGAACGCTGCCGCTACCATCTGTCGAACCGTGTCCGCAGCGCCCGGACCGGCCGCGCGATTTACTTGATCCAAGATCGCGGACTCGGCAAGATGGTGGCCATGACCGCCGTTATTGATTCCGAGGAACCAGCCGGCGACACCAATGATGATGATGATCAGCGGCGCGATCGAGAAGATAGCGGCGAACGCAATGGATGAGGCTAGCCGCATGATTTTGTCGCGGCCGAACCCTACCGCGACGTTTTTGAGCACTCCGAGCATGGCCGGTCTCTACCCAAGCCATCGGTGTCCGACCCGAATTATCGCGGTGGGGCGGGCATCGGCGTTAGCCGGCAACGCACCGGAGCGAACGACGATAGAGGCGAGGAATCCAAGGTTGGCCTCAGTTGGGCGCGCTAAGAGAGGGATATGGATGTACGCGGAGCTCGGATCGTCGTCGTGGACGATGAAGAAGATATCAGATGTCTTCTCAGTTCCGAGCTGGAGCTGGCCGGCTTCGAGGTTCGCACCGCTCGAGATGGCCCGGCGGGTCTGGCGCTGACGCGCGAGTGGGAACCGGCGTTGATTCTGCTCGACGTCATGATGCCGAAAATCGACGGCGTGAGCATCCTGCCGCGATTTCGCGCGCTCACGCAGGCGCCGATCTTCATCTTGAGCGCTAAGGGCGATACGGGCGATAAAGTGCTCGGCTTGGAACGCGGCGCCGATCAGTATCTCGCCAAACCGTTCGAAACGCCGGAGTTGATCGCGCGAATCCGTTCGGCGCTACGACGGCCACAACTCGATCAGCCGGACATCCTCACGTTCAACGATCTCGAGATGAATCGCAACCGGCGCACCGTCTCTCGAGCCGGGCGTGACATCGTGTTGACCACGCGCGAGTTCGCGCTGCTCGAAACGTTCATGCGCGAGCCACGCCGTGTGTTCAGTAAAGACGATTTGATCGATCGGGTCTGGGGTTTCGATTCCGACGTCTCGCAAAATAACGTCGAAACGTTTATCCGCTATCTGCGCATCAAGTTGAATGCGGCCGGAGAAGACGAGCCGCTGATCGTTACGCTGCGCGAAGCCGGCTACACGCTGCGTTCGTAACGGAGACGCTTGGCCTCCCTTCGCAGCCGCCTGATCACGTGGTACATTACCACCGGCGCGCTCGTCGTTCTGTGTCTTGCCGTGCTGACGGCAGTTCTCGGCACGCAGATGCTGGCGTATCAAGGCCACGAAGCGCTGCTTTCGGCGTCGCGTCAAGTGCCGGCGCTGGCGGCTCCGTATGCCGCGGAACATCCGGGCGATCTCCGCGGCCTCGATATGTATCTCGACGCGCACCTGGCTCCGCTGCCGGTCGTTACGCACACCGAGGATCGATTCAGTCCGCAGCGCGCCGGCGACCGCCGCGGTCCGCCGCGCCGGCCATTCAACACCAATATCGTCATGCGGTTGTTGATGGACGAAGTTCGTCCCATGGAAGTGTCGCACGACGATGCGCGCACGCTACTGTTCGTCGCGCCGGCATTCTATGCGCGGGCCGTGGAATTTTATGCCGTTGCTATGCTGCTGTTGGCAGCGGTCGTCATCGTTGCCGCGTGGCGTATCGCGATCGTCGTGGCCGCGAATTCTCTCGATCCGTTGTTGAGCACGACCGCAGCGCTCAATCGCTTCGGCGACGGCGATTTCACGCCGGCTAGCGTTTCGGCCAACAACACGGTTGAAGTCAGCGAGTTGGTGCACGCGTACAATCGGGCCGTCGAACAAATCACACGAGCGCTCGACGAGCGAGCTCGCGCAAGTGCCGAGATGCGACAGTTCGTTGCGGATGCCGGACATCAACTGCGAACCCCGCTCACCGTGATCATGGGGTATCTCAGCTCGATGGCGACGCGCACGACGGACGAAGCGAGCGCGGTTCCGATCGGGAAGATGCTCGATCAGAGCCGCCGGATGAAAACGCTGATCGACGAGCTGATCGTGCTGGCGCGGCTCGAACACGCAGCGCCGCTCAAAGAAACGACCTTCGACGTGCGGGATATGGCTCGCGAGATCCCGCACGCGTTTGCGGCTGAGGCGCAACGGCGGATCGGCGTGGCGGTTGGTCCGGCTCCAGCGATCGTCACCGCGGCGGAAAACGAGTTTCGCGAAGCGTTGATCGCCCTCACCGATAACGCGGTGAAATATGCCGGCGGAGCCGCGATTACGATCGAGGTGCGGCGCGTCGATGGCTGGTGTGAAGTCTCGGTCGCCGATTGCGGCGCCGGATTTTCGGACGACGACTTACGTTCGGGATTCGACCGCTTTTATCGCGGCGAGACGTCGGAGGGGACGAGCGGAACCGGGTTGGGTTTATCGATCGCGGCCAAAGTCGTCGAGCGTGCCGGCGGATCGATCGATCTGCGAAATCGCGATGGCGGCGGCGCGCTGTGTACTATTCGGTTGCCGATCGACGATCGCTCAAGCTCATTGCATACGTAACGGTCGCGAGGGCTTTTCGAGAGATCGATTGGCCCGCCGGATCGTCGTCGCTTCCGACGATCGTTCTCGCAGGCGTTAATACAGAAATCGTAGGCCGACCGGGCGCCGGTGTTTGCTCGCTGAGCGCGGATGCGAAGCGAACCAGTTCCTTCGCATCCGCATTGACCGTCGCTTCGGCCCCGGGCTCGATCATGACGGCACCGCGGATGGCGTTGTAGTAGCGAAACGTGCCGTCACCGTAGGCCGCAACCGTATCGTTACCGCCATCGACAGGCACCTGAAAAACGACGCCGAGAACCGAATCCGCACCGGGACCCGAGACGACGGCGCCGCGAGATCGTAGCGCGCTCGCGGCCCAGAGTCGAAGCCGAGCCTCCTGCGTTTGGTCTTGCCACGTTTCCTCCAGCGTTCGAATCCCGCCCGCGTCGTCACCGGAAGCGAAGAGTTCGTTTGCGGTGACGAGGGCACCCAAACCCTGGGCGGACTTGGGAACGTTGGTTTGTACGGCATCGTGGAGCGATAAGGTCATAAAGACGGCCGGCAACATATTCGCGTACCATGAGTCGCTCATGCGTCGCGCCGCGCGAACATCCAGCAAGCGAGACAAATGATGCCCGCGCACCACGCGGCCGTCCACCACGCCATCGCGGGCGGCGGCGGCGATGCCACCGAGAACGGCCCGAGCGGTCCGAATCCGCCGTTGCGTCCGAGCATCGCAACCGGTTCTAACTGGTAGGCTGCGAGGCGCCACATCGCGTCGGTCGGAAGCAGTAGCTGTGAGATCACGCCGACACGTTCGAGCGTCGCATTGTGATAGACGTTCGCGAACGCCGCAACGATTCCAACCATCCACGCGACCCCGAATCCCATCACCGCCACCAAACTACTGGCGAGTGCCGGTAGGCGAACGCTGAGCGCAATCGTTAGCGATAGGACGACCATCGAAACGCCCCACAGCGCGACGATCGCTGCCGGCGGATTCGGCGGTATATAACCGGTGGTAACGTACACGGCACAGAGTTCCAACACGCTTGCCACGATCGCATAGATGCCTAACACGATTGCCAGCCCGGCGATTTTCGAGACGACGACGAGTTGGCGCGGAATGGGACGCGCGAGGATCGGCAGCAGCAGGCCGGATTCCAGATCGGTCGAGAGTGCCGGCGCCGCTAGGACGGCCGCACCGAACGCAAGCACGAAACTGAATAAGAAGCCGCCGAAAATAACCAGCACCGCGGTGGTCGAGCGCATCTCGACGAACGAGATCGGGCGCCCGGCAGCGGTATGAAGATGCGCCAAGCTCCAAAAGCCCCAAACGCTCAAGAGCGTCGCAGCCACCGTAAGAATAGCCGCCGCAGGCACGAATTTTCGACGCACCGTCTCGCGCATCGCGTCGAACACGAGCGTTAACATTCGGACGACATTAGTTCGAGGAAGCGCTCTTCGAGCGAGTAGGTTGTCGACCTAACTTCGCGCACGCGGATACCGGCGGATACGAGTGCCGCAACAACATCGGGAACTCGATCGGAATCGAGGTCTTTTAGACGGATTTCGCCGGAGACAAGTTCTGCGTTTCCGAAAGGTCGAAGTGCACGCGTAACGATCGCGCCGTCGGCATTCTCGGTGCGGATGCTTACGCCGCCCGGAGCCCGGACGACGTCCGCGATCGAGCCTTCAGCAATAATGCTACCGCTGCGGAAGAAGGCGACCCGATCGCAGATGCGCTCGACTTCGGTGAGCAGATGAGAGTTGATAAAAACGGTCGTCCCGGCATCCCGAAGCGCTCGCACGATATCGCGCACGTCGGAGCGTCCCACCGGATCGAGCGCAGAGGTCGGCTCGTCCAAAAAAACGAGGCGCGGATTTCCTAACAATGCGACGCCCAGCCCGAGTCGTTGTTGCATGCCCTTCGAAAAGGCCGCTACGCGACGATTTCCGGCGTGACTCAGGCCGACTAGCGCAATCGTTCGCTCGATCTCAGCATCACGGGCAGCTCGAGCGACACCCGCTAACGATGCGTGGAATGCGAGCGTTTCGCGAGCGCTCAGCCATCCCGAATATCGAAAGAGTTCTGGCAAGTACCCGACGCGGCGGCGCGACGCCGGAGTTCCAATAGGCGTACCGAACAGCGACGCGCGTCCCGACGAAGGCGCGGTGAGTCCGAGCAGCATCTTGAGAACGGTCGTCTTGCCGGCCCCGTTCGGACCGAGAAATCCGAAAACGCATCCTGCCTCGACGCGTAACGTCAGATCGGCGACCGCGAGCGGACCGTTACGCGCGTACGCTTTGGTTAACGACGACGAATCGATCGCAGCGTCACTCGATGCCATTCGCCATCGCCTGCGCTTCGGAAATGGCGATCGAACCGGCGACCACGTAGACGATGTCGTTCGAACGCCATACGAGCGCCGATCCCAACCCCGTTTGGTCGCCGATCGCCAATGCTTTCGCGCCGCCGATCGTTTCCGTCCAAGCGGTATTTTTGTCGGCCTGGATCGGCACCGGCAACATCGACGCCGGATTCGCGAGTTCGTTCAACTGTCGCGAGACGTCGAGCGGAACGCCCGGCATCGACGCCAGATAGCGCTCGATCGCAGCCATCGAAGCGCCGCTCGACGTAACGGCCGGCGCGCGAAGCTCGACCACCGAGAACTGCTGGCCGTTCGATCGTTTGTATTCGATGACGGCTCCGGGGCCGCTCGTCACCCGTACGAGCGTGCCGCCGACGCTTTCCGGCATCGCCGGGAGAAGCCGTCCCGAACGCCGTTCGTACGCCGACACGCGCGAACGTTGAAAAGTAAACTCCGCGTGACCGGCCGGCAAAAAGTAGTATGCTACGGTCGCCCCGGACGTCAAGGCCGCCGGCGGAACCTTCGGGTCAAAACCGGCGGCAGCAATCGCTTCGGCGGATGCCTTTCGAACGCGCGACATCGGTGTGCGCACGCGCCCGCTGCCGAGATCTTGGAGCGTCGGAGCGCCGGCTAATGTGTGGCGGTCCTCCCCGCTGAAGTACAGCGGCACGAACTGGCGGGGTTCGAAGATCGCCAGAAACTGGCCGGCGTGCGAGCGTACGGGTAGGATAGCACAGGCAATCAGCAGCGACGCAGCCACCGCGGCGAAGAACGCGAACCGCCGCGTCGATTGCCGCCGCATGTGCGATCGCGTGAGAAGCGAGCGATACGCGCGCGACGCATCAACGCGCACGTCGTCGGTTTGTAACATCGCTTCGGCGAATGCTCCGTCGCCGAGCGACGTGGGCTTATCGAATTGCGGCACGGTCGATTTCCTTTCTAAACGCTCGCTCGGCCCGCGCGAGTCGTGTGCCGACCTGCGCGCCGTCGATGCGCAACGTCTGCGCGAGATCGCGATAGTCGGCCCCGCTATAGCGAAGCAGCAGCAACTCGGCATCGCGAGGGCGTAAACGAACGAGCGCGGCGCGTACGAGCACCGCACGCGACTGCGCGTCGACGATCGCAAACGGATCGATGGCACCCGAATCCGTTGTAGACGGCAACGCCGATCGGTAATCGGCCAGCTCGCGAGCAAGACGCCGTTTGCGCGAGCGTAGCGCGTTGAGCGCCATTCGAACGCTCGCGAGGCGCAGGACGGATGGTTCGGGAAGCCGGCGGCCCATAAAGCGCATGAAGACGTCCTGAGCGACGTCCTCGGCGTCTACGCGGTCGCCAAGAACGCGGTACGCGCACCGGACGACGTCTGCGTACTCGCGCAGGAAGCCGTCCTCGAACGTATCGGTTTGTGCCACGACTGCGGCGATCATCGGTCGCGGGCGGCGAGCGGCAGGGTCATACCGCTAGAACACCGCCCGCGCCGTTCTTGTAACGTCTCGCTAATTAGGTTCCTACGGTCACGTTGACGGCTTGTGACGCAACGCCATTGGTAACGACGACCAGCGTTGCCGGGCCGGTTGCGATGCCGGCCGGAACATCGAAGCTCGTTGTCACTTTCTTGTTCGAAGCGACGCCCATGAAGCTCGTGCCGTGCGTGCGCGCGTAGTACACTTTGCTGCCGGCCGTGATGCGAACGAGTGGATAGTTCGAAGCTTGCTGGGCGTCATCGCCGTACATGTTGGTTTGCGACTCGCCGTTGAACCGCGTCCCTGCGATCTGATACGTCGCTCCCGGCGATATGGTTGACGGTGCCGACGAAATCACCGGCGGCAGCGCAACCGTCTTTTTACTCTTCGGCGTGTAGATCTCGATGTCGCTCGATCCATCGACGGATAACACCTGACCGGTCGGAAGGAGCAGTAACCGGAAGTTATACGTCGAGTCGTTCACCTCGTTCGGCGGTCCGGCAATCTGTTTGAGTTTCTTGCCGTTGAACGAGAAGAAGGTGCTCGGCGTGCTGTACACGCCGGGGCTCGCGGGAAGCATAATCGTTCCGTCGAGCAGCATCGTCGAAGGCGCGTCGCCGGAATCCAGCTGCTGGCTGCCTTGCATCGGGAACGTCGGACCCGCGGTCCATTTTCCGTTCGTCGAATCGTAGATCGCCGTTTGGCCGTCGCCGCCGGCAACGAAGACGCGCTTGTCGTGCATCAAGGTTTGCGGGCCGATCTCGTATTGGGAAATCAAATCGGCCGGCAATTGTCCGGCAGCGATCCATGCTTGCTGTTTCGGAACGTACAGTTGGGCGTACGGCGGATCGAACACGTTGACGGTTAACGCATTGCCGTTTGGCAGCAGCGTCCAGCCCTCTTCACTGTTGGAATCTTGCTTGCCGTTGCCGACCTGCGTCCACGTCATCTTCGATTCGTTGAGCAGCGCTTGCGTGCTCAGACAACAGTTGCCGACCATGTACGTACCGTCTTCCAAAACGGCGGACTCGCCGTCACCGAGACTGCTCCAGCCGCTCGGCGCTTGGACCGGCGTCCATGCATCGGCGACGGGATCGTAGATCGCGCCGAGTGTCGTTTCGGCCGAATAACAGAAGTTGTACTCGCCGCCTTGCACGATCAGTTTGCCGTCGGGAAGGACGGCCGATGCGAAGTAGAGTGGGCCATAGCTCGACGGCATCGATGCGCGCTGCACCCACTTGCCGTGCTGATAGCTGCCGCTCGAATCGGGCGTAAGCGCGTACCAATTTCGGCGAACAGTTATCGTTCACCATGACGGTTCCGTCGGTCATCAACATTTCCGTGCCGGGGCCGTTAGAGAACGGTGACGTTGCCGTCAACTGCTGCCAGCCGCCTTTACGAGCCTTCTCGCGCATTAGGGAGGTAATTACGTGTTTGTGCGGTGGTGGCAGCGCCGGCGTGTGGGTCAAACGCATAAAGCGCGGCATGTTGGCGGCGTTTCCAGTTGGCGCGGCCGGCGGACCGCCGGCTGCACTGCAGCCGGCGACGAGCGACGCAAGCGTGCATGCAGCGAGCACGAAACGAAAATGGCGCATCAAAACTCCTCGTAGTAGCAGCGTAGACGGCTGCAATTCGGCCGGGGTTGCGCGTCGCCTGCCCGCCCCGGGAGGAACCGCCGTTGAATGCCCTGCATACGCATGGCACCGTGATTTACCATGTTCGGCGCGCGCTAATCGCTATTGCGTGCGCCGCGCTTACTGCTTGTACGACTTCGGCCTCCGGAACGATGCCGGGGCTGCAAGCCGTTCGGATGCAGAGCGCGAGTGCAGGCGTGGTTAACCTTCCGGAGCCGCCGGTCGTTCGAGCCGTTCGCGGAGTCGCGAGCGCGGCGCTGACGGCGCAAATCAATCCGGCAACCGGCCAGCCCGAGTTCGTCTATAACGGAATGGGCGGCGTCGCACCGACCTTCGACATCGTGCCGGGGCAGACGATCGAAGTCAACGTCACCAATAATTTGCCGAGCGTTCCGCCGCCTGCGGGTATCGAGCCCGATGGGATGGGAAGACACGGAACCGCCGACGATATGAACCTGCACTTCCACGGCTTGACGGTGTCGCCCAAGCCGCCGGAAGACGACGTCTTCATGCTGGCCGAGCCGGGACAGGCGTTGCACTACGAAGTGCACGTCCCCAAGAATCAGCAGCCCGGAATGTATTGGTATCATCCGCACGTGCAGGGTTTCACGAGTTTCCAAGTCGGCCAAGCCGGGATGTCGGGCGCAATTGTGGTCGAGGGCATCGAGCAACATTACCGCGGTTTGTCGTCGTTAAAGCATCGCGTCATGATCGTGCGCGCTACCGGACTTGGGGGCGACGCGATACCTGATTCGGGTTCGAACACGCATCCATGCGGAGCGAAAGACGGCTTGACCGTTTCGATCAACGGAATACCGCAACCAAACATCGTGATGGCGCCCGGCGAGCGCCAATTTTTTCGGGTCGTCAACGCCACCGGGCATAAAACCCTCAAGCTCGCGGTTGACGGTGGCACGTTAGAAGTGTTGGCCATCGACGGCTTCGCGCTGGATACGTATCCGGGGAATCCGCCCATTCAACGAGTCCCGTCGGTCGTTATTCCTCCGGCCGCTCGCGCGGAGTTCATCGTGACCGGCCCCGCATCGGGTAGCGCGAAGTTCCGGACCTTGTGTTTCGACACCGGACCGGACGGCGATCCCGACCCGGCACTCGTGTTGGCCAATATAGTGGCGCCGAAAGGCGTTATCGCTACCGGCCGCTCGCGGGACGTGACTGCAACGCATGCGCTGCAGCCGAACGCCTTCGACGCATCCTTGCCTCCGCCGGCCGCGCGCCGCACCGTCGTGTTCAGTGAAAACGCCAAACATTTTTTGATCAACGGTAAGGTGTACAAGATGCATGCACCGCCGATGTTCGTAGTGCACGTCGGAACGGTCGAGGAATGGCACGTGCTCAACGTGAGCCGCGAAGTGCACGATTTTCATATTCACCAGACGCACTTCTTGGTCGAACGCATCAACGGCGTCGTGCAGCAGCATCCGGTTTGGCGCGACAGCGTCATCGTGCCGCACGAGCGCGGCAAAGCAGGCCCGGGCGCCGTTACGTTGCTGATGGACTTCCGCGACCCGATCATCCGTGGTGAATTCATGTTTCACTGCCACATATTGGATCATGAAGACGCCGGTATGATGGCCAACATTCGAGCGATCTAACGCGGTCCAGCGTCGCAGTGACGCGCAGGAACGCCGTAGCAACGGCGTAAAGCAAGCGACCAATAGGTCTGCTTTTGGAGGACGCCGCATGGACGCCCCGCTCACCAAAGACCGGCTCCTCACCATGAGCCAAGATCAGCTCGATAGCGTATTTACCGCGAGCGCTCCGGGCCCAATACCGAACGGTCAAGCCATCGGGACCGCGATCGTTGCGCCCGGCACCGAGTACACTGCCGACATCGCTCGCGGCGTCAGCGCGTTTGCGTGGCAAGGCAAAGTGTTCGACGCCGCCCGCGGAACGTTGGTGAATCGCATCACGCCGTTCGGCATCGACGCGATTTTGGCCGATGTGTACCCCGGCACGAGTTGGCTCGACGACAAACCGTGTATCGTATTGGATTACTCCAAAACGTCGATCGTGGCACATTGGATCCGCGACGAGATCCGGCAGGTCGCTCCCAATCTGTATCTCGGCGTCGTGTACTGGGGAAAGCAGCGGCTGATACATTTTAGCCTCGAGTTTCCGGGGTGAAGAAGTACGTATTGGCGTTGGTGCTTGGCACTGTAGTATTGGCAGTTGCGGGTTGCGGCGGCCACTCGGCGACGGTGGCCGACGAAGCCAAGGCGGCCGGGCGCGCGCCGGCGTCCTTTACCGCTGCCGACGAAGATTTTTTCCACGCGATGGACGGGGGCATCGCGCTCACCTCGGATGAGATCAAGGGCCGCGATACGTGGATCGTGTGGAGTGGTGGCAACGACCGCTTCTGGGATCGTCTGAGTGCGGTCAGCTTCGGCAATCTCGATCTGTTAAAGATTTTGTCGTCGTATCCGACGCTAGCGACGACGCGCGACAATCGTTGGCAGGCGCTAGGTTTGGTGAACGAGCCGTGCTTCCACAAAGCGACGCAGCCCAACGCCGACCGCTTCGGGCTATGGCTCGACGTCCGCGAACACTCGGGCGGTTGTCCCGACGATCCGTTCGAAAACGAGACGAAGTATCCGGGCGTAAAGACCGGAGCGCGCGGAACGACCGTTCCGGTTGGATCGTTCTACGGATACGCGTCCGGCGTGGTTGGTTTGCGCTTGTTTCCGAATCCGGCGTTCGACGATACAGCCGCGAAAACGTGGGACGCGAAACGCTATTACACGGATCCGGCGTACTACGAGAATAAAAATTTAGTCAAACCATACCGCGTCGGAATGTCGTGCGGCTTCTGCCACGTTGGTCCGAGCCCGGTGAATCCGCCGGCCGATCCGGAAAATCCCAAATGGGAAAACTTGAGCTCGACGGTCGGTGCCCAATACATGTGGGTCGACCGCATCTTTGCGTGGCATCGCAGCGAGCGCGATTTTCTCACACAGCTCTTTAAGACGTGGCGGCCCGGGACGCTCGACACATCGCTGGTGTTGACCGACAATATCAACAATCCGCGAACGATGAACGCGCTGTACGCAATCCTGCCGCGTCTGAGCATGGCGAAACGATTCGGACAGGAAACGCTGGCGGGCGGCGCGGTGGATAACCGCCAGTTCAACGAATATGTTTCCTCCGGACCGTACACCACGTTCTTCGACTCGCCGGCGACCGTCTGGACGCCGCACGTGCTCAAAGACGGCGCCGATTCGGTCGGCGTGCTGGGCGCGCTCAATCGCGTGTACATCAACATCGGCACCGATAGCGAAGAATGGCTGCTGCACTTCAATCCGGTCATCGGCGGGAAGAAGATTTCGCCGATCCGCGTCGACGACGCTCGCGCGAATTCCAGCTGGTTTGCGGCAACCGAGAACCAAACGCTCGGCGAGGCGCTGTTTCTCATCCGGGCCAGCCAGCGGCTCGACCGTCTGGCCGATGCGCCCGGTGGCCAAAAGTATCTGACGGCCGATGCCGCCACGCTCACTCGCGGCAAAATCGTTTTCGCCGAGAACTGCGCGGCGTGTCACTCGAGCAAACTGCCGCCCACGGTCGCCGGCCTCGATCCGAACGGCTGTGTTGGACCGCACTATCTCGACTGTTTCAAACAGTATTTCGCGGCGGCGCATACGCCCGATTTCCGCGCCAAGATGCGGGCCATCGTTCTCGCGCCGGACTTCCTGAAAGACAACTATCTTTCGACGGACATCCGCGTGCCGGTGACCGTGCTGCATACGAATGCCTGCAGTCCGCTGGCGACCAATGCGATCGCCGGCAATATTTGGGACAACTACTCGTCGGAATCGTACAAACAACTCCCGTCGGCCGGCGCGATCACGTGGTACGACCCCTATACCGCCGAACCGCATTCGTACCAGCTTCCGGCGGGCGGGCGCGGCTATACGCGCGTGCCGTCGCTCATCGCGTTGTGGTCGACCGCGCCGTATTTGCTCAATAACAGCGTGGGGCCGTTCGATCAGAGCCCGTCGGTTGACGCTCGCGTGCGTGGTTTCGAAACGTCGATCCACCAAATGCTGTGGCCTGCGTTGCGCGAACGCGACACGCTGCTGGGCTCGCGTGTGCCGGGGACGATCGATCGAACCAGCGTTCCATCGTATCTAACGATCGCCAAGGGTTACTTGCCCGATCTCGTGCAGAAAAACATCGGCGCGGTGCGGGTCGCGTTTCCGAAGGCGTTCGCCGACGGACCCGACTCCGGTTTACAGATCGGGCCGATCCCGACCGGCACGCCGGTCGATCTGCTATCCAACATCCGGCTTCTTTCGGAAGATCTGTCCGGATCGCAGCTGACGCAATACGAGAAAGCCAAAGCCGGTTCGGTAGCAAAGATTCTGATCGACCTGTTGCGGCTGCCATCCAACGCGTCCGACGCGCAGTCGCGCTCGACGTTCAAGAACGTCTACCGGGACTTGCTCGCGTTGAGCAAATGTCCCGACTACGTTGCAAATCGAGGGCACTATTTCGGCACGGGTTATCGCGAACCGGGCGAAACCGGTCCCGATCGGCCGGGCTTGAGCGACGCCGATAAAGATGCGCTGATCGAGTTCCTCAAAACGTTCTAGCGGGTGGAGTACGATTATGTCGTCGTCGGTTCGGGCGCCGGCGGCGGCACCGTCGCCGCGCGACTCGCGGAGGCCGGCGCGACCGTAGCGGTACTAGAAGCGGGCGGCGATCCGCACGAACGCTGCGGGGCCGATTACGACGTTCCGGCGTTTCATCCACTTGCGACGGAACATCCGCAGATGAAGTGGGACTTCTACGTGCGGCATTACGCGGATGCCGATACGCGGACGCTGTACCCGCGAGCGGGGACGCTGGGCGGCTGCACCGCGCACAACGCGATGATTTTCATGTGTCCGCACGATGAAGATTGGCACTATATCGCCGATCTCACCGGCGATTCGAGCTGGAGCCCCGACTCGATGCGCGGGTATTTCCGACGAGTCGAACGGTGCAGATATCGCCCCGATCAACAGCTCGAGAATGTGGTAGGCATCAATCCGTCGCGGCATGGGTTCGGCGGATGGCTCGATGTCGAGCTGCCGCGTCTGCCGGTCCCGACCGTTCTCGACGTCTTCGCACCGCTATGGACGCAAGTCGCGCGCGAGTTTGCGATGGACGAGAACAAACTGCGATCGCTCGACTGGTTTTCGGAGGCGGGATTAGACGCCAACGATTGGCGGCTCGTGCAGCAGAACTCGACCGGCTTGCGTTCGGTCCCACTTTCCACGGCCGGGCATCGTCGCGTCGGATCGCGCGAACGTTTGTTGGACGTCGCCCGGCGCTTTCCGGATCGGCTGCACATCGAACTCGACGCCTTAGCCACGCGAATCGTCTTCGATGAGAACGATCGAGCGGTAGGAGTGGAGTATCGGAAGGGCCGCGATCTCTACCGCGCCGGTGGCGGCGCCGGAACGCCGGAGGCTTCGCAAACGGTCCAAGCGCGTCGTGAGGTGATCGTTTCGGGCGGAGCGTTCAATACGCCCCAGCTACTCATGTTGTCGGGAATCGGGCCGCCCGAACACTTGCGTTCCTTCGGAATCGAGGTGCGTTCGGCGTTGAACGGTGTCGGCGGCAACCTGCAAGACCGTTACGAAGTGGGCGTGGTCGATCGCATGCAGCGGCCGTGGCCGTTTTACGACGGCGCCACGTTTACCACCGGCGACCCGCAGTACCGTCAATGGAACTCACCCTTCTCGACGGGGATTTACACGAGCAACGGCGCGACGTTGTCGGTTGCGAAAGCGTCGTCGGTCGCGGACGGCGTGCCGGACTTATTCTGCATGCTCTTGTTGGCCGACTTTCATGGATACTACCCCGGCTTTTCGCGTGACGTCACCCAACGCTTCGACGCCATGACGTGGGTCGTTCTGAAGGCGCACACGCGTAATCGAACGGGGACCGTGCGCCTGAGATCGGCCGACCCATTCGACACGCCCGAGATCGATTTCAACTACTTTTGTGAAGGGGGCGACGAGGATCTTCAGGCGATGGTTGAAGGCGTGAAGTACGTGCGCCGGCTAGCCGCGTCGATGCGCGACAGCGGCGCGTGCGAAGAGCAGATTCCCGGTGCCTCGTGCGATTCGGACGACGCGATCGCCGAGTGGATACGCACGAACGCATGGGGCCACCACGCGTCCTGTACCGCTGCGATCGGCGATCCTTTGGCCGGCGGCGTCGTCTCGGGGGATTTTCAAGTGCACGGCGTTCGCAATCTTCGCATCGTCGATGCTTCGGTATTCCCGCGCATCCCCGGATTCTTTCTCGCCAGTTCGATCTATACGATCGGTGAAAAGGCGGCCGACGTTATCCTACGCGATCGAACCTAAGGCTATATAACGCGAACGAGCGCCATCATGCCGCCGTCTTCGTGGTCTAACATGTGACAATGGACGACGAACGTTCCTCGGATGCCGGGACTACGAAAATCGATCAGAACCCGTGTCGTGCCCGGGATCGTTCGGCCGCCGGTTTTATGGCGTGGGGGCACCAACACGGTGTCGCGCCAAAGGCGCGGATACACCGGCTTTCCATCGGTCGACTCGACCACGAAGTGCACTTGGTGGACGTGCATGTCGTGGACCTCGCCGGTCTCGTTGACGAATGTCCACTCCTCCAACGTGCCCGCACGCGCGACGATCGCCGGCCGTCCATCCATCGAAAAAGCGTGGCCGTCGATGTAGAAGCCGTTCGCATCCTCGGTCAAGTCAATGGTGCGTTTCTTCGCGGGCGCTTCGACCGAAACGGTGGCGGCATGGGGTTGCGGGTTCGCGCGATTTGCGTCGAGTTCGGACGCTGTTGCCGAGGGCGAATCTACCGGAGTCAACACCGCGAGAACGGCGGCGGGATCGCGGTCGCCTCCCGGGCCGCTATCGTAACAGCGCGTCTGCAAGACGGCGGGAGATTGTTGCCCGGTAACGATAAACTCGAGTCGCCCAGCGGGCGGCACGACCGCGTGCGCCACCCACATGACATCGGGATTTCCGGGATAGGTGTTGACCGGGTAACCGTCGATTCCAACGACACCGATGCGTTGGTTATCGACCGCCAGGTCGAGCACTCGTCCGGCCGAGGCGTTGACGATGCGAAAGAGTTGCCGCTCTCCGCTTGCGATCGATACGTATGGCGTCGCGACGCCGTTGAGCGTGAGATGCATGGTAGGCTCGGGCAAGCAGGATTCGTTCGGCCCGGGCGCATCGTCGGGATCGATTCCGGCGCCTTTCGGCGTCATCTTGCGTGCGTACCACGGGATCGACATGATGTCGGGACGATTCTGGACGTCGCGTACGATCGCGATTCGTTGGTGTAGATTGCGTAGTTGAGAAATGCGTTCGTCGAGTCCGTCGACGACGATCGCGCCGGACATACCGCTGGTCACCTGCCAATACGTTTCACCGTGCGAATGCGGGTGATACCAGTAGAGCCCCGGCGGTTGCGATGCCGGCACGACGAACCGGTAATGCAGTTTCCCGCCTGGCGGTGCCAACGACATCAGGACGTCGTCGCCCGGTTTGTCCGGGGTGACGTTGAGGCCGTGAAAATGCAGATCGACGGCATTGGCCGTTTCGGCAGAGCGCGCCAGCTGGTTTCGTAGCTCTACGTCGATCGCGTCGCCGGGTCGAACGCGGATCGTCGGAGCGACGTTTCCAAACCCAACAAGTCGCGGCAGCGCGCCGAAACGGCCGCCGCTCGCCGTCAATTGCAAACGCGCAACGCCGTCGCGCGATTCGACCACCGGCAGGTCCGGTAACGGCTCGTGCACTTTGTCGAACGCGCGCACGGTGGTCAACGAGATTTGACCAAGGCTTTTCTTTCCCGAAAGATTCCAAACGGCTACCGCAATCGCGTTCGTGCCCGGATTCGAAACCACGCCTGGTGGGAGCGGAACGATCTGCACGGGTCCGGCTGCACCGGTAACGTGCGCTACCATCCAACCGTTGAAAAAAATCGACGCGCGATAGTCACGGTACGACAGGTCCTGGATGCGTAGTGCAAGCAGCGTGCCGGCCGGCAACGGTACGTCGCTTCGGATCCGCGTTCTGTACCATGTAACGCCCGCGCGGCCGGCGGGTGCGGGAAGTGTTGTCGTGCGCCACGATCGGTCCACAAACGGGGGGTCCTGCCAACCGGCGATCTCGCCGGCGAGTCCGCCGGCATCCAGCGGGCCACGTTGCGGATCGACGTTGTATTCGCCGTTACCGAGAATCTGCCACGCGATCGACGTCGCATGGGGAAGAAGTGCCGCCTGCAGCATACCGTGCGGGAGCGTGCCGGAGCTGTCGCGATTCGGATCGGATTCGCGCCCGGCGTTTTCGAACAACAGCGAAAGCAGGTTGTCGCGTCCCGGCCGCAGTTGCGACGCGACGATTGGAAATTGTGAGCGAGTGGTGCCGTCGGACGAAGCGATCGTGTTGCCGAGGTACGAGCCGTTCAACCAAACGCCCCACGCGCCGCTACGGCCGGCAATGCCCGTCAACGCGAACGCGCGCTCGCGACCTGAAGCAACGAAGTGGCCGCGATACCAGACTGCGCCGTGGTGGAATCCGTAGTCGTCGACTCCGAAAAAGCGATTCGGTGCGCCGCGACCGACGGGCGCTCCGATCACCGAGCCGTCATCGCTGTCGAACGCCCGGTTGGGCAAGAGCTGCGGCCACGCCCGATCGTTGAACGTAGTTGCGATTTCGTCGTCGTCGGTACGCGCGCGCCAGCTCGTTATTTCTGGCAGATGTACGCCGGCCGCGTCCGCCGGCGAGACGTACGAGCCCCGGCTGCTCGGAGTACTCGTCCAGCCCCATAGCATTCCGGCATACGGATCGGAGAAAACGAGCGCGCTCATCGGTACCGTAACGCCGTCGTGTCTCGCCTGCCACTGCAGTTGCGCCCGAGATGCAGCGCGGTCGTCGATTTGATCCAGCACGATCGTGCCATGGCCGTCCGTCAACTGGTGTCGAGCGACGATTGGGTCGATCCGTTGGAACCATTCGCGAGACTCCAGCGCGTAACGCTTGCGCAAGACCGAGCGCGCCGCGGCATGCGAGAGTATCCAACCGGGAAGGCCGCTCGCATTTGCGTCGCCGTCGATATACGGCCCAGATCGCACGACGACGTACACATGCTCGCGTGCGGCGTCGTCAAACAAGGCGTCGAGATCGCGGACTCCGGAAAAATCGTACGCACCGGGCCGTGAGGAATGATACCCCCAATATAGATCGACGGCCACGGCATTGTAACCGTCGGCGCGTATTCGCTTGAACACGTTTGGCCACAATGCCGGTGCCGGAAGTTGCCAATAGTGAAACTGTGCGACGGAAAGCGGCGTCGCCTGCCCGTCGATGCTCAGGCCGCGTTGGTCGTAAACGATCGTGTGGTGGGTCGCGGCGCATCCGGGAACGGCGAGCGCGCAAAAAAGGGCGAGCGCTCGGAAAAACCGAGGCACTCGCCCAGACTTCGCTACGGCTAGAGCTGCTACTTGATAACGCCCTGGATACCGGTGGCCGAGTTGGCGTTGTTGATCGGCTTGACGCCGAACACGTCCTCTATCGACCGCAGAACGTCGTAGTGATTGATGGTCTGGCTATACTGTCCTGGATTCACATTGCCCATCAGGATGGTTGGGATCTGATTGCCCGGGCTGCCGTCGTTTTCATCGAACGTCAGGATGAGAACGCCGTTGTGCGCGGTGTCCCAAGCGATCAGCTTCGGAAGATTTCTCGCAGCCCACGCGTCGCCGATCGCGATGCCGCAATCGTGCATGTCGTTACACATGTTCGGAGTGACATAGACAAAGCGAGCTGGTGGCCGGGTAAACGGTTGGCGATAGACGACGTTGTATTTTCTAGGGATTCTTGTGAAATCGATCCACGGATTATGCTTCCGTCTATACAGGAAGCCGTGCTTGTAGGGCGTTCCTTGGCATCCCTGATACCCATCCGACGGCATCGATTCCGCGTACCCTTTGAACGAGATTCCCGCATCGAGGAGTTCGCTGCCGAGGCTAACCCCGCGGTAGGTGCGTGGACACCAGTCCGACGCGAGATCTTGTGTGGAACCGCTGAACAGCGCCACATAGTTCGGTTCGCTTGGGTGGCGGATCGCAAAACTTTGGGTCATGTTCGCCCACTGTTGCGAGAGGCCGGTGATATACGGAGCTTTCGGGCTCCCGATCACTTCGTCGTACGTCCGGTTCTCGAACATAACGACCTGGATGTATTGCGTCGTGAACGCGAGCGGTTTGGCGGTGCGTACGGCCGGAGCATTCGCAGTCGAACTCGAAGGCGTTGCGACGATTCCATTCGAGTTGTTACACCCGGCAAGGGCGACGAGCGCGAACGCGGCGAGAATGCGCGTCCGTTGCGCGAGAAACATTACGTTCTCCCTCAGTTGAGTAACGATGGTGAAACGCAAACCAACTTCCAGCGGCCGTGTCCGTCACCTGTGCGTCGCACGTTAACGTCTTCTTAAGTCAGATGTAGAAAGTAAACGCTACTTTATGACACCCTTAATGACGTCGGCCGAGGCCGCGTTATTCAGCGGCTTCACGCCGAACACGTCCTCAATCGTACGGAGCACGTTGTAGTGATTGACCGTTTGGCTGTACTGTCCGGGATTGACGTTGCCGATCAAAATGGTCGCGATCTGATTGCCCGGGCTCCCGTCGTTTTCGTCGAACGTGAGAATCAAGACGCCGTTGTTGGCTTGGTCCCATGCGATGAGCTTCGGTAAGTTTTTCGATGCCCACGTGTCGCCGGTCGCTACGGAACAATCGTGCATGTCGTTGCACATGTTCGGGGTGATCCAAACGAACCGGGCGGGCGGCTTAGAGAACGGCTTCTTGTAGATCAAGTTAACCGATGCCGGAAGATTGCTGAAGTCGGTCCACGGCACGTGCTTGCGCATATAGAGATATCCGCTTGGAAGCGAGTCGTTGACGGCCTGGCAGCCCTCAAAGCCGTTCGAGGGCATCGATTCGGCGTAGCCGCGGAACGAGATCTTTGCGGCGAGCAGCTCGCTGCCGAGACTCTTGCCCGAAAACGTGACTGGGCACTGGTCGGATGTGACTCCTTGCGTCGAACCGCTGAACAACGCGAGATAGTTCGGTTCGCTCGGGTGCGTGATCGCAAAGCTCTGCGTCATATTCGCCCACGTCTTGGATAAGCTCGTAATATAGGGGGCGCTCGAGTTTCCGATGACCTCGTCGTACGATTCGTTTTCAAAAATAACGACTTGGACGTACTTGGTCGTGTACGTTTGCTTTTTATTCGGGGTTCGGTCTGCTGTTTCGCTTCGGACGCCGCCGAAGGGGTCGATACGATGCCGTTGGAATTGGCGCAGGCTGCGAGCGCCAAGAGCGCGATCCCAGCTGAGGATCCGCGTATGTTGCGCGAAGGCCATTATTGTGCTCCTTAAAAATAAAAGTGCGGTATTCATCGGAAGTTCTGTCGACTTTTCGCGCGACCTCTATGAACGTTACCTTAACGCCGTTTTAAGGCTGCCTCCGTGAATCTATTATAGGCGCGGGTCGATCGGCTCACTCTCTAAGGCCAACACGCCAAACACGCATTCGTGAACCGATCGCAATGGAGCTTGTTCGACGAATCGATTCAGCGCCTGGAGTCCCAACGTAAACTCTTGCAACGCCAGGCGGCCCTTGCCCGGCGACCGCACGTTCCGTTGCCGGTTCAAGTTTTCCGGTAACGCGTATTCGGGACCGTAGACGATACGAAGATACTCGCGCCCGCGAAGCTATCGAGGCCGCCGCGCTCGCACCCTGAAAAGCCGCGACGGTCCAGGCTGGGCGTTCGTTCCCATCGTGTCGAACGCGCTCGTATGCGAAGGGTGACTCTCTCGATAGTGGCGGCGGCGATTGTCGCCACCATCGGCGTGGGTTTTGCCATCGTTCATTGGCTGATTCCGCGGCCAGAAAACCCCAAGGCATGGCAAGACTCCGCCCTCGTTCGTGGCGTGGTGTTTGATCGGCGTGTCTGGGTGCTGTCGCTTTCCGGCCGGCTCTGGAGCGTCGGACTGGACTCGCAGAAAAGCGTCGAGGAAAGCGTTCCCGGACGGGTCGTAGATATATGCACCTCGGGTCGTGCACTGTTCGCCCTAATAGGTGAGCTTGGCGCAGCTCGATGGACACTCGAGACTCGCGACGGCGACGCTTGGCGACAGGTCGCGAGCATCGCAACCGATCGCGACCGTTTGTTCGGAATCGACTGTCTACCGCAAAAAGTGCTCATTTTAGCGACCCGCCGCGTGATCACCGTCGCCGGCTCTACGCCATCATCGGTGTATTCATCGAAAGCAACTCCGGCGTTTGGCAGAGTTGCTCTTTTCTCGACACCCCAATATTTGTACGCGGGCATCAACAAAGGAGGGTTGACGGCGGCGAACGGAAACGCTATAGTTAACCCAATGGTTAACAATCGCGAATTGGACGACGTTCTCACGGCGTTAGCCGATCCGACGCGCAGGCGCATCGTCGAGCGGCTGGCTCGCGGCGAACGAACCGTTGGGGAGCTATCCGATGGCTTCACCATGACGCCGCCGGCGATTTCCAAGCACGTTAAAGTGCTCGAACGATGCGGCCTACTCCACCGTCGCATCGAAGGTCGCGAACACCACTGCCGTCTGAGCATTCGAGGCTTAACCATGATTTCAACCTGGGTGGCCCGCCAAGAACGTTACTGGAATGCCGCCCTCGATCGACTTGCCGCATGCGCCGAAGAAGACGCGTAACTCTACCTACAAGGAACGAGAACAGATGACCGACGTTTCGACTCAAGAACGAACCCTCGTTTTGCGGCGCACGATCGCCGCGCCGCGCGACCGCGTATTCGCGATGTGGACCGAGCCCGAGCGCATTCGCGACTGGATGTGCCCGCCGGAGTGCACGATCGAAAAACTCGAAGCCGACGTGCGCGATGGCGGCACGTATCGAATTCATATGCGCCAGCCAAACGGCGAAGTATGGACGGTGCGCGGCGTATACCGCGAAGTGCGCGCGCCGGAGCGGCTCGCGTTTACGTGGGCGTGGGAAGAAGACGATCCGAAAGATGAGATAGAGACGCTCATTTCGATCGACCTCGCCGATGCGGGCGGCAAGACGGATCTGGTCTTCACGCAAAGCGGCTTTGCAACCGTCGAATCCAGAGACGGACACGGTGAAGGTTGGAACGCCGCGATCGACCGTCTGGTCCCAGCTCTGTAATACGCCTCGCGCAGGCGCCGTCTTAGCAGGTCAGCCGGGTTTCCGGCGCACGTCTCGCGAACCCGAAGCGCCGATGTACGCAGACGAATACGAGTATCGGTGCGATGTTGCCATCGTCGGCGCCGGCGCCGCGGGTTTGGCTGCAGCCGAAGCCCTGGCACGCGCGGGCAAAACGTGCGTCGTGCTCGAGGCACGCGATCGTGTTGGAGGCCGCGCCTACACGCAATCCGGCCCGTCGAACGGCGGCGCCGAACTGGGGGCCGAGTTCGTCCACGGTAAATCGACCGAGCTGCGGTCGCTGTTGGCTCGCTTTGGTGTCGCCGTCGTCAACGTCACGGGTAGCCGGATCGCTCGCCGGAACGGCAAGCCCATCGATGGCGATGCCGCCTTCGAATCCGCTCAAGATGTAATAGCGCGCGTCAACCTCGACGCACCCGACGAGAGCGTCGAATCGTTTTTGTCTCGGATGAATCCAGACGCCGCAACGGCGGATGCCGTACGCGCACTCGTCGGAGGCTTCGACGCTGCGGATCCGGTGCTCGCCGGCGCGCATGCGATCGCGCGCGAGTGGAGCGGCGAAGAGAGCTTGCAGATCGTTTCGTCGCGCCCCATCGACGGCTATCAGCCGTTCTTCACGCGTTTCGCTCGTGCTCTCGACCCGCATCGCGTACGGATTCTGTTGGAGAGCATCGTCGAACGCGTCGAGTGGTCGTCGCGCGGTCCAGGGGCGCGCGTCGTCGGACGCCGTTTCGGCCGCCCGTTAATCGTGCGCGCCGAGACAGTCATCGTTACCGTTCCCGCCGGCGTGTTGGCGCAACGCGAGACTGTGGAAGGAGCGCTGCTCTTCGAGCCGGCGCTACCGATCTGGTTTACCGAAGCGCTACAAGCCATCGCAGTCGGTCACGTGGTGAAGGTAGTGCTTCGTTACGCACGGCCCTTTTGGGAGGAAGCCGAAAGCTCGTCGGGTGTGTCGTTTTTCTCAAGCGATGCAATGACATTTGGGTCGATGTGGACCCTTGGCCCGACGCGAGATCCGCTCTTATCGGCGTGGGCTGGAGGCCCGGCAGCCGAACGCTTTGCGGGGCTTTCGCGCGATGAGATTCTCGCGCGCGCCGTCAACGACGCCCGCGAGACCTTTGGCGAGGCCGCTACGTCGCCACTGTGCGCTCACTATCACGACTGGGCTGCCGACCCATACGCGCGTGGCGCGTACAGCTATCTTAAGGTTGGTGCGGGAAATGCTCGCGAGGTGTTGGCATCGCCGCTCGCGCCGAGTTTGTGTTTTGCCGGCGAAGCTGCCGCGTCGATCGAAGCTGCCGGCACCGTCAGCGGTGCGATATCATCCGGCGTGCGCGCCGCGCATATCGCGCTCGGCGTGTAAGCGGCTAGCGTCCGGCACTGCTTTCTCATGCAATTCATCATAAGCCAGCGAGCGTTTGGCGTTTCGGAGCGTGCGGGTGGGGGTATCGTATGACCAACAGCTGATTCAAACAGCGTTCCGTTGGAGGTTATATTCATGGGCGGTCTTTTGTGGACGATCATCACCGTACTCGTCGTGCTCTGGCTGATCGGATTTCTGGTGCACATCGGCGGCGGACTCATACATCTGTTGCTGGTCATCGCCGTAATCTTGGTCGTCGTTAACCTGTTGACGGGACGCGGCGCGCGGCTGTAACTCGTCGGCAACCATGGTCGGCGCGGGGCGTTTGTCGCCCCGCGCCGATTGATTTTATGAGCCCTTTTTCTTCGGAACTTTCGCGCCCTCGCGGCGCGCCTCGCTCAAGCCGATCGCGATGGCTTGTTTGCGGCTCGTCACTTTCTTGCCGGACCGTCCCGACGTCAATTTACCATGCTTCATCTCGTCCATCGCCCGCTCGACCTTGCGACCGGATCGAGGCGAATACTTTCGCGTGGTTTTCTTACGGGTCGATTTCTTGCGAGCGGTCTTCTTCCGGCCAGCGGTCTTCTTGCGAGTGGTTTTCTTCCGAGTTGTCTTTTTACGGGTCGTCGCTTTTTTGCGACCGCCACTCTTCTTGCGGGCCGTCGTCGCCTTCTTGCGGGTCGTCGTTTTCCGGACGCCGGTTTTCTTTCGCGCGGTCTTCTTGCGCTTCGTGGTTGTGGCTGGCATCGTCCCTCCTTGCGGCTGACGCAAATTGGCGCATTCGTACCCACCCAGCGAGCCGGTTACTCTCGGGCGTCCGATGAGTCCTTACGAGCGCGGCATCGTTTGGCTTCGCCGGGATTTACGCGTCTCCGATAATCGCGCACTGTTCGAGGCGCAGCGGGGCTGCGACGTCGTTTGTCCGGTGTTCGTGATCGACCCCGGCTTGCTGCGAGGCGACAGGATGGGCGCTCCGCTCGTTCGGTGCTTTTTCTCCGCCGTTGCGGCGCTTCGCGACGACCTGCGCGAACGCGGCGGCGATCTCGCGATCCTCGAAGACGAGAACTCGGGCGAAGCGATCGTCAAGCTGGCTCGCCGAAATTGGCGCCGGTGCCGTGTTCTTCAACGTCAACTACGAGCCGCACGCAATCGAACGCGACCGCAAAGCAGAGCGGTCGCTTCGCGACGCCGGGATCGACGTCTACTCGTTTACCGATCACGTCTTTTTCGGAGCCGACGAGGTGTTGCGCGCCAATGGTAGTCCGTATCAAGTATTTTCGGCGTATCGCCGGCATTGGATGGAACGTTTCGCAGCCGAGCCACGCCCGCCGTTTCGGTCGGCTCTGTCGCACGACCGGTTGTTGAGCCGGCGCGCGCTCGGCGACACCAGCGAAACGCCGGCCCCGGAAACGTACGGATTCGAATCATCGCCCAACGTTCCCGAGGTGTCGCGAAGCGATTGCGCGGCGCCGGTTGGCGGCGTTCGTTCGTTCCGGCATTGGCGAGTACGAGGATCGACGAAACTTTCCGGCGACGGCCGGGACGTCGCAACTTTCGCCGCAGTTGCGTGCCGGAACGATCGGCATTCGAACCTGCGTGGCGGCCGCCGTTCGCGCCGCGAAATCGACGCCCCACCGAAGCGGCGCGCAAATCTGGCTTTCGGAGTTGATGTGGCGCGACTTTTACCAGATGATTCTCAAGCATTGGCCGGGCGTCGCGACCGGTCCGTTCGTCGCGCAGGCGGAACGAATTCCATGGCGTCGAGCCGACGGCGAATTCGATGCGTGGTGCGAGGGCCGCACCGGCTATCCGATCGTCAACGCGGCGATGCACCAGCTCAATAGGTTTGGATGGATGCACAACCGTCTGCGAATGATCGTCGCATCGTTTCTCACCAAAGACTTGTTAATCGACTGGCGCCGTGGCGAACGCTACTTCGAACACCATTTGGCCGATGCCGATCTCGCCGCCAACAACGGCGGCTGGCAGTGGTCGGCGTCAACCGGCACCGACGCCGTGCCGTACTTCCGGCTGTTCAATCCGGTGTTGCAAGGCAAGCGCTTCGATCCGAGCGGGGAATTCGTTCGTGCGATGCTGCCCGCTCTCAAAGACGTGCCGGACCGCTATATCCACGAACCGTGGGAGATGCCGCCGATCGTCGCCAGCGCCGCGGGCTTGACCCTCGGAACGGAGTATCCCGAACCGATCGTCGATCGCGCAATCTCGCGCAAACGCGCGTTGGATGCGTTTGCGGTGCTTAAAAAGTAATCGTCGAATCCGGCATGGCGGTCGCGGCCAATTCGCGCAGATCGGCTAACGGCCGGGCGCCGAAATGGCCGATGATTTCGGACGCAGCAACGCTGCCGAGCCGCCCACAATCGAACAACGAGGCATTGCGCGTCATGCCAAACAGAAACCCGGCGGCGTACGAATCGCCGGCGCCGGTCGTATCGACCACCGCGTGCGCGGGTGCGGCCGGAATCTCGATCGTTTCGTCGCCGGCGACGATCGTGGACCCGTGCGCACCCGACGTAATCGCCGCTACGCCGGTGACGGACCGGACGCGATCGAGAGCGCCCTCGAAATCTTCGGTTTGAAACAGCGCTAACAGTTCGATGCGATTGGCGAAGAGTATGTCAACGTGCCGTTCGATCAAGTCGAGAAATGCCGCGCGATGCCGTTGCACGCAAAACGGATCCGACAGCGTCAGGGCAACGGCGCGGCGAGCATCGTGCGCGATGCCGGACGCGAGGTGAAAGGCTTGCTGCGCCGACGGCGCGTCATACAAATAACCCTCTAGATAGACGACGCGCGCGGCCTCGACCAGTTCGCGGTCAACGTCGGCGGGCGCGAGGTCGCCGCTCGCACCGAGAAACGTGTTCATCGTGCGTTGCGAATCCGGCGTTACCACGATCAAGCAGCGCGCGGTCGAGGGGCCCGTTTCGGCCGGCGGGGTGCGAAACACGGTGCCGCCGGATGTTATATCGTGCCGGAAGGCGGCGCCGAGTTCGTCATCGCGGAGTTTCCCGATAAAGCCCGTGCGGCCGCCGAGGCCCGCGATACCGGCGATCGTGTTCGCAGCCGACCCGCCCGACGCCGTGACGGTCGTGCCCATGGCGGCGTAAATCTCGCCGGCGCGTGCCTCGTCAACCAGCGTCATAGCTCCCTTGGTCATTCCGTGATGCGCCAAAAACGCGTCATCGCCGGGCGCCATCACGTTAACGATGGCATTTCCGATTCCCACGACATCAAGATCCAACGGCATCGGGCGCTTGTTCGATAATGAGTCTGTAGGAACTGCCGGGACCTAACTTCAAGCAGGTATGCATGTCCGAACCACAGTTGCCGAATCCCGGCTGGCATCAAGTCCAGCCGAGAATTCCCGACACGCCCCAGCGACGGCGTTTGGAACGCCAGCGGGGAATTCGCGAAATCGTGTTCGGCGCGCAAGACGGAATCCTCACGACGTTGGGTATCATCACCGGCGTCGGGGCTGCCGACGGCCAGCGCTCCACCGTCATCATGAGCGGAATGCTGGCCATGTTCGCCGGTGCTCTGTCGATGGGCGTGGGCGAATACCTTGGCCGCAAAGCCGAGCGAGACGTCGTCAGCGCCACGATCGAGATGGAAAAAGCCGAGATGGCCGCCGATCCGCAAGCCGAGTTTGCCGAACAGGTGGCATACTATCGGCTCAAGGGGTTTACGCCGGAGGAAGCGGTCACGATCGTTAGCCGCCTCACGCAGCATCCCGAAATCTACCTGTACGAGATGGTACGCGATGAGTTCGGGATCGATCCGCGCGTCGCAGACGATCCAGGCTCGCGGGCATCGATTTTCATGGGCGTATCGTACGCGATCGGCTCGTTGATTCCGATCGTTGCGTTTTTGCTGCCGCTTTCGACGCCCTGGTCGATCGGCTTAGCGCTCGGACTCGCGGTGCTCGCGTTGTTCGCGGTCGGTTGGTACGCCGCAACGCTGGCGTCGCGCAACCCGATTCGCAAAGGCCTCGAACTCGTGGCGTACGGCTGCGCGATCTTCTTGCTGTCGTACCTGGTTGGCCGATTCGTTCCGCCGCTGTTCGGACACGCGCCGGTGCCCGTCGGATGATCTGGCTCGGCCACGCGCTGGTCGCGGGTTTCGCGCAATCCGTTGGATTCTTGTGGGACAGCTTGTTCGGCCTGATCTTTGGCTTCTTGATTTCGGCGGTCGCACAAACCGCGCTCGCGCCGGGCACGATGGAACGATTGATGGGTTGGAACGCGCGAGGAATGTTGTCGGCGCTCGGCCTGGGCATCATCTCGTCGTCGTGTTCGTATGGCGCGTCGGCCGCGGTGCGCGGATTCTACCGGCAGGGTGCCGACGTGCGCGCGATCTTCGCGTTTCTCGTGTCGTCAACCAATATGAACGTCGCGATCGTCATCCTTTTTTGGGCGATGCTCGGTTGGAAGTTCGCGTTCGCCGAATTTTTTGGCGGATTGATCATCGTCACGATCGTTACGCTGGTGTTTTCGTTGGCGTTCAACTCGCAGCGTTTGACGCAACTGCACGAGCACTATCTCGCGCAAAACCCGGCAGAAGAAGTATCCGGACACGATCATTGCCACGGTCATGACGACCTCGAAGCAACGACCGGTTGGGATGCGTTGCGGCGGGCGTCGACGTGGAGTGCGATCGCGCAAACCGCCTGGGGCGACGTGAACATGTTGCGCAACGAACTGATTATCGGGTATCTCGTCGCGGGCTTTGCGTCGGCGTTGATTCCCGCCGGCTGGCTGTCCGGCGCGCTCCACGCCGTGGGCAGCGTTCCGTTTCTCGGGTACGTGTTGCTACTCGCGACGGGGCTGCTCGTCGCCGTCGTCACGTTCGTCTGTTCGATGGGCAACGTGCCGATCGCACGCTATTTGATGAGCGCCGGAGTTCCGCTGGGCGCCAACACCACGTTCATTTACGGCGACTTGTTGATTCCGCCGTTGATTGCGATCTATCGCAAATCGTTCCCGCCGCAAATCGCTTGGACGTTCGTTGGGGCGTTTATTGTGGCGGCGATGATCGCGGGCGCGACGATGGATTTGCTGATCGGCGACGTGTTTGGTACGCCGGCAATGGGCTCGATGTCGTTCGGCAACAGCTTCACCATCGTTGCCAACGTGGTCGGAATCGTCGCCATCGTTGCGGTGATCGTGGCCGCGCGGCGCGGTGCGGCGGGCGTCAGCTCCGGAGCATAACCCGCGCGGCGTTCCATCCCGAGGCGCCCATGACGCCGCCGCCCGGATGCGCCGCAGCACCGCACAGGAACAACCCCTTGATCGGCGTGTTGTAGCCTGCAAAGCCCGGCACGGGGCGGAACGCAAACAGCTGATTCAGCGGCATCGCGCCCTGGAAAATGTTGCCGCCCGTCAGGCCGAACGTTTCGCTCGAGATCGAGCGGCGTGAGCACCTGTCGGGCGATGACCGACTCGGTGAACCCGGGCGCGTACTCGTTCGACGATGTCGAAACAACGGTCGGCGAACTCGTTGCGTTTGGCGTCGGTCCACGGGCCGTCGGCTAACTTGTAGGGCGCGTATTGGATGAACATCGACATGAGGTGTTTGCCCGGCGGCGCGACCGTCGGATCGAGCGACGACGGAATCGTGCATTCCACCACCGGCTCGGTCGACGTGCTTGCCGTACTTGGCGTCGTCGTAGGCGCGTTCGATGAAGTCCTGATCCGGACAGAGTGCATGGTGCCGCGGTGCTGCGGGCCGGCTTCGTGCCCGGGCAGCGCGGTGAAGCTCGGCAAGCGTTCGAGAGCGACGTTGATCTTGCACGACGCGCTGCTATAGCGATGCGGCCGACGGCGTCGTCGAACTCGGGCGGCAGATCCTGCGGCATCGACCAACTTGTTGAACGTGATATGGCAGTCGACGCCGCTGGCGACTTCTTGGCCGTAAACTCGTCGCCGTTGCGCAGTGCGACGCCGGTGACGGCGCCGTCCTTGACGCAGAATCTTCGCGACTTCGGCTTCGGTGCGGATCTCGACGCCGAGATCCTTGGCGGCCTTGGCGAGGGCTTGTGTCAGACCGCCCATGCCGCCCTTGACGTAGCTCCAGACGCCGCGCTTGCCGTTGGTTTCGCCCATGACGTGATGGAAGAGCACGTACGCGGTGCCGGGCATCGATGGCGCCATGAACGCGCCGATGATCGCGTCGGTGGCGAGCGTGGCTTTCAGTTCCTCGGATTCGAACCAGCGGTCGAGAATTGGCCGGGCGGCGCCGGTCAGCACCTCGATCGCTTCGCCCATACCGGGACCGAGTTTTTGCAACGCGCGGCCCAGCTTGCCCATTTCGACAGAGTCGCCGAAATCGACGGCCGCAGCAGGTTGGGCGGCATTCTGGGTCAGCGTCGGCTCGACGACCGACGCGACGCGCTCCAGCATCGCTTCGTATTGGGGATAGCGTTCGGCATCGCGTTTGCTGAACTTCGCGATCTCTTCAACGTCGCGATGCGAGCCCGTGCCGAGCATCAGATAGCGGCCGTCGTGGAACGGCGAGAACGACGCCGGATTTCGTTCGATCAGTTCGAAGCCGTAGTCGCGCAGGCGCAGATCGGCAATGATCTCGGGCCGGAACAGGCTGTTGACGTAGGCCGCCGTCGAGACTTTGAAGCCGGGCAAGATCTCTTCCGTGACGCAGGCTCCGCCGACGATGTAGCGGCGTTCGAGCACGAGCACTTTCCATTTGGCGCGCGCGAGATAACAGGCGGTGACCAGGCCGTTGTGGCCGCCGCCGATGATGATCGCGTCGTACCGTTGGTTCAAATTCGCACTTTCAGGCTGACGTAGGCGTTGAAGGGTTGGTTGATCGAGTTCGTGAGGTCGTCGTAGGTTCCGAACGACGGTTCGTACGGATAGCGCAAGAAGGTTTGTACGTTTGCGCCGCGGTCGTAGGCGTTGCCGACCGGCGGCGTACTTGGACCGCCGATCAAGTCTCCGTACGAACAGACGTTGGTACCTTTGAAGTAGGTGAATCCGGTCGTCTGTCCGCCGAAGCACGTTTGCACCAAATTCGTCAGCGTGACGTTCGACCGTCACGCGCGGTGTCATTTCGTACGACATGCGCAGGTGACCGAGCAACTGTGCCGGTTCGCGGAATGCGCCGATCGCGTCGAACTGGCCGGTGTATGGGTCGGGGATCGAAAGCGTCGCCTTACATTGTCCCAGGGCAACGCCGTACGGGTTGCCGCCGGCGGCGCCGTACGGATAGCGCGGGTCGCCGGCGGTCGAACCGGGCGACGCGGGACATCCCGATGCCGGATCGATGCCGGGCGTGGTCAGCGGCGCGCCGTAGCGGTTACCGGCTTGAAATTGAAACGACGGCGTGATCGAAAAACGATCGTGCTTGTAGTTCAGCACCAGCGTCGCTACATACGGATAGTTGTAGGCGTTGACGCCGGAACCGATCGGCCCGGGGAAGGTAGAATACGGCAGATACGCGGCCGACGGATCGTAGAGCGTGAACGCCGGCGACAGCCAATACGGGTTCGCAATATCGTGCGGGTGGTTGCAGGTTGGGTCGGGTGCACCGGCCGGCGTGTAACAGCGCGCTGCAGCCTGCCCGTCGGTCGTGGAACCGCAGACCGAGTGGCCGAATTGCTGTTTGCCGTACTGCGAACCGCCGGGCGCGCACGATTTTGTGTAGGCGTTGTACTGCGCGATGCCCGCGTTGACCGGGTCGAGAATGGTGGTTCCGTTCGGCAGCAGCCCATATTTGACGGTCGCGTACGTGTACGCGAACGAGAGTTGCCCCGAAAATCCGTTGCGCGCGAAATCGCCCTTGTTGAGTTCGAACTCGAAGCCTTTGGACGTTTGATTTCCGGCGTTGAGGCCCGAGGTGATGCCGCTCGTGTAGTTGATGTAGAAGTTTTCGACCTCGTTCTGCGTCTGGCGCAAGAACGGCGTCAGCTTCATCGAGAGGTCGGTTCCGTGAAAGCGGTGTTCGATCGAAAAATCGCTGTTGAACGAAATCGATGGCGCGACTTCGTGCCCCGGCGTCCTAAAACCGAGCGGGTAAAACTCGGTGAGCGTATCCGGCAGATTCTGTTCGAGGCTATCGTACTGTTCGTATGCCGAACTGGGCTGCTCGTTGTATTTTCCGTAGCTGGCTCGAAGAACGGTGTCGGGATTGACGGTGTAGGTCGCACCGATGCGCGGCTGCACGATGGTATACGAATATTGCGCCGGAGCGTTTTGGATCCCGGCGTTCACGTATTGCGCGCCGAACGCCGAGCACGGCTTCTGCGAGTTGGTTGACCACGAACCGCCGAACGCGCTACGGTCGACGAGCTGCAGCGTCTGCTTGTCGTAACACGTGTCTTGATTGAAGGCGTTGAACCAGAAGTCGCGCGCCGCGCCGGTGTTGGTATTGGTTCCGGTGTACGTGTAACTATCGATGCGCAAGCCCGCGTTGACGGCGATCCTGTCCGTCGGGCGCCATTCGTCGGTGAGCGAATAACCGGTGAAGGCCGGCACGACGGTATTGTTGAGCCCGTACGCCCCGTTCTCGACGGTGTAATACGAGCAACGCGCTCCGCCGCAGGTCATGCCGGCGGAGTTCGGCGGTAAGCCGTTTCCGAGATAAATCCCCTCGAGCGACGCGAACGTCGGCAGCGAACCGTACGAGATATTGCTGCCGCCACCGTCGCTGCACGTCGTCGGCGTCGCGGCGCCGTGACCGGAAGCCGGAGCGATATAACAGGTGCCGCTGGACAGCGAGTGCGGATTCACCAACACCGCGAAGCTGTCTCCAAAACCGAACATCTGCTCGTTATAGATACGCGCGCCGGTGGCCGTGGTGTAGGACGCTTCGGCCGAAAACAAATTTTGCGAATTGATCTGGTCGGTGAACGACGCGCTGACGCCGCGCGTATGGTTGTTGATTTCGTAGTCGCCACTATCGTAATACGCGTACGGCTGCAACGACATCATCGGACCATTCTCGATCCAATCGGAGTAATACGTATAGCCGTAGAGGCGCAAGAACGCGCTCGGGCTGAAGTTCTTTTGGTACTGCAGCTTCACGATCGCCTGGCCGTTGTAGCCGCGGTCGCGCTGATTCTCACCGCCCGGGATGGCCGCGAACAGCGAATGCGGCGGCGACGATGGATAAAAATAGGGTGCGACCAGCGAGCGATAGTTGGACGGCAACAGCCCTCCCAGTTGGCCGTTATATTGAAAACTGTCGAGATAGTAGGGCGGAAACGCGCTGCTCTGGCCGGGCGCCGGCGACACCGTCGCGAGGTAGTTGGCCAAGCCTTCGTCGTTCACCGAGCTGAAGAAGGTGGTGAAGATTTCGTCGTTGTCGTACAGCAGTTGCACGTCGTCCCGTAGGCCGTCGCTGCGATGCGGTATGCCGACGTGTATGTTGACGATCGACGTCCGCGTCGCGATATTCGAAGCGTCGGCGGTTCCGAACCCGATGGGGCCGAGGATCCAGCCAGGACGGCCGTTCGTGCCGACGTTCGGCTGGCCGTTGGTATAACACGACGGCAACGACGGATCCGGCGCCGGCGGGCACCGCCCCAATTGCTGGCCGAACTCGTCGGTGTACGCCGCGCCACCGAACTGATCGACGTAGCGGTGTTCTTGGTTGTAGCCGCCGATGCCGACGTAATACGAAAAGAGCCGGTCGGGGGTCGAGCCCCCGCTTCGACGTTCAAGCTATGATAGAAGGCCGGGGTGCCGATGCTCGGGTTGATGCTCGCGTATCCCGGAAACGTTCCCGTCTTGATGACCTGATTGATGAACCCGGCCAAGCCTTGCGCTTCCGCGTTGGAGGGCGTGGCGCCGGTGTACACTTGCAGTTCGAGCTGTCCGAGCGATGATAGCGAAGACGATGGATAGTTGTCGAACGCGCGGTTGACGGGAATACCGTCGAACTCGTAACCCACCTCGTACGCGTCGCCGCCGCGCACGTGAACGGCTTGATTGTAGCCGTTCTGATTGGCCGGCACGTACGCGCCGGGGACGCTGGCGATCGCCGAATACGCGCTGTTGAGGTTTCCGCCGCCGCCGAGCGCGCTCAGCCGTTCTTGCTGCTGCGCTCCGACCGAATAGATGTCGGCAGTCGTGCCGGGACGCACCAGGTTGGATGCGTTGCGCGACGCGACGTGCGCGATCGTTTGTAACGCTTTTCGCAGCGAGAACGCCAGCGTTTGCTGGGCGTCGGCGAACACCGCCGATCCCCGGATAGGATGCCGGTTCGAAGCCCGTCTTCTCGATCGTCGCGACGTACTCGTCGGGCGTTAACGAAACGAATTGAAAGCGTCCGGACGCATCGGTGGTCGCGGTCGCGATCTGCGAGGGACTGGTTACCGTCACGCGAGCTCCGGCGATCGGCGCCGTGGTTCCGGTTTGGGTGACGATACCGCTGAGGCCGCCGGTCGTGCCGGCGATCGAAAGGGACGGCCATGCGATCGATACGATTGCCAGCAGCGTAACGAGCGCGCGCTTCATGGCGCTTGGACGATTGCCAGATACTGGCGGTCGAAGGCGGCCAATAATCCCTCGGCGTTGGAATATGGACCCGGCACGTAGGCACTCGAGCGCAAGCCTTTTTGCGTGAGTTCGCTGACGTGCCAATCCTGGCGGTTGGTCAAATCCCAAAATTCGACCGCGTCGCGCGAATCGAAATGGCACGCGTCCATCGCCTGTGGATCGAACATCCACGCGCACGAGATGTGCGTCCGGTCGATCGCCAGTGGCCGCACGTAGTGCACCATCACGTAGTCCGGATGTAAGCTGAGCAACATCGACGGAAAGATCGTGTAATAATACACGCGGTCGAGATCCTCGCCGGATACGGCTCCTACCGGGGGGCGATTCGTGTGCCCGGTCGTCGTGAGGCTGGCGCCGTGCGCGCGCAACTCCGAATAGCCGCCGAGCACGAGCCCATCGGTAAGGTCGTTACGGCCGCTGTCGGAGGGCGACAGCTTATCGAGTTGCGGATGCACCAGCGGGCAATGGTAACACTCCGAATAGTTTTGAAAGACCAGCTTCCAGTTCCAGTTGACGTCGTACTCGATCGTGCGCGCCGTACGCAGCGCTTGCATTTGCCAAGGATCGAATCGTCCGGCGAGTCCCGCCAGCGCGCGATCGAACGGCTCGGGATCGGGCGCGAGATTGATGAAGATGAAGCCCTGCCACACCTCGAGCGCGGCTTTGCGCAGCGGATAATCGCGCCGATCGAATCCTTCGACATCGGCCATGTTGCGCGCGGCCAGCAGCGAGCCGTCGAGTCCGTAGGTCCACGCATGATACGGGCACTGGATCGAACCCAAGAACCGGCCCGACGCCGACTCGCACATGCGCGTGCCGCGGTGGCGGCAAACGTTAAAGAGCGCATGCAGTTGGCCGTCTCGATCGCGGGTAACGATCAGTTCGTCGTTGCCGACGGGAACCGTCACGAAATCGCCGGTTGCGGCGATGTGTTCGTCGCGGCCGACGCACAGCCACTGACGTCCGAAAACGGTCTGCTTTTCACGTTCGTAGACGTCCGGCGAAACGTACCACTTCGCGTCCAAAGTCTTCGCTCCGGCAACGTTGGCCGGCTTTGCAAACGTTTCCACGACAGCCTCCTCGCAGGGCGAACGGCGACGTTTGTCGAGGACTTCAGCTCGTTTGACGGAAGCCCCTCCGAAGCGTCGATTTGTTAAGCGATGCAGTTCGAAAACCGCTAAAACCTTCGGGAGGCGCGGAACTTGACCGAACGAGAGCGGACGGCGCCGCAGGCCGAGCCGGCCTTGCAAACATCGCTTCCGCGACGTGCCTACGTTGACGACGCGTACTTCGAGCGCGAACGCCGCGCGATCTTTTGGGCCGAGTGGTTCTGCATCGGCCGCGCGGAACGATTCGAACGCCCCGGCGCGTACGAAACGATCGACGTCGCCGGTGAAAGCGTGATCGTCGTTCGTTCGGAGCGCGGATTCTTCGCGCATCTCAACGTGTGCCGGCATCGGGGCAGCCGGCTGCTGTGCGGCAACGGGACGCTGCGCGGCGCCATTCGCTGTCCCTATCACGGCTGGGCCTACGACGCCGATGGGCGTCTGCTCTCCGCGCCGTTCGTCGAGGACGACGCGTTGCCGGATGAGGTTCGCCGCTTACACCCGGTTGCAATCGAATGTTGGGCGGGGTTCGCGTTCGTCAATCTCGCCGCCGGACGCGCGCGCAGACGCTGCTGGAGCAACTTTCCGGTGCGCCGCAGCGGGTCGCGAATTATCCATTGGACGCATTACGCGTGGCGCGTTCGTTTCGTTACACGGTCGATGCCAACTGGAAAGTGTTGCTGGAGAACTACAACGAGTGTTACCACTGCGCGGGCGTGCATCCGGAGCTATGCCGGATCGTTCCGGCGTTCAAGCGGCGCGGCGGCAGCGATCTCGATTGGGAGCGCGGTATCGAGCACCGTCCCGGCGCGTGGACGTTTAGTGCGACCGGCATCAGCGACCGCCGTCCGTTCGACGGGCTCGACGAAGACGAGCGCGAGCGCCACAAGGGCGAACTCGCGTACCCGAACTTTCTGTTGAGCCTGTCGGCCGATCACGCAGCGGCCTTTACGCTTGTGGCCGGTGTCGCCGGGTCGCACGGAGATCGTGTGCGACATCTTGTTTCATCCCGGCGAAATGGCGCGGCCCGGATTCGATCCGGGCGACGCAGCCGATTTTTGGGATCTGGTGAACCGGCAAGACTGGACGGTGTGCGCCGGCGTGCAAGCCGGAATGCAGTCGCATGCCTTTCGCTACGGATACTATGCGCCGATGGAAGATTACAGTTTAGACATCCGGCGCTATATCGAGCATCGTCTCGGCAGCGACGCCGTCGACGTCGACGCGGAGACCGGCGCATGAGCACCGAGTTCGACGCCATCGTGCTCGGGCTCGGCGGCATCGGCAGCGGCGCGGCCTACTGGCTCGCCAAATCGGGCGCGCGGGTCGCCGGCTTCGAGCAGTTCGAGTTCGGGCACGCGCGGGGCGAATCGCACGACCATTCGCGCATCATTCGCTTTCGTACGTTACGCCGGCCTACGTGCGCTTGGCGAAGCTGGCGTATGCGGCGTGGGCCGAAGTCGAGCGCGATAGCGACGAGGCGATCGTCTATCGCACCGGCGGCCTCGATATCGGCCCTCGAAACGGTGCGATTCCGCTCGACGGCTATGCCGCGGCGATGCGATGCGAAGGCGTGCCGTTCGAACGATTGGACGCGGCCGAGATCCGGCGCCGATGGCCGCAGTTTCGAATCGGCGACGACATCGAGGCGCTCTTTCAAGCCGACAGCGGGATCGTCGCGGCGGAACGCGCGACCGCCGCGCACCAGCGTATGGCGCTGGAATACGGAGCGCAACTGCACGAACGTACGCCGGTCAACGCGGTGGATTGCAGCGGGGCGAAGTCGTGGTGCGTGCCGGCGGCATCGATATCGCGCGGGACGGCTGATCGTCGCTGCCGGGCCGTGGAGTGCGCCGCTGCTGGAGCAGCTGGGTTGCCGCGTTCCGCTCGACGTCACCAAAGAGCAGGCGATGTATTTTGCGGTGGAACGCCCGGATACGTTTGCAATCGGACGATTTCCGATTTGGATTTGGATGGACGATCCATCGTTCTATGGATTTCCGGTCTTCGGCGAATCCGGAGCGATTAAGATCACGCAGGACGCCGGCGGGCGCTGCGTGGACCCCGACACGCGGACCTTTCGACGAAATCCCGCGATCACGGGGCGCGTCCGCGCGTTCGTCGACCGAGCATCTGCCGGCGGCCGGTGCGACGCGCGTCGTCAAAACGTGCCTCTATACGTTGACGCCGGATCGGGACTTCATCATCGATCGCTTGCCGAACGATCCGCATGTGAGCGTTGCAATTGGAGCCGGCCACGCCTTCAAGTTCGCATCCGTGATCGGCCGCGTGTTGGCGCGCAGCGCTATGGAAGCATCGTTACCCGGCGGGCTCGACGATTTTTCGATCCGGCGTCCGATACTGCAGCTCGCCGACCCGCCAAAAACGTATATGGTATGATACGGCGGTGGAACCGCCGTAAGACGTCGCAGCGCGCAGGCCGCGCCGAACCGGAACGCCGGACGCATCGTTGCTTTGCTCGTCGTGTTGGCGTTGGTGGGCGGCATCGCCGGCTACGAAATTTCATCGCATCTTAAGCCGGCGGGTGGCGTCGTTTCCGTGTACTACACGAAGATGGATGGAACGTCGATGGGCACGTTCACCGTTTCGCAACGCCCGCCGCTAGCCGGCGAGAGCTCGACCGAGCATCTGCACGACGTCGCGCTGTACGCTGCCGTGTCGGCGCTTGCCGGCCCGCCCGGCGGCACCGAGGCGATACGCTTCCCGCCGGGAACGCGGGTGCAAGGCGTCACCGTCCAAGGCTCGACGGCCACCGTCGATTTGTCGCGCGAGATCACGCGTCAAGCCGGTGGAAGTTTTGGCGAAGACGGAGAGTTCAAAGCGCTCGTATACACTTTGACGGGCGTACCCGGTATCGACGCCGTGAAAATAACGATCGACGGCGCGACCCTTCCAACGCTACCAGGAGGTCATGTTGAGCTGGATCAGCCGCTGCACCGCTCCGATTGGTAAATTCGCTCTGGCGGCGTGCCTGCTGTTCGCCGCGGCGTTTGCTGCGACGCGAGCGGATGCGCCCGTGCGAGCGGTGTTTCAACATCAGACCCTGACGTTTACGCACGTGTCGAATGCCAACGGCTCGCTCGCCGTGGGTATCGACGATCCCGCGTTTCGCGCGTTGCTGCGCACCGATGGCGCGAGCATGACGTGGAAGCAAGGCGAACGCTACGTTCTATTGACGACGGCCGCTCCGGCGGTCGTGACGTTCGCGCTCGGCGATCCGCGTTACGACGTCGGCTCGATCGCGCTGCAGGCTCCGTTCGCTCCCTATCAGGTGAATGGCGAAGTGTATTTGCCGTTCGATGCGGTGATCGCTTCGCTCGATTTGGCCTGGCGCAACGACGGCAACACGGCGATTCTTCAGCCTCAGCTCGACGCCATCGACGTGCGTCCGGCCGGCGATCGCGTGGATATCGTCGCGCACGGCGGCGCGATGCTGCGTCCGCGAATCGCGCAGTCGAATCGCGGCTCGGTGACCTACGAGTTCGACGGCGTTGGCACCACCCTGATCGGCACGCGAAACGTCGAGGCCGGCGGCGTACAGAGCTTACAGATCGCACAGTCGGGAACCGCCCGCGATCCGAAAACGCTGGTGACCATAGCGATGGTCGATGGAACCGGACACGATTCGCCGCACAGCACCGGCACGCGCGACGTGACGATCGCCTTCGGCCCTGGCCTAGCGGCGGCGTCCAACCAGACGGCGCAGGCGCCGCCGCCGGCCGACATGGCACAGCAGGCACAAGTGCAGGAACAGGCACCGCCGCCTACCGGCGCGGTGGCGGTTACCGGCGTCTCGGTGGCGGGCAACGGCGGCGCGTACACGGTGTCGGTTGCGGTCTCGGGAAACGCGTCGTACGAATGGCACCGTTTACGGGAGCCGGATAATCGCTTTTGGATCGACATCGTCGGCGCGCAACTGCAAGGAACTCCGATCACGCAGAACGAGCCGGCGCCGATCGGTTCGCTGCGCGTGCGGCAGGTCGCACCCGGCACCGTTCGCGTCGCCTTATCGCTCACCGGACCGAAATCGCTGTTGGTGTCGCCGACGCAAACCGGCGTAACCATTTCGGTCGGCAGCGACGATGTGGCCGACGCGCCGCGCACGGGAGCCGGAAGCATCGGTACGACCGTTTCTTCCACCGAAGCCGTCGCGCAAGTAACGCCGGCGCCGGCCGATCAAACCGGCTCGTCCGGCGACGACTCGGGCTGGAAGTTCGGCCCCACGCACAGCGGCTACGCCGCCCTGAACCCGCGGCTGATCGTCATCGATCCGGGCCATGGCGGCAGCGATCGCGGCGCCGCGCGCAACGGTCTCGAAGAAGCCGTCGTCAACCTCGACATCTCGCGACGGCTGCGCGATATTTTGGTCGCTCGCGGCTGGCAAGTACGCTTGACGCACGAACGCGACGTCGACGTGTATCAGCCCAACGACAGCGCGCACGACGAACTGCAGGCACGCGACGACGTCGCCAATCGGGCCGGCGCGCGTATGTACGTCAGCATCCATTCCAACAGCTTCATCAACTCCGGACCGTACGGCACCACCGTTTACATTTCCAAGCCGATGGACGTTCCGTTGGGCAACGCGATCGAACACCAACTCATCGGCGACGGCACGAAAGACGACGGCGTCATCAAGGCGCACTACTACGTGACGCTGCACGCCGTGATGCCGGCAGTGTTGATCGAAACCGCATTTCTCTCCAACCCGAGCGACTTTTCGTTGCTCTCTTCGCCGGCGTGGCGGCAGAAGATCGCGCAATCGATCGCCGACGGCATCGATAAGTATAACCAGCAATATCCGGCACCGGCACGGGCGGCGATGACGCCTTCGCAGTGATTGGAATTTTCGATTCGGGCCTCGGCGGGCTCACGGTCGTTCGCCGGGTGCGCGAACGTTTGCCCGCGATGGATCTCTTGTTTTTTGCCGATCAAGCACACGTACCATACGGCGGCCGCGATCCAGACGAACTGCACGGCTTGCTGCGCGAGAACGTCGCGTGGCTCGACGCGCAGGGCGTGCGCGCGATCGTCATGGGCTGCAACACGTCGTGCGCGATCGCCGAGCGCTACGGGTGGCCATCGACCAGCGCTCCGATTCTCGATTTGATCGATTCTGCCGCCACCGCGGTGCAACGGGCCGGTCATCGCCGTATCGGCGTCGTCGCGACCGCCGCCACCGTCGCCTCGGGTTCGTACGGTCGTTCGTTGCGTTCGGCGGTGCCGGGCGCCGAGGTGTGGGAAATCGCGGCACCCGATTTGGTGCCGTTGGTCGAAGCGGGCGAGATGGGTGCGCGGGCGCGGGCCGCCGTTGAACGCGGTTTGCGCCAATTTCCCGGACGAACTGGACGCCGTGGTGTACGGATGCACGCACTATCCGATGCTGTCGCAGCACTTCGGGCGCGCGTTGCGGGACGTCGCCTTCATCGATCCGGCCGAAATGCAAGCCGAGCGCGCGGCGGCGATCGTCGCCGAACTCGAACCGTCGAGCGAGCGCGGCACGACGCGCTACGTGACCAACGGTGACCCGCGTGCACTCGCCGCCAACGTCACGCGCATTTTAGGCGAAAGCGCTCCGGACGTGCGCGCCGAGATTCCGGTTAGAAACGCGCTACGTGGAAGACTGAGAAAAACAGGATCGTCGTGACGGTCGCGAGGGCGGCGCCGGCCAACACTTGCGCGATGGTATGCGCTTTTAAATAGACGCGCGCCCAGCAGACCATCGGTATCAGCACGAAAAACGGTAACGGCGCACGGCCGTACAGCAGAAAGAGCGCGACCATCGGGGCCGTGATTCCCAACGCGTGCGTGCTGATTTTCCAAAAACGAGTGATGTACCCCACGATCAGGGTCGAGAAGAAATACCCGACCATCGCTGCGACCATCACGCGCGGGGCGTGCAACGCCCACAGCACCGCGCTGCCCATGAGATAGAAGACGACGAAGATGCTGAAGACGACCTCGCGCTCGGTCCGCACCGACATATCCAAATCCGAGATGCGGCCGGTCGAATAGAGCCAAAAGACGTACAGCATCGGACCGATCGATGTGAAGAACGTTGACAAGAAGAGCAAGCGCCAGAATGCGAAGGTGTCCGGCGCGTTGGTATCGGCTAAAATGACGAACAAAGCCAACGCCGTCAGGAACGGGTTGAAGATCGTTGAACAGAATGCGCGCCAGGTCGCGCCAGACCCGGCGTCCGCGTAACGCATCGACCGGCGCGCTTGGCTCTAGCACCGTTGCTACTAACCTCCGGCGCTTGACCAATCCTGCGCGGCAGGCCGCCAAGCGGTGTCGGTCGTACAATCGACCCGGTGATTTCGCTGATCCTTGCGGCTGCGGGTGCCGCCCCTATTCCCAAAACGTCGCCCACGCTTCCCGCGTCCCTGCAGCAACAACTGGCGCAGCCCGCTCCGCCCGCGGTCATCCCGCACACGGCGATCGCCCTGCACGCGCCGTGGCTTACCCATACGGTGGCCGGCATTTTCATGGTCGCAGCGGTCGGACTGGTCGCATTGCTCGCCGTCCAAACGACAAAGCAAGAAGGCTTGAGCGGAACGATCGGCGGCCGGGTTGAGTCGGCCTATCGCGGACGCCTCGGTGCTGAGGAGCAGCTCAAACGACTGACCGGCGGCGTCGCGGTCGTGTTCGTCGTCACCGCGTTCATCCTCGCGCTGACCGGAATCTAAGGAAACACTACTCGCGTGCCCGACGCGGCGCCACTGCTCGAAGTCTCCAACCTACGTACGGTTTTTCGAACCGAAGACGGACCGGTAACCGCCGTCAACGGACTCTCGTTTTCGCTGAAAGCCGGCGAAACGCTCGGTATCGTCGGCGAGTCCGGATCGGGTAAATCCGTCACCGCACTGTCCATCATGCGGTTGCTTCCGAAGAGTTCGACCGTCACCGCCGACCGCATCGTGTTCGACGGCCAGTCCTTGCCGTCGTTAAGCGAATCCGAGATGCGGAAGATCCGCGGACATAAAGCCGCGATGATCTTTCAGGATCCGATGACGTCGCTCAATCCGGTCTTGACGATCGGCGAGCAGATCGCCGAAGCGATCCGGCTGCATCTCGGACTGAACCAACGCGACGCCCGCGACCGCACGGTCGAAATGCTCAAGAAAGTGCGCATCCCGGCGCCCGAAAAGCGACTCAACGACTACCCGCATCAGTTTTCCGGCGGTATGCGCCAACGCGTAATGATCGCGATGGCGTTGTCGTGCAGCCCGAAACTGCTGATTGCCGACGAACCGACCACGGCGCTCGACGTCACGATTCAAGCCCAAGTGCTCGAGCTGATGAACGATCTGCAGCGCGAGACCGGCGCGGCGATTCTGATGATCACGCACGACCTCGGCGTGGTCGCCGAAGTCTGCCGCAACGTGCTCGTGATGTACGGCGGAAACTTAGTCGAATACGGCACCGCCGAGCAAATCTTCGGCCGCCCGAGAATGCCGTACACGCAGGGGCTGCTGGCGTCGTTGCCGCGTCTGGACGAGAGCAATCCGCGCCGCCTAGAACCGATCCAAGGCCAGCCGCCGAACCTGCTCAATCTTCCCAAGGGCTGCGTCTTCGCGCCTCGCTGCGCGTACCGGATGCCGATGTGCGACGAACCGGTTCCGCTGTACGACTTCGGCGAAGGCCACATCGCCCGTTGCTTTTTGTACGACAAGCGGGCGGAATCGCAGCGGCCGATCGACGTCGAGACCGCGCCCGTGGTGCCGACGCCGTGAGCGCGCTGGTCGAAGTCGAAGATCTCTATAAATATTTTCCCATTCACGCCGGCCTGCTGTCGCGGCACGTCGCGGACGTCAAAGCCGTCGACGGCGTCAGTTTTTCGATCGAGCGCGGCGAGACGCTCGGCTTAGTCGGCGAGTCCGGTTCGGGCAAGACGACCGTCGGCCGTTTGTTGCTACGACTGCTTCCCGAGACGAAAGGCAAGATTCGGTTCGACGGCCGCGATGTCGTGGCGATGAACCGTACCCAGCTGCGCGAACTGCGCAGCGAAGTTCAGATCATCTTTCAGGATCCGTTCGCATCCCTCAATCCGCGCATGACGATCGGCGAGATCATCGCCGAAGCCGATTCGAATTCACGGGATCGCCAAGGGAAAAGACGTGCAAGAGCGCGTGCAAGACCTGCTCAAACGCGTCGGATTGCGCGCCGATCACGTCAACCGGTACCCGCACGAGTTTTCGGGCGGACAACGCCAGCGCGTCGGCATCGCGCGCGCGCTTGGCGGTCGATCCGAAGTTCATCGTGTGCGACGAGCCCGTTTCGGCCCTCGACGTTTCGATCCAGGCGCAGATCATCAACTTGCTGGAGGATCTGCAAGAGCAGTTGCAGCCTGACCTACCTGTTCATCGCGCACGACCTTTCGGTGGTGCGGCACATTTCCGACCGCGTCGCGGTGATGTACGTCGGCAAGATCGTCGAGCGGGCATCGAGCGATGCGCTCTACGTCAACCCGCTGCATCCGTACACGCAGGCGCTGCTGTCGGCGATTCCGATTCCGGATCCCGTGGCAGAGAGGCGGCGCAAACGCATCGTCCTAACGGGTGATATTCCGTCGCCGGTGAGCCCGCCGTCGGGCTGCCGGTTTCATACGCGTTGCCCGGTCGCATTCGAGCGATGCGCGATCGAGGAGCCGCCGTTGGTCGAGTATTCGGCCGGTCACTTTGCGGCGTGTCATTGGGTCGCCGAGCACGATGGACGCGCGCCGGATCTTGCCGGTGGACCGGTCGTCGTCTCGGTATAACCCGCGGCTCGACGAGAATTAAAATGAGCGGCCGCAGAAGCGGCCGCTCGTGTTTTACGCCGAAATCGGCGAACCGTTAAGCGGCTTTCTTACGCCCGCCCTTTTTACGGCCAGCGGTCTTTTTACGTCCCGTGGCTTTCTTGCGTCCCGTCGTGGCTTTCTTACGCCCGGCGGTTTTCTTACGTCCGGTTGCCTTTTTGCGTCCGGCCGTTTTCTTGCGTCCGGTGGCCTTTTTGCGTCCGGCAGTTTTCTTACGTCCGGTGGCCTTTTTGCGTCCGCCGGCCTTCTTGCGTCCGGCGGTCTTTTTACGTCCGGCAGTCTTTTTGCGTCCGGCAGTTTTCTTACGTCCGGTAGCCTTTTTACGTCCGGCAGTTTTCTTACGTCCGGTGGCCTTTTTGCGTCCGGCAGTTTTCTTACGTCCGGTGGTTTTCTTGCGTCCGGCGGTCGCTTTCTTACGTCCCGGCGCGGCTTTCTTACGGCCGGCGGTTTTCTTACGTCCGTTCGTCGCAGCCGCTTTCTTGCGGCCCGCGCCTTTGCGGCGCGTCTTACGGCGCGGCCGTTCGTCGGCGATCGTTCCGCCATTCAGCATGGTATCGGAGTCCATTCATTCCTCCTCGCCCTCAAGGGACGACAAGCGTTATTTTGGACAGCGCACTGTTCGGCGCTTTGAGCGCATCATAGAGGATTTTACGCAATCATGCAAATTCGCGTGCGCGTTCACGCGTGTGACACGCACGTGAATCGCGCGCCGCGCGCGACTCGTTTGCCGGAATGTTGACCGCAGCGGTATACTAAGCCCCGTGAAAAAGCCCCTGATTATCGTCGAGTCGCCGACCAAAGCGCGTACGATCAAGAAATTCTTGCCGAACCGCTTCACGGTCAAGGCGTCCGTCGGACACGTACGCGATCTGCCAAAGAGCACGCTGGGCGTGGACGTCGACGGCGACTTTGCACCGCGCTACCTGACGATTAAAGGTAAGGGCGACATCATCAAAGAGCTGAAGAGCGCCGCCAAATCGGCCGGAACGGTGTATCTGGCGACCGACCCCGATCGCGAGGGTGAAGCGATCGCGTGGCATCTCGCCGAGCTGTTGAAGCTCGAGGATCCCAAACGCATCGAGCTGCACGAGATCACCAAAGAAGCCGCGCTGGCGGCGATCGAAAACCCGCATCACATCGATATGGACCGCGTCAACGCACAGCAGGCGCGGCGAATTCTCGACCGGCTGGTCGGCTACAAGATATCGCCGTTGCTGTGGGCCAAGGTTCGCGGCGGCTTGTCGGCCGGGCGCGTGCAATCGGTCGCGGTGAAGTTGATCGTCGATCGCGAACGCGAAATCTTGGCGTTTCGTCCGCGCGAGTATTGGACGGTGACCGCCCAGCTCGCCACCGCGGAAGCACCGGAGATGCCGTTCTCGGCCGACCTCGTCGCCGAACGCGGCGAGAAAATCGATATCACCACGGGCGAACAGGCCGAAGCCGTGATGCGCGCGCTGGATGGGGCGTCGTATCGTGTCGCGGCCATTCGAAAGCGCGAAGTCAAACGAAACGCTTCGCCCCCGTTCACCACCTCGACCCTGCAGCAGGAGGCCTCGCGCAAACTGAAGATGCGCGTGCGGCGCACGATGCAGATTGCCCAAGGTCTGTATGAAGGCGTCGATTTAGGCGGTTCCGAGGGCACGGTCGGATTGATCACCTACATGCGTACCGATTCGACCCGCATCAGCGATCAAGCGCGCGACGCGGCCCGCGAGTTCATCGTCGAAACCTACGGCGAAGCGTTCCATGGCGGCCGGCGCCACAAGGTGCGCGAAGGCGCCCAGGACGCACACGAAGCCATCCGCCCGACCTCGGTATCGCATACGCCGCAACGCGTTGCAGCCTCGCTCAAACGCGACGAGCTGCGCCTCTATACGATGATCTGGGAGCGTTTCGTGGCGTCACAAATGTCGGCGGCCATTTTCGATCAGACCGCGGTGGACGTGTCGGCCGCGCATTTCACATTTCGAGCGACCGGCACCATCATGCGGTTTGCGGGCTTCACGCGAGTGTACAGCGAGAGCCGCGACGAAGACGCGGGCGCGGGCGGCGAGCGCGCGATGGACGACGCGACGTCCAAGGGTGAGAAGGCGCGTCCGCGTCTTCCCGACCTGCACGAGGAGCACGATCTCGATTGCCGCGGCGTCGAGCCCAAGCAGCACTTCACCGAGCCTCCGCCGCGCTTCACCGAAGCGAGTTTGGTGAAAGCGCTCGAGGACAATGGCGTCGGCCGGCCTTCGACCTACTCCACCATCGTCGATACGATTTCGGCACGAGGGTACGTCGCGCAGCAAGAGCGTCGATTCGTTCCTACCGAGATCGGCATGGCCGTGAACGACTTGCTGGTCGAGCACTTTCCCAATATCGTGAACCTCGATTTCACGGCGTCGATGGAAGGCAATCTCGACAAGGTTGCGGTGGGCAGCGAAAACTGGGTCGAGTTGCTGCGCGGGTTCTACACGCCGTTCGCGCTGGAGCTGGAAAGCGCCGAGAAGCGCTTACCGCGTTTGGAACTGCGTGACGAGCCGACCGACGAGATCTGTCCGAACTGCGGCAAACCGATGGTCATCAAGACCGGCCGCTTCGGAAAATTCATCTCGTGTTCGGGCTATCCGGAATGCAAGACGACGAAGCCGATCGTCAAAGACACCGGCGCCATTTGTCCCAAAGACGGCGGCGCGATTCTCGAACGGCGTTCCAAAAAGGGCCGAACGTTCTACGGCTGCGCGAACTATCCGAACTGCGATTTCGTGTCGTGGGACCGGGTCGTCGCGCAGCGCTGCCCGGTGTGCGGTTCGTACGTCGTCGCCAAATCGCGCGGCGGGAACGTTCGCTTGGAATGTGCGGCATCGCGCGAGCACGAGGTCGGTGAGGTGCAGACCGACGCGACCGGGTCGTCCGACGCGAGCGGGTCGTCCGACGAAGCGGCGCTCGCGTCGACCTAAAACAACCGTTGCGCGTCACGATCGTCGGCGGCGGTTTGGCCGGCTGCGAAGCGGCGTGGCAGGCGGCGCGACAGGGCGCGGAGGTCGACCTCTACGAGATGCGCCCGCATGCGAGCGGACCGGCGCATCACACCGCCGGTTTAGCCGAGTTGGTGTGCAGCAACTCGTTGCGCGGCGCCGCGCTCGAGAATGCCGTTGGGTTGTTGAAAGAAGAGCTGTTCCGGCTCGATTCGATCGTCGTGCGGTCGGCACGTGAAACGGCGGTTCCGGCAGGCGGCGCGTTGGCGGTGGATCGAGACCGGTTCTCGCAGGCGCTCGAACGCACGCTGCTCGCGCATCCGCGCATCCATCTGCATCGCGAGGAAGTGCACGAAATTCCATCGCAGCGGCCGGCCATCATTGCGTGCGGCCCGCTACCGAGCGCCGATCTACTGACGTCGATCGATGCCGTGCTGCGTTCGCTGCCGGCCGGCGAAGGACGCCGCTTGCACTATTTCGATGCGGCCGCGCCGATCGTCGCCGCCGACTCGATCGACGAAAGTGCGGGCTATCGCAAGTCGCGATATGAGAAGGGCGACGGCGACGATTACCTCAATCTGCCGCTCGATCGCGACGCATATCGAGAGCTCGTCAACGATTTGCGAACGTCGCCGCGGCATCAAGCCAAAGACTTCGAATCCGGCGAGTCGACGCGCTACTTCGAAGGCTGTTTGCCGATCGAAGAGATGGCCGATCGTGGGGAAGAGACGCTACGGTACGGTCCGCTCAAGCCGGTCGGCTTGCGCGATCCTCGCACCGGCACGACGCCTTATGCGGTGGTGCAACTTCGCAAAGAAAACGCGCAAGGCACGGCATTCAACTTGGTCGGATTTCAAACGCGCATGACGTGGCCCGCTCAGCGCGCGACATTCGGCAAGCTTCCCGGTTTGGCCGAAGCCGAATGGCTGCGGCTCGGCGTGATGCATCGCAATACGTTCGTCGACGCGCCCCGCGTGCTGGACGCCCGGCTGATGCTGCGCGGCGTCGACGGCGTGTATCTGGCGGGCCAAGTGACCGGGGCCGAGGGATACGTCGAAGCGGCTGCCTGCGGTGCGATGGCCGGCATTCATGCCGCGCGGAGTCTGCTGGGAAAGCCCCCGGTCGACGTTCCTCGAGAGACGGCCTTGGGTGCGGTCGTGGCCCATTTGCAGAACGCGGCCAGCCCCGACTTCCAACCCAGCAACGTCACCTGGGCCGAATTCCCGCCACTCGACGAACGGATCCGGGACAAGAGAGAACGGCGTGGCGCCATGGCAATTCGGGCGCTGGCGGCGCTCGACGCCTTCGCTCGTTCGCTGGACGCGTGAAACCGGGCGGCCGTACCCAGGGTACTGACGCTACGATGAGGATTCGCTCGACTACCATTATCGCCGTTCGCAAGGACGGCCGGCTGGCGATCGCCGGCGACGGGCAAGTGACGCTCGACAAGACGATCGTCAAACACACGGCCCGTAAAGTACGCAAGATCTCCGGCGGCAAGATCGTGGCCGGATTTGCCGGTTCGGCCGCAGACGGCATCGCGCTGCTCGAAAAATTCGAGCGCTCGTTCAACGAGTATAAAGACATCACGCGCGCGGCCGTCGAGTTGGCGAAGGATTGGCGGCAAGATCGCGCGCTGCGGCGTCTCGAGGCGCTGCTGCTCGTCGGAAACGCCGACCATTTGTTCTTGCTATCCGGCACCGGCGATGTGATCGAACCCGACGAGGGCGTTGCGGCGATCGGCAGTGGCGGCCCGTACGCACAAGCCGCGGCCGCCGCGCTGGCGCGCAATACGTCGCTCGGCGCCGAAGAGATCGCGCGCAAAGCGCTCGAAATCGCCGGCGAGATTTGTATCTACACCAACGACGACATCACCGTGGAGGTGCTCGAGTGAACGCAGCGATCTCCGGTTCCGACACCGCAGCGCTAACGCCGCGTCAGATCGTCGCCGAGCTCGATAAGTACATCGTCGGTCAAGCCGGCGCCAAACGCGCCGTGGCCGTCGCGTTGCGCAATCGCTATCGCCGTTCGCGCGTTACGGGCGACCTACGCGAAGAGATTACGCCGAAAAACATTTTGATGATCGGACCCACCGGCGTTGGCAAAACCGAAATCGCGCGGCGTTTGGCCGGGCTCGTCGGCGCGCCGTTCGTCAAAGTCGAAGCGACCAAATATACCGAGGTGGGGTACGTCGGTCGCGACGTGGAGTCGATGGTTCGTGATTTGGTCGAAGCCTCGATTCGAACGGTCCTAGAAGAACGCCGTCACGACGTGGTCGATGCCGCCGAACATCAGGCGGTGGAACGCATTATCGACGTGCTGCACCCGGAGACGCGCCCGCCGCAGCCGTCCGGTCAAGGCAATTCGCTCGGCGCGACGCTCGGTTCGATCTTCGGCAACAACTTTCAAGCCGCGCCGGCGCCCCAGCCGCCGCCCGCGGTTTCGTCCGACGCACAACGCGTGCGCGAGCAAACGCGGTCCGAGATCGAGCGCGGCTTTTACGACGTGCGCCTCGTCGAAATCGACGTCGAAGAGGCACCGAGCCTACCGATCGGGATGATCGGCGGCGATCAATCCGGCGGAGGAGCCGACCTCGGCGAGATGCTCGGCGGAATACTTCCGAAGCGCCGTTCGAAAAAGCGCGTCACCGTCGCCGAAGCGCGCCGCATTTTCGCGCAAGAAGAGTCGGCCAAACTGATCGACATGGACGCGGTCAAGCGTGAGGCGCTGCGCCGGGCGGCCGAAGACGGCATCATCTTCATCGACGAAATCGACAAGGTTGCCGGTCAAGGCTCGCGCGGCGGTCCGGATGTCTCGCGCGAGGGCGTGCAGCGCGATATTCTTCCGATCGTCGAAGGTTCGACGGTGACGACCAAGCACGGCACGATCAAAACCGATCACGTGTTGTTCATCGCCGCGGGTGCGTTTCACACCAGCAAGCCGTCCGACTTGATTCCGGAACTGCAAGGCCGGTTTCCGATTCGCGTCGAGCTCGATTCGCTGACCGCCGAAGACTTCAAAACGATTCTGACGCAACCTAAGAACGCGCTGGTCGAGCAATATAAAGCATTGCTCGCAACCGAAGGAGCCACGCTCGACTTTCGGCCGGACGGCATCGAGCAGATCGCGGCCTATGCGATGCGCGTCAACGAAACGAGCGAGAATATCGGTGCCCGCCGGCTGCACACCGTCCTCGAGCGGTTGCTCGACGAAGTCAGCTTTGCGGCTCCCGAGGAGGCCGGCACCAGGGTGATCGACGCCGCGTACGTGAAAGAGCGGCTCGCCGACGTTGTGGGGAATACCGATCTATCCGGGTACATCCTGTAGGCACTTCCTAACTGGTTTCCCATTTGCCGGGAAGGGCGTAGAGCGGTCCCGCGAGGAGTTACGACTATGACGAAACCATTCACGTACGCATTCATAGCAGCGGCGGCGGCGATGACGCTGCTGACCGGATGCAATAACAACTCGAACAACAACAACAACGGGTTCGGACAGAACTGTGGAGCCCCGGTCAACGGCCTTCAGGTGTTGCATCCGATTAACGGATCGTCGCACGTCAATCCGGCCGTCCAGGCCGTGTACGTCGCCGCCAATGCGACGTTGCCGGTCGGTAACCAGTACAACTTCTTACTGGTGCAGAGCAGCGGTGCGCAGCAATACACGTTGACGTTCGCGCACTACACGGGGCCGATCCCCAAGCCGTTCACCAGCCCGCCGCCGGGCTCGACGATCTACCAAACCGTCATACCCCAGCCGCCGGGCCCGCTGCAGAGCGTTAACCTCTATTGGAACAACGGCGGAAGCGGCTGCACGCCCAACGTCATCGTGAGCTCGTTCACGACCGGGCAATAGACGCTCGCTTCGTACGGCCGCAGTGAGGCCACTGCGGCTCGCGCCAAGCAGGCGACTCGCCTTTTCCAGCTGGAATAAGGGCCGCGTATGGCCTACGTGCGGGAAATAATTACAGACGGGCACCCGACCCTCCGCAAAGTCGCGCGAAAAGTCGATCCGCGTGAGATCGACGAGCCGCTGTTTCAGCAACTGATCGACGACATGTTCGAAACCATGTACGCCGCCCCGGGGGTCGGCCTCGCGGCTCCGCAAGTAAACGTGTCGAAGCGCATCTTCGTGATCGACGTCCACGAGGACGAGCACCCGCCCGAAGTCGTGATCAATCCCAAAATCGAGTCGTGCGAAGAAGAAGTCGAACTGACCGAAGGCTGCCTCTCGGTTCCCGGCATGGTGGGCGAAATCGTTCGCTTCAACCGCGTGGCCGTTAGCGGGCTCGACCGGTACGGAAAAAAGATCAGGCTCGAAGGTGACGGCCTGTTCGCGCAGTGCCTGCAGCACGAAATCGGCCATTTGAACGGCGAGCTGTATCTCGACTCGGCTCGCGACGTGCGCGTCGCCAAACCGCACGAAGAAGACGACGCCGGCGAGCCCGCAGCGCACGACGACGCCGTGGCTGCCGAGGCCTAAGCCCAGATTCGTACGCTTTTCTTCGGAACCAGCGACTTCGCGGTTCCGAGCCTCCAGGTGCTCGCCGAGTGCACCGCAGTGGCCGGCGTCGTTACGCAGCCCGACCGCCCGAGCGGACGCGGTCAGCGTGTAACGCCCTCGCCGGTGAAGGCCGCCGCGCTCGAACTCGGACTGCCCGTCTATCAGCCGTCGAGCTTGCGAGCGTTACAACCCGATCTGGCCGGCGACGCCTTCGATCTGTTCGCGCTTGCATCGTACGGACGGCTGATACCGGGCTGGCTGCTCGAACTTCCGCGCCTCGGCTCCTTGAACGTCCATCCCTCGCTGCTGCCGGCCTACCGAGGCGCAACCCCGATTCAGACCGCGTTGCGCAACGGAGAGCGCGCTACCGGCGTTACGATCATGTTGATGGATGCGGGCATGGATACCGGCGACGTCGTGCTGCAAGAGCCAGTGGCGATCGACCCCGGTGAAGATTACGGACACTTGCACGATCGTCTCGCCACGATCGGCGCCGGCCTATTGGGCCGCGCGTTGGAACTCGCGGCGAACGGCCGGCTTCCGGCTCGTCCGCAGACCGGCGAGCCGACGTACACGCGGCCGCTCGGAAAAGACGATCTTTCGATCGATTGGTCGTGGGAACCGCGACGTATCGTTGACGCGGTGCGGGCGTACTCGCCGTACCCGGGGGCTCGCGCCCAAATGGACGGCGAAATCGTCAAGGTGTTGCGCGCGCACGTAGAAGACGGCCGGGTGGAGATCGACGAACTCATCGCCCCGAATCGAGGCCGGATGAGCGGCGCCGCGTATTTGCGAGGCCGCACATCGCACGAACGTTAAGCGCACGCGACATCGCGCTGGGAGTCGTTCGCGACGTCTTTCCCGTGGGGACCGCACCGGCTCGCGGCGCCGCAGAGGCGCTCGACTACCGCATTCGACATGCAACGGTCGACCCGCGCGACCGGGCGTTCGCGACCGAGCTGGCGTACGGCGCGATCAAGATGCGCCGCGCGTTAGACTGGCGTCTCGAGCCGTTTATCGGCGAACGCGTTCAACTCATTACCGCCCACCATCCGCGAGATTTTGCGACTCGCCGTGTACGAGTTGGCTTACACGCAGGCGGACGTGCACGCAACCGTGTTCGAATGGGTCAACCTAGCACGACGCTACGGCCACACCGGCGTCGCAAATCTCACTAACGCGGTGCTGCGCCGCTATTTGCGCGAGCCGCCGCCCGAGCCGCAACCCGGCGATTTCGAGAGCGAAGACGAATTTTTGGCAACCGTGCATTCGTTGCCGACGTGGCTCGTGCGTCAGTGGCGCGCTTCGTTCGGAGACCGGACAGCGGAGATCTGCGCGGCGGTCAACGCTCCGCCGGCCGCGGCCGTAACCGCGAGCTTGCTCCGGTTGACGACCGAAGAAGTTCGCGAGACATTGGAGCGCGACGGCGTGCGCGCACATCCGTCGGCGTACGTCGCGGAATCGTCGATCGTCGATGGGGGTGGCGCTCGTCTCTCGGGTGGTGGCGAGGCGACGGCGTGGTGGCTGCAGTCCGAGAGTTCGGCGATGGCCGTGGACATTCTGAACCCGCAGCCGGGCGAGGACGTGCTCGACGCGTGCAGCGGTCGCGGAAATAAGACGTTACAGATCGCCGGCCGGCTCCAAAACGACGGAAACATCGTGTGCGCTCGAGCGGGACACTCGCAAGATCGCGACCTTGGGCCGGCGGCTGGATTCGGCCGGCGTCGTGGCCGCAATCGTTGAGGCGGACGCCCGCGAGCACACCTTCGATCCCAACGTTCGTTTCGACCGCATCCTGGTCAACGCGCCCTGTTCGGGCACCGGCTTGGCCGCCCGCCACCCCGAGTCGCGCTGGAAGAAGAGTGCGCAGGACGGCGAACGACTTGCGGAGACCCAACGGGCCATTCTCGAGCGCGTTTCGACCTCGCTGCGTGAGGGCGGAGTTTTGGTGTACGCGGCATGCTCGACCGACCCGCGCGGAGACCACGGAGGTCGTGAATTGGTTTCTCTCGCGTCACAATTTCGAGCGCGGACTCGTGCCTGCGGCGTATGAGCCTTTTCTCACGCCCGATGGCGATGTGATGGTGGCCCCGGGCATCGAGGGCCGCGACGGCTTTTTCATTTCCCGGCTGCAACGCCGGTGAGTTTACTCGCGAAACTCGAACAGGCGTGTGCGGCGCTGATCGAGCGCAGTTTCGCGAGCGTGTTCCCGACCGATCTGGAACCCGAGCAGATCGCGCGCAAGTTGGTCGCGACCGTTGAGGCACGCACTGTCGACGAACGCGGCGAACGCATCGCGCCGAGCCGATACACCGTGATCGTGAATCCCGACGATTTCGAACGGCTCGCGCCGCATCGCGATTACCTGGAGCGAGAATGGGCCGAATTGCTGCGCGAGTTGTCCGCACGTGTGGGCATCACGTTGCGCGACGGCGATCCGAACGTGGTCATGACCGCGAACGACGGCCTGCCGGTGGGTGCGATGGACGTGCGGGTCGACGGCCGCCCGCCAGTAGCAAAAGTGACGCGCGGTTCGTTCCGGCTGCGTATGGTCAAAGGCGTTCCCGTGCAAGGCGTGTACGGATTCGACCGTTCGGCGACGATCGGCCGGGGCGACGATAACGACGTGGTGTTGGCCGATCCCAGCGTCTCGCGCGCGCACGCGGAAATCGAAACCGATGCGGCCGGCCCGCTGGTCCGCGATCTCGATTCGACCAACGGCACCGCCGTTAACGGGCGGCGCGTGCGCGCCGAGCGGTTGCACGACGGCGACGAATTGTCGTTCGGCAATACGCGTATGCGATTCGAAGCGGCGGCAGTGGAGCGATGAACTTCGACGTGCGCATGCATGTAGGAACGCTGGAAATTACGGCGGCGCTGCTCGTCGTAGCGGCGGCGACGATTCGTCCCAACGTGCGTGCTGCGACCGAGATCGGCCGCCACGTTCCACTCGCAGTCGATATTGAGATCGTCGAGATCGGCAACGTTCGGCGCTTGGACGGAGCGACGCCAATGGATATCGGGCGCGGCGCTTCGGGAATCTCGTTGCGCGACCCGGAAGTCAGCCGCCATCACGCGCGCATCGAGAGCCGCGACGGAATCGCCTACGTGACCGATGTCGATAGCCGCAACGGCACGTTTTTGAACGGACAGCGCGTCAACGAGCCAACCGAAATACGAGCCGGCGACGCGATCGATGTGGGAACCACTCGCTTGATGATACGATCGGTGCAACCGTGGACGTAGCGATTCGCGGCGATCGCGCTTCGTGTTTGATGATGCGCATGGGCCGTCAGAGCTGGCTGCTGGCAGTGGCTCGCGGCTTCGGTTCGATCGACGGAATGCCGATCGAGCGCGCGTTGCTCGCGCGGTTGCGCCAGGAGTGCGAACGACGTTCGCGCGGGCGCCGTTTCCGGCGATCGATCGATCGTCCGCAAGCCGCGGCGGCTGCCATGCTCGGCGTCGTGTCACGAGTGAACGGCGAGCTGCACGCGCGCACCGCGTCGCACGACGACTACGTTACCGCTGCCGCATCGCTGACCGCAGTGTTCGCGGTGCGCGGGTGGGCCTACGTGTTGCACTCCGGCACGACCGCCGCCTACTTGATTCGCGACGGGCACGTTACCGCGCTGACCGACGACGACGCCTTGCACGACGGCTCGGCGCCGTTGTTGCTGCGAGCGGTCGGAACGGCATCGACGCTGGAGATGACCGTGTCGAACGTGCGGGTGGGTGAGGGCGACGTGATCGTGCTGACCGGACGCCGGCTGGAGCGAGAACCGGATGCCGCGCGGCTGTTGCAGCACGTGGAGTCCGCCGCGCCCTGGGAGCATGCATTGTTAGCACGCTTCGATCGCGACGACGCCTCCGACGTCGTGGTCGAGCCGCATCGCACGACGCGCGGCGCCGTGACGATCGCGCGCATCGCAATCGCGGCTTTGCTCGTGATTGCGATGGTACTAGCCCGCTGACGATTCGCCTCGTCCGCCGGCTGCTCCCGATGTGCGGAGCGCTCGCGGTATCCGCGCTGCTGCTGTCGTTCGCGCCGGCGCGGTCGCTCGGACCGCCGTTACTGAGCGCCGGATTGGGCGTATTGGCGCTTCTGTGGGTCGCGTGCGCACCGTTGGACAGCGAGCGCGACGACGTGTTGCCCGCTTTGGCGGTCGTGCTCTCTTCGGTCGGCGTCTTGTTGATCGCGCGACTGTCTCCCGACTTGGCGGCGCGTCAGGAAGTGTGGCTGGGTGTCGCGATGGTGCTGGCGATCGCGTGCGGGCCCATTTTTTCGAACTTCCGGCGATTCGCTTCGTATAAATATCTTTGGGTCGTTGCGTCGCTCGCGCTGTTCGGTTTGCTGCTGCTGTTCGGGCAAGAAGTCAACGGCGCGCGATTGTGGATTCGCGTCGGTCCGGCCCAGTTCGAACCGATCGAGTTCATCAAACTGTTCGTCGTCTTTTTCATGGCGGCGTATCTGGCCGAGATGTCCGACGTGCTTGCGGCCGCGCGGCCTTGGTCGTTGCAAGCCAACGCCAAGTACCTCGGACCGTTGGTGCTCGGCTGGGGTGCGTCGATGACGATTCTCGTGGTGCAGCGCGACCTCGGAATGGCGACGCTGCTGCTGGCCACATTCGCAACGTTGCTCTACGTCGGAACCCGGCGTTGGGATATCGTGGCGGCCGGCGCCGGCGTATTCGCAGCGGTAGCATTTTGGGCGGCGCGGCACTTCAACTACGTGCACGAGCGAATCGCAGTGTGGCGCAATCCGTTTTCGGATCCGCTCGGTGCCGGATATCAATCGTCGCAGGCGTACTATGCGATGGCATCGGGCGGATTGTTTGGAACCGGCTTTCGCTTGGGCCATCCTACGTTTATTCCGGACGTCGCGACCGACTACGTGTACGCAGCCTTCTCCGAAGAGTTCGGCTGGATCGGCGCATTCGTCGTGTTGCTGCTGTTTTTAGGATTGGTCCGGCGCATCTTCGCCGTCGGACTGCAACAGCCGGATCTGTACGCAAAGTTGCTGGCCGTCGGTCTCGCCGCGACGTTGGGCTTTCAGGTCTTCGTCATCGTCGGCGGCGTGATCGGCATCTTTCCGCTCACCGGAATTACCTTACCGTTCGTCTCCTACGGCGGAAGCTCGTTGGTGGCGAACGTCTTGCTGGTTTCGCTCGCATGGTCGATGAGCGCGCGCCGGGGATGATCGCGCGCGCGCATGCGGCACTGCTTTCTGTCGTACTACTGGCTGGTTGCGCGCATGGCGGCCGCTCGAGCGCACCGAGCGATGCGCCGGGTTCGTCGAGCGACGGCGGAGCGTTGTATTTAACGCATTGCGCGAGCTGCCATCAGGCCGACGGCCGTGGCATGTCCGGCGTTTTTCCGCCGCTTGCCGGCAACGTCGCCGTCGTCGGGGATCCGGGCCGGGCGATCGCGGCGGTCGCGTTCGGCACGCGCGGACACACATCGAGGGATGGAACGGCGTACCAGGGCGTAATGCCCGGTTGGGCCGCAGATCTCAACGACGATCAAATCGCGGCGATCGTTACGTACATTCGCAGTGCGTGGCACAATCACGCGCCACCGGTCAGCGCGGCCGACGTTGCGCGCATCGAGAACTCGCGCGCAAACAACGCCGCCACATATTCGCACATGTGAGGATCGACCCGCCGTAGCCGTTCGCGCGTCGCGCGCGGCCACGCCGACGATGGATCGTTCACGCCGACGTAGGCTCGCAACGACTCCGCAAAATATTCGTCGATGCCGGTCGCGGCGTACGGCGTAACGAACGCTCGCGCACGACAATAGTGCGCTCGTACGCGCGGATCGATTCCCGATCGGTACACTCCGCCGCCCAACGCGCAATCGAGTGCGTGTCCGAATTCATGTGCGACGGTCATCGGACTCCGCGAGCGTAACAAGAGAGCGCGTTCTTCTACTACGAACAAGCCGGCCGGCGGTGCGGGCCAGCGATCGACATCGATACCAAGCCGAGCGAGCGTTTTGGATGCATCCCGATATCGCTCGCCGTCGCGCAGCGGCAGAACCGAAATGTCGCACGAGATCGCGAACCGCAAGGCGCCGGCGCCGTAGCGAATCAACGTCTCGACGATCGGCGCTTCGGCAGCACGCCCAATTCGGCCGGGAAAAGCTCCCGCGCCAGCGCAACCACATCGTCGACCATTGGCTGAGTGTGAGCTGAGACGGTTGCTTGTGAGTGTCCGAGACGTTAGCAAAGCGATAATGATGACTAACGATAATGATTTTGATTAACAAAACGATAATAATGCATAGCGATGTGAGCAGGGTCGCCGCGAGGCCGGTCGAAGTCGCCGTGCATGCGGAGTAAAACACTTAGCGCGGCGGCGTTGATTCTATTAGTCAGCGCTTGCTCAGCGGCAGGAACGAATTCACCTGTTCCATCGGCAAACGCGGGATCGGTAAATGCGGAATCGGCAAATGCGGGTTCCGGAATCGCCGACGTCAACAGCGCGGGGCAAATCTCGAGTCCCGGAATGATGTCGAATGGTGCACAACCAGATGTTGACGCAACGTCGATACTAAAAACGCTCACGAAGCAAACACAAATCGGATCCACCGTCGATACGACGAACGGCGATCAAGCGCCGGCGGGCATCACCTACATCTCGAAATCGCCGTATGGCGGCGGAAAATTTAAGAAGGGCGACTTGGTCGTCTGTAACTACGCCGATAAGAACGGCGTGATGGGTAACGGCACGACGGAAGAAGTGCTGCTTGCGAAGGCCGGGTCGAAACCGGTGCATCTGATCGCGTCAACCGATCTCAAGGGATGCGCGGGGCTCGCAGCCGAGCCGCTGTACGGCTATCTCTACGCGCCGGGTTCTACGGCGAAGGACGTCGCGTCGGTGTCCCCACAGGGTAAGATCTTTCAAAAGATCACCGGAAGCGGTCTGACGCAGCCGTATGGCGGCACGTTTGTCGACATCGGCGTTTCGTATCCCCCGGGCCCCGGCTTCTGGGTCGGCGATGCTACGACCGGATCGGTCAATCGGATCGATTTAGGAACGCAACAAAAGAATCCGCCGGTGACGGCCGTTATTTCGGGTTTTAAGGTCAACAAGGGAAAACCCGGAAGCGTTCTGGGACCGACGGGATTGGGCTTCTACCAGAAGAACGCGTTTTCTGACGGTACGTTGTTCGTCATCGACGGATCGAGCAACATCTTATATTCGTTCGCAAACGTCTATAACAACTTCTTTGGAGCCGGTTCCGTGAAGATCGGCCCGACGGGCAAGACGTTTACCGGCCCGCAAGCAAAGAACGCCAAGGTCGTGCTTTCAGGCGCGCCCCTGAGCGGTGCGATCTCCCTGACGGCGCTTCCGAACGGGAACGTGATCGTCGCGAATGGCAAGACCAACGAGCTGATCGAAGTCGAATCGACGGGTAAGGTGCTAGCGACCAAGGTGGTCGACACGGGCGCCGGCGGAGCGATTCGCAGCATCACGGCTGTCGGAACTTCCGACGCAAACACCGTGCTGTACTTTACCGATAGCAATAGCAACACGGTTCAGGAACTCAGCAAGTAACGACCGGTCCGATCGCACGGACATGTCCGCGGCCTCGCTCGTTTGAGCGGGGCCGCTTCAATTGTGTCGAATCACGTTCCGCGATGAATCAATACCGCGCCCCGCTCCGCGACATGCAATTCGTGCTGCGCGAACTCGTGCCGTTCGAGGACATCGCCGCGTTGCCGGGCTGCGAGGAGATGCCCGACGTGCTCGATGCGGTGCTCGATGAAGCCGCCGCCTTCGCGACCGGAGTTCTTGAGCCGCTCAACCGCGCCGGCGACACGCTAGGCTGCACCTTCGACAACGGGGCGGTTCGAACGCCGCCCGGGTTTCCGCAAGCGTACAAGCAGTTCGCGGAAGCTGGCTGGATCGGCTTGGCCGTCCCGCCCGAATACGGCGGTCAAGGGTTGCCGCAGATCTTGCTCGGGCCGACGCTCGAGATGTGGAACGCGGTCAATATCGGATTTGCTAACGGCCCGCTATTGAATCAAGGCGCGATCGAAGCCATCGAGCTGGCCGGGTCCGAAGAGCAGAAGCAGGCGTATATTCCGCATCTCGTCTCGGGACGGTGGACAGGTACGATGTGCTTGACCGAACCGCAGGCCGGCTCGGATCTTGCGCAGGTGCGCACCAAAGCCGTACCCGACGGCGACGCGTATCGCTTGACCGGACAGAAGATCTTCATCACGTTCGGCGAGCACGACATGGCAGAGAACATCGTGCATCTGGTGTTAGCGCGATTACCGGACGCGCCCGCCGGCACCAAAGGCATCTCGCTGTTCGTCGTGCCCAAGTTCGTCGTAAACGCCGATGGTTCGTTGGGCGAACCGAACGAGATGGTGTGCACCGGCATCGAACATAAGCTCGGCATCAACGCTAATCCGACGTGTACCATGAGCGTCGGTGAAGGCGGGCGCGGCTCCCTCGGATATTTGATCGGCGAACCGCATCGCGGTTTGGAGTACATGTTCGTGATGATGAACGCGGCCCGGTTTTCGGTGGGCGTTCAAGCCATCGGTTTAGCCGACCGCGCGTATCGAGCATCGCTGGAGTTCGCCCGCGAGCGCGTGCAAGGCCGCAGCCTCGAACCCGGATCGTCAAAAGACGCGCTGCCGATCGCGCGTCATCCCGACGTGCAGCGAATGCTCATGTGGCAGAAAGCAACCATCGAAGCGATGCGCGCACTGTCCTACGTGACGTCTGCGTCGATGGATTTCGCTCTACGGCATCCGGACGAACGCGTGCGTAAGGAGCATCGCGCCCTCGTCGAGTTCATGACGCCGATCGTCAAGGGCTGGTGCACCGAGAGCGCAATCGATTTGTGCTCCACTGCATTGCAGATCTTCGGCGGCATGGGATACGTGGAAGAGACCGGCATCGCGCAATATTATCGCGACGTTCGCATCACGACGATTTACGAAGGAACGACCGGCATTCAGTCGCTCGATTTGCTTGGGCGCAAGCTCTTGCGCGATATGGGTGCGACCGCAACAACCTTCGGCGGACGCATGGCGCAAACCGCACGGGAATGCGCGGCTTCCAAAAACGCCGACGTTCGCGTTGCAGGCACCACGTTAGGTGATGCGTTGCGGTTGCTCGACGAAACGTCGCAGTGGTTGGGCATGACGGCGCTCGCCGATTTCAACCTTGCGTCGGCGTGCAGCGTTCCGTATCTCAAGATGTGGGGAGTCATCGCGGGCGGTTGGCAGATGGCGCGCGCCGCAGCGATTGCGGCTACGCGCTTGTCAGAGTCAAATGTGGACAGCGAATTCTATGAGGCGAAGCTCGCGACGGCGGCGTTCTACGCCCGGCACGTGCTTTCGCAAGCTGCCTGGTTCGCGCAGCAAGTGATGAGCGGATCGGGTGAGGTCGGTCGTTTGAGCGACGCGCAGTTCGACGCCGACCGTTCGAAACGAGCGACCGGGTAACCCTTGGAGGTTCGCTTCGTTGACGCCGGTGCGCGGCGCGTCGCGGTGCTGACGCTCGATCGTCCGCCAGTTAACGCTATGTCGTTTGCGTATTCGGCGGAGATCGTGGAGGCGCTCGCCAGTGTCGAACGCGACGAAGCGTGTTCGGCGCTGATCGTCTGCGGAGCGGGCGGCACGTTTAGCGCGGGTGCCGATGTCGGCGATTTCGCATCGCCGCCGGTCGAGCGGCCGATTTCGGTGCGCGATGTGGGCGCAGCGATCGATCGAAGCACGCGCGTCACCGTTGCAGCGATCGACGGTGCGTGTCTCGGGGGCGGCTTGGAACTCGCACTCGCATGCGATTATCGCATCGCTACCGAGCGCTCGACCTTCGCATTGCCGGAGGTACGGCTAGGATTGTTGCCCGGCGCAGGCGGCACGCAGCGTCTGCCGCGCGCGATCGGCCCGCAGGCCGCGTTGGAGTTCGCACTACGTGGACGTACGCACGATGCGCGACGCTGTTTGGAACTCGGCATCGTCGACCGCGTGGTAGCGGAGAATCCGCTCGATGTTGCGATGGAGTTGTTGGCAACCGGAGAGGTGCAGAAGCGGCGATTAGCCGACGCCACCGCAACGCTTGGGCCGACCGTCCCGGCGCAGGCATTGCCGTTTGTTGCGGCCACAGCACATAAGGCGTTGCCGCCGGAGGAACACGGTGGACGCGCCGCTCACGCGATCGTCGACGCCGTAGCAGCTGCCGTTACGATGCCGTTCGACGAGGGTCTCGCGCACGAAGCGCGTCTGTTCGAAGAACTTGCCGCATCGAGCGAATCGGCGGCGCTGCGGCATCTTTTTTTCGCCGAGCGGCGCCTGACCGACGTTCCGGGCCTCGACGGTGCGCAAGCACACCCGGTACGGAACGCCGGCGTGCTGGGAGCGGGGACGATGGGCAGCGGCATCGCGCTGGCGCTCGCGCAAGCCGGCTATCCCGTCACGGTCGTCGACCCGGACGACGGCGCCGTCGAGCGCGCGCGCCGCACCGTGATGGAAACCCTGGCCTATCGCGTGCGCAAGGGGAACCTCGCGCAAAAAGACGCTTGGCAGATGGGGCGCTCGATTGCATTCGAGGCTGACGTCGAGGCCCTCCGGACGTCGGACCTCGTCATCGAGGCGATCGTCGAGAAACTCGATGTAAAGCTCGACGCGTTCCGCAAACTCGACGCCATCGTCGGCCCCGATGCGATCCTCGCGACAAACACGTCTACCCTCGACATCGACAAACTCGCGTCGGCCGTCAGCCGGCCCGAACGATTCGTCGGCTTGCACTTCTTCGTGCCCGCCAACATCATGCCGTTGCTCGAAATCGTTCGTGGCGAGCTGACCTCGGCGACGACGCTTGCAACCGCGTTCGCGCTAGCGAAACGCTTGCGAAAGAAAGCGATCGTGTCGGGCAACGCGTTCGGGTTCATCGGGAATCGCATGATCTTCGATTACGTCCGTGAGGCGATCGCACTGGCAGAAGAAGGCGCGGGAGTCGCGCACATCGATCGCGTGATGACGGAGTTCGGTTTCGCAATGGGGCCGTTCGCAATGTCGGACTTGTCGGGAATCGACGTTGCGTGGCACATCGCGAATAGCGGAGTCTTAGGTGCAGATCGCTCGGGCATCGTCGGGCGTCTCGTCGCCCTCGGACGTTTGGGACAAAAGGCGTCGGCCGGCTATTATCGCTACGATGCCGGTGTTGGCCACGGCCGTACGCCGATCGACGATCCGTTGGTCGAAGAATTATTTGCGGAAGAAGCGCATCGAGCCGGCATACCGCGCCGCACGGTCACCGATGACGAGATTCGCGAACGGCTATTGCGCGCGCTGATCGATCGCGGGCGGAAATTGCTCGAAGACGGCGTCGCGTTGCGCGCCGGCGACATCGACATCGCGTACGTGTACGGATATGGGTTTCCGCCGTACCGCGGCGGCCCGATGTGGTACGCCGATGCCTGAAGCGGCGATCGTGTCGGTTGCACGTACGCCGATCGGACGTGCGTTCCGGGGAGCGTTCAATCGCACGACCGGCGCCGAGCTTGCGGGGCATGCGATCGCTCATGCGTTGAACCGCGCGGGCGTCGCGCCGGCAGAAGTCGAGGACGTCGTCGCCGGTTGCGGCCTGCCGGAAGGCGCCACGGGAAATAATATCGGCCGAACTGCAGCGTTGCGCGCGGGCTGTCCCGTGACGGTGCCGGGGCAGACGATTTCGCGCTACTGCGCCTCGGGTTTAGATGCGATCGTCGCTGCTGCAATGCGCGTGCAGACCGGCACCGCGCGGATCGTCGTGGCGGCCGGCGTGGAATCGATCAGCTTGGTGCAACCGAACGTCAACCTGACGAACTACACCGATCCGTGGCTTTTGCGTCACGCCCCCGACGTGTATATGCCGATGTTGTTTACCGCCGACGCACTCGCCAAGCGGTACGATATCTCGCGCGAACGCCAGGACGAATACGCGGTCGAAAGCCAGGCGCGAACGGCACGCGCGCAAGCGAACGGACGATTCGACGCAGAAATTGTCGCGCTGCCGTCGTGGAAATTGGTTCGCGACGAAGTCACGACGTGCGCGAAGAACGCGTCACGTTAGAACGCGACGAAGGCAATCGACCCGAAACGACATTACAAGCGCTGGCTGCGTTATCCGGTGCGGTTCCGGGTGTGGCCGACACGACGATCACCGCCGGCAACAGCTCGCAACTCTCGGATGGTGCGGCGGCCGTCGTGGTGATGGATGCCGCGCTAGCGCGCGAACGTGGTTTGACCCCGCTCGGAATTCTGCGTGGCTACGCCGTTGCCGGCTGCGAACCCGAGGAGATGGGCATCGGCCCGGCGCTCGCCGTTCCGAAATTGCTCGAGCGGAGCGGACTGCGCGTCGACGACATCGATCTTTGGGAGCTAAACGAGGCGTTCGCCGTGCAGGCGATCTATTGTCGCGAAGCGCTGGGGATCGACCCCGAACGCTATAACGTTGACGGCGGCGCTATTGCAATCGGGCATCCGTACGGCATGACGGGAGCGCGCTGCACGATGCACGCCCTCATCGAAGGAAAACGGCGCGACGCCCGCTACGCCGTCGTGACGATGTGCGTTGCCGGCGGAATGGGCGTCGCGGCGCTCTTCGAGATCGTATAGCGCTAGAGCGTTAGCTGGTTTTCGCCTGGTACGCGATGCACCACCCATTCGGGCTGATGGCTCCGTCCACCAAGGTGCACGTACCGTTTGCGGTTGCCGTTTTGCCCTTGACGAAAATTTACAACCCGAACATTTCTTGCCGCCGTTCGGCTTACTCTGGTATTTAAATTGCGCTTGCGAACCTTTGGCCGAGGCCACCGATGTGTTCGCTACAAACAGCATCGCACCGACAAGCGGCACCGTCGCACTGCGTACGAAATCGCGTCGCGTTTGATTGTCAGAAATCTTTTTCATGCAAACCTCCAGCGATTTCCATACGCATGCAGGCTGCGTTGACCTGTCGCGCGCGCCGAAGAAATTCTTAGTCGTTCCTAACTAAATTCTTCGTCATAACGGAGTATGATGGAAGGGTGAAGGGTGTCACGCTTGCGGTCGCGTTTCTTGCCGCACTATCCGGACCGCTCGTCGCCAAGGCCGATGGGCCGGCGCAGCTTGGCGACGTTTCGGGAGACGTTTCGATCGTTCGGGCCGATACCGGGTTGCAAGAGGCTGCGGCCTCGTCCGCCACGCTCTCCGCCGGCGATTTTGTGGCGACAGGTGACAGCTCACATACCTCGCTACGGGTGGGCGGCCAAACGCTTCGCCTGGACGCACAGACCCAAGTGCGGGTGGTCGACCTCGACGCCGGGGCCACCGAAATTCAGATTGCCTCGGGCAACGTGGATGTGACGGCTCCGGCCGGTTCCCAAGCGCAGATCGACACGCCGACGGCGACCGTACGGCCCGCCAAGCCCGGCACGTTCCGCGTTTCGGTTGCCGACGGTGGCCAGACCGTCGTGCGGGTCAGCAGCGGATCGGTTACGATCGACGGGCCATCAGGAACGCGAACGGTGGCCCCGGGGACGACGGTCGTCGCCCAGAGCGACCGCAACCCGCCTAGGTTCGAGGCGTCGCGCGCAGAAAGGAAGGGCTAACTCCCTTCGCTCTTTTCTGCGTAAAGGACCTTATGAAGAAGACGGCTCGCTTATTCTTTGGTGCCGCGGTGCTGGCGTTAGCCGTAGCGCCCGGCGTGGCCAGCGCGATGTCGCACGTTACGACGCCGCATCCGATCCAAGTCAACGGCTGCAACCCGCAGCGCAACGCGTACATGTCGGGCGGCTACTCGCCGGCCTACTATCCCGGCGGCCCGTATTGGGGCTGGCCGAGCGTGTACGGTTACAACTACTATCAGTATCCCGTCAACGGAAACCCGACCCTGAGCATCGATTACAAGAACGCCACCAACGTGGTGATGTCGCACATCGAGTTCGGGCTGGTGGCCAACGGCCGGCTGGTCGCCGAAGTGCAGGACGTCGGAACGTTCTCGCCCGGCGCCGAGATCAAGCATCAATTCGGCTTGAGCCGCAACGTATTTCCGCTCCAGACCGGTCTAGCGAAATGTATCCCGCTGAAGATTACGTTCGCCGACGGCACGAAGTGGAAGAGTCCGCATCTCCCGGCGCTCCAACGGGGCATCTACGCTCACCCGTAACGCTCAACGTTTCTAACGTCAACGAAACGCGCGGCCGCCGGTCGCGCGTTTTTTTGTTCGAAGTGTTTATGCAAACCGAATTATTTGAACCCGGTCCCCGCACCTTAGTCGAACGACGTCTCCGGCCGCATAACCTACGCGCCCGGAACGGTTGACGCCGCCACCGCAGCGCGATGGTTCGAAACGTTGCGAGAAAGCATCGAGTGGCGCAGCGAGCGCCGGCGGATGTACGATCGCGACGTCGATGTGCCGAGGCTCGTGTCGTGGTTCCGGTTCGAAGACGGGCCGCCGCCGGCTCCGCTGGCCGAAGCGCGCACGGTAGTCGCGGCCGAATGCGGCGTCGACTTCAATAGCGTAGGTTTGAACTGGTATCGCGGCGGGGGCGACAGCGTCGCGCCGCACAACGATCGCATCGAGGAGGTCGTCCCGGGATTTCCGATCGCGTTGCTGTCGTTGGGCGCCACGCGGCTGATGACGATTCGCAGCAAGGCTCGCCCACGCCGTAGCTTCGACATCGACCTCGAGCCTGGCAGTCTACTGGTGATGAGTTACCAGACGCAGCTGCACTACGACCACGGCATACCAAAAACGGCCGCCTCAATCGGCGGCCGCATCAGCTTGGCATTCCGGGTTCGGACGGCGACGCTTACTCGAGCGGAGCGGGCGAAGGCTCGGCCTGTTCGGGATGCATGACGGTTGACTCCGCGCACATCAAACGGCTGCCGACATCGAACTGCACGACTTGGCCGCCCGCTTTCGTGGTCGCGCTTCCGGTCACTGCCGCGTTCGTGTTGGCCGTCAAGGCCAAGCGATTGTAGATCAGGTCGGTCTGTCGCACGAGCGCGTCGGTCGAACGGTCGTTGATGTTATCGTCGAACCATTGGCAGTTCGCGACCGGTCCCGGCAGCGCCGGAAACTGAAAATAGATCGTTTCGGCATGCGCGGGAAGCGCGCACAGGGCGGCCATTATCGCGGCGCCGGCGACGGCTGAGGCAGCCACAACCTTCAAGCGGTTCATGGCTACCCCATTACGACGTCCACGGGCTGGTTTCCGCGTGGGACTATCCGGGAGCGCCGCCCTCGTCTTCGATGAGTTCTTCGTTGCTCGGATTGCCGGAGCAATTCTTAAACGGCGGAATCGCTATCGGCGTAAAGGGCGTCGGCTTCTGCGTAAAATCTAGCGCGTCGCCGATCGAGTTGGCACGAACGTCGGTCGAGCCGAGCGACGCGGTTCCGAAATTCTGCTCGATGAACTTTAGTATGCTGCCGAATTCGTACTGCGTATTTGAAACATAGTGCTTCTTCGCGTACGGCGAGATGATGAGCAGCGGAACTCGCATGCCAAGCGTCGTGTAGTCGAGTTGCGGCGGCGGGACGCCATCGTACCAGCCACCCCACTCGTCCCACGTTACCAGAATCAGAGTATTCTTCCACTCAGGGCTCTTGCCGATCGCATCCACGACGCTCGCGACCCAGCTCGGTCCATTAGGACAACCAGCGGCCGGATGGTCAGAATCTGGAGCGTTGGGATAACATACGAAACTGACGGTAACGTTCCGGCCGCAGCGTCCTTCATGACTTGGTGTTCGGATTGACGATCTTTTTCCAGTCGGGCCCGTAACGAACGCTTTTGATCGAGTCGAACGCGTTCCAAATTCGTCCAGAAAGATCTTCATACTTGCCCGACATCGCTTGTATGTAGTACTTCCACGATACGTTGGAAGCGTCCAAAACGTCCGCAATGGTTTTGTATTGAGTGAAGCAAGGGAACGGGCCCTTCAGCTGATAGTGGCCGTTCTTAAAAAGCACCGGTGTCGTGGTGTACGTCGGTGCATCGCAGCCCCAATGTGGTACCGACGGCGAATCGACTAGCGATTCTTGGTCGTTCAGACGCCGTGGTGCCGGCGATAACTTGCTCGTGCGCGGGGTAACTATCGCTTTTTTCGGTGGAGAACATATGGTCGGCGAGCGTGTACTGCGATGCCATGTCCCAGTAGGGCTTTACTTCGGTTCGCTTTACGAAGCCATATGGATAGAGCCCGGCCAGGCGGCCCAAGCCCTGTGTACCGGTATTGATGGCGTCAAAACCATCCATACGAAGAATGCCCGTCGCCTTGTCCAGGTCGGCTTCCGTATTGAAGGTCGCATATTGATGGGCGATGTCGGCACCGCCGTCACCGCAGCTTGGGAAGGCATCTCGACTCCAGCAAGATCTGCTTCAGCTTAACCGGAGTTTGCTTTCGGGACAATAATCTTGCCGAAGGGCGATTTCAACGCTTTGCAAGCGCCGAGTTGCTCGTTTCCGCGCCGGGGAAACCCATGAACATCGAATTGAAGCTGCGGTTCTCTTGAAATAAAATAACGACGTGCTTAATTTGCGCGTTCGGATTAGCCGTGGGACCGGATTTTGGAATCGATCCGGCGCCCGGCGTGGTAATTGTGGAACTACAAGCAGTTATAAGCGCGAGAAGCGCTACTGCGTAGAAGCTGCGGACGTACATAGACGGCCCTCCAAAAAAGATAGCGGCCGGCAATGTGTGCCGGCCGCTGAACGACGTCGCGACTATCCGGGAGCTCCGCCTTCGTCTTCGATGAGCTCTTCATTGCTCGGGTTGCCCGAGCAGTTCGCCGCCTTAGGAATCGGGATTGGTTTAAATGCCGTCGGCTTCTGCGTGAAGTCCAAGGCATCGCCGATCGAGTTGGCGCGCACGTCGGTGCCTCCGAGTGACGCCGTTCCAAAGTTCTGTTCGATGAACTTGAGGATGCTGCCGAACTCGTACTGCGTCTTCGAAACGTAATGTTTCTTCGCGTAGGGCGAGATGATGATCAGCGGGATGCGATTGCCAAGGGTCGTGTAGTCGAGCTGCGGCGGCGGGACGCCGTCGTACCAACCACCCCATTCGTCCCACGTGATGAGGATCAGCGTGTTTTTCCATTCGGGGCTCTTGCCGATGGCATCGACGACGCTGGCAACCCAGTGCGGCCCGTTCGGGCAGCCGGAGGCTGGATGGTCGGAATCCTGGAGCGTCGGGATGACGTACGAAACCGACGGCAGTTTTCCGGCCGCGGCATCGTTCATAACCTGACTATTCGGATTGACGATATTCTTGTTCCAATCCGAACCATATCGAACGCTCTTGATCGCGTCGAACGCGTTCCAAACGTCACCCGAGAAGTCTTCGTACTTGCCCGACATGGCTTGGACGTAATACTTCCAAGAGACATTCGAAGCGTCAAGCACGTCGGCGATCGTTTTGTACTGGGTGAAGCACGGGAATGGCCCCTTCAGCAAGATGTGGCCATTTTTAAAGAGTACCGGTGTGGTGGTACCGGGCGGCGCGTCGCAGCCCCAATGCGGCGTCGAAGGCGAATCGACCAGTGACTCATGGTCGTTAAGAGCGGTCGTACCGGCGATCAATTCTTGATGAGCCGGGAAGCTGTCGCTCTTTTCCGTCGAGAACATGTGGTCGGCCAGCGTGTATTGCGAGGCCATGTCCCAATAGGCTTGCGTTTCTCGGCGAACGACGAAACCGTAGGGATATAAACCGGCCGGCGGTCCCAGACCGGTCGTTCCGGTATTGATGGCGTCGAAACCGTCCATGCGCAACAAACCGGTGGCCTTATCCGGGTCGGATTCGATCTGGAAGGTCGAATACTGGTGCGCGATGTCCGCGCCGCCTTGATAGCATTTCGGGAAGCAGTTCGACTCGAGCAGAATCGGCTTCAGCTTTACCGGGGCGCTGTCCGGGCAATACACTTTGCCGAACGGCGATTTCCAACGCTTGCAAGCGCCGACGTTACTCGTTTCCGCACCGGGGAAACCCATGAACATCGAATTGAAACTGCGGTTTTCTTGGAACAGAATCACGACGTGCTGAATCGACCCGGTCGGAGCCGAACTTGGCCCTGGACCTGGTGGATTCGGCGTCGAGATGCTGCCGGAACTGCATGCCGTGAGTGCCGCAACGAATGCGGCCGCGACGACTGCGCGGACAATATGCACGAATAACCTCCGGGAGAAACGGGATGAGCGGCTTTTGCGTTGACTTGCGCGGGCCCGCGAAGCGCGCCTGCAGGCCTCTTCTTATCAACCCTGTTTCGCGGTAAAATTTACGGTTCCAGGCGGGAAAGTTGCGTTAAGTTCCCGGATGAAGCGTGGCTACTTACCTAAAGGAGGATGCATGCGCTTACCTACTTACGCGTTGATCGCTGCCATGGCGATCGTGGCGGCCACCGGTTGCTCCGGCAAAAGCTCCAACGACCAGAACTCGTCGGGAAGCACCGACACGAGTGCGACCGCAGCGGCTTCGACCGACGCGGCCAGCAGCCCGGCGGCGGAGATGACCGCGACCGCGGCGTCCGACGCTGCGAACGGCGACGTCCCGACGTACCCCGGCGCCACTGTACAAGTGTCCGGAACGACCGGGTCGGCCGGAAACGGTCAAACGGCCACCGGTAAGGTGTTGTCGACGACCGATTCGTTCGACGACGTCTACAAGTGGTACCAGAAGAACCTACCCGCGGGTTCGGAAAAGGCACATATGACGACGCCAATGGAAAGCGCCGCGTTTACCATCGGCAGCGGAAAGAACGTGACCAGCGTCTCGATCTCGACGGCTGCCGGTAAAACGATGATCACGATCGCGAAGGTTAGCTCGTAGTCTGACGGGCCTCCCACTGACCGTTATCGCCGCCGACCCAGTCGACGCTCCAGCCTCCTCCGCAAGGGATCGAAGGACTCGATAGCTGGTTGGGATCGATGCCGAACGCCATTAGTACGTGGCGCGACGCTTCGGTCATCTCGTTCTTCCAGCGATCGAGTTGCGGGGCGGAGCCGGCCGGAGTGACGGCGCGGGTTGCGCGGACGATACCGTTGAGACCGTCGGCGATAGAATGAGCGATCGTTCTGTTGTCCATGGTCGCCTCTTTCGAAATGAAAGACCCCCATACTTTGTATGAGGGTCCGTTCATCTTGCCCACCCCGGCAAAGTGTTGGGCGGTTACGCCGCGGTGGGACTCCCGAAGCGGCGCCGCGGGGTGACGAGCTCTTCGAGCGCGGCCAGCGGGCGGCCGTCGTAGCGCGTCCCGGCGTACCGCCGTAGATGCGCGAGCGCGTCGTGGACCGGGCGCATTCCCAGTCGCCCTCCGGCTCCGACCATCGAGTGAAAGTCGTCGGCCACCGTGATAATGCGGACTTCGAACGGAATGTCGGCTTCGGCCAATCCATCGGGGGTTCCGGAACCGTCGAGGTGTTCGTGGTGGGACCGGATCCAGCCGCGATACTGCGACAGTGCCGGAATCTCGCGTATGATCTGCTCGCCGCGCTGGGCGTGCGAGCCCGGCTGCGATCCAATGGCCCCGATATCGCACAGCCGTCCGGCGGCGACAACGTTTGCGACGTCGTCGGAATCGAGTCCTAGCGTTCGAGCGAGCCGGCCCGCTAGCGCGCCGACCGCTTCGAGGTGTTGGTGCAGCTCGGGGTCCGTCGCGCGAACGACGGCGTGCAGCGCTCCGATCGCTTCGTTGACGCTGGTTCCGAGGGTTGCCGTTTGCTCCCAAACTAGTTCTTGCGAACGCGACCGCATCGTTTCGAGGCGCTGGAGCACTTCACTGCGATCTCCGTCATCGACCGACTGCGCCAATTGCGCGCCGGCACGGTCGATCAGCGTCATCACTTCCTGCGGTGTGGCGGCGCGCATCTCGCGCCGAATCCAGTCCACGATGGCCCAGCGGTCGGCGTAGACGACTTCGTCGCGCACGATGGACGCGAGCTCAGAGAGGGCGAGGCGTTCGCCCGGATATGTCTGCATGCCGGTTTCGCTTACGGGCTGGGGTACGGAAGATACGGCGGGACGATTTCGCCGATTATTTGCCCGAGAAGCGTTATGATCAAGATGGCGGTCATGTCGCAATTTCCTTACGTAGCAGGTCTACTGCGATAACTTTATACGAGGCGGCCGGGCCGGCGCATGACACCAAGATGCTATCCCGGCGTGGGTACCGTCAGAGCAGGCCGAGGCGCCGCGCGATTGCGACCGCCTCAACCGTGTTTCCGGCGCCCAGTTTACTGATGATCGAGCGCCGCTGGTTCTTGATGGTGTGTAACGAGCGTCCGGTCAGGTCGGCGATGCGTGGCGCGTCCATCCCGGACGCGAGGTACGACAGCACGGAACGTTCGGTGCGCGACAGCGGGGTGCGTTCGCTGCGTAGCCCGCTTCCTTCGAACAGCATCGCGACGCCGACGAAACCGGCCGCACGCATGGCATCCGCGAAGGCGCCCGCGTTGGACCCGGCCGCGTAGTGTCGCGCGGCGTTAAGGAAGACGCCGCCGAAGTCGGTGCGTGCTTCGACTTTGAGACGCGTCGCGGCGGCGCTTTGACGGCCGAGCAAACACTCCGCCACGGCGGCGAAGGCTGCCGCCATCTCATAATGCGCCTGCGCGAATGGCTCGGCCGCGGAGGGCGTTGCCGCTAAACGCCGCAAAAAGTCGGCCGCCCGCTCGGTCGCATCGCCGGCGGCGGAGAGAAATGCGCCGAGCGAGAGCGGAAGCCGCCGGCCGGCGGGCTGTGCGACCGATGCGAAGGCCGCCAAACGATCGGCTCCGGTGAACGGCAATCCTTGCCATCCATCGACGATCGCCTGGCACACGACATACGTTTCCATGTCGAGCCAGCCGTGTCCGATTTTTCGAATCGTCTGATCGTAGCCGGCGGCGCGTGCCGGCCGGCCCGCCAGCACTTCGATTTCGAACGCGGCGACCAGATCGGACGCGCGTTCGTTCGGGTCGGCGACGAGTTCTTGCAACGCGACCAAACGGCCGACGTGAACCGCAGCGACATCGAGCTTGGCTCGCAACATCGCGATGCCGTACCGGATTTTTAGGGCTCGCGCTTCGAGCAGTACCGATCCCGCCGCACGCGCTGCATCTTCGCCGCGCGCTGCCAAACCTTCGGCCGCGTCGAGTTCTCCGTCGCGCACCGCGAGAACCGACGCGTGGATCGACGCGAAGGCGATGAGGTTTAAATCGCCGGCGGCGGAGGCGCGTTCGCTTGCATTCGCGATGCGTTTCGAATCGCCGGTGATGTATCCGAGTAAGCAGTCTCGCCGTACGGCAGTCGCGGGATCGCCATCTTCCATTTGTTGCAACAGCGAAACGCAGGCCGCGCCGCGTCCGGCGTGGACGATTCCGCGAGCGAGCCGTAACGCTGCGTGCGGGCTATGGCGCGCGACTTCGTCGAGGAGCGGTTCCGCGACCGCCGCGGCTTCGTCGAATTGCGAAGCGAAAATGTGAATGAAGCTGCGCGCGGCGCCGGAGGCGGCCGGCGAGATATCGGTTTGTGCCGCAATTTGTTGCAACGTCGCGCGATCGTACCGATCGTGCAGGTCGGCCAAGAATTGCCACACGCGAACGTCCAACGTACGCGGGGCTTCCGTAGCCAACAACGCATAGAGCGCCGACGGGTCGTCCTCGGGCGTCGAGATGCCTTCGGCAACGCGCGCGCGCTCTTCGCGCGGCACTTCTTTGAGTGTGGCGACGACGAACAACTCGTGGAGACCCGATTCCGACTCCGGAAGCGCTAAGCGGCGAATCTGCGCCAAGCCTGCAACGGTCGCGCGAAGACCGTACGTCGACCGCAACGACGACTCGATCAGCAACGATCGTCCGTCGTCGTCGAGTTCGGCGACGATCGAACCCGCGATTGCCGAAACGCCGTCGGCCAATTTTGCAGGCACTTCGCTGGGTGCGGCACCGCGACGTAAAATCGCCGCGGCAATCGACGCTGCAAGCGGCCATCCGGCGTACGTCGAAACGATCGCGCGTTGCAGTTCGTCGCCGGCCTCTATATCCGAAAACAGTTGTGCGACGTTCTCGGTACGCAACGCTAACACGTCGGGTCCGAACGGCATACCGACGTGTCCGCGGGCGACCCACGTACCGATCGGCAGAACGGACAGCGATCTTCCGACCAATACGAGGCGCACGGTTTGACTCTCGACCAACGCTTCGATCAAGCCCGAGCCGGCGGAATCGAGTCGCTGAATATCGTCGAGAATAATGGCTTGCCCGGTATGGGCGGCAATAACAGCGCGCAATACACCGGTCGCATCGGTATCGAGGCGCGCGACGATGCTGCCGGCGTCGGCAACGCTCAATCCGAGCGACGTTAGCAGCGCGACTTCGAACGCGCCGGCGCGGCCGCCGGCCGGAACTTCAACGTATGGGGCATCCGGAAACGCAGCACGTACGGCGGTCGTCTTTCCCCAGCCGGGACCGGCTTCGACGACCAGCACGCGTTCGTGCAACGATGCTGCGCGCAACGCCCGAATGGCGCCGCCTTCAACGGTTATAAGGTCCAGAACAAACCTCCGCGGTTACGATTTCATTGCGGCCGCGAAAGTGACCTGGGAAAATGCTGTGAATGCTGTACGGAGTTGTTCGGACTTAGCCGTTATTGAAGTCGAGGAATAGCTCGGTTGCCATGGCGACGACGAACCCGGCCGACACCGCGATCGTAATGAGCGGCGTTAGACCGCTCTTGCGAAGCACCGACCAGAGTTCGCCTATTACGAATACGAGCGCCCCGACCGCGATCGCTAAGAAGAGAACGCTCAAGATCGGCGAGTAAAACGCATATCCCACCACTGTTCCTAATAAGGTGGGACCGCCGGCGATCAGCCCGGCCAGTGCGATTTGCGACCACGACGGCACGAACCGCCCGACCATCGGTGCCGCGACGCCGAAGCCTTCGGTGGCGTTGTGCAGCGCGAACCCGACGATCAACGCAACTGCTATTGCCGTCGCGCCCGACGCTGCGGATGCGCCGATGGCAAGCCCTTCACCGAAATTGTGCGCGCCGATACCGATGGCGATGATGGCCGACAAGACCATCGGGTTGTCGGCGTGGGCGGAAGCGCGCCGGGCGAACGTAGTCGCAACGCTTCCCAAACCGACCAAGCCGATCAGCAAGCCCGTGACAAATACCGATACGGCGAGGATCGGAAAATGCGTGGCGCCCGCCTTCCACGATGCAATGCCGTTGCTGATCGGGGCGATGGCGTTGGTTGCGATTTCGATGACCAGATAGAGAAGAATGCCGATCGCTAACGCGTTCAACACGGCGACCGTTTGCGGCGACACCTTGCGCGCACGAGCGATCGGCAGGCCGAGGAAAATCGTGAAACCGGCGATCGCGCCGAGCAACAGCGTCAACGTGAAACTCAGCGCACGCGGCGCGGTCGCTTTCGTCACCGGCTTCATCGATCGGTACATCGACGCGAGCGTATTCGGCGTTCCGATGTAATGGATAGCGGTAATCAATCCGGCGGGCATGCCGTCGCCATCTTCGATATGATCGGCAACGTGGCAATGGACCAGCCACGTTCCGGGATCGGCGTTGGCGTTGACCAAGACATCGATGCGTTGGCCCGGGCCGAGCAGAACCGTATCTTCCATATCGTCGTCGTGTACCGGCTGCGCGTCGCGCGCGACGAGATGTTGATAATGCCCGTGGGTGTGCATCGTATGGAACTCTTCGCCCGATATATTAATCCAGCGAATGCGGAAACGCTCGCCTTTATGCACGTCGAGGGTTTGCGTCGCCGGATATTGTTTGCCGTTCAGAGTAAAGACGTTTTCGGCCGAACTCTGAATTTGCCAAGACGAAATCATTTCGAGGAAATCGTGTCCGAGACTGCGTTCGGCCGGCAGCGGATGCGCGGGGTGTACGATAATCGCGCCGTACAATCCGGAGTTCAGCATCGCTTCGTCGTCGTGCGTGTGGTAGATGAACGTGCCCGGTGTGTCGGCGACGAACCGGTATTCGAAGCGTTGCCCGGGACGTACCAGTGGTTGCGAGATTCCGCCGACGCCATCCATCGAAACCGGAATGTCGTGAATGCCGTGCAAATGAATGGTATCCGGCGTCGCATCGTCGTTGCGATAGTCGATTACGACGGTATCGCCTTGGTTGACCACTAGCGCCGGGCCCGGAACGACGCCGTTATACGTATTCGCCATCACGGTAAGGCCGGGCGAAATCTCCCACGGCGCGGCGCGTTCGACGATGTGGAACACTTTCGTTCGCCCCGATCCGTCAGGTCGCGCTTGATATGCGCCGTCCGGTCGGCGGAACGTCGTGGACTCTCCGGGCGCCGGCGTCGCTTTTGGGATCGGCCCTCGGATCGGCTGCATGCCGAGCGACGACGTGGTCGCCGACGGCTGCGCGTCGGCATCGGCGAGCGCGCGCAACGGTAGAAAAAGGCCCGCGGCGAGGACCGCGAGCGCCAGAATCGTGATACGCGTGATTAGGCGAAACCAACACAACATATTAGGCTCTCCTAAAGTTGGCGCGCCGCCGTTGAAGCCCCTGCGCGGGAGCGCCTGCCGCGACCCCGAAGCGTCGCTGCGTGTTCGTGCAAGAACGTTGGGCGTCGTTCGATTGCTTCGGTACGCTGGTCGATTGGGAACGCGGATTTCGCGCGATACTCACCGCGAGCGGGGCGTCGAACGCCGACACCCTTGCTACGGCGTTTCACCGCCACGAGGCGGCCGTCGAAGCCGAGATCTATCGTCCATATCGCGAGGTGACACGTATGGCGCTCGAGCGAGCGATCGCCGAAACCGGCGAAACCGTCGCGCCGGCTACGGCGCTGACGGATGCATGGGCGTCACTGCCGGTCTTTGACGATTCGGTCGAAGCGTTGCAGCAACTGCGAGCAGATGGTTGGTCGCTGGCGATCTTAACGAATTGCGATGACGATCTTTTTGCGTTGACCGCAGCCGAGCTCGGAGTTCCGATCGACCGCGTGGTGACGGCTCAAAGCGTGCGAAGCTACAAGCCCGCGCCGGCGCACTTTTTCCGGTTCCGCGAAACGATTGGCGATAGTCCTTGGGTGCACGTGGCGTGCAGCTGGTTTCACGACATCGCTCCGGCGCATCGCGCGGGCGTACCGCGCGTGTGGATCGATCGGCAACGCTCGAATGAGGATCCCGCTCTCGCGACCGCTGTCTTGCCGGATTTACGCGACCTGGCGAGCGTCGTACGGACGATCGTGCGATGAACCTCGGCATTTTGGTCGGCGGCGGTCCCGCACCGGGCATCAACGGCGTGATCGCGGCTGCAGCCCGGGAAGCGATAAAGTGCGGATTGCGAGTGGTCGGAATCTACGACGGATATCGCGATCTCGCCGCCGGAACACCGGTGCAGACGCGTGAGATCGACGACGACGACATCGCGCGCATCCGCTATAGCGGCGGATCGTTGCTGCGCACGTCACGCACCAACCCAGCGAAAGATGCCGCATCGCTAGAACGTTGTGTTGCCGGTATACGAGCGCTCGATCTGCGCTATCTCGTGTGTATCGGCGGCGACGACACGACGTACGGCGCGACCAAGATCGCCGAGGCTGCCGGACCGTCGCTCGGAATTGCGACGGTGCCGAAAACGATCGACAACGATTTGCCGCTGCCCGACAATGCGCCAACGTTCGGTTTCGAAACGGCGCGCTCGGTCGGCACCGAGATCGTCGAGAGTCTCATCGAGGACGCGATGACGACCAGCCGCTGGTATCTGGTTGTGAGTATGGGGCGCAAATCCGGAGCACTCGCTTTAGGTATGTGCAAAGCGGCGGGAGCCACATTGGCGGTCATTCCGGAGGAGTTTCCGTCCAACGCGCACGTTGGGCTCGCAATCGACACGATCGTTGGCTCGATCGTCAAACAGCGCGCCCTCGGACGCCTGGACGGCGTGGCGATCGTCGCTGAAGGTGTCGCCGAACGGTTATCGCTTGAAAGCCTCTCGTCGCTCGACGGCGTCGAGCGGGACGCGTTCGGGCACGTGCGCTTGGCCGACATTCCGATCGGTCCCGTTTTGCGCGACGGCGTTCGAAAACGCTTGGCCGAGATCGGCGTTGACGCGACCGTCACTGCGAAAGACGTCGGCTACGAATTGCGCTGCGCCAAACCGGTTCCGTTCGATCTCGACTACACGCGAACGCTCGGGTATGGCGCGGTGCGCTATTTGCTCGGCGGCGGCAGCGGTGCGCTCATCGCGCTGCGTGGCGGGCGCGTCGAACCCATGCGGCTGGAAGAGCTGATCGATCCACAGACCGGCCGTATCCGGACGCGCCTGGTTGACGTAACGACCGAAGCCTATCGCGTCGCGCGCGACACCATGGTGCGGCTCGAACCGGAAGACCTGGATTCGCCGCAGGTCGAGCGTATTGCCGCGCAAACGACGTTGGATCCGCAAACCTTTCGCCGGCAGTTCGAGGCTGCGGCTCGGGTTTCGCCCACCACTCCGGTTTGAAAGGAAGCAAGAATGGAACCTACAGCGATCGCGTTCGTCATGTATCCGGTTACCGACATGGAACGTGCCGTCCGTTTCTACACCGACGTGGTGGGATTGCACAAGTCCGGCTTGGAGATACCGTATTGGGTGGAGTTCGACGTCGCGGGTACGACCTTCGGCATCGGCAATTTCGAACAGGTGGGCACCCCGGGAACCGCAGGTTCGCTGGCGCTGGAAGTTGCCGACATGGCATCTGCCCGGGCGGCGTTGGCTACGCATGGAGTCGAAACATCCGACCCGTTCGAGACCCCCGTTTGCTTCATTTCCGGGTTCTCCGATCCCGACGGCAATCGCATCACGCTCCATCAGGCCAAGGCCGCTTAACGGCCCAAACTGCCCCTTGCGCTGCGGGTAAATAGTTGATTAGAACATGCCAATTTGGTTTTACGGGGGCTTTACAAATCTGAGAAAAGGTTGGGAGGGATTCGGTGACCGTGGTCGCATTTTAGGCCCACGGTCGGGGCATGTTCTTCGGCCACATCCCACAACCATGAAGTCCAACCTTTCATGACAGAAAAGGGGAAAGTTTCACTAATGAGGATTTCCAGCACGGCTAAGTACGCCCTCGGCGTTACCGCAGCCGCTGCGATGCTCGCCGGTTGCAGCAGCGGCGCATCGTCTCTCTCTCCGACGACCCCCGTGGCCGGCGCTCAGGCGTCGCATGGATCGGCCGTCACGCTGATCGCTCAGGTCGGCCTCAAGGTCGTCCCGACGAACGATTCGCGTCCGTCGCAAATGAGCCCCGATGCCAAGAAGGCCAAACAGTACCTGTACGTTACCGACTCGGGAACGAACGACGTCCAAGTGTATGCTTGGCCGAAACCGAAAAATCCGGTCGGCACGCTGACCGGCTTCACCGAGCCGCAGGGCGCTTGCGCCGACACGTCGGGTAACGTGTTCATCACGAACACCGGCGGCTTCAACATCCTTGAGTACAAGGGCGGCGCAACTTCGCCGAGCCAGACGCTCTCGGATCCGGACGGCTATCCGGTCGGCTGCTCGTTTGACCCGAAGTCGGGCAACCTGGCGGTCACCAACATCATCAACAAGTCCTACGGCCAGGGCAACGTCGAGATCTACACCAAAGCCAAGGGCACGCCGAAGAGCTACAGCAATGCGGGCATCTTCAAGCCCTACTTCTGCGGCTACGATAACAAGGGCGTCCTGTGGGTTTCGGGCATCAACTCGTCCTACGCGCCGGTTCTGGCTTCGTTGAGCAGCAAGGGCAAATTCAAGGTCGGCGCCGTTACCGGCGCATCGATCCTGTTCCCGGGTTCGACGGAGTATGACGGCAAGCAGTCATGACGACCGGCGACCAAGAGGGCGCGAAGGCGTACCAGCTCAAGGGCTTCAAAGCGACGGGCAACACCCCGCTGAACGGCTCGAGCGACATCGTCCAGTACTGGATCGATGGCGGCACCAGCCTCATCGGACCGGATGCCGGCAACGCCGACGTCGAAATCTACAAGTACCCGGCGGGCGGCTCGGCCACCCAAACGCTGACCGGCTTCTCGCAGCCGATCGGCGCAGCGGTTACCTCCAAGTAGATTATCCCTCGATTCCAACGTAGGAATCAAAGCGGGCTCGCTTCGGCGGGCCCGCTTTTTTTTGTGTGTAGGAGACCGTTGCGAACGCTGCCAAAGAACGCCGTATGAAGCGGTTATCGATCGCCGTCGGGTTAACCATCCTTTTCGCCGGCTGTGCGACGGGTTCGCAAACAGCAACAGGATCGTCGGACCGCGCGGCAGCGGCGCGACAGCCGGTACGGAGCACGCTCGTTACCGTTGCTCGACAGGTAACCGTTCATCGTGACGCCGCGCGATCGCACATGCGTCCTGGCACGGCCAACGCAAAACTGTTGTATGTTTCGGACATCGGCACCGACGACGTTCAGGTATATACCTATCCGGCGGGCGCAGTTGCCGGTACGTTGACCGGATTTAGCGAGCCGCAGGGCGAGTGCGTTGACGCCGCCGGCGACGTTTTTATCGCCGACACACAAGCCTCGCAAATCGTCGAATACGCGCACGCCGGCACCGTACCGATCGCAACGCTGAACGATCCCGGAGAATATCCGGTAGCGTGCGCTATCAATCCGCGCACCGGCGATCTTGCCGTTTCGAACGCGTTCGATACCGCCTTCTCCGGCGGCAGCGTTTCCATTTACAAAGACGCAACCGGCAAACCGACGACCTATCCCAACCCGCTCTTCTGGCAGTCGTATTTCTTGAGCTACGACGACGAAGGCAATATTTTCGTCGATGGACTCGGTAACGGCAATTATTTCACTTTCGAATTAGCCGAACTGCACAAGGGCAGCTGGACCTACACGCCGGTCACGATCGACACGACGATCAATTGGCCCGGCAACGTCATTTGGACCATGGCGAATATCATAGTCGGCGATCAGGAATACGCGCCGAATGTGGGCGGCGTCTACCAGATTCAGAACAGCGGATCCGGCGGGACGGTCGTCGGTACGACGCTGTTGCAAGGTGTCTGCGACACCATGCAGTTTTTCATCGTGAAGAAGGCAACCCTGATCGCACCGGACTCGTGCAAGGCCAACGCCGCGTTTTTCAAATATCCGGCGGGTGGTGCGCATAATAGGACCATTAGCGCGGGCCTGAAGGAGCCGGTCGGTGCCGTCGTGAGCCTTGTGCCAACGCCGACACCGTCTCCGACACCCATGCCGACACCCACACCCACACCCACCCCACCAACGCCCACGCCGACGGCTACGCCTACCCCAGGGCCGACGCCGAAAAAGTAACGCAACATCTTCGCCCGGCAACGGGTTGAAGCGAATACCCTTATGACGGAGTCGTTTCATCCACTGGTCGCCGACTGGTTTCGCGATCGATTCCAGCGACCGACCGAGCCACAGATCCGCGCATGGCCGGCGATCGCGGCCGGTGGCGATTTGCTGCTCGCCGCGCCCACCGGCTCGGGTAAAACGCTGGCAGCGTTTCTGACCAGTCTCGACGGTTTGATTCGCCAGGCGCAAGCCGGCACGTTGCCGGATCGCACCCTGATCGTGTATGTGTCGCCGCTCAAAGCGCTGACGAACGATGTTCGAAAGAATCTCGAGCTGCCGCTGAGCGAACTGATGGCCGCCGCGCAGGCTGCGGGGGTCGAGCTCCAGCCGATTCGCACCGCCGTACGAACCGGCGACACGACCGCCGCGCAACGCCGCCAGATGTTGACCAAGCCGCCGCACGTGCTGGTGACGACGCCCGAATCGCTCTTCATTCTGCTCACGGCCGAGCGTTCGCGCGCTCTGCTTACCGGCGTCACTGCGGTCGTCGTCGACGAAATTCACGCCGTTGCGAACAGCAAACGCGGCGCGCATTTGATGCTGACGCTCGCGCGGCTCGACGATTTGGTTGCACGCAACGGCGGCGAGCGTCCGCAACGCATCGGACTCTCCGCGACCGTTTCGCCGATCGAAACGATCGGAGCGTTCCTGGGAGATCGAACGGAGATCGTCAACGTCGGCAACCGTCGCGACATGGAACTCTCGATCGCCGTCCCCAGCGACGAACTGGGTGCGGTTGCCAGCGGCGAGATGTGGGCCGAAATTTACGACCGCGTGGCCGAAACGGTTCGCACGAACCGAACCACGCTCGTGTTCGTTCCAACGCGTCGTATGAGCGAGCGCGTCGCATTTGCGCTCACCGAACGATTGGGCGAAGGCGTCGTGCTACCGCATCATGGGAGTCTCTCGCGCGAGGCTCGCTTCGAGGCCGAGAACCGGCTGAAAGAAGGCGCGATTCGGGCCGTCGTCGCCACCGCGTCGTTGGAACTCGGCATCGATATCGGGACGATCGATCGTCGTCGTGCAGGTTGGCACGCCGCGCTCCATCGCCATCGGCGGTGCAACGCATCGGACGTTCGGGCCACTGGGTTGGAGCGACGCCTCGCGGCATCTTGTATGCGACCACCCGCGACGAGTTACTGGAATGCATGCGCGTTGGTCCGCGCGCTTCGCTCGGGCGAGATGGATGCGCTCGAAGATTCCGCCGCCGGCCATGGATATCTTGGCGCAACAAATCGTCGCCGCGTGCGCGTCCCACGAATGGGGCGAAGACGGAGTTGTACGACCGCTTTCGCTCGACATATCCGTACCGCGATTTGACGCGGGACGATTTCGACGCGGTGGTTTCGACTCTCGCCGACGGCATCACGACCAGCGCGCGGTCGCAGCGGAACGTTTTTGCATCACGACCGCGTCAACGGGATACTCCGAGCCCGCCGCGGCGCGCGGCTGTTCGCGATTACCTGCGGGGGCGCGATCCCCGACAATGCGAACTACACCGTGATCGCCGAGCCCGAAGGGCAAATCGTGGGCTCGCTCGACGAAGATTTCGCAATCGAAAGCATGGCCGGCGATATCTTCTTACTCGGAACCAATTCGTGGAAGATACGGCGCGTCGAGAACGGTGCGGTGCGAGTTGAAGACGCGCACGGATCGCCGCCCACGATTCCGTTTTGGAACGGCGAAGGATTGGGTCGAACGATCGAGCTGTCGCGCGAGGTCGGAGCGTTACGCGACGATATCGATGCGCGCGACGATGCCCAAGCCATCGAACTGCTGATGACGCAATGCGCGGCCGACCAGCCGGGCGCAGAACAAATCGTTGCCTACGTTCGTGCGGGTAAAGCGGGTCTGGGCGCGATGCCCGACCTGTCGCCGCGTGGTCGCCGAACGCTTTTTCGACGAGGCCGGCGGTATGCAATTGATTCTGCACGCTCCGTTCGGAGCGCGCGTCAACCGCGCGTGGGGCCTGGCGCTGCGAAAACGATTCTGCGTGGGACTTCAACTTCGAACTGCAGGCGGCGGCCACCGACAACGGCATCGTGATTTCGCTGGGCGAACAGCATGCCTTTCCGCTCGATGCTGGTGTTCGAATTTCTCAAATCGTCCAGCGTCGAAACGGTATTGACGCAGGCGCTGCTTCCCGCGCCGATGTTCGAAGCGCGTTGGCGCTGGAACGCCGTACGCGGCCCTGGCGATCGCACGCATGCGAGGCGGGCGCAAAGTACCACCGCCAACTGTTGCGTATGCGGGCGGACGATCTGCTCGCGTCCGTCTTCCCCGACCAGGCCGCGTGTCCGGAGAATTTAACCGGACCGATTCGTATTCCCGACCACGTTCTGGTGAACGAAACCATCGGCAACTGCTTACACGAGGCGATGGATATCGACGGACTCGTCGATATCTTGCGCGATATCGAAACCGGAGCGATCGAAACGGTCGCGATCGATACGGCCGAGCCGTCGGCCTTCTGTCACGAGATTCTCAACGCGAATCCGTTTGCATATCTCGACGACGCGCCCCTCGAGGAGCGCCGTACGCGCGCCGTAACCTTGCGACGCTTTTCGCGCGACGACGCCGATGGTGCCGGCATTTTGGATCGCGCAGCGATTGCGACCGTCGCCGAAGAGTCCTGGCCGGTCGTGCGCGATGCCGAAGAACTGCACGATGCATTGGCGACCTTGATCGTGCTGCCGCCGGTCGCGCAATGGCAAGCGTGGTGCGACGAACTGCAATCACAACGTCGCGCGGCTCTCGTTACCATCGGCGGTAGACCGTTCTGGACGTGCGCGGAACGGTTGACGCTGGTCGGCCTGGCCTTCGGCGTTACCGAGACCACGCCGCCGATGGCGGCCGTCGACGGCATGCCGCTTCCCGATGACGAAGCGGCGGCGTTCACCGAGGTGGTGCGCGGCTGGCTGGAGTGCAGCGGTCCGGTAACGGTTGCGGAAATGGGCGAGCGGTTGGCTTCGCCGGTCAACGCCGTTTCGGCAGCGATGTTACGGCTCGAATCGCAAGGACAAGTGCTTCGAGGCAGCTTCAGCGGTACCGGCGATCAGGAATGGTGTAACCGCCGCGTGCTCGCGCGCATCCATCGTTTGACCATCGGTCGCTTACGGCGCGAGATCGAACCGGCGACGGCGTCGGAGTTCGCGCGCTTTCTGTATCGCTGGCAGCATGCCGCCGCCGGGACGCGCTTGCACGGCATCGACGGAACGCTGGCCGTCATCAAACAACTCGAAGGATACGAGATACCTGCCGCCGCGTGGGAGTCGCAGATTTTACCGCGCCGGGTCTCCGGTTACAAGCCGGAGTTCTTAGATCGTCTTTGTTATTCGGGCGATGTGATGTGGGGTCGCATTTCGCCGCACCCCGCATTGCAAGCCGACGAAGACGAAGAACGCCGCCGTCGCGTCCGGCCGACGAAGCTCGCGCCGGTATCCTTGTTCGCTCGTAGTTCGGCCGAGTCGCTGATCGTACGCGGCGAGTATTCGCTGGATGGCTTATCCGAGTGCTCGCGGCAAGTGCTTGCCGCGATCGAACATCGGGGCGCGCCGTTCTTTGCCGAAATCGTCACGGAGTGCCGGCGACTCCCCGCCGAAGTAGAAGAAGCGTTGTGGCAGTTAGTTGCTGCGGGTTTGGTGACTGCCGACGGTTTCGACGCGCTGCGCTCGTTGATCGACGCGAAGCGACGTTTAGGTGAAAAAGGTTTACGCGCGCGGCCACGTTCGTCGAGCGGCCGCTGGACGCGACTGCAGGCTTCGGCCGAAACGATCGATCCCGAAACGTTCGCACGCAGACTGCTCGATCGCTGGGGGATCGTGTTCCGCGACGTTACCGCACGCGAGTCGATCGCACCGCGCTGGCGCGACGTTCTGCTCTCGTTGCGCCGGATGGAAGCGCGCGGCGAAATTCGCGGGGGGCGTTTTGTCGCGACGGTCGTCGGCGAGCAGTTCGCGTTGCCCGAAGCGATCGAGGCGTTGCGCGCCGCGCGTCGCAGCGGCGTGCTGGACGACGTCGATCCGGTTTCCGCGTACGATCCGCTGCAGTTCGCCGCGACGCTGCTACCGCAATCGACCGCATCGAACGTCGTCGAACAACGACGCGGGGCGTAGACACGCCGGGCGCGGTCGAAGTTGCACTGTTAGACGTCAACGGGACCTTGGTCGACAGTAACGGTGCGCACGCGACGGCTTGGCGCGTCGCACTTTCCGAATTTGGTTACGAGGTGCCGTTGGAACGGCTACGGTCGTGGATCGGAATGGGCGGCGACAAAATTCTACGACGCGTCAACGATGCGCTTCGCGACGATGACGGAACGGGCAAGGCGATCGGCGAGCGGCGCATGCATCTCTTTCTAGCCGGCGTCGAGCGGTTACGTCCGACCGCGGGCGCCTTGGAGTTGCTCGAACGGTTCGGTTCGCTCGGTATCCGGCGTGTCGTCGCGACGTCGGCGAAACGAAGCGAACTACAAGCGATCCTCCGCGCGACCGGTCTTGAGAACGAAATCGACGCTGCCACGACATCCGACGATGCGGATCGCTCGAAACCCGATGCCGACATCGTGATCGCCGCCTTGCATCTAGCGAAAACGACTGCCGATCGTGCGGTCTTTTTGGGCGATACTCCGTACGACGTGGAGGCCGCACGCAAAGGCGGCGTCGTCGCCGTCGCGGTCGAGTGTGGTGGCTGGGCGGCTTCGGAGTTGCTTGGCGCGCGGGCGGTGTACGCCGATCCGCGCGCGCTTCTACGCGAATTCGATCGCTCGCCGTTCGCGCGCTCCGTACTTGGGTAAGGCTTCAGCGCAGCTTTTCTTGTAGGAGGTACGCATGGCTGAAGTATTCGGTACTGCCGGTGAATCGGTTTTGGTGGCTGGAGAATACGGTTGCACGCAGTGCGGCCACCGGCGCACGCTGAACACGGACGAACGATTTCCGGCCGATCACCACGAGGGTCATCCTTGGACGCTCATGGTCTCGGACTCGTTGCCGGACGCACGCACCGAGGGGACGCGCTAGAACGGTACCGAGGCGTCGAACATCCACGCCGGCTCTGCAACGGGGAACGTAACGTTCTCAAGCGTTGCCTGGGGTCGCACGACCTGCGCGTCACCAGCCACCGGCAGTCGGGCCTCAATACGAGCGACCGTCCAGTACCGTTGCTCCCCAACCGGAGCAAACTCATAATGAACGCTACCCTGCGGCGTATCGTCGGACGCTTTGCGCGCGTAGGTTAGCGCGTCAACTTCGAAGGACTGCGCATCGACCCACACGTCGCGCAGCGGGAGTCGTTGCGGATCACCGAGCGGCCGGAGCGTCAGATGGTATGCGGGACGTCCCTCGATCGTTTCAAGGCCGGCGAGCATCGCATCGTACGCGCGGCCGACCGAAACGACCGTCGCGATCGAGGCCGGAGCGAACGGATCGGGGGCCAGATTCGGCGGCGCTGCGACGCCCGCGAACTCGGTTGCGGTGCTGCCCACGATACTCCGGAAAAAGCCGATCGGGGTTCCGGCGGGTCCGAGAATATAACCGCCGCGCATTAAGACGGCTCCGCTCGGAATGGCGCGCGCGAAGGTCTTTCCATCGGACGTGCGCACGACGAATTGCGCGTGCGATCCGGACGGACATCGATCTGCCAAAAACGTGTCCGCGCACGGTAACTCGAACGACAAGAATGCCGGAACGGCGCGACGCTCCCATGCGCGTTGAGCACGCTCGAAGATTGCTTGCGCCGTCGGTACCCCAGGCGGAATCGAATTGTTAAGACTCATAACATTTGCGCGTGCATTCGGGCGTATGGTGCCGCAGCGAGGGGAGGTATGATGACCTACATCAATGAAGCAGCTTAGCGTCCGCTCTGGGGCCGCCTGCTTCGTGGCGGCAGCAAAAAAAGGGAGAAGCATCGATGATTGACTTCCGGCCCGCCGGAAGGCTACTACTTGCGTTGGCCCTGTCCTTTTGTTTTGCCGGTTGCGCTAGCGCCGGTCCAAACAAATGGACCCTCTGGTACATTCCCAACGAACCCTCTGGCGTCGTCAGCGCTAAATCGTGCTCGACTTACGTATTTGCAAGTGCACCAACCCCCAATAAGTACGTCGCAGCCGTTTTCAAGGGATGGGCCGGTACCAACAAACCTACCGGTACCAGCGCACAAGTTCACACCGGTGAGAGCTTCACCGGAAATTTCCCCCTCGGTGTCGTTACGGTTCACGACGATAGCAACGGTTACGACATGGTACTCACAAGCGTCTATGTCGTCGATACGTACATGCCGGCTAAGGCTCGCGCCGACGCCGATTGCCCGATCGAGCGCCACTAACCGCGGCGCACTTTCTCACTTCACATGAGGAGCACGCGAATGCGTTTGCACGATCTCTCAACCCGGGCCATCAGCGCCGTCGTAATCGGCGGCATGCTGTCGGCATGCTCGGGGGCGAGCTCAGGATTTTCTCCATCCGGCGGCACGAGCCCGAACGGCCTGCGTTCGCCCAACAAAACCGAATCGTTTGTCGACATGGGTCGAGCCACTTCGGAGACCACGGTTCATCTGGCGGTCGTTCTCAAATACAACAACGATGCCAAACTGGATAAGTTTGTCGACGACCTCGGCGATCCGGCTTCCGGATCGTATCACCACTTCTTGACGCAACAGCAGTTCGTCCAGAAGTTCGGCCCGACGCCGCAGCAATATGCGGACACGGTGAAGCAGTTGCAAGACGCCGGCTTCACGGTCACGCATCAATTCGCGAACCGCACCGTCATCGACGCCAGCGGACCGGCGCCGACCGCCGAGAAATATTTCTCGACCGAAATTCATAACGTGCGTCTGCCGGACGGCGCCGCGCGTTATATCAATACCAAAGCCGAAACGATCCCCGCGCAACTCGGGCAAACCGTGTACCAAGTAGTCGGCCTCGACAGCGCGCATATGATGCAACCGCAGTACCGATTCCCGACCAAGCAAATCGCGCATTCGATGCCCGCGCAAGTGTCGCCGAACAAGAAGGCGCCGCCGCTCTTCGGACCGGACAATGGCTACGGTCCGGGCGTCTATCGTATTTCGTATAACTTCCCCGCCAAGATGACGGGTAAGGGTCAGGCGACCGGCGTCGTCGGCGATGCCGACTTCCTCGATAGCGACTTGACCGGCTTTCTCACGTACTTCGGCGAGAAGCAGAGCGTCCCGACCACCCGCGTTGCAGTCGACGGCGGCGCACCGCCGGGACTGACCGGCGACTCCGTCGAGACCGAACTGGACGTCGAAACTGTCGTCGGTATCGATCCGGACACGGCGCTGTATCTGTACACCGTCCCCGGCGAACCGGATCTGCGCTACTTCACCGACATGTACAACCAGGCAGTACAAGACAATAAAGTCGGAACCGTCAACACCAGCTACAGCGAATGCGAAACCGCGTTCGTCCCGAGCTTCCCGAAGGCTGCGGATAAGATCTTCGAGCAGGGCGCTGCTGAAGGCATCACGTTCCACGCATCGTCGGGCGACGACGGCGTTTATACGTACGGCTGCAGCAACGAAGTGTCGGTCGGCACGCCGACGGACACCCCGCATAACGTTTCGATCGGCGGAACCACCGAAGAAGTCGACCGCACGACGGGACAAGAGACCAGCGAAGTTGGTTGGAGCTACGGAACCGGCGGCGGCGTTTCGACCGTCTTCAAAGTTCCGAGCTACGAAAAAGGCGTCAAGAACATCATCAAGAGCGGGCGCAACCTGCCCGACGTTGCCCTCGATGCCGACCCGAATACTGGAACGTCGCTGTACTACAACGGACGCTTCCAAGGTCCGATCGGCGGAACGTCGTTAGCATCGCCGATTTTCGGCGCCGGCATCACGGCAGTGAACCAAATGAACAAGTCGCGTGCCGGTTATCTGAACCCCACGATGTACAAGGCGTGGGGCAAACTCGGTTACGGAAAAGGCAAGAAGGCCTACTTCCGCGACATCACGTCTGGAACGATCGGTGTGTACTCGGCAATGCCCGGCTACGACCAGATGAGCGGCATCGGAGCGATGCTGTTTGGAACGTTCGGACCCCAACTGAAGTAGTCGCTCGACTACCCGTGTGGAGAGGCGGCGCGTTTGCGCCGCCTCTTTCTTTTTATCCCGCTACAGTTGGGCGCGCAGCACGCGCATGAAGCGGCCGAACGCGGCGTTGTTGCCCTCGTTCGACGGCATCTCTGCATATACAACGAGGACGTACCGCTTGCCGTCCGGAGTCGAAAGAATGCCGCCGTCGTGGGTCACTTCGTCGGTATCGCCTGTCTTATGTGCGAATCCGTCACCTGCGGACAATCCGAGGCTGAGCTTGTCGTTCCAGACTTGCGCCCAAAGATAGCCGCGTAACACGGCGGCGCCGGCAAACGCGTCGGCGTCGATCTTCGCAAACAAGAGGGCTGCGTCGCCGGCCGGGTGCGCGTTGCGATGCAGCCCGTCCCATTCGGGATCGTGGATTAACGGTTCGCTTCCCGAGACTTTGCGCGAGAATCGGGTGCGCTCGAGCCCCAAACCATGCGCTAGCTCGGTCGCGCGCTCGCGCCCGATCACATCGAAGAGCTGGTTGGTGGCCACATTATCCGAGCGGTCGATGGCGAGGCGCATTAACTCGTCGACGGTCGCCTCGTAGCCCGGTACGAGCGGCGACTCTGCGTCGTTGGCCGTCATGTTCGATTCTGTGATCGGGATGCGGTCGTTTAATGAGAACCGGCCGGCAGCGATCTCGGTGAGGCAAGCGGCGACCAAGGGGGTCTTGATCATGCTGGCAGGATAGGTGGCGCGGTTCGGATTGAGGTCGTGCCAGGTTTCCGGCACATCGAGCCGGCCGACGACGATCGAGGGCTCTTCGAGGCCCGAGTCATTGGCCAAGGCTGCCAGCCAGTTCGGCCCGGTCGAACGCTTGCCTGAAATTCACGGTCTGAGCTTTCGCTTTAGGTGCGTGCAAGTACTTGCATTAGCTTTCTGGATGGAGTACACTCTGCGTGCAAGTACGTACTTGCACGAAAAGGATGACAGCGGAAGCAACATGGAGGAAGCCGTGATCCCCTATCGGCTGGGGCAATATCCGGAGACCGAACGCGCGATCGCGGCGGCTGCGGCCGACGGCATTCGGCACGTGGTACTCGATTTAGACGGCATAACCGAACTCGACATTGCGGGCGTACGCTCGCTCATCGAGTTGTTGCGGCGTGCGCGAGCCAAGGGCGTCGACCTGACCCTGGCCATCGACCGGCCCGAGGTGCGTGCGACGCTCGAGGGCATGGCTTTGGATCGAATTTTTCCGATCGTAACGCGGGAGGCGGCATGAAGTTTCGCAGGCGGATGGTAGCGGTCGCGGCGTTGTTTGCCATATGTGGCGTCGCGCCGGCCGCGCACGGGCAGCCGGTGACCGTTGCGACGAACGTGACTCCGGAAGCTCGTACGGTTCTGCAGCATATGATCGACCGCAATCCATCCTTGCAATCGTATAAAGCGCGGGTGCACGTCGACGTGCGCATGCTCAGCTTTCCGTTTTTCGCTCCCAAACTCGACGGAACGTCGTACTACAAGCGTCCCGACACCTACGAGGTCGTCTTCGATCGCGTACCGAGCTACGCGAAAGGCTTCCAGAAGTTGTTCGACGATGTCGGCGATGCCGCGGCCTGGGAGCGCGACCAAAAAATTTCGCTGGACGGGGTTACGACCGTCGCGGGCCGCAGCACCTACGTTTTGCGGTTAACGAAGCGGATTCACAGCGACATCCTCGATCATACGCTGGCGTACGTCGATTCGGCGAGCTTCGCGTTGATACGGATGGAGTGGTATTACACCAGCGGCGGTAAGATCACGATGTCGCAACAATACGCGCGGCAAGGCGGCTATTGGGTTCCGTCGCAACAGCACGCCGATATCCAGATTCCGCACGTCCATGCCGTTGCCGACGCATCGTACGATGCGTATCAAACGAACGTCGCGGTCGCTCCGGAGCCGAGTCCGTGATCGAGACGCGACGCACTGCGGGCGAGGCAAAATCGCCGGAGGATACGCGCGAACGCATGCTGCTCGCAGCTCGTGAGGTGATCGGCCGTAAAGGGAAACGCGGTGCGACTACGCGCGAGATCGCCGAGGTAGCGGGCGTGAACGAAGCGACCCTGTTCCGGCATTTTCGCACGAAGGAAGCGTTGATCGTCGCGGTAGCGCAACACTTTTGCGGCCTCGACGTATTGCGCGGAGTGGTCGCGCAGTTACACGGGCCCATCGAAGAAGACTTGCGCGCGCTTGGTTGTGCCATGCTGGCGCGCATGGAGTCGCAGATGGATATGATTCGCTGGTCGCTGGTCGAGATGGATTACGAGGAAGCCTCGATCTTCGCCGAAACCGCGTGGCGCCCGCAGCTGGCCATCCTGGCGGTGGTCGAGCAGTTTATGCAGCGGCGAATCGACGGCGGTGAGATTGCCGGCGATTCCAAGAAACTCGCACATACCTTCATGGGGTTGGTGTTCATGCATGGACTAGCCCGCAAGAAATTTCCCAAGTCCGAACTATATAGCGGCAGCGACGAAGCCGCAGTGGCATTTTACGTTGACGTCTTTCTCAATGGAGTACGAAGCAGATAATGGATACGCGCGAAGCCGATCAAAAAACCGTCGCCCCAAAGGCGCCGAACGGCACCGCCGAACCGAAACAGTCGACCGTGTCGGGGCCGAACGCCCCGGCTGGGAGAGCCCCAGCTATAACGGATGACGCCGAAACGCAAAAGCGCGGCGGACCGCCCAAGCGAGTGATCTTCGGTATCCTCGGTGTCGTGGCTTTAGCGGCCGCGTTGTGGTTCGGTATTCCGTGGTTGTCGTACATGATGGCCCATCAGGGAACCGACGACGCACGCGTCGATGCCGATGCCGTGGCCGTCACTAGCCGCATCAACGAAAAAATCAACCAGATTCTGGTCGACACGAACCAAGAGGTCAAACGCGGCCAGTTGCTGATCGTGCTCGATAACAAAGACGAAATCGCGCGCCTCAAACAAGCGCAGGCGCAGTACGACTTAGCGATCGCCAATCAACGCACCACGACCCTGCAAGGACGCGGCGGCGTGGCGCAAGCGCAAGGCGAACTCGTCACCAATCAGGCGCAGGTCCCGGTAGCCCAAGCCGGCGTTACGCAGGCGGCGGCCCAGTTACAAGTGAGCAACGCGCAGTTGCCGGCGGCGCAAGAAGCGTTCAACAAGGCGCAAGCGGACTTCGCGCGCACCCAGTCGCTGGTTTCCTCCGGCGACGAGCCCAGCCAGAATATGGATACGGCTCGCGCGGCATACGCACAAGCGTCGGCGCAATTCCGCGGCGCACGCGATCAAATCGCGGTCGCGCAAGCGAACCTTTCGGCGGCGCAAGAGCGCGTTAATGCATCGAATGCGACCATCGGAGCCGCGCAAGGCGGCGTTACCACGGCGCAGGGTAAACTGGCTCAAGCTGCCGACCCGAGCCAGGTGGAGTCCGCGAAAGCGCAGCTCGATCTCGCCAAACAAAATCTGACGTACACTCGCGTGTACGCCGCGATCGACGGCTACGTCGGCGAGAAGAACGCCGAAGTCGGCCAGACGGTCGCGGCCGGATCGACGTTGATGACGCTGATTCCTCACCGGATCTATGTCACTGCGAACTTCAAAGAAACGCAGATGGGCAACATGCGCGTCGGACAGCCGGTCGATATCAAGGTCGACGCCTACGGCGGTCAGACGTTCCACGGTCACGTCGTTTCGATCAACCCGGCGTCGCAAAATACGTACGCGCTGGTTCCGGCGCAAAACGCAACCGGCAACTTCGTCAAAGTGACCCAACGCATTCCCGTTCGCATCTCGATCGACGATCAAAGTACTGACCATCCGCTTCGACCGGGCATGAGCGTCGAGACCTTCGTCAAGACGAAGTAACGGAGTCTCAGACAATGATGCAAAGCGTGGTCGTCGAGCACGGCCTGCGAAGGGCCATCGTGAGCGTTGCGGTGATCGCGGCGACCTTGCTGGAGATCATCGACACCACGATCGTCAACGTCGCGCTGCCGAACATTCAGGGAAATTTCGGCATCGCCATCGACCTGAGCGCGTGGATCGTTACGGCCTACATCATCGCCAACGTTGTGGTGATTCCGATCACGCCGTGGCTGGCGCTACGCTTCGGACGCCGCCAATATTTCTTCTGGTCGATCGTTCTCTTCACGTTCGCGTCGTTGATGTGCGGCTTCTCGCACAGCTTCGGCCAATTGGTGTTTTGGCGCATCATTCAGGGTTTGGGCGGCGGCGGTTTGATCGCCACATCGCAGGCGATTCTACGCGACACCTACACGCTGCGCGAACAGGGCACGGCCCAGGGCATCTTCGCGATGGGTGTTATCGTCGGACCCGCACTCGGTCCCGTTATGGGCGGCTGGATCACCGATAACTTTAGCTGGCATTGGATCTTTTTCATCAACTTGCCGGTGGGAATCGTGGCCGCGACGCTGATTTGGAATTACTTGCGCAATCCGGTCGAGCCGACATATAAGAAACTCGACTGGGTCGGCTTGCTGCTGCTGGCGATCGGATTGGGTTCGATGCAGTACGTGCTCGAACAAGGCCAGCAATACGACTGGTTCGACGACGGAAATATTCGCTTAGGCACGGCGATGTCGATCGTCGGATTGGGCGCGTTCGTATGGTGGACGCTGCGTTCCAAGATTCCGGTCGTCGATTTACAGGTGCTGCGCTTACGACAAGTTGCCGCCGGCAGCATTTTAGGCGCCGTGCTCGGCGTCAGTTTGTATGGATCGATTCTCGTCTTGCCCCAGTATCTGCAGAACTCGCTCGGGTTCACCGCGACGCTGTCGGGCTTGACGATTTTGGTGCGAGCGGGCGCCGTTATGCTGTTCACGCCGCTAACCGCGGCGCTAGCGGGTCGCGGCATCGTCGACGTGCGTATTTCTACCGCGCTCGGCTTCGTACTCTTGGCTGTGTCGAACTGGATGCTCGCTAACGTCACGACACCGGATTCACAATTCCCGACGTTTATCGCATCGTTGATCATCAGCGGCATCGGACTGTCGCAGATCTTCGTACCGCTCTCGATCGCCGTCTTGGGTGGCGTTCCGGATAAGGAAGTTCCCGCGACATCTGCATTTTTCAATCTATCCCGCCAGATCGGCGGCAGCGTCGCAACGGCGATTTTAGTCACTATTTTGGTGCGAGGCTTCACCGTGCATCAAAGCGAATTGGCAGGTACGCAGACGCTGCAGCATGCACCGACCGCGCAGTACCTGCAGCGCCACGGCCAGCAGGTTTCGAAGCCGGCGCTGGTAGCGCTGGGCGGGATCGTAGCGTCACAGGCTGCCGTGCAGTCGTACGCGGACACGTCGCGTTGGGTCGCGATTCTCACGATCTCTCTGGCACCACTCGTATTGTTGCTCAACAAGCCGCGCTTAGGCGGACCGGTAGGAGAATAAAGGTATGACCGTTCGAACTCGGAGGCTTTGGGCGCTCGTCGCGTTGTTGGCGTTAACCGCCGCCGGCGTTCCGTTCACGCAAGCGTCGGCACAAATCGTGCCGGTCAATCCCGTGACCGAGACGCTTCCGACGCACGCGCCGATGCCGACCGCTGTACCCTCGCCGATTCTACCGAATGCACCGACGATTGCGCCTGGCTATATCGCTCCCGAAGTGCGGCAAGACACGGCCAACATCATCGGCGTCACGCAGCAGACGTTCGTCGGCATCACGCTGCAAGACGCGATCGGCATGGCGCTACCGAGAAACCCGAATCTCGCGATCTCGGCTTCGAACGCGCGGATCTCGGCGTACCAAGTTGTGGAAGCGCGCGGCGCATTCGATGTGAGATTGCAAGTACAGCCGCAATCGAACTACAGTGTGCAGCCTCCGTTGAATCTATTTGATGCTGGCCCGGGAGAGGAGGGCCGGTATCCTAACCCAAGCTACGACCCGAGCAACCCTTCATCTGGAGACCCCGATACCTGTACGCGGTTGGTCCTGGCGATGTAATCCAGCATCAAACGTTCGACTAGTTATGGCGTCGGTGGGCAAACGGTCAATGGAACCCAATTCACGGCCGGCATCCAACAAACGAGAACATACAATAATACGCACTTCAACGAATATAATCCGTATTACCTCGCTTCTCTGAATCTCTCGGTGACTCAGCCCCTGCTCCGCAACGCGGGAATGAATGCGGGCAAACGTCAGCTGCAGCTTGCGTTGATCAATGCCGACAGTAACTCGCAGTCGGCACTCGTGAACGCGTCCGATACGATCTCACAGGTCTCAAACGCATACTGGAATCTTGTCGCGGCATGGCGGAACGTCGCGATTCAGGAAGAAGCGCTGAAGGATGCGGTAAAGCAGCAGCACAGCATCGTCCGATTGGCAAAGCGCGGTGCGACTGCGCCAATCGACGCGACCGAAGCTGCCACGCAAGTCGCCACCTTTCAAGACAGCGTCTACTCGGCCTTACAAACCGTTGCGGAACTGCAGAATCAGCTTAAGAGCCTCATTGTGACCGATGCCGGCGACAAAATTTGGGAGGCCAACCTGTTGCCGACATCCCAGGTCGAGCAGCTGCCGGGAGCGCCGACCTTGCAAACCGTCGTGCAGACCGCGGTGCAAAATCGTCCAGAGATTCAACAATCCCTCGATCGATACAAGCAGGCCGATATCGACTTCAAATTTGCGAAGAATCAAGCGCTGCCGCAAGCGGATGCGGCTGTTACAGTTTCAAAGCAACGGATTCGCTGGGTTACTGCAACCGCTTTTGCCGTTCGAAGCGGCAGAATTGTAAATCGATCAGTGGCTTCCGCTAGCTCCCGGCCCTTGTCCGACCCCGCCACCGGACACCCAAGGTAAGATGGCGCAGGCGTACCACAACCTGTGGAGCGTCGAGTTCCCAACCTTCAATATCGGCGTGACTATCAGTTTTCCGCTTAACAATCGAATATGCGAAGGGGTTAAAGGGAACCGCGATTGAGGAGCAACGCCAGGCCGCGATATACGCAGCAGGCGTGAGCGCGCGAATCGGTTACGACGCACGAAATGCGCTGCAGACCTATTCAGTCGGCTCTTTCTCGACTGCATGCAGCACGCATCGCACGGGAAGCATCCGAGCTAGTGTATGCCAGCGAGCAGCGTAAATACAAGAGCGGCGCGTCTACCACGTTTTTGGTGCTGCAACGTCAAGTCGAGCTGCTGCAGAATCGCGGCCGCGAACTGCAAGCGCAAACCGATCTCAATCGTGCCGTCGTCGAGATCCAACGCGTCGAGGGGACGATTCTCACCGACAACGGGGTCAAGGTGCAGAGACTTGGTCAGGACGCGTTGCCGGGGAATCCGGCCCCGCTCCCGCCGACCGTCCCGGGGCTGCCGAGTCCTAAACCGTAGCGCTCGTCCGCGCTACTCCACCTCCAACGTCTCGAGCGTCGATAGCCGGCGCTCGAGCGTTTTTTTATCTGCTCGCGATAGTTCGGCCAGCGGGAGCATCGCAAGTGACCACGCCTTGTCATGGCGCGACATTGACACTGCATGTCGCATCGCCGGAATGAGCGGCAAATCGGTGAAGCAGTCGCGCGCTTTGACCAACATATCGGCAGATGCGTGATCGGCTCGCAGCGCGCGTCGCGCACGCGCGGGCCATAGGGCTACCGTACCGGAAATGCAGCCCGCTGCTCCGGCTGCGGCGGCATCGACCAAATATGCCTCGGATCCGGGAAACACGCGGAGGGCGGGAAACTCGGCGATCAAGGCGGTACTGCAGCTCGCGATCGTTCGAACTGTCTTTCAGACCTGCGAATGCGCCGGGCAATTCCGTCACTAGGCGGCGCACGAGGGCCGACGTAAACGTGATGCCACTCATCTTCGGGAAGTTATACAACAACAGCCGCCCGTGCGATTGCGGTACCGCGCGCAGCACCTCGTCGTAATAGCGGAGGACGCCATCGTGGGTTGCATCGCGGAAGAAAAACGGCGGGAGAATCAGTGCCGCACGAAGGCCGGCGTCGATCGCGCATCGCGTTAGCCGAATCGTATCCGACAACGAGGCAGCGCCGGTGCCGGCCATCACGCGTTCACGTGGTAGCGTCCCGGCGACCGATTCCATGAACTCGATACGCTGATCGACTCCGAACGACATCGCTTCGCCGGTGGTGCCGAGAATATTCACGCCGTCGCAACCGGCTTCCAACAACTCCGCATAATACTCGATCGCGCGCGGCGCATCGATCCGCAGATGCCTGTCGATCGGCGTGAGCGTGGCCGCCCAGACACCCCAGGGTTCAGCCACGAGCCACCGAGCGTTTCAGGAAGAACGCTAGGTTGGCCGGGCGTTCGGCCAGCCGGCGCATCAAATACGGAAACCAATGTTCGCCGAACGGGATCGCGATGTGTACCCTATATCCCGCGTCACGTAATCGTTCGGCCAGCGGCGTTCCGATGCCGTACAGCATTTGAAACTCGAAGCGTCCGCGTTTCGACAGTTTACGTTCGCTCGCAATGCGTTCGACTCGTTCGACGATCGACGGGTCGTGCGTCGCGATCGCCGTGTACCCCGGATGCGAGAGCGCCGTCTCGGCTAATGCGATGAAGTTGGCGTTGACATCCGCCTTTTGCGGGTAGGCCCGGTCGGGCGGTTCCAGATACGCGCCCTTCACGAGCCGCACGTTCGGCTCCGGCACGAGGTGATTCCGCAAATCGTTCGCGCTTCGGTGCAAGTAGGATTGCAGTACGAAACCGGCACAGCCGAACTCGTCGCGCAATCGGCGGTATCCCTCGAGCGTCGCGTTCGACGTAACTCGACTGCTCCATGTCGAGACGAATGGTATTGCCGGTGTCGCGAGCCGTGCGCGCCACGTCACCGGCCAATCGATAGGCTAACTCGCGGTCGATGTCGAGCCCGACATGCGTGAGTTTGAACGCAACGTTGGCGTCGATCTGCTGCTGCGAAAACGTCTGAAGCAGCCCGCAGTAGGTGTCCCGCGCGGCCATCGCTTCTTGCGGTGATGTGACGCCTTCGCCCAGGTAGCCGCACGCGACCGCGAAGCCGTTGTGGTTAGCGTTCCGCGCTGCATCGAGCAAGTCGTCGACCGTTTCGCCGGCTACGAACCGTGATGCGCCGGCGCGCATACCATAGCGGCGCACCAAGCTCCGAACGGTGGGATCGTTTGCCGCTCGCAAAATAACCGATCGCATCGCGCGATCGACCACGCTCACGCGGAGATCTCGTTACGCTTCACTCACCCGGCGGACCGCAGAACGAGACCGCGGCTTTATCGACCAGCCAGTCCAATCTGCCGGAGTTCGGTGCGACGATCTGCGCGGGATATTTCTCCGGATCGCGCGGGCCTTGCAGCACGGTCTTCAGCACGGCGGCTTTCGACGTCCCTTCGGCCGCAAAAACGACCTTTCGGGCGGCGTTGATGACTTCGGGCGTGATCGTAATGCGCCACTGCGCTTGCGACTTCGAATAGACGGCCCGAACGAGCGCTTGCGAGTCTTCATCGGGCGGGGAGCCGGGGAAGAGCGAGGCGGTGTGGCCGTCGGGACCGAGGCCGAGCAGAATAAGATCGAACTGTGGCGGCGTTCCCATGTCGTCGCGTAACGAGCGCGCGTATTCGAGCGCGGCTTGGGTAGGATCGATCTCGCCGCGCATGCGGTGCACGTTGGATGGCGGAATCGAAACCCGATCGAGAAACGCGTTGCGAGCCATGCGATAGTTCGATTGTTCGTCGTCCGGCGGCACGCAACGCTCGTCGCCGAAGTACACGAACACGTCGCTCCACGACAGCGCGTCTCGATCCGGTTCGAGCGCTAACAGCTCGTAGGCCGCGCGCGGTGTCGTTCCGCCCGAAAGGGCGATACGAAACGCGCCGTTGCGCGCGATCGCTTCTTGACCGGCCGCCAAGATCGTATCGGCCAACGCGCGTGCCACGCCCGCCGCATCGTCGAAGACCTGCACTCCGGGGACGTTCATTCGATACCTCGTTCGCGCGATAAAATGTTGCCTGCGGCTAAGAGCGTTTCTAGAAAGATGCGATCTTGCACGGCCGCGTCGAGCGCTCGTTCGATCAAGGCCGGCGTACCGATATTGGTCACCGGACGGAACCGCCGCGGATACTCGACCGCGCCCGACACCGACAACTCGATCGATTCGGGCGTGCCGCGCTGCAGTTCGGCGTCGAACGACGTTTGCGACGAGTCGAGTCGAACGCGCTGCAGCCGTCGCCGTTCGCCCCCGGTTTCGATCGCGTAGTCGACTTCGGTGCCGAAGCGGTTGCAAAACTGCCGCGGCCCGCAATTGGTCCATTCGAGACGGCTGGCCAGCCAGCCGAGCAGATAGTAGGCTTCGGCTTGCGATCCGCTGACGATCTCGAACGCGCCGCAGGTCGAACAACTCGTGAATCACGTTCTTCGCGTCGAAGAAGAGCGCCACGGCATCTTGCCACGGGGCGAGCCGCAAGTACGCGAGATCGATGATCGCGGTGCCGGTCTCGCGCTGCGCGAACGCGCATAGTGCTTGCAGCCCGTTTTCGTCGCGTTCCAACGCCGAACTATTGTAGACGATCGTGCGCGCTTGGGGAGCGAGTGCGGCGAAGCGTTCGTCGCCGGCCATATCGAACGACGCCCAGATCAACGCGATCGGCGCGGTGCGATGGGCCAACGACGACATCGCCGACGCGAGCGATTCGGGCGAGCAATTCGCGGCGCCCAACTCGATCCAATCACCTGCCGCTTGTCCCTCGGTGCCGGAGGCGGTCGATGAAACCGAGTTCGTATTGGCTGGACGCGTGGCGTCGAGCAGAATGACCCGGCACGGTTGTTTGGCCGCGACGGCCGCGATGCGCGGGCGGAGCCAACGGCCGATCGATTCGTCTTCGAAGAACGCAACAACGGTCATCAGCGCGACGTTGGGCGCGTTGTCGCGCTCGTGCCGGCGCTGCGAGAGCTCGTCGAGTACCGAGCCGACGTCGATCGTCACGTACGCACCGTCACAAGCGGCGCCAATCCGAAAACAGTCGCGAGGCGGCTTCGGGGCCTTGCGTGCCGGCGGCGTAGTTCGGGAACGAGAAGTCTTTGCTATTGGTCCAGACGTCGAGGACCGGCGTGACGAGTTGCCACGCGCGCTCCACGGCATCCCAACGCGTGAAGAGCGTCTGGTCGCCGCGCATCGCATCGCCGATGAGCCGTTCGTACGCCGGCGGCGAAATGACGCCGAATCCGCTGCCGTAGTTGAAGTCCATGTAGACGCTGCGCACGTGATCTTTTGGCCCCGGCACTTTGGCTTCGAAGCGCATCGCTATGCCTTCGTCGGGCTGGATCTTAATGACAAGCAAGTTGGGTTCGATGTCGTCGGTCGAATCGCCGTAAAAGCGATGCGGAATCGGTCTGAACGTCACCACGATCTCGGATACTTTGCGCGCTAAGCGCTTACCCGAACGCAAGTAGAACGGAACGCCCGCCCATCGCCAGTTGTTGACGAAGAAGCGTACCGCGGCGTAGGTCTCGGTGTTGGAATCGGCCTTCACGTCTTTCTCTTGCCGGTACCCGGCGACGCTTTGACCGTCGACCGTCCCCGGACCGTATTGGCCGCGCACGGACATCGAGGCGACGTCTTCGTATGCCGGCGGCATGATGGCCGATAATACCTTGTACTTTTCGTTGCGAATGTCGTCGGCGTGCGAGCTGATCGGCGGTTCCATCGCGACCAGCGCCAACAAATTGATCACGTGGTTCTGAATCATGTCGCGCAGCGCGCCGGCATTGTCGTAGTATCCGCCACGCAGTTCGACGCCGATCGACTCGGCCGCGGTAATCTGCACGTCGGCGATGTAGTTGCGATTCCAAATCGGCTCGAAGATCGTATTGGCAAACCGCAGCGCGATGATGTCTTGTACCGGTTCTTTGCCGAGGTAGTGATCGATGCGGTAGATCGCGCTCTCGGCAAAAACGCGGTCCATCTCGTGCTGGAGGGCGCGCGCCGATGCTAAATCGGTGCCGAAGGGTTTCTCGACGACGATGCGCGTCCAGCCCGTGTCGTCGTCTTTCGGGTCGAGGCCGGAGGCTTTGAGTTGCCGGACGACTTCGGGAAACACCGGCGGCGGCGTGGCGAGGTAGAAGAGGTGATTTCCGCCGGTTCCGAATTGCTTGTCGTTGTCGGCGAGCCGCTGTTTGAGCAGCTTAAAATCGTTTTCGTCTTTGAAATCTGCGCTGATGTACGAGATGCGGGCCGCGAAATCGTCCCACAAATTGCCTTCGGGCTTTCGATCTTGCGGCAGCGTTTCGTCGAGCTGCTGGCGGCAGTAGTCGCGAAAACTCTCATCGGTATACGCCGACCGCGAAAAACCCACCAGCGCAAAGCCGGTCGGCAACGTACCGTTGAGGTGCATCGAATAAACTGCCGGCAGCAGCATGCGTTTAAATAAGTCTCCGCTCGCGCCGAAGAAGACGATGCTGCACGGATCCTGAATCCGATCGACGGCCGCCAATCCTTCGCGTAACGGATTGGCAGCCGCGCCGTTGGTCGGGGCGTTCGCGATCATGCCCGGACCGATAACGCCTCGTTGACCGCGTCGATCAACGCACGCAGTCCGCTCTCCACATCGCCGTTGAGATGGATACGCACGCCGCGGCGGTTGCGTTTGTCGAGCGACTGCCAGTCGCCCAACGCTTGCGCTGCGAGCAACGTACGGAAGCCGACGTGCATTCCCGGGATCGGGATATCGTCGGGATCGTCTGCGACGATTTGCAGCGCGACGCATTCGTCCGGTCCGCCCTTATGTAACTGACCGGTCGAATGGAGAAAGCGCGGTCCGAATCCGACCGTGGTCGCTACTTTGCGAGCGTCGCGGATCTTCAGGCGCAACTCGTCGAGCAGTGCCTTGTGCCGTTCGGTCCGCGCTATATACGCGGTAATGGCGGCGTAGTCGCCGGCACGTAACTGTGCGAACAAACCGGCCAGCGCCGTCACCGGCGTCTGGGCGTGGACGTCGCGGCTTCCCGACAAGAACGTCACGTCGAAAGCGTCGCCTTTGGCATTCGCGGCCGGTTCGTCGAAGCGGCCTTCCTTGGAGTATTTCTCGAGGAGCGCGACGGTGTTTTCCTTCGACTCCTGAACGTTGGGTTGGTCGAATGCGTCGATGCCGATGATGGAACCGGCGGCCGCGACCGCAACTTCCCACAGATAGAACTGTTCGCCGAGATCGTATTCGTCGTTCATCGCCAAGCGCACCACAGGGTGGCCCGCGGCTTCGAGCGCCTTGAGTTTGTCGTTGACGCCGGCGGCCGGGTCGGGCAAGTTCGCACCGACGTACACAAAGATCCGATCGTTGGAGTAATCGCCCGGAGCACCGAGCGCCTCGCCGGACACCGGAACGATCCCCTTGCCGTCTTTGCCGGTCGATTCGGCGATCAGTTGTTCGGCCCACGCACCGAATGCGGCGACATCGGGATGCGCGATGATGGTGAGTTTGTCGCGACCGTTGACCGCCGCGCCGCCGAACGCCGCTCCCAGCCGAACGCCGGGCGCGCTCTTCGGATCGACGGTCCGATCGTCGGCGTGCATCGCACCCAACGCGCGATCCAACAGCAGGTTGATATCGTAGCCGGCCATCGCCGACGGCGCGATGCCGACGTACGAAAGCGCCGAATATCGGCCGCCGATGTTCGGATCGTTATCGAACGTCGTGCGGAAACCGCCCGCTTTGGCTTCGGTTTCGAGCGGCGACCCCGGATCGGTAATGGCGATAAAGTTGCGGCCGGCAACCGATGCGCCGAGTTCCTTTGTGACCTTCTCGTGAAAGTATGCGTAGAACGCATTGGGTTCGGTGGTGGTGCCGCTCTTGCTCGATATGACGAACACCGTATCGGCAATACGAATGCGTTCTTCGAGCTCTTTGATTTGCGCCGGACACGTCGAATCGAGCACCAGCAGTTGCGGGTAATCGCCGTACTGGCCGAACGTGTCGGCGAGAATGTCGGGCGCCAACGAACTGCCGCCCATGCCGCACACGACGGCGAAATCGAAATGCTCCTTGACGTCCGTACCGAATTTACGAAGTTCCGGCACCGACTCCAGCATGTGCTGCGGAATGGTGAGCCAGCCCAGCGAACGTTTAATAATGTCGGCAGCCTGTTGCGACGACGACCACAACGTCGGATCGAGGGCCCACAAGCGTTTGAGGAAATCGTTTTTAACGAGCTGGTCGAGCGCGGCGTCGAAACCGGGCTGCGCGCTGCCCATCGAGAGGTTGATGCGTTCGGCTCCGCCGGACGCGAGCAGTTTTTGCTTGTAGACGATCGCACCCAGCAGCGCGGCAAACGAATCGGAGAACGACGTTACGCCTTCGGTCTGCAGTTGATCGGTGACCTCGAACAACGAGATCTTTGCGTCTTGCAGCGCTTGCATGACTTGACGCGCTCCGTCGAGATCGCTCTCCACCGTATCGGCAACGATCTTGCCATGGTCGAGCAGTGCATCGAGCGTCGCCGGCGGCATCGTGTTCACGGTATGCGGCCCGACCACGGTTTCGACGTACATCAGATCCGGGAAGTGCGGGTCTTTGGTAGAGGTCGAAGCCCACAGCGGGCGCTGCACGGCGCCGCCGGCAGCGAGAACCGGAGCGAACTCGTCGCCCAAGAAGACGTCTTTGAAGCGTTGGTAGGTCAGCTTGAGGTTGGCGACGCCGGTTTTACCGAGCATCCCCTCGAGCTTTTCGCCTTTGGCGATGCGCGCTTGCAGCATCTTATCGACCGCGGTATCGATGCGGCTGACGAAGACCGAGTTCACCGAGCGAATCTTGTTCACGGGTTTGTTTTCGGCGACGCGGCGCTGCAGGCCGCGCACGTAGGCACGCGCCGTTTTTTCGTACATGTTGACCGCGAAGATCAACGTAACGTTGATGTTCAGCCCGCTGTAGATGCATTCTTCGATGGCCGGGATGCCCTCTTTGGTTCCGGGAATCTTCACCATCAAGTTCGGACGGTTGACGCGTTGCCACAAATCCTTGGCCATTGCGATCGTGCCTTGCGTGTCGTGCGCTAACAGCGGCGACACTTCGAGGCTGACGAAGCCGTCGTTCCCGCCCGACGTTTTGTAGACGTTCGCAAACGCATCGCACGCGCTTTGAATATCTTGGACGGCGAGATCCCAAAAGAGCGCTTCAGCGTTGAGTTCGGTGCCGATCAGTTTGCCGAGTTGCTCGTCGTAATCGTTTCCGGCACCGATGGCTTTCTCGAAAATCGTCGGGTTGCTGGTCATGCCGCGCAGGCCGCGGTCGATCAGGCGTGCGAGCTCGCCCGATGCGAACATGCTGCGGCGAAGGTTATCGAGCCAAACGCTTTGGCCGTCGTCGAGCAGTTGCTCGAGTTGGTTTTTCACGAATCTCTCCTACGATTGAGCGGGTGCGTACGCGTCGAGAGCGAGTTGTGCGATGCGGTCGGGGGTGAAGCCGAACGCCTTGGCGAGGTCGGCCGCCGGGGCCGAAGCGCCGAAATGGTCGATGCCGACCGACAGTCCGCGGTCGCCGACGTATTTGGACCAACCCATGGTGGCGCCCGCTTCGATCGATATTCTTGCGGTGACACCGGGCGGAAGTACGTCATCCTTGTACGACTGAGGTTGCTGGTCGAACAGTTCCCAGCACGGCATCGATACGACTCGAGTCTTGCGACCTTTGGCGTCGAGCAGTTTCTTGGCGTTGACCGCCAGCGATACTTCGGAACCGGTCGCTATCAAAATGAGGTCGGGCTTGCCGCCGCCGGCATCCGCCAGCACGTAGGCGCCTTTAGCGACCTCGGCGTCGCGGGCTCCCAAGAACGGGACCTTTTGACGCGTGAGTACGAGCGCCCACGGCGATCCCTCGTGAGCCACTGCCAGTTTCCAGGCTGCGGTCACTTCGAGCGAGTCGGCGGGGCGCACGACGTAACAGTTGGGCGTTGCTCGAAGCATCGCCAGTTGCTCGACCGGCTGATGGGTCGGGCCGTCTTCACCCAAAAAGAACGAGTCGTGCGTGAAGACCAGGATGCAGTGCAGCTTGGAAAGGCACGCTAAACGAATGGCCGGCTTGCAATAATCCGAGAAGTTGAAGAAGGTCGCACCGAACGGCAGCAATCCGCCGTGTAACGCGATGCCGTTGTTGATCGCAACCATCGCGTGCTCGCGCACTCCGTAATGAATGTTGCGGCCGGCGTAATCGTTGGGCTGAAAGTCGCCGCAATTTTTCAAATAGGTTTTGGTCGACGGGTCGAGATCGCCGGAACCGCCGACCAGTTCGGGCAGTGACGAGGCGATCGCATTCATAACGGTTCCGCCGGCGTCGCGCGTCGCGACGCTTCCGTTATCGGCGTCGAACGCCGGCCACGGCAGATCGGCTGGAATCTCTTTGCGTAGCGCGCGTTCGAACTGCGCCCCGAGATCGGGATTGCCGGTCTTCCACGCATCGAACATCGTTTGCCAGCGCGCTTCGAGATCGGCACCCTTCGCGCCGACGTCGCGGAACCACGCGAGCACGTCGTCGGGTACGTAGAACGCGGGCTCAGTGGGCCAGCCGAGTTCTTCTTTGGTTTTCTTGACGTTGTCTGGTCCGAGAGGCTCGCCATGTGCGAGAAAGCTATCCTGGCGCGGCGATCCGTATCCGATGTGCGTGCGCACGACGATCACCGACGGGCGGTCGGTAACGTTTTGCGCTACGTCGATCGCGTGCTCGATGGCGTCGACGTCGTTCCCCTGATCGGCCGGAACGAACTGCGTGTGCCAGCCGCTGGCCTCGAAACGCTGCACCGGGTCATCGCTGAGCGCGAGATCCGACGGACCGGCGAGCGTGACGAGGTTATCGTCGTAAAAAACGATCAGTTTTCCGAGCTTCAAATGGCCGGCCAACGAGATGGATTCCTGACTGATGCCTTCCATCAAGTCGCCGTCGCCGCAGATGCAATAGGTATAATGATCGACCACCGGCTGGTCGTCGCGATTATTGACCGCGCCCAAGTGGGCTTCGGCAACGGCCATGCCCACCGCGTTGGCGATGCCTTGGCCGAGCGGCCCGGTCGTGGCCTCGACGCCCGCGGTGCGTTCGGTTTCGGGATGGCCGGGCGTCTTGCTATCGAGTTGGCGGAACGACTTTAGGTCGTCCAGCGACAGATCGTAGCCGGTGAGATAGAGCAAAGCGTAGAGTAGCATCGAGCCGTGGCCGGCCGACAGCACGAAACGATCGCGGTTGGGCCAGTGCGGGTCCTTGGGATTGAAGCGGAGCTTGCGGGTCCATAGCGCGTACGCCATTGCGGCGGCTCCGAGCGGCATGCCCGGATGGCCCGAGTTGGCCTTTTGCACCGCGTTGACCGCGAGAAAACGGATGGCATCGATTCGTTGCTCATCAGCGGGGCTATTCGGCACGGACTCTCCTTAATGAAGAAATGAAGACGTGATTGCGACCGGTCGCCTATCCCCCAAAGGGGTGGGGTTGTTTCGACCTCGTCCGATTATCTCTTACCCGTACCGGAAGTCGAACGGTTCCGGCATGACCGGCGCTTTCACGCGCCGTAATCCGTTCGTGCATGCACATCGAAAAAATGCGCGAGCGGTGCGAGGCACTCGCGGGCGCCGCCAACGTGCGCGGTCGCGCCGGCAGAGTGCTCGACGAGGTCGTCGCGGCGCTCGACCGCGGAGCGCTTCGGGTCGCCGAGCCGGACGGCAACGGAGGCTGGACTACCAACGCGTGGGTCAAACGGGCGATCCTGCTGTATTTCCAACGGCGCGAGGTCGAACGCATGGGCGGACGCGACGACGTGCTGGTGTATCACGATAAGCTGCCGGTAAAACGCGACTATCGTAAACAGGGCGTACGCTGCGTCCCACCCGGAGTCGCCCGCTTCGGCAGCTTTTTGGCACCCGGCGTGATCTTGATGCCGGCCTACGTTAATATCGGCGCCTACGTTGACGAAGGCACGATGATCGACACCTGGGCGACCGTCGGATCGTGCGCGCAGATCGGAAAGAACGTGCATTTGTCGGGAGGCGTCGGGATCGGCGGCGTGCTCGAGCCGCCGCAAGCCAGTCCGGTGATCGTCGAAGACGGCGCGTTCGTCGGCTCGCGCTGCATCGTCGTCGAGGGCGTTCGCATCGAAGCCGAAGCCGTGCTGGGCGCCGGTGTGGTGTTGACCGCCAGCACGCCGATCGTCGACGTTCGCGGCGCCGAGCCGATCGTCGAGCGTGGCCGCGTGCCGTCGAGGGCCGTCGTTATCAGCGGTTCGATGCCCAAACGATTCGCCGCCGGCGAATACGGAACGCCGTGCGCGTTGATCATCGGCTCGCGCACCGAGTTCGACGGATCGAAAAACGTCGCTCAACGAAGCATTGCGCGATTTTCAGGTCGCGGTATGAACCCACGCGTCGCCGCCATTCCCGGATCGATGATTCGTCAGATCGCATCGAAAAAACGCGCAACGTCGATCGATTTGGGCTTAGGCGAACCGACCTTGCTGCCGTCGATCGAACACTTCGAATATGCGATGCAGCGCACGGCGCGCGAGGGTGTCAAATATACGGCCAATGCCGGCGACCCGGAGTTACGCGCAGCGATCGCCGGCTATTACGCGTATCCGCAAATGGCCGGCGCCGAAAACGTGTGCGTTACGGCCGGCTCGCAAGAAGCGATGTACGTAACGCTCATGACGTTGCTGGACCCGGCGTTCGACGAGTTGCTCGTCGTGGAGCCGGCCTTTCCGTCGTACGTCAAGATGGCGACGTTGGGCGGGGTCGCGGTCCGAACGGTATCGATGCTCGAAGACGACGGATTCGCGTTCGATGCCGAGCGCATTCTGGCCGGTATCGGTGCGGCCACTCGCGCGATCGTCCTGTGCTCGCCGTGCAATCCCACATCGCGCGTCCTGCGCCGCGATCAAGCCGAACTGCTGGTCGCAGCGCTGCGGAAACGCGAGGGCGAACCGATCTGGCTGATCCACGACGAGATCTATCGCGAGCAATGCTTCGTCGACGACGCCGCCGACCTAGCGCGGATGTATCCGCACACGATCGTCACCAACTCGCTCAGCAAGAGCAACGCGTTGACCGGATTACGTCTTGGCTGGATTCTCGGGCCGGGCGATTTCATCGAACAAGCCGTGAAAGCGCACGCGTGGGTGACGTCGTGCGCCGATACGTTCGCGCAGTACGTTGCCATGCATATCTTTTCGGCCGCCCACGGCGTGCGCGAGCACGCGCCATGGTACGCACGCCAGCAAGAGGCGGTCGTCGCCGCATTGCGCGAGAGCGGTTTGCGGTACGTCGTTCCGGACGGCGCCTTTTACGCGTGCATCGGATTGCCGCCCGGTGTGGATTCGCTCTCGGCGTCGTTGGCCTTAATCGACCGACACGACGTGGTGGCAATTCCAGGGCGCGCGTTCGGTGCGGCGATGGAGGGTTGGTTGCGCTGTAGTTGGGTCGCTCCGGCCGACGCCGTCGCCGAGGGGTTCCGCCGAATTTCGGAATGGTCGCGTGCAACGAGCCCGGGCGGCGGCGGGTCTTCGGTCGCATGAACGTTGGAATCATCGGCAGCGGCGAAGTCGCGCAGTCCCTGGCCAAAGGCTTTCTCGACCGCGGCGACGCGGTCGCACTGGGAACGCGCGATACCGCGAAGCTCAAGGATTTTGTTGCGGCGCACCCTGGATCGCGCGCAAGCTCCAATGCCGAAGCCGCGGCATTCGGCGAATTGATCGTCGTGGCGACGTCCGGCGACGCCACGATCGCAGTGCTGAAAGGCATCGATCCGGCGGCGTTCTCGAAGAAGGTCGTCATCGACGTCACCAACTTCATAGCGGAAGAAGACGGCGGTTTTCGTTTGCAGACCGCCTCGGACGATTCGATGGGCGAGCGCGTGCAGCGTGCGTTACCGCAAGCGCACGTCGTGAAAGCGTTCAATACGGTCGCCGCGGCCGACATGGTTCGCCCGAAATATTCGGGTGGTCCGCCGACCATGTTCATTGCCGGCGACGATGCCGGAGCCAAAACCACCGTGAGCGGCATCCTGAGAAACTTCGGCTACGATGTCGCCGATATCGGCGGAATCACATCGGCGCGGTATTTGGAAGCCATGTGTATGGCATGGTTGCTGTACGGACAAGTCAATGGAACGTGGCATCACGCATTTAAACTGCTGACGTAAAGGAGTATCCATGGGTTCCGCTTCGCGTCTCATCTGCGCCGCACTTATCAGCGGCGCTCTTCTCGTTGGCTGCACCGCGAGCCCCGCAACTTCGCCGAGGCTTCCGACCGCTGAGTCGAGCGCGCGTCAAGCGCATTCGTGGATGCTGCCCGAGGCTTCTCGCGACAATCTGCTGTATGTGTCGGATACAAATAGCCAGAACGTCATGGTGTATACGTATTTCCGAAGTGCGTTACGGCTCGCAGGCATCCTGACCGGGCCGCCCCAACCGATGGGCGAGTGCGTGGATGCCCGTCAAAACGTGTGGGTGACCGGAGGAACTGACTTCGAGTCGTTCGTGATGTATCTGTACGCGCATGGAGCGACGTCTCCGAGTGCGGTGCTACGGGATCCCGTCGGAACTCCCATCGGGTGTGCGGTTCACTCGGCGAACGGCGATCTCGCCGTCGTATCTGCCAACACGAATGGATCGAACCTCCCGGTCGCAATTTATAAGGACGTTCGGGGAAAGCTCACCAAACCCACCACGTACTCCTATCCGACCCTCTACCCGAAGTACCTGACGTACGACGGTAAACGTAACCTATTCGTCGTCGGCGAAGACAACGATGACGCGTTAACGTTAGTGGAGCTTCCGCGCGGTGGAAACGCCCTGATTCCGATAACGGTGACCCAGCGCTTCCAGGCTACCGGCGGCATTGCGTGGGACGGCAGCGATCTTGCGATTGCGGATGCAGGCGCCGCTACGATCTACCGATTTAAACTAACGGGTTCGACCGCCAAAGAAGTCGGCTCGCTTTCGGTTGCAGGCGCTAACACGATCGAGCAACTCACTGTCGAGGGCAATCGCGTGCTCGTCCCTTCGTACGTCGCGCAACATCCGGGAGCGGTGAGCATATACCACTACCCAGCCGGAGGCGATCGCATCCGAACGTTGCGAAACTTTAGTTTACCGTACGCGGCGGTCGTTAGCCGCGGGTCGAAGGAGTAAACCGTTCGCCGGCGCCGGCGACGACGACGCTCTGTACGTTGCTGAATTCGTGCAGCCCAAAGTACGAAAGCTCGCGTCCGTACCCGCTGCGTTTCACGCCGCCGAACGGTAGCGCCGGATCGCTCGCGACGAGGGCGTTCACGAACACCATGCCGGCATCGATCTCGGCCGCCAACGCTTCGGCGTGCGATACATCCTTCGTCCAGATACTGCAGCCCAAACCGTACGTGGTTTCATTCGCAATCCGAATCGCGTCGCGTTCGTCTCGAGCGCGGATGACGGCCGCCGCCGGTCCGAACACCTCGCGCACTCTCATCGGCGATCCGGGCGGTGGATCGCAGACGATGGTTGGCTCGAAATAGAATCCGGGACGATCGATCGAGCCGCCGCCGAGCGCCAGGCGGCCGCCCGCAGCTACAGACTCGCGCACTTGTGCGGCGATAGTGTCGCGCAGGTCGGCGCGCGCGCAGGGACCGATCTGCGTTGCCGGGTCCTTGGGATCGCCGACAACCTGCGCACCCGCCAGTTGCACGAAACGCTCGACGAACGCATCGTATATCGGTGATTCGACGATGAAGCGTTTCGCGGCGATACAGCTCTGCCCGTTATTCTGAAAACGCGCGAATACCGCGGTTGACGTGGCCGCATCCAGATCGGCATCGGCGAGTACGACGAACGCATCGGAGCCGCCTAACTCCAGCACGCATTTCTTGAGCGCCGCACCGGCCGCAGTTCCGACGGCGCTGCCCGCGCGCTCCGATCCCGTGAGGGTTACGGCAGCGATTCTTGGGTCGGCGACGGCCGCGTCGGCGTTGTCGTCGCTAATGAGAAGCGTCGAGAACAAACCGGCCGGCGCTCCGGCCTCGCGTAGTAGATCTTCAATCTCCAAACCGCAGCGAGTTGTACTGTCGGCGTGCTTGAGGAGCACGGCGTTCCCCGCAATCAACGCAGGGATGACGGCGCGAAACACTTGCCAGTACGGAAAATTCCACGGCATGATCGCTAAGAGAACGCCCAGCGGCCGAAACGCGACGTACCGGCCGCGCTTTTGCCCGACCGGCTGCGGTTGTAGCATGCGGGGGCCTTCGCCGGCGAAATAATCGCAACAGGCGGCGCATTTATCGACTTCGGCCAGCGCTTGTGCGACCGGCTTGCCCATCTCGCGTACCGCGGTAGCTGCCAGCCGTTCGCGCTGCGAGCGCAGTCGCGCGCCGATCGAGCGAACCAGCGCAACGCGCTCGTCGATGCCGGATCGACTCCAGGATCTAAACGCCGCGGCCGCCGACTGCAAGCGCGCGTTGACCTGTGCGGCGGTCGTGCGTTCGAAGCGTTCGAGCACGGCTCCGGTGGACGGATCGACCGTGACGAACGCTCCGCTCATGCGCTAAATGCCGCGAGACCAGGGGCCGGACGGACCGGCATAGACCTCGACCAAACTGTCCGGCCGCAGATACGCTTTGGCCACCCGCTGCACGTCGGCCGCGGTAATGCGCTGGAAACGTTCGTTGAGCGTGCGATAGTAATCCAAGGGCAGCTCGTTGCGTAGAATGTCGATCAATTGCTTCGCCTGACCGGTTGACGACGCTTCGTCGAGAAGCGCGTCGCCGACCAAGCGCACCTTGGCTTCTTGCAACTCGGTTTGCGTTACCGGCTGGTTTTGGAATCGGCGCAGTTCGTCGCGGACGAATTGCACTGCTTCGACGACCCGCTGCGGCGACGCGTTGAGCTCGATTCTGAAATCGCCGCGGTCGTTGTTCGACTCGAGCGAACTATCGACGCCGTAGACGAGACCGCGCTTTTGGCGCAGTTCTTGCCACAGGCGCGATTCGAAGTCGCCGCTTCCACCGAGGATTTGGTTGAGCACCAGAAACGTATCGTAGTCGCTGCTCGAACGCGACACGGCGGGTTGTCCGATGCGGATGAATACTTGGTTTGCCGCGGTGCCGATCCAATCGTGGCCCTTCGCCGCCGGCGGCATCGCCATCAGGTGCGCGTCGGGTTTCGTTCCGATTGCTTGCCACGAACCGAACGCCGCCGTCATGGCATCCTTTACGCGTTGCGGTGACAGGTCGCCGACGATCGAAACGGTGGTGAGGTCGGGTCGCCAGTACGAATGCGCGTACGACAACAGGTCGCTTTGCGTGATGCTCGTCACCGTTTGCGACGAGGGATGGCGCAAGGACGGATCGGAGGTTGCGAGCAGCAGCGAATTGTAGGCGCGATCGATCATCACGCCCGAGATGTTTTGCTCGGATGCCAGGCTGTTGGCCAATTGCGAGCGTTCGACGCCGAGCCACGGATCGGCAAAGGTGGGATGCATCTCGCCGTCGGCGAGGATGTCGAGGACCTTTTCAAAACTGCGGGTCTCGGCTTGTGCCGAGAACGACTCGCCGGTGTTGACGAACGCGCCCATCTCGTCGGTGGCTTTACGGCGTTGTTCGAACGGATAGCGCTGGCTGCCGTAGTCGGCGACGTCGGACGCCAGTCGTGCGATGCCTTCCTGGCCGTTCGGCTCGAATGCCGGCGACGTCGCGATGCGACCGCTCAACACGAACGTCGGATGGTTGGATTTCTGCTGCACGATCACGCGCAAGCCATTGGGCAACGTGAACGACGTGGGAGACAGCGTGCTACGCGCCATCGTCGGCTGGCGGACGGCGCGTGCGACCCAGGCCGGTTCGACGATCGGGCCGTTCGGAACGCGTTTGGAGAAATCGTCGGCCGCGGTCGAATCGCTCTTCTCCGAACTGCCCTTCGGCGGTTTGTCGTTCGGGCTGAGATGTCCGACGACGGTCGGGCTCTTCATGTAGCGTTTCATGGCTCGTAGTAAATCCGCGCCGGTCAACGCTTCCAAGCGCGCGTCTTCGCCGCCGAGTTTTTCGCCGACGATGCCGTAGGTGTAGCCGGCTAAATCGCCGATGCCGTCGATCGAGTTGACCGAGTAGATGCGCTCGGCGATCGTCATGCGCTTTGCGGCGGCCGCGAGATCGGGATCGATTCCTTGGGCCAGCATGTTGTCGAGGGTCGACTGAAAGACCGCTTGCGCTTCGTCGGCGTGGTGTCCCGGATTGAGCACGAGAAACACGTTGAGCAGTCCGCCGCGCAGTTGCGTATCGGCGTTGGTTTCGATCGCCAGCGCGATGTTCGACTGTACCAGCGCCTTATAAAACGGCGAGCGTTGATTTTCGAGGAGCGTTGCGATCGTGCTCACCGCCGGTTCGCCGGGCTCTTTGTCTCCCGGAATCGCGTATGCAAGGTTGACAACTTCGAACGGAAACGGAAACTCGGCTTCGACGCGTTGACCGTGCGCGGCCACCGGGCTGCGGTCGTTTCGCGCGGGCAGCGTTCGCGACGGTATGGCGCCGAAATATTTCTGCGCTTTGGCGAAGGCCACGTCGTGCGACACGTCGCCGGCGATTACCAGCGTTGCGTTGTTGGGCGCGTACCATTCGTTATAGTATTTGCGGATATCGGCGACGGTCGCATTGGCGACGTCGGCACGGCGTCCGATCGGCGTGCGTCCGGCCGGTTGGCCGGGAAACGCGGCCGCGCGCACGCGCGACAAGAGATTGAAAAACGGCGAGCTTGCGTCGCCGTCGAGTTCGTTGAGAACCGCGTTCCGTTCGACCGCCCAATCGGCGGCTCGCAGCGACGCGTGCTGCATGCGGTCGGCCTCGGTGAACAGCGTGACGTCGATCTTGTCGGACGGCATGACGAAATAAAACTGGGTGTAGTCGTAATCGGTTTGTCCGTTCATCTGCGCGCCCATCCGGGCGACGATATCGTCAAGGCCGCCGGCCGAGATCTCGGGGGTGCCGCGGAACATCATGTGTTCCAGCGCGTGCGCCAGACCGGTTTTGCCGGGCGTTTCTTGCAGCGATCCGAATCCGTACCAAACGGCCGTCTGCACGACGGGCACGGCGCGATCCTCGACCACGACGACTTTGAGGCCGTTCGGCAACGTGCGTTCGTAAATGCCGGCGTCGCCCGGGCCGCCTTGCGCGGTCGCGGTTCCGGCGCCGAGCAACGAGCAACCCAATATCGCAAGCAATGTGGCGATGACGCGTTTCACAGAGATGTAACTCCTAAATAGTACGCCGCGGAACGCTCGACGGCGCCGCGAGGAAGACAGCCGATCAGTTCGCTGCGCGTCACCGCGATGCCGTGACGAGCCGCTAGCCGGCGCACGAGTTCGACGATTCGATAAAGCGCGAGCGAGCGCACGTCCGTGACGTTGAACGAGACCTGCATCCGGCCGTCGTCCATTCGAAACGCCAACGCGCGTAACCCGTCCAACCCACCATCGCGTTCGCGCAGGGTCCGGGCGATCGCGGTTGCTGCGCGTTCATCGGCACTGTCCAGTTCAACGTTGAACGCAATCAGGACGTCGCGCGCGCCGATCGCAATCGCACCCGCGGACTCGTGTTTGGCGACGTTTCCGGCATCCGGATACCACTGCGGGTCGAGAAAACGAGCGTCGAGCCCTTCGAACTGGCCGCGCCGAACGGCCGGAAGCCGCCGCCGGCTCGCGCTACGTGCGGCGGCGCCGTAGTAAAACGACGGTATTCCATAGCGCTCCCAAATCGCGTCGCCGGCCTGGCGTGCGAGCCCGGCGGCGTCGTCGAGCGAGGCGTCGCGCAGCGGAACGAACGGTAACACGTCGAGCGCCCCGATGCGCGGATGCACCCCGCGATGCAGGCGTACGAAGATTTGGTTTTATATCTTTTATTTAAAGAAGCATTTGAGTTTTGTTTTTTTAGCTAATCAACCTTTGAAGCTAGATGCAATTCAAATGAGTATTTGCAAAATAGAGTCAGAGCTCGCCTTAGCTATTCAGCGCTTTGCACAATGCTCTTTGGCTTTCAATAGCAGCTTAAAATGCTTTGAGCCCCTCTCTAGCGAAATAGAACATATTAAGCTACAACTGGACACATTGGCGCCCGGCATAAGAGTACGCACGCTAGAAAATAAGCTCAATGTATACTTAGTAATCGTCTTAGAAAAATGGCAAGCTTATCAAGATACGCTCTCAAATGGCCTAGCTAGCGAGCAAATGCATCTGGCAACGAGATTCGTTGTCTGTCAGGCAGCAGGCTACAAAGGGCATCTCTTTCTCCGGCAGGCTGATTTAACGCATGGTCTGATAATAAAAATTGAACTAGTAGCCGACTGTCTCTTTGACGCAAGGCTCAAAAAAGATTTAGATAAAAAGATACTGCAAGACGCAGATGGGCGAGAAGCCCTTCAACCAAGCCACACGCTTACTCGCGCCCTGCTCTCAAAGGTGGTGGAGCTCTAAAGCCATCACAGAAACAGCAGCCTGTGATCATGCAAACAAGCAGATCAGCATCCGCGAAAACGCCGCTGTACCGACCTCCCTGCGGCAGCAAGACCTGCAACCTGAAAATAATGACCTTGCCAACTTTAAAGTGCAAATTGACAACCAAGATGGGCTTATTTGTATTACCTGCGGGGGCATCGACAGCAAGAAAAAAGCTGATGAGTTTATGGCCGGGCTTTTGCAAACTCTCCAAATGCGTTTTGAGAGGCACCAAAACAAAGAGTTAAAATCCCTTAGAATTTCTTTAAATCAACTAAACTCCTATTGGACCGATGGACAGCTAGTTGCCAAAGAGCACAGCCAAAGCCATTATATTCGAAAAGCAGCTAAGAGCACTATTAGCTGGAAACAAAAGAGTACGGCCTGGGTTTGGACGGGAGCGCTGCCCTTAGTTGCCCATAGTAACAACGCATCAATTGCGCCACCCTGCTGTATGGCGAAGATGCATCTTCAAACCTTTTGAACCTTGGATAATTTTGCCACTAAAACTCTTTGGCTGCTAGAGGACCTAGCACAAGACCCAGATATTAGAGCTCTAGCATCTTTTACTTCTTTATTAAGCTGAGCGCGCATTTAAATGATTGGCATAGCCAAATATCGGCTTTAAAAATTGAAATGCTAGCAGCGGCGCCAGAAGCTAATACCGCAAGCTTGGCCACAAATTTAAATGCCGCTCAACAAAATCTGGCAAGCAAACTCATGCACATTGCTACTTGCTGCCAAGAATTAAAAATAGCTATTAGGCAACATGAAAACTCAGCGCCCCAAAAAATCATTGCCGCAAATAAATGTGAGCTACTTGCGCTTTTAGTAGCCAAGCAGACAAATAGCCTGGCCAGCAATGGTCTTTCAACTTTTAAAAAAGTGTGTACAAGAAATTGAATTAGGCTTGCTGCTCGACATGTTGCTTGGCGCAGTCACAGAAATCAATTGTAAAAGCGGACTCGATCGCACAGGCCTTGTGCGCAGCATGTGGGACGCTTTAAAATCTATGCACGAAAAGTTTACAAAAGAGTTTAAGCGCACAGGAATTGACCAGGATAGGGCTGCGGCCTTAAGCTTTGAAAAGCTAATCTTAATGGTGCTCAATCAAAGACGCACTGCAGCAAGAACTCGATGAATTGCAGCAAACTCTTATGCCCATTTTCAGTAGCTCCATAGTCTGTGATTTAAGTCTTTTGCACAGTAGCCCGAAAAGCCTATTATGCCCTTTCGTCAAAAGCTTTTAGAAACTATGGCCACTCTTTATTTGCACACGCCACAACATGGCGCAGCCCTGGCAAACGCCCTGCATCACCAAGATCTAATCGCGGCCAATTTGCTGCAGGTGGCCAAGCGGTATGACTTTAGAGAGCACCGGCGTAGTTGGCTTAAAATACGGTCATACTAAGAGCAGCCTGACAGGTAACCC
>CAWAZM010000010.1:0-11618 GCA_963786515.1 Vulcanimicrobiota bacterium | reverse complement strand
ACCAAGCACCTCCGACTCTCGCCGGTTCGTTAGCATGGTTGGCTCGCCTGCTTCAACAGCGAAGGGCCACTCGCCGCGCGACTCGAATTCACGCGTCCCGATTGCGAGGTTAGTAATTGCCGTACGCCGACCCGGAGAAGTCGTTCGACGCCGCCGTCCATCACTTGTTTCGGCACCTGGCCGATGCTTCGGCGCTGCGCAAAAATCCGCTAACGGCAACGTTTTTCTCGCGTGCCAAGACGACGGCCGACGAAACGAGTGCGGTATTTGCCATTCGAAATCGGATCGCTTGTGAAGCCGATGCGTGTTGTTCGGATGCTGCGATTACCGGTTCCGGCGAGGGCGCTCGCCGCCGGCGCGCGATCGTCGATGCGATTCTTTCGGGCGACGACATCGCGCAGGTCGCTAAGCGTCTGCAGCTTTCGCGCCGGCAATACTATCGCGAGCGCCATGCTATCTGCTCGAACGTCGCACTCCGTATGCGCTCGGCGAAGGACGCGTCTCCGCGCATTTCTACCTACGACTCGAAGCAGCTACTGTTCAACCGTGTCTCCGCATTTTGCGATCAAGGTCTCGGCACGCGCGCGGTCGCGCTCCTCGATCATGCCTGGAGCGGCTTTTCTCCGGGCCATGGAAAGTTAACGGCTAGCCTCGAACTCGCCGACGCGCTGATCGTCGCCGGTCAACTGCCGCGCGCGCGCAAACTGTTAGACCGCAGCGTCGCCGACATCACGAACAGCGCCGGCGAGGAGTGGACGGCTTTGTCGGAACGCGCCGCCCTCGTGGAAGCTCGCTACGCGCTCGCGCTCGGCTCGGATGCAAGCGCCGCCGCCGCGCTCGATGCGCTGGTGGATCGCCAGATGCACGCGCAACGCTTCGACGACCTTGCGCTGGATGCGCTGGTCGAATCCGGGCTGCTGCACTGCGCCAACGCGCGCTTTTCGCCGGCACGCAAGACGCTGGGCCGCGCGAACGTCGTTGCGTCCAAGATCCAAAACCTCGCGCCGCATCGCCGCGTGTCGCTCGCGCTGCTGAATGCATATTGCGCCGAGGACCTCACCGACGATTATCGTGGATCGTACCAGCGCTTCACGTCGGCGCTCGAGCTGAGCATCGCCAATGCATCGGTACGCGGTGCGCTCGAATCGACGATCGGCCTGATGGGCTATTACGGCTCGGTGGGTCGCAACGACGAGATGTTGGCGATGGCTGAGCGCGCCCTCGAGCTCGCACGAGCGACTGAAGGGCAGCGACACCTCGTGTTCGCAGCCGCGTGGATCGCGACGACGCTGTTGAAGACGCCCTACTGGCAAGCCGCCGATCCGCTCGTGTTCGAAGCGGAGCGCATCGCATTACCCGGCACGCTGCACTGGACGTTCCTCAAAGAAGCGCAGGCCGATTTCTTCGCGCACACGGCACGCTACGCGAACGCCGAGCAATCGTTCGCGGAGGCCGGCGAAGCCGCTTCGAGTTTGCAAAACAAGAAGTGGCAGGCGATCGTACTGCGCGACTCGGGACTCATGTTGAAACGGCAAGGAAACGTCGGAAGCGCCGATTCCATGCGGCGCGCGCTCGAACTGGCGGAAAGCAGCGCAGGTGCGTGGACGCTGTCGCTCACGTATCGCGCTGCGTCAGAAGTACTGCCCGAGGCGCGTCCCGCACGCAAAAAACAGAAGCCGGCCAGCGCTGCCGCACAGCGTAAGCGGGCTCCCGGCCTAACGCTTCTCGGAGGTGTCGCACGGTAACGTCGGCGCGGCTTTGTGCCACGCCGCTTTCCGTTGTGCCATCCGCCGCCGAGGGGCGGCTTTTTTTATGCACCGAAGCCGCGGGTCGTACCGACCTCACCATGACGTATTTGGGAGAACGACATGCTGCTTCGAATCAAATTCGCACTGCTCGCCGGCATTCTGCTTGGATCGACCGCGCTGACGGTCGATGCGCGGGGTGGCACGTTACGGAACGGCGAGCAGTTCCGGAATAGCTGGATCTCACAAAATGAGTACGCGCGTGCGAAGTCGAGCGGCCTGCTGTTCGTATCCGACACCAACAACCACGTCGTCGATATCTTTTCGGAGAAGAATCCGAAGTTGCCGATCGGCCAAGTCCAAGGCTTGTTGAGCTTACCGGCTGCCCTCGCCGTCGATAAATCCGGCAACCTGTATGTCTACGATCAACGGGGCGGTTACATTTTAGAGTACAAAGCTCCGTATACCGGTACGCCCGTCAAGAAGTTCTCTGGATTTTGGGGGCCGGCAGCCAGTATCAGCATCGACGCTCGTGGCACGTTATACGTCGCATCCTCAATCGAAGAAGTGTACGAATTCCCGAACGGACGACTGAAGGGTGTCGGCGTCAACTTACCGGTCGCGCCCAGCGGTATGACGCTCGACTCAGGCGGCAACCTCGTCTGCACGTTTAACGGTGGTGGTGCTGCCGGGGTGTTACGGATGACCAAAGGTTCGCCGATTCCGACGAACCTGCTCATTCCGCTCGAAGTGAACAGCGCGGACGTTGCGTTCGACAGCAGCGGTAACTTAGTGGTTGAAGACTCTGACGGAGCGTATATCAACGTGTACCCGCCGGGTTCGACCAAACCATCGAAGACGATCGACGATGGCTTCGCCAATCCGAATCATATGGTGTTTGATGCCAACCGTCAAAATCTGTACGTCTCCGATTTCGGTACCAACACCGTAAAAATCATCGCGTATCCATCCGGAACGCTGCAATCGCAGGTTGGCGGTTTTGCCAGCGCTCAAGGTGTGGCCGTCAGCCCGGCAGCGATTCCGTAGCTCGATCGTAAGGAGAGAATTGACATGCGCTTTTTGACACCGCGCGCCTATGCGCTGGCTGGAGTCACCTTGATTGCGATCGCGAGTGGCTGCGCCGGCCGCGGATCGCAGTTTGCCCCAACCGTACAGAGCGGCGGTACCGTCGCGACGAGCCGAATACCGCAACGGCTGCAACGATTTATCCATAACGGTCTGGTGTCGTTAGTCCCGCTCGGCATACAACGACCGTCGCAGCCAAGCGCGATGCGTTTGCGCGGAGCGCGGTCGAACGACGCCTCCCAAGTTGCCTGGGTTTCGGGGTTCGAGTTCCCGTCGGTCATCGGAGAGTTCAACATTCCGAATCCGAATAACGACGCCCCAATTTGTGAGACGCCGGGAGTGAGCGCCGTGAATAGTCTCGGCACCGATCCAAGCGGCAACTTGTGGGTGCCCGCCGGTAACAACGGCCCGCCAACCGGCTCGACGCAGCAGTTCAACTGCAGCGGCGGGGTGGGGTTAAGCATCCCAGATCCGTTCGGTCAGCCGGACGACGTCGCGTTCGATAGCAAGGGCGACATCATCGTTGGGAACATCATCGACTACGCGCCGATCCAGGGCGGCTACTACTTGGATTCCGGCACGGCCAATATCTATAGTTCGACCGGCGCGCTCATCGGAAACTTTTCCGATCCGTCGTTCTTCTCACCGCATGTGCCCGGGTTCGACCTCTATAACGCCCTGATCGGTGTTGCGGTTGACTCACACGATAACTGTTACATCTCGCATTTCGATAATACGGGCGGTGGCGACGTTGTCGAGTTCCCCGCCTGCAAACCGGCAAAGAAAGGCAAAGTCCTCGCCGGAGTGCATTTGTGGGCGCCGGGTAAGCCAACGTTTGACGCGGCGGACAACCTCATTATTGCCGATTACGCGACCGGCGATTTTTATCAGCAGGAACACGTAAACGTTTACGCACCGCCGTACGATAAGCCGCCTACGAAGACATTCAAGCAGATTGGTGCCGACACTTTCGTGTCCCATCGATTCGGGGCAGAAGAATCTGTACTGCGCGAACTTTGGACTCGGGAGCGTCGACGTCTACACCTATCCCGCCGGAAAGTATCAGTATAGCTTCAACCAAGATCTGCAAAAGTACGGTGCGACGGGAATCGCGCTGGCACCCAGCGGCTCGAAGTAGGCACCAGTCTGAGCCATGTTACTCGACGCGAGTTTCTTCGCGGCACTCTACTCGGCGGAGGGGCGCTCTTGCTATCAGGTGCAGTTGCGGTCGCGGCGGATTCGCGTGTCGAGATATTGCTCGACGAACCGATCGGGCGAATCTCGCCGAACCTGTACGGGCACTTTGCCGAGAACCTTGGCGGCGTTATCTACGACGGCATCTGGGTGGGCAAGGATCGAAAATCGCCAACGTCGGCGGCGTGCGGAGCGCCTTGATCGAGCACATGCGCACGATCAAGGCTCCGATCGTGCGCTTTCCGGGCGGATGCTTTGCCGACAGTTACGACTGGCGCGACGGCATCGGGCCGGCCGAACAACGGCCGCGACGGTCGAACTTTTGGGCGTCGCAGTTGCCGGCCGGTGCGCCGCGCGATCAGCGTTACGATCCCAATCAGTTCGGTACGAATGAGTTCGTCGATTTCTGTCGCGCGATTGGAAGCCAGCCGTATCTGGCGGCCAACGTCAGGAGCCTACCCGCCGAAGAGTTCGGCCACTGGGTAGAATACTGCAACGCTCCGAGCGGCAGCACGACGCTAGCGGATGCGCGCGCCCAAGAAGGCGACAGCGCCCCGTTCGACGTGCGCTACTGGGGCGTCGGGAACGAACCGTGGGGTTGCGGCGGCACGTTTACGCCGGGGAATACGCCGAGGAGTTCTGTCGCTACGTTGCCGCCGTGCCGGAGTTCACAACGCCGCTGTCGTTGGTGGCGTCCGGCCCCGACAAAGACGACTGGGACTGGACGACCGGATTTTTCGAGGCGATCGCGCGCCGCGGACAGGCCGAGTTCGACGCGATCTTTGGCTTTGCGTTGCACTACTATACCTGGAACCTCAGCCGCGGCCGCACCCAAGACTTCGTTGAAGGAAAAGGCGATGCGCTGAACTTCGATGCCGTGGATTGGTACGAGTTGTTGCGCCAAGGCGATCGCATGGAAACGCTGATCGACCGGCACTGGCAGATCATGGGCGAGACCGATCGCAAGCATAGCGTCAAGTTGGTGGTTGACGAATGGGGCACGTGGTATCGTCCCGGCAGCTCGCCGACGCCGGCCAACCTGTTCGAACAAACGCCGACGCTACGCGACGCGGTGTACAGCGCCATGACGCTCGACACGTTCAATCGCAACGCCGATAAAGTCGCGATGGCCAACTGCGCGCAACTGGTCAACTGCCTCAACAGTCTCTACCTGGCGCACGACGACCAGTTTTGCGTCACACCGGTCGGCCACGTGTTCGCAATGTACGCCGATCATCAAGACGGTTTGGCGCTGCGAACGGTGTTTTCGGCGCCTGAGGTTGCCTACAGCCGTGACGGGACGCCGACGTCGTTCTGGGGTTTGAACGGCTCGGCGTCCCTGCACGGAAAGACGGTCGTGCTGACCGTCACGAATCCGCACGTTGCGAACGCGCGCGAAGCGATCGTGAGCATACGCGGGGCCAACGTGAGGAGCGCTACGATGACGATCCTCACGAGCGCCGACGTGCACGCCCACAATAGCTTCGAGCATCCCGACACGTTGGTTCCCACCGCGTCGAGCGTATCGGCTTCCGGGAACCAAGTCACCGCAATCTTTCCACCGGCGTCGGTTGCGAAGCTGACGCTCCAACTGGCATGAGCATCAATCGCATCATAGGGAGAACATCGGCATGAACATCTCATTTTTAGCGCGTTCGATCTTCGCAGTTTCTACGTGCGCCGGGCTACTCGCGGGATGTAGTGGAGCGTCATCCGTTCCGGCCGGCGCCGGTTCGAGCTCATCCGCCGGTATCGACGCGAAGGGTCAGCGGCCGAATATTTCGGTCATGCGAACCGGAATGGTCGTGCAGCATCTCGACCGGCGCCCGTCGCACATGAACGACGCTGCAAAGTCGAACACCTTGCTGTATGTTTCGGATGTGGGCACGAGTACGGTCCAGATTTTTGACTATCCGAAGGGCACGAATGTCGGCACGATCACCGGATTCGGCTATCCAGAGGGTCTTTGTTCCGATTCGTCGGGCAATGTCTACGTTGCCGACGGCGGCTCCCAGCAGGTTTTCAAATACGCGCACGGCGGAACGGCGCCGGTGGCGATCCTGAGCGATTCGGGCGAAGTGCCGGCCAGCTGCGCCGTCGATCCGAGCACCGGAAATCTTGCGGTTGCGAACCTCCTGTTCACGACCCAGTTCGAGATCGGCAGCATTTCGGTGTATCCGGCCGGCAGCACGACGCCGACCGTCTACACCGACGCTAATCACGCCCGCGAATATTTCCTCTCGTACGACAACGCAAGCAATCTGTATGTCGATGGCGTCGATTCGGGAAACCAACGCATTCCGGTTTTCGAAGATGGCACCCGACGGCACGTTTACCGAAATCAACATCAAGGGCGCAACCTTCACCTACCCGGGTGGCGTGCAAGTCGTTGGCAATACCATTGCGGTCGGCGATCAGGACGGAGCGTTAACGGGAACGCCGGACGTGTAACCGTTTCACCGAGCGGCAAGGTCGTCGGCAAAACGACGTTAGCAACGGCGAACGGAGGCCGCATTAGCGATTTGACTGAGTTTACGCTTACTCCGGCCGGCAAACCGAAGCAAATCGTCGCGCCCGATGCCCTTGGCGCCACGGTGTATCTCAACGCGTGGACGAAAGGCACCTACGGTTCGAGTATCAGCGGCGGTTTGGTGAATCCATTGGGAACCGCGCTGAGCGTAGCGCCTAAGAAATAGCGGCAAGCGAAGCATTTTCTTTGCGCCACACCGCCCTCCGTTGTGCCATGCACTGCGGAGGGGCGGTTTTTTTTATGCGACGAAGGCGCGACACCTACCGATTTCACCATGCCGTATTTGGGAGAACGACCATGCTGCCTCGGATCAAATTCGCATTACTCGCCGGCATTCTGCTCGGCTCGACCGCGCTCGCGGTTGACGCGCGTGGCGGCCCTTTACCAAACGGCGAGCATCACCGGCATAGCTGGATATCGCAATCGGCGTACCAGCGCTCGAAGTCAACCGGCATACTGTTCGTCTCCGATCAGACGAATCACGTGATCGACATCTACTCGACCAGTAACCTATCGAGCCCGATCGGACAGATCGTCGGGATGTTGAGTCTGCCGGGCGTCTTGGCTATCGATAAATCCAACAACCTGTATGCGTACGACGCGCGCATCAATCAGATTTACGAGTTCAAACCGCCCTACACCGGCGGTCCCGTCAAGACGTTTTTCGGGATGGAAGGCACCATCCCGAGTCTTACCATCGGCGCGAACGGAACGTTGTACCTAGGAACGGCGGCCAACCAGGCTGCCGAATTTATCCACGGGCAAACGAAACTCACATTGATTAATCTCCCCGTCGTGCCGAGGGGCATTACGATCGACTCCAGCGGCAATCTCATCTGCTCGTACGATGGCCTCGGCGCGTCCGGAATACTGAAGATGAGCAAAGGCCAGGTCGTTCCGACGAATTTGATGATTCCGCTCGAAACGAGCGCCGCCGACGTGGCGTTCGACAGCACCGGAAATCTCGTCGCCGAAGATTCGGACGGCGGTTATATCAACGTCTACGCACCGGGGAAGACCAAACCGTCGAAAAGCTTTACCGGCTTCCTCAATCCGAGCCACATGGTGTTCGACGCGACGTACCAAAATCTGTACGTTTCCGACTTCGGCACGAACACGGTAAAAGTGTTATCGTACCCGTCGGGACCGTGCAGGCGCAACTTACCGGGTTTGGCAGCGCACAAGGCGTGGCCGTCAGCCCCGCGGCTAATCCATAACTCGGACGCAGGAGGAGATCAACATGCGTTTTTTGACGCCGCGCGCTTACGCGCTTGCCACCGTCGTATGTCTCGGTATCACCGGTTGCGCCGGGCACGAATCGCAGTTCGCACCATCGGTGCAGAACGCGAAGGTCTCGCCCGGGCAACACGTTTCGAAAATGCTGCAGCGTTTCATAAACAACGGCCTCGTCTCAATGGTGCCGCTCGACATTCAGCGCGACCCGCACCCCGCGTGGATGCGCTTGCGGAATACGCGGCCGAACGACTCGAGCGACATCGCGTGGGTTTCGGGCTTCGAGTTTCCATCGCTTATCGGCAGGTTTTCGCTTCCGAACAAGAACAACGCCCCGCCGTTGTGCCAAACGCCAGGCGTCGATGCCGTCAACTACCTCGGCACCGACAGCAAGGGCAACTTATGGGTGCCGGCGGGAAACAACGGCCCGCTCACGGGCACGGTGCAAGAGTACAACTGCAGCGGTTCTTACGGGACGGTCATCACGGTTCCATACGGTCAGCCTTCTGACGTAGCGGTCGACTCGAACGGCGACGTGATCGTCGGCGACATCGTTGACTACACGCCCTTTCAAGGAGGCTACTACTACACGTCGGGGACGGTGAATATCTTTACATCGAGCGGCAACTTTATTGGTAAACTTTCCGATCCGTCGTTCTTCCCGCCGCACCCACCAGGATTTGAAAACCCTAGCCGGTTGGCCGGCGTGGCCGTTGACGCTAACAAGAATTGACGTGTCGCACTACGATCAAACGGGCGCAGGCGAGGTTGTCGAGTTCGCCGGCTGCAAACCAGCCGACAAGGGCAAGATTCTGCGGGTCCGCATCCGTGGGAACCCGGAAAGCCGACGTTCGACTCGGCCGGCAATCTGACCATCACCGACATCACCTTCGATCAGGGCTATCGCGTGATGTACGGCAGCGTCTATAAACCGCCGTATGACGCGCCCGCGTTCAAAACATTTAAGACGTGGGGACTCTCAGGTGAGTGCCCGCTCGATTCGGCGCAGAAAAACCTCTATTGTGCCAGCCAGTATGCCGGTAGCGTTAACGTGTATTCGTATCCCGCCGGCAAATATCAGTACAGCTTTAACAACGGGCTGCAACAAACGGGCGCGACGGGCATTGCGATCGCATCGAGCGGCTCGAAATGAGAGATAGGGAGAACATCGGCATGAACACCTCATTGTTAGCGCGTTCGATTCTCGCAGTTTCTACGTGCGCCGGACTACTCGCGGGATGTAGTGGAGCGGCATCCGTTCCGGCCGGGGCCGGTTCGGGCGCATCGGCAGGCATTAACGCCAAGGGTCAGCGGCCGAATATTTCGGTCATGCGAACGGGAATGGTGGTACAACATCTCGACCGACGCCCGTCGCACATCGACAACGCTGCAAAGTCGAAGACGCTGCTGTACGTTTCGGATGTGGGCACGGGATCGGTTCAGATCTTTGAGTATCCGAAAGGCCGAACGTCGGAACGATCACGGGATTCGGCTATCCGCAGGGCTTGTGTTCGGATTCATCCGGCAATGTCTACGTTGCGGACGGCGGCTCGGATCAGATTTTCAAATACGCGCACGGCGGGACGACGCCAGTTGCGATACTAAGCGACCCGGGCGAATTGCCGGCTAGCTGCGCAGTCGATCCTAGCACCGGAAACCTCGCCGTTGCGAACCTTCTGTTGACGAGCCAGTTCGAGATCGGCAGTATCTCGGTGTATCCGGCGGGTAGTACAACGCCGACCATCTATACCGACCCGGATTACGTTCGAGAGGATTTCCTCGCATACGATAATGCGAGCAATCTGTACGTCCATGGCATCGACTCTCGAGCGGAGCCGTTTCGTTACGCAAAAATCACACCCGACGGAACGTTTACCGAAATCAAGATCAAAGGCGCGAACATTACGTTTCCCGGTGGGGTTCAAGTCGTCGGGAACCAGTCGCGGTCGGCGATCAGGATGGCGCGGCGTTCGGAGGGCCCGACGTGTATCAGGTGACGTCGAGCGGGAAGGTTGCCGGTACATCGACGGTGACAACATCGAACGGAGGCCGGATCGGCGATCTCTTGGAGTTCACGTTGACGCCGGCGAATTCACCGAAGCAGATCATCGCACCCGACGGCATCGGCGGCGCTGCGTACGTGAACGCCGTGGCCGAAAGGCACCTACGGTTCGAGCATCACCGGCGGTTTGGTGAATCCTTTGGGCACCGCACTCAGCGTTCCGCCGAAGAAGTAGCGAGGCCCGCGCCCTCCGGCTCGCTGTTGGAAGCGCGTGGATGTGGAAAGGGCATGGCCATTGCGGCCGTGCCTTTCTGCTCTTTGCCTGCTCTCGAAGGCCGAAACGGGCAGAACGCCAACCGCCTAGCTGCTATGCGCAGTCTTTCAAAGTCAGCGGTATTCATTGGCATCCTAACGCTCGCAGCTGGTGGGTGTACCTCTTCGAGTTCGAGCCTCCCGACGCTGACGCCGCCGTTAGCCTCGGCCCAGGCACAACATCAGCGGCAGTCGTGGATGCTCCGTGAAGCATCAGGTGAAGACTTACTGTATATCGCCGACGCAGGTCTAGGAGGCATCGCGGTCTACTCCTACACTCCGCCGAAGTACAGACTCGTAGGGATTCTTACAACTCCCAGCAACGCATTTCTATGCGTCAACAAGGCGCAAACCATTTTTGCTACTGCCGGGCATACGATCATCAAATATAAACATGGGGCGACATCGCCGGCCGTCATCCTCGGCGGAATTCCTGGATATGCTGGCACCTGCGCAGTCGATTTGAGTACGGGAACGGTAGCCGTCACAAATGGGACGGGATACCCCCTGGGGATATCAGAAGTCTCTTTTTTCAAAAAAGCGCACAAAAGGTCCACAACCATAACGTTACCCCAACCGTACGCATTAGGTTTGTACTGTGCGTATGACGGAAGTGGAAACCTTTTCGTTGGTGCGCACACGGGGAATTCCGGTTCACATTTCGTTTTATTGGAACTTCCTAGGAATAAGCGCGCGATTCGAAGCGATCTCGCTGGATTCAAATCTCTTGCGATAATTACCAGAGCGGCGGTATGGCGTGGGACGGAAAATACCTCGACATTGCAGACAGCGACCGAAACATTATGTATCGGCTTAGCATAAAAGGTAAGCACGGGACAGTGGAATCGACCATCGTTCTAAAGCGATCGTATGATATAGGCGGTTTCTTTATCGATGGCAACACGCTTATAGCGCCCGCTTACAGCGTGCCGTCTCCGCATGGATCGACCCCTGAGAATTGTCAACATGTACGATTATCCGGCAGGCGGCAGAAAGACGGACACAATAACGGGAGTCGACTCTCCCCTTAGTGTGGTAGTCAGCCTGGGTTCGGCGGACAAGCGTAGAATGCAGGCGCCATGAGCCGCATTTTAAGAGTCTTCCTGTTGCCTGCGCTATTCCTCGGTGCAACCGCCATTGCCGTGGCGCAAACGTCGCCGCTCGTGCATCATCAGGTGTCGCCGAACCCTGCCGCCCAGGCGGCCTTCGACCGGGGGTTGCTGGATTATTACGCCTACAATCCCGAGGCGGCGGAGCATGAGTTCTACACCGCCTCCGACCTCGATCCGAAGTCGGCGATGGCGTGGTGGGGCATCGCTCTGAGCAATGCGCCGAATCTGAACGTGCCGGCGAACGTACGATCGGGATAATCAAGCTCGGGAAGCGATTCTGACGGCGAAAGATCTCGAAGCCAACGCCACGCCCGAGGATCGGATGCTGATCGACGCGGCCGCCGCTCGTTTCGCTTCGAGGACAAAGATCGCGACGTCGGCGTTAGTCGTCGCCTACCGCGATG
>CAWAZM010000009.1:0-6185 GCA_963786515.1 Vulcanimicrobiota bacterium | reverse complement strand
AGAGACTGAGCGCGTCGTTTATCTCCGAAAGCGCCTATCGTGACATAAACCAGGGAGTAAAGGACCTCGCGCGATATTCTCGTTGATGCTATTTCAACGAGTTAAGCCGATCGCGCGGATTCTCGCCGAGGGTAGCGATAAAGACGGCGAGCACGCATTAAAGCGGTCCTTGGGGCCGTGGGCTCTGACAGCCATGGGCATCGGTGCCATTATCGGCACCGGCATTTTCGTCTTGACCGGCGTTGCGTCGGCAACTCGATCGGGCCCCGCCCTAACGATTTCGTTCGTCGTGGCCGGCCTCGTCAGCGCCTTGGCCGCGCTCTGTTACGCTGAAGTTTCCAGGAAATTCCGATCTCCGGCAGCGCGTACACGTACACGTACGCAACGCTAGGAGAGTTTTTGGCCTGGATTATCGGCTGGGATCTCGTGCTGGAATATGCACTAGGCGCTGCGACGGTCAGCATCGGCTGGTCCGGCTACTTCGTTAACATTTTGCACCAGGCGTCCGCGGCACCGGGGTTGGGATGGCTCAATATTCCGCCGGAGTGGACGAAGGACCACATTGGGGCTTGGCGGGCCAAGCGGGTGTGTCCGGTTACGCAAACCTGCCGGCGGCCGGGATCATCCTCATTATCACCGCGCTCCTCATTCGCGGTACGAAAGAGTCGGGCGCCGTCAATGCCGTGATCGTGACGATCAAGCTGTTGATCGTGCTATTCTTTATCGCGATCGGCATCGGGCACATCGATGGTGTCAACTATCATCTCCCGGCGGGCGGTCCGGCCGGCATGGGTGGATACTTCCCATTCGGCATTGCCGGCATGCTCGGCGGCGCGGCATTCATCTTCTTCGCGTACATCGGGTTCGACGCTGTGTTGACGACCGCCGAAGAAGCGAAAAACCCGGACGCGATCTTCCGTTCGGAATCCTCGTCAGTCTTAGCGTGTGCACGATTCTCTACATCATCGTCGTCGCGATTCTGAATGGTATGGTTCCGTTCTATAAACTAAACGTCGCATTCCCCGTCGCGTTTGCGATGAACTACGTCGGCCTCGGTTGGGCAGGCGTGATCATCTCGATTGGCGCGATCGCCGGTTTAACGACGGTGTTGCTGGTGATGATGTTCGGTCAAAGCCGTATCTTTTTCGCGATGTCGCGCGACGGTTTAATACCGGCCGCATTTACCCGCGTCCACCCAGTCTGGCGCACGCCAGTCTTTTCTACGGCGTTCTTCGGGGTCATCATCGCTGCGATTGCCGCCTTTACGCCGATCGATATCGTCGGAGCACTGACCAATATGGGAACGCTCGCGGCATTCGTGCTGGTCTCGATCGCGGTGCCGATCCTTCGCAAGCGTCATCCCGAAGTGACCGGACAGTTCACGCTGCCGTTCGGCCCGTACCTCATCCCAGTGCTGTCCGCTCTCACGGCGCTGTCTCTTATGTACTTTTTGCGGTTCGGCAACCCGCTCATCTGGGGCTTCTTCCCGTTCGTTTGGCTGTCGTTCATCATCTGGCTAGTCATCGGCTTGATTTTCTACTTCGCGTACGGACGACATAAGAGCACCGTCGCACTGCAAGACATCGATCGGCTCGCGGTGCGGCAACCGCCAGTCAACTGAGGCGGTCGGTCACAGTAAGCGAGTTGTTACGGGGCGCCGGATTTCGGTGCCCCGCTTGCGTTCCAACCCATTGGAGGTGCAGGCGATGTTCGGCTTCAGAGCGCTTTCGCTGACGCTGATCGTTACATCGGCGGTGCATTAATCGCTCCCTCGGCCCAACGTGCCGATGCCCCGACCACCGACGATGCGATCGCGGCGATTCAAGCCTACGGTCAGCGCGCGCTTGCAGAACAAGGCGCCCCCGGCATGTCGGTGGCGATCACCGATCGCACGCACACGCTTCGCATCCTAACATTCGGTTATTCGAATGCAGAAGCCAAGACGCCGGTTACTCCCCAAACGCGCTTCATCGTCTATTCGATCACCAAGTCGTTCGTCGCACTCGCGCTTCTGCGGCAGCACGACGCGGGTCGTCTCGATCTGCAGGCACCCGTGCAGCGCTATCTTCCCTGGTTCTCGACCAACGCGGGTGGGAAACCGATACTCATTCATCAATTGTTGTCGCACACATCGGGCTTGCCAACAGGCTATGGGCCAGGCGGCGGAACATTCGAAGTCGCCGAGCTGCGCCACGCCCACGTGCTCTTCGCACCCGGCACGTCGTGGTCGTATGCAAACGCCGGGTACGATACCCTCGCAGACGTGCTCGCAGCGGTGACGTACGTCCCCTGGCAAGACGCCGTTATCACCGGCGTTATCGAGCCGATCGGTATGTCGCAAACCGTACCTTACTTGACGCCTACGGCGTCCGGGGATGTTGCGTATGGCTATACATTTCGCGATTACGACAAGGCGATGCCGCCGGTGAACGCCCCGTTGCTCATCAACACCTTTAACGGAACGTACATCGATCCGGCCGGCTCCGTCGTGTCGTCACCGGAAGACATGGCAAAGTATATGCGCTTCTACTTAAATGCTGGGAAAACGGAGAGCGGCCAACAGTTGCTCACGCCGGCAACGTTTGCCAGAATGACGTCGGCGGATCGGTACGACGATGGAAAACCCGCTGGTGCAATTCATGACGAGCTACCCGAATGGCCCAAATTTACAGCAAGTACGGCCTCGGTTTTGGCGTGCAATCTACAGCAACGGATAGGCTGATCGGCCATACGGGCGGCGGAGGCGGCTACACCGCATGCATGCAGATGAATCTCACGCGCGGATTCGGTGTAATAGCGATGTCGAATCTTTCAGAGGAGCCGTTACACCCGTGCGCGATCGTTCGATACGCGATGTCGGTTTTGCGAGCGCAGAGCATCGGTGAAGCGTTGCCGTCTCAACCCTCTCCGCCTCCCGACCCCACCATCGTTGCCGATGCGAGCGACTACGCCGGTACGTTTACGAGTGCTTCGACTTCCCTAAAGATCGTAAATGACGATAAGCATCTGTCGCTGATCGACGGCGGAAAAACGTATCAGATGCTTTTGAGCGACACAGACACGTTCTGGACCGACGACCCGAGACTACAAACGTTCTATCTTACGTTCGACAGGAACCGCACAAAGGCGGTCGTTGACTTGAGCTACGGTCCGGACCTCTATTTCGGCGTCCGTTACAACGGTCCGCGAAAATTTCCGCACACCGCAGGCTACGATCGCTTCGTCGGCCGTTACGAAGGAGGCGCGGGCCTCCAACGTTTCTATTTCGTCAAGGGCAAGCTAACGATGAATGGAACACCGCTGAAGCCGCATGGAAGTAATACATTCACTGCCGGACCGACCGTCATTCGGTTCGACACATTAGCGGCGTGGCATATGCAGCGCGTCTGGGTCGATGAGGTCGATAATTACCGCGTCGAACTACCGTAAGAACCCTAATGCACTATTATTTTGTAGCGTGGAGACGGTCGTTCGCTTTCTCAGGTCGGGCTACGCGACCAGAGTACTGGTTTTTCGTCTTATTCGATATGATCGCTATTATTTTGCTACTAGGTTTCTTTTCGCTTATGGGTATTTTCTTGAGCATCAACAAGAACATTGCCCAAATACCTGTATACGCCTACGTGGCGGTTTCGATGGTTCCGGCGTTCGCGGTTTCGTGGCGCAGACTTCACGATAGAGGCATGAGCGGTTGGTGGAATGTAGCTCCGTATGGTCTATACATCGCGTGTGCTTGTGGCATTTGGTCGAAATTACTTCCTCGCAGCATCGCGCCTTGGTCGTTCGCTCTTACGTACGCACTGTATTTAGGATTGTACATAATTTGCATGCTCGATGGCCAACCCGGACCCAATCGCTTTGGAGCAGATCCCAAGCAACGTCTTAGGGCGATGGACGCAACGTGGGACAAGTAGGTGCCGTACGAACTTTTGCGAAGAGGACGGGCATTCGTTACTACCCTCTAGGAGCTATGGCAGATGCCTTTCGCCGCGCGTATCATATGTAAACGGTCTTTTTTCGCGTTTCTTGTCGCTTTACTGGCCGGATGCTCGGCGCAACACGCATCGTTGCTTCCCCCAGCAAACCAAACAACAACGCCGGCACGGATCACCTCAAGGACCGTGCGCGCGGGCGGTAAGACGTACGTCATCGACGAGCTTGCAACGCCAATGTCGGCAACGCTAGAAGCCATCGCACCCGGGCCCACTCGCACGTGTGGTTCGTCGGCGGCAGCGTGGTCGGAAAGTCTTCCGTCACCGGTGACATGACCGATTATCTGTTTCCAACATACGGCAGTATAGGCTCGATCGTCGAAGGTCCTGACCGAAATCTTTGGGTGGCGTTACAGAATCCGGGAGCCTTCGGAAGAATTACTTCTGAGGGGCAGCTCGACGCTTTTCCGCTTCCCAAGAAGTTCCGCCAGTACGTCGGATTTCCAGTTGCGATTTCAAAGGGTCCCGACGGTGATCTATGGGCGATCGACGACGATCACCCCGATTACTATGTGATCCGGATAACGACCGCTGGCAAGATGAACGGCTACAAATTGCCGCAAGGCTCGCTCACAACCGCTATGGTGTACGCGACCGACGGAACGCTCTGGTTTGCCGATTACGAATTCAATTCGATCGAGCACATGACGAAACCCGGTATTTTTAAGCAGTTCTCCGTCCCGACGTCGCAGGCGGGCATTAATGGAATCTGTCAAGCCGCTGACGGCAGTATCTGGTTTACCGAGAACAGCGCAAATAAGATAGGCAGATTGACCGCGGACGGTAAATTTCAGGAGTTTACGATTCCCACTGCCTCGAGCAAACCGCTCTCCATCGTTGCCGGACCGGACGGCGCGATGTGGTTCACCGAAACGATCGGGCAGATCGGTCGCGTCACGGCGACGGGCACATTCACCGAACTGCCGGTCGATTCGCAGTACGCGCAGCCGTATGGGATTACAGTGGGAAGCGACAAGAATATCTGGTTTACAGAGTACCAAGGCACCCTTGGACGGGTCGAACTTAACCCGGTCAAAAATTCTCAGCCGAAGTATTCTTCCTTCACGCTGTCGTTAGCGAAACGACCGCAACTTGGCCTTCCATCAAGTCTGCCGCTACAGGTCGAAGTTCGGAATCTATCGGGCAATGTTATAAAAGGCAAATATCCGTACCCGGTACATCTAACGACGACCGACGCAAAAAATGCGGCGCTTTCGACGCACGTTTTAACTTCGTCCACTACGAGAGCCAGCATCAAGTTCTCCGGACACTACACCGACGCGACAATTGGAACGAATGCGGACGGTGGAGGCTCGCTCTTTCCCGCTACCGTTCTACCGTCCACTCCGAAGGAGCAGAAATTAGCGAAACCGGCGTTCAATCTTACGGCCGGTAGCAACAACTCCGTATGGATGTGCCTCGCCGACGGCAGAATAGCCGAGGATCCTCCGATGGTTCGATACGGTACTATCCTGCAACTACTTTGTTCGAGCAAAATAGTTGTTCGATGGTCGAGGGACCCGATGGCAATGTCTGGTTCACGGACTATGCGAACGATAGAATCGGCGAGATTACACCACAGGGACAAGTTACGTTCCAGCAACTCCATAGAAGCGCCCGGCCCTCCAGCATCGCGCTCGGCTCGGATGGCGCGCTTTGGTTTACGGAAACCGGACTTTTCAAGATCGCCCGCATGACGACGGACGGTCAACTACAAACATACCCCACATCGCAGACCCCAGTTGATATCATTGCCGGTCCCGACGGGAATCTCTGGTTCGACGACACGGACGGTGGACTGTATAAACTAAGCACGTCGGGCGTCAAACAGAAAATTTCACACGGTTTTGAAACCGGCGGCGAAATCGGTTCGGCGAATGGCTCCATTTGGTTTGTCCATGACTCGGGGTTAGCGCAGATGTCTGTCGATGGGAAGATCGTCCACACGTACGCGTATCCGAGCAACTGTGCCCCGCGCACGTATGCCAGCACCCCCGATGGAAGCCTGTGGTTCTATGACGATACCAATGACTGCGTAGGCCGCCTAGCGCCATCCGGAGCGTTGACGACCGTCCCCACATTCAACCAGAAAACCGACACTTTTTCATTCGGCGGGATCATCTACGGTCCAAACAACGACTTGTGGATTGCCGAGCCCGCATTTAGGGGTCTCGGGTATCTCGACCCTAAGTC
>CAWAZM010000008.1:95000-113965 GCA_963786515.1 Vulcanimicrobiota bacterium | reverse complement strand
AGCCGCGCCGGCCGATGCGGGATCGATGAAGGCAACTGTTTGCGTCTTGCTCAGCGGCAGCCGGTAATTGACCCGCACGTCAAAGACCGACGAGAAACCCTCGAGACCCATCGACAGTGCGGCCTGATCGCGCGCGCCGATGTCGGAGCGATAAAAATCGGCCCCGACATTGACGCCGATCGCGATGTCCTCGCCGGTGCGCAAGCGGGCGCCGAGCGTTGCGGAGCCATTGCGATCGAAGCGTTCGTCATAGCCGATCCGGCCGTCAAGATAGACGAGTGCGGAGTCGTTCTGCGCAACGGGTACGAAAAGCGAGGTCGACACGCCGAAATCTTCGCCGGCCTGCGCTTCGACTTCCACGCGCGGCTTCCATACCGGAGCATCGCCCGTCTGCCCATGTGCGGGCGCTGACGCCGCAAGGATAGCTCCTGTTATGCACGTCGCAAATAGCCGCGCCCTGCTGGACTCGCGCATCGGATTTCCCCCCTGTTCGCCAACTGCGCGCTGCAGCTGACGCTCCCGTTAGTGCGCGCACGCTCGCGCCTAGCGCAGACGTTGCCGCCCCTCTGCGACGTCTGCGCTAAGGAGTAGCATGGGGGCATATTTGCAACAAGCAATAGCAATAAGATTAGGGTAAGAACATAATGCGAACGAACGCGCGGCGCAATTCGGAGTATGTCGATGTGCAATGACACCGGCTCGAGGTCGACATCGCCTCTGTCATGGAGGATTTTGACGACCTCAAGATCAAGATCGAGCTGCCCGAGGGCACCCCGAATGTCGCCGCCCGCGAGGACATCAAGATCACCGATGTGACGCCGATCGTACGCGGCCGCGAGCTCGTCAACCGGCGTTGGAGCTCGCCGGGACCGGGCGGCAAGCCGGTCTACAATTTCCGCGTCGAGGGCCGGCAGTTCGGCTCAAATCGCTGCCTGATCCTCGCCGACGGCTTCTACAAGCCCGAGGACCCAAAGCAGAAGCGCCAGGACAAATGGCTGTTCACGCTCGCCGGTCATCGCTGGTTCTGCATCGCCGGCATCTGGCGCGAGAGCCCGGTTGGCGAGGCCTTCACCATGCTCACCATCGAGCCGGGGGAAGACGTGGCCCCTATCATTCCCGCCAGATCGTGCCGCTTCCACGCGATTGCTGGGCGGCGTGGCTCGACCCGCAGGTTCCCGCCGACGGCGTGCTGCTTGCCCTGCCAAAGGGAAGTCTGGAAGGACTGCGCGTCTTTCCGCCGGCGCCTGCGCAGGCAGCGCTGCTGTGACCATGGCTGACGATCTGTCGCTCGAGCGCTTCGTGGAGGTCCAGGAGCCAGTCTATGCGACCGCGCTCGCCGAGATCCGCTGCGGCGCGAAGCGTTCGCACTGGATGTGGTTCCCTTTCCCCCAGCTCGGCGGACTTGGGCGCAGCGAGACCGCACGGGTCTTCGGCGTCCGCTCGCTGCCCGAGGCGCGGGCTTATCTGGATCACCCCGTGCTCGGCCGCCGGTACATCGAGTGTGTCGGAGCACTTCAGGACCTCGGCATCAGCGATCCTGTCGCGGTGTTCGGAGCGGTCGACGTGATGAAATTGCGCTCGTCGCTGACATTGTTCGAGGCGGCGTGGCCAATGCCGCTGTTCGCGGCCGCGCTCGATCGCTGGTTCGCGGGGAACCGTGACAGCGACACCCTGCTGGAGAGCTGAGGCCGCATTGATCGCGACTGTCTTTGGACCGGAAGCGGCCCGGCGACGTTCGGTCGAACTCACGCAAAAACGGTCATTCATAGCTTCATCGACGGAACGGCTGAATTTGGGCCGATTCCGGACTGGCAGCTCTTTGCAGCGCGGGCGCGAAAGCAGACGTCAGCGAAACCGGAGACTGAACGGCTGGAAAGGGCCGGCTCCTGCCTGTCCGGTTTCAGTTCCGGCGAGCCCGTAAGCTGACGTTTAACCGTTCCGCAATGCCAGCTGTCGCCCAACAATGTGGCGTTGCCAGTGTTGGCCCGCAAACCTGAGGCGCGGCTTGGAGAACTGAGCGTGCTCCCTCCCCATCCGGCGCAGGACAGCGCCAACTCGGGTGCCAAGCTGATAGCTTGCATGAGAAGGCTCAGCACGTCGAACCGTATCGACAGAAGGCGGTCGGAGACCACCATTGCGAATCCCGCAAGCGCAAGGAGTAATTTTGGCAGACGCAGGGCGGTCGCCCGCGTCTCGCCAGGAAGACCGCGCACGAAGCGCATCCGGCGGCGCGCTCGCCGCAGTCTCGGACAAAGCAAAAATCTTCCTTGGCGCCAACGATATTAGCTTAGTGAGACTACGACCGTCGTAACATTGTCGGTGCCGCCTGCATCGAGCGCGGCGGTGATCAGGGCGTCCACCGCGGCAGCGGGCTCCTGATACAACATCCTTGCGATATCGGCGGCTTCGACCAGGCCCGACAAACCGTCGGAGCAGATCAGGAAGCGGTCGCCGGGCGCCACCTCGCCCGAGACGGTGTCGGGCGCGGTCCAGCCTTCGATGCCGATGGCGCGGGTGATGATGTTGGCGTGCGGATGGCGGGCAGCCTGATCGGGAGTCAGCACGCCGCCGTCAACCAGTTCCTGGACCAGGCTGTGGTCGCGGGTGATCTGTTCGAGCAGATTGTCGCGGAGCCGGTAGATGCGGCTGTCGCCGATCCAGAAGGCGGTGAAGTGTGCATCGGCGATGATGAGGCCCGCGATGGTGGTGCCGCGCCCGTCGCCGGCGCCGCGCACAGCCTCATGCGCTGCCTCCAGAGCGGATTCGATCGCGTCCAGCGTCACCGCCTCGGCGACTCCGCACAGCGCGCGGATCGCCTCGGTCGCTGCGGCGCCCCCGCCGACATGGCCGCCCATGCCGTCGGCCACCGCCCATAGGCCCAGTTCGGGCGCGTCGAGCAGGCGGTCCTCGTTGACCTGACGGACCCGGCCGACATGGGTGCGCGCGGCCGAGCGCGCCGTGAGCGTTGGGGGCGGCTGCACGATCGGCGCGTGTAGCGTCACTTGGTGTCGCGTGACAGTCTGGAGACGGTTTCGCTGTACGCTTCGACGAAGGCCTGGTTGAGGCTGCCGTCTTCGCCCTCGTCTAACTGGCGGACGAGGTCGGCATGGCGCTCGCCGACCTCCTCCCAGGCGAGCGCGACCTTGCCCTTGAGCAGCGAGCTCTTGCCGGTGATGGCCTTTTCGACCCTGGCAGGATCGAAGCTGGCAACCGCGGTCTCGATCGACGCCTTGAAGCCGGCGAACGTCGCGACGAGGTGGCGCTTTACGTCCGAAAAGCTCGCCTGCAACGCGGCTGGACCGGACAGGAAGCTCGATTCCCCGGCCATCAGCAGGTCGATCGCGAGCCGCTGGGTCGGCGCCCATTTGAATGGGTTGTTGTCCGCGCCGCCAATGGTGGTCAGCGCCAGACGATATTGCGCGCGCGCGCTGTCGCGTTCGGACATCAGATCGCCGACGCCGAGCACCATCTGGCGATAGACCGCGCCGGCGCGGCGCATGATCTCTTCGGGGCTTTCAGCGGAGAAGGCGGAGACGTCGAGCCCGGCGCCCTCGCAGAAAGCCTCGAGCAGCGAACCTTCTTCGCCGATCGAGCTGTGGGTGACGGGATCGTCCCAGTCGCTAGGCACGTCTACCGATGTACCGAGCGGCGGGGTGAGCACCATCGTGCGGCCAGCCGCTGCGGGGTCGAGCATCGCGTCGGGCGCGTGCTCGGCGACCATGCGGTAGCGGCCGAAACTGATGGCGCGAGGCACCGCCAGCGGCACATCGGCCTGATCGGCAAAGCGTGCCCGGGTGTCTGCATCATACACGCCATTGGCTCCCAATGCGCGTAAGGTCAGGCCGTCGGGGCTGGCGTGGAGCTCGCAATGTGCCCGGCTGATCTCGCAATCGGGATCGGAGATGACCCAGTCCGACGTCGGGTCACGACCGATGCGCATGACACCCTCGCGCAGCATGCGGGCGTCGACCGGATTTATCGTGTCGGTCTTTTCGAACAGGCGGAAGACGTACATCAGGCGGCCTTCCTGCCGGAATTCTCGACCGGCAGCGGTGATGGCGGCGCGGTCGAGATGCGGGTGTGGAGCAGCGCGGCGCTATCGTCGCGGTCGAGCCGTGGCTCGATCGCGGCGGCCATACAATTGAACGCGTCCATCACCGCGCCAAGCTCGTCGCGCCGGCTGTGCGAGATACGGAAGGCGAGATTGCCCTTCGCCGCGTCGTCGAGCGCGCGGCGCAGGCGGCGGAGGGGCCGCGAGATCATCTGCGCGCTGACGAGCTGCAACAAGACGGTGACCGTGAACGTCTTCGTAACGCTGCCGATTCGCACGTGATCGTCTAGCGCATCGGGCGCCGGTTTTCGGATCTGCGACTCCCTGCGCCGACTCGTACGTCCCTTTGCCCGGAACGTAGATTCCGACGATCGTGCCGGGCGCGCTATAGGTGGCGAACCACGCCTTCACCGCAGCGTTTATCCGCGCGACGGTTGCCGGCGGGAACGACGAGCTGGTAGGTGCGGGCGTTACCGAGCCACCGTTGCACGCAGCGATGGCGATCGTCGCAAGCAGCGATGCCCAACGCGCATACCGGCGCAAAGGCAACGCCATAACCGGTAACACCTTAAATCGCGCCGGCTAAACGGAGCATTTGCATGACGCGATCTACCGGCATCGCATACACGGTCGCTCCATTGCGGCCGGTCAGCGTATGCGCTTCGAACAGCGCATCGTAAATCGCACCCTGCGTCGCCTCAACCGTCGCCCCGTAAATACCGTTGAGCGTATCCTCATCTTCGAGAATTGGCGTGGTGGGCGAGGAGACCGTGAAGTCTGCCGTGCGATTGAAGACGTGCGACGTCGAAAACGCTACGATGAGATCGCCGCTGCCGAGATATGACGTGAGGCCGACGCGGCCCATGCCCATGGAGGCGCGCAGCGTCAGCGCGCGCAGTTGGCGGCTATCGAGCGGCGCATCGGTGGCGATCACGACGATGATGCTGCCGCTTCCGAGCCGGCCGCGGAGCGACACGTTGTGAGGAATCACCGGCTTGAGTTCGTCGCGCAGTTTGGCACCGACCGGCACCCCCAGAACGTCGAGCAGGCGGCGGTCGCTGCCGGTGTTGTCGTTGACCAGGACGCCGACGGTATAGCCGCCGAGCGATTGCGGCAGCACGCGCGACGACGAGCCGATGCCCGCCTTGAAGCCGAAGGCGTTCATGCCGGTTCCGGCGCCGACCGTTCCGCGGGCGAACTGGCCGGGCTTGGCACTATCCAGTAGACCGACGACATCGGATGGCGAGACCGCCCGCGCCTGGATGTCGTTGAGGAACCCGTCGTCGCACTCGGCCACGACCGGGAGCGGTACGTCGTCCCCCCGGCCGACGGCCGGATGCTGCTCGATCATCCAACTGACCACGCCGTCGGCGGCCCGCCCGACGTCGAGCGTGTCGGTGAGGACGACCGGCTCCTCCAGATAGCCGGCCTCCTCGATCCAGTGGGTTCCGGTCATCTCGCCGTTGCCGTTGAAGGCAAAGAACGCGGCCGCAACCTTGCGATCCCAAGGGTCCTCGTTGGGCAGAACGGCCGTCGCTCCGGTGCGGATCGACATCCCTTCGATTTTAGTCAGGTGGCCGACGCGCACGCCTGCTACGTCGGTGATGCCGTCCAGTGGCCCGGACGGATACAAACCGAAATGGAACGGCAGCGCGGCCGTTACGGGTGACGGTAGAATTGCCGCCACCATGAAAAGTACACCAAGCACATAACGGGCTTTCGACATGCGCCGACGTTTCAATTACGCCGATTCGGCGCCTGCAGGCTCGCGCGAACGAACGCGGGAAAATGTCTGGTTACGATGTCCGTAACCGTTGCGAAACCGATCAAAGCCGCCGAGCTCTGGGAGAACCTTTCGGTCCCCGAACTCATCGAGCACGCCGTGCGCCGGGGCGAGGGCGTGGTCGGGCGCGACGGGCAGTTGATCGTCGATACACGACCGCACACGGGACGATCGCCCAAGGACAAGTTCTTCGTGCGGGAGCCGTCCAGCGAAGAGCACATCGACTGGGGCGAGACCAACCAAGAAATCGACGAGGGCGTGTTCGACGCGCTTTTGGACCGGGTTTCGGCCTACCTGGGCGAACGCGAGGCGTACGCCCTGGACTGTTACGTCGGAGCCGACCCGGCCTACCGCCTGCCGATCCGCGTGTACAGCGAGTTCGCGTGGCAGAGCCTGTTCGCGCATCATCTGTTTATCACGCCGGAAGAGCGCGATCCGAACTTCGCGCCCGAATTCACGGTGGTGGACGCGGCGCTGTTCGCGGCCGAACCGCAACGCGACAACACGCGCTCGTTGACCTTCGTGATGGTCAACTTCGCCAAGCGCATCGTGTTGATCGGCGGCACGCGCTACGCCGGCGAGATCAAGAAGTCGATCTTCACCGTCATGAACTACCTGTTGCCGCTGCGAGACACGCTGCCGATGCATTGCTCGGCCAACGTCGGGCAAGGACGGCGACGTCGCGATCTTCTTCGGCCTGTCGGGCACCGGCAAGACGACGCTCTCGTCGGATCCGCACCGCGCCGCTGATCGGCGACGACGAGCACGGCTGGTCGAACGACGGCGTGTTCAACTTCGAAGGCGGCTGTTACGCGAAGGTGATCAAACTTTCGCCGAAGGCCGAGCCGGAGATTTGGGCCGCCACGAACCGCTTTTCGGCACCGTGCTCGAAAACGTCGTCGTACGACGAGGAGACGCGCAAGCTCGACGTCGATTCGGACGCCAATGACCGAAAACACGCGCGCGGCGTATCCGCTCAGTTTCATCCCGAACATCGTGCCGGGCAGCCGTGGCGGCCATCCCAACACGATCATCATGCTGACCGCCGATGCGTTCGGCGTGCTGCCGCCGATCGCGAAGCTGTCGCCGCGAACAAGCGATGTATCACTTCTTATCCGGCTACACCGCAAAAGTGGCCGGCACCGAACGCGGCGTCACCGAACCGCAGGCGACGTTCTCGACGTGCTTCGGCGCGCCGTTCATGGTGCACCATCCGACGACGTACGCGCGTCTACTCGGCAAGAAAATCGACGAGCACGCGGTCGAATGCTGGCTGGTGAACACCGGCTGGACCGGCGGGCCGTACGGCGTTGGAAAGCGCATGGCCATCGCCCACACGCGCGCGATGGTAAATGCAGCGATCGAGGGCCGTATCGAGCGCGATTTCGTCACCGAACCGTTCTTTGGGTTACGCATTCCCAAGCACGTTCCGGACGTGCCGGACGACGTGCTCGATCCGCGCGGTGCGTGGCGCGATCCGGCGGCGTACGACGCCCAAGCGATGAAGCTCGCGACGCTCTTCTTCGGCAATTTCAAGCGCTTTGAGGCGCATGCTTCGGAGGCGGTCAAGGCTGTCGCTATCCGCCCGTAGGCTCCTGCAAGTCCTAATCCGGCGTTCAGGCACCTTCCGGCGCGCGACCGTATCATAAGCCCATGAAGATCGCTAGTTTGGCCGCCCTGCTTGCGGCCCTTGCCCTGCCGATTGGGGCATCGGCGCAAGTCTACCCGCAACAGCAACCAGCCCCGGTGCAAGGCCAGCAGCAATCTGCCGGTTCCAAGCAATACAAACATTGGATGAAGCGCCTATCCGGCCTCAATCTGTCCCAGCAACAGATGCAGCAAGCCCAAAACTTTCTGAGTCAGTTTGCGTCGCAGCATCCGGCCGGTAGCCCGAAAGATCCGCAGGCGAATCACGCCCTGCGCGATCAGATTTATTCGATCCTGACGCCCGACCAGATGAACCAGCTGCGCGCCGAAAAGAAAGCGATGCACCAACAGCGCGAAGCAGCACAAGGCCAGAACCCGCAGATGCAAAATCCGCAGGGTCAATATCAGCAAGGACCGCCTCCGCAGCAGCAGCCCCCGGTCTAAATCCACTCCCTTTTCGGCATCCTCCCATAACTGCGCCTCGCTCTACGCGAGGCGTAGTTCGATTTTGGGGTAACGTAGCGGCATGCTGCTTCTCAAATACGTTGCCGCCGTCGCCGCATGTGCGTGCATCGCCGCCGTCGTTCCCGGCCGGGCAGACGCCGCTCTGCCGACCGTTCCATCCGGTTTTCGAATCGACGTCGTCGCGCAGATCTCGGGTCCGCGCGAACTCGTCGCGCTGCCCGACGGGGACCTGATCGTCGGCACGAGCGGCAGCAACGTGTACGTGCTGCCCAACGCCGAAGGCGCGACGCCCGGTATGCCCATCGTTTTCGCAACGGCCGACGACGAGTATGCGTCAGGCGTCGCCTTCTCGGCAAAACACAAAGAGATCTACATCGCCACGAATGCGCACGTTTGGGCGACCCGCTACGTTGCCGGACGAAAACGGGCCGGCGCCTTGAGCAGCATTGCAAAGGTTCGCACGGGACCGATCGCACCGCACAGCGACGGCGACGTTCACAAGACGACGTCGGTGACGTTCTCGGACGCGTCGGATATGTTATATATCGGCGTGGGTTCGTCGTGCAATTCGTGCGTCGAGGTCGATCCGACACGAGCGTCCATTTTGACGCTTCCGGGCGGCAAGGGCGCTTTGCATAAGATCGCGACGCACATTCGCAATGCGATGGCGATGGCGATTTCACCGGACAACGCGCTTTGGGTGGGCGGAGCGGGACAAGACAATCTGCCGTTCGGCCATCCATTCGAATTTCTCGACGACGTTTCGTCGCATCCGCCGGTCGCCGACTACGGTTGGCCGTTTTGCGAAGAGAACCACATTCAGTACACCGGATCGGGGATCGATTGCGCCACGACGGTGGCGCCGCTGGCGGAGCTTCCGGCCTACTCGACGATCATCGGCGCTATCTTTTACCCGACGGGTTCCACCGGACGGTATTCGTTCCCGGCGAAGTTTCGTGGCGCGCTCTTTGCCGCCGCCCATGGCTCGTGGCATACGAACGGAAGCGGCGGGTATGCGGCGGCGCCGCAAGTCGCCGTTTTCGGCATGCGCGGCGACCAGCCGGCGATCCCGGTCGATTGGCAAAATCCGAGCGCCCAGTGGCGTACGTTCGTCGGCGGATTTCAGAGCGGAAGGCAGCGCATCGGTCGTCCGACCGGTCTGGCGATCGGCAATGAAGGCAGCCTGTTCGTCGCAGACGATGCTGCGGGCGTCATCTATCGCGTGCGACCGAACAAATAGCTCCATCAGGCTACTTTGAGTGGGTGATATTCACGACGATCGTAGTTTTTTCTAACTAGGTCAATCCAAGCGGCCCCGAGGTTCGTCTTATAGCCAAACCACTTCTGTGGGGAGGCTCGATTGGTGCTTCGCGCGGCTCGGATGACGGCGTTGGCCGTAGTATGGTGGATGGCGTGCGCCGGAGGCGCGTTCGCGCATCCGCTGGGAAACTTCACGATCAACCATCTCGCGGTCGTTCGCGTTGACGGCACGCAGCTGCGCGTGCATTACGTCCTCGACATCGCGGAAATCCCGAGCTTCCAGATCATGCACGGTGCCGGCGATTGGACGCGCTCCGCTCGCACCGCGTGGTCGGCCTCGGAAGCGCAGCGCGTCGCGACGTCGCTCGAGATTTCGGACGGCGGTTCGCCCGTCGCGTTACGTTTAGAGCGCTCGCAGGATAGCACTCGCCCGGGCGCCGGCGGATTGCCGACGCTGTATTGGAGCGGCGATTACGTCGCCACGCTCGCACAACTGCCGGCGCACATTACGATTGCGGACTCGGTGTACGGCGATCGTCGAATCGGCTGGAAAGATATCGTTCTCGCCGGCACTTCGGAACCAACCGACGAACTGCGGCATTACCCGAGCGCGCTCATCGGATCGCCGCGCCACAACGACCGCGCGAGTTTCGATCTGACGGCTTCGGGTGCGATCGCGCATCTGTCGGTCCAGGGCGATGCGCAGCAGACGTGGAGCGTCGCATCGATCGTTGCTCCGACCGCGCTTTCGGATCTGTTCGCCCGCGATCGCCAGACGCCGTTGCTCGTGCTGATAACCATTCTCGCCGCGTTCGGCTTGGGCGCGTTACACGCGCTCGAACCGGGACACGGCAAGGCGTTGCTGGCGTTCACGCTGGTCGGCGCACGCGCCACCTTCAAACAAGCAGCGATCTTGGCGGCGGCTCTGACATTCGCGCACACCGTCGCCGTTCTGCTCCTCGGCCTGGTCTTGTTTTTCGCGGCCGGATTTGCCAGCGAAAGCCTATTCACGTGGATCACGCTGATCTCGGGCATCGCCGTGGCACTCATCGGCGCGCGTGCGCTGGGTAACGCGCTCAAGCGGGCGCAGGACCAAAGCCAACACGACCGCGCCCATCATTCGCACGCGCATCACGACCACGAGCACCCGCACGATCACGAGCACGGCCATAACCACGAGCACGGCCATGACCACGGACACGGCCACTCGCATGCGATTCCGGGCAAAGCTCCGTTACATTTTCCGAGCGCGGTCGTCGCCGCCATGAGCGGCGGCATCGCGCCCTGTCCGGCCGCCATCGTCGTGCTGCTGACCGCGCTGCATCTGCATCGCGTCGGCTACGGCCTGCTGTTGATCGTCATCTTCAGCTTGGGATTGGCCGCCGTGTTGACCGGCCTCGGCATCGCCGTCGTTAACGGTGCTGCGTGGCTGCAACGTCGTTCGGGATTCGCGACCGTCGCGCGGTTCGCACCGCTCGTCACGGCTTCGGTTATCTCGATCATCGGCGCGACGATGCTCGCGCAAGGACTCGCCGATCGTGGCGCGTCGCTTTCGACGGGCGTCATCGTGGCGCTCACCCTCGCGGCGATCGCCGCATACGCCCTCGTTCCCCGCTTCCGGCACGCAAAAGTTCATGCGGCGATGCCGGTTCCAACAAGGAGCTCACTATGAAGCTGATACGTCAGCTCGTCCCACTCGCAGCAATGTTGCTGCTCGCGTTCGCGATCTCGCTGTATGCGGGCCGCGCGGTACGCGCTTCGGACCATCAGGACTCGCCGACCGTCGTCAGCAATCCGTTGGCCGACATTACCGACGTGTTCGCGTTTCCAGATCCGAAAGACGCGAGCAAAGTTGCGTTGGCGATGGACATCCGTCCGCTCATTCCGGGCGGAATGTACGGCGGCATCGCACTGGATCCGAACGTTCTCTATCAGTTTAAGATCGCCAATGCCGGCGTCGCCAGCAACAAGTTCAACGAGAATTTGGTGATCCAGTTCAGAGCCAACTCGAGCGGCACCGGTCAAAAGATTACCGTGTACGGTCCGGCCGTCCCCAATGAAGTCGGAACCACCAATACGCTCGTCGCGAAGACCGGTGAGTTTGCGTTCAACAAAGTCTCGAACATCGCCGGCGGCAAGATCAAAGTCTTCGCCGGCCCGCGTCGCGACCCGTTCTTCTTCGACCTAGCGCAGTTCTTCAAGATCATCCCGGATCGCGATTACGCGCTGCAGCCGAGCCCGCCGGCGCCCAGCGCGACGTCGTTCCGGTTTGCAAAAAAATCGCAGCCGATCGTACTCAACGGCGTCAGCTTCGGCACCGCCGGATCGAACGGTTGTAAAATCGCGCAACCGAAGGACTTGCTCAAACCCTACGACCTGCTTTCGATCGTCATCGAAGTTCCGAAGTCGATGCTCGCCAGCGGAAGCCAGCCCGGCGTGATCGGTCTGTGGGCGACCACGGCCACTCCCGACGGCAAAGCCCAATAGGAAGGACGAACATGACTAAACGTTACGCATTTGGGCTCGCCGCAGTAGCGCTGGCCGGAGCCGTCATCGGCGGCTGTACCTCGAACTCGGTTGGGTTCACGCCCGGCAACGGCAACAGTGGCGGAAACACCCCGCCGCCGGGAACCGCGTCGTATCAACAGATCGAACTGTTGTCGCGACCGGCGGTGAAGGAAGTCTTTGAAGCCTTCCAGAGCCACGATACGACCAATCGGGCGGAACCGTATAACGATCCGACCCTGCAAGGCATGATTCTGTCGTTCAGCGAGGCGTTCCGTGACAAGACCACGTCGCAAACGCTGCAAGCGGTTCTCTATCCGAACGTCATGAAAGTCAACCTGTCGCAAAACACGACGACGGCATCGTATCTTGGATACGAGACCGGCGGCGCGACCGGCAGTAAGTTCGGCGGACGTGCGCTTGCCGACGATGTCGTCAACATCTCGCTCGGCGCGCTGTTCGGCAACACCCTCTCGGCGCTCGGCCTGATCCCCGACGATCACAAAGAAGCGCCGTGTCTCACCACGGACAACGTCGCCTACGATAAGAACAACACGACCACGTTCCCGTATGTTCAATCGCCGCTCTAACGGGCTAGCGATGGGCGCGGAGGCCGTTCCTACGGCCTCCGTTTTCCCGTTGCAGAAAATCTATGCAGTCTATGCATTTCTCATAGCGCTCAACATCGGCGCCTGGGTCCTGGCGTTTGTGGCCTTCGGCAAACATCCGCTGCTGCTCGGCACCGCCTTATTGGCCTACACGTTCGGCTTGCGGCACGCGGTCGAACGCAGATCACATTTCGGCCATCGATAACGTCACCCGTAAGATGATGCAGGACGGCCAACGTCCCGTCGGCGTGGGCTTATATTTTTCGCTCGGCCACTCGACGATCGTCGTCGCGCTGTCGATCGCGGTCGCATGCGGCGCGGCCTTCGTGCGTCACGCCATGCCGGCACTCGAGAGCACCGGCGCAGTCGTCGGCGCGTGCGTGTCCGCCGCGTTTTTGCTGATCGTGGCGGCCATCAACACCGTCGTGCTGATCGATATCGTGCGTGCGTTCCGACGGCTCACGCGCGGAGCGGACGACTGGAACGACGGCGTCAACGATGCGCTCGCCAAGCGTGGCTTGATGGGCCGCTTCTTCGGCTCGTTCGTGAAGCTGGTCAACCGGAGCTGGAAGATGTACCCGGTTGGAGTACTCTTCGGGCTGGGATTCGATACCGCCACCGAAGTCGCGCTGCTGGGAATCGCCGCAGTCGAAGCATCCAAAGGTTTGCCGGTCTACGATATTCTGATCTTTCCGCTCCTGTTCACCGCCGGAATGTCGCTGCTGGATACCACCGACGGCATTTTGATGCTGGGTGCGTATGGTTGGGCGTTTGTCAAACCGATGCGTAAGCTGTACTACAACATGGTCATCACGATGGTCTCGGTGCTCGTCGCGGTCGCCGTCGGTAGCGTAGAACTAGCCGGCATCGTAGCCGACCGCTTCAATCTTACCGGCGGCTTTTGGAACGCCGTCGGACGCCTCAACGACAACTGGGGTGAATTGGGTTTTATCATCATCGGCGTGTTCATCGCGAGCTGGCTTATTTCGATCGCCGTGTACCGCCTGCAGCGGTACGACGAGTTCGACGCTCCGATGAACGCGACCACTCCCTCGGCGACCTCATAGCGTGCTGAACGTGCTCAACCGGCCCGACGTCCGTCGCCTACTGCCGTCGTTTGCGATCGCGGCGGTCGCGGCCGTCGGGATCGGCTTCGCCCCGATGATCCTCGACCACAACGTGCAGACGCGGGCGCAGGACGTTGCGCCGGTCAAGCGCGATTATCTGCAGCGCGACGCGATGGTGGCGTTTCTCGAAAAGCAGTCGAAGGTCGATCCGGCCGATCAGATCACGCTGCGAATGCTTTCGGCGCAGTACATGCAGCGCTTTCGCGAACGCTACGATCTCACCGACATCGCACGTGCGGCCGCGGCGGCGCGCCGCTCGCTGGTGCTGCAGCCGCAGGGCAATACCGCGGCGCACATGGCGCTCGGCTCGACGCAGCTGGCGTATCACGATTTCCCGAACGCCCTGGCGAACGAACGCGCGGCGTTAGCCGGCGAGCCGTTCAATAGAAACTCGCGCGCGCAGGTCGCGTCGGTGCTGATGGAGCTCGGACGCTACGACGAGGCGCGTTCGCAGTTGGCGCTCATCGTCAACGATGCCCACCAGGAGGATCCGACGGTCGATGCGGTTCGTGCACGCTTTGCCGAAGTGACCGGCCGCTTGGAGGAGGCGCGCGGGTATATCTCGCGTGCCATCGCGACCACCGATTCGATCTCCGAGAACCCGGCATACGACCGTTCGTGGTTTCACATGCGCGCGGCGCAGCTGGCGTTCGAAGACGGCGATGCGCGAAACGCGGAAGCGGAATTCGCGACGGCGCTCCAGTTGTTTCCGGACAACTCGATGGCGCTCATGTTTGAGGCCAAGATGTTTCGCGCGCAGGGCCGATGGCAAGAAGCGTTGACGGCAGCGACGCATAGTGCCGATCTCTATCCGCTGCCGCAGGCGTTGGGCTACGAAGCCGACGCACAACGCGCGCTGGGTCTCAGCGCGCAGGCGCGCTCGACCGATGCGCTGATCGACGCCGAGAAGCGTTTGTTCGATTCGCAAGGCATTAACGACCGGCTGCTGGCCAACTATTACGCCCAACGCGGCGTCCATCTCGATACCGCGCTCCAAGCGGCAAGAAGCGATTACCGCAAGCGCGGCGATGAGATCTATGCCGACGACACGATGGCCTGGACGCTGGCGCGAATGGGGCGCTGGCACGAAGCGCGCCGGTTCGCACAACGCGCGACGCGTACGAACGCGCAAGATTCCGGCGTGCAGTTTCACGCCGGCGTGATCGCCTTACGCACCGGCGCCGTTTTGGAAGGCAAGCGCCGCATCCGCGAAGCGCTGGCACTGAATCCGCAGTTCGATCCGTTCGAAGCAGCGCAGGCGCGGGCGTTGCTTAGCGCCGCTTCGCGGTAATCAGCCAACCGGCGACGCCGGCGTCGCCGTGAAACCGCGTCATCACCCGTTCGGGCTCGATCGCGATCACGTTCCAGCCGGATTCGCGGTCGAACGCGGACGCGATATCGCCGCGCGAGACCGGGTGCGGACCGCGTTCGTCGCCTTCGTCGCTGAAGGCTAACACGTACAGCGTCGCGCCGAATTTCGTGACGGCGGCGAGACTGCGGGCGTAGCGCCGCCGTTCGGCGGCATCGAACGTGTGAAAGAGTCCTGAATCGACGACGGTTTCGAACGTTCTGCCAAGCCGCTCAAGCGCTAACGCGTCGGCAGCGATACAATCGACGGCGACGCCGCGTTGCACCGCTTTCGCGCGCGCCATCTCTAGCGCGGTTTCCGCAACGTTGACGCCGAGAACCGCAACGCCGGTCTCCGCGATCGCCCGCGCGTTGTCGCCGGTGCCGCAGCCCGCGTCCAGCACCGGTCCGGCCAAGGCGTGCCGGGCTAGGAGGCGTGCGATTGCCGGTTGTGGCGCACCGATATCCCACGGCGCCGGGCCGCCGATGTACGAGCCATCCCACGACGCTCCGGACATGCGTTCGTGGCTGGTTGGGTCGCGATCCGTCATCTCAATTCTTTCCCCATAATAGAACGATTCTTCGATGACGGTCGAAGTACCGTGATATGGACGGCGTGCCGATCGAAGCGATGGAAGTTACGGCAATCGAGGTATTAGGCGAACAGCCTAATGGCGAAACCGAACGCGAGTTTAAGCGCTCGATATCGGGAATTTTCCGCCACCACCCGACGGTCGCGGAAGCCTATCTTATGCGCGTTCGCTATTCGGGACGGGGTGACGAATCGGTAGCATTGGGATTGCGTTTCGTCGGCCCCGACGTTGACGAGCAAGTGATCACCGAAACCGGCTTAGCCTTTCGGACGATGTTCGGTGGCGGCGGTCAGCATCTCGATATTATCCCGCTCGACGACGATTCGGTCGAACAGCTCGAATTTAAACCGTTTTACGTGGTACGTTTCGAGACCACCGGATAACCGGTTCGTCGGCCGTCGGCCGTTCGCTGACGCGAACGAACGCATTTCGCTCGAGCGCGCGTTGCGAGGCAATGTTGCCCGCGAACGTTTCCGCAACGATCGTATGGATCGCATCGTCTTCTTCTGCGCCACGAACGATTGCAGCAACGCCGTCCGTCGCGAACCCGCGGTTGCGCCTGCCGGGCGCGACGTTGTAGCCGATCTCAACGACTCCGGCGACCGGCGGCGAGTGGTAGCCGCATAAGCCGACCACTTCGGTGCCGGCGACGATCATCCACGACCCGCTATAGCCTTGACGTTCGGCCAGTCGCCGGACGTGCTCGATGGTCTCGAGGTCGTCGACACCGCCGTCGGGCAATTGCAACTCGTCAACCGCTTCGCCGCGACCGAGCATCCAACGGAATGCCGCTTCCGTTACCGGCACGAGCCGCACGTGCGAAGCGCTTTGGGTCGATGAACTCATTTATTGCAGCGAGTCGAGAAACTTTTGGGCGCGCGTCGCGCCGCTCTCGTCGTTTTCAATGCGGTAGTGTTTGAGAGCGGTGTTGGCCGCCTCGCGCGCGGCGTCGCGCTGACCCTGAGCCAGTTGGATGTTCGCTAAGAGCAAGTAGCCGTCGCCGTCGTCGGGATGCGCCTTAAGGTAATCGTTGACGTCGACGAGCGCCCCTGCGTACTTCTGCAGGCGAAGGCGAGCGGTGGCACGCCAATATCGCGCGTTGTCGCCATTCGGTGATAGCTCGAGATATTTCGTAAAGTCGTCGTCGGCCGCGCTCCACTGTTGCAGCTGGATCTCGGCGCGTCCGCGATAGAAGCGCGGCGTCGGCCAATCGCCGTCGAGCGTGATGGCCGCAGAGCAGTCGGCGAGGGCCGTCGCCGGCTGCAGTTGTGCCAACCGGACGCGGCAGCGCGCCGACAAATTGGACGCAGAATTCGGATCGATTGCGATCGCGCGGTCAACATCCGCAGCGGCGCCGGCGACATCGTCGATGTCGAGCTCGACCAACGCGCGCTGGCGCAAGGCGTACCCGTAATTTGGATTGAGTTCGATTGCCCGGGTGCAATCCGCCAACGCCTCCTTGGTCTGGTCGACATCCCAGCGAGACTCGCATCGGGATGCGTATGCATACGCGTAATCCGGATTGATCGCAATGGCGGCGGTATAGTCCGCGATCGCGTTGGCCTGTTCGCCCGTGTTCTGGTAGACATCGCCGCGATCGACGAGCGCCCGGGCCGCATTCGGGTGCGCGCTGATGTAGCGGTTCAACAGCGCCAGTGCCTCTTTGTTATTGCCGGCCTGGCTGAGCTTCTCGGCCTGGAGCAGATCCATGCTCACGACATCGGAGGTACCTTGCCCACCCTCGGGCGCTGTTTGTGCCCGGGCGCCGGCGGTCGCGCCCAGCGCGCAGACAAGGCTGAAAGCGGCGACGAGTAACGCTCGCGCCGTCGTCGACTGAAGCAATCGCATTCGCACGGCCCCTCCTTTCGCCGCATAGAGAAAGAGCCCGCCGTGGTTCGGCGGGCTCTTCTACGAATAATCTGGCGTCGACCTACTTTCGAGGGACCCTGCGGTCCGACTATCATTGGCGCTGGCGGGCTTAACTGCCGTGTTCGGGATGGGAACGGGTGGGACCCCGCCGCTATGGACGCCAGAAACTTGATCCCCGCCGCGATGGCGAGCCGGAGCTCCAGCCGATCGCGTCGGGAAATTTGCTTCTTCTTCAAAAGCTGGATAGAGAAGAACTTCCATGTGCCACTTCACAGTGCGTTGCGTATAATTTTGAGTTAAGTCAAAATTTCCGAGCGATTAGTACCGGTCAGCTCCACACTTGCGATGCTTCCACCCCCGGCCTATCAACGTGGTGGTCTACCACGACTCTTCACCCTTACGGGATTGAGATCTCATCTTGGAGTCAGTTTCACGCTTATATGCTTTCAGCGTTTATCTGATCCGAACGTAGCTACCCGGCTATGCTCCTGGCGGAACAACCGGTTCACCAGAGGTTCGTTCGACCCGGTCCTCTCGTACTAGGGTCCGATCTCCTCAAATCTCCTACGCCCACAGCGGATAGGGACCGAACTGTCTCACGACGTTCTGAACCCAGATCGCGTACCGCTTTAATGGGCGAACAGCCCAACCCTTGGGACCTACTACAGCCCCAGGATGCGACGATCCGACATCGCGCGTGTTTCCATCGTTACCGATGGCGCAGACTATATCTTCACCCTGCCCGATATGATCGGGCGAGGGGCCGGCGTATGATAGCAGCTGTAGATTTGCTCTTGCGAGCAGAAACCACTATCTCATCACTCCTATTGGAGTGAATCAGTCGTTACAGGGTCATAACGGATGGTATATCCGCTAGACTTCCCACGGTATTGTCCTCGGCTCAGTCCTAAGCCGATTGGATTTCACCGTTATAAGCCGGTACTTGCTAATGATGTTTCCATCATTTCACCCCTATTATTGAGGTGCCAAACCTCCCCGTCGATGTGGACTCTTGGGGGAGATAAGCCTGTTATCCCCAGAGTAGCTTTTATCCGATAAGCGACGGCCCTTCCATTCGGTACCGCCGGATCACTTAGCCCTGCTTTCGCATCTGCTCGACCTGTCTGTCTCGCAGTCAAGCTCCCTTATGCCTATGCACTCTATCGAACGGTTTCTGACCGTTCTGAGGGAACCTTTGGGCGCCTCCGTTACTCTTTAGGAGGCGACCGCCCCAGTCAAACTGCCCACCTGACCTGTCCTACCGCCGGATAACGGCGGCTAGGTTAGAATCCCAAGATTATCAGGGTGGTATCCCAACGTTGCCTCCCCGACGACTAGCGCCGCACGGATCATCGGCTCCCACCTATGCTGTACGAACAATCTCAAAACCCAACATCAGGATACAGTAAAGCTTCATGGGGTCTTTCCGTCCTGCTGCGGGTAACCAGCATCTTCACTGGTACTGCAATTTCGCCGAGTTCCCCATCGAGACAGTGCCCAAGTCGTTACTCCATTCGTGCAGGTCGGAACTTACCCGACAAGGAATTTCGCTACCTTAGGACGGTTATAGTTACCGCCGCCGTTTACTGGGGCTTCAATTCAAAGCTTCGCTTGCGCTAACCTCTCCTTTTAACCTTCCAGCACCGGGCAGGAGTCAGCCCCTATACGTCCGCTTTCGCGTTCGCAGAGACCTGTGTTTTTGTTAAACAG
>CAWAZM010000008.1:0-90000 GCA_963786515.1 Vulcanimicrobiota bacterium | reverse complement strand
TGACCGGGCTGGGGCTTGGCCGCCAGCTCGTTGATGTGGAGCCCGACTTCCTTGGAGCCGGTGAACGAGATGAAGCGAATGTTGGGGTTCGACACGATCGCGTCGCCGATGACCGCCGCCCGAGCCCGGGATGAAGTTGACGACGCCCGGCGGCAGGCCCGGCCTCGTGCAGCAGGTCGACGAACCACGCGGCCACGATGGCCGAGTCGCTCGACGGCTTGAGCACGACGGTGTTGCCGGTGACGGCGGCCGCCACCGTCATGCCGGCCATGATCGCGGCGGCGAAATTCCACGGCGGAATCACCGCGCCGACGCCCAGCGGGATGTAGACCATCTAGTTGCGCTCGCCTTCGATCGGCACGATATCGTGCACGCGGTCGTAGCCGCAGCGCCTCGCGGGCGTAGAATTCGAGGAAATCGATCGCCTCGGCCATGTCGCGCATCGGCCTCGGGCCAAGTCTTGCCGACCTCGAACACCAGCAGCGCGTCGTACTCGAAGCGGCGCTGACGGAGCAGTTCGGCTGCCTTTACGATGATGTCGACCCGGTCGCGAACCGGAACACGCTTCCACGTTTCGAAGGCGCGCTTGGCGACTCGGATCGCTTCGAGCGCCTGCTCCTTGGAAGCGGAGCTGGTTTCACCGACGACCTGTGCGGGGTCCGCCGGGTTGAGCGACTTGATCCGTTCCTCGGCCTCGCCATCCGCTTGCCGTCGATGACGAGCGGGTAGTGCCGGCCGAAGCGTCGCTTTGACGGAGCCAGTGCGGCGGTCATTGCGGCGCGGTCGGCCGTCGTCGGTAAAATTCTTTACGACTTCGTTTCGGAAGGGCGCTAAGCGCTCGAGCGTTGGCGGTCATGACGCTTCGTCCTCACCAAATCGCGCCAGGTCCGAATATGCCACTTATACGATAGCGGGCCGCCGCAGGGAGAGCGAGAATTACGATACCTATGATCTACGATATCGCGATCGTCGGCGGGGGCATCGTCGGCCTCGCGACCGGCCGTGAGCTACTGCTGCGCCACCCCGGCCTCAAATCCTGATCGTCGAGAAAGACGACATTCTCGCCAAGCAGCAGACGGGCCACAACAGCGGCGTCATCCATTCCGGCATCTACTACAAGCCGGGTTCGCTCAAGGCCAAGCTGTGCGTCGAAGGTCGCAAAGCGCTCTGGGACTACTGCGACGAGAAAAACATCGCGTACAAGAATGTCGGCAAGCTCATCGTCGCGACCGAAGAGTCGCGAGCTTCCGAGCCTCGACGATCTGTATCAGCGCGGCATCGCAAACGGCATCGACGGCCTCGAAATCTCGACGCCGCGCAGATCGCCGAACGCGAACCGCACTGCCGCGGCATCAAAGCGATTTTTTCGCCGGTGACCGGCATTGTCGACTAGGGCGTGGTCGCGCGGAGTTACGGCGACGACGTGCGGGCGATGGGCGGCGACGATGTACCTCGGCCACGAAGTGACCGGGATCGACCGCGTCGGCGGCAAGTCGACCGTCGCTCGAGACACAAGGCGAGATCGAAGCAACGCACGTGGTGACGTGCGGTGGTTTACAGTCCGACAGTCTGGCGCCAGATGACGGGCGGCAAAGCGGATCCCAAGATCGTGCCGTTCCGCGGCGACTATCTGATCCTCAAACCCGAAAAACGATACTTGGTTAAAGGCAACATCTATCCGGTACCGGATCCGGATTTCCGTTCCTAGGCGTGCATTTCACGCCGCGCATGGACGGCGACGTGTGGCTCGGGCCCGAACGCGGTGTTGGCGTTCGCGCGCGAAGGCTACAAGTTCTTCGACGATCAATCCGCGCGACCTGTCGGACCGCTGACGTATCCGGGTTTCTTCAAGATGGCCGGCGAAGTTTCTTTAGACCGGCGCGGGCGAGATGTACCGCGACCTGAGTGCGCCGCCTACGTACAAGCGCTGCAACGCTACATCCCCGAGCTGACAGCCCGACGACTGCGCTGCCCGGCCCGGCCGGCGTGCGCGCGCAAGCGATGACCGCCGACGGTCGACCTGGTCGACGACTTCGTGTTCGAAGGCGACGAAGGCGTGGTGCACGTGCGCAACGCACCCTCGCCGGCCGCGACGTCGTCGCTGGCGATCGGAAGTTCATCGCCGACGACGCCGACCAGCGTTTCGAACTGAACCGCGCCGCAACGGCCGTATCGTGATCGCGACGCGGCCGCGCACCTACGCCAGCGCGCACATCGGCGGCGTGGCGTTCGCCGCGTTTCTGCTTGGCATGGGCTTGGCCGGAGCGCCGCTGATCGTAGCGCACGCGCTCCTCGCACTCCTGATCGTTATTGCAGGGGCTGCCGTAGTTTCGTTCCGCCCGTCCACGCTCGGAATGTTTCTGCTCGGCTTCTTCGGCGTGATCGTCACCGCGTACGTACAACACGCCGATGGGTATCTACTCGGCACCGGCGTCGTCGCGCTCGGACTCGGCGGTCTCGCAGCCGCATCGTATGGCCGTCGCCTCGCCCCAGTTCTGATCGCGCTCGTCGGAGCAGCGATCGGCTGCGGCTTGTATTTTCTCGGCGTCCCCTCGGGATACTAGCGACGTAGCACCGCGTTCGTTTTCCGGCCGCCTAGCAGTGCGATAACGCGATGCGGAGCATCAAACTCGTCGTTGCTGCAGTGCTTCTGCTCGCCGGCGCCTTCTTTCTAGGCACGTTGTTAGAACGCAATATCGCCCGAAAGCCGGCGCCATCGAATGCGGAGCGGCAGCTCGCGAGTTTTCATCAATGCCTGACGTTAATTCCGGATGTGCTACGCGGTTCGTTGCACAGTCTTCACCTAACCACTGCAAAGCAACGTGCGATCTTCGTTTTCGAACTCGAGGGGAGTTGTGCGAAGACCACGGTGCACGGCCTCGAGTCGACGGACATCACCAAACTTACGGGTTATCGCTTCGTTGCCGGGAACGACCTGACGAAGTAGTTATGCGCCGGCGATGGGCACCCCTCAGAGGCTACGCGGGCCGCTTCACATGCACGCCGACGGCGATGCCGGCCGCGCCCAGAACGAGATTGAGCAACACGCCGAAAGCGGCCAGTCCGTAAAACGACGCGTCGGAAACGCCCGGACCTCGACCACCCGGTCCGATCAGCGCGGCTAAGTAACCACCGCCGAACGCTTCGACCAACGCCGCGATCACGATCGGAACGAGCGCAAGCCAGCTGTGCAGAAAGCGGCCGGCTAACAAACCCATAAACACGTACAGTACGGACGACAGTAAAACGAACTGCCCGTAATCGACAGACGTCGCCTTGGCAAAACTTGCCGCAGCGACGTCGAAGAGAACCATGACAACCGAAAAGAGCAGGGCCAGGCGAAGCATGGCCCTGGTTTTATTTCACCAGTTCGATGAGCGACAACTCGGCGGCATCGCCGTGGCGCACGCGCGTCTTGGTGATGCGCGTATATCCACCGGTGCGGCCTTTGAGAGCCGGCGCGATTTGTTCGACGAGTTTCTTTACAACGGCCGGCTCGGTGATGAACTCGGCGATGTTGCGACGAGCCGCGAGATCGCCCGGCATCGCTTGCGTGATTAAGCGCTCGATAACGGGGCTGATCTCCTTAGCCTTGGTGGAGGTCGTCTCCATCTTCTCGTGCTTGAAGAACGAGGTCGCAAGGTTGCGGAGCAGCGCCTTGCGGTGGCCGTCGGTGCGGGAGAGACGCTTATAGGCGATCTGGTGCGGCATAACGTTTACTCGCTACGACTGGCGCAGCGATAATCCCCTCTCTGCGAGTACGTCCTTGATTTCGTCGAGCGACTTCTTACCGAAGTTGCGCATCTTCATGATCTCGTCTTCGGTGAGATCCAACAGCTCGGACACCTTGGAGATGCCCGCCCGCTTGAGACAGTTGAACGAACGCACCGACAGGTTGAGCGTTTCGACCGGAACGTCCCACTCGTTGGGCGGCGTTTCGGGCAGCGGCTCCGACCGGTGCGTGAAGCTCGAGAACAGGTCGAGCTGGTCTTGCATGATCTGCGAGGCTTTGGCCAACGCATCGTCGGGCGAGATCGAACCGTTGGTTTCGATCTCGATCGTCAAGCGATCGAAATCGACGCTCTGTCCGACGCGCGTGTCGTTAACCGAAAAGTTGACCTTGCGAATCGGCGAGAAAATCGAGTCGAGCGGAATCAAGCCGATCATGTGCTCGATGTTGCGCTGACGGTCGGCCATCACGTAGCCGCGGCCCATTTCGACGCCGATTTCCATCGACAGACGCGCATCCTTGGCGGACAGCGTGGCCAAATGGTATTTCGGATCGAGCACTTCGACGTCGGCATCGGCCGTAATATCGGCAGCGGTGACTTCACGCGCGCCGCTGGCGTTCAGGCTCAGCACTTTAGGTTCGTCGGTGTTCAAACGTACCGGCAAACCTTTGAGGTTGAGCATCAATGCGATCGTGTCTTCGACCATTCCGGGAATCGTCGAGAACTCGTGCAGCACGCCGTCGATCTTCATGTACGTGACGGCGGCGCCGGGAATCGAGCTGAGAAGTATGCGGCGCAGCACGTTGCCGAGCGTGATACCGAAACCGCGCTCGAGCGGTTCGATCACGAACTTCGCGTAGTTTTCACGACGCTCGCGTACTTCGATGGTCGCGCCCGCAGGCGTTTCCAACATAGTCATGGGTGTTTGTTTGTCCTTTGTAACCGCTTACGTTATCCGCCGCGGGCTCCGGCCCGCGACGATCGTACGCCTAGCGGCGGTTGGGGTTATTATCGCGAGTAGTACTCGACGATCAGTTGTTCGTCGACCGGCGTGTCGATTTGCTCGCGCGACGGCAACTGTACGATTTTGCCGGCTTTATCCGGATCGTTCCAATCGAGCCATTCCGGCGGACGGCGGCCGGCCGCCACTTCGAGATTCGAAGCGAACACCGGCGACTTCACGCTGCGCTCGCCGATCGTGATGACATCGCCCGGCTTGACGATGAACGACGGGATGTTGACCATCCGGCCGTTGACGCGGAAGTGACGATGGGTGACAAGCTGGCGCGCTTGCGCGCGGCTGCCGGCCAAGTTCAAACGATACACGACGTTATCGAGGCGGCGTTCGAGCAGCGCCAAGAACGAGCGGCCGGTCTGACCCGGAACGCGCGCGGCCTCGCGGAAATAGCGCTCGAACTGCGTCTCGTGCACGCCGTAATAGCGGCGCATCTTCTGTTTCTCACGCAATTGGCGTCCGTATTCGGACGTCTTGCTGCGGGACTTATTGCCGGTGGTCTTCTGACCGGGCGCGGTCCCGCGGCGCTCGACGGCGCACTTTTTAGAAAGGCAGCGATCGCCTTTGAGAAAAAGTTTGATCTTTTCGCCCGTGCGGCTCGCAGCGGTTTCGCGGCGGCACAAACGACAAACCGGACCGGTATAACGCGACATCGATTATACCCGTCGCCGTTTCGGCGGACGGCAACCGTTGTGCGGAATCGGCGTAACGTCTTTTATCATCGTGATTTCTAGGCCGGTGGCCTGAAGCGAACGGATGGCGGCCTCGCGACCGGAGCCCGGGCCCTTGACCATCACGTCGGTCGATTTCATGCCGTGGTCCATCGCCTTGCGCGCGGCAGCCTCGGCTGCCATCTGCGCGGCGAACGGCGTTAACTTCTTGGAGCCTTTGAAGCCCAAGTTGCCGGCCGAAGCCCACGAGACCACGTTGCCGTGCGGGTCGCTGATAGTCACGATCGTATTGTTAAACGACGCGTGGACGTGCGTCACGCCCGACTGAACGTTCTTGATCTCGCGCTTGCGCCGAGTCTTGGTCTGCTTCTTAGCTGCCAACCGAAATCTCCGATGTTCCGTAGTTTGGGCGTGAAAGAATGCCCGGCGCCGAAATCGACGCCACAAGCCGTGATTTTACCGCATGGCCGCCGGAAGTGCAAGTACGGAAATGGAACGGGCCCCCGCCTTTCGGCGAGGACCCGTCCGCTTGTCCGGTCTCCGGACGGTCTAGAACTTGATGCCCAGACCGGCGAAGGGACCATTCTCCGTGATGTTCGACGGAGCATTGGTCTTGTTGGTCAGCTGGTTACCCATCCAACCGAGGTCGATGAAGATCGGGCTCTTGCCGATCACGTAATCGAGTCCGACCTGGTATTTGTACATATTGTACGACAACTGGGTCGAGGGGATGACCACGTTCGAGTAGTTGCCCGAGATGCTCGGGTAGTACCAGAAGCTGCCGAAGAACGACAGAGCCTGGTTGAGGTCCGGCAGCTTTTCGATGCCGAAGCCCACACCGTTCATGTTCGGGTAACCGTAGTTGGTGGAGCGCCACAGATAGCCCACGCCGATGTAGACGCGCGGATTGAGAACGCGGATGGCCAAGCGGGCATCAACGTCCGTATCGCGAGCCGTGAAGGCGGGGACAAACGTGCTGTATCCGCCACCGATACCGGTGACGAAACATTCCTGGCTGGGGACGTTGGCGACCGAGGAGTTGGATCCGCAGTTATGCGGATAACCGTACTGCTCGAACGAGCCTTCGATCATCCAGGGAATGTTCAGCGCGCTGAACTCAAACGCGCCGCGAACCGCGTACGAGCTCGTGCCGGTGTTGCCCGGGCTGAACTCGTTGTAGATCTTCGGCGAGATGATGTAGTCGCCGGCCACGAACAGGTCGTGGTAGGGCGTCTGCACCGGTGCCGGAGTCGGCGTGGGCGGCGGCGGGGGCGGCGGTGCTGCGCTCGGCGGAGCAGGCGGCGGAGTCGCCGGCAAGTACCGGACGACGACGACGTGCTGATCCGGGACCCACTGCACGTAGGCTCCCATGCCTTCCGAAATTACGCGGACGGGCACGAGAACGTTGCCTTGATAGATGATCGGCGGGACGTCCAGGGGACGCGATTCGCCATTGATCATGACTTCCGACTTACCGACGGTCACTTTGACCTCGGAGCCGGGTTTCGAAACGGTCGCGGTCTTGCTGCCGGCATCGTAGGACACCGTGGCACCCATTTGCTCGAACATCGAGCGCAACGGGATCAAAAGCGTGCCGCCCTTTACCAGCGCCGCGAGAACGCGACCCTGCTTGAGAACGTCGGGCTTCGAATAGACGTGATGATCGTTATACAGAATCGGAACCGAACCTGACGGCGGAGTTCCGAAGTTCGCGGCGGGCGTTCCCGCGTCTTGAGCGACGCTGTTACCAATGTTTCCAGTCGACGCTTGGGACGGAGAGGCCACCGCGTTGAGACCACACGCTGCTGCTATCAGCAACGCGAGGACTCCGGTGCTCAGTCGTTTCACTAATGCCTCCTTAGGTTTTGCGTGCCCGGTCGGTCCAATCCGATCGGGCCAACATGCTTGGGCCACCTAGCGCAGACCAAGCACGTACTCTCGCACCATAGCGCTTATTCCCCGATGGCGCTACGAGATAAACGCCATAACCACGCAATTCCAAGCGAAGTCTCACCTGCGGCGAGTATGAAGGCCAAGCGGGGGCCAAGCGCTTGGTCCCCTCCGCCCCACTGCGCCAGGACCAGCGTCGTGAGGGCCGGCGCGACGATTTGCGGCAGAATAACGGCTAGGTTCCATAGTCCCATAGTGGTAGCGAGCGCCCCGGGCGGAAGAATTCGACAGGCGATCGCCCAGTCGGCGACCAGAAACACGCCCCAACCCAGGCCCGCGAGCAAGGTGGCGGCGACCGCGACGAACGGATTGGGGATCAGGGCGAAGACGAGGAGCGCCGCCATCACGACGACCCCGCCGATGGTCGCGACGAGCCGTTTGTCGGCCCGGTCGCTGGGCCGTGCCGCGAGTGCGGCACCCGCCGTCCCGATCGCAGTGAACGAAAGAATGAGAACGGCGGTAAATTGGCGCGCGTGCACGGCCGGCATATGCAACGTTCCAACCACGTAGAATAACAAATAGCCCAGCAGCGTGTAGAACCCGACGTAAATCAACGCACGCGAAATGAACAAGTTGCCGAACGCGCGCGTAATTTTTAGACGTTCGTGCGGCGGCGACGGCTGCAATGCGAGATCGCGCACGTGCGCGCTCGTAACGGCGTCGGATCCTAACAGCATTGCGACCAGCACGCCCGACAGCACCTTGGCATCCGTGATGTAGGCCGCGCACACCGCGCCGACCGCATTGCCGGCACTCTGTAGCGCAGCCATCCACGACGACGCGACGCCGAAGCGATCGCGCGGCATCGCATCCGGAATGATGGCCTGATACGGACCGATCGCAAGGTCGAGCGCGGCCTGCACGCAGACGTACGCAATCGTGAGCGCAAAGAAATTCGAAGCGCCGTAAAACGCGACGAGGGCGATCGCACCGGCGATCGCACCGCCGACGTAAAACTCGATACGCCGGCTGCCGTGCCGGCGGCGCGCGTCGGACCACGGGCCGACCACGATCTGCACGATCGCTGCGACAACGGCGCCGATCGTCGCCAAGCGCCCGTAGGCGAGCAACGGTTGCGCGGCGGCCAGTTCGAGACTGCGCGTTTGCAGCGAAATCCCGAGCAGCGCTCCCCACACCGCTTGCATACCGAACCAGAACAGGCCGAGGCGCGGTGCGCTAGGTGCGTTGGCACGCATACCGATACTCCTCTGCGGTGTCCGCATCGAACGCGAGTTCCGGCGCGCAATCGCGCACGCCGCTGGCCGGGTAGCCGACGATGTGCCGGGCGACGGTTTCGACATCGGCAACGCTCAAACGCCCGAGCGCGAACTTTAGCAGCGCGAGCGGGCGGATCATGCCAACCATCTTCCACGGCGCCTTGCGCGCTTCGAACAATGCAATTGCATAGTCCACGACCACCGGTGCGCTGCCGGCCGGCAACACGAACACGCCGCCGTTGACGACGCGCTCGCCGTTCAGCTTGATACCGAACGGCGGTCCGTCCGGAAAGCGACGCACGAAGGCATCGTGCTCGCTTAACGCCACCGCAATCGTCGCATCGGGAACGCGCGAAACGAACTGCGTTATGGCGGCGCCATCGACGTAGGGCATGTCGCTGGTCGCATACAGCAGCGGCTCGCCATCTTCGGGCCAGGCGTTGAGCGCCAGCCGCACGTTGTCGATCCCGGTTATGCCTTCATCGACGAAACGTTCGACGCGGGCCGCGCACGCTCGACGCACCGCAGATCCGCCGATCACCGCAATGCGGTCGACGCCCGCGTCGCGTAGGGCGGCGAGAACGCGATCCAGCATGGTCGCGCCGCGCACCGGCGCCAGCGCTTTGATATCGGTTCCGGCGAGCTCCGCGTAGGCGGCGTCTACGCGACCGCCGGTGGTCACGACGGCCTTCACGCGTCGAGATCGGTAAACAGGCCGAGTTGGCGCTTCGCCTTTGGCGGCGGCGCGGGAGGCGGATGCGCGACGACCGTCGCGGCCGCATCGCCATAGCGATCGTCGAGGAGCATCTCGATGGCTTCGGCATTTGTGGCCGCACGCCCGGCAGCATGGTTGTTGAAAAATACGAACGTATCGGTCGCCTGCGCTTCGATCTCGGCGATGCGATCGGTCCACGGTACGAGTTCTTCGACCGTGTATTCGTAGGCATAGCGCGTCACGTTGGTCCCGCGCCACCACTGCGCGCCGTTGCGACCGTGAAAGCGAACGTAGCCGACGGGCGACGTCACGTCGGACGACGGCGTCAATAGGCCCTCGAGCCTCGGCATATCGACGTTGGAGAATCCGGCACCGGCGGCGCGCAATAGTTCGAACGTTTCCGGCGTTTGCCACGCCGCATTGCGAAACTCGACCACGACCGAAAGTTCTTCGAACGCGCCGATGACGCGTTTGAGATACGTGACGGTCTCGCGTTCGGGTTTGAACCCATGCGGAAACTGCGCGAGGACGCAGGCCAGCTTTCCGGATTCGACGAGCGGCGCGAGATTATCGCGCATGAGCGCGGCGTCGTCGTGCAACTGCGACCGGTCGCGCGGGTGCGTCACCGTCTGCGGCAGCTTGAAACTAAAACGAAACGCGGACGGGGTGTGGGCGTTCATGCCCGCAACCGTCGTCCGCGCCGGAACGCCGTAATAACTGGAGTCGATCTCGACGGCGGCAAACCGCCGGCCGTACAGCGCAAGCATGTCGCGCCCTTTGGTTCCGTCCGGGTAGAACGGACCGATCCAGTCCCGATACGAAAACCCGCACGTGCCGACGTAGATCAACGCGCGTCACATGCGGGCGCGGGACTATTTCTTGGTCGCGACCTTCTTCTTGCCGGCGACGGTGCGTTTGGGACCCTTGCGCGTACGCGCGTTGGTCTTGGTACGCTGACCGCGGACCGGCAATCCGCGGCGATGCCGCGTGCCGCGATAGCAGCCGATGTCCATGAGGCGCTTGATGTTGCCTTGCACTTCGCGGCGAAGGTCGCCCTCGACGCGCAATTGCAGCCCGTCGATCGCATCGCGCAGGCGTTTTTCATCGTCCTCGCTCAAGTTCTTGACCCGAATGTTCGGATCGATGCCCGAGCGGTCGAGCAAACGCTTCGACGTCGTCGGTCCGATGCCGTAGATGTAGGTCAACGCGATTTCGATGCGCTTTTCGCGCGGCAGATCGATGCCTGCAATACGAGCCATGGATTATCCCCTTATCCCTGAACCTGCTTGTGCTTGGGGTTGACGTCGCAAATCACCCGCACTTTGCCGTGGCGGCGGATGACTTTACATTTTTCACAAATTCGCTTAACGCTGGGCCGTACTTTCATGTCTTGCTTTCTATCTATACTGCTGTGGCGAGACGGTAGCGTTCGAGCTCCGAATCCTCGCCGTATTCGCGCAGGGTCAGGACCTTCGGACCGTCGCCGGTGACGGCGATCGTATGTTCGAAGTGCGCTGCGAGTTTACCATCCTGGGTGACAACTGTCCAGCCGTCACGCTGCACGTTGACCCGGTAGCCGCCCTCGGTGATCATCGGTTCGATGGCCAGAACGAGCCCCGGACGCATGATCATGCCAGTGCCACGCTTGCCGTAATTGGGCACCTGCGGCTCCTCGTGCATCTCGCGGCCGACGCCGTGCCCGACCAATTCGCGGACCACGCCAAAGCCGTTTTTCTCGGCGTGCGCCTGCACCGCGGAGCCGATGTCGCCGAGATGATTTCCGTCGCGCATCTGCTCGATGCCGATCGTCAGGCATTCGCGAGTGACCTCGAGCAGCCGCTGGGCCGCCTCCGAAATCGTTCCGACCGGCACCGTGACGGCCGTGTCGCTGACGTAGCCTTCGAGGGTCGAGCCGATGTCGATCGACAGCAAATCGCCGTCGCCGAGCACGCGGCCGCCGGGAATACCGTGCACGACTTCTTCGTTCACGGAGGCGCAGATCGAGCCACTAAAACCGTGATAGCCTTTGAACGTCGGCACCGCGCCCTGCGCCCGAATACCGCGCTCGGCCATTGCATCCAGCTCGCCGGTGGTCATGCCCGGACGCACCGATCGCATGAGCTCGGTGAGCACGCCGGCGGTTACTTTGCCGCTGCGGTGCATCAGTTCGATCTCGCGTCCCGACTTGAGCGCTACCATTATGTTGCGGGCGCCCCGATCGCGTCGAGCAGTTGACGGGTGACCTCGTCAACTGCAGCCAGCGCGTTAACTTCAACGAGTTTTCCGCCGCGGCGGTAATACTCGATCAGCGGGCGCGTCTGCTCGTCGTACACGTCGAGCCGCTTGCCGACCGTTTCGGCTTTGTCGTCTTCGCGTTGGACCAACGGTCCGCCGTCCTCGTCGTCGATGCCGGCGATCCGCGGTGGATTGGTGACCGCGTTATACGTGCGGCCGTTGCGCGGGTTGGACCAGCGCGCGCTCAGGCGCTCGATCAAGGTCGCGCGGTCGGCGTCGAACAGCACGACCGCATCGAGCGGCCAGCCCTTCTCTGCCAAGAATTTGTCGAACGATTCGGCCTGCGCGACGGTACGCGGAAATCCGTCCATCACGAATCCCGTCGGTGAGTTCGCGAGTTCCGCGCCGACCATGTCGATGATGACTTGGTCGGGCACGAGTGCCCCGCTCGTCATATAGGATTCGGCCAGGCGCCCGAGCTCGGTACCCGCGGCACGCTGCTCGCGCAGAATGTCACCGGTCGAGATCTGCTTGGCGCCGAAACGCTGGTCGAGAACGCGCGCTTGCGTTCCCTTACCGGCTCCCGGCGGACCAAGAAACACTAGCCTCAGAATTTATTTCTTGATGAAGCCGCGGTAGTCGCGCATCGCCAGCCGTGCTTCGATTTGCGTGATGGTATCCAACGCCACGCCGACCACGATCAGCAGCGACGTCGAACCGAGATAAAACGTCGTTACCGACAAGCCGCGCTGCAGCGCTCCAGGGAGCACGGCCAGCAAGCCAAGATAGATGGCGGCGGCCGTCGTGATGCGGACTAGGATCTTATTGAGGTAATCCACCGTCGGCTGTCCCGGACGAATGCCCGGGATGAACGCACCGGTCTTCTTGAGGTTGTCGGCCACGTCGCGCGTGTTGAGCACAACCGAGCTATAGAAGAACGTGAAGATCACGACCAGCAAGAAGTACACGATGTTGTACAGCACGCCGTTGGGCGAGAAGTACAGATTGAGCAGCTGCGAGATGGCCGGCGGATTGCTCGGCAGCGAGATCGGCCCAAACAGATGGAAGTAGGTTGCCGGCGTGTTACCGTGCGCGAACCACGACAGCGCCTGTTGCGGCAGCAACAGGATCGAGATCGCGAAGATGATCGAGATGACGCCCGCGTTGTTGAGGCGCAGCGGAATGTAGGTCGAGCGTCCGGCGAACATCTTGCGGCCGACCGTGCGGCGGGCTTGCTGCACGGGCACGCGTCGCTGGCCCTGGTACAGGAAGATGATCGAAACGATCACGATGAGCGCGATCACGACGTACAAGACGATGTTGAGCACCGACTCTGCGCCCTGCGTCGTGGAGGTCAGCGTCTGCGTGACGTAGGTTGGGAAGCGCAGCACGATGCCAATGAAGATGATCAGCGAAACGCCGTTGCCGATGCCCTTGTCGGTCATTTGCTCGCCGAGCCACATCAAGAACAACGTGCCGGCCACCATCGCAATGATGGCGTAGAGCAGAAACCAAATGCTGGTATCGTAAAACACGTGCGAGCGCTCCATGGCGTTAGCCATAAACGTCGCCTGCATGGCGGCCAGTCACGATCGTCAGCCAGCGGGTGTATTGGCTGATCTTTTTGCGGCCCTCTTCTCCGCCTTTTTTCGCCAGCTCTTCGAGCTGCGGCAAGACGACCGTCATCAACTGCATGATGATCGACGCGTTGATGTAGGGCGTGATGCCCATCGCGATAACCGACAACTTCTGCAGCGCGCCACCCGACAGGAAGCCGAGCAGGTTGTAGAACGCGCCGCTCTGCAACACGCTCTGCCACTGCGCTTGGTTAACGTTGGGCAGCTGCACGTGGATCATGAACACGAACCACGCGAAGCCGAACAGCACGAACAAGAGCCGCTTCCGGATCTCTGGGACGAGAACGGCAGCGCGAAGATTATCGAACAAGCTAGATGTTCTCGATGATGGTCGCGCCCGCAGCGGTCAGCGCTTCACGCGCGCTCTGCGAAAACACGACGTGGCGGAAACGCAATCCGGCCGGCAACTCGTGGCCGGGCCTGGCTTCGCCCAGAATCTTGACGCCGTCGCGGAGCGATGCGAGGACGCCGTGCTTTTTGAGCGACTCCGGCGTCACTTCGATCGACGCATCCCAGCCGGACAAGCGATGCAAATTGACGACCGCAAGACGCGTCCGGAAATGACCGATGTCGCGCGCCTTTTGGGAGTAGCCGCGGTTGTGCGGTAAGCGCCGCTGCCACGGTGTCTGGCCGCCTTCGAAGGCCGGGCCCTTACCACCGCCCGAGCGAACGGTTTGACCCTTGCCGCCTTCGCCGCCGGTTTTGACCATGCCGGAACCGTGACCGCGACCGATGCGCTGGCGCTTCGGGCGGCTACCGGGCGCCGGAACGAGCGCGCCGAGTTTGAGTGGACCGGCCGAAGCCGTCGTCGTAGTTTCGTCTGCCATCGTATTCGTTCTCGTCTGCCGTTAGGCGGCGAAGATTTCCTTAACCGTTTTGCCACGCAGCGCTGCGACGCTTTCGGCGGTCCGCAAGGACCGGAGCGCCTCGACCGTCGCCATGACGACGTTGATCGGATTGGTGGTTCCCAAGCATTTGGTCAGAATGTCGTGAATGCCGGCCAGCTCGAGCACGGCGCGCATCGAACCGCCGGCAATTACGCCGGTGCCGGGAGCGGCCGGTTTGATCATGACGCGTGCTGCGCCGACCTGCATAAACACTTCGTGCGGGATCGTCTTTTCGACCATCGGCACGGTGACCAGGCTCTTCTTGGCCTGCTCGACGCCTTTACGAATCGCATCCGGCACCTCGCCGGCTTTACCGATCGCGAAGCCGACCTTACCGCGACGATCGCCGACGACGACCAGAGCGCTAAAGCTAAAGCGCTTTCCGCCTTTGACGACCTTCGCAACGCGATTGACGCGCACGACCGTTTCCTCGAAACCGCTGTTGTCGCGCTCGCGACCGCCACGATACTGCATTAAAAATTCAACCCCGCTTCTCGCGCCGCATCTGCGAGCGCGCGTACCCGTCCGTGATAACGATTGCCGCCGCGGTCGAAGACCACGTCGGAGATGCCGGCTTCTTTGGCCTTAGCGGCGATCGCCGAGCCGACCGCTTTGGCCGCCTCGACGTTGGTTTTGGATCCCAAACTTTCGCCGACCGGCTTTTGCACGGTCAACACCGCAGCGAGCGTGACGCCACGCGAATCGTTGACCAGCGTCGCGTAGATGTGGTGCAGCGTGCGCTGCACGAACAAACGCGGACGCGCCTGCGTGCCGGTAACCTTCTTGCGCAAGCGCTCGTGGCGCGCACGACGCGAAACCGCTTTGGAAGTTTGCGCCATTACTTCTTGCCAGCCTTTCCGGCCTTACCGAGTTTCTTACGCACGACTTCGCCCGCGTACCGGATGCCTTTGCCCTTGTACGGCTCGGGCGGACGCAGATTGCGAATGTCGGCTGCGGCTTGTCCGACGGCTTGCTTATCGATGCCGTCCACGTGCACGCGGTTCGTTCCCTCGACGCTCAGCACGATACCGGCCGGCGGCTCGAACGTTACCGGATGCGAGTAGCCCAAGTTGAAGTTCAACCGTTCGCCGGCCTTCGAAACGCGGTAACCGACGCCCTGAATTTCCAGGCTCTTACGAAAGCCCTTGCTCACGCCCTCGACCATATTGGCGATGAGCGTGCGCGTGAGCCCGTGCGTGCTGCGGCACGGCTTTGAATCGCCCTTGCGCTCGACGGTCAACGTTCCGTCGGACAGCTTGACGTCAACCAATTGCGGTGCGATCGACTGGCTCAGCTGACCCTTCGGACCTTTGACGCTGACGGTGCTCTCGGCGACCGTAACGTCAACGCCGGCGGGAACCGCGACCGGCAACTTTCCTATGCGTGACATTCTATCGTTCTCTCTCTTGCATCGTTCTACAGCGCACTACCAAACGTAGGCTATGACCTCGCCGCCGACGCCGACTTTTTTGGCGCGTTTGCCGGACATGATGCCCTGCGGCGTCGAGATGATGACCAGACCCAAACCGCCCAGCACGCGCGGAATCTCCGACTTGCCGGTGTAGACCCGCAACCCGGGGCGCGAAATGCGGCGCAGGCCGTTGATGACTTTCTCTTTTTCCGGCCCGTACTTGAGCTGGATGCGGATGAGGCCTTGCGGACCATCCGTCACGCGCTCGAAACTGACGATAAAGCCCTCATCGACCAGAATCTGCGCGATCGCTTGCTTGGGACGCGACGCCGGAATATCGACCGTCTTGTGGTTGGCCATATTCGCATTGCGGATGCGCGTCAACATATCGGCGATGGGATCGGTTACTGCGGACATGCCTTCCCCCTTACCACGACGCCTTGGTCACGCCGGGAACGACGCCTTTGTGCGCGTTCTCCCGGAAGCAGATGCGGCACATAGCAAAGCGACGCAAGTAGCCGCGCGGACGCCCGCAAATGCGGCAACGGTTGTAGTCGCGCACCCCGAACTTGGACCCACGCTGCTGCTTGACTATCATGCTCGTTTTCGCCATTAACCGCGTCCCTTCTGTAGCGGAAGACCCATCGCCGTAAGAAACTCCGACGCTTCTTCGTCGTTTTTGGCCGTCGTAACGATCGTGATGTCCATCCCGCGCGTCTTGTCAACTTTGTCGTAGTTGATTTCCGGAAACACCAGCTGCTCTCGCAAGCCTAAGTTGTAGTTACCGCGGCCGTCGAACGACTTGGTCGGTAAACCGCGGAAGTCGCGGATACGCGGCAGCACAACGTTGAACAGCTTGTCGAGGAACACGTACATGCGCTCGCCGCGCAGCGTGACCTTGGCGCCGATGTTCATACCTTCGCGCAGCTTGAACGCCGCGATCGACTTGCGCGCCTTGGTGACGATCGGCTTTTGACCGGAGATCGCCGTCAGTTCCGAAACCGCCGCATCGAGCGACTTGGGGTTAGCAATCGCCTCGCCCACGCTCATGTTGATGACGACCTTCGAGAACTTCGGAATCTCGTGGACGTTGGAATAGCCGAAGCGTTCCTGCAGCTGTTCGCGCACGCGTCCCTGATAGGTTTCCCGCAAACGATTCGCCACGCTTACGCTCCCTTCGCCGATTCGCGGGCGGGCTCGCCGCAGCGCGCACAAACGCGTTGCGAACCGCCCGTCGGCGAGTGCTGATGGCGCAAGCGCGTCGGCTGTTTGCACTTCTCACAGACGTACTGCACGGCCGACAACGGAAGCGGCGCTTCTTTCTCGACGATACCGCCGGTCTGCGAGCCGCCCATGTTGCCGGACGTGCGCTCTTGCTTGGTGTGGCGTTTGATCACGTTCAGACCTTCGATCGTCGCGGTTCCGTGGTCAACCTGCACGGCCTTGACGGTTCCGCGATGGCCGCGTTCTTTGCCGCGACGGATCATCACCGTGTCGCCCTTTAAAATGTTTGGTTTGGATGCCATAGCCCTTACAACACCTCCGGCGCCAGCGATGCGATCTTCAAGAAGCCGCGGTCGCGCAGTTCGCGCATGACCGGGCCGAAGACGCGCGTGCCGCGCGGATCCAGATTGTCTTTGTCTCCCTTAATAATCACGCAAGCGTTGTCGTCGCTGCGTACCACCGAACCGTCGGCGCGCCGGATCGGCGCGCTCGTGCGGACGACAACGGCTTTGACGACTTGGCCCTTCTTGACGGCCGCACCCGGAATCGCACTCTTTACCGTTCCGACGACGATGTCGCCGACGTGCGCGTAGTTGTGCCGGCTGCCGCCCGAAATATGAATCACCAGCAACTCGCGTGCGCCGGAGTTATCGGCTACCTTGAGCCGCGTTTCTTGTTGGATCACTTCGCTCGCTCCACGATTTCGACCAGCCGCCAGCGCTTGTCGCGCGATAACGGACGGCATTCCATGATACGGACCACGTCGCCGATGTTGGCTTCGTTGCGCTCGTCGTGCGCCTTGAAGCGCGACGACTTGCGAACGATCTTGCCATAGGTGCGATGCGGCACGCGCGTTTCGGACACGACGACGATCGTCTTATCCATCTTATTGGACGCAACGCGTCCTTGCTTGACGCGCCGTTTGGCGCGTTCCGTGGCGTCCGTCGCATCGATCGCCGGCGTTTCGACGGCCGGGGTTTCGAGGACGGGCGTCTCGACGTTATGCTGCTCCATGCTGCTCCTCGGCAATCCGCTTTTCTGAAATCACGGTCTGAATGCGCGCGTAGGTACGGCGGATGGCACGAACCTTGCTGAAATCAGTGAGATGCCCGGTACGCAGCGCAAAGCGTAGCGTAAACATCTCGTTCTTGGTGTCGCGGGCTTTCTGCTCGAGCTCTTTAATGCTCAGCGAACGCCACTCGTCGAGATCGGTTTTTATCATGCGCTGACCTCCTCACGGGCGACGACCTTCGTATCGATGGGCAACTTGGCAGCGGCGCGTTTCAGCGCTTCGCGAGCCACTTCCGGCGCAACGCCGGAAAGCTCGAACAGCACGCGTCCCGGACGCACCACGGCTACCCAAAACTCCGGATTACCTTTACCGGCGCCCATGCGGACTTCGGCAGGCTTCTTCGTGACCGGCTTATCCGGAAACACTTTGATCCATACTTTGCCGCCACGTTTGATGTGGCGCGTCATCGCGATACGAGCCGCTTCGATTTGACGGCTGGTCATCCAGCACGGTTCCAACGCTTGCAATCCGAAATCGCCGAACGTCAACGTGCTGCCTCGAATCGCGCGACCGGTCATCCGTCCGCGATGCACCTTGCGCCATTTAACGCGTTTGGGGGTCAGCATTATTCTTCGGTGACCTCCGGTTGCGAAGGCGCGGGCGCAGCTTCGGCTTGCGGCGCGGGCGCAGCTTCGGCTTGCGGCGCGGGCGTGGTGACTCGACGACTGCGGCTAACCGGTTGACCGTCGCTTCGGGAGCGCTTTCGTTCGGCAGCGCAGCTTCGGTAAGGGCTTGCGCCTCGGACTCGTGCGCCGGACGAACGATCGGAGGCTGATGCGATTGCGCGGCAGGCTGTGGCGCCGCGCCCGGCGCCTGAGCGCCTAACGCCGGTGCGCCTTGCGGAGCACGTTCGGCACCGCGGCCACGGCCACGGCCACCGCGTTCGCGCCGCTCGCGGAACCCGCCGCGGTCGGCACGGTCGCGCACGTTGGCATCCGGGCGCGGCTGATCGGGCAGCACTTCGCCGCGATAGACCCACACTTTGACGCCGATACGGCCGAACGTGGTAAACGCTTCGACGCCCGCGTAATCGATGTCGGCGCGCAGCGTATGCAGCGGCACCTTGCCATCGGAGTTGCGCTCGGTACGCGCGATTTCGGCACCGCCGAGGCGGCCCGACACTTGCACTTTGACGCCGCGCGCGCCGGCCTTCATGGTTCGCATGATGGCTTGTTTCATAGCGCGGCGGAACGCGATGCGCTTCTCGAGCTGATCGACGATGTTCTGGCCGACCAAACGTGCGTCGAGCTCGGGGTGCTTGATCTCGACGACGTTCACCTGAACGTTCTTGCCGGTGAGACGCTCGAGGCTCTTGCGGATGTCCTCGATACCCACGCCGCGCTTGCCGATGATGATACCGGGCTTAGCGGTGTTGATGAGAACGCGCACCTGATTGGTACGCCGCTCGATCTCGACTTTGCTGATTGCGGCCGAGCGCATCCAGCGGTTGAGATACTTGCGAATCGCGACGTCTTCGTGCAACCAGTCGATGTAGTGGCGCTTCTCGAACCACCGGCTGTCCCACGTCCGCGTGATGCCCAGCCGCAGTCCGACCGGGTGAATTTTTTGACCCATGCTTACTCCGTAGCTCCGGCAGCAGCTGCTGCAGCCGGCGCGGTCGCGCGTTTGCGCGAAGATTTCTTGCGGCCGGTTTCGGCGGCCGGACGGCGCACGATACGACGCGCGCTTTGCACCGAGGCACCGGCGCGTTTGCGCGGCGGCTTGGACGGCGGCTGTTCGCTCACCATGACGGTAACGTGCGACAGACGCTTACGCTTGAAGTACGCGCGGCCTTGCGCTCGCGGATCCAGTCGCTTGGTAAAGCGTCCACCGGGACCGCCGTTAACCGTAATGCGCGTGATGTACAAGTCGTCGGCGTTCATGTCGTGATTATTGCCGGCGTTGGCGACGGCACTGCGTACCAGTTTGCCGATCGGCTCGGCAGCGTACACGTCGGCAAACTTCAGCAATGCGAGTGCTTCGCGCACGCTCTTGCCGCGAATGGCATCGGCTACGCGGCGCAGTTTGCGCGGTCCCATTCGGACGAAGCGCAGATGCGCGACGGCGTTGGTCGTGGCGTGCGAATGTGCGGCGGTCACTATTTCACCGTCGCTTTATCGCCGCCATGGCCGCGGAAATGGCGCGTCGGCGAAAACTCGCCAAGCTTGTGGCCGACCATATTTTCGGTGACGTACACCGGAATATGCATCTTGCCGTTGTGCACGCCGATCGTGTGTCCGACCATAGCCGGAACGATCGTCGAAGCGCGGCTCCACGTTTTGACGACGCGCTTGTCGCGCGTTTCGTTGAGCTGATCGATTTTCTTGATCAGATGCTCGGCCACGAACGGGCCCTTTTTGAGACTGCGGCTCATTTACTTCGATCCCCGTTTGCGAACGATCATCTTGGTCGTGCGCTTGTTACGGCGCGTCTTCTTACCCATCGTCATCTGGCCCCACGGCGTCGTCGGCGGACGGCCCGAGGTCGAACGCGCCTCACCACCACCGTGCGGGTGATCGACCGGATTCATGGCGATACCGCGAACGCTCGGGCGTTTGCCCAAATGGCGTTGACGGCCGGCCTTACCGATCACTTGATTTTCGTGTTCGATGTTGCCGAGCTGCCCGATGGTGGCGCGGCAATCGATATGGATGCGGCGCACTTCGCCGGACGGCATACGCACTTGCGAGTACGTGCCTTCTTTGGCCATCAACTGGGCCGAGACGCCAGCCGAACGAACGAGCTTGCCGCCCTCACCCGCACGCAGCTCGATGTTGTGAATGACGGTACCGACCGGAATGTTCTTGATCGGCAGGCAGTTGCCGATTTTGATGTCGGCGCCGGTGCCCGACTCGATCGGATCGCCGACCTTGAGGCCGAGCGGTGCCAGAATGTAGCGCTTCTCGCCGTCGCGATAGTTGACCAACGCGATGCGGCACGAACGATTCGGATCGTACTCGATCGTCGCGACCTTGGCGGGAATCCCGTCCTTGGTGCGCTTGAAATCGATAATACGATACCGGCGTCGCGCGCCGCCGCCTTTGTGGCGAACGGTGATGCGTCCGTTGTTGTTGCGGCCGGCGTTTTTCTTGCCGGCTTCCATCAGCGACTTCTTCGGTTCGACCTTCGACAGATCCGAAAAATCCATCGTCGTGATGAACCGGCGGCCGGGAGATGTTGGGCGATATTTTTTTACTGGCATGTTTATTGCTCGAAGTAGTTGACGCCGGCCAGCTCGATTTTTTGTCCGGCCTTGAGGGTGACGACTGCTTTTTTGAAGTCGCTTTGCTTACCGCGCGTCTTGACGCCGCGCTTGGCGAAGGCCCGCGATTTACCGCGAACGTTCACGGTGTTGACCTTGGTGACGTTCACGCTGAAGATCGACTCGATCGCATGACGGATCTGCGTCTTGGTCGCGTGCGGGTTCACGACAAACGTGTACTGATTGAGCAGCGCATCGGCCATCGCTTTTTCGGTGATGCGCGGGGAGACGATGACGTCGCGGGCGTCCACTAGCGGGCTCCTTCGACAGCGTCGAGCCGGGCGACAACGGCGTCGTATGCGCCGGTCGTGAAGATAATGCGGTCGTAGCGCAACACGTCTTTGACATCGAGCGCTCCGTCGTCGGTGACGGCGACTCGCCCGAGATTGCGCGTGACCCGCTCGAGCAGCGGACGAATTTCCTCGCCTTGTCCGCATACGACGAGGGTCTTGGGGCCGGTCTTCGCGGCCTTCACGTTGCCGAACAGCAGCGCGGCGCACGCGGCCGTCTTATCGATTGCGAATCCCGTGGTATCGAGCACGGTGACGGCTTCGTTGCGGAAGCGGTCGGACAGCGCGGCCATGAACGCGAGACGGCGTTCTTTTTTATTGAGCGACTCGGAATAGCTGCGCGGCTTGGGACCGAACACGACGCCGCCATGGCGCCATTGGGGCGAACGGATCGAACCCTGGCGGGCACGACCGGTTCCCTTTTGCTTGTACGGTTTGCGGCCACCGCCGGAGACTTCGTCGCGGCGTTTGGTCGAGGCGAGGCCGGCGCGAGCGTTGGCCATCTCGCGATGGACGGCGCGGAAAACGACCGGAGCAGCCAACGCATAATCGCGCATCAACAGCTCGGGAGCCGCGACCTCGCGTACGGTGGCGCCTTTGGAATCGATAACGTTCGGCATGCCTACGCCCCCGCCGCCGGCGCGACCGGCCGGCTCTTGACGCTCTTGCGAACGATCACGAGGCCGTTCTTGGCACCCGGGACCGGACCGCGGATGAGCAGCAAATTGCGCTCGCCGTCGGCGCGGACGACTTCCAGATTCTGGGTCGTCGTGCGATCGACGCCGTAGTGTCCGGGACGCCGGCTACCTTTAACGGTACGGCCGGCGTTGGTGTCGCCGTTCGAACCGGGTTGGCGATGGATCATCGAGCCGTGGCTCGCGCCGCCGCCGCTGAAGTTGTGGCGCTTGATGCCGCCGGCGAAGCCGTGGCCCTTCGAGATGCCAACCACGTCGATACGATCGCCGGCTGCGAACTCGGCGACCGTGACGGTCTGGCCGGCTTCGACGCCGTCGATGTCGTCGCGAAACTCACGCACGTACCGCGCCGGTTCGACGTTCTGCTTTTTAAAATGCCCAGCAAGGGCACGGGTTACGCGGCGCTTTTTACGCGTGCCGAACCCAAGAGCTACGGCGTCGTATCCGTGCTTCTCTTTGGTGCGGCGTTCCACGACCGTGCAGGGACCGGCTTCGATCACCGTGACCGGGACATATCGCCCGTCGTCGGTGAAAACGCTCGTCATCCCAACCTTGCGGCCAAGGATGTTCTTCATACGTCCTCGTCCTGTTGAAATAGGGGTGCTAGTACACGGGCCCAGGCGTATCGACTAATACTTTCGACCGGCACGCGCAAATAACCGCGGGCCGGCCTGGACCACAACTCGGGAAGTGTATCAGGCGCCGCGAGGCGCGTCAAGGGAGGGCTGCGCGGTTGACGATTGAGGCCCGCGAAAGCGCCACGGAATTCGGACTAGACGTAGTCCACCGGTTCACATTTTGGAAATCACCTGAAGCGCTCTGGATGCGGTCGATGGGGCCGCCTCCCCCAAAAACCCGGAATATGCGCATTACCGATGTGTGAACGAGTGATCTGACCGGCGTGCCCGCCCTACGTAAAGGCGTCGAGGCCCGTGATCTCTTTTCCGACGATCAGCGCGTGCATCTCGGTCGTGCCTTCGTAGGTGAGCACCGATTCGAGATTGTTCATGTGACGAATCACCGGGTACTCGAGGGTGACGCCGTTGGCGCCGAGCACCGTGCGAGCCGTGCGCGCGATCTGCAGCGCTTGCCGAACGTTGTTGAGTTTACCGAAGCTGACTTGCGACGGATGCAACTGCTTGTCGTCTTTGCGGCGGCCGAGGTGCAGCGCCAGCAGCGTGCCTTTGTTCAGCTCGAGCAGCATGTTGACCAGCTTTGCTTGCGTGAGCTGAAAACCACCGATCGGGCGGTCGAACTGCACGCGCGTCTTGGAATATTCGAGCGCCGTCTCGTAGCACGAGCGCGCCGCGCCCATCGCGCCCCAAATAATTCCATACCGCGCCTCGTTCAAGCAGGCCAACGGACCGGAGAGGCCGCGCGCCAGCGGGAGCAGTGCGTCGGTCGGCACCCGGCAATCGTGCAGCACGAGTTCGCTCGTAACCGAGGCGCGCAACGAAAGCTTGCGGTGGATGTCGTTGGCGGTGAAGCCCTTGGTGCCGGCGGGAACGATGAATCCGCGGATGCCCTCGTCGGTTTGCGCCCACACGATCGAAACGTCGGCGATCGACCCGTTGGTGATCCACATTTTGGTTCCGTCGAGAATCCAATCCGAACCGTCGCGGCGCGCGGACGTCCGCATGCCGCTGGGATTGCTCCCGAAGTCGGGTTCGGTCAAGCCGAAGCACCCGATGGCTTCGCCGCGCGCCATCGACGGCAGCCAACGGTTCTTCTGCTCTTCGTCGCCCCAGCGATAGATGGCGTACATCGCAAGCGAACCTTGCACCGAGGCAAAGCTGCGTACGCCGGAGTCGCCGGCTTCCAATTCCAAACAGGCGAGGCCGTAGGCAACGGCGCTGGCTCCCGGACAACCGTACCCGTTGAGATGCATGCCGAGGACGCCTAGCTCGCCTAACCCGCGTCCGAGATCGCGCGGCAACGTGCCGCTCTCGAACCATTCGGCGACGTTGGGGGTGATGCGGTCGCGTACGAACGCGCGGACGCTGTCGCGAATCATGCGTTCTTCGTCGGAGAGCAGTCCCGAAATGCCGATGAAATCGACGGCGTCGGGAGCGCTGCGCGAGGTCGCTCCGCTCACCGGTTGACGAAGCTCATGTCTTCGTAGCGGTCGCCGCTGGCGATGCCCGGCGGAAAGACGTCGTCGAGCGCGAGAAGCTCTTCGCGGGTCAGTTGCACCGCAAGTGCGCCGACGTTCTCTTCTATATACCGCACGCGTTTGGTGCCCGGAATCGGCACGACGTCGTCGCCTTGCGCCAGCAGCCAAGCGAGCGCGATCTGGGACGGGGCGCAACCTTTTTTCGTTGCGAGCTGGCGGACCGCGTTGACCAGCGTCAGATTCTTGGCGAAGTTGTCACCGGTAAAGCGCGGCGAGCTACCGCGAAAATCCCCGGGCCCGAAATCACCGGCGCTCTTGATTTCACCGGTGAGGAAGCCGCGGCCGAGCGGACTGTATGCAACGATCGCAGCGCCGCACTCGCGCACCGCCTGCAGTTGGCCGTTCTCTTCGAGATCGCGCGACCAGAGCGACCATTCATTTTGTACCGCGGCGATGGGGTGCACGGCGTGCGCCCGGCGGACGGTCTCGGCGGAGGCTTCGGACAAGCCGATGTAGCGCACCTTACCGGCTTCGACCAAACCAGCCATCGCACCGATGGTTTCTTCGATCGGAACGGATGTGTTGACGCGATGCTGATAGTACAGGTCGATCGTGTTGACTTTTAGCCGGAACAGCGACGCTTCGCAGGCGGCCGCGACGTACGCCGGACTGCCGTCGATGCCGCGCCGTTGCGGATCGTTGGGGTCGCGCACGATTCCAAACTTGGTCGCCACGAACACGTCGTCGCGACGGCCCGCAATCGCTCGGCCAACCAGCTCCTCGTTAGCGCCGATGCCGTACATGTCGGCGGTGTCGAGCATCGTGACGCCCAGGTCGAGCGCGCGATGGATCGTGCGGATCGATTCCTCGTCGTCGCGCGTTCCGTAAAAATCGGACATGCCCATGCAGCCCAGCCCGAGTTCGGATACCAGGGGGCCGTCGGTACCAAGTCGTCGTTGCTTCATCTAGCTACCAATCGCCGGCGGGCGATTAGCGTTTCAGCACGCGCGCGAGTTTATCGAACAATGCCTCGGTTGACCGCTCGAACTGGTCTTCGAAACGCCGCCAAAACAGCCGGCCGTCGGTGTCGGATAACTGCGCGTCGAACCGGTGGACGACGGTGGTCGTCTTTCCTTCGGTTGTCAGATAGAAACCGTGCACTCCGTCGATGCCTTCGTTTTGAATGCGCCACACGATGCGGTCTTCGTGAACGGCCTCTTGCAGCAGCGCGTGCACGCCTAGATGCCACTCTTCGGTCTTACCGATCGTGAGCGGGCCGGGCGAACGCATAAACGGCTGCGACGCAAACGGCCAAATCTGATCGCCGGAGGTCCCCATCTCTTCTAAGAGATGGTAGATTCGCCGTTTCGTGCCGCTAAATTTACGCTCGCGGGCCTCGTGAAGCTCGATGGGCATGCCCGCTCGCTTCGCTAACGCAGCGCAATTATCCCCACAACGCCCGACGCGACAATCAGCACCGGTGCGCTGAGCTTCGTGCGCAGCGTGAGCAACGCAACGACTGCGGTAACGGCGTACGGCAAGATGCCGGCCGGCGTTCCGCGCGCGATCGTCAGGACGCTCGACCATACCAATCCGACGATGGCCGGCGCCAAGCCACGCGCCAAGATCGGCCGCCACGGAGAATTCGCGAAGCGATCCCAGGCGACGTCGGCCGCCATCATAATCGCGCTCGACGGAACGAACATGCCGACGGTCGCCACGGTCGCGCCGATCAACGGCGTCTTCGGCATCGCCGCATAGCCGATCAGCGCCGCAAAAATCGTCGTCGGCCCCGGCACGAGCTTGCCGATGGTGTAAAACTGCGTGAACTGTGCCGACGTGACCCAGTGGTAATTTTCGACCGCGTCGCGATGCATCTGCGGAATGATGCCCTTGCCGCCGCCGAATCCTAAGACCGATAACTGTCCGAACGTCCATAGCAGATGGAGCGCGGTGTGCATCGTGGCGTTCACGGCGAGGCGGCCTGACGGCGAGAGCGTAGATATTCGTGCATGATCCCGATGCCGCCGAAGACGACCAACACGAGCAGCAACGGCATTTTAAAGAGCGAGACGACCACCGCCGTGAGTGCTAGTAGCAGCAACTTGATCCAGTCGTTGCGTTCGTCCCAGCTCAATTCCAGCGCATTGGCGACGGTGAGTCCGAGCGCGCCGACCGCGCAACCCCGCAGGCCGCCCCGGACGAATGGATTCTCGGAGTATTTGAAGTAGAGCGCGCCGGCGACTAAGACGATGAGGAGCGGCGGGATGCTGGCGCCCAGAAAGGCCGCCATCGCTCCAGGCACGCCGCGCGCACGTTGACCGCAAAAATTGCGAGGTTGAGTATATTTGGCCCGGGCAACACTTGCGCCAACTCGAGGCCTTCCAAGAAGGCGTCTTTGTCCATCCAGCCTTGCTTGACGACCTGCTGGCGGATCGATGCTTTTTGTCCGCCGCCGAACGACGTTGACGAGATGGCTGCGAAAACGAGCGCGACGCTAAGGAGCGTCGGCCGGACGGCCGGCGCCGGTGCGTCGTCGCTAGCCGGCATCGGGCAGCGGACCGTCGATGACCGGCGACGTGTGTTTGCCCGACAAAATGTGAATGTGCACGTGCTCGGTGTGCTGATATGGCGGCAACACCCCCATCCGAACGGTGAAGCCCTTTTCGTACATTCCCATCTTGAGCGCGACCTTTTGAATGCCCGCGAGCAGCCGGCTCCAAATGCGCGCATCGCCTAATCCGAAATCCAGCAGCGTCGGAATCCATTTTTTCGGGATGATGACGACGTGAACTTCCCACCACTCGGGTTTGCTGCGATCGATGTTATGGCGGAACGCGAACACGTCGTCGTCTTCGTATACGACCTCATCGGCACGAGCGCGCGTGCCATCGAGCCGGCCGCGGAACGTGTGGTCGGGATCGGGCTTCTCCCACGTACGCTGTTCGGGGCCGCTGATGAGGTGCGAGATCCATTGCGTCATAAACGATCCTTCAAAGTAACGCCTGTGCGAACGAGCGGAGTTCGACGGGAAAACGTGCGTCCTTCCAGCAGGTCGCGTGGCCGCCACGCTCAAAGCGCCTGCGTATGGCCGACTTCAAGGGCGGTAAATCCGTCGTATCCCCAAGCGATATTCTGGCTGGTCCGCCGGAATGGCCCAAAGACCCCAAACCGTGGGACAAAATCGTCGGCGACAGCGCGATCATTTTTGAAGACGCGCACGTCGTCGTGTTCCACGACCCGGTTGAACGAAGACAATGAGTCGCCGCGCGAGGAGGCCGAGCTGCGCGCGACATTGTTGTGCAAGAAGCACGTGCACAGCTTGATGGATCTGGGCGTCGCGGACGAACAGCTGAGCGCCAAGATCCTGCACGGCATCCAACAAGCGGCCTACCGGCTTGGGTTAGAAACCAAAGGCTTCGAAGTGCGGGCACACGTGTATCCGCCGATGCAGCACCGCCCCGAGTTGGCCTTTAAGCTCCGTTCCGGCAAACCGCCCAAGAAAGGCGACGAGGCGGCCGGCTAAATCGGTTCTTAGGGGGATATTCTCTCGGTTCGACGCAGTGGTAAGCTAGAACGAGAGAGGACTTGAAAATGTACAGATTCGCGGTTGCTTGCACTGCCGTCGTCGCCTTGGCGGGTTGTTCGAATGCCCTCCAATCCCAACCCCCCCTCACACAGGCACCAAGCCTTGGGGCCCAGCCTGCAATGCGGGCCACGCCAGGTGACAACAGTGCGAATCTGCTGTACGTCTCGAGCGCGACTTCCTATTACGTTGCGATGTACAATTTTAGGAACGGTATTGTCGGATCTGTTTACGGTGTGATTCCAATTGCGGCCGCCGGCGGAATGTGCACGAATAAAGCGGGCAACGTTTGGATTACTTCGGGAAACGGCACGGTCGTGGAGTTCGCTCACGGAAGCACGACGCCGATCCGCGTACTATCGGGCGGCCCCGGAACTCCGTATGCGTGCGCCGTCGATCCGTCTTCCGGTAACGTAGCGGTGTCGTACGATCGCTCAAACACCGCGGGTGGAACGATTGGAAACGTTCAAGTCTTTGGCAAAGGAAAGAGAAATAAAACGTTCGGCGGATTCTCGCACGCCTGGTTTCTGACATACGATAACAAGGGCAATCTCTTTATGGACGGTTCGCCTTGCGAAACTGGCGGATGTTATACCGGCGGGCCGCCGGGCATCTTCGAGCTAACAAAACGCGGTCAGTCTTTCCAGCAACTCACCATGCAAGGCGCGACGCTGACGCAACCAACCGGAATCGTTTGGGTCAACCCGACATTATTGCTCGCCGACAGCGAGAACGGCACCCAAGAGCCGGTCGCCTATAAAGTACTCGTTCGCGCGAGCAACGCCACGGTTGTGGGTACGCTGCCATTTTCTTCAGCTGTAGCCGTCGGCGGCCTGACGGTTCGGGCGGGTTTGATCGTCGTGCCGGACACGCAGGGTAACGTGCTTCTCACCTACGACTTAACGGGAACGCTCGTATCGGGCTTCAGTTCGTCTGCGCCCCTGTCGGTCGTCGTAAGCCAGTAAGGAGCGCTACGATTCTGTACGCCGACGCCGCAACCGGCTAGTTCGTTACGCTCCGATTGAAAGGGAGTCGAGATGCGTTTTAACCCCGGAGTCCAATCGATATTCGTTATTTTTGCAACTGCCATATCGCTGTCGCTCTTCGGATGCGACAGCGGACCGCAAAACTCGCTTACCGCGATCGCCCCCAACGGCGAACCTGCTGGAGCGACGTTGAAGGACTGGATGCTCCCTAATGCGGCCAAAGAACAAAACCTGCTTTACATTTCTAACGCGCAAAATGTTGGAGTATATTCTTACAGCAACGGCGGAGGGATTAGCTTCGTCGGGCAGCTCGGCGCGTTCGCAACGCCGAAAGGCCTATGCACGGACAAGGCGGGCGATGTCTGGATCACCGAGTATAACGATCGCGCGATTGTCGAATACGCTCACGGCGGAAGTAGGGCAATTCATAAGTTCGTGCATCGTACAGGCTTTCCTTACGCTTGTGCCGTCGATCCGACTAGCGGCGACCTTGCCGTTTCGTACGAGCATCCATTTGGAAAATTTGAGAAGTTCGCGGAGGTCCTGGTCTATCCAGGCGCGAGCAGTTCGCCAAAGCAGTACAGTTCGAGCACAGGTCTCTTCCTGGCGTACTTTCTTACGTATGACAACGCCGGCAATCTCTTCCTCGAAGCTTCGCCTTGTCCCGGATACTGCTACGATTCCGGTGGCCCCCCTGGTATATTCGAATTAGCGGCCGGCGGATCCGAATTCGAACCAGTGTCAATTTCAGAGGCGACATTATCCCAGCCCTCGGCGCTCGTTTGGGTCAACCCATCGTTGCTCGTGGGGGACAACAATCTGCAAAGCAGCGGAACACCCGGAGCCTACAAGGTCGTCGTCAGGAATTCGGTCGGAACCGTGATTGGAACGGTTCCTTTCAACCAAACGCAGCAAACCTACGGCTTTACGGTGCGCGCCGGGCGAATCATCGTTCCCGACCAAAGTGGTAACGTCGTTCGAATCTACGGTCTCGATGGAAGCGGCATTCAATCAAGTTTTACAGATCAGCTATCTGCGCCGTTCGCAGCCGCTGTCAGTCAGAAATAAAAATGAAGGTGGTTTATTCATGAAACGATGGTTCGGGCTCATCGCGTCGGCCGCGATGCTAGCGGGTTGTTCCGGCGGCCTGCGATCGCAGGTTCCCCTGGCACAACCGGCGCTTACGCAAATGCCGGCGGTACGTTCCGCAGAGGATACAAATCTTCTTTACGTCTCTTACCCCGGCATCAATCAAGTCGATATTTACGACTATTCTAATGGCACCGCGACGAAACGAGTCGGAAGCATCGATTTGCCTGACCCCACCGGTCTTTGCACCGACAAAGCCGGCGACGTTTACATCGTATCTAGTTCGGGAGACACAGTCTCGAAGTTCGCGCACGGCGCCACGATACCGGAGCGCACGATCAAGCTCGCGGCGGGCTATCCGTATTCGTGCGCGGTCGATCTTTCTTCGGGCGATCTCGCCGTAAGCGTGGAGAACCCGCGTGGGAAAACCTATAAAGGCGGGGACGTGCACGTTTATCCGGGTGGCCATCTTCCATATAAGGATTTTAAGTCGTACGTCGGATTTCATCAAACCTCGTACCTGGCATACGACGACGAAAACGATTTGTTTGTCGTCGCGTCCCCGTGCCAAGCCTACTACTACTGCCAGTACGATTCGCAGGGCGGCGAGGCGGGGTTATTCGAATTGACACCCGGTGACCGCTGGTTCGCGCAAATACATTTCGAGCATTCGAAACTCGTCGATCCGGCCGGCATCGCTTGGATTAAGCCGACTCTCCTCGTGACCGACAACGACTATCAAAATAAACAGAAATCGGTTGGATTGAAAGTCTTTATTCAGCGTCATAACGCCGGTATCGTCGATACGATCCCGTTTACCGGTACGCAAAACGCACAAGGCGTCGCCGTACGCGCGGGCATCGCTCTCGTGGCGGATGCAAGCGGGGATGCCATCCAGATGTACGCCATCGAAAGCGGCAATCTGCTCTCGACGCTCAAAGACAAAAGGCAGGCCCCATCAGCCGCCGTGGTCAGCCAGGCCGCCAACAAGTGAGAACCGCGCGATAATGGGAACATTATCGGCAACATGAAAAATGCGTTTAGCGCTTTTGCGACCGGCGTCAACCGGTTCGTTTCGTCTCCAGCAGCGACCGGTGCGGCGTTCGCGGTGGTCGTCGTTTGGGCGTTATTCGGTCCGGTCACGCATTATTCAGACGGTTGGCAATTATTCATCAACACGGGCACGACGATCGTCACGTTTCTCATGGTTTTCGTTCTTAATAACGCGCAGAGCCGCGATACCACCGCGATGAACGCCAAGCTCGACGATCTCATTCGGGCGGTTGAGAAGGCCGACAACCGCCTCATCGGCCTGGAGACGCTCCCGCCCAGTCAAGCCGAAAAACTGACCGCCGAATTGCACGGTTCACAGCGCGACTCGGGCGCACCGGAGTCGCCCAAACCAGCCTAATCACAAGAGTTGGAATGGAATGTCGGGGCCAATCGGCTTTCGAACGCCCCGACTTCCACAAAAATTGACGCTAGCGGATCTTCGGGCCGATGTCTTTCTCGGCAAGTTTGCCGAGTGCTTGCACCACGAAGATGGCCAGCAGGGTGACCAGCACCGCGTAAATGAGCTCGGCTAACACACCACTTCCCGGTTTGAGAAACAGCGCGATCGAGTCGCTGATGAATTTATTCCATGCGCCCGCGGCGATCAGGCCGAATGCCACCGTAGCCAGCGCGACCATGGTGCCCAGGTACGTCGGTTTGACTTCCACGTTGCCCTCCAAAAGCATAAAACGACGGAGTATTTTCCGTCGTTTTATGAGGAACGGCTTGGGCTGCCCTGCCGGGCGGCCGCTTGCGAACTCTTAGGCTTTGAGTTCGATGTCCACGCCGGCCGGGAGATCGAGGTGCATCAGCGCGTCCATCGTTTTGGGCGACGCTTGCAGAATGTCGATCAGCCGCTTGTGGGTGCGCATCTCGAAGTGCTCGCGCGACTTCTTGTCGTTGTTGGTGGAACGCTGCACGCAGAAACGATTGATCTCGGTTGGGAGCGGAACCGGGCCGCTTACGAACGCGCCGGTGCGCTTCGCCGTATCGACGATGCGCTCTGCAGACTGGTCGAGCACGCGGTGGTCGTAAGCCTTTAACCGGATGCGAATCTTTTGTTTTGACATTTACTCCGAGACGCTGGTGACGACGCCGGCGCCGACGGTGCGGCCGCCTTCACGGATTGCAAAACGCAGACCCTCTTCACACGCGATCGGCGTGATCAGCTCGACGTCCATTTGAACGTTGTCGCCGGGCATCACCATCTCGACGCCGTCCGGCAGTTTGATCGTGCCGGTAACGTCGGTCGTGCGGAAGTAAAACTGCGGACGATAGTTGCCGAAGAACGGCGTGTGGCGGCCGCCCTCTTCTTTGGAGAGGACGTACACCTCGGCCTTAAACTTCTTATGCGGCTTCACCGAACCGGGTTTGGCGAGCACCTGGCCGCGTTCGATGTCGTTGCGATCGACGCCGCGCAGGAGCACGCCGATGTTGTCGCCTGCGATGCCCGAATCGAGCAGCTTGCGGAACATTTCGATGCCCGTGACGACCGTTTTTCTCGTCTCTTCTTTGAGGCCGACGATCTCGATTTCTTCGCCAACTTTGACCTGTCCGCGCTCGACACGTCCGGTACCGACGGTACCGCGTCCGGTGATCGTGAACACGTCTTCGACCGGCATCAGGAACGGTTTGTCGATTTGACGGACCGGATCCTGAATGAACTCGTCAACCGTGTCCATCAGTTGGAAGATCGGATCGGTTGTGCCGGCGCCGCGCTTGCCATCGGACTGCAGCGCCTTGAGCGCCGAGCCACGGATGATCGGCGTGTTATCGCCATCGAACTCGTACTGGCTCAGCAACTCGCGAACTTCCATCTCGACCAGCTCGAGCAGCTCCTCATCCTCGACCAGATCGACCTTATTGAGGAAGACCACGATACGGGGAACGCCGACTTGGCGCATGAGCAGAATGTGCTCGCGCGTTTGCGGCATCGGGCCGTCGGTAGCGGCGACCACCAGGATCGCGCCGTCCATCTGAGCGGCGCCGGTGATCATGTTCTTGATGTAGTCGGCGTGACCGGGGCAATCGACGTGCGCGTAGTGACGCTTTTTGGTCTCGTACTCTTGGTGCGAGATAGCGATCGTAATGCCGCGCTCTTTTTCTTCGGGAGCGTTGTCGATCTCGTCGACGCCGCGAGCTGAAGCCAGCCCCTCGGTCGCGAGACAGTGCGTGATCGCCGCCGTCAGCGTCGTCTTGCCATGGTCGACGTGTCCCGTCGTGCCGATGTTGACGTGAGGCTTGTTGCGCTCGAACTTTGCCTTGGCCATTTTTTTCCTTACGCTTTATTGCGAGTTAACCGTTTACGTCACAAACGCCCTCGCGAAGAGAGCGCCATGACCTACGGAATATATCAAGAGGGCAGCGGCCCTGTCAAACGGGGAAGCCCCTAGGCGGCGCCGGCCTTTTTGCCGGATGCCTTCGCGACGATCTCTTCTTCGACCGAGCGCGGCGCCTTTTCGTAGTGCGAGAACTCCATAGTGTACGTCGCGCGTCCTTGGGTGGCGGAACGCATGTCGGTGGCGTAGCCGAACATCTCCGAAAGCGGAATGTTGGCCAGGATGACCTGCACCCCTCCGGGCGCTTCCTCGGTGGACTGAATGACGCCACGGCGCCGAATCAGGTCGCCGGTGATGCCGCCCATGTACTCCCGGGGCGTCGTGACTTCAACCTTCATCAACGGCTCGAGCAGAATCGGACCGGCCGTGCGGTTGGCTTCTTTCCAACCCATCGACGCGGCGATTTTAAACGCCATTTCCGACGAGTCTACATCGTGGTACGAACCGTCGAATGCGGTGACCTTAAAGTCGAGCACGGGGTAGCCGGCCAAGGTACCGCTCGACGACGACTCGCGGATGCCTTCCTGAACCGCCTTCGAGTACTCCTTGGGAACCTTGCCGCCGACGATCTTCCACTCGAAGACGAAGCCGCTGCCGGGCTCTTGCGGCTCGACGCGCAGCCAGATGTCTCCGTATTGGCCCTTGCCGCCCGACTGCCGGACGAACTTGCCCTGTTTTTCGACCGTCTTCGTGATGGCTTCTTTGTAGGCGACCTGCGGTTTGCCGACGTTGGCCTCGACTTTGAACTCGCGCCGCAGGCGGTCGAGAATAATTTCGAGATGCAGCTCGCCCATGCCGGCGATGATCGTCTGCTGGGTTTCCTCATCGGTACGCATACGGAACGTCGGATCTTCTTGCGCCAAGCGCGTCAGCGCAATGCCGAGCTTATCTTGGTCGCCTTTGGTCTTCGGTTCGATCGCTTGCGAGATGACCGGTTCGGGGAACGTGATCGACTCGAGCGTGATCTGCGTTTTCTCGTCGCACAGCGTGTCGCCGGTGCGCGTGTCGGTCAAGCCGACCGCCGCGGCGATGTCGCCCGCGCCTATGCTATCGATGTCTTCACGATGATTGGCGTGCATGCGCAGAATGCGTCCGATGCGTTCCTTGCGTCCGCTGCGCGAGTTCAGCACGTAGCTGCCCTTGTTCAGCACGCCGGAATATACCCGGAAGTACGTCAGGTTGCCGTACGGATCGGTCGCGATCTTGAACGCGAGCGCGCAGAACGGTTCGTCGTCGGACGCTTTGCGCGTCATCTCTTCGCCCGTTTTAGGATCTTTGCCGACGATCCGTTTCGCATCGATCGGCGACGGCATGTACTCGACGACGGCATCGAGCAGCGGCTGGATGCCCTTGTTCTTGAATGCAGAACCGCACAACATCGGCAGCACGCTGCCTTCGATCGTAGCGCGGCGCAACGCCGCCTTCATGCGATCGATCGGCAGATCCTTACCGTCGAAAAACATCTCGAGCAGCTCGTCATCTTGTTCGGCGATCGCTTCGACCAGCGACTGGCGCCACTTGAGCGCGACTTCACGCAGTTCGCCGCTCACTTCTTCTTCGGAGTCCATGGTCGAACCAAGATCGTCGGTGTAGACGGTCTTTTTCATCGTGAACAAGTCAACGATGCCCAGGAAGTTATCCTCGGCGCCGATCGGCACTTGAATCGGAACGGCGCGACCGCCTAGACGTTCGCGAATCTTGTCGACGACGTTGAAGAAGTCGGCGCCCATGCGATCCATTTTGTTGACGAAAATGATGCGGGGAACCTTATATTTATTGGCTTGGCGCCACACCGTCTCGGATTGCGGCTGCACCGCGGCGACCGAATCGAAGAGCGCGACCAAACCATCGAGGACGCGCAGCGAGCGCTCGACTTCGACGGTAAAATCGACGTGTCCGGGCGTATCGATGATGTTGATACGCGTGTCTCGCCACGTTGTGGCCGTTGCGGCCGACGTGATCGTGATACCGCGTTCTTGTTCTTGCACCATCCAGTCCATCGTGGCGGCGCCGTCGTGGACTTCGCCGATTTTGTGGACGCGGCCGGTGTAGAACAGAATGCGTTCGGTACAGGTCGTTTTGCCGGCATCGATGTGCGCGGCAATGCCGATGTTCCTCGTTCGTTCGAGGGGAAAATCCCTTGTTGCCATGGTGTTTGGTGTGTTTTACGTTTTACCAGCGATAGTGTGCGAAGGCTTTGTTGGCCTCCGCCATTTTGTGCGTGTCTTCGCGCTTCTTGATCGTCGCGCCGGTGTTGTTGGACGCGTCGAGCAATTCGTTTGCGAGTTTCTCTTCCATCGAGCGGCCGGCGCGCGAGCGGGCGAACCCGATCAGCCAGCGCATGGCCATCGCTTGACGGCGGTCCGGACGGACTTCCATCGGGACTTGGTACGTCGCTCCGCCGACGCGCCGCGGGCGCACTTCGACCAACGGCATCGCGTTGGAAAGCGCCAGCGAAAACACGTCCATCGGGTCGCGTCCCGTTTTCTCGGACACGATCGTGAGCGCGGCATAGGTGATGTTCTCGGCAGTCAACTTCTTGCCGCGCAGCATCACTTTATTGATGAAGCGAGCGAGGACTTTCGAGTTGAATTTTCCGTCGGGCAGAATCTGCCGTTTGATTGCGGGACCTTTACGCGGCATTACTTCTTCACCGTTCGCTTGGCGCCGTATTTCGAACGGCCTTGCTTGCGATTTGCGGTCCCGGCGGTGTCGAGGGTGCCGCGGATGATGTGGTAGCGAACGCCCGGCAAATCTTTCACGCGGCCGCCGCGCACGAGCACGACCGAATGCTCTTGCAGGTTGTGGCCGATGCCCGGGATGTAGGCCGTGACTTCTTCACCGTTGGTCAAACGGACGCGAGCGACTTTGCGCAGCGCGGAGTTCGGCTTCTTAGGCGTAACGGTTTTGACTTGCGTACAGACGCCGCGACGCTGAGGGTTGCCGGCCACTTCGAACTGGCGCGTCGGGAGATCCGGATGCCCCGGCTTGGGACCGGTCAGGATCACTCGGAACGCGCGGGTCTTGACCTTTTTCTCAGTTTTTTCGCGGCCGCGGCGAACCAGCTGATTGATAGTGGGCAAAAATCGCTCCCTAACACAGTAAAACACGGCCTCCACCCCAAGACCGAAGCCTCGGGTAACCTCGGGAGCGCCCCCGGCACCGCGCCGGGACCCCGAGTGGGGCCGAACCTCGGCAGTTTACCACGAGCGCGCTTGAAGCGTCAACGAGCGTTGCTAGGATGCGCCGCCCGTAACACGCGTAATTTCTCCGGCAATTTCGGCCGGACTGAAGCCGCGTTGGCGCAGGCCACGCACGAAACGCTCGGCCGCTTCTTGCAAGCCTTCGCGGCGTTCGGCCTCCGCCGACTCGGGCGCCCGGTCGGCGACGCGCGTTCCGCGCCTACCGTCGCTGACGATCCAGCCCTCGGCCTGCATGTCGGTGTAGGCGCGCGCCACGGTGTTGGGAGCGATCCGCAAGTCGCCGGCCAGTTGGCGCACGGTCGGCAGCAGCGCGCCGGCCACCAGCGTTCCCGATTCGATCGCGCCGCGCAACTGTTCGGCAATCTGTCGATAGGGTGGCGTCTGGAGCCGTTCGTCAACGAGGAGGAACGGCTCGTGGTTGCCGTCAGGCAACGGCCCGCTCGAACTCGGCAGTAGCCCGTCTCGAAAGGATGTAAATCGAAACGGCGGTTGCGAAAAAAGCGACTGCAGCCAGCCAGAACGCCGCATCCGTAAAGCCGCGGTAGGCTTCGGGGACGAGTGGCGAACTGGGCGCGACCAAGACGAAGGCCGGCGCACACGCGAGCAGCGCCAGGTTCATCACGCGGCCTTCGCGGACGCGGCGATCGACCGCGTATTCCATCTTCGGGTCGTTTCCGAATAGCAACGCCCGGCCCGACGCGATCTGCCACATGATCCAGATCAGCACCGCCGTGGCGAGCGCGACGACGACCACCGGGACCCGCAACGGAGCAACCCAGGCCATCAGAAAGACGCTCGCGAGGGCGCCACCGACGCCGGCAATCAAGAACGGCTGAAACGCCTCGAAGGGTGATCGACGTACGAGCGCGGCCGCCCGGCGCTGGGTGGCGCGATGCATGGCTGAATACGATAGCCATCTAGAAGCGGCAAGGCCCAGGCAGAACAGCGCATAGGGGATCGCGTACGGAACCGCCGGCACGAGTTGGGCTGCCGCGGCGGCCAACGCCAGAATTCCAAGCCAAAGACGCCACGGTTGCGCTGTGGCTTCGGCTTGGCGACGAGCTTCCAACGTTTTGTCGAGGCGAGAAACTTGGTCCGGCGTTAAGTCGTCCGGCGTGCGGAAATAACAGCCCGCGCCGGAGAGCCACAATTGGGCGTTGGGGCGTAGCAAGATCCACGCTCCGCCGAGTGCGAGCAGCGCGGCCCAGAACACACGCATGATGAGCTCTCGATCGTGGACGGGCAGGTGGTGATAGTGCATCATTGTATCAACACAGTAATACAAACGAATGTTTTGTGTCAAGCACCTGGTACAAAAGCGAAGGGCCGGCTTTGACGGACGGGTAAGCCGGGCTCCGTGGCGGCAAGCGGCGACTTCGTCGAACCCCGGCGACTCGGCGTTCTGGACGGTTTGCGCGGCCTGGCCGTGCTCTTGGTGCTGTGGTACCACGTGTGGGAGATTTCGTTTCTGCCGTCCCCGGTCGCGTGGTTGCAATTCGTTCCGGAAACGGGCTTCATCGGCGTTACGCTCTTCTTCTATTTAAGCGGCTTCGTGATCGCGTACCCGTTCGTGCGCGAGTGGTTAGCCGGCGGTCCGCCGCAACGCTGGGGCGAGTTCGCGTGGCGCCGATTTATCAAGATCGTGCCGTCGTACGTATTGTTCATCGGCATCGCGTACGCGCTCGGTTACGCACAAAAACAACCGGGCGCGTGGGCTCCGGCCGATATCCTAACCCATCTGCTGTTCGTTCACACCTGGTTTCCGCAAACGTATGGAACCATCAGCGGCGTGTTGTGGACCCTGGCCGTGGAAGTCGAGTTTTATTGCATCTTCCCACTCGTGTGGTGGTGCTTCCGGCGCAATCCCTGGCTCACCACTGCCGGTGCGGTGCTCATTGCGGCCGTGTGGCGCGCGTGGCTGGCGCATTGCTGCATGCAAACCTCTTTTGGCGAGTACTCCGAAAACTTACCTGGGTATCTCGACATCTTTTTGTTCGGATCGATCAGCGCGTATGCGTACGTGCGATTCGGTCCGTTACGTTCGCGCGCCGGTCAACTCGCGAGCGCGGTAACCGGGTTGGCCGGCGCGGCGTGGCTGGTCGTTTTGTTGCAAAGCTTGTACGCCTACCGGCTTGCCGATCAATGGGCCGGCGTGTGGCAGATCGATCGCCGGCCGATGTTGGGCGCGGCGTTTTCGGTGCTTGCGTTAGGTTTTTTATGGGCGCCGAGGTGGTGGCAACTGCTGCTCGATAATCCGCCGCTGCGCTTCTTAGCAACGATCTCGTATAACCTCTATCTCTATCATCAGATGCTGGCGCGGGAGTTGTTGGCGTGGCGCATTCCGCCGTACGTCGGCGCCGCGAATTACGATCCGGTGTGGCAACCACAATTCACGGCGATCGCGTTTGCGAGCACCATCGTGCAGGCGACGATCGTGACGTTCGGGTTCGAACGTCCGTTGTTGCGCGTGCGGCCGCCGTGGGCGCGTAAGCGACGCGACGGGGCACTCGCATCGTCGTGCGACTCGAACGACAACGTGCAAACACGCTCATCGAAGTCGCAGTCGCAATCGCCGTCATCGCCATTGCCGCCGGCGCCGCCCTAAGCGCGTTTCTCGCGATTGGCCGGCATCGCATAGAACGCGATCGCCGCGAAGCGCTCGAAGCGTGCGTACGCCGCGAACTGAGCACGGCGGTCAACATCGTGAAATACAGCGGCGGCTCGATCGTTCCGGCGACCGTCGCGACCACGCTGCCGATGCCGGGCGGCTCTCCGCTGGCGGCGGTCGTATCACTCACGGCCCACAGAACCGGAATGGCGTGGCAGATCGAGGTATCGGCGCAGACTTCCCGCTGGACGCAAGGCCGCGGTGCGTCGCAACGCGCCGAGCTGCGTGCGAGCGTTGCGGCGCAAGCGCCAATGCCGGGTTCGGAGTTGCCGCGCAACGGGCTGGTGCCGGCGCCGTTCGGGGCGCCGTAACGTGCTGCTCCGGGCGCTCTTCGCGATCGGTCTGATGTGCGCGTTGCTCGAGCCGGCCGTGCGATCGGCGGCCACCGGGGCAGCGGCGGCTTTGCACGGGCGCGCAGCAATTGCGGCCGGCGACGAAACCGGATTCGCAGTGGCGCGGGCGCGTTTCACGTTGGCTCGATGGGTCGCCGCCGGGAACCACGCGGGCGTCGCACTTCCGCCCAACGCACAACTCAGCGCGCGATGCGTGCTGCGCACCGGCGACGATTGCGCGATTCGAAGCGCGGCTTCGGTAACGTGGAGCGTCCCGGCCGCGCCGCGCGCGACGCCGTGTCCGAATGAGGCGTGCGCGGCCTACGATCAAGCTAACGACGACGTGAGCGAAGGGCGCGTTGAAGCCGCCGTGGTGGTAACGGCGGCCGGAGCCGCCGGCGTAGCATTAGCGACACGAACGACTCGCGTACGCTTTCGCACTTGGCGCGTCGCACCGTATGCCGCATTAGACGGGCGGGGCGACGGCACGTTCTCACCGGACTTCGAAGATGCCGGTGATGACGGCGGCGCTACCGATGGAACCGGAACCTTGGCGACGACCGTTTACCGCAACGCGGTGACAGGGGCGACGATTCCCGCCAACGTTTGGCGCCGGCGTCTCGCTCCGGCGGCCACCGCTCCCTTACGGTGGTCGCCGTGAGACGCTCTACAGTTTGAAGATGCTCTTCGTTAAACCGGCGAAAACGGGGACCTCAACTTCTTTGCCCTGGAAACCGGTGACGAACGTCCAGATCCACAGCACGAACCAAATCAAGCCGAGGACCATTGTCAGCGGTACCGCGAGCGCCCAAAGATGGATCAGCCCGAAGATAAAATCGATCGCGAACAACAGCACGATGTAGGCGCCCCAAATGACGATCGACTGCGCGGCCGACCATTTGGCGAACCGGTTGGTTCCACCGCCGAGGAACATGACGATCCCGCCGATGATTCCCAGCAGATAGGCTAAGCCCGCGGCGACGTTGGGCGCTAAGCCAAACGGTCCATCAGTGGCTGGAGGCGGTGAGGAAACTGACATTGCACGGCCCTTTCATAGGTAGTGACGGTCGGTCGGTTGCAATGAACCCCTGGCTTGGCTTTCGTACGTCCTCCCTCCTACCATAAAAGCAGTACCACGCCCGGCTGACGAACGCGGCGGCAGTGCGTTCACGTGCGCTGGTGTATGCCGGCCTGCTCTACGTTGCCGTCTGTTGGGGACTCAACGTGGTGCTGGTCAAGGCGGCAATCGATCGAGTAGATCCGCTCGTCTTCACCGGACTGCGCTTCGTGGCGATGACGCCGCTGATTTTTGGACTGGTCGCCGCCACCGGACAACGCGTGCGGTTGCGGCGCCGCGACGTACCGTTGCTGGTGGCGTGCGCGGCATGCGGATATGGCGCCTACCAATACTTCTGGATATTCGGGTTGGCCAATACGAGCGCGTTTGCGTCCTCGCTGCTCGGCGCGCTCGCGCCGGTGTTCACGCTGCTCATCGTCGCACTTACCGGCGCGGAGCGTATCTCCGCCGGTCGTTGGGTCGGCGCCGCGATTGCCCTCGCGGGCGTCGCAGTGTTTGAAGGCGCCTTTGCGGGTCACGCCACGTTTCGGCTGGGTGACGCACTGACGCTGTTGTCGTCGCTGTCGTTTGCCGGTTACAACGTGTTGACGGCGCGACTGGTCGGCCGGTATCCGCCGATCGTGCTGGTCGCGATCACGATGACGATAGGAATGGTGATGATCGCGCCCGTCGCGGCGGCGCGCTTGCCGCACGTCGACCTGTCGCATCTGGGCTGGGCCGTTTGGGGACCGTTCGCATTCGCCGTCGTGTTCCCAATCGTGCTGACATGGCCGGTGTGGAACTACGGCATCGCCCAAATCGGCGCCGCGCGTGCCGGAATGTTCGGCTTTCTCGTGCCCATCGTCGCCGGCTTCGCGAGCATCTGGATCTTGGGTTCGCACTTGGAGCCGCATCAAATTGCGGGCGCGGCGATTTGCTTGGCCGGAATGGCGATCGCGATGCTCCTCGGCCGGCTTTCGATTGCCTCGATCTGGTCCGAGCGTTCCGCGCCGCTCGAAAGGTAGCGTTCGCCGACGCGCGCAAACAGCGACGGATGCGAAGCGCGCGCGCGTGGTATGCGCTGCTGCTGTTACCGTTCGTGGGCACGCTGCTGCCCTTTTTGTATAACCATCCGAGTCCGGAGCTGTTCGGGCTGCCGTTTTTTTATTGGTATCAGTTGTCGTGGGTCGTTCTTACGTCGCTGCTGTTGGGTGTGGTTGCGTTCGTGACTCGCAGTCGAGATGTGTAGCCTTGACTAGTTATGTCTAGCGCGGCGTTCGTGATGCTGGGCCTGGCTGCCGTGGTTACGGTGCTCGGGTTCCTGGCGGCGCGTTGGGGTTCGCCCAACTTGCAGAATCTGGATGAGTGGGCGCTTGGCGGACGCGGGTTCGGGACGATCGTGTCGTGGTTTCTGCTCGGCGGCGACTTGTACACCGCATATACGTTTATCGCGGTGCCGGCGCTGGTGTACGGTGTGGGCGCGCTGGGATTCTTTGCGGTTCCGTACGCGACGATTGCGTATCCGATCGCGCTGGTCGTGCTGGTTCGCTTTTGGGGCGTTGCGCGCGCTCGCGGGTACGTGACGAGCGCCGATTTCGTGCGCGACCGGTTCGGCTATCGTCCGCTTGAGATCGCGGTGGCCTTGACGGGCGTTGTCGCGGCGATGCCGTATATCGCGTTGCAGTTGATCGGCATGCGGGCGGCGTTCGCGCAGCTCGGCGGTGTGTTTACGCTGTACGGCGGACTGCCGGCGCTGACCATTGCGTTTGCCTTATTGGCTGCGTATACGTATACGAGCGGCCTGCGCGCGCCGGCATTGATCGCGTTCGTGAAAGACACGTTGATCTACGTGACCGTGATTGCTGCCATTGTGGTTATTCCTTCGCGGCTCGGCGGATGGTCGCATATTTTTGCCGTTTCGGCTTCGGTGTTGGCATCCAGGCCGAAGCCGGGATCGATCTTGCTGGCCCCATCGCAGTATTTTACGTACGCGACGATGGCGTTTGGTTCGGCGCTATCGCTGTTCATCTATCCGCATTCGATTACCAGCGTGTTGGCGGCCAAGAGTCAGGACGTGATCCGGCGGAATGCCGCGCTGCTGCCGATTTACTCGTTGCTGTTAGGCTTGCTGGCGTTATTGGGTTATTGCGCCATCGCTGCGGGCATACACGTCGCGCCGTCGCAGGCAAGCAGCGTTGTGCCCCTGTTGTTCGCGCGCTTCTTTCCGGATTGGTTCGCGGGCGTGGCCTTTGCTGCGATTGCGATCGGCGCGCTGGTGCCGGCCGCGATCATGTGCATCGGTGCGGCCAATTTGTTTGCTTCGAACGTCTTTCGGGAGTTTTCGCCGCAGCGCAATCCGGTGGAAACGCTGATCGCGCGGCGCTTGACGTTGGTGATGTGCGCGTGCGGCTTGGTGTTGATCCTCGTCCTTCCGGTACCGTACGCGATCGACTTTCAGCTGCTCGGGGGATCGGTGATGCTGCAGATCTTCCCGTCGTTCGTGCTGGGGTTGTGGACGCGCTGGTTCGAGCCGCGCGCGCTGCTGGCCGGATGGGCCTGCGGGATCGCTTCGAGCTGCGCGATGGCCTATGCCGCCGGCTTCAGTTCGAACTTTACCGTCGTGCTTTTCGGGCACCCGGTGACTGGGTTTATCGCGTTGTACGCGCTGACGATCAATCTTTTGGTGAGCGCCGCCGTGACGCTGGTTTTGCGTGGAATGGGTACGAACGCCGGGATAGACCGGACGTCCGCTGGAGATTATACGTGAGCGATTTTGTTCTTCCTGAGGGTTGGCCGCGCCCGAGCGGGTACGCGCAAGGCGTCGTTGCTTCGGGCCGGGTTTTGGCGATTTCCGGACAAATCGGCTGGAACGAACGGAACGAGTTGGTCGGTCCGGGGTTTCTCGAGCAGGCGTTGCAGGCGTTGCGCAACATCGTTGCGATCGTTCGGTCTGCCGGCGGCGGACCCGAGCATCTGGTGCGGCTGACGTGGTACGTGGTCGATTGTGGCGAGTATCGCGCTGCGATGCAAGCATTGGGCGCCGGCTATCGCGAGATCGTTGGTTCGAACTATCCGGCGATGACGCTGGTGCAGGTTGCGGCGTTGCTCGAGGAAGGGGCTCGAGTTGAGATCGAAGCGACCGCGGTGCTGCCGCAAGGCGGCGGCGCGGCTGCGTGACACCTCGATTTGCACCGTAGGGAATTCGGACTAAGTCTAGTCCACTCGTTCACACAAATAGTACGCAAACTTAACCGTTCTTGCGTACGTTTTGGCTCCAAACGGGTCGCCGTCAAGTCTCACTTGCCAATAATTAGGGCCGACGATCGCTGGTGTTTTGAACCGAAAACGCGTTACCAAAACGTGAACTGGTGGACTTAGTCTAGTCCGAATTCTCTACAATGCCGAGCTGGGGCGCCGGGGTCTATTTTCCTAGGATCGCGTTGTATACAAACGCCAGTAATACTTCGCGGTGCTAATTCGCGACGCGGATATCTCGTTATATCCGTGTATCACATCGACGATATCGCTGGGCTTGACTTCGGGAGGATATTCTGGGAAGTCCACAGCGTTCCCAGAGAGCACGGAGATTCGCCGCCCGTCGCGCAAGACCAGAGCGAACGACATCCCGCCCATCGACGTCTCGCCGCCGCAATACAGCTTATTGGCAAGTAGCGCCGGTAATCGTGAGGGCGATAAAAAAATATGCTTAACGCGGGCTATCGAGAACGAACTCTTGCCAGGGTCATCTTCAGGCCAGATGCCCCAGTGCTTGTGCCAAGTAAACGCCTCAGCGAAGTATATACGATCGACGAGCTCCCCGCTTTCAAGTTCGACACAGCAGGGTCGATACACCAGCTCGCCATCGCGCGACGGCTCAACGGCGAGAATCTCTTGGAGAAGCCTCCCGTCGAGGACGGGAATGCGCGCGGTGCTGCCGGTGGCTTTGCCGCTCCTAACCTCGATATATTGCTGTTTCGGCATTGTTTAACATCAGCGGTCGCGTAGTTTGTAGCGCTGGACCTTTCCGGTTTCGGTGCGCGGGAGCTCGCTGACGAACTCGATCTCGCGCGGCGCTTTGAACGGCGCGATGCGTGCGATGCAAAACGCGCGCAACTCGTCAGCTTTGTCCGGTGAGGCTTCCGCGGGATCCGCCAACACGACGAAGGCCTTGACGAGCTGCGTCTCCTTCACTTCGTCGCGTTTGCCGACCACCGCGACCTCTTTTACCCCGTCGTGTGCGAGCAGCGCTTGTTCGACTTCCGGTCCGGAGATATTATAGCCGGCGGAAACGATCATGTCGTCGGTGCGTGCGACGTACCACAGATAGCCGTCGTCGTCCATGCGGTAGGCGTCGCCTGGGTAGTTCCAGCCGTTTCGAACGTAGGTGCTTTGGCGCTCGTCGGCCAGATACTTACAGCCGGTCGGGCCCTTGACGGCGAGCTTTCCGACTGTCCCATTGGGAACGCGGTTGCCGTCGTCATCGTGCACTTCGGCGACGTAGCCGGGCACGGCGCGTCCGGTGCAGCCGGCACGAACGTCCGAGGCGGGCGAACCGACAAAGATGTGCAGCATTTCTGTGCTGCCGATGCCGTCGAGGATGCGAATTCCGGTCGCCGCATGCCATGCTTCCCACACGGGCTTTGGAAGGGTCTCGCCGGCCGAGACGCAGCATCGCAACGACGACAGGTTACGCTGCGGCACGTGCGCGGTCATCGCACGATAGGCGATCGGCGCGGTGAACACCGTCGTGACGCCGTACGTTTCGATCGCGTCCAATAGCTCGGTTGCGCCGGCCTTTTCGATCAACAGCGTGGCGGCGCCGGAATACAACGGAAACAACAGATGGCCGCCCAACCCAAACGTAAACGCCATCGGGGCGCTTCCGCAAAACAGGTCGGCGGCATCGGGCTGTAAGACGTGTGCGCCGTAAGAATCGCACGTCGCGAGGATGTCGCGGTGAAAGTGCATCGCGGCTTTCGGCTTGCCGGTGGTTCCCGACGTAAACGCGATTAACGCGACGTCTTCGGCGGCTGTTTGGACGGTGTCGAAACGATCCGAGGCCCGCCGCATCAGCATTTCGACCTCTTCATCCGGGCCGCCGAAAAATGCCATCGTGAGATCGTCGATGCCTTCGGCTGCGGTCGCGAGCTCGTCTTGCAGGCGCCGATCGCACAACGCAAGTTTGACGTGGGCCGTATCGATCATCACGCGCAGCTCGGTGCTGCGATACAGCGGCATGGTCGTCAGCACGACGCCGCCGGCTTTCAAAACCGCAAACCAGCAGGCCGCGAGCATCGGCGTATTCGGCGCCCGCAATAGAACGCGGTTCCCTGGAACGAGACCGAAATCGTTGACCAGCACGTTTGCGATACGATTGGAGATGGACTGAAGCTCGGCGTAGGTCCACGTCCCGCCGGGCGATACGATGCAACGGCGATCGCCGCGTCCTGCGGCCAACTGGCTGTCGAGGAGCGCTTCGACGCAATTCAAACGCTCGGGATAGCGCATCTGCGGGAGGTCGAAGCGCAGCTCCGGCATCAGTTCGCGCGGCGGCAAGCAATCTTCGGCAAACGTATCCACGTGGGCGGTCACCCGCATATTAGGCCTCGAGCACGCTGCGCGCGATCACCAACTGCTGCACCTCGCTGGCGCCTTCGTAAATGCGCAGCGCGCGCACGTCGCGATACAAACGTTCGACGATCGAACCGCGCGTCACGCCTAGGCCGCCGAACAGTTGCACCGCGCGGTCGCAGATGCGCGACGCAGCTTCGGTCGCGAACCATTTTGCCATTGCGGCCTCGCGGGTGATGCGGGCGGCACCATTGTCTTTTGTCCAGGCCGCGCGGTAGATCAGCAGCGATGCGGCATCGAGTTCGGTCGCCATGTGCGCCAGCGACGACTGCGTGAGTTGCAACGCCCCCAGCGGCGCGCCGAACAGCTTGCGCTCGCGTGCGTGAACGACGCTCTCGTCGAAGGCGCGGCGCGCCATGCCGACGGCGGCAGCTCCTACCGTACTGCGAAACACGTCGAGGGTCGCCATCGCGATTTTAAACCCGTCGCCTTCGGCGCCGAGTCGCGCGCTCTCGGGCACACGTACACCGCGCAGCGACAGTGCCGCGAGCGGATGCGGTGCGATCGTCTCGATCGGCTCGCCCGGCTCGACGCCCGGCGTGTCGGCGTCCACCACGAACGCCGATAGGCCCTTGGCACCCGGACCGCCGGTGCGCGCGAAGATCACGTACACGCCGGCCAATCCAGCGTTGGAAATCCACATCTTTTCGCCGTCGATGACGTACGCCTCGCCGTCACGAACCGCGACCGTTTGTAGCGCGGCGACATCGGAGCCGGCGTCACGTTCGGAAAGTGCGAACGCCGGAATCAGTTCGCCCGTTGCGACCCGGTCGAGATAGCGCGCGCGCTGCGCGGCATTTCCGAAGAACGAAATGGGGCCGATGCCGAGGCCCTGCATCGCGAAGGCAAAGTCACCCAACGCCGAGCGATAGCCGAGATGCTCGCGTGCGACGCACAGCCTGCGGACGTTGACGGCCGTACCGTCGCTCGGAACGCAGCAGCGCAGCAATCCGGCCGCGCCGAGCGCGCGAACCCACGCCGCGCAGGTTTCGGCGGGGCGTGCTTCGTCGTCTTCGATTTCGACATCCCGGGCAAATGCGGCGATGCGCTCGGCAAAGGCGCGGTGTTCGTCGCCGAAAAACGGCCAGTCGTAGCGTCCGGCGCTCACTGGCCGCGCCACTCCGGAGCCCGCTTTTCGATAAACGCTTCGTACGCCTCGCGAAAGTCTGCGGTTTCCATGCAGCGCGCTTGTGCTCGCGCTTCGGCATCGATCGCATCGTTCAGCGGCATCGACCACTCTTCCGACAACATACGTTTGGTGACGCCGTGCGCGAAGGTCGGGCCGGCAGCGATGCTGCGGGCAAGTGCGGTGGCGCGCTCGAGGACGGCGTCGGGATCGCACAACTCGTTGTAAAAGCCCCAGGCTGCGGCTTCGGCGCCCCCCAATGTGCGGCCGGTATACAGCAGCTCCGAAGCGCGGCCGAGACCGACGATGCGCGGCAACATCGCACACGCACCCATGTCGCAGCCGGCCAACCCGACGCGCACGAAAAGGAACGCAACGCGCGAACGCTCCGTGCCGAACCGCATGTCCGACGCCATCGCCAGAATCGCGCCCGCGCCGACGCACACGCCGTCGATAGCCGCGACGATCGGCTGCGGGCAAGCGCGCATCGCCTTGACGACGTCGCCGGTCAGCTGCGTAAACTTCAACAGTTCTTGCGCGGATCGCGTGGTGAGCGGGCCGATGATGTCGCGCACGTCGCCACCCGAACAAAAGTTGCCGCCGGCTCCCGCCAACACGATCGCGTGGACGCTATCGTCGGTCGCAAAATCTGTGAAGCGTGCCAGGAGTTCGCGGTAGAGGTCGAAGGTGAGCGGGTTCTTACGCTCCGGGCCGTCGAGCGTGAGCGTTGCGACGCCCCGTTCGATCGCGATGTCGAGTTTGGTTTGCATCAGCGAATTGTCAGCGGGAGATCGCGTTCGAAACTGTCGCCGGCGCTATTGTGGGCGATGACGCGCAATGCATACGGGCGGATAAAGATCGGCGCGACGTCGAGCACCTCGAGTGTGAACGCGAAACGGCCGAAACCAACGCGCGGCACGTCGATCGAAAACAAATTCGTGCGAACCTCGACGCTGGCGACGTTCGTGCCGCCGACGAACGCGCCGGCCCAGCGCATGCCGCGGCGGACGTCGAGCGTCGAGAAATAGATCTTGTTGAGCCGCGGAGGTGCGCGGTCGGGCAGCACCTTCGGTGACGGCAGTATCGGTGTTCCGCCGATTTGCACGCCCGGCGGTACGGACGGCATGCGCGAAACGCAACCCTGCAGCAAGGCAACGCCGAGCGCGACGGCGACGATCGACCAACGGGCGCTCCAAGCATGGGCCATTATCGCCAAGGTCTACGAACCGGCCGTCCATTTCCTTCAAAGGTCGCCCCCGCTCGTTCGCGTAACGGCTGAAGGATGCAGCGCCAGGCGGTTCCCCGCAGCGTGGTCTTCGATTACGCCGTGGCGGTGTGCTGTTTTTGGATTGCCGCCGGCTTTTTTGTTGACGCGTGGGCGCACGGTCACGTTCCGATCGAAACGTTCTTTACTCCGTATCACGCTACGTTTTATTTGGGAATGGCTGCCTTAGTGGCCGTAATGACGACCTTCGCCGTCCTCAATCATCGAGCGGGATATGCTTGGCCCGACTCGCTGCCGCGCGCATATCGTTTGGCTGCTATTGGGATTCCATTTTTCTTTGTCGCCGGATTGGGCGACATGATCTGGCACCTGCTGCTCGGGGTCGAGGAAGGCGTCGATGCGTTACTGAGTCCGACGCATCAGCTCATCGGGTTAAGCATTTTCTTCGTTTCGTCCGGCCCGATCCGAAGCGTCCTCGCCGACCGGCGCCACGCGCGCGATTACAAGCGGCAATTTCCGCTGGTGATCGGTTTGGCAACCTGGCTGGTGCTGGTGCATTTCGGGACTGCCTATGCCTTCGATCCGGCTGCCGGTCGAACCAACGCCCCGCCGGCGATCGCACCGTTCGCGCCAACCTACCTGACGGCGCTGGGAATCGGCTACTATAAAGTGTCGGTCGGCGTGCTCATCGTCATCGCGCAAAGCACCATTATGGCCGGTTTTGCATTGTGGCTGGTATCGCGTACTCGCACCGGTCCGGGCTGGATCGCCGCGCTCTTCGTTCTCGGCAACGCGCCCGCCGCCGCTGCGTTCACCAACCACACCTGGCTCTTGGCGACGACGGTGCTGCAGTCGCTCATTGCCGGTGGGTTGGCAGATCTGTTCGTCGCGCGCTGGCATCCCCGGCCGGAACGGCCGGCGGCCTTCACGCGCTTCGCGGTGCTGGTGCCGGCGTCGTATATCGGCGTGTATTTGTTGACGACTCTAGCGACTGACGGTGTGTGGTGGGATTGGAACGTCGCGCTGGGAGCGTGGATTTGGTCGGGCGTCTGCGGATACGCACTGAGTCTACTGGTTCGAGCGCGCCGCACGGCCTAATCGCCGCGGTGGCAGCAGCCGCGGCGTTAGTGCTGCACGGTTCGACGTCCGGACGATACGGGTATTTTCGCGACGAACTGTACTTTATCGCCTGCGCGAAGCATCTCGCGTGGGGTTACGTCGATCAACCACCGCTCGTAGCGGTTGCCGCATGGTTGTCGGGTCCAGCCGGCTACGGATTGTTCGCGCTACGTGCGCTTCCCGTGCTTGCAGCCGCGTTGACTGCGGCAATGGCCGTCGCAATTGTATCGGAACTGGGCGGTGGCCGTTTTGCCCGGGCGCTGGCTGCGGTCGCGACGATCCTCACCCCAGCATATCTCTTGCTTGGAAACGTGTTGACGACGACGTCGTTCGAGCCGCTGTCGTGGACGCTGGCGATCTATTGTGCGATCCGGATCGTTCGTGGCGGCGCAGCGCGATGGTGGATCGCGGCGGCCGGTGCGGTCGCATTCGGAGCGTACGGTAAATACTCGATCGGACTGCCGGTCGCAGCACTGCTGCTCGCAGCGGCGTGCTTTCCGATCCGGGAACGGCTGCGAAGCCCTTGGGGTCTGTTATCGGCGGTGCTTTGCCTGATCGCGATCGCGCCGAATCTGTTGTGGCAAGCCGTCCATGGCTGGCCCTTCTTGGATGTCGTGCGCGAGGATGCCGCACATCGACCGGCGCTTGCAACCGGCTTGTTCTTAGAATCTGCCGACGTGTTGCGTAATGCGTGGGCCTTCGCGGTCGAACAAATCGTGTACACGAACCCGCCGGCGGCGTTGGTGTGGCTGGCCGGAATCGTGGCGCCGTTCCGCATGCGTTCGTTGCGCGATATTCGTTTCGTGCCGGTCGCGTATTGTTTGACCTTCGTCGTGGCCGTCGCGCTATCGGCAAAAGGGTATTACATCATTGGCTTCTATGCGACCCTATTTGCGATCGGCGCGGTGGCGATCGAACGCTTGGCGGCGGCCTGGCGCGTGACGCTGATCGGTGCCGTGACGGTGGTCGGAGTTGTCGCGATGCCACTGTCGTTGCCGGTATTGCCGGTCAACGGGTTGGTCGCGTATACGAAAGCGTTTGGTTTGACCGGTACGAGTGGCAGCACGCCGCATTTGATTCAGCCGGTGTTCGCGGAAGAGTTTGGCTGGCGGCGGTTGGCTTCGGACGTTGCGGCCGTGTATCGGACGCTTCCGCCGGCCGATCGCACACGCGCCGGGGTGTACGCCGATACGTATGCCGACGCGGGCGCGCTCGACTTTTACGGACCGGCCTTTGGATTGCCGCCGGCGATTTCGAGTCAGAACTCGTACTACTTGTGGGGCACGCGCCGCTACGACGGCACCGTCCTAGTGGCGGTCGGCGCGTCGCGCATCGATCTGTTACGCCGTTTTTATCGCGACGTTCGACTGGTGCGCACTTCGGACGAACCGTACCGTTGGATCGTCGAAGGCCCATCGCCGATTTACATCTGCCGCGATCCGGTCGCGCCGCTCTCGGTTATTTGGCCGAACTTACGCTGGTACGGAGCGTAGCGGAGGGGTACTTCGTACTGCGTGTCGCGCGGTGCCGAACGCGGGTTTACTCTGCTCGAAACGGTCGTTGCGGTTGCAATTATCGCACTGCTGGCCGGCGTCGTGGTTTGGTCGCTGTCACAGCGCCCGGCGGCTGCGTGGCAGGCCGCGAACGACTTCGATGCCGCCTTTGCTGCGGCACGCGCGATCGCGCAAACGCAATCGAACGGTGCGACGCTGGCATTCTTGCCTCGCCCGGATGGCAAAGACGGCTTTACGCTTCGGGTGTACGCGGGGCGGCCCAACGGTCAAGGCGGGGTGGCAGCCGACAACGTGATGCCGGTCGATTCGACGGCCAGCGTTAGCGAACTTGGTCTTGGTAAACCGCCGTTCTCGCTGTTTCTCGGCGCGTCCGATCATGTGAGCGGGCGCGCGCATTATCCGCAAGTTGACGGCGCGCACGTGACGTTCGAGGCGATCGAGCGCGAGCCGGAATGTCCCACCGCGGGATTTACGTTGCGCTTCTTCTCGCCGGGACGCGCGGCGCTCACCCGGCATCTCGCCTGCACCGTCTGGATCGCAACCGCTCCGCTCCCAAATCCGTCGCCGACGCCCAACCTTCCGATCGTCGTCCCGGCGTCGCTAACGTATTTCTGGCCCGCAGATCGCGGGCAGACGTTCGATGCAAGCGAATGGGGGTACACGCATTGGTTTGCAACGACCGACGGCTTTCGTTGCGGCAACGGGGTGGCTTCGTTTCCCAACCAACTGCCGTCCCCGTATTCGCCGCCGTACGACGAGCAAGAAGGCCTCGCGACGCCGTCACCACCGCCCAACACTCCGTATTCATATCCGAACTCGTTCGGGCAGGGAACCAACGACGCGCCGGCAGCGTTTCCACTCCAGCCTAGCGCTGCGGGAACGTGCCGCGCTACCGTCGCCGACGACTTCGGTCAACGCGCTTCCGCGAGCGTCAACGTGATGGGTTGGTTGACGGCGGCGTACGCCGGAAGATCGTATACACACTCGACGCAACCCAGGCTGCAGTTTCCGCGCGGGGCATTCGCGCAGCGCGGAGCGAGCGTGCGCGTTGGGGTTAGCAAGACGTACGATGCTCAGCCGTTGCAGCCGCAAGCCCATCTCGACCCGTTGTGCGCGAGCTATCTGCGTATCGAAACACAGCCGGGCAGCACGCCACAGATGCCCTCCAAGCAGCCGGCCACAGCGACGATCGTGCTGCATCTTGCGTCGGTTCCGGCTACACCGTTGCAATGTAGCGGGATCTTCTTCGATCGGTACCCCGGTTCGCGCGAAGGCGAAGGCGTGCCGTTCGGAGCGACGCTGGGAGACGCGCGCGCCGTCGAGTTATGGCCGCCGGCGATCGAGTTCGCGGCCCACGGGTCGTCGCTCGTGCTAGGCGCGCACTGCGCGGCGCGTCCGTACGCCGGCACGCAATTCCACGATATTGCGACCCCGCCGCAATGGTTGTCGGGATTGGTGTCGCTCGATGGAAACGGATGCTACGACGGTAGCGCATGGGTTCGCGAACCGGACTCATCCGGCGCGTTTGACGTTTTGGCAGCGCAGAGCTCGTGTTTGACAAATGGGTTGCTGCAACGCGGCGGATGGGTGCCCGACAACCGACGTCCCGGACCGGACGCGTTAGTGCTTGCAGCTGCGCAAGGCGCGCGTCACGATGGCTCGGTGTGCGGCGTCACGTTGCGCGGCGATCCGGACGCGCCGAACGGCGGCATCGTCGCGTTAGCGACGCGCGTGGTTACGTCGTGTCCGCAGAAAGGTAACGCATGGCTGGGGCCGCTCGACGGCATCTGTTACGACTTGTACGACGAGGTGACGGGAATGACCGAAAACGGCGGCTGGATCGAAGAGAGCAACGTCGGATTGTACGTGCCGCACGGTACGAGCGGCGACGAGTTGTACGAATGGATCGTGGGCGACGGTTCGTGTTACATCCAGACGCTGTTGGGAACGCCATTCGCAAACTGGACGACCATCCTCGGTAACGGCGATCCCACACCGCCGCCCGCGCCGTCACCCGCTCCGATTGCCAATCCAGCCGGATTCGGCGTCGACGACATCGCGCACGCCGGCGCCCTCACGAACGCTCCAGATCCCAAGCCGACGCAGCCACCACGGCAAGATTGCAAATAGTTGCGCCGCGCTACTTGGGGCCGATCTACGGGGTGAAGCGATACAACGTGCCGTCGCCGTTAGTGCCGCCGGCCGGCGCCGTTCCGTACAGCTGGTCGCCGATTGCTAAGAGTCTACCGAACGGTTCGCTACCGTCGGTGACACCGTGGAAGCTGTACAGGGTCCGTTCCTCGCCGGAGGCGGTAACACGAAAGATCGCTCCCTCGTTGTTGCGTCCACCCTGCCAGGCCGGTCCGTACAACGCTCCGCGGTACACGATCACTCCACTCATGGGATTGGTCCCATCGTTGCTGTGCTCGCCGAAGCTATAGATCGCGCCGCCGCTGCCGGACGGGGAGATCGCGAACACGACGCCCTTGCCGTGCGTTCCGCCCGACCTCGTCGTGCCGTATAGTTTACCGCGGAACGGCGTTACCCCGGAGCAGAACGGATCGTTGCCGTCCGTTCCGTTTCCGAAACTATACAGAACCGCTTCGCTTCCCGTGAGCGTTAGTGAATACACCGTACCGCCGCCGTACGCGCCGCCGGACGAGGTCGTTCCGTACAGCTTTCCGTTCCACCACGTAAGACGCGATACCGGGGACGAAGCGTCGTTGGCTGTAGCCCCGAAATCGTACACCGTTCGTTCGCTACCCGAAGGATCGATTGCGAATACCACGCCGTCACCGTGCGCGCCGCCGGAGGTGGTCGTGCCGTAGATCGTCCCGTGAACGTCGATGAGACCGCCCTGCGGCGTCGAGCCGTCCGGGCCCGCGAACTGATGGACCATCGCGAACGTTCCGGTGGGGGTAACCGAATACACCGTACCGTCGAGGTATCCGGTGGTGCCGTACAGTTTACCGTGCCGGTAGAGTAGTCCGCCGTCGGGGAACGCAGCCGCGCCGTTTGCGGGAAACGCGTATACAACGCGCAACTTGCCGTCCGTGGTCGATTCGTAGACGACTCCCGACGAACCGCTTCCGCCCTGCGACGCGACGCCGTACAGCTTGCCGGATTGCTGGATCACGCCCGATGTGGCGACACTTCCATCGTTGCCGCCGCTAAAATTATGCAGATCGCGGAGAGGCCGGCCGATCGCGTCTGACTGCGCGGAAGGCAATCCCGTTGACGGGACGCCGATCGTCTGCGCGGACTGTGCGCAACCGGACAAGAGCATTGCAACCGCGCTCATACAGAGCACGGCGTTCGTTGGTCGAGCGACCTTCATAGTGTTCCCCGATCGTAGCGTGGCTTCGATCGATGCTAGCACGAGGCAAGCGGGCTCGTCGGCGGCGTTTCGTCACGAAGGCTATCGGAAAATAGTCCCATCGCCTCCCGCACGCCGGCGGACCGTTCGGGCTAATTACGCTTCGGTAGAGCCCGGAATGACGAGGGCGAGGCCGGTGCGATCGCTGTCGATCAGCCCTACGACCGCAGAGGCCACCTCCTCGATCGACGCGATACGCCCCTCGGGATTATCGCGAGCCAGCCGTTCGCGCGCGTCGGTCGCCGAAGCTCCGGTGTAGCGCACGACGTTACCGACGGCGCGGCCGAGCATGTCGGTATCGGTGTAGCCGGGACAAATCGCGTTGCACGTGACGCCGGTGCCGGCGTACTCGGCGGCAATCGCGCGCGTCAGCCCGATTACGCCGTGCTTGCTCGCGCAGTAGGCGGACAAGTATGCAGAACCTTGCAACCCGGCGGTGCTGGCGACGTTGACGATCCGCCCCCAACCTGCCGCAACCATCTCGGGCGCGACCGCGCGCGAACAGTAAAACGTTCCATCCAGATTGACCGCGATCGATCGCCGCCACAGATCGTCGCCGGTGCGCGACAGCGACGCCGACTCCGCGACGCCGGCGTTGTTCACGAGAATCGCGACCGGACCGTAGCGCGCGCGACAACGATGCAGCGCATCTTCTATGCCACCCACGTCGGTGACGTCGGCCTCGTGCCAATCGGTGGTATCGCCGCCGGGTGGCGTGCGCGACACGATGCTAACGTTCGCGCCGTGCCCTCGCAATGCAGCGACGATGCCCGCGCCGATTCCCCGTGCACCGCCGGTGACGATCGCGTGACGGCCGGCGAGCGTTCGCGAATCAGACCGCATTGGCAGCGGCCTGTTCTGCCGCGCGCTGGATCAGCCGTTCGAGTTGCTGCTTTCCGGGAACGTACTGCACCGGCCAATCGGCCTCGGCATATCCGAGTTGCGCCGCGGCGTGCAACGTCCAGAACGGATCCGCCAGATGCGGACGTCCGAGCGCGACTAAATCGGCCCGTCCGGCAGCTAAAATCGCATTGACCTGATCCGGTTCGGTAACGTTACCAACGGCCATCGTTGCGATGCCGATCTCGTTGCGAATCCGATCGGCATACGGCGTTTGGAACATCCGCCCATAGACGGGTTTGGCATCGGGCGACGTCTGCCCGGTGGAAACGTCGATGAGATCCGCGCCGGCAGCTTTGAACGCGCGCGCGATTTCTAGCGAGTCTTCGCCGGAAATGCCACCTGCGACCCAATCGGTCGCCGAGATACGCACCGAGATCGGTTTGTCTGCCGGCCACGCCGCACGCACCGCGCCGAAGACTTCGAGCGGATAGCGCAGACGATTCTCCAGCGAGCCGCCGTAGTCATCGGCCCGTTGGTTTTGCAACGGCGTGATAAAGGACGACAGCAAGTAGCCGTGCGCGCAGTGCAGCTCGATCATATCGAAACCGGCGCGTTCGGCCATTTCGGTCGATCGCACGAACGCGTCGCGAATTGCATCCATCTCCGCCCGGCTGATTTCGCGCGGCACTTGATTGACCGGTGCATACGGAATCGCAGACGGCGCGACGAGCGGCCAGTTCTCATCGTCCGCGAGCGGCTGATCCATGCCCTCCCACATCAGTTTGGTCGAGCCTTTCGGCCCCGAATGCCCTAACTGCATGCAGATCTTCGCGTTCGAAAAGTGATGCACGAAATCGACGATACGTTTCCATGCTCCGACGTGCTCGTCGAGATACATGCCGGTGCAGCCGGGGGAGATGCGCCCGTCGCGCGTGACGCAGGTCATTTCGGTAAACACCAGACCTGCGCCACCCAACGCGCGCGAGCCCAAATGCACCATGTGGAATTCGTTGGGCATACCGTTGACCGCGCTGTACATATCCATCGGCGAAACGACAACGCGGTTGCGTAGTGCGAGCCCACGCAAGAGCATCGGCGCGAACATCGGCGGTATGGAGGCTCCGCCTGCGAACCATCGCTCGACACCCTCGACATACGTTGTATCGCGCAGCCGCAGGTTTTCGTGACCTATTCGCTGGCTGCGCGTCAGCAGGCTATAGGCAAATTGCTCGGGCGGCAAAGCAGCATAGCGCGCGACGTTTTCGAACCACTCGGTCGAGTTACGTGCCGCGTTCTGCAATTTCAGAACTTCGAGCTTACGAACGTCTTCGTAGGCGCGCAGCGCCTCGTTGAGGCGACCGTCCGAGGTCGCCAGTGCATCGGCGAGCCCAATCGCGTCCTCCATCGCGAGTTTCGTGCCGGAGCCGACCGAAAAGTGCGCGGTGTGGGCGGCATCGCCCATCAGCACCACGTTCTCGTGCGTCCAGCGTTCGTTGCCGACGCGCGTGAAATTCAGCCAATCGCGCCCGCGCAGGTGCGCGCTATTGGTCATCAGCTTGTGGCCGTGCAAGTATGGCGCAAACAGTTTTTCGCAGAACGCGACGGTTGCGGCGGAATCGCATTTGTCCAGGCCGTGCGCCAGCCACGTCTCCTCGCGACATTCCACGATAAACGTGCTGAGGTCGCGGTCGAAGCGGTAGGCGTGAACGGTGAACCAGCCGTGTTCGGTCTTTTCGAAGATGAACGTGAAGGCGTCGAGCGGCAGGGTGGTGCCGAGCCACACGAACCGGCATAAGCGCGTGTCGAGGTTCGGCTGAAAGGTCGAGGCATACGTATTGCGGACGCGGCTGTTGATGCCGTCGGCGGCGATCAACAGATCGCAGTCGCGATAGGCCGAAACGTCGGCAACGTCGATTTCGAAATGCAGGTTGACGCCGACTTCGGCCGCGCGACGCTGTAGAATTCCGAGCAACTCTTTGCGGGAGATTCCACAGAATCCGTGGCCGCCCGACGTGATCGTTCGTCCGGCGAAGTGTACGTCGATATCGTCCCAATGGGCGAAGGCCTCGGTGATGGCGCGATGCGTCGGTTCGTCGGCGTTGCGCAGATTCCCGAGGGTCGCGTCCGAAAACACGACGCCCCAGCCGAACGTGTCGAGCGGGCGATTGCGTTCGATGACGCGGATATCCCAGTCCGGAAACCGGCGCTTGGCCAGAATCGAGAAGTACAGGCCGGCCGGTCCGCCGCCGACGCAGTTGATGCGCATCCGCGGCGTTCTAGCGCTTGCGCGCGATCAGCACGCCGTCGCAGAGGGCGATCAACGATACCTCGACGCGGCGGTCGACCGCGGCTTTGGCGTTGAGCGCGCGCATTGCCACCGTTCCGGTTCCGTTCTGCGACGGATCGGCGACGTCGCCGCTCTGCAGCGCGTTGTCGATCAGAATCAGCCCGCCGGGGCGCACGGCTTGCAACGCCAGCTCGTAATATGCGTCGGTGTTCACCTTATCCGCATCGATGAAGGCCATGTCGAACGGCTCGACACTATCGGCCAGCAGGTCGCGCAGCGTCTCGAGCGCCGGCCCGATATGCAAGTCGATCTTTTCTGCGACGCCGGCCTTCTGCCAATAGCGGCGGGCGACGGCGGTGTATTCTTCGCTGACGTCGCATGCCACAACGCGACCATCGTCGGGCAGCGCCAACGCGACGGCAAGCGAACTATACCCGGTAAAGACGCCGATCTCGAGATAGCGTTTGGCGCCGATGGCACGAGCCAACAGTTGCATGAACGCGCCTTGATCGGCGCCGATCTCCATCACGGCATTCGGAAGATTGTCGGTTTCGTGGCGCAGCTCGGCCAGGATCGGGTGTTCTCGAACCGTCGTTTCGAGGATGTATTGCTGGACCGATTGGTCGACGAACTCGCTCTTACCGATCATGCCGCCGCTCCGTTTTCCGCTTTCGCTAAATCGTCGAGTATTGCCATCGCCGCGCGCTTGCCGGGAAAGCCGCTAACGCAGCCGCCAGGGTGGGCGCCCGAGCCGCACAGATACAAGTTGCGCACCGGCGTGCGGGTGGCGAAACGATCTTCGTAAATTTGTCCTGGCACGAGTTCTCCGTGAAAGATGTGTCCGCCGGTCAATCCGAAGCGTGCTTCGAGATCGGGCGGCGCGAGGAGTTGACGCGCTTCGATCGCGTTCGGCAGATTGGGTGCGAGGCGCCCCAGGATCGCGACGATCCGGTCGGCGGCTTCTTCGCGTTTGGCGTGCGTCCAGCCATCGGCGCGGTCGTACGGAAAATACTGGGCAAAGACCGACAAGATATGTTTGCCGGGCGGCGCCAACGACGGGTCGGTCGGCGTCTGCAAGAAACACTCTATTAACGGCGAGACGCTCGCACCTTCGCGCGCGCCGTCTTCGAACGCGCGCTGGAGATAGTCGATCGACGGGGCTACGTGGATCGTCGCGCGATGGTGCGGCTGCGGATTCGTGCCCGGACGCGCGTTGAAATTCGGAAGCTCGCCCAGCGCGAGGTTCAGTTTCAACGACGGCCCGGTGGTCTTCCAATCGAGCACCTTAGCGACGAACTGCGCGTCGAGGGCCGACGGATCGACCATCTCGAGAAACGTTGCGTGCGGATGCGCGTTGCTGGCGATCGCGCGGGCGCCGATCTCGGTGCCGTCGTCGAGTGCGACGGCAATCGCGCCATCGCCATACGTGATGATCCGTTCGACGTTGGAATCGACTCGGATTTCCGCGCCGTGATTGCGTGCGACGTCGGCCAGTGCCCGCGTGATGCTGCCCATACCACCGCGGACGTACGCCCAAGCGCCTTGAACGCCGAGGATTCGGCCGGCGAGATGATGCGCCAACACGTAGCCGGTGCCAGGGTCGCGCGGGCCGAGGTTGGTGCCGATCAACCCGTCGTTGACGAGTTCGGCTTGAATGACCGGCGTCCGAACGTAGCGTTCGACGAGTTCTGCGGCCGAGCCACGCAAGAGCGCCTGCGTATCGTCGTCGAACCGATCGAAGCGCGGTTCTGCGTCCGAGAACGAATCGAACAATGCGCGACCGGCGCGTTCGACGCGCTCTCCATAGGCTTCGAATCCGGCAATATCGCCCGAGTCGAACGCTGCGATTTCGCGGGCGTTGGCCGCGGCGTCGGTTCCGAACAACAGCGAACGGCCGTCTTCGAGCGGCGTAAACGCATACGGATCCTTACGGATAAAATTCGAAGCCGTGGGCGCGCAGATCGAGTTCGTTGACCAGCCACGGGTCGAACAGACTGCAAACGTACGACGCCGCCGACACGGTATATCCCGGCCAGACCGACGCGTCGCTGACGGCGGTCCCGCCGATCACGTCGCGCCCCTCCAGCACCAATACCGAACGGCCGGCTTTGGCTAGTAAGGCGGCACAAACCAAGCCGTTGTGCCCGGCGCCGACGATCGCGACATCGTACGTGCTCACTGCGGCCGGGATACGACCCGGTGCAAACCTTCTCATCTAGCCGAGCTGCCGGGGACCGGTGTCGCCGCAGCGAAGCCGTCAGCTTATATTCGCGCGCGACCTGAGGAACGCCACCATGATGCATTCGCGCATTTTTCGCGCGGACCGATAGCGGCCTCATCATAAACCGCTTTATTCGAATCCTACTGGCGGGCATTCCAATCGCCGCGTTGTCCGTCGCGGTGCCGTTCGTTAATCACGTCGAGCCACGCGTGCTCGGCTTGCCGTTCGTCTTGGCATGGATCGCCGGCTGGGTTGTCGCGACACCGGCGTTCTTGTGGACGCTCGGGCGGGTCGAACGGCATTGGTAGTCTCGCTATCGATCGTCGCCGGCATCGTGCTGTCGACCATCGCGTTCGCGTTGGTGAGCGTGCGGCGTTTCCGCATGGATCCGCAACAGTATCTGGTTGGCGGACGTTCGTTCGGCACCGCCTTCCTGTGGGTGCTGATGGCGGGCGAAATCTACACCAGCTTCACGTTTCTGGGAATGGCCGGCTGGACGTACAGCCTGGGCGCGCCGGCCTACTACATCTTAGCGTACGGGACGTGCGGCTTCGTCATCGGATACTTCTTGCTGCCGGCGGTTTGGCAGGTCGCAAAAGACCGTAACCTGCTGACCGGCGCGGACTTTTTCGCGGACCGCTATTCCAGCCGCGCGCTGGGGGTCGGGGTCGCCGCGATGCAGTTCATCACGATCGTTCCGTACGTCACGCTACAACTAAGCGGTTTGCAAACGTTGCTGCATCTCGCCGGATACGGACGCATCGACGGCATCGCCGCCGCGTGCGTGGCGTTTTTATTAATTGCCGGATTCGTGTTTACGGCCGGTTTGCGCGGCACCGCGTGGGCCAGCCTGATCAAAGACGCGCTGGTGTTAGCGGCGGTGGCGTTTGCGGGCATCTTCATTCCGATTCGGTTTTTCGGCTCGCCGGCCGGCGCGGTCAACCGGGTATTAGCAGCGCATCCGCACATGCTGACGCTTCCTCCGCTAACGGCTCAGCACGGCGGCATATGGTACGTAACGACCGTTCTTCTCACGTCGATCGGATTCTTCATGGGACCGCACACGATGAACGCGGTGTACAGCGCACGTTCCGGAGAGGCGTTGCGACGCAATGCGGCCTTACTACCGATCTATCAGTTGCTATTACTCATGGTCTTGTTTGCCGGCTTGACCGCGATCGTGCTGGTTCCGGGTTTAAGCGGCGCGCAGGTCAACCAGTCGTTCGTGCTGGTCGTGTCGCGCTATTATCCACCGTGGGTATTGGGATGTGTCGTCGGTGCGGGCGCACTCGCGGCGCTGGTTCCGGCCAGCGCGATCTTGCTCGGCGCTGCGGGAACGTTCGCCAAAAACGTGCTCGGCGCGTTCGGGATCGCAACGGCCGATGTGGCGCGCGTGCGGGCCACGCGCATTTCGGTCGCGGCAATTGCGGTAGCTGCGCTCATCTTTTGGTTGACCGAGCAACGCACGCTAGTCGAGTTGTTGCTGATCTATTACAATGCCGTTACGCAGCTGATGCCGGGCATGGTTGCGGCGTTCTTGTGGACCCGCGCTACCGCATGGGGCGTTGCAGCAGGAATAAGCGCCGGACTTATCCTCGCGCTTATTCTCTCGCAGCACGGCATTGCACCCTGGGGCATCAACGCCGGATTCCTCGGCCTTCTCGTCAACGTCGCGGTGCTCGTCGCCGTCTCATTGGCGACGCCGCGGCGGGTTACGATCTAGCCGTAGCTCGGTCGCGATGCAAAGCAGTCGCGACAATACACGGGCTTGTCACCACGCGGATTGAACGGCACTTCGGCGACGCCGCCGCACTGGCTACACGTCGCGGTAAACATCTCGCGCGGACGGCCGCCGCCCGCTCGATCTCCACCACCGCCACCACCTGGGCTATTGGAACGCATCGCCTTGCGCGCCTGACGGCAGTCTTGGCAGCGATTGGGCTTGTTTTGAAAACCTTTTTGCTCGTAAAAGCGCTGCTCGCCTGAGGTGAATGCGAACTCTCGCCCGCAGTCCACGCAATTGAGCATTTCATCTGTGTACACGAACCGAGTCTCCCCTGTTGCGGTTAATCTGCTCGAGGTTTTGCGACCTTTCCGGCATGAGTCCTTCCGGTGCGGCGCAAAGGGCGGGGCATGCCCGTTCCCGAGATTCCGGAGGTCATCAGACCCTCCGGCGCGGCCGATTATCTAGAGGTCATCACGCGTGCGGTTTTCCAGGCCGGCGTGCGCTGGAAGCAGATCGCCGACAACTGGGACGCGTACGGTCTCGCGTTCGACGCCTTCGACCCGCGCCGCGTAGCGGCGTACGACGATATCGAAGTCGACCGCGTGCTCGCAACGCCCGGTATCCTGCGGATGCGGCGCAAGGTCTCGGCGACCGTGGCCAACGCTCGCGCGCTCATAGAAATCGAACGAGCGTTCGGCGGCATTCCGCAGTATCTGCAAGCCTTTACCGGCTACGACGCGCTAGCAGCCGACATCCGGCATCGTTTCGCATTTATGGGCGAAATGAACGTATGGTACTTCCTGTTTCGTGTCGGGGAGCCGGTACCGCGCTTCGAGAAATGGGTCGAGACCATTCGCGGAGATCATCCGCGGATGCACGATATGGTTGTACAGGCGCGCGCCGTTGGGCGTTCGCCGGAACGAGGAGAATAACAACGTGCGAAAGAGCGGCGGACCGTCCGCCATTGTGCTGGCCTTTGTCATCGCCGGGCTCACCGCCCAAACCCCCGCGCCTCCAGATACCGGAAGCGCGGCGCCGGTCACGCTACCCACCAAGCCGCTGCGCTCGCTCGAATACAATTTTACGGTCGACTATCAGCAGAACGGTGAAGGCCACACCGGAGACATCGGCACCGGCGGCAGCGGCGTTCGTTCGGCGTTGAACGGCATCGGCAGAAACGGCGTATTGAATGCCGACGTCATGGGCATGGCCAAAGACGGCGCGTTGGTGATCCGCGTGTCCGAATGGCTGCAAGAACAACCGCGCCCGAGCCAATCCTATCTGTGCGCGGCGTATCCAAACGGCAGCGTGGTCTGCCCCGAACAATTGGACGTCACCGACGCAGAGAACGAACTGATGACATTCTTAGGCCGCGGCTTCTACGACCCGACCTTGGTGGACGCGCAACACCAATGGAAACGGACCTACTCGAATAAGAACGTGTCGGTCGCCTCGACGTTCACCATAACTGGAGCGCCGGACGCCAATCCACTCTCAATAACCGAAGCTTCGGAAATTACGTCGCAGACCGGCGCCTTTCACAATTGGAAAGACAACGCGCGGCTGACGTACGATCCCGACCTCGAGGTTCCAATCAAGATACATGACCTAGCCCTCCAGCAGGGTCGCGGAAACACATCCGTTCAGACCACCATGGACTTCCAGCTTACGAAAGATTCGTTTGCGAAAGCAGCCCCGCCAGCTCATTAATCATACTCCGCTCGTACACTGAAACCCCTACGCCACCGCACGTATTCCTCAACAGGCCCGCCGGTACAAATTTTTAGTACCGGTGGGCCTGTTGACGTGTTGAGGCCAATGCTTTAGGGTAAGTCCAGAGTAAGTCGATAGACCCATAGGGGCTACGACGTTGCTACCTTTTTTCTAGGAACATTGGGGAGAATCAACATGAACCAACGATCGAACCCAGTTCGCTTCGTACTCGCCCTAGCGGTTCTCGCATTGTCTGTCGCAGGCTGTTCGGGCGGATCGCCTTCGAGCGCGCAGTACACGCCAACGTCCACGGGAGCAGCACAAATGCCGGCCGGCGCCATCGCCAGCCCGGATAAGAATAAAGTCGAAATCATTTCGAGCTGCGGAACGCACCTCAAGATCGTAATCCTCGGAATCCAATCGTGCCGGTTCCACGAGCCGGGCTACACCGGATCGTTCAACGTCACCGACCACACCAACGGACTCATCGGCATCTCGCCGGCGAGCGGCGATAAGAAAACGCTCTTCACCGTCACCGCGCTCCTCGTGGGCAGCGGTTATTTCTTGGTCGAAGACAGTAACGGCAAAAAGCTGAGAGTGCACGTCAAGATCACGCTGATCTAACCGGACACACCCCGGCGCAAATCTCGAAGGCCCGCGTAATGGCGGGCCTTCGTTCTCGTCTTACGGCTCGGTGCGCCGGCTCTTGAAACCGACGTTGCGCATCGTCGCGACAAACTGCTGCGGCGACAGATAGCCTTCGCGACCCTCGAACGCATTGAGCGTATCCCAGAAATCGCTGCGCGTTTCATCATCGATGAGGTCGAGAAACGACAGGATGCGCGCGCCGGCCTCGTGCTGCGCCCGCTCGAAATGGTTCTGGACGTCGAGCGTGGGGCCGCTCCAGCCGCACGAACAGATAAACTCGTCTTTCTCGTTGGATCCGTAGACCGGACGATGTTCGACATCGGGATTTAGCATCGCCCCGCCTTCTGCTTCTCCAGCAGTTGTACCGCCTTCAGCGGCGCGATTCGAGATAGCGAGCGATGCGGCGGTCGGGAACGAGCCACATCAGTGCGACGATCGCAAACATCGCATCGGCCAGCCACACGTTGATGAACGCCAAACAGATGCCCGCGATGTAGAGCACCAACGCCATCTTGCCCTTGGCATCGTCACCGATTGCCTTGAGCAGTTCGGAATCATCCCCCTGCGACGCAACGATGACGTTTTGCATGAGGACCCACGACAAGGCGCACGTCAACAGCGATACCCCATAGACCGCGGTCGGCACTGCGTCGCGCTCGTGACTTCCGAGCCATGCGGTGGTGAACGGCACCAGCGATAGCCAGAACAGCAAGTTGAGATTCGACCACATGATTCCGCCGTTGACCCGTTGCACCAACTGGAAAAAATGATGGTGGTTGGCCCAGTAGATCGCGACGTACACGAAGCTGAGCAGGTAGCACAGCATCTGCGGCACCAGCGCCGATAGATCGTGAAACGAGGCGCCCAACGGCGCCTTGATCTCGAGCACCATGACCGTGATGATGACGGCGATGACGCCGTCGGTGAATGCGGTGAGCCGTTCGGGTTTCATACGTTACGCTGTAGGTACGACGCAACGCCAGGCACGGCCTTACTCGGGCGGAGGGGAAGCGCGCGGCGGACGCGCCGGCCGAACGAAGTAGAGGCCGAGCGACGGCGTGTAATTCATCGCCGGCACGTTCGCGCCGTCGAAATTCTTGGTCTTGAGTTCGTCGGGGGTGGTCGCGGCGACGCGGCCGCACTGCACGATCGCACCGAACACGGTCGGGTCGCTGGGCTGGAGTTCGTACCACGTTCCGCCGGCGGAAGCGTGCGCGGTAATCGTCCAGGTCGGCGCCTTGCCGTGCGTCGTGAAATAGGCGTTCAACTCATTGAGGGCTTGCGTCGCGAGGTTCTTTGCATCTCCGGTACACGCGGCGCTGGAACGTACTTCGAACGGCGTTTTGGGGGGCGTCGAGGGCAGCTTGTACACCCGGAACGATTCTTGTCCGGCTTGCTGTTGGCGAGCGACGAAGTACAAGCCGACCGCCGGCATAAAGTCGAGTTGGGGTGCGAAGAACAGCGTGGTTTGCGGCGCGTAGAGGTTGTGCGCCGTCACGTCGGCGGTGCGCGCGATGTGCAGTGCAAAACAGCCGGCCAGCGCGCGCAACCGCGTCGTACCCTTAGGCACGATCGCGAGCGCGTAGGTCGCACCGAGACCGTGGTAGGTGACGGATGCGTCGGTGAGATCCGGGGCGGCCATGGTTGCGGGATATCCGGCCGCCGTCTTGGCGGACTCGATACGTGCGACGTACGCTTTCAACTCTCCGGATAGCGCGGTGGCTTTCGACCGGTCGTCGGCGCTGCAACGCGTCTGATCGGCGATCAGGCCGAGCGGGTCGGCCGGCGGCGACGTCGGCAACGGTGCGAAGAACGGGCGATTACCGGAACCGCTATTTCCGCCGGCACCGCCGCCCGCCACTCCGCCGCCGGGACCGCCACCGAATCCGCCGCCGCCGCCGAATCCACCGCGTCCGCCGCCGCGATTGCGCACGGGATCATACGCCGACGACGATTGCGAACTAACGGCACCCGGCCCGAAGCGCGCGGTGTAGGTGAGCGAAATCTGACTGGGTTGAATCGGCCGCGCCATGGTGGGAACCAGGTAACCGGCAAGCGTGGTATACGGCACGGCGTTTCTCGGCGTCGAGAAAATGCCGGCATAGGTGTTGGTGATATTGCTGGCGGCAAACGTCAGCGTTCCGAAGTTAAGCGACGCCGTCACACCGGCGTCGTAGGTGGTATAGGCCGGCAAGTTGTTGGGATTATTGCGGCCGGTGTACTGCGCGTCGGCCAGCCATTCGAAGATCGAGTGCGGCGCCTTGTAATCGAGCACGACACCCGCGCGTTGCATCGGTTGGTTCGGCAGTTGCATGCCCGACAGCACGATCGAATACGGATTGTTGAGATAGGGCGAGTTGGAGAATGCCTGCGACTGCATGAGATTGTAGAACGGCTGCACGACCAAACCGCCGAAGGTCGCGTAGCCGGTCAGTTCGGCGCCTTGATAGATGCGCTTGATTCCCGAAATCGGTGTGGAGAAATAGAGCTGCGCGGCCTGCAGCGGCGTGTTGGACTTCAGATTGCAGCCTGCGGCGGAATCGAATAGCTCCTGCGCCTGTTGCAAATAGCCGATCGGAAGCAATCCTTGCTGCTCCAGCACGGTGCCGTTGACATCGACCGGCAGCAGCACGCCGGCTTGGATCTGCCGGTAGAGTTGCACCGAAACGTTGCCGCCCTTGAACGTTCGCGTGTAGCCGGCGCGATACGAAATCGAGGAGCTCGGGCCGGGATTATCTCCGGGCGCCTGGCCGTAGGCGGTATCTTGTGCCGGAGTACCCGCGCACGTAAAGCGCAGCGAGGCCGGGTCGCTGAGGATTTGCGAACGGCCCATCGTGGCCGCGACGCCGCCCAGGGAATACGAGGCGTTGTAGGTGTTGACGGTCGTCGGCCTCCACGTCGCCGCGATGCTGCCCAGCGCCGTGATGCCGCCCGAACCCGTGCCGGTGCTCAATCCGAGCGAATCGGAGAGCGTGAGTTTGTCGCTGGAATGGATCGTGTCGGTAGCGCTGATCGCGTCGTAGCTCGTGTTGAATCCGCCGAAGTAATACTGCGCGGACTGCTCGATCAACGGCGTGGTAACGTTCTGCGAGGTCGATCCGTAGGCTTGGATCGAGATAGTATGCCGTTGTTGCGCCGGCAGGGTCGCGCCGACCGAAAAGCCTTTGGTGCTCATCAAAGTATCGAACGCATTCGGCTGATTGTCGGGAATCGGATACGGCCCGGTCGAGATATCGACGTAGCGTTCGAGTTCGTCGAGCGATGTTTTCGAAACGGTCGAATATAGCGTTCCTTGCAGCTGGGTGGCGCCGACCAGGGCGTTGTCGGTGAGGGCGTAGAGTTGCGTGCTGCTATCGCTGCTATTGTTGGGACCGTAGCCGCAGGGCAATGCGGGCGGCGCGCCTTGGCGCAAACACACGATGTTCGTATCGCGCGTGGAGTTGAGAAACGTTCCGGTGAGCGACTGCGAATCGCCGAACTCGTAGCGCGCCTTGAAGAGATTGCCCGAGACTTCGCTGTCACCGTCGTGGTTGTATTCGAGGCCGCTGCCGTCGAGATAGTACTCGCCGTCCACCAACGACGGCGTCTCGCGATACACCGTCTGCGCCGCGACGCCGAGTTTTCCGACCGAACCGCTCTCTGCGAACGAATAATTGTATTTGCCGTAGCTTCCGGCTGAGAAGCTCGCCTGCGACATCCAACTAAGCGTCGGTTGCAGGGTACTGAAGTTGACCGACCCGCCCAGCCCGCCGAGCGTCGCCCCTTGGCGGACCGACGCTCCCGAAAACAAGTCGGTTGCAAACGCGCCCAAATTACCGGCGGTACCAGGCGCGTTGAGCGGAATGCCGTCGAGCGTGAGCGCGGTTTGACTGGCATCGTGGCCCTCGAGCGAGACGGTCTGCGTCGCATCGCTATCGTCGCTGCTCGTCGTAACGCTGACGCCCGAGAGTTTGTTCAGCGCTCCGGCCAGATCGTCGGATAGGCGGCGCTGCGCCGAGTTTTGATCGATCGACGTCGATGAGATGACGACCGACGCTTTCACCTGGACCGTACCGATGACTTTGAGATTGCCGGTGTCGCCTTCGAGCGCCATCGTCACGGTGACGACGCGTCCGTCGAGCACTTCGAACGACTCCGACGTCAAACTCCGATAGCCGCGTTTGACGATGCGCGCGCGATAGATGCCGTCGGGGACATCGGTAAAGATCACTTTGCCGTTGGTGCCGGTGAGTTCGGACGTGATGACCGCGCCATCCAGCAGCACGCGCGCCAACCCCACCGGCTGCTTGGTTTGCGCGTCGGTAACGACGATCGAGATTTGGCCCGAATCGGACTGTGCGACGGCCGGCAGACTCACGAACGCGAGACATGCGGCAAAAGCCGCGGCGATTATTCGACGCATCGTAGCGCGCCGATTGTAATCGACGCTATCTGAATCCATCCTGTGAACGAGATGAGATGGCGTCGCGGAGGCGCGCAGTCCGAACGATCGCTGCGCACGTGAGCCATAGCACGCACGCGGAGCCGAGGCCGATGGTGATTTGGCTCGTTCGGTCGCCCAACCCGGCGAACTCGATTGCGCCGGCAATGGCCGCGACGCACACGATCGCAGCCCCGGCAACGTAGTACGGCTTATACGGCAGATAGTAGGCGATGGGAACGAGATGCAGGCCGACGATGGCCGCGATGACCGGCGCCGCCCAGTGCGGTTGCTGCGCCGGCGGAATCACCAGAAGAGCGGCGACAATGGCGAGCGCTTCGACGCCGGAAGCGATGCCGATGACGCGCGCTCGGTGACCACGAGTGCCGGCCGGGGACGCGTCGTACCTCGGAACGCCGAGGAAGAGCGCTACCGATGGCAAGACGGCAAGGGCGCACGGCAGCCACAGGTGCCACCCCGCGGCATGCAGCCCGAACGCAAACCAGAGGGTCGCGAAAACGCTCAGCGTTGCGACAGCAGCACGCACGATCTTACGCCAGGCCTCGTGCGCCGCTCGGCGTACTACGTTGCATGAGTCAATGTACATGCTCGGCCAACCCCTGCGGGTGGTCGGGACACGGTGCCGGCGAGCAGTGCGACGTGGAGGTTACGGTCGAAGCGGTCTGCGTCGAATGCAGCGGGCACGGCAGCCGTTTCAAATTCGCCGAAGGCATCCAGGACGTCGGACGAGGCCGCGGGCAATAATCTAGCGTAGCCGGTCACGCGCCGAGTTGTTTTTGCTCGGGTGCTGTCGCCAGTGCGGCAGCGTAGGTATCGGGCGGCGCATCGAGCGTGATCGTCAGCGTCGTGCCGTGGCCCGGCGCGCTATCGATGGCGATGTCCCCACCGGCGCGTTCCACCGCGCGCTTTGCGATTGCCAGTCCTAGGCCGGTGCCCGTAATCTCGCCGCGCTCGTCGCCGCGATAGAACCGTTCGAACGCGTGCACGCGCTCGGATTCAGACATGCCGGGGCCCTCATCTCGCACGCTGATGATCACGTGACCGTCGTTGCGGCTCGCGCGCAAGTGGATGGGCGCTTCGGGTGCGTATTTGAGGGCGTTCTCGATGATGTTCCAGACGGCTTCACCCAACTCGCTCGGATCGGCATCGATCGTTTCGACGTTGTTGAACCGAGTAATCGATCTGGCGGCGATCGTCGAGCCGGTGCGCGGCCTTGACCTGCCCCTGTAAGAAGTTTTTTACGTCGATGACTTCGACGCGCGGCTCGGTTTCGGAATCGAGGCGCGCCAATCGCATCAGGCGATCGATCATGCTGCGCATGTGCTCTTTCTCGAGCGACATGGTGGCAAGAATTTGCCGGGCGATCTTGGGCTCCTCGACGGCACCTCGCCGCAGGACGTCGATGTATCCGCCGATCACGGTCAGCGGCGTGCGAAGTTCGTGCGAAGCGTCGGCGGCGAACTGTCGCATGCGGCCTTCCGCTCGCCGGCGATCGTCCATCGCGCTGGCAACGCTGGCGGCCGCATCGTTATACGCCTCCGTCAGCGACGCAACTTCGTCGCCGCTCTGCATGACGAACCGCCGTTGCGTGTAGTCGCCGTTCGCCAATTGGTGCAATGCGGTGCTGACCTCGTTGATCGGTTTGAGGGCTTGCGATGCGAATACCCGTCCGATGAACCAGGAAACGAACATCGCACCGAGCGCGATCGCGACCACGATGCGCCAATATGGATCGAGCGAAACGATAAGCAGCCAAACCGACGTCGCGAACGCCACGTAGCCGCCCTGAACCGGCGCCACTTGCATGGGGTCGAAACGCGCCGTATCCGGTGGGCCGACGGGAGGGCCCACGAAGTGCGGCGGGTGCGCCGGGTGCGGAATAAAATGTTCGAACCCGCCCAGCGCAATGATTCGGTCGAGGACCTTGGGTCGAAGCGATTTGTCGCCGGCTAGGTATCGTCCCTTACTGTCGTAGACGGTTACCCGCATGCCGATGCCGCTCAGGGCGGAGACGATCTCGGGAGCGCCTTGCGCGAGGGTCAGCCCCTCACGATTGAAGGTGTCGGCGAAGATGCGCGCCTGCTCGTGCTTGGCGATCACGATGTCTTGAGAGAACGCTTGCAGCTCGGCCACGAGCGCGATCGACGTCGCGATCATGACGATCAGCACCGTCACGCCTAGCAGCGCCGCGTAGAGCGCCGAGAGGCGTGACGCAACCTTCATGCCGATTTATTGGCTAAGGCCGTATCCAACCCCGCGAACGGTGCGAATGAACGACCCCTGCTCGCCCGGCCGGTCGATCTTGGCACGGAGATACGAGATGTAGGTTTCGACGATATTCGGGCCGCCTTCAAAATCGTGACCCCAAACGATTTCGAGCAGATGGTCCTTGCTGAATACGCGGCGCGGCTCGCGTAAAAAGACTTCGAGCAAGTCGAACTCGCGCTGAGTAAATTCGAGCACGTCCTTACCGCGCCAGGCTTCGCGCGTATCCGGATTGATCGACACGTCGTGCCAGCGGAGGACGTTTTCTTCGATCAATTGTGGCCGACGCAGCTTGGCGTGCAAGCGTGCGATCAGCTCTTCGAAGACGAACGGCTTGACGAGATAATCGTCGGCGCCGGATGCGAGCGAGCGGACCTTGTCGTCGGTGCCGCCCTTGGCGGTGAGCATCAGGATCGGCGCCTGCGTGATCTCGCGCAAGCGCGGCAGCAGCGTGATACCGTCGATCTTCGGCATCATGACGTCGAGCACGATGACTTCGGGGTCGAACGATTTGACGAGTTCGAGCGCGCCGAAGCCGTCGGTCGCCGTCCGTACCTCGTAGCCCTCGCGGGACAACCCCAGTTCGAGCATTTCGCGGACCATGCGATCGTCGTCAATGACGGCAACGCGGGAGTTCGGCATAGTTTGCATCTGTACGGTGCATCGTGGGCCCCCACCCTTGGAAGGGCCTGAACCTAGACGTTAAGCGGCGCGTAACGTTGCCGGCCAACGCGAGAAGCGCTGGCCGGAAATCAAGGCCGCCTGGCGGATCGTTTCGACCGGGTGGCAGATGACCTCGACCCCCGCGGCCTCGAGCACGGCGTCCATCGCGGCGTCCGGAAGCCAGCGAGCAAACAGGTGCACCCGGCCCGAGCCGGTCGCCTTCGCCAATACGACCATGACGTCGGCCGCGGAACATTCGCGACGCGCCAGGAGCGGCCGGACGATCTCGGCTTCGAACCGGGAACCGGACCAGCCGGCCGCTACGATGACGATGCGCGACAGCTCTTCGGGAACGGACGCCTCGAAGTCGATCACCGCCGCGCCGACGTTGGCGGCCAGATGCGGATCCGTCTGGGCATGGAGGGCTGCCCGGGTGATGGACGACTCCGGACCGGCTGCGAGGACTGCCCCGGCTCCGATGAGATATTCGCTCATGAGGTGAGTATCGGCGGTGAGAGTGCCAACTGGGTGGCGCACGGCGAAACGGGCGCCGCGATTGCGACGCCCGAGCCGGCTTGCCGGAGTGGTGGGTGGGATGGACGTGATGTTCCGGGTGCCGGCTCGGAACCGCCGCGATGAGGAGGCGCTGCGGCTCCGCTCCTAACGCTTACGATAGAGCGGCAGCGCCGAACGGTCCCTAAGCAAATCGGACTACGCGCTTGCGCGCCGCCATTACGAGATGAGGCGGCGCCGGCGCGCGGCCGCAACCGCCTGTGCGCGGCCATGACATTGGAGTTTATTGATCGCGTTGGCCAGATGCGCGCGGACGGTGTTCACGCTGCGGCCGCTTTGCTCGGCAATATCTTTGGTGCTAAATCCTTCGGCGAGGAGTTGCAACACGTTGACCTCGGCGGCGGTGAGCACCGCATCTTGGTCTCGATCGCGTAGGCCCGCAAGCGACTGCAACACCGCTTCGAGCACGCGGCTCACATCGGCGTATCCAAAACTCGGCAGGTGCCCGACCGACGAAAGCATGGCCTCTACGTCGAGCCCCGAGGGTCCGCGCGCGATGAACTCTCGAGCGATGCGTCCCGCCAAGCCGGTCACCGGATCGGATCGCTTGATAAAAATACGGCGCGCGATCCGCGAGGCGTAAGTGGTTCGTTCGTTGAGCGTTTCGGCAATCACGCAAAACAACAATCCAAGCGTCACGCAACGGATGCGAAATAACCCGTGCGGTTCGACGGAATCGACGATGGCGAGCACATCGGACACAGCTTCCATCGACGTTCCGCGGCGATCGTCGAGTGCCAAGAATGCGGCGTACTGGCCGCCGACCAAGACGGAATCGAAGTAGTGGTTGAGGTGTTGCCAGCACGGCGCCAAGAGGCGGTGCGCCTGGCCGAACTCTCCCTCCCACGCAAGCCGCAATGCTTTAAAACTCGTCGCTACGGCGGCGTGCCGCGGGTCGGAGCGCAGACCGGCGACGAGATCTTCGTAGCCGGCGCTTTCTTCGGCGTTACCGCGGCGCATTTCGGCGGCCGCTACTTGCGCCATCGCCGTTTGCAATTCGACCGCGTCGTGCGATTTCGTCGCGGCGTTGACAGCGCGCTCGGCGTACCAGAGTTGCGCCATCACGTCGTCGTACTCGTGACAGACCAGATTGGAGAGTGCCGAAAACGCTCGGCTGGCGACGCTGTAGTTGTCGAGCTCCAATGCCAGCTCGGAGGCCTGTCCTAGGTATTCTTTGGCGCTTGCGTAGCGGCCGAGGTACATCGATGCCACACCGATGCGTTGCAGCGTTCTGGCCCGGGAGGCGTCGAACGGAATAGCTTCGAGGGCGGCGGTTGCCGCGTTGACTTTGGGTTGTGCGCTCTCGCGTAGGCCCGTCGCCGCCTGCATGGCACCGAGCAGCGAGATCACTTCGGCTTTGGTGCTCTTTGAGAATCTGGACGACTCGATGAGCGGCTCGACGATGCCGTCGATCGCAGCGCCATGGTTTACTACGAGGGCGGCGAGCTTGAGGCGTGCGGTGGCCTCGACTTCGGGGTGGTCGCCGGCAATCGCGACCGCCCGGCGTAACGTCGCTTCGGCGCGGATCGGATTGCCGCTCGACGCATACAGCAGACCGCGCAGCGTGAGGATGCCGGCATCGGCTTCGCGCGTTGCGGGTTCGATCGCGTCGATTGCTTGGCGGACGGTTTGCGCCTCACCGCGATCCAACAATGCGATGCCGTGCTTGGCCAACAGTCTTTGGACTTCAAGTGCGACGCCTGCGGCGGTAGCCGCGCGGAGCGCATCGGCGTTGAACTCGAATCGTTCGAGTGCGCTCGCGACCCGCGTTAGCAGATCTCGGCGCTCGGCCTCGGGCTGTGGCAGTTCCAGCAGCGCTTGGCGGACGAGCGGCGCCCAACTATAGGTGGCGTCATCGCGCTGCACGATCGAGGTTTTGGCGGCGATTCGTTCGAGCAACACGGAGGCGTTGGTACATCCGGCGGTTTCTAATATGCGCAGGTCCACGACGGGCAACAACGCCGCGAGACGGAGGCACACCAACTCGTCCGGCTGTAGTAGTGCGAACACTTGCTCGCGCCAGAACGAAGAGGCGTTACGGCGCAGGTTTGGTGGGAATGTGAGGGCGGCCGGCCATCCGCCGGCGACTTCTTCTATTTGAATTGATCGGGCATCGCTAGGCGCTGTGCCGCCGCTGGTGAGGCAGTCTCTGATTTCATCGTGCGTTAGACGGAGATCCGTGACGTTGACCGGCGCGTCGCAATGTCCGTATGCTTGCCAACTCGCGACCGGGAGGCCCCACGTGCCACGCGACGCGATCGTCCATTGTAGTTCTGGTCGCGCGGCTTCGACCGTGGCGACGAAGCGTTCCAGTGCGGTGCGGTCGCGGTAGAGCGCGTCGACCGAATCGACGACGATTCGCGCGACCTTATCGGCGATCGCCGCCCCGAGATCGCGCAGCAATGGTTCGAAAGCGCCGCGATAGTCGCGAACGTCGAACGCTCGCACCGAAGGTTTGCATGAGTAGCGCATCGCCTGAAGCGCGGCCGTCTTGCCCCAGCCGGCGGGGGCGACGAGCAGTGCGATCCGTTTCCGTTCCACCGCATCGAGTCGCGCCGTTACGCGGGCGCGTTCGAACGAAGGCCGGGCGTCCGCTCCAAAAGACGCGCGTTCCACGCGCTGAAGTTGTACGGTTCGATGCGGCGACCTTGTGTGTAAGTGCCCGCTGCAACTAGTCAGGGGATGTTACGCAGGACAGCAACGCGAGCGGCGGAGTGGGCAAGAGCGCGCGACGGACTTATCGAGCACCGTAGCAAATTCGGACTAGACTAAGTCCACCAATTCATAATTCAAATTTGGCCGCAATCGCTAATTTTGGGAAACAAAATAGCGATTTCGCAACAGATCGTTCACAACCAGGCAACATCGAGGACAAATTGTTGCCGCGCTATTTCCGAAATTGGAAATTTGACGTTTCCATATTATGAACGAGTGGACTAAGTCTAGTCCGAATTCACGAGGATGCGAAAACGCGAAGGCGTCCGCGGCGCCGGCCGGTGTGTCGTTAACGTGTTCGAAAAACTTGCCGGTTTATTCGGGCAGCGCGTCCGGAAGCGTCAGGCGCGCGGCGCCGACATAGCGATCGGCCATTCCATAGTAAAAATCGATTCGACCGTCGCCACGGTCGTCGATGCCAGTTGGAAACACGACGTTATTGACCACGCCTTGTGTTTCGTCCGGTGTTTCGGGAATAAAGATCGGTGTATTCGATCGATATTTCAATCCGCCATCGCGGCCGGGTTCGAAAAATACCACGCCGGCCGTGTAGTTCACCATGTTGTGCTCGCCGGGTTTGGTCGCGAGCGTGCCGGCGACGCCATGATAGATCATCATCATGCCGAGTGGCGTGCGGATGGGTGGCGTGCCGGCGCCGATGCGTAGATGTTCCCATTCGCTTTCGGGATCGATGCCCAAGCGGTGTCCGTTGACGTGCGTGATCGCCTTTAGGTCTTTCATGACTTCGTTCGCATCGCAATACGAGATCCAGATGCTCGGCAACGCGTTTTTGGTACCGCGCGGCGCGGTCTCGGCCGTCGTGTAGGCGGGGCGGTGGATCAGGCCGATGCACAGCGCGCCGTCGGGACGCTCAAACACGTTCGGCCCAAAGACGCCGTCTTTATTATCGTAATTGTTAAAATCGACGCCCAGCGCCTCATCGTAGCCGTACGTAATCGGCCCGAGACGATCCCAGTGCAAACAATCTTTCGAGACGGCCACAGCGATGCGCGGTCCTGTCGGCCCCCAGGCGGCGTAGGCCATAACGTAGGTCTTGAGCTTTTCGATATAGGTGACGCGCGGATCTTCGCAACCGCCGGTGCCCTCATTCGGGCGCAACTCGTACGGCTCGGTGGGCTCGAGCGCGAAGCCGAGGCGTTCGACGTCGACCGGATCGCCGTCGTCATTGAAAATTACCCTGGCGATACCGATGCGCGAGTGATTGCCTTTTCCGACGATACGGGGAAACAGATAGAGCTCACCGTCCGGTCCGCGCGCGGCCGCCGGGTTGAGCACGCCTTCGACTTCTTCCGGACGATTTGGGTCGGGCCGCATAACAATGCCTAAGCGCTCGACCTTAAAGGGCGATTTCTGCGTTTCCACCACTAGGCACTACGCTACGGAACGTTCCGAACCTGTCAGCGGGGCGGGATCCTTCTCTTTCTACCAATAGAGTCATCGATCGTTCGGCTATAAACCGTCCAGGCGATGATCAGCGTAACAACGATTGTAACCGCGAACCATACGATGTCCGTCATTCGGACGACCGCTCGGGCCAAGAGTGCGAGTGGCACTGTGAACAGCATTGCAGCCAGGAGCGCCTTCCAAAAGCGCGGCGGTGCCTGCTTCCGATCGAACATTTATGCCGCAGCCGCGAGCGGCCGAGGAAACGCGCGTGTCATCGTGACGTCGTTCGACCATGACTCGTGCAGCGCATCCCGTTCGGCCCTTCGTGCTCTAACGCCGCACGTCGATCGGCTGCGTCCCGACGAGCATGCCGCCGTTATCGAGATCGTACACCTTTAACTCGAGCGGTCCGACAGTGTGGGGCGTGAAGCGAAAGTCGCGCGTCTCGCCGATGGTAAATGCTTGGGTTGCGACGCGTTCTTGTCTGAGTGCGGGCGGTAGATCGCGTCCATCCTTGGCAACGGGCGTCCATTGCAACACGCGGGTACCGTCGGAGAGCGACGCGACGAGATTTTGTCCGCTGAGCGTCATCACCGCGATGCGTAAGCGCTGCGATACGCCGGCAGCAAGCGCCAACGCCGGCGGCTTCAACAGGCCGTTGAAAGCTACGTAGGGACTACCGGCACGTTCGTACGACTCCGAGATCATGACGACGTGATCGATCGCCGGATCGAACGTCCGGTGCGGCGGGAGCACGATCAACGTCCCGTAAATGCCGCTGGCGAGTTGCCAGCCGTCATCCATGTGCGCGTGATACATGAACGTCCCGGCGTCGGGCGGCGTGAAGCGCGCGACGAACGTCTGGTTCGAAGCGATCGCCGGCGACATCGCGTTTTGGCCCATTGGCATCGCCATCCCCGACCCGCCATCGTAGTAGCTATTCTGCAACGCAATGCCGTGCCAGTGAATGCTGGTCGACTCGTGCGTATTGTTGGTGACGGCGATGGCGACGGGTTCTCCGCGTGTGAGAACGATGGACGGGCCGGCGTTCCCACTTGACTGCACCTGATGCGCACCGTCGCCTAAAGTCAGCGTGTCTTTCGTGAGCCCGGGGTACGGCGGGGCGCTAACATCGCGCGCGTTGACCGCTAACGTCATCCGCCGCGGGGCCGTCGCATACGATGTGGCGCGATCGCCCGGGCGCGGGCGAACCTGGATGGCGACAACCATTCCACCCATCGGCTTGTCCACGCGATGAAAGCGATTGGCAACTGCCACTTCGGGGTTTTTGGCAAGCGCGAACTGCGGACTGACTTTAGCGGCCCGCATGTCTTCGATCGGCGCGTGTCCGACGATGTGATCGCTGATGTGGCAGTGGAACATCCACGTTCCGGGACGATCCGCGACCCAAGCGATTTCTTCGGCATCGCCGGGATGAAATGCATGCGTTACTTCATCGTAGCTACCGGGCTCGCCGGTTCGAAAGTAAAACCCGTGTAAGTGCATCGGATGCGTCATGCTGCTGACGTTCGCAACGCCCCAGCGCACGTGCTGTCCGCGTTCGTACGACAGGTGTTCGGTCGCGGGATACGAGCGGCCGTTGATCGTTTCTAGCGCATAGAGAAAATTCGGGCCAACGGTCGGCTCGATCACCGGAGCGTAGATACTCAGCAGAAATACGCGATCGATCGGCGGCGCATGCGGACGGTTGACGACGATCGCGCCCGACAACTCGGCGTCACTGGCGAATCGAGACGCAAGGCCTTCGCCGAAATCGGAACCGTAGTAATACGACATTCCGGCGCGGTCGAGCGTGAAGGCGACGCGACGCGTCGCACCGCGCGGCACCGTTAGAATAGCCTGCGAAGCTGCGGAGCCGTTCGCGAGGCCGCGGACGGTGAGATCGTGCGGAAGTTCGTTATAAATCGTTGCCACGACGCGCGTACCGAGCGGAACGTGCAGCAAAGGACCTGGAATTTGCAACGGCCGGCCGGACTCGCCAAAGGCTTCGACCGGTAACCCCGTCGTGCCCGGCCCGTCGGGATACCACATGCCCCAGCGCGCCACTAACGCGATATGCACGGTCGAGCCGGTGCGGGATCCGGCCGAAACCATGCCGTCGCGGAACGCGATGTCGTCGAGCCGGCCGAACGTGCCATTCCCGACGGCCGGCGCGGCGTTGGCCGTCGCGCCGTAGGCTACCGCACTCACCGTGAACGCCGCGAGGAGCAACAGGAAACGTTTCATGCACGCATTGTCGTCGGGCGGCGTGCAGGCAGCGTGCGGACATGGCCGGCACGCAGGCGGCACGGAGTCCCGCTACGGTTGCCGAGCGAGCCAAGACAAGCTCTAGTTCGCTCCCACGACGCTCACTATCGAAAGGATCCGTACCATGAACAATACGCTCGAAAAGGTGGCGCTCAATCCCCAGCCGATTCCGCCCGGCGTCGCATTTTATTCGGATGTGGCCAAGGCGGCCATCGCACGTGCCTGGACGCTGTACGACGTGCAAACCGGGCTGGCAAAGGGCGCCGATAACGACGGCGACTGGCTTCCGGTAAATTTTATTCGCGGCCTAGGCGACAATCTCTCGATGCAGTTGGTGTATCGGTTCATCCATCCGCCACACCCGAATTGGTTGGGCCAGGAGCTACAGGCGATCGACTTGCTGGCGGTCAGCGCGGAGTTCAACGCTGCCGCCGCTGCCACCAGCGTTCCGTCGATGCGGGATGCATTCCGCGAGGCGGCCCAACGACTGCAGCAGCGCGCCATGCAGCGCAACGCGGAATAACGGCGCAGCAATAACCACCAGCTGTTTGCAACGACGGGCCGAAGCCGCTTCCGGCGACGGAAGAATCGACTTCGGCCCGAACGTGGACGTCATGCTCGACGTGCGCCTGTTCGGGCAACCCGAGGTTCGTTACGGGGGCCAGCCCGTCAAATTCGCAAAGCGTTCGACCACGCTGTCGATGCTGGCCGTGCTGCTGCTCAAACGCGGGCACGTCGTGTCGCGCGAATCGCTGGCCTTTACGCTGTTTCCCGAGATCGACGAAACCGCCGCGCTCGGCGAGCTGCGACGCTACCTATACCTTGCAAATAAAGCGTTGCCGGATTGCGGCGACGTTCCGTGGATCGTGACCGACGCGGATACCGTACGTTGGAACGACGCGGCCGGTGCTTTCATCGACTTTATCGAGTTCGAACGGCTGAGCGCCGACGCCGCCACCTACGAGCGAGCCGTCGATCTCTACACGGGCGATTTACTCGAAAGCGTGTACGACGATTGGGCATTGCCCGAGCGCGAGCGCTTACGTTCGCGCTATCTAAGCGTTCTCGAGCGTTTGGTCGATCGATGCCGCATCGACCGAAACTACGGTTCGGCGATTGCGTATGCAAAGCGCATCCTCGCGACGGACGCCTGGCGCGAAGACGTTCTGCGCACGCTGGTGTCGCTGCGCTACGAATCCGGCGACACCGCCGGCGCGCTTGCCGAATACGATCGCTTCGCCAACCAACTGCGCGACGAACTGGCGATCTCGCCGATGCCCGAAACGGTGGCCGTGCGCCGTTCGATTCTTCGCAGCGAAGCGGTTCCGGGAGTTCCATCGCCGGCATCGGTCGCCGTTGATCCGTCACCGGCGCGAGCTGCTACCGTACTGCCGTTCGTTGGGCGAACGCGCGAGATGGCAAGTTTGACGGCTGCCTGGGGACGGGCGGCGCGTGGCAGCGGTGGCATCATCTTTTTGGGCGGCGAGGCCGGGGCCGGCAAGTCTCGCTTGGCGGCGGAACTGGCGCGCATCGCGCAAGGAGAGGGTGGCCGGGCCTTTGCGGGCAGTACGTCCGCTCCCGAATCGTCGCCGTATCAATCGATCGTCGGAGCGTTGCGATCGGGACTTCCACTGCTGCAAGCGCGGCCGCTGAGTGCGGAGCGTCGCGCGGTGCTGGTGCCGCTATTACCGGAACTTAGCGAAGAAACGACGAGCAAAGTTTCGTTTTACGAAACGACGCCCGAGCGCGCGACCACCCGCGTGCAAGAGGCGCTCTCGTACGCCGTTGCGACGCTCGCGACGCCGCGTCCGCTCTTATTAACTCTCGAAGATGTGCATTGGGCGGGACCGGCGACGATTGAAGCACTCGGTTCGATCTTTCGCGATATCACGCGACGGCCGATCCTGATCGTTGCGACCTATCGCATCGAAGAAACGCCGCCGGAACATCCGCTGCGAATGCTGCGCCGGTCGCTCGAGGCACATCCGAACCTTCTCGACATGCAACTCGACCCGCTCGGTGAGGGCGACGTGCGTGAGTTGGTGGAGCGCGTCGAGGGACTTCGCGAACGCGACGCCGGCTTGTCGAAGCAACTCTTCGCGCAAAGCGAAGGCAACGCACTGTTCTTAGACGAGGCGATTCGCGGCATCGCCGAATCGCGCGATCCGCTCGACCTTTCGACCAACGTCTCGGGCGTTATCGCGTCGCGAGTCGAGCGACTCGGACAAGATGGCCGGACCGTCGCAGAGATCGCGGCCGTGGCCGGCTCGGGCTGTACGCTTTCGCTGATTCGCGACGTGTCGAATCTCTCAACGACGTCGATCGCACGGGGTCTGGACGAACTCTTAGACCGGCGCATCCTGCGCGAAGCCGGTGCGCGTTCCGGTTCCGATTACGTTTTTAGCCATCATTTGATCGCGGACGCGGTGTATTCCGAGATCGATCCGGCATTTCGCGCGCAACGGCATCTGCGCATCGCCCGCTGCCTGGAAGCCGCGCAGGGTTCGAGCGGTTCGGCCTCGCCGCAAGAGATCGCCCGGCATTACGAGCGCTCGGGTGAGCGCTCGACGGCGGCGCAATGGTATCTGACGGCCGCGCACTCGGCGCGCGACGTCCACGCACACGGCGACGTCATTACGCTGGCGAGCCGCGCGCTGGAGAATGCCGAAACGCCGGAACAGCGCCGCTCGGCGCTCTATGCGCGAGAGAGCGCTCGCGGCCGCCGCGGCGATCGGGAAGGGCAGCGCGAGGACATCGAGCTGCTGCAACGCCTTGGCGACGAATCGCCCGGCGCAGCCTTCGAACTAGCAGTGCGACGCATTCTGCTGGCGCGCTCGCTCGGCGACTCCGATGAAGAAACCGCGTACGTCGATCGTCTGCGTGCGCTGGCGGTGTTGCTCGACGATAACGCTCGCGCTCGGGCCGCGACGCAGGCTGCCACCCACGCAGCAAACGCGAGCAACGCTGCGGATACGACGCGATTCGCACTCGAAGCGCTCGCCATATACGAGCGCTCCGGAGACGTTCGGGGCCAACTGGAATGCCTGCATCTGCTGGTCGAGTCAACGTCGAACACCGGCGATCTCGAGTCCGCGGAACGATATCTCGCGCTGATTCAACAGCGAGCCGGCGCGGTCGAAGATCTCGCGTTCGAAGCACACTCGCTCGCGGTCGCTGCGGTCGCTGCGCTTTTGCGTCAACAATACCGCGAATGTTTTTCGCTGACGCAACGATCGCTCGAACTCTACGTGCGGGCCAACGATCGCGAAGGACAGGCTACAGCGCGCGGGCGTCTAGCCGTCACGGCAGCGTGGCTGGGCGACTACACGTTCGCGCTGCAAGAGTTCGATGCGGCGCTGGCAACCTACGAGGCATTGGGCCACAAGCGCGGCATCGCGCTGACGCACACGAATCGTGCGCTTCTTCTGCTTCGCACGGGCGCGTTCGCCGAAGCACTGCGCTCCATCGATCGTTCCAACGAACTGTTCGAGGCGGTTCGAGAGAAACGAACGTTGGTCGCAAATCGCGTCAACGCAAGTTTCGTGCACGGACAACTCGGCCATTTGGATACGGCGAAAGAGCTGGCACTATCGGCGCTAACGCTGTCGCGCGAGCTTGGCTATCCGGTCTTCGAGGCCGCCGCATTGTCGACGCTGGGGAACGCCGAGCGGCGGCTCGGCGACTTCGATGCCGCGATCGAGCATTTCGAGGCGAGCCTCGCCATTCGGCGACCGGTACAAGAAGCACGCGATTTCGTAGACGATCTGACGGACCTCGCATTGGCCTACGTCGAGGCTCAACGACCGGAGCGAGCGCTGCAAGTGGCGCGCGAATTGACGTGCATCGGGGCCGAGTCGTTCGATGGGGCGCTGTGGCCGCACTATGCGTGGTGGGCGGCTGCGCAAGCGTTTAGAGTCGCCGGCGTAGCTCGCGAGGCGGATGCAGCGGTGGCCCGTGCCCGATCGACGCTTTCGAGTTTTGCGGCCCGTATCGAGGACGAATCCGCACGTGCCGCGTTTCTCGACCTGCCGGTAAATCGGACGATCGCCGGCAATGCCTGACGCCGCGCACGATGACGGCATGCCGGACTGCTACGATGATGCCGTGGAGAAAGCAGCTCGCCCGGAACTCGTTTTCGTCGTGCGGATGTGGTTACAGGGCGAATCCGGCTCCGAAGATGGGAGCTGGCGCGGTTCGATTCAGGATGTGAACTCCGGAAAGCGCTTTTATGTGGTCGGGACGCACGACGTCAGCGATTTCATCGAAGCGCGACTGACCGAAGCGATCGAGCGGAGCTAGGCGATTGCGCCGCCGGGCGCTCTGTGTTACAAAGTAGGGGATGGAGCTAAACCGCGCCCTATCCGATCTCGAGGAAGTTCGCGAGCGCCTCGCACGCGTTCAACGCTTTGAGGGCTATTCTGCGCCCGCCGCCGCCGCCAGCGGTCTGTGCGCGATCCTCGCCGGTCTTGCCCAGGCACGCGTCGCTCCCTTCGCAAGCACGCATGGCCAGTTACAGACCTATCTAACGATTTGGTTCTCGTGCGCGGCTGCTGCACTGGCGATCAACTACGGGGCTGCCGCGATCTGGCTGTTCAGCCATCGTAGCGCGCACGACCGCAGCCAGTTCAGGTCGGCAGCGATTTCAATCGCGCCGAGCGTCATTTTGGGAGCGGCGATTACCGTCGCGCTGTGTCACGCCGGCGCATACACATTACTGCCTGGAACCTGGTTCGCGCTGTATGCGATCGGATTGTTTGCCTCGCGTTCGCAGATCCCCGATGGTGCGTTGTACGTCACGATCGGTTTTGCGGCGTTAGCGGTGGCGTTCTTAGCGACGCCGTTGACCGACATCGCGCTCTCATGGTGGGTGGTACCGCTCGGCTTCGGCACCGGCCAGCTCGCAATCGGCGCGCTACTGTGGGAGTCGCGATCGCATGCCTGACGAACAAGAAGCGCCCTTCTCCTATCCCGGCCTGGAACGCATCTTCCACGAACGCGGACGCTTGTCGATCTGCACGTGCTTGATCGCGCATCCCGAAGGCATGACGTTCACGGATTTACAAGACGCCTGCGACCTGACCGACGGCAATTTAAATCGGCATCTGCACGCGTTAGCCGAAGTCGAGATATTGAAGGTTGAAAAAAAACGCGGTTCCGGGCGCCCGACGACCGTCTATCACATCACGCCGCGCGGCCGCAAACGCTTTCTGGCGTACATCGACGAACTCGAATCGGTGGTACGCGACGTGCAAGACCGCACGCCACAGCGCGCCGGCCGCAACCTCGCCACGACGTAAATCGTAAAACTTCTCGCGCGAGGGTTGCGCGTCTCCATTACTTTGTGATACAAAGTGATTATGGACCGAAGCGTCACCCCACGCCACATCGCCATCGTCATGGACGGAAACCGCCGGTGGGCGCGCGAGCGCGGACTGCCGATCGCATACGGCTACTATCGCGGCGTGGTTGCACTGAAACGAGTGGTGCGCGCGGCCAAACGAGCCGGCGTGGAAGTCGTTACCGTCTTCGCGTTTTCCGACGAGAACTGGCAGCGCCCGCGCAACGAAGTTCAACTGCCTGATGCAGTTGTGCGCGCGCGCAGCTCGCGGCCAACTGCGAGCGCTCGGCAAGGACGGCATCCGGGTACGGTTGTGCGGACGCGTGGACCGGCTTCCGGCCGGAACGCGCGACGCGTTGCACACCTTGGTTGACGAGACGTCCGCTAATCGCGGATTGACGCTCAACGTCGCGCTGGACTACGGCGGACGGCGCGAGATCAGCGACGCGGTGCGCGCGTTGGTTCGAGAAGTTGGCGCCGGCCTTCGCGATATCGAGTCGATCGACGAAGGGGCCGTCGGCAGCCGCCTCTACACCGCCGGCCTTCCGGACCCGGACTTGATCGTTCGCACCGGCGGCGAGCAGCGTATTTCGAACTTTCTATTGTTTCAAGCTGCGTACGCTGAGTTTTGGGCGACTCAAACCTACTGGCCCGACTTCGACGAAGCACATTTGCACGCCGCGCTCGACGATTTCGCGTTGCGCCAGCGGCGCTACGGCACGTAAGCCCGAGCTTTGAATCATGTTCCCTTCGGAAACCTTGCGATTCGCGCGCCCTGTAACTTTGCCATGCAGAGTTTGCGTTCTCGAGATCGTTAGTTTTCTTCTGACGTGCGCGTTTGCATTGCTGTATGAGCCGATGTTTCGCTATACCGACACCGGTACGGCGTTTTTGCTCGGCATCGGGATGTATGCGGTTGCGATCTTTATGTTTACATGTATGGCCGCCGTTGCGGCGCTCATACCCTCACGCCGGATACGGGCGCGCTCGTTGGCGCCGATAGCACTCGTCACAGCATTCCTCAACCCCGATCTTCGTCCATGGCAAGTCGCGGACGTCTCGCACTTCATCGTTCCAATCGATCTGATCCCTACCTACATCCTTGGATTCGTCCCTTACGGATTTCCATTCGGCGTCGTCGGGGCATGGGCGCTCGTAGCAGCGCTTCGCGCAGCGCGCTCGAATAGCCGGAAGGCTGTTGCGTATGGGATGGTTCCGATCGCCATCATTGCCGCGTATTGCGCGGGTTACCCGCTAGCCGACAGGTTGGCGACCGTTACAATACCTCGCATGGTTCGTCCGGGGGTTCCGCTGCCTAAGGTATATCCGGAGGTCATGGCCTTCGAACTGGACGGGGGTTCTGCCGTTTATGCCGCGGAGCGCTTCGCAGTGCGCGATGACGGTCACATCGGGATCGCGCGTACGACCGAGCTCGTGCGACGAAGGAGCGGCACCGGATGTACGGCCGCTTCGAGAGTAATCGCCGACGGCTGGTACGATATTTACATCGATTGTATGGAGTAGTTATTCCCGATCGACCGGCGCGTACGTGACCGGCTCGTGTAAGAAATGCGCCTCGTTTAAGCTCGACGGAATCTCGACGAACGGACGCGGACGAATGGTGAATTTGAACATATCGGCGATCGACGTGACGGTGGCGTCGCGGTCGGGATTGCTCGGCGTGCCCATTTGACCGAGCGCGAAGTTGTCTTCGACGAACCGCACGATGCTCCCGAACTCATATTGGGTGTGGGACAACGTCCCTTTCTTGACATACGGAGAAATCACGAGCATCGGGACGCGGAACCCGAGGCCGCCCTGGTTATCGAAGTGCGCCGGCGCGACCGGATCGAAAAATCCACCCCAATCGTCCCAGGTGACGATAATCGCGGTCGAATCCCAATAGCTGCTCTTGCCCACGGCGTTGACGACCGATGCGATCCACTCCGGTCCGTCGTATACGGCTTTCGGCCCGTGCGGATGGTCGGAGTCAACCTCGGTCGGGATCACCCAGCTCATCGACGGTAACGTTCCGCCGGCAATATCATTAAGAATATTGCTCTGCGGGATCGAGACGTCGTTCTTCCAGTCGGGCCCATTGTAAATCGGCGACAGCGTTGCCATTGCGTTCCACAAGGCGCCGTTGGTATGGTTCTTGTATGGCGGCGTGTAGTATTTCCAGCTAACGCCGGCGGCGTCGAGCAGATCCGGCATTGTTTTGTTGGGGTACGTTATGCATGGTGCGGGGCCCGCGTTAATGAGGTAGTTGCCCTCGAACGTTAACAATTGTGTGGTCGTGCTCGGCGGAGCGGCGCATCCCCAGTTCTCGCCGTCCGTCGGAAAATCGATGAGCGTACAGTTCGGACCGGTTCCTCCGCATGCGGCATCCGGATAGACGGTGTCGGCGTGCACGAAGTCTTGGTGTGCGGTGAAACTGCCGCTGCCTTGCGTTTGGAACATCATGTCGGCCAAACCATAGCTCTTCGCCATCGTCCAATATGGTGCGATCGACGCCGGACTCGCGTATTGATAGGCTGCTAATCCCGAGGGATTATTACCGAGGATCCCTTCGAGGTTGAAGCCGTCCATATCGCACGATGTCTTCGGGTAGACGAACGCTTTGCCGTCGCACGACACATTGTACGCGTGCGAATCGTGATTGATGTCGGGCGCGGGCAGCCCACCTTCGGTGAGCGCCACCGCCGTCTTGACGTATTTGTTTCCCGTCTTCTTCAGGTAATAGCCGCTCGTCGCGCCGGTCGCGCCCGGAAACGTGGCAAAGAACTCGTTGAACGAACGGTTCTCTTGAATCATGAGGATGATGTGTTTTATTTTTCCGCCGCTTGCGCTCTGACCCGGCCCGAACGCGCGGTTCCCGAGTTGCTGTGACGCGGTCGGAACGGTTAACGTCGCGGCGCCGTTGCATGCCGACAACATGCCGAGTATCGCGACGGCGGAAAGCAGCCGAACCCTCAAAGACTTCATGCCTCAGAGATTCTCGCAACGCGCGACCGCGCCTCCGCTCTGTTTATTAACCTACATCACAAAGACATCGGTCGCCCGGCGAGAACGATGAACGCTCTGCCGCTTGCTTGAGGAGAACGTGGATGCGTGCGATGATCGTTGCGATGCTGCTGGCGCTCGCGGCTAGCGCGATCGCAGCCGGACCGGCGAATGGGGCGCAGGCCGGGACACCGTCGCCCGCGGATGCCGCGGTACGGCGCCGGATCGACGCGGTAGTGCAGCGAGTACGCGCCACATACGGCGGCAAAACGCCGGTACCGGGCGTCGTGATCGGCGTGTGGGACGCGAACGGTGCGTCGTACCAACGCGCCTTTGGCTATGCGGACATTGCGAATAAGCGCCCGATGTCGATCGCCGATCACTTTCGGATCGGCAGCAATACCAAAACGTTCGTCGTCGCGGTCATCCTGCAACTCGTTGACGAGGGCAAACTTAGGCTCGACGATACGGTCTCACACTTCCACCTTGGCCTGAACGTTCCGGACGGCAACAAGATCACCATCCGTCAGCTGTGCGATATGCGCAGCGGACTCGTCGAAGCGTATGACGACCCGAAGCTACAGCAAGGAACGCTCAAACCGGGTGCGACGTTTCCCCCGCGCCAAACGATCGCGTGGGCGCTGCGCCAGAAACCGTACTTTGCTCCAGGCGCCGGCTATCATTACAGCAACACGAACTATCTGCTGCTCGGAATGATCGTAGAAAAGATAACGCACGATACGGTCGGCAATCAGGTGCGCACGCGTCTGCTCGAACCGTACGGCCTGAGCAATACATCGTATCCGGCGACCGAAGCATGCCGGAGCCGTGGGCGCACGGTTACCTACTCACGAAAAACCGCACCTGGGAAGATGTCAGCGGTACGGTTCCGGTGGAGCTCATGGGTGCTGCCGGAGCGATGATTTCGAACATGAGCGATATGAAACGCTGGATCCAGCTGTATACGACCGGCAAAGTCAGTACGGCGGCAACCTACAAGTCGCTCAAATCGTGCGTGTACACGGGCGAGGGCAATCTCTATTTCGGATTGGCACTGGGCTGTAGCGCCGGCTGGTACGGCTATACCGGCGGCCTCCCGGGATATAACACCGCCGACTATTACTTCCCGGCCAGAGGCGTAACGATCGTTGCGTGGGTAGACGTTCAGTCCAACTTGCCTTCGCCGGGCGTGGCCAACGCGCTGTTCAAAGCGATTGCAACGATTATGACGCCCGGCAATATTCCGTTCATGAAGGGCGGCACCGGTCGTTCGGGCCTTTGAGTCCGCCAGCGCAATCCAGATCGAACTCCACGCCGTTGTACTAAGCAAGCACACCCGTGACCGGCTGGAGAGCCGGTATGGACAATCTGACGCTTAGAAACAGCAAAGGAGCTCTATTCGCCCATGAAAATCGCTAGACTCAGTCCATTTATTGCCGCGATCGCCATTCTGAGTTCGGCACCGGCCGGCGCGGCCGGAACGATGCTGCCCAACGTCACCGATGCGCCGTCGCGGTTCTCTGGACCCGGCGTGTACACCGGTGCGCCCGCGCTACCCGTCACCCTCTCGATGATCATCGCCGGCGGAGGCCCGTCGAACTTCCAAACCGTTACGTTAGTCAAAGTATTGGCCGGAGACAAGACCCAAGCCGAAGTCGCATCGCTGACAAAGAAGTTCGGCGCCGATAAAGTAGCGACGTTCGTAACGATCTTCCCCTTCGTTATCAGCGACGCACTGAAAATAGCGAAAGCCAAAGGCGTGGCGCTGCCGTTGACCCCGAATCCGAGCCCTTCCAACGGAAAAGCACTGGCGGGCGCCTTATGGGCCGCCGGACAGACCGGCAACGGCTTTAGCGTTGAAGTCATGCTGGATCGCGCCGTGTCGCACGGAATTCACGATCAAGTGATGACCGACATCGACGCCAAGTATGGGGTCGCGAAAGATGCCGACTATCATGCCGTGCTCAACCAGGCGATGCACGACTTAGCCGCCGTTTACAACTTCGACGCAGAGGGCCATTCGAAGAGCAGTATGTAAAGGCTGCGCGTTACCACGGAACGACGGCAGATCCTACGGTCGCTGCGTTGACGATCGCTTCGAAGTCCGCGACCGGACAGTCGAGCGACGGGCACCCGGGAACGTAGACGGGCACGCGTGCGGGCCGATCCCCGCGCCCCGCACGCATGTCGTCCAGCGTCTGTTCGGCAAAGAACGTGCGCACGAAGTACGCGCCGTCGGACGTTCCGCGAAGTTCGAAAACGAGTGCGCTCCCGGGCGGCGTGTCGTTCATCTGATCGCCGGGAACGATCCACGAGAGCCCGAGGATTGCCGACACTTCTTCCAGCTGGGTGTCGTGCCCCGAGAGAAAAACGAATTCCGCGCCCACCGGAACGCGCGTGCCGACGACGGCTAGACCGGTCGCGGCTTGGTGTAGCGTTTGCATGATGTGGGTCAATATGCTCGACGATTGCACTTGCGACGCATAGCGATTGTGTTCCACACGTTTTGCCAAGACGTGCAACTGCAGCAGCTGTACGAGCATCGAGTGGTTGACGCGCCCCCATCCGACCATCGGATGTCCGTCGGTGTACTCGAGCAGTAAATTTTCGGCTGCGTCGGCGGCGATGTCCAGGCCGCCGTTAAGTGCGGCGCCGCGCTTTTCGTTTGCAGATTGAAGAACAGTCGGCGGTAACGCGCGACCCATGACGCCGGCTAAGGCCGAAAACTGTGCGGCGTACGCATGGTCGATATTGGCCGGGTCGCCGCCGATCGCGCCGAGGACCGCTGCGTTCGCGCGAGCCGAATCGATCGCCATGCCGGATCGCTGCGGATCGAAGAGCGGGTCTTCCGCGGTGGGTGCGACACCGACCACTACGTTGCAGCCGGGCGCAAAACCATCGGCAACAGCGCGCCCAGTTGCACGCGTGCGCTGATCGACGTCGGCCCACACGAACATTGCACCGCCGGGCGGACACGCGCTTTGTGAGAACCCAAGCGACGAGCCGTACCAACTGCGATAGGCCGCTCCGAACGCTTGCATTAACGACGCGCCGCGAGCCGTCAGGTTTCCGGGTGGGACGTTCCACGTCGCCCACGGCTTGCTCGAATACGCATCGAGTTCGCCGGGATGCGTTGGCGACCGAACGCCGTGGCGACCGAGCACAACAACCATTTTCAGCGCCGAGGAGCCGGGCGCTACGATAGCATCGCCGCGTTGCGCGCCTGCCGGGGCGGCGAGGCCGAATGCGAGCGCGACGACGGAAACGGCCGACGCGAGGTACCAAGCGAAACGATTCAACGACTTATACTCCGAACTTTACCGTCAGCCAATAACTGCGAAACGGCAGGCCGAACTGCTCGGAACCCTGTTGCAAGCCGTTCGTCGGACCGCCCTGGGCAGCCGAGCCAAAGTAGTTCTGCGGAACGAACACGCCGAACCGATCAGACCGTATTGTTGTG
>CAWAZM010000007.1:0-54632 GCA_963786515.1 Vulcanimicrobiota bacterium | reverse complement strand
GAACGGCGGGAGGTCCGTCGATCCGCAAACGAGCGAACGCCGCACCGTGAAAGCCGAGCGCGCACACCGCCAACAGCGCGACGGCGATGGCGTACGGATTGAGCAAGAACGCGAAGCTGCCTTGGAAGTATCCGGAAGCGTCGAGCGGCACGCCGCGTATGAGATTGCCGAGAGCCACACCAAACAAAACAACCAGCAACGCACTCGATGCCCAAAACGCGAAATCCCAGAACTGATGCCACAATTCCGATGCCAGATGCTCGCGTAGTTCCAGAGCGATTCCACGAAACATCAGCAGCCACAAGACGATGATAAACGGAAGGTAGAAACCCGAAAACGACACCGCATACGCGGTTGGAAACAGCGCGAACAGCGCAGCGCCGGCAGCGATCAAACAGACTTCGTTGCCGTTCCAGAACGGGCCGATGCTTTCCATCGCAATGCGGCGCTCCGCGTCGTTGCGCGCTATGAACGGTGCGATGGTTGCGACCCCCAAGTCGAAACCGTCGAACAATACGTACGCGGTGAGCATCAGCGCGATCACGCAGTACCCGACCGTCGGCATCAGACCGCAACCTCTCGTGCGTGCGACGGACCGAGCCCGATCTCGCGAAGGACGAGCGTCAAGAACAGCACGCCGAGCAAGAAATACATCCCGGTGAAGCCGATGATCGTGAATAGCGTTTCGCCGCTACTCACCGTCGGCGAACTTCCGGCGGCGGTGCGCATCAAACCGTACACGATCCACGGTTGGCGGCCGACTTCGCTGACCACCCAGCCGGCTTCGTTTGCGATGTATGGAAACGGCACGAGCAGCATCAACACCCATAGCATCAGCGGCGTGGAATAGAGCCGGCGCATGACCAACAGCAGTAATGCCAGTGCGGTGACGCCGCCAAAGATCGTGCCGAGCCCGACCATCACGTGATACGCGTAGTACGTTAACTCGACCGGCGGCCAAAACTCGCGCGGGTACGCTTCGAGCCCGTTGACGTTCGCGCCAAAATTGCCGTACGCGAGGTAGCTCAGAAATCCGGGTACGTAGACCGGATCCAGCAACGTCAGGTTTTTCGTGTCCGGCATGCCGATGATCGCCAGCGGCGCGCCGTGGGTCAACTCGAATAGGCCTTCCATCGCCGCGAGCTTCACCGGCTGGAACTTGGTGACGTCGTCGGCGTTGATGTCTCCGGTCGGAAACGCAGCCAAGATCGCAAGCACGAACGCGGCGATCGTACCGGAACGGACGAAGCGCTTCGCCAGAGCCGTTTCGCGCTTGGCGAGCAAATAGTACGCGCCAATGCCGGCAACGATCACGCTACCGGTCAATAACGCGCCAACGAACACGTGCGCGAACTGCCAGATCGCCCATCGCGAGAGGACGACGGCCCAAATGTCGGTGAGCTCGTACGTGCCGTGCGGCCCCGCGACATAGCCGACGGGATGCTGCATCCACGCGTCGGTCGCGACGATAAAATAACCGGAGAGCCAGGATCCCAGGCAAACCATGACCGCCGCCCACGCCATGAACCGTGTCGGCTTTCCGCGCCGGCCGTAGAGCAACGCGCCGAGGAATATCGACTCCAGAAAGAACGCGAACATACCCTCCATCGCCAGCGGCTGTCCGACGACCGAACCGCTCGAGCGTGAAAAGGCAGCCCAGTTCGTTCCGAACTGAAACTCCATGGGGATACCGGTCACGACGCCGGCAGCAAAGTTGATGGCGAAGATCGTCGTCCAGAAACGCGCCGCCGCGGCGTCTTCGGGGTCGCCGCTGCGCGCGGCTTTCCACGTGTACGCTGCGACGAACGGAGCAAGCCCAATCGTTCCGATCGGAAAGAGATAATGGAACATGACCGTAAACGCAAACTGTAGGCGATCGGCCAGAACGGCTTCCATATCGTCCTAGCTGCTCGCGCCCGAGAGAAGCTTGCGGGCTTGCGGGCTATCTTGATATTCGACCGTCAGAATCGCACGCAGGTGCGACGCCGCGGCCCGGGCACGCCAATCGTCGATGCGCTGAAGCGTGGTATAACACCACAACAGCAGCATCGGCAGGTCGCGGTCGCGCGGATAGACCTTGTGCATGTCGTCGATCGACTCTGCCACGAGGGCCGTTTCGGAGAACTCGCGGTCTCCGTAATTATAATCGAGCATGAAATTGATGTGCTTGAGTTGATTCTCGATGCCGAGAATCGAAAACCCCATGCGACCGAAGTACTCGTCGGCCGGCGCCAGCGTGCCCATGTACGCGTCGTGCGGCATCGACGTCACCGTGGTGATCACGTGAATCGGTGCGACCGCTTGGAGTCGCGTTAGGAACGCTTTCGCATTTTTAACGTCGGCGGCGGTAACAGCATCCACGCCCGGCGTCAGCCCGTTCGCCGCGGCCACGAACGCCGGCCCCCAGGTCGTCGGTAGGTGCGCCACCGGAAAATCCGGCTGGGCGGCGCGCGCGAGCGCGAGCGAACGCCACTTGGGATCGCCGGTGAGGAGCCAGCCGCGCCAATTCGCCTCGACCCGCGCTAATAGCGCATCCGTATCGCCTGCGTACGCACGGACGTTCGCGCCGGCGTCGTCGTCGGCCATGCGCGCCAACGCTTTAACGTCGTCCTCGGAATCAACGCGAAGCAAGATGCGAGTGGCTTGATCGACCAAGGCCCGGTCTTTCGAATTTTTTTGCACCCATACGGCGGCTTCGCGAACCCACCACGCGGCGGCGTCGTGATTGATTAGCGGGTTGTAATTGAGCCCGGCTCCGATCTGGACGGTCAACGTCGCGAGTTCGCCGTAGGCGGCGTCGTTTGGATATTGCAGCGAGTACGCGCGGCCCGCGTTGAAAATCGTCGATAAGTAATACTGCTGCGAGCGATAGCTCCAGCCGGCATCTCCGTCTTTAGCGTACGCATCCTTCATCTGCTGGTACAGGATCGAAGGGTCGGCGACCAGTGCGGCGCGCGCCGAAGCGGGCGGTAACGCTATGCACGCCGCCAACGCGACGAGCGCCAGCCGCTTACAGAACGCTCGAATCATCCAGAACCAGTCGCAAGTTATTCGTCAGCAACGCGTTTTTTAATTCGCGCGCGATGCGGCGCCCCGTCGACATCGGCTCGGAGTAGTTCAGGTACGAATACGGCGATCCGTCGATAAACAGATTCGTTCCCGCAACGATTCTGGCCGAAATCTCCATGATGTAAAATTGCATGTCGGGCGTGATGATGGTTTCGATGCAGAACGCCCCGAACAGGCCCTTCGGGCCCGCAGATTTCTTTACTGACGCGGACGAGGTCGTCACCCATACGCAGGGCCTCGGCGAGCATCGACTCGCGCAGCGATACCGTTGATTTCCGACGACCACGTAGGACGGGCTGACGTCCATACTTCCCTGTGCGGCTGCCGGGATACGGCCCAACGAGTCGACGTTGGTTTCGTAGCGACGGTCCATCGACATGATTTCCAACGTGCCGTCGAGGGGCGAATAAAAATAATGGATGTAGAGCGGAACGCCGATGATGTATTCTTGGATGATGTGTTCTTGCTGCAGTTGCGCCGCGCGGCTTTTCAAAATCGGCGGCGTCCTGAATGAACATATATCCCTTGCCGCCCTGCGCACCGTACAGTTTCACGATGACCGGGCGGTCGATTTCGGCGCCACTGCGAAACTGGCGCGGTAATTGAGGCCCGCGCGCGACAGCCATTGGCGTTGCAGTTCGCGGCTGGCCTCCCAGTCGAGAACCGCCTTGTTTCCGAAATAGGGGATCGTCATCTTCTTCTGCTCCTCGAGCGAAAGATAGGCAACGAACGATCCGTGCGGCACGATGATGATTTTGCGGCTCGTGAGGTCGTCGATCAGGTTCGAGAATTCCGAGTAGTCGTTGAGCGCGATTACCTCGTCAACAAACTTGAACGAACGGTACAAACGCTCGGTTGCGCGATTGGAGATCGCGAGCGTTTTGAATCCTTCGTCGTGAGCGCCTTTGAGAATCTGCAGCGCGGAATGCGATCCGAGCGTCGCGATCGTATAGGGTTTATTCATCGTTCGTAGCGCGCCTCATCAATCGCAGGGTTACAGAGCAACAGTCGTACCGCATCGTCGAGCACCGGACGGTGCACCGGCGCGCCATTTCGATCGAACAACCGCCAGCCGACGTAGCGGCGAGCCGATGCAACGCCGGGAATGGGTTTTCCGAGACGCTTGGCGTCGCCCGGGTCGCGACGCTCGATCCACACCTCGCCACGACGCGGATGGAGTTCGTCGAGCACGGTCAGGCGATGTTTGTTGGGGTTGAAGACCGATTCGTTCGCAGCAACGCGGCGGGCGAACGTTTCGACGGCACCCTCGTCCTCGCAACTCCAAATTTCGCTGCGCTCGACCCGGCCCAAGTCGAGACCCAATCGCCCGAGGGCCTGCCGCGCGGTGAACGCCGCGTTATCGGGAATTTTGAGCGCGATGGCAGCAATGCGTTGGGTCATCGATTCACCGCTTCGACAAAACTACGAAAGAGCACCGCTCCGCCGGACGGGGCCAAGACGTCGTCGCCGACACGCCGGTCGAGGTGCTGAAAGTTCCACCCGTCACGTTCCGGGTGCGGCATGAGGGCCAAGACGTTCCCCTGCACGTTGAGCAGGCCGGCGCATCGTAGCGCCGATCCGTTCGGAACGGCGGCGTCATCGACCGTACCGTCCGCTTGCGAATACAGAAAGGCCACGTGGCCGCCGTCGATGAGTTCGCGCAAATGCTGGGGCGGCGCGGCCAAACAGCCTTCGCCGTTTGACGCATAGGCCGGGAGCGTTGCATCCGGCGGCAGTGCGGCGGTAATCGGCGACCGTTCGGGATCGACCGCGAGCTTGACGTAAATCTGCCTGCAGATGAAGTGTCCGGACGGCCGGTTGTCCGTGAAGGCCGCGGTCGGGCGGCGCAACTCGCCCGTGCCCGGCACGAGGCCGGCTTCGAGAAGAATCTGCGCGCCGTTGCAGATACCGAGAATGAGCTTTCCACGACGAGCGCCGTCGATCACGTAGTCCATCGCCGGATCGAACGCTGCGACGGCACCGGCGCGGATTCGGTCTTCGTACGCGAAGCCACCGGGCAGAACGTAGGCATCGTATTGCGCCAGCATTTCGGCGCGCGACCAATGCACGAGATACGCGTCGCCACCGCAGTCGCGCAACAAACGCAACGTCTCGTCTTCGGAGTTCGTCCCCGGAAACGTTAACACGGCGATCCGGCGTTTCACGGATAGAGTTCCTCCAGCGGACGGCTCCAGGTTTCGTGCAAGCCGGCGATATCGAACGACGATCCGTTGACGATCAACTGCGGTCGCGCGATCGTTTCGCCGATTTTGAGGATACCGGTAAGGTTGAGTTCGCTGTCGTCGCTGACTTCGCAGAGAAACCCGCCGGCTTCGCAAAACGGGTTGCCGAAATCGAACTCAGCACCGATGTCGCGGCCGGCGGCACGCGCGTCGAACGCGAGGCGTGCCAACGCGACGAGCATTCCACCGTCGCCGATCGCACGGCACGACAGTAGCGCGTTCGTGGCTATCGCGCGGCGCACGATGTCGATCGCGGTGCGTTCGGCGTCGTACGAAATTTCCGGCAGCGCCGCCTGCACGCCCAACACATCGGCGAGCACGGAACCGCCGGCGGCCAGCTCGCGACTGCCGACCCATAGAAGCGAAGAGCCGGGCCGTTTCAATCCGGGCACGATCGTCGTACCGATATCGTCGGTGACGCCGATGCACGATACGATGGCCGACGCCGGAACGCTGCGGCCGCCCGCCGATGCGTTGTATAGGCTGACGTTCCCCGATACGAACGCCAGCCCGAGTTCGCGAGCCGAGCGCGCCAGACCGTCAACCGCAGAGACGAGCGCGCCATATTGTTCGGGGTTGCGCGGATTTCCGAAATTCAGACAATCGGTGAGCGCAACCGGTCGCGCACCTACCGCAATAACTCGGCGGACTGCCTCGAGCACTGCGGCTTCGGCTGCATAGCCCGGATCGATCGCGCCGTAGCGCGGGTTGCCCGCGACGGCGAGCGCGACACCCAATCGGGATCCCGGTACCGGCGCAAGGATGCCGGCGTCCGCCGCTCCGCGCGGCAGAACGGTGGTTCCGCGTACGACCCAATCGTACCGGCGATAGAGCGGCTCGCGCGAACACACGTCGCGGTGCGCGAGAATCTTCGGAAAAAGACTCTCGACATCGACTGCCTGCAACTCGGGGCTTGCAACTTGGTGGCGGATGCATTCGACGTACGGCAGATCGTCAACGATCTTGCCCGTCAATACATCGATGTTGACGTCCATGACGGTTTCGCCGCCTTGGCGCAGCACGTACTGCTTCCCGGCAGTCAGTCGCCCGACGATCGAGGCGCGCGCGTTGTGCGAGATCGACGGCAGCGAATACTCTTCGTTGTAGATGCGCAGCACCTCGGCGGCAGCTTCGTGCGGCAACGCCCACAGTAGCCGCTCCTGCGCTTCACCGATGGCCGCGACGTACGGCGGCAGTCCGTCAACGGCGACGTTGACGCGATCGAGGTCGATTTCGGCTCCGTACCCGCCGGCCGATGCCAGCTCGGCCGAACAACCCATCAAGCCGCCCGCGCCGAGATCTTTGCACGCGGCGACGATGCCGCGCTCGCGCAACGCTTCGAACACGCGATAGGTCGCGCGCATCAGAACGTTTTTGAGAAACGGGTCGGGAACTTGTACGGCGCCTTTATTGGCGTCTTCGTCGGCTTCGTCTAAAGTTACCGACGAGAACGAAGCGCCGCCGAATCCGCTTTCGTCGGTGGCTTTTCCGACCAGCACTAAATCCCATCCGTCCGCTCCCGGGGGCGCGGCGGAATGCACGATCTCGGATTCTTTCAAGACGCCCAGAGCGACGACGTTCACCAAGCAATTGTCGTCGAAGCCTTCTTCGAAGTAGACGTCACCCGCAATATTCGGAACGCCGATGGCATTGCCGTATGCGCCGATTCCATCGACGACGCTGCGAGCCACATATCGCTGGTGCGAGCCGGGTACGTCGGTTCGTCCAAAGCGTAGCGGATCGGCAACGCCGATTACGCGTGCGCCCATGCATAATACGTCGCGAACGATACCGCCGATGCCCGTGGCCGCACCCTCGAACGGAACGACTTGCGAAGGGTGGTTATGCGATTCGTGCGCGACGACGATGGCGTACGTTTCGCCGGCGTGTTCTCCGAGTCGAACGATTCCCGCGTCTTCGCCGGGACCCAGAATGACGTCGGGACCGCTAGACGGCAGTCGCGACAGGAACGGCCGGCTCGACTTGTAGCTGCAATGCTCGCTCCATTGTGCGTCGAACGCGTACAACTCGACGTCGGTCGGCCGGCGTCCCAGCCGTTCCACGATACGTTCGATTTCGTCGGACCGTAGCGCGACGTTCGGACGGGCGCCGTCAGCCAAGATGTACGCCGGGCGGCCCGGTTTGCAATTGTTGTTGCAGCGACGCGTCGAATGCGATCACGCTCGATCGTGCGTTGGCCTGCATGAGCAACGTCCGTCCAAACAGGACGGTGTCTTCCAATCCGAAGATCTTCGCGCATCGCAGCGCCAACTCGCCGGCCGGGCGGCTTCCGTCGAACACGGGAGCCGACGAGGCCGATTCGAGCATCGAGTACAGCGCCAAGTCTTCGCCGACGGCCACGAAGGCGAGACGAGCGAATGCAGCTTCGAGTTGGGATACGAGTTGGAGTACGTAGTTCGGGGTCGTCGCCGGACTCGCAACGTGACGTACCGCAGGTAGACCGAGTTGACCGAACGCTCCCGCGATTTCGTTCGTTCGATCGACGTGCTGCGGGCCGTCGGCAATAATGGCCACCATGCCGGGGCGCATCACCGGAAACGAGCCGGCCATTTCGGCGACGTGCTCGTACGCTTGTTTGACGCGCGCGAGGGCGGCATCGTTCGACCACCGGCAGATTGCGATACATCTGCTTGTCGAGCATTAAATCTTCACGCCCCTGCGGCCAAATGCGCCACGAGTCGTTATCGATCACGTCGGCGATGGCGAGCTGCCCTTGATTGTCGCCGCTCGCCAGACGTCCGAATTCAATCTTGAGATCTACCAACAGTACGTCGCGCCGCCGCCACGCATGCGCCAAGATGTCGAACGTCAGACGCGCCATCTCGGTCATCGCGGCAATCTCGTGGGGTCCGGCGATATTGGACGCGACGATCTGGTCGGGACTAATGAGCGGATCGTGATTGGCGTCGTCCTTCACGAAAAACTCGACCACCCGCGGAGCCAGCAACATCCCGCGCGATATCGACGGGTTGCGTTTGACGAACGAACCGGCTGCGACACCGCGAACGACCACTTCGAGCGGCAGCATATTGCAGCGGCGTACGACCATCTCGTTGTCGTCGTCGTCTTCACCGCCGTTGAGATAGTGCGTCGGCAATCCGCAGAGATTGAGCAAGCGGAATACGCGCGCGGTCGTTTGGGCGGCTAGGCGGCCCTTGCCGGGGATTTCATTCCGTCGCGCTCCGTCGCCGGCCGAAATGGAATCGGTTTGCTCGACGACGACCTGTGCCGGCTGTCCCGGCACTTCGTATAAAATTTTGGTCTTGCCGCGCGCGATCTCGATTCCTTTGTTCACGAACGCTCCTCGCCGTTGACGCGCACTTCCAATTGCGCCGGGAACGGCGGCAGTTTGTCGATTCGAGCGGCCAACTGTCGCGCTCGTTGCGGGGCGGTTCCAACGTGTTTCGACGGATCGAGCAGCCGCCGAATCTCTGCAGGATCCAAAAGCGTGGTGAGCGCCGCTTCTTGCGACAGAAGCTGCGAAAGCGGATTGTCGCGGCCTTCGCTCAGTGCGTCCCACGAGGTCATGCACGCTCCGCGAATCGATTCGTGCAACTCCTGACGGTTGCCGCCGGAACGAACGGCCTCCATCAACACCGACTCGGTGCCGGCGAACGGCCCATAGGTGCGGAGGTTGGCGGCGATGCGGCGCTCGTCGACTTTGAGTCCGACGATCACCTTGTGCGCCAGCGACACGATTTCGTCGGTGCACAACAGCGCCTCGGGAAGAATCGTCCGGCGGTTGGCGCTATCGTCGAGCGTACGCTCCAGCATATTCGTGGCTGCATTTTGCCAGGCAGCGTCCGCGTAGCCGGGCAGCAGTCGCGACAACGAACCGATTCGTTCGCACACGATCGGATTGCGTTTGAACGGCATCGCCGAACTGCCGACTTGCTTACGCCCGAACGGTTCGGCGACTTCGCCGAACTCGGGCGTACTGAGAACGCGAATATCTGCCGCAAATTTCGACAGCGATGCACCGACGCCGGCGAGCGCCGACAACAACAAGTAATCGAGCTTACGGGGATACGTTTGGGTCGCGATCTCGCGTGCCGTCAACCCGAAACGTTGTAGGACGTGGGCCTCGAAGTCAGCTGAGCGGCCCGAACCGCCGGCTAGCTGCTCGTACGAAGCGGCCGTTCCAACCGCTCCCCGCATCCCTTTGGCCGTCAGATTGTCGAAGACGAACTGCAGAGTATCGCGGTCGATCGTCAGGTCTTGCGCGTACACGGCCAAGCGATAGCCGAGGGTCGTCGGTTCGGCCGGTTGTAAATGCGTCGCTCCCATGCACACCAAGTCGGCATAGCGGCCGATCTGAGCTGAAAAGGCGCGCAAAAGGCCGTCGATCGAAGCGCCGATCCACGAGAGCGCCAACCGCAGCCGATAGGTCTCGACGGTATCCTCGATATCCATGGACGTGGCACCCAGATGCAGCTTACCGCCGCCGACCTTTGCCTGCGAAGCGAAGACGCGGATCTCGGCCATCAAATCGTGATGAATCTCGCGTTCGATTTCCAGGGCGGCGTCCACGTTGACGCGGCTCGCGTTGGCACGGAGATCGGCGAGCTCGGCGTCGGAGATCAACTCGCCGGCGGCGTGCTGTGCCTCGGCCAGCGCGACCCACACGGCACGCCACAACCGGCGTCGCCGATCCTCCGAAAAAAGTGAGCGAAGCTCAGCGCGGCCGTATCTCCAGGAGAACGGCGAGGCGTACGTACGATAGTCCATGGGTGCACGGATTCCGTTCGCGCCAATGCTGCGCGCGCCTGTCGCGCTCGAAGGCGCGCGGAGGGTACGGCTACATTTGTCCGGTAGTTCGGATGCGATGAAATTCGCCGCGCTCGCGTGCGCCCTCGTTATCGCGCTCTCCGCGTGCTCCAAGCTCGACGGCTCGGCGACAAAAGCGGGACGCCACGCATGGACGCAGCCCGGCGTTCTGCGCGTCGCAGTCGTCGAAGAACCGAAGAGCCTGAACCCGCTGTTGGCGTTGACCAGCGTTGACGGCTTCATCGACCGTTTCCTCTTTACCGGGCTACTCTCAGCCGACGTCCGCGGGAACCCGATTCCCATGCTCGCCGACCGGGTTCCGACGCAAGCCAACGGTGGCATCAGTCGCGACGGTCTGACCATAACCTATACACTACGTCGCGATGCCCGTTGGTCGGACGGGGTGCCCGTAGGCGCCGACGACGTCGCCTGGTCGTGGCGCGCTATCATGAACCCGCGCAACAACATCATCTCCCGCCACGGCTACGACATCATCCGCAGCGTCTCGACGCCGAACGCTCATACCGTCGTGGTCCGGTTGCGACAACGCTTCGCTCCCTTCGTCAACACCTTCTTTGCCGAAAGCGATCAGCCGTATTCGATCGCGCCGGCGCACGCGTTACGTGCCTATGCCGACATCAATCGCATTCCGTTTAACGACGCACCCACCGTTAGCGACGGGCCGTTTCGATTCGTTTCGTGGTCCCACGGCGACCGGATCGTCTTCGTTCGCAACGCGGGTTTCTTCAAAGGCGTTCCACAGTTGTCGCGCGTCGTCGTGCAGTTCGTACCCGACGAGAATACGGCCGTCAATCTGCTACGAACGCATTCGATCGACTACGTCTATCAACCATCGATCGAAACGTACTCGGCACTGTCGGCGCTGCCGGACGCGCGCATCGTCTGGAGCGACATGAACGGATACGAGGCGGTCGAGTTCAATCTCGCACACCGGCAGACCGCAGACCCACAGGTACGGCGCGCGATCGCGCGAGCGATCGACAAGGCGAGCTTCGTGCAACGCCTCACCCACGGCCAAGAAAAAGTCGCGACCGAGGATATCCCGGATTGGATGTGGGCATTCGACCCATCGGTTCGTTCGTATCCGTTCGACATCGCGGCGGCGCGGCACGAACTCACCGCCGACGGCTACACGTTCGGTTCCGACGGAATTGCTCGCAAGGCGGGCACCCCGCTACAGCTCCTGCTCGTTACCGACACATCGGACGTCACCCATCGTGAAGAAAGCGTCCTCGTGCAAAGTGCGTTACGCGCGATCGGCATCGACGTCACCATCAAGACCTATCCGCAGGCGACGCTCTTCGAAGCTGCGGCCAGCGGCGGTATCGTGCAAGGCGGCAAGTTCGATATCACGCTCGCGCCGTGGTACGCAGGCATCGATCCCGACGATTCGTCGCAATTTCTATGCGCGAACGTGCCGCCCAACGGGTACAATACGTCGCGCTACTGCAATCCGGAGATGGAAGCCGCGCAAGCCGGCGCGTTGACGCACTACGATCAAGCGCTGCGAGCGGTCGCGTACGGGCGGGTTCAGCGACTGTTGGCGCGCGACGTGCCGTACGTCTTCTTGTGGTGGAAGCGGCAGATGGAGCCGATCAGCGTCGATTTCAAAGGGTTTGCACCCAACGCGTCCACCGAGTCGTGGAACGCTTGGGAGTGGAGTATTTAGAGCCGTACGTTATCTGCGCGAGCGGCTCGAAGGCGAGCGACGGCTCGCAAGATCGCCAAAGCCGATCGTGATGCGCTCGACGAGCGTACGTTGTTCGTCCGAGTCGCTGCCCGCTTTTCCGGTGACGATGGATTCGAACGCGCCGACAGCAATCTCGTAGGCCATGCGCGCGCGCCGTTGGCCCATTGCAGACCCGATCGATCGCAGTTTGGCTTCGCGCCAGTCTTTGACTCCGTCGGGTAGCCGGCCGTTCGGACGCGACATTTCCCAAACGGCCAGACACTCGCGCGCGAGCGCCGACAGCAACCGGATCGCAACCCGTGGATCGTCGTCGAAGCATTCGGCTGCCACTTGTAGGGCGCGCGCGGGTTGGCCGCCGACTGCCGCCGCTGAGAATTCGTACATCTTCGGATCTTCCGCGGACAGCGATTCTCGCTGGAACGCGGAGTACGTGATGCGCTTTTCGCCGACCGCTAACTTCTCTAAGTCGTTTCGAATAGACGAAAGGTCGTAATCGGCGCGCGTGAGTTCGGATATGACGCGCGCTTCGGCCGTGACTTCGAGTTCTTGAAGTAGTTCCTCGACGAAGCGTTTTCGGACGCCCGACGGCGGTGCCGAACGGCCCTTTGCGGGCGCCGCCGACGTATCGATTCGCAACGCGTTTTTGCCGGCGCCGGCGCCGATGGGCGGCGTCTTCTTGGCGCTCGGGGCTACCAGATCGACGACCACCAGCGTATTCCCCTCGGGCACCCCCGACGCAATCGCCAGCAGCTGCCGGCGAGGTTCGGCTTTGAGCAAGTGCGCGCCGGTGACGATCACGACTCGCCGGCCGCCCAAAAACGGCATCGCTTGCACCGCATCGGCGACCGGATGAAAATCGACGATCGAGTCGGCGTCGAAGCGCTGTAAGTTAAAGTCGCGCTCTTCCGGCGGCAGTAGTCGGTCGATCAGCGTGACGATCGCTCGATCGGCAAGTTCGCGTTGCGTTCCCTCGACGAAGACCAGCGTCCCGATTTCGGGTGCGCGATCGATAAAGTCGTAGTATTTCACGCGAACAATTCCGCGATCGATTTCTCATACGGCGAACGAAGGACGCCGCACTCGGTGACGATGCCGGCGATCAACGTCCCCGGCGTAACGTCGAACGCGGGGTTGTACGCGCGGGCGCCGGGTGCGACCGGTGTCCCTCGAAATGCGGTTATTTCTTCTTCGGCCCGCAACTCGATCGGTATCTCGCTACCGGTTGCAATCGATAGATCGAACGTCGAGCGCGGCGCCGCGACGTAGAACGGCACCTTATGATACGCCGCAGCGACGGCCAATCCATAGGTGCCGATCTTATTTGCGGCGTCACCGTTGCGCACGATTCGATCGGCGCCGACGATCGCGAGATCGATCCGTTCGCGCTGCATAACGAACGCGGCCGCACCATCGACGATGATGCGAACGTTAACGCCGGCCGTTTTCAACTCCAAATAGTTGAGCCGGGCGCCTTGCAGCAGCGGGCGCGTTTCGTCGACGTACACGCGCGGGTGTTTTCCGGCGCGGTGAGCGGCGAGTATCACTTCTACCGCGGTGCCGCGGCCGCCGGTCGCTAGGGCACCGGTATTGCAGTGCGTAATGATGCCGGCGCCGTCGGGAACCAGCGGGAGACCGCTCTGCCCGATGCGTTCGTCGGTGTGCACTTGATCTTCCGCGATCGCAATCGCCTCGGCCAGCGCGTCGGGAGCGGCCAACACGCGGTCGACCGCCCACGCAAGGTTGATGGCCGTCGGGCGAGCCGCGCGAACGCGCGCTGCAGCCTCGACGAAACGATCGTGCGACAGGGACGCTTTGAGCATCGCGATGCCGTACCCGGCGAACACGCCGATGCACGGAGCACCCCGAACCGATAGCGTCGCGATTGCCTCAACCAGGTCGTCGACGGTGCTGGCTTGCCGGTAGACGATGTCGGTCGGTAGGGCGCGCTGGTCGAGATACTCGACCGAGTCTCCCAGCCAACGCACGGGCACGAGTTCGCTCACGTCGGCTTTCATGCGACCTGGGGAGCGCCGCTCCTTTGGAGGTAGGCGGCTACAAAATTGGGTAGGCCTTGGTTATGGAACGACAGAGCGACCGGTTCGCGCGGGATCGAGACGGCGAAATCTTTCAGAGCGACCTCACCGAAGAGGATCTGCCCGATCCGGCCAAGCGCGAAGAAGCCGACCACGACCTCAACGGCGATCCCGACACCGACTCACAAGCGGGCGACGAGTTTATGCGCGAGCGTCTGTTTCCGCCGAAATCGTAGCGGCTAACGCCGCGAGCGTCGCGGCCGCAACGGCCGCGTGATAGCCCTTATCTCCACGTGAAGGGTCGGCGCGTTCCTCTGCTTGCAGATACGAGTCGGTCGTAAGGATTCCAAAACCGATCGGCAAGCCGTGCGCGAGCGAAACGTCCATCACCCCGCGCGAACATTCGCCCGCAACGTAGTCGAAGTGCGGCGTCTCGCCGCGGACCACCACCCCCAGCGCGACGGCGCCGGCATACTCGCCGGTGGCTAATAGCGTGTCGCACGCGAGCGGAATCTCGAAACATCCTGGAACGTCGACCGTGCGGATATCGTCGAGTGAAACGCCGCAATCCGACAGGCCGCGACGAGCACCATCCACCATCCAGGCCGCGAGCTCGTCGTAAAAGCGGGCGGCCACCAGCACGAAGCGCTTGCCGCGACAGTCGGGAACCGCGCCGGAGGCGCCGATCGAGGACGTTTTCACTCGCTCGACCTTACGCCCCGGCTTCGCCGCTGTCAATCGCCCGCGTTCGCCTTTAGAACTCGGGCGGGCTGAGCGCTACCCCGGTCGGTTCCTCGAAGCCGGTCGCGACCGTGCGGAGAACTTTTCCGTTTGGAAGCTTGAGGTCGAGCAGCGAATTCGCCGTTTGATCGTCGGCGAACATCTGATTGCCGCTTCGATTGAGGGCGAAATCGAAGGACTGATCGTCGTCCGGCAGCATGAACGTCTTCGAGGCGGTCGTTTGCCCCGGCGTGAACTCGAGAATCTCCGGCGGCTGCAGCTGCTGCACGACGACGATGTTCCCCGACGGCTCGACTTGGATGCCGCCGCCCCATTTCACGACCAAACCGAGGTCCGTTCCAGTCTTCTTACCCGGCGCGAATTCGGCGACGCCGCTGCCTCCGGTGTCGTTGGTATCGTACATGGCGTAAACGTTGCCGCTCTTGTCGAGCGCGACAGACAACGGCGCTCCGCCGCCGAACCCGGTGAGGCGATACTCTTTGGCCGGGTTGCCTTTCGGATACACGCTGATCCACCCGTTGCTCAGTTCGTTGAAGTTCGTAATGTAGATCGTTCCGTCGTGCGCGACGGCGATGTCGGTCGGCGAAGAAAGGTCGGTGCTGAACACTTTCGACGGCGCCATGCTTCCCTTGGCATACATCGGGATGCTGTACTGCGAGCCGCTAAGGCGCTCGTTGACGACGTAGAGGTTCCCTTTGTCGTTCACCGTCATGCCGCCGGGAAAATCGATCCCCGAAGTAATCGTCCCGACGGGTTGTTGATTTTGGCCTCGCTGCTCGAAAATGTCCACGGCGTTCGTGCCCGAAATTCGCGACGTACAACAGGCCGCCCTTAGCGCCGGCGTCCGGCGCCATCCATGCTCGAGCGGCGGTACGGTCGCGAACGAGCCGGTCGAACGACTTTCCATTGGTCGCTCCGAGCGGGTAGGTTGCCGTCGACGCCGTTACAGCCGGGTTCGATGGTTGGCTCGAGCAAGCCGCGCACGCTAGTACGCAGGCGCCGGCGATCAGTGCGGTCGCAGAGTGTCGCATATGGTGTATCCTCCAGTCGTTCCGGTCATGATACACGCACCGGGAAGCGCCTCCATGCGCAAATTACCCACGGTTGCGAACGTTTTGCAGCTCGCCTGCGAGTTGCCAGCGCGAGTGAATTCCGAGCTTGCCGAAAATTGCTTCGCAATGGCGATGGACCGTCCGTTCGCTCACGCCTAACGCTTCCGCGATGGCGCGGTTCGACAGCCCGTCGGCGGCCATGGCGGCGACTTCGAACTCGCGAGCGGTGAGTCCGGTAGATCTCCGAACAACGGGTGCTGCATTCCAGCGGACTAGCGGCACAGTAATTGCGCCGCACGACCGAAGCAACGCGTCCGCCTCGTCGGTGAGGTGCGCCGTTCCGAGCGCTGCCGCGCGTAAGAGCGGCCGTCCGGTGCGTGCGAACCCGGCGGCCGCCTCCATCGCTAGATTCTTACTCTTGGCAAGGCGACCGCGGCGTGCGGCGAGCGTTGCATCGAACCAGCATTGGCGCGCGACGTGCAGCTGCGAGATCGGCGGACAATCGCGCGCAACCAGTTTGGTTAATCGCGGCAGCATGCGCGCGTCGCCGCAACGCGCCGCCCGTATCACCAATGGAAGACTGTTGTCGGCCGTCTTCATGCCCTCCAGTGCGGTTTGCAACAGCCCGTCGTGCTTCGCGCGGAAATCGAGATGCTCGTACAGCATGCAAAACGACTCCACCAGCGGCCCGGTCAGCCATTGTTCGCCGCGCGAAAACGCGAGGTCGAGGAGTGCGGGGTCGCGGCTCTTCTCTAAAAGTACTCGGTCCTCGAGCATCAGACCGACTGGAATTCCGACTGCAGCGGCGCTTATCAAACCCGGCGAATCGACGTAGCGATCGTACAGTTCGTGCAGAAGTCTTGCCGCGAAACGGACGTCTCCAGCGGCGAGTACGGCTTCGATCAACGACAGGAGACCGGAAAATCTCCGCGCTCCCGGCGGTTGCAGTCGCCGGTGCTCCTCGAGACAAGCGACGGCCACGGCCAGGTCGCCGTCTTGAACCAAGGCGGTCCCATAATTTGTCAAGAGACCGCCGATCAATGCGGCGTCACCAGTGCGCCGAGCAACGGCAAGCCCCAATTCGAACGAGTCGAAGGCTTCGCCCACGGAGCGTCGTTTCAGCAGTAAGAGCGCGAAGGCAAAATGGTAACGGGCAACCATTTCCTCGTCGGCAGAATCGATCGCGTCGCACAGCTCGCTCAAGGCCGCCTGCGCCCGATCCACGTGATTGCCGATCGCCAGATCGGCAGCTACTCGCAGTCTGGCACGAATCGACTCACGCTCGCGCAGCCGATTCTCGGCCTCCTGCTCTTCGATCGAACGCTCCAACGGCACGAATGCGGCGCGGTTGCGTTTACGACATCGGAACGGCGGTCTGCGGGGCGTCGAACATGTGGCCGAGCTTCTCGCGTTTGGTGTCGATGTAGCGCTCGTTGAACGGCGTCGTCGGCGTTTGAATCGGTGCGCGTCCGACGATTTTCAGTCCGTACCCCTCAAGCCCGAAGATCTTCTTCGGATTGTTGGTGATTAGACGCATCTCTTTAACGCCCAGATCGGCCAAGATCTGCGAACCGATGCCGTAGTCGCGCTTGTCAACCGGCAATCCCAACGCTTCGTTGGCTTCGACCGTATCGGCGCCGCGGTCTTGCAGTTCGTACGCGCGCAGCTTGTTAGCGAGGCCGATGCCGCGGCCTTCCTGTCGTAAGTAGAGAAACACGCCGCGCCCTTCGCGCGCGATCAGTTCCATCGCGCCGTCGCGCTGGGCCGCGCAATCGCACCGAATCGAATGCAGCGCGTCGCCGGTAAGGCATTCGGAGTGCACCCGAACGAGCAGATCTTTGCCGTCGCCGATGTCGCCCATCACCAACGCGACGTGCGTGCCGCCGTCGATGGTCGTTTCGTATGCGACACCGTTCCATTGGCCCGCTGCGGTCGGTAGATCGAACTGCGCGATGCGCTTCACGAGCTTCTCGTTACGCATGCGATAGGCGATCAAATCCTTGACGCTGACCAGTTTCAGACCGTGCCGGTCCGCAAAAGCGCGCAATCCGTCGAAGCGCTCCATCGTTCCGTCTTCTGCCATGATCTCGCAGATAACGCCGGCCGGGTACAGTCCGGCCAATCGAGCCAGATCGACCGATGCTTCGGTCTGTCCGGCGCGAACGAGAACGCCGCCTTCGCGCGATCGCAACGGAAACGTGTGCCCGGGCCGCAAGAAATCCGACGCCCGCGCATCGGGGTCTAGCAGTTTCTTGATCGTCGCCGCGCGGTCGTGCGCCGAAATACCCGTGGTCGTGAGGCCGCGCGCCTCGACCGAGACCGTGAACGCCGTTTCGTGGACCGCGGTGTTGTCGCTCACCATTTGCGGGATTTGCAATTCGTCGAGCCGGCGGCCCGGTAACGGGACGCAAATCAACCCGCCGGCCTCGCGACGCATGAAGTTAATCGCTTCGGGCGTCACCATCTGGGCGGCCATAACGAGATCGCCTTCGTTTTCGCGGTCCTCGTCGTCGAGCACGATGACCATACGTCCCGCGCGAATGTCGGCGACGGCTTCGTCCACCCGGTCGAAAGGCGTTTCGCGAGCGTCGCCGCTCGACAGGCCGGGCAAAACTCCACTTAACCGCTGCAGGGTGCGATACGACGGTTCGCGCCGCCCCGAACGAAGCAGCGAGATGGCCGCCTCCGTTAATCCCGAGCGCCCGGCCAGCTCGGCGGCCGAGAATCCGGCTCGGTCCATGGCGGCGTTCAGCCGCTCAGCAAAAAGGTCCACACCTCCAGGCTAGGACACGACTTAACAGTTGTCAACTGCTTCGGTGTCGCCCTTCTGATTCAAGCGGCGTACTGTTGTGGTAAGCGAATATATCGCCACCGCGATAGGAGAGAAACACATGCCGTTCGATCGAGAGATTCCAAACGACGCTCTCGGGTACGTCGAACCCGACGAAGAGGACGAAATGCCCGGCGAAGACGATGCAGATCGGTCGGGGGATATCGGCGACGGAGCCACGGATGGCCCGGCCGATGAGGCGGCAGCGATCTAGTCCACCGCCGGAAAGACCACCACCGGCTTGACGATTCGGGAAGCCGCGAGGGCGCGGTAGGCCTCCGGCACGTCCTCGAGGCCGATCTCGGTGACGCCAAGCTTTTTGGCCGTTACGACGCCGCTCGCGATAAGTTCGAGCGAACGACGTGTATCCGGCGGCCCGCACGAGTAGCTGCCGGTAACCGTCAAATCGCGAAAGTACAACTTTTCGGAATCGACCGTCAGCGGCGTACCGGGTTCGAACGGCGTGAACAGCACCACCGTACCGCCCGGAGCCGCTGCGGCGATGGCCGCGTCGAGCGCCGCCGGAACGCCCGGCCCGCAAATAACGACGCGCGCACCGTTAGGAAGCGTATTCGCAACATCGTCGGGGTGGAACGTGGTCGCGCCGAGTTGCGTCGCGCGGTCGCGGCGTCCTTCGATAAAGTCGCTACCGAACGCGCGGGCGCCGAGATCTTGCGCGGCCAGCACGTGCATCAACCCCATCACGCCCAGACCGATGACGTACACATCGTCTCCCGCGGTAACGCCCCCCCGTCGTAACGACTTGACGACGCACGCGAATGGTTCGACGAGCGAACCGTCTGCGAACCCGACGCGCTCCGGCAACTGCAGCGTGTCCCGCAAGTTGGCCATGGGAACGCGGAAATATTCGGCCATCGCGCCGGGGTCGATTCGCGACGCACGCCAGCCCGCACACTGTACGTAGTCGCCGCGCTCGCAAGCATTGCATTCGAAGCACGGAGCATGGTGGTGGACGAACACACGATCGCCCACGTGAAACGCGTGCTCGTTTTCGCCATCGTTCGCGATGGCAGCGACGATGCCCGACGGCTCGTGTCCCAAGACGCACGGCGCCTTACGCCGGATGTACCACGGCAAGATGTCGCCGGTACAAATGCCCGCGGCCATCGTGCGAACCAGCATTTCACCCGGCTGCAAGCGCGGAACCGGACGCTGCTCGATGCGAATGTCGTCGATGTCGTAGAGCACGACCGCGCGCATCGTTTCTGGAACGCTCATGGTTCGATAACCGCTTTCATGCCGTTCCCGGCGTCGAGTGATGCGAAAACGCTTGCAATGTCGTCCAAACTCGCGGTTTGCGAGGTCAAACGTGATAGCGGCAGCGTACGGCTTACAATCAGATCGTACGCGCGGCGAACGTCCTTCGGCGAAAAATGAAACGGCGCAACAAGCCGCACTTCGTCATAGTGTAGGCGCCCGGCCTCGAACGATACGCGCGTGCCGCTTGGGAGTCCGCCAAAAAACGATACCGTCCCGCCACGCCGCACGAGCGAGGGCGCAAGTTCCCAAATTTCCGCATTGCCGGTGCATTCGATGAGAGCGTCGGCACCTCGGCCATCCGTTCGCGCTCGGATCGCGTCGGACGCGGCCACTTCGCGGACGTCGATGGTCTCGACGCCAAGTTCGCGCGCCAGTGCGAGCCGTTCGGTGCGCCGGCCGCACAGTACGACCCGATTGCCTTCGCGCGCGAGCAACAACGCGTGCAAAATACCGAAGGCACCGTCACCGTACACGGCGACGAACGAATCGGACTCGGGCGCCAGGAATGCGATCGAATGCACGACGCACGCGAGCGGCTCGAGAAAGGCTGCTTCGACGTACGAAACGCCGGGCGGCTTGCGATAGCAGTTCCGTTCGACGATGCGCGCCGGGATCTCGACGTAATCGGCGTATGCGCCGAACACCATCGTCGCCGTCAACGACTCGCACAATTCTTCTTCATCGCGTACGCACCAGAAGCACCGTCCGCACGGCCCGGAGTGCACGCAGGCAACGGCATCGCCGGCAGCCCACTCCGTCACGCCCCTGCCGACGGCGACCACGTCGCCGGAAAACTCGTGTCCGAAACGCGTCGGCATCGGCATCAACGGGTGACCGCGGCGGTACGTCTTGAGATCGGTTCCATCGGTGAGCGCCGCCCGCACGCGTACGAGCATCGCGCCGTCCGATGGCTCGCGAACCGGTTCGTCGCGCACTTCGATCGTGCGCGGCGCCACCAGCATCGCTACCCGTCCCGTCACGATTCCGCCGCGACGCATGGCAGTAACGCGGCGCGTACAGCGTCGGGAAGCGGACGGCTGCGCAACGTTTCGGCGTCGATGCAGGCGACGGTCAGCACGAACGCCGCGCCCGCTTCGCCGGTGCGTCGATTGAACACGATCGTCTTCCAGCGGACGCTCGACCCACCCACCTTCTCCACGTGCGTACGAAGGCGCAAATCGTCGTTCATCAGGGCGGGGGCGTGATATTCGACTTCGCAGCGCACCCGCGGCAACCAAAAACCGTACGTTTGAAAGACCGATTCGTACGGAAATCCGAGCTCGCCGAACATGTCCATCTCGGCGCGCTCGACGAAGCGCCAGTACGCGGCGAAATAGACGATGCCGGCCGCGTTGACGTCGCCCCACTGGGTGCGTACTTGCGATTCGAATACGCGCGCGCCGGCCGGCAGTGTCTCCCGGTATTTCACGAGCGCGCCGCGTACCGAGCGACCGGGTCGATCTCGAGATTAACGTGGGTGCCGGGTGGACGATCTCCAAGCGTCGTCGCAGCGAGCGTCTCGGGAATCAGCGCGATTTCGAACCAGTTTGGTTGGACGGCTGCGACGGTCAGGCTCACGCCGTCGAGCGCAACGAACGCTTTATCGACCAACGCAAATGCGAGTTGCAGGGGGCGTTCGATCCGGATAATTTCGCCCTGTCCTTCGCGACGTCGCTCGAGCACTGCGGCGACGGCGTCGACGTGTCCGTACACGAAGTGTCCGCCCATTCGGTCGCCGAGACGCAACGCGTACTCGACGTTGACTCGGTCGCCCGGATGCCGCTCGCCGAGCGTCGTTCGGCGCAGCGTTTCCGGCACGACGTCGAAATCGATGTTTTCACCGGTTATGCGCGTCGCCGTCAGACAGGCGCCGTCGATCGCAATCGATTCCTTTGGCGCGGGAAGTTCGACGCCGGCGCCGTCGCAACGCACGCGCAACGTCATCGAGCCGTCTTCTGCCGGTTCGCTCGCAACGATCTCTCCGCGGTACCAAATCAGCCCGCTAAACACCGTCGAACGTCCCCGACAACAAGACATCGCGTCCGAGCGAGCGCGGCGGATCGAATCGCAACGCACGCGGCGCGTCCGACAGATCGACGCCGCGCACGGCCGGCACCGCCACGTCGTTGCTCAATAGCCGTGGCGCGACCGACCAGTAAAACCGATCGACGACGCCGGTTTTCAGCATCGCGCCCGCCAGCGCCGGTCCACCTTCGCACAACACACTGGTCGAGCCGGTCGCGCGCAGCGCACCGAGGGCCGCGCTCAAGTCTAGATCGTGCGCGCCCTGCTCGCCGACGGAAACGACATCGGCAATGCTTTCGAGATTGCCGAAGCGTTGGCGACGACCGGCCGGAACGAGTACGATCGTACGAGCATAGTTCTCCACCGGTTCGAAAACGCGGCTGGACGCATCGATGGTTTCGTTGCGGCAAGCGATAACGCGCACGAACGGGCGCAGACGAAGATGGGGTGGCCGAACCGTCAGCAACGGATCGTTGACCCGCACGGTATTGCTTCCAACCAGCACGGCGTCGTACGCCACGCGCAAATCGCGCACGAAGCACAGCTCTTCTTCGCCGCTCAATAATTCTCGGACGCCGGGACGGGGCGCGACCATGCCGTCGAGCGACACCGCTAATTTCAATGCGACATAGGGACGATCGGTACGAAGAGAACCGGCAAAAATTTGAACTAAGTCGCCGGCCACCGGATCGTTTGCTACGACCACCTCGACGCCGGCCTCGCGAAGCATCGTCGCGCCGAGTCCGGAGTTTGTTGGATTGGGATCGATCGTACCGATGACGACGCGAGCGATCCCGGCATCGCGGACGCGCGGCGCGCACGCCGGCACCCGGCCGGGCACGGCGCACGGCTCGAGCGTGACGTACAGCGTCGCGCCGGCAGCTGCCGGGCCAGCCTGCTTGATAGCAATGGTTTCGGCGTGCTCCTCACCCGCGCGATGGTGGAAACCTTCGCCCGCCGTCCGTCCATCCCGTACGACGACCGCTCCGACCGGTGGATTCGGAGCGGTATTGCCGATACCGCGCGCCGCGAGTTCGCAGGCGCGCGCCAGATACACCCGATCGATCGGACTTAACAGCTGTTCTGATGCGGAAGGCACGCGGCGCCGCTTTTCGCCGCAGCCACGACGACCGCCCCCGAAACGTGCGCGCCGGCAGCCTCGAGGGCGTCACGACAGTCGCGGAGCGTGGCGCCCGTCGTGCAGACATCATCGAGTAAGACGACGTGCGCCGGGATCTCGATGCCGGAGCGGCATGCAAACCGTCCCCGCGTCGCCAGGCGCTCTCGCCGGCTCCGGCCGCGCTGCGCGTCCCCCGCGCGTTGTACCAAAACCGGGTGCGACGTACCGCCGGTCAGCGTGGCGGTGATGGTTGCAATTGCGGCGACGCCGTCGAGTCCACGCACTCGCCGGCGGGCGGCAGTCGTCGGCACCGGCACCAGCGCGGCGTTCGGTTCGAGCAAGGTTGCGACCCTGAAAGCCAACGATTCGGCGACATCCCGGCGACCGTCTTTGAGCGCCAGGATCGCTCGGCGCAACGCACCTTCGTACGCGCCAAACGCGCGTACCGGTATGCCGGCGTCCGCTTCGGCGTCCAGCGCCGGGCAAAGTTCGGGGACGCACGTCGTACACACGCCGGCACCGATGGCATCGCAACCCGCGCATTGCGGCGGAAACAGCAGATCGATCGCGGCTCGAATCCACACGCCCGACGCTCACGACGAGCGCGGCCTGCAGCAAGGTTAAGCGGTTGCGGGTTCGGCTTCGTTTGCGACGATCGCCCCGTCGAGCGAAACGCCTGGATCGACTCGATATCCCTTACCCACGATCGCGTCGCGCAACGTCGCGCCGTCGCCGACTACCGCGTCTTCCCACAGAATACTTCCGTTGACTCGTGCACCGGCGCCGATGACGACGCGGTCGCCGATGACCGATGGTCCGTTCAGGGTCGCGCCCGCCTCGATGCGCGCACCCGAGCCGATCCAGACCGGTCCATCGATACGCGCTTGCGGCGATATCGGACGCACTCGGGTCGGCGCCCGAGGCGCGGGTTCCGGGGATGGCGACGGTTCCGAGAACGACGTCGCGACTTGCACGCCGGTATTCGGCCGGTGTTCCGATATCGCTCCAATACGCTCCCCGCGCATGGTAGCCATAGAACGCCGCTCCCGCGGATTGCAGATCGGGAAATACTTGTTTGCCGAAATCGTAAAACGTTTCGGCCGGAATTTGTCCGAAGACTTCCGGTGAGAACACGTAAATGCCGGTGTTGGCCAAGCGGCTGCGCTCGGTGCCTTTGGCCGGCTTCTCCTGAAATCCGACGATCTTGCCGCGTCCGTCGAGCACCACCACGCCGTATTGGTCAACCTCTTCGCACTCTACTAAACCGATCGTAGCGATTGCCTCGCGCTCGTGGTGAAAGCCGACCAAACGGTCGAGTGGCAAATCCGTCAAGTCGTCACATCCGACGACGACGAACGTCCCGTCGCTAAAAAATGATTCGAGTTTTTTCACTCCGCCGGCGCTACCGAGCAGTTCGTGCTCGTGCGAATACACTAACCGAACGCCGAAGCGCGAACCGTCGCCCAATCGATCGACGATCGCGTCGGCTAAATAGTGAACGTTGATCGCAATCTCATCGAAACCGTGCGAAGCAAGGTAGTGGATCACGTGTTCGGCGTTGGGAATTCCGGCGACCGGTACGAGCGGCTTGGGCACTTGTTTCGTAAGAGGATAGAGCCGAGTGGATAAGCCGCCGGCGAGAATCATTGCTTTCACGAGCGCACCAGTCCGTTCTTCTGCAGTAAGCCGAGGCGTTCGAGCGTCACGAGCCCGACGAATTTCGGCAAGGCGAGTTGGCGACGCCAGCGCCGCGGTTCACGAATGAGACGATACAACCACTCCAGCCCCAGGCGTTGGAACGCCTGCGGTGCGCGCTCGACACGACCGGCAAGGACGTCGAACGAACCGCCGACGCCGATCCCGGCTCCGCAGCCGGTCGCCCGCAGATGATCGGCCAGCCAGAGTTCCTGGCGCGGCGATCCAAGACCGGCGAACAGCAAGCGCGCGCCGCTCGCACGAATCGCTTCGACGATTTCGTCGTTACGATCCTCGGTAAAATAGCCGTCGTGCGTTCCGGCGACGCGCAATCCTGGAAAACGCGCTTCCAGCACGGCGGCCGCATCGGCTGCTACGCCGGCCGCCCCGCCAAGAAAATACACCGGCATGCCGGTGCGAGCAGCAAGGTCGCATAAGCGTTCGATCAGTCCGATACCCGTGACGCGTTCGCGCAGCGTCGAACCGCGCCGTCGCGCGACGTACAGCAAACCGACGGTATCGCATAACGACAACGCCGAAGCATTAACGACCGCTCGGAACGCATCGTCGCGCTGCCCGTGCACGACCATTTCCGTGCCGAGGGTAACGACCTGCGCACCCTCGCCACTCGCGGCGAGATGCATAATTTGCGCTGCGGCTTGGTCGGCGTCGATGAGATCGAGCCGGCAACCGAGGATATATTGCGCGTCCAACCAGAGGCCTTACGCCAGGACCGCCGTCATGCCGGGGTCCGCAAAATCCGCGACCACCGGACGCAGCACGGATTCGAGGTTTGCGGGCAGTTCGTCGAGTGGCGAGCGGCAAACGCCGGCTCGGAAGCCCATTTGATTCATCGCCCACTTCACCGGGATCGGATTGGTGACGCGGTACAGCACGTCGAACAGCGGAAGCAACGAGGCGTGAATCGCGGCCGCTTCGGCGACGCGTCCTTCGGTAAAGGCCTCGTACATCTGGCGAAATTCGCGCGAGCAAAGATGCGACGCGACGCCGATCAATCCGTCGGCGCCCAGCGCCAAACACGGCAAGAACAGATGGTCGTCTCCGCACCATACGCGAAAACCGCGTGCTCGCTCGCGCAGAACCGTTGCGATCTGCTTGAGATCGCCGCTCGACTCTTTAACGCCGGCGACATTGCCGTGCTCGCGAGCGAGTTGTAACAGCGTCTCGGGCAACATATTCGCAACGGTACGCGACGGAATGTTATAGACGATTTGTGGAAGCGGCACCGCATCGGCGATCGCACCGAAATGACGCAGCATACCGGTTTGCGTCGGTTTGATGTAATAGGGGACGACGATGAGCAATGCATCGGCGCCGGCGTCCTGCGCTCGCCGCGCGGATTCGATCGACTCGCGCGTCGCGCTCAGGCCGGCATTCGCGATCACGGTCGCGCGGTCTCCCACGGCGGCCTTCACCGCTTTGACGAGCTCGTAACGCTCGGCGTCGTTGAGGGTTTGGCCCTCGCCCGTGGAGCCGGCGACCACTAACGCGTCGTTGCCGCGTTCGACCAGCCAGCGCGCCAGACGAGCGGCTTCGGCGGTATCCACGGCCCCGCGCTCGTCGAACGGCGTGATCATCGCCGTTGCGATCGTCCCGAGGTTCATGACGCAGCCTCTCCTTCATCCAATCTGAATTGTTTGTGAATCGCCGATTCGGCAATCGTCGCGTCGGCCGCCGGAATGAGCACCGAGATCGTGACGTTGCTGTCGGTGAAGTGAATGATTTCGACGTTGGCGCGCGAGAGCGCTTCAACGACGTCGCGCACGACCCCGGGCGTATCGCGCATGCCGTTGCCTACTACCGACAGCTTCGAACAAGCCTCCCGGACCCGGACGGCCAGATTGAGATCGCCTAGCATACGTCGAAGTTCCCCGCCCGAGTCGCCGTCGACAACGAAGGCGACCCCGGCTTGATTGATCGACACCTGATCGATCGAAATGCCGGCGTCGGCGAGGCGGACAAACATTTCGAGTTCGGTTTGCATCCGGCGGGACGGCGTCTCGATGTCGCCGCGGATGATCCGTACCCACGTCAGCCGCCCGGAACAGGTGACGCCGGTTACCGGGCGCTCGTGAAATGCGTTTTCATCGACGACCGTGCCACGATCGGTATCGACGCCTTTGATCGCGTAGCGCGTACCGGTGCGGCGCGCGAAATCCGCCGCCTTATGATGCATCACTTTGGCACCGTGCGCGGCCAACTCGGTCATTTCGTCGAGCGATGCCCGCTCGATCGTCCGTGCTTCCGGTAAACGGCGGGGATCGGCCGTCATGGCGCCGCTGACGTCGGTATAAATGTCGATTCGTTCTGCGTGCAACGCATGCCCTAAGGCGATCGCGGACAGATCCGTACCGCCGCGGCCGAGCGTGGTCGTCGCGCCGGATGCCGTCGCGCCTTGGTAGCCGGCAACGACCGGCACCACCCCGCGATCGATCGCATCCAAAACCGGTTGCGGTTCGACGCCGAGAATGCGCGCATCGCCAAAACGATCGTCGGTAAGAATGCCGGCTTGTGCGCCCGACAGCGCGACGGCGGGTATTCCAGCCACGTTGAGTTCGTCGGCGAACACTCCGGCGCAAATTAACTCGCCGGCGGCCAGCACCATATCGCTCTGCGCCGTCCCGATGCGATGACCGACAAGATTCAGTAGCGTATCCGTGGCGTACGGATCGGGCGGGCGCCCCATCGCCGACACCACGGCCACTGCTGTAAAACCCGCTTCTTTGGCATCGACGATGCGGCGCGCCGCAACCTCGCGACGCTCTCGTGTGGCGACGGACGTGCCGCCGAACTTCAAAACGGCAATACCCGCGCTCATTCGGCGAACCGTCCCGCCGCCACGAGCAATTCCAGGATCTCGACCGCGGTCGTTGCGGCGCCTTTGCGCAGTTGATCGCCGGCGCACCAAAATGCGAACTGCGTATTATCGCGTTCGTGCCGTAGTCGAGCGACGTGCACGCGATCGGTGCCTTCGACGTCGCGCGGCGTGACGATGCCGTCGTCGTGATAGACCAGCGACGGAGTTGCGGCAAACGCGCGTGCCAATGACGCGCGGTCAACCGGGCGTTCGGTTTCGACGAACACCGCCTCGGCGTGCGCGGTACGCACCGGCACGCGGACCGCCGTCACGCTCACGAAGAGGTCGGCCAATCCGAGTATTTTGCGCGTTTCGTCGCGCACTTTGCGTTCTTCACCGCTGTAACCCGACGCGTCGAACGTGCCCACTTGCGGAACGACGTTGCGCGCCAACGAACGCGGAAACACGTTGGGCTCCGGCTCGGCATCGCCGGTGACGGCAGCCCGCTCGCCCGCCAAGAGTTCGTCCAGGCCGGCCCGGCCGGCGCCGCTCGCAGCTTGGTAGGTCGCAACCCGCACCGTTCGTAAACCGGCTGCATCGCGAATCGGCGCCAGTGCGCTACACAAAATAATCGCCGTACAGTTACCGACGGGAAATAACCCATCGCCCGGAGCGATGGCCTGCGGGTTGACGTCGGGAACGATCAGCGGCACGCCGTCGCGCAAACGGAACGCCGCGCTGTTGTCGATGACGACGCGTCCGCTTCGAAGCAGTGCGGGTGCGTAGGCATCGCTCAGTTCGTCCCCGCCGGCGAAAAACACCACGTCGAACTCCGCTAACGCGCCGGCATCGGTCGCGCGGACGTCGAGCGTCCGCCCGCCGAAACGAACGGCACCTTCACGCGAGCGCGAAGCGAACGGACCGAGCGTATCGATCGGCAAGCGGCGTTCCTCGAGCACGCGTAGGATCGTCTCGCCAACGGCTCCCGTGGCGCCGACAACCGCTACATCGATGCCAGTTCGTCCCATCGATCCAATACCGTATCGAGCCCGATCGTGAGACCGGTCGAGTGCATGACCGCTCGAATCGCGGCGATCATTCCCGGAACGAACGACTGTCTCGATAGCGTGTCGTGCCGGATGGTGAGCAGCTCGCCATCGGCGGCGAACAGCATTTCTTGATGTGCGACCAGCCCGGGTAATCGCACGCTGTGAATTTGCGGATCGACGGCGCCGTTCTCGATCATCCGGCGCGCGGTTTCCAACGCGGTACCCGACGGTTTATCTTTCTTTTCGGCGCGGTGCATTTCTACGATTTCGGCGTTATGGAAGTATCGCGACGCTTGCCCCGCCAATCGCATCGCGACCGTAGCACCGAGCGAAAAATTCGGCACGATCATCGCACCCAGCGAGCATTGCGCGGCGAAGACCGACAACCGCTCACGATCGGCCTCGCTCCAGCCGCTCGCACCGACAACCGGACGCACGCCGTGCTCCAATGCCGTCATTGCGACGTTGACCGAGATCGGTTGGGTTGTGAAGTCGAGAACGACGTCGAGGGGCTTGGAGAAGAGTTCGTCGAGCGAGGCGACGATCGCGTTAGCCGGGTCGGCGTTACGCGCGAACCCGCCGCCGTAGGCGATGCCGGGCGTCGACGAACACGCCGACACCGCAATCGCTCCCATCGTACCGCGCGCTCCCGCGACTGCCACACGAATCACTCAGGCGGCTCCTTAACCTCAAAACCGGATAAAGCGTGCGGCTAGATTTTTTCGAGTGGGGCGTATTTCAACATGAGCATTTTCTGGCCCACATTTGGAAAGTCGATCGTGACCAAACCATCGCCGCCGGCACCGACGATGTTGCTGATCGCACCTTCGCCCCACTTTGGATGACGCACGTGATCGCCGATCGCCAATCCGAGATGGATGCCCGCGCCTGCCGATTCGTGGATTGCGACTTCGCGCCATCGACCACCGGCGGGACGCGCCAGTGCTACGCTATCGGCCTCCAGAAATTCCAAGCCCGGGATTTCGTCGAGGAACCGCGATTTCGGGTAGGCGTAGGTGTTGCCATACAGCGCGCGACGGAACGCGAACGTGAAGAATAGCCGCTGCATCGCGCGCGTCACTCCGACGTACGCGAGGCGGCGCTCTTCTTCCAATTCGGTAACATCGCTGAGCGCGCGAGTGTGCGGGAACACACCCTCCTCGAGACCCGTCATGAAGACGCTGTCGAACTCGAGGCCCTTGGCCGAATGCAGCGTCATCAACGTCACATAGGACGCGTCCTCGTCGAGGGTGTCGAGATCGCTTACGAGCGCGACGTTGGAGAGAAAACCTGCCAGCGTCGGTTCTGGGTCGTTCGCTTCGTAGTCGCGGGCGACCGTAACCAACTCTTGCAAGTTTTCCAGGCGTGCCCGCGCGTCGTGCGTCTCCTCGGATTGCAGTTCGCGAACGTATCCCGATTCTTCCATGACGCCGGCGATGAGATCGACGACGCTCGACGATTCGGTACGCTTACGAAACTCTGCGATCAGTTCTCCGAAACGCTCGAGTTCGCGTAGCTTCTTCGGGACGGCCACGCGCAAGAGTTCGGGCGAGAGCACGGCTTCGCCGACCGAAACGTTGGCCTGGTTTGCATGATGCACCAGGGCCGACAACGTCTGTTGACCGATGCCGCGGCGCGGCACGTTGACGATTCGCTTGAACGCCAACGCATCGGACGGATTCAAGATGTAGCGAAGATACGCGATGACATCTTTGATTTCGGTACGTTCGTAGAAGCCGACGCCGCCGACGACCCGATACGGGATTCCATCGGCCAGGAAAGCCTCTTCGAACACCCGCGATTGTGCGTTGGTACGATACAATACTAAGAAGTCGCGGTACGCAGATCCATCGCGCACCAGTTCCTTCACCTTTTCGACCACGTACCGCGCTTCGTCGCGCTCGGTCTGGGCGGGATACACGCTGATGGGATCGCCGCCGGTCCGGCGGGTGAACAATTTTTTCGCCGCGCGGGTCTTGTTATTGTGTACGAGCGCGTTCGCGGCGTCGAGGATGCGTTGCGTGCTGCGGTAATTTTCCTCGAGTTTGAAGATCTTGGCGCCGGCGAAGTCGTCTTCGAAGCGTAGGATCATCCGGTAATCGCTGCCGCGCCATGAGTAGATCGACTGATCGTCGTCGCCGACGACGGTGATGTTGCCGTGGTGTGAGGCAAGCAACGCGACGAACCGGTACTGGGCGGCATTGATGTCTTGATACTCGTCAACCAGAACGTATTGGAAGCGCTTCTGATATTTTTCACGCGTTGCGCGATCGTGCTCGAGGAGTTCGATCGTCCGCAAAATCAGGTCGTCGAAGTCAAGCGCGTTCGATGCCGCGAGACGGCGGCGATATTCGGTGTAGACGTTGGCGATGCGTTCGGCGGAAAACGAGGTCGCACGTTCGGCGAACTGTTCCGGCGAGACGAGCGCATTTTTCGCCTTGTCGATTTCGGCGAGACACGCGCCAACGGTCAGCTGACGGTCGTCGTAACCAAGATCGTCGAGAATCTCTTTGACCTGCTGGCGGCGGTCGGTTTCGTCGATGATCGCAAAACGCGGACCGATGCCGATCTTCGAACCATCGGCACGCAGAATGCGAACGCACATCGAGTGGAACGTTCCAACCCATAAGTCGCGCGCGTCATCGGCGATCAGTTTTGCAAGACGCGATTTCATCTCGCCGGCGGCTTTGTTGGTGAACGTTACGGCGAGAATGCTCCACGGAGCGACACCAAGTTCACGTACGAGATGCGCGATACGATGCGTAAGAACGCGCGTCTTTCCACTGCCGGCTCCCGCAAAAATAAGAACCGGGCCATCCGTATGACGGATAGCAGCGGCTTGAACGTCGCTAAGGATTTCGGTTTCGAGGAGCATTACTTAACATTCGACGGCGACGCGAAGCAAGCCTGTAGGCGAAAAGCTCCGTGTTTCCAGCCGTTATTGCCGAATTTAGCGGGTTGCGGCTCGCGGCGTACGCGTCTGACGCTCGGCCATCGCGTATGCCCCGGAAAGTAACGCCAGCGTCGATTCGGCGCCCATATTGCGGTTCACGGCACGTTCTTCGAGACCGTCGTAGCAGCCGCCGCCGTGTGCCATCGATTCGGACCGCGAATTTTTGCCGTAGAACCAAGCGAGTCCGAGCTCGGCGTATGCGAGGTGCGCGGGATCGCCGGTGGCGTCGTACGCAGCCAATTCTGCGTCAACCATCGAGCATGCATCCAGCGGTTGCTGGCCGTACACGGCGCGCGAACCACCATGCCGGTACCAACCGTTGTTCCCGATCGGAACGAAGACGCCGTCCACGATGGTAACGCTCTCATAGAAGGCCAACGAGTCGAGACCCGCCTGCAGATAGCGCGCATCACCCAACACGTGGCCGGCGCGGATCATCGCTTCCGGTAGACGCGCGTTGTCGTACGTCATCATGTCGGTATACCAGTTCCATCCCGGCGCGCGATGCTTGTCGTATTCTGCGAGTAAGGTGTCGGCCAGGTGCCGGATTGCATTGGCATACGAAGCGTCTTCCAATGCAGTATACGCGTGGCACGCGCCAAGGATTGCGTACGCGCGCGGATGCAAAAAATCGAACGTGTCGATCGTTGCGATCGCCCTTTCGAACATATGCCGGCACAAGCGGCGCCACGCCGGCGTCGGAGCGTAACCCATGCCGAAACCGAGCGCCCACATAGCGCGCCCGCAGCTATCCTGCGTGCCGACGTCATCGAGCCAGTCGCGCTGATAGCTCATGAAATTATGAAACCGGCCGTCTTCTAACTGCGCGTCTTGCAAGAACGATAGGTAGGTGGAGGCCAAACGAGTCGCCAGTTTGTCGCCCGGCAGCGATCGCAACCGAGTCAACGCGACGACGAACGCACGAGCGACATCGTCGGTGCAGTAACCGGTGGAACGATTCGGCACCGACTCGATCGCGTGCTGGACGACGCCCGTATCGTCCGATAGCGTCGCTAGATGATCGAGCGACGGCAGCAGTGGTCGAGGGGTCACGCCGACGAGACCAGCGTCATCGCCTCGGGCGGAGCGAGCTCGAGGAACACGTTCGCATACTCGCCGGCCACGTGCGGCCACGTCATTTGCCGGCCGAATCGATACGCGCGCCGCTCGGTAGCACGTCGCAAATCGGGATCGTCGAGCAGCATGTTCACGCGCTTTGCAATCGACGTGGAATCGCGGAATTCGCAGAGAAAGCCGCGATTATGGGCCAACAACTCTTGGGCGTACAGGTACGGCGTCGAAACGATGGCCTTCCCGCAACCGACGGCATAGGCTAAGGTGCCGCTGACGATCTGATCCGGATTCAGATACGGTGTGAGATAAATATCGGTCGCCGACAGATAGCTCACTAGCTCGTCGAACTCCATGTATTTGTCGACGAGCTGCACGTTGTATTGCAAGCCATACTCGCGGATTTTCGCTTGCAGGGTTTCGCGATACGATTCGCCTTCTTGCCGACGAACGACCGGATGTGTTGCGCCGAGGATCAGGTACAGCGTCTCGGGATGGCGCCGCACGACGTCACGCATCGCTTCGATGGCATACTCTAGACCTTTGCCGCGACTGATCAGCCCGAACGTCGTAATCAACACGCGCTGACCGATGCCAAACGACGCCTTCGCCGCGTCGGTGTTCGTAAACGGCACGTCGGGCACGCCGTGATGGATCACGCGCAGCAGGTCGGGATCGATACCGTACACGGTCTCGAGCAAGCCGCGTCCCGTCTCGGACAGCGACACGATTCGCGACGCACTCGCGCAGAGTTCGCGCGTCACGCGCAACATCGTTTCGTCGGGCTCGGGCAGCACCGTGTGCATCGTGACCGCAACCGGCTTCTCGAGCGCTCGCAACAGATCCATGAGCCATTCGCCGCGTTCCCCGCCGAACAACCCGTACTCGTGTTGTACGTTCAATAGGTCTGACGGATGGCGATTAATGAAGCCGGCGACCCGTTCGTAGCTCGAGCGGTCTTCTTCCGAGAGCCGGGCGACAACTTCGGGTCCGTACCGGCGCATCTCCCCGCCGGGTTCGTCGATCGCGACGACGTCGCTCGTGATCGCAAACGCGCGATTGTACGAGTCGACAACGTCTTTGGTAAACGTAGCGATACCACACTCTCGCGGGGGATACGAGCCTAGAAATAACGCGCGCGGCGGAAACATGTTGAGCGCAAATCCTCCACTTCCGACCTATAATTACCCCTCGCTCGATACGCCATAAACCTGGCATCCGCGAGTTTGTGCGGCGCGCCGCCGCTCGGAAGCGCTATGTGGTCTGAGAGCTGTCGACGTTCGGCTCGCCTACTCGGCTGCCTTCCTGTAACACCTGGCCAGGCTCGACGGTTACGTCGTGACCGATGACGCTGCCACGCCCGATCCGGGCGTCCGGCCCGATCGTTACACCGCTCGCGACAATCGCTTCTTCGATGATCGCCGAGGGCCCGACGCTGACCCGTTCCCACAACACCGAGTCGCGAATGGTGGCATGGGCACCGATGCTGCAGCCATGGCCGAGCACGACGTTCGGACCGACTGTCGCGGTGGGGTCGACGATCACGTCGGCTCCGGCATACACCGGGGCAACGATGCCGGGCACACCCTCGAGCGATGCGGCGCCGAACCCGTGAATCCCAGGCTCGAGGCCCATCGCCAAGGCGCCCGCGAGCACGTCGGTATGCGCTGTAAGGTAATGCTCGGGGCGACCGAGATCGAGCCAGTAGTCTTTGGTCGTGTAGCCGTACAGCCGTTTGCCGGCGGCGATTGCCTGCGGAAAGGTTTCGCGCTCGATCGACACGTTGCGATTCGGCGGTATGAGGTCGAGAATTTCGCGCTCGAGCAGGTAGGTGCCGGCGTTGATGTCGTTAGTCGGCGCCTTGTCCCGCGGCGGTTTCTCGACGAAGGCCGATACCAGACCGTCGGCGTCGTGGGCGACGCAGCCGAACGCGGACGGGTCGTCGACACGGATCAAGTGCAGCGTTCCGATGCCGCCCTTCTGTTCGTGATAGCGCAGCATCGCCGGCAAATCGAGACTGGTCAACACGTCGCCATTGAGCATGAAGAACCGGCCTTTGATGTGCTGCTCTACATTCTTGATCGCGCCGGCGGTGCCCATCGGCGTTTCCTCGATCACGTACGTGATCTTCATGTCGAGGTGCGAACCGTCACCGAAATAGTCGACGATCGACTGCGGCAAATATCCAGCAGGCAGAATGACGTCGCGAATGCCGGCCTCATATAAGCGCTGCATCGTTCGTGCCAAAAACGGCACGTTCATGATCGGAACCATCGGCTTTGGCGTGCCGTACGTCAGCGGACGTAACCGCGTTCCCTCGCCACCCACCAGGACAATCGCCTGCACCAAGCACCTCCTTCGACTGTTTCCTCTGTGCTTCTACCCAAAGGAGCGCGGCTACTTCGTTCGCTTCCGATACCCGTATGTCGGAGTGAGGCTGTGGCAGTTGGGGCACAGCATACGAAGATTCGCGAGACGGTTATCGTTTCGAACGCCGTTGATGTGGTCGATCTGCACGGAGAGCGGCTTGCCCCGCCACGTGTCGATACCGCAACGGTAACATCTCGGCTCGAGCAACCCGGCGTGGAGTAGTCGAAGCTTGAGGTGCGTCCGGCCCTTCGCAGCCCGAATGACCTGTTCGATCGACCATTTGCGAACGCGCGTCGTAATCTCGCCGCGTTTTAGTGCCTTCTGCCAAGCAGCGCTCGAAAAGCCGAACTCGCGAATGCAGTCGTAGTACGTGTGGCCTTGGTCGTAGTACGCTTGTATGGCTACCCAGTCGTACTTCCGTCGCTTATCCATTCTTTCGCCTCGCGTTTCGACCGGCGAACGTTTCGGTTTGGCTGTGACAGTTTGGGCAAAGCATCCGTAGGTTCTCAAAACGATGGTCGTTCGCTAAACCGTTCATGTGGTCGAGATGGAGCGCCAGCGTCTCGCCGAGCCATTGCGAAATGCCGCACCCGTAGCAGACATTCTTCAGAGTGCCTGCTTTTAAGTGCGCCCGTCGCACTTGTCCGCGACTCCGAAATGTGACGATCTGCTCCGGACGAAACGAATGTGGCCGCTGGCGTAACGCTCCCCGGTTTTTGGCGTTCGTCCACGATGCGGCGCACAAGCCGAAGTGACTGATACATTCGGCTCGCGTGTGATAATCATCGTGAAATTTTTGCACTTCAGTCCAGTCGTATCTAGGCACGCATCTACATTACCGATTCGCAGTGCCAACTGCGTGGCAACGTTACACGTTTTTTTTTGTCAGTGTGCCAACCAGTACGATTGGGAAACGATTCAACGCCCCTGCAACGAGAACCATCCATTAACCCAATGCATTCATCGCTTCGGTATGTCCCGCCTAGCGTTGCGCAAAGCGGTTCTTCGCAATGATTTACATGTGGCATCCACTTTTTTCGACGATCGCCGAGTCCGCTACGACTGGAACGTGATTAGGGATTACTACAACGGAGGAAAGTCTATGCGAGAATGTGCAAAACGATTTGGGTTTGCCATCGAATCGTGGTCGAAAGCCGTTGATCGTGGAGACATTCAGCCGCGACCGAATGGAGTGCCGATCGAAAAGTTGCTGTCAAGTGTTGACATTTCTAAACGACGACTCAAAACGCGGTTCTTAGTCCAAATTGTCGCGCTCAGAAGATGCCCCTCGGCAGCTAGAAATCACATGGGGATTCCCCGTTGCATGAACCGGGCCGGGAAGTGTAGTATAGACCCCGGCTGGTCATTCCCGGATAGTTCAGCTGGTAGAACGGCAGACTCTGAATCTGCATGTCGGTGGTTCGAGTCCATCTCCGGGAGCCAAGCGGCCCTATCGTCTAGAGGCCTAGGACGCCGCCCTCTCACGGCGGTAACGCGGGTTCGAATCCCGCTGGGGCTACCAAACTACCGCTGCGAATGCGCATAAATTTTAACTTTGGCTCGCCTTGTGGCACCGCTTTGGAACGGCCGCTCCGGATTGAGTAAGGGCCTGTCCGTTTCTTGCGTGGGAATGGTCCAGCTATTAGCGATGTTGCCGTGGGCGCGCTCGACGACGCTGCTGGTACCGGACCGACTTCGAGCGCGGCTTCTCGCGTCGCGTCCAACTACGCGACCGGCATGGCAGCCGAAAACGCATTTAGGGCATTATCTGGCGGCCTGAAAGGAGAAAACTTTGTCGTTGAAAGCGTTGGGACGCCTCGGTTCGTTGATTCACTCTCGATCGGTGAGGGCGGCAAAATCGCCGTCGAGGTAAAGACTGGTTACACGACTGCAACTGGGTTCGTCAAGGCGCAAGTAGCGAAGGATGCAGCGCTGCTGGAGAGCGGTGCGGTTCAGCATGTGGTGTGGGTGGTGAAGGGCAAAATATCGAAGCCGTTAAAAGATCTTCTCGATAGTCACAAGATTGAATGGCATGAATCTGGAACTTAGAACGAAAGTGCTGAACTACCCCCTGTTGTCAAGATTTGATGGCCGGACGTTTAAGGAGTTACGTTTAGCGGTGACCATCCTGAATGGTCTTATCGAATACTCGCGCCGATTTTTCGACTGGTATCGCGCGCAGGCGGATGGCAGCTTCGCTCGGCTAAGCGAACTCCTGGGTTATCGATCAGAACGAATGCTTCACGGTGCCGGGGCTGTTGAGACTCTAGACGCCTTATTAGAAAAGCTGGTCTCAGAGCCCGCGTTCGGGACGCGAGAAAGCTTTAGCTCAATAACAGTTCAGGGAGAACACGTTCCCTTAAAAACCCGTGATTTCGTTAAACTGTCCGAAGCCGGTTGGTCGATACTCTTTGACTGCGCAGTTGTATTCGGCGCGACTTTAATGCGTGATACTCCAACGCTTGGATATAAGATCGTTCGGACACGCGGCAGGCATAAAGATGCCGATGAAGTTTCCCCGTAATCTTTGGTTCGGTAACCAGAGATCATTTTTACCCACCGAATATCCTGCACAACATACTCAGCTCATACCTTCATCGTTCTGGGCGTCTTATCGAAGCTTACGAATTTTGGAGAAGCAAGCTCGCGCTCTAGCGCGAGAAATAATGTCTTCCAGGCGGTTCACCTACGGCTTCTCCGAGGATGGCTTCGACGCGGTTGGCGTGACCGCGTCACAACGCTTCACCGGCGTGAATGTAGCTCTGATGGCATCGTTGAATGACCAAGCGACGAGAGATCGTTTTAATCCGCTCGAGCTACGAGTAAAAGCCTCGCATGCGTATCTCTGCGTCCCTGAATTTGTAATTCGCGAAGGTAAGTATCGCTTTCCCCGGATTGCATAACTTGCTCAGTGTCGTTCTTTTGTCCGCGGCGCAGGGCCAGTCCATTGTGGAACGTCGCGTGTTTGCTGGGGCGCTTACTGCGAAGTCCGGAAATCTCGCCGAAAGCGGCCGTAGTCGGCCGTTCTTCTGAACTCCACGTTCATGCTTTTGTTTCGCCCTATGGCATTTCGCGCGCCGAAGTGAACAAGGACACGCGATTGCTTCGGAACGTCACGGAGAACGTGTTGAAGGGGCTGCCATCGTAGTTCCAAGTGGTAGCGTTCCGGATTGTCGCGAGGTCCGCGAAGCTGCGCGGATAACCGAATCGCCAGGCGACTTCGTCCTTCGTCATGCCGACTCGGAACTGCGGATACAGACCGGCGAGCGCAGCGAGACGCGGCGGCGCAATCGTCGAGATCGTGACGCCGAGCTGCCAGTCCGCGCGGACGAGCGCGGGACAGCGCTCCACCGATCGGCCTGACGACCCACCGCTGGAGAGCGGTTCTGCGGCCGGCTTTTCGACGAGAAGCCGCAGCGGCTCGACTGCGAAGAAATGGGGCGCCATGTCGTCACCGCCAGTGACGGTGGATCCCGTCCAGAGTTCTTTGATCTGTGCGACATCGCGCACAATCTCCCGGATTCGGATCGGCGTGTGCGGTGGATACGTGTCGAACCAGTTCGGACAGCCGATCAGGATGCCGCCGTATCCGTAAACGTCGCGCCCGGCGAAGCGCCTCTGCGCTTCGCGGAGACTCGAATCGCCGTCACGAGTGTCCGGCCACCACATCGCGATGTGCCACGTGTCCTTCGCCCGGCTAGAGTCGCCGAACGGAAGGTCCGTTCCGCTCTCCGTCTTAGCAAAGTCCGGCGCGGCGTGGAGCACGACATCGTACATTCCCGGAGCTCCTGGAGGCCCATGAAACGTCGCCGTCATCGCGTATTCCTCCAGCCGCTGTTCGTGCGGTGATCCGCTCCCACTGGAGGAACGTAGATCGGCGGACCGAGCGTCACGTGCAGCGGCACCTGGGCCGACTGCGAATCGTCGTACGGTCGCGCTGTGAACGAGAGCTTGCTCTCATCGATTCCTGTATGCCGCGCCGAAGCTGAACGCATGAAGCGCCAGAACGCCGTCGTGCTCACGAGATCGATCGCGACAGATTGCGGGATCTGGCGATAGTGCGGTCGCAGCGACTGGCCAGATCCAACCGAGCGAGATGCGACGCACGAGGCACAAACGAGCGCAGCGGCAAGAGGCGTCAAGAATACACGCAGCGAGATGAACGACTTCACTTCACCACGGGTTCGGAGAGTCGAAAGCGTTCACGCCGACTTCACCGCTTCGTAGATCGTCTTGAACGCCTTGGCCGTGGCCGCGTCGTCCCAGTCGCCGTTATGATTGTCCAGCATCGAGGCCTGAGTTCGCCGCAATCTTCTTCAGTTCGATTTCGCGCTCGTGAGAATCGCCATCGTTCACAATTTTCTCGTGTTGAAGTCCGATCATGCCCGGTTGGGCGGAAATCCACCATGAGTCCCTGGCTCCGATTCAGCGCCTATCCTAACACACACCCTCTTGGATTCGGAGTTTGGTCTGTTGCAGTTGTCGCGTGAATCGTTCGAGACGCACACTGGCATCATGACACTAGCGGCGGCATTTTCGCTCCTGCGCTACGGTCCGCAGGCTTTGTTAGAGGTCGTTCACGCGCAAGTTCAGGAATTTACGCTGCCGAAGCGTAATCTTGCGGCGTTGGGTGCGCGCAGTTATCTCAATAAGCGTGCCTCGCTGCGCAGTCCGGAGAATATTTCGATTGGTAGCGGCGTAAGTTCGGTCCGGACAGTCGACTCTGGGCGTCGCCCGGTGCAAAGTTATATATAGGCGACAAGGCGCTTTTCGGACCCAACGTTTTAATTCTCACGTCCAATCATGGTTCAGCCGAGGGCGACCTCGCGATGATCGACCAACCGTGGATTGAGCGCGACGTACATATTGGAGCGGACGTTTGGATCGGCGCGAACGCTGTCGTCCTACCGGGCATCACAATCGGCGACCATAGCATCGTTGCAGCCGGTGCCATCGTGACCAAAGATGTAGCGGCGTATTCGGTGGTCGGCGGGGTTCCGGCTAGAGTGATCATGTCGCGGTAGAAAACGTGGTCGTTGAGATAGTTTTCAGATCTTCCCCCTCAAGTTGTCCCCGGCTGTTCGTGACCGTACGCCCGCTTTCGAAACGAGTCTAGGGCCGAATGTCCCACACGATTGAGACCGCGGATAGATTGACCAGCGCGCTGGCTAATATAGACTAACTGGGTGGCACATTTTCGCCTCGGCTGCCTTCAGCGACCACGGCACCTACCGGCGCGGCTTATAGCCGCCGGGAGTTGCTAGATGTCGTCGCTTCGCGGACGGCTCAATTGTGCGAAGTATCTCCAAAGCTTGAATTCCCTAAGCCGACGTCACTCGATTGGGCCTAACCTTATACGATGACGAGCCTGATTATAATCCTCACCGCTTTGACGACTCGACTCCAGCGATCGACGACAAACTTCAGATCTCAACCAGCATCCCGATGCCGTCAACGATCTCCGACCTTGACATTAGCGATGATGTTATCCGTGTCTCAATAGAGAGGCGTCTATCGTATGCTGTCGTGAGCGCACGCTCGCCGGTCTTTTCGCCGCAATCGCGGCTCCTTCAAAACGTGCTCCGTGGCCGGCCGGTGTTTTTCGTAATCGACGCCGCCGTCGATGCAAGCTATGGGATTGAACTACGGTCGTACGCCGCAAATTATCTTGAGTGTGCCGGCAATATCGCAATCGGTCCCCGTGAAGGCAATAAAACGTTAGCGACCGTCGAAACAATCTGCAGCGCCGCCGATGAGGCCGGTCTTCCACGGGATGGAGTGATCTTCGGAGTAGGCGGTGGCGTAACGCTCGATCAAGCCGGCCTCGCGGCGTCCCTTTATCGTCGCGGTATTCTCTTTGGTCGAATTCCCACGACGCTGGTTGGAATAGTGGATGTCGCCGTTGGAATCAAGCAAAGCGTCAACCACGATCGGCACAAGAGTCTTCTTGGGGCATTCTATCCGGCGTTCTCGAACATCATCGATCTTGGCTTTTTGGCGTCGCTCGCGGCGCGGGACATCGCGAGCGGTATCGCGGAGATTGCCAAAATGGCAATCATCTGGATCGGCGCCTGTTTGAATTGCTCGAACGTCATGGACTCTCGCTTGTCCAAAGCAGATTTCAATCTCGAGCATTGGGCGACGAAGTAATTCGTCGCGCGCAACTCACGATGATGGACGAGTTGTGCGGCAACCTCTATGAGGAGGAGCGCGCCCGAAAGGTTGACCTCGGACATACATTTAGTCCTCTTCTCGAAGAGCGGAGCAACTTTTCACTTTCGCACGGCGAAGCTGTGGCCGTTGACGTTGCTTTCTCTGCGGCAATTGCATGCGAGCTCGGTTTTTGCAATTAGCCGTCGTCACGCGCATAGTGGAACTGTTTCGGTCGGTTGGGCTTCCCACTGTTCACGACGCGCTCGATTTAGAACCGCAATTGATGCGATCGCAATAGCACGCAAACACCGAGGAAACCTCAATCTCGTGGTACCGCGCGATATTGGTTCCGTGATGTTTCTTCAGGACGTCGGAAAGCCAACTTTGCGAAACGCACTGTTGCGAATGAAAGCGTACGTTTGAGCGCGCTCGCCGTTGACCTCGGGGGTACGTTCTTACGAACGGCCGTACTCCGCGACGATGCCACGTTCGAATCGATCAGCCGACGTCGCCTCAGCACGGTATTCGACGATCGTTCTGCTGGTGACGTCTGGGCGGACGTTATCGACGGCGTGACGGAAGCCGCTCATAGCTCGCTTGGGCGCGGCACCCGACATATCGTGATTTCGTTTCCGGGGCCCGTTAGCGGCGCGGCACCGCTGAGCGCTCCGACGTTAACTGGTTCCGAACCGGTGCCTTTGGATTCGCCAGGCAAATCGAACAACGCACCGGCAGACAGGTGCGAATCGTCAATGACGTGGCCGCTGCGGCCGCGTATATCGCATCCACTACGAACGATAGCGCATTTTTTGTTGTTACCGTTAGTAGTGGCATTGGCAGTCGCGTTTACCATCGAAATGCTCGCCGAACGCAAGTTGCGTACGATGGTGAAATCGGTCATTTGGTTGTAGACACCGACCCGAATGCGCCGATCTGCGATTGCGGCGGTCGAGGTCACCTCGGGGCCATTGCCTCGGGGCGCGGCTTTGAGCGTATGGCTCGCGCCGCGGCCAAACGGCAGGCCACAGAATTCGCCGCCTCAAGGTGCGGTCGCACGGGCATTAGGCCTGAGACCCTAACCAACGAGCGTGACTTGGTACCGGCCCTCCGAGCCGGCGACCCATGGGCTATGGCTTTATTGGGAGACTCGATCAGCCCGCTTTCACGGCTAGCGTTACAGACAGTTGTGGCCTCAGGGCTCGAAAGAACCCATGTAATTGGCGGATTTGCCTCGGCCCTTGGGTCGTGTTATATCGACGCCTTTAACGCGTCGCTCGAATCGCTCGTTGACTCAGGTGCACTAAAACTAAACGTGCTTGGACTCACGCGCCTACTTCAACTCGGCGCTGAGGCGTCGCTTCGCGGTGCCGCGCTCGCTCGTGACTGACCTCGCCCTCGTGATGGCGGGAGGCCGGTTGACGCGCATCGCGCTACGGCGGGCCCCGCGCACAAAGCCATGATCGAGATCGGTGGGATGTCATTGATTGAGCGTAACGTGCGCCAATTGCTCGGCTTCGGATTCCGAAAGTTAGGCGTTGTGGTTTCCAGCGCGGAAAATGAACTGCACGAGTTCGTCGTCGAGCGCATTGCGCCGATCGCAGCCGAGTCGTCGGCGCAGTTATCAATTTTCGTTGAGACTGCGCCTCTTGGCAATATTGGATTCGTAGGAACCATCAAAGACGTTGACGACGTCCTGGTAACGTACGTCGATAACCTTACTGGAATCGATGCTAAGCGCTTCTTGCGCACCACCGTCAGATGGCCTACGACCTAACCATTGCTACCCACGTTGAATCCACGCCGTTGCCGTACGGGGTGCTCGAAATTCGCGACGGTTTAGTCGTCGGATATAATGAAAAGCCAGTGACCAGCTTCGTGATATCTAGCGGCACATGCGTTGTTGGTCGACGTGCCCGCGACCTGATGCCCCAGAGAGTACGCGTCGATGCTCGCGAGCTCTTTCGCATGTGTTCGAACGCCGGGGTCCGCATCGGCGCGTATTTGCATACCGAATTGTGGGTCGATGTGAATGATGCCAGCGCCACGCAACGTGCGTCGGATTTGATGAAGCTGCATCCGGAGTTCATGCGATCGGAGGTCGAATCTTGAAGTGGCGAATTCGCATCCTCTCAGTCGTTAACAGTCTTGCGTACGGCGGCGACGAACACCGGATGCTGTCGTTTGCCACGCACATCGACCGACAGCGTTTTGACCATCATATAGTAGTAATTAAGTTGCCCGATGCGGACGTCGATGCATTGTATGGGTCACTTCGTCAAGAGTATGCGTCGGCACGAATTCCGCTGATCGATCTGGGCGTTAAGCGCCCCGTGAATGGAGTGGGCCGCAATATGCCCCGTCACTTATCGCGGAAGGCTATCGGATTCGCAACAGCCATTAATCGGCTCACTCGGCTCGTGCGCGAGCGCGATATCGACATAATAGACGGTCATATAGGGACCGGCAATCAGGCTGCGGTGGCAGTGGGAAGATTGACTGGGCGACCTGCATCGGTAACCACCTACCATGGCGAGTTTTTTTCGCCGCGGCCGTTGTGGCATCTCGTGCAACAAAGCACGCTCCGGGGTGCCAACGTTATCATCACAGACTCGGAGCAGCGAGCCGGGGCGATGCGGACGTTCTTGCGCGTAAGCGGCAGCCGATGCAATTATTCCGAATGGTATCCCAGCCGAGCCGCCTCGACGATCTCCGCACGAAGTCGCGGCGGAGCTGGCGATACCCAACGAACCAGGATGCGTGGTTATAGGCCAAATAGCCGGAATGATCCCAGTAAAGGGATGGGCTACGCTGATTGAAGCTGCGACGCTCGTGCTGGCCCGCGAACCGAAGGCCTTTTTCGTGTGCGTCGGGTACAATCGTGCCGATCGAGCCTTTAATACGGCATTGCGCGAGAGCGCCGAACGTCGAGGCGTCGCAAACCGGATGCGAATTCTTTCATACCCCGGGCACAATGCGGACGTTTGGCAGTTGTTCGATATCCATGTCCACGCCTCACATTTCGATTCGCTTCCGAACGCGATAATCGAAGGAATGGCGTACGGGAAACCGGCGGTCGTCACCGACGTGGGTGACTGTGCTCGAACGGTCATCGACGGGGTCTCCGGTTTTGTGGTTCCGCCACGCGATGCCCGCGCACTGGCGGACGCGTTGCTCCGGTTGATCTCGGACCCCGCTCTTCGCGAACGCTTCGGTCGTGAAGCACGAAACCGGTATATTGCTCGCCATCGCCCTGAGGTAATGACTGAGGCGCTGGGAGCGCTCTTCGAGCGAATGGCCCATAAGCGCATGGCACGTACGTGACAATTTTCTTGACCGGGGCAGGTGGTTTTATCGGTCGCGCGGCCGTGCGCATCCTAGCGCGAAGCGGCCACGAAGTAACCGCGCACGTAGCCCCAGCGGAGGGCGAAATGCCGGCGCCTTCCGAGGCCGCGGCGTGCGTTTATTTCGCGATCGAGAATGCAGCCGAGTTCGCAAATCGAATGGCGGCATGCGAGGTCGTCGTCCATCTGGCCGGTCCGGCAGCTGTCGCCACGTCGTTCGAGGCTCCGGACGAGTATATGCGATCACACGCCGTTGTACGTGTGCGGTGATCACCGCGATGCGCAGAGCCGGCGTACCGCGGCTCGTATACGTGTCTTCGGCGGAGATATACGGCCGCCGCGACGAGCCTCGGGTTCGAGAAGACATGACGCCAAGTCCTCGGTCGCCGTACGCGGCAGCGAAGGTCGGCGCCGAGGCGATCGTCACTGCTGCTGCGCGGGGCGGACACTTGCGGGCGGTCGTGCTCCGGCCTTTTTCGGTGTACGGTCCAGGGCAGCGAAGCGCGTCGCTTCTCGCACGGATTATCGATCAGGCGCAGTCGGGCACCGATATTCAAATCCGCGATCTTACTCCGACGCGCGATTATTGCTTCGTTACGACGTTGCGAACGCGATACGGAGTGCTTGCAGTCACGCGGCCGGCGAAATTGCGATTTTCAACGTCGGCACCGGAATTGGGACCAGTGTCGGACAGCTGGCGGCGATCACTACTGAAGTTATGGGTAGCTCTGCTCCGATTATCGAGCTTGGTGCCGATCGAGGGTCCAGCGAAATCTTCCGCCTGATCGCAGACCCATCGCATGCACGTCTCGAGCTTGGATGGCAGGCGAGCATTGATGTACGTACTGGAATCGCTAGAATGCTCGAGGCAGCCGCACTGGCATGACACAGACGTTGCTCGTCACTGGTGCTCAAGGATTCGTCGGACGATGGTTCATCGCAGAGGCATTGCGCCGATGGCCGACATATCGAATCGTCGGCATAGGGCGTTCGGCACGGCGTCCATCGGCCTTTACGCACGAGATTACACTCGGGACGCATCGCGTCGCAGCACCTCTTCCACCGGCGCTTAGTGGGGATTCCGATCGATACACGTACTGCGTCGCCGATATTCAGGTTGAAACGCTCGTACCTATTCTGCGGGAAACCTGCCCCACATACGTCGTTCACCTCGCCTCCGCGCTTCGCGACGATCCGCCTCATATGCTGTTTCCTATCAACGTTGAGGGAACGATATCGCTCCTGACTGCGATTGCGCAGGCTGACGTGGTGCCGCAAGCGATCGTCATCGGATCGAGCGGTTCAGTTTACGGCGCCGGGACATCATTGCCCATCGGTGAAACCGATTGTTGCGCCCCGAACGACCTTTACGCAATCAGTAAATATTGCGCTGAAATGGTGGCGACGTTGTTCGCTAGACAAACGGGACTACCGATCATCTTGGCCCGGATGTTTAACATTGTTGGGCCCGGCCTCGACGAACGGCACGCCAGCGCGCGTTTCGCATCGCAATTCGCGGCAATCTCCGCCGGATTGACTGGGCGACGTATTGCGATTGGCGATCTTTCGAACACGCGCGATTTTATCGATGTTCGCGACGTCGTGATAGCACTAGCGGTCCTTTTGGATCGCGGCGTGCCTGGTACTACGTACAACGTAGCGAGTGGACAGGAAACTGCGATGCATACGATCTTCAGGACGCTTGAGGAACAAGCGAACATCGAGGGACAGGTTAGTATCGAGCAAAGCTATAGCCGTTTCAGCGATTGTCCGAGAGCATATGCCGACATAAGCCGGCTGCGCGCCCTGGATTTTTACCCGCGATGGACCCTCATGGAATCTTTACATTCGCTCTACGCCTATTACGCCGGTTCCATTGCCGAGGTCGCCGGTCAAACGGAAGCTATAACCCCGTGACAAGCGCCGCGGCCGTTCACGCGTGCCGCACCCATGGGTGAGCCGAGAGGGCGTTAGCGAGTCGATGCACGTCTTGAGTTCCGACGACATTTGCTGCGAACGTCTCATATGCTAAAAACGCTTGGAGCGTTTCGGCGATGGCTTTAGGAACGCGAGTTGGCGACGGTGTCGCGCACAATCGTCCGTCGTGCATGCGATGGGGGATTTCCAAGACGGCGTTCGCATCGATGTTCGGTAGGTAATGAGCGTTGCGACCTGTGAGGAAGAACGTCGCGCTGGAGGCGCCTAAACGGTTGGCGTCAATCCATGGTGCGACAGCGAGCTGATACCATGGCGCGTGCCGTAGAGCGAGCGCGCGACGCACTGCCTCTCGATTTCCAGCGGAATACGCCTGCAAAGCAGTTGCAGCCATTGCGGCAACGGCACGTCCACGAGGAGGCGAAGCTCGCTGTGCTTCAAGAACTTCGGCGCGCGTTTCGTGTAGACGTACATAAGGTAATGGAACGGCTGACAAACGGCGAATAAGCGCGGCGGTCGGAAAGACGTCTTCGGTGCGTGTTCTCGCATAGACGTCCAGCATGTCACTGCCGTCCAGTGCCTCAAGGCGTGTGAACCAACCAAGGTGGTTCACGCCTACGTAATCATACTGAAGCTGCGGTTCGTTTACGGCTTCGGAGATCTGCCGCAGTACGACAGTCGGTAATTCGCAGAGTCCGGCGATTTGCAAGTTGGGATACGTATCTTGCGCGCACCGCGTAAGTATTCCCAAAGGCGCCGTGAGTAGCCCGATCCTCGACAGGGGACATCGCACTGCGATTTTTGCCAGGATCTCGCGCAATATGGGCCAGGTGCGCCAAGCGGCGGCGAGTCCTCCGGGGCCAAGCCCTTCATCGCCCGGCACTCCGGAGGTTAAGGGGAACGATTCATCATGGATTCGCGCCGCGAATCCGCCAACACGAATCTGGATGACTACGAGCGCAGCGCCTTCCAGCGCTGCGTCGAGATCGGTCGTCGTTTCAATTGCATTGCTAAGAGACGGCGAGAGCAGCATAGCGGCTCGCCGAACCGCCTGAAGACGATCGGAGCTGCGCCCGAACAAGACGAACTGTACGCCCGAATCAGCAGCGAACCGCGAGTCGATGAGGAGATTGGGAGTACTCGGCGCACTGCCACCAATGATGACCGTTCTGGTTTGATCGCGAACGCCGTCGCTTCCCGTCATTTCTTACGAGTCACGCGCGATGAGGCAGCTTCCCTTTTTTCGTCCGGTGCAGCTGTGGAACGATCTATTCCATCATCCTTGAGTCACTCCAATCCGGCGCCGACGGTCTTGACAGCTTGGAGCGTCTGCAGCACGCCCGTCGTGTAAAAACCGTGTAACGAACGGGTGGTAGCGACACGGCGCCAACGAGCGATCGCTAGACGCATAAACCCGGACATCCGCGTGATTCCGTGCGAAAATAGCGGCAGTAATGAGTAAGCTAACTACCAAGACGGCCGCGTTGCGCTTGTGACGATGAAAGGTACGGTACTCATCCAGGCATAAAAACCCGGTTATGCGCGCGATGTATTCGATCGCGGCGGCTGCCTGCTTTGCCGTGCTTTATGGCTGCGGAGCTTCGAGCGTGTCGCCCGATTTGCCAAACTCACGTAATGCCGATGTGCTGCGTTCCGATGGCTCGACCTCGACGTTCGAGACGCTGTATGCCTTCGCGAAAAAAGCGAATGGTACCGGCCCACGTGGCGAGCTGGTGCGGTTCCACGGCATCTTCTACGGCGCTACGGCCGGCGGAGGAAGCAGCCGGCGAACGTGCGATTGCGGCGTAGTGTTTTCGCTCGATGGTTCGGGCAACGAAAACATCGTCCATGCTTTTGTAGGTATCAACTATCAAAACGGTACGAACGACGGAGAAATGCCGCAAGGCGGTCTTACCGAGTTCAAGGGCCGGCTGTACGGAACGACCTCGGCTGGAGGCGTTAACAGCTCCTCGATCGACTGTGTGTCGGAAACCACCTACGGATGCGGTACGGTGTACTCGATCGACGCGAAGAATCGCGAGCATGTGGTGTACAGTTTTCAAGGCGCCGGAAACGGTTACTCGCCATTAGGAGAGCTGGTAGCGTTCGACGGCACGTTATATGGCGTTACCGAAAGGGGCGGTAATTGCGAAGACTGCGGCATCGTTTTCTCGATCACCCCGTCGGGAACGGAAACGGTCGTTCACGCATTCTCTGGTACGGATGGAGCTCTTCCCCTGGCCGGCTTGAGCGTTATCGGGGGAAAGTTATACGGAACTACCTCTGAGGGTGGAAGCTGTTGTGGAACCGTTTACACGATTGACAGCAAGAATCGATTTTCATCAGTGTACTCATTCACGGACCAACCTGAAGGCTATCCGGAATCAACGCTTGCACAAATCGGTAACACAATATATGGCACGACGTACGGTGACGCGAGTTGCGGCACGATCTTCAGCCTCACGGCAAAAGGCTCCGAACGAACCGTCCACACTTTTTGCGGCTCCCAAACCGATGGTAAGGTGCCTGAGGGCGATCTTGCCGTTATCAACAACGTTTTGTACGGAACGACGATACTAGGCGGCGCCGGTTGCCAATTTGACCGCGGCTGCGGAACGATTTTTGCTTTCGATCCAACAAGCGGACAAGAAAAGGCGGCGCACGTATTTTTGAGTTCGGAAGGCTCTAAGCCTAACGGCGTCTCCGCGATAGGCGGTACGCTCTACGGAAACACCTACGACGGTGGTGGCCCCGGGAAAGAGCGGGGCAACGGCACGATGTACGCGTTCCATCCGTAGGAAGCAAACGATTCCGTCGATTATCTCCAGCGGTCACCGGTAGCGGTGACATAGTTCTTCCAGACGTAACCCCAGGGGAGTACGAGCGGTACGACTACGACGCCGAGAAATATCCCCAAGAAGTTATCCGCAATGTCGGCATCGACCGAGTGTGCGAGATATGCGGGCAGGTATGCTGCAAGCACCCAAACGAGCTTCCACGCGAACTCGAAGATCATCAGCGGCATCATGCGTACCGGATAGCGAATACCCAGCAGCGCGAGCAGGGTCAACGCTCCGAAGAAGCTCATCCCGACGCCGTGCCAGAAATCCCAGGGGTGGGTATGGTGCAGGATTGCCGGCCACGTCTTCAACCCTTGCGCGACGCCTATCAGCGCGTAGGCCGCTCGCAATATATAGAGCCGGTACAGCGGGAGCTCCGGCCGCGCAACAATCATGCGAACACGTTCGAGCCGCCGCGCGCGGTTCCGGCTAGAACCCCTTGCCGTTCAGCAGCGCTGGGCCTGCGCGCGTAACCAGCTTAGGTCACGTTCTTCTTCTATCGCTCTTTCAAAAACCGTTGGGTGCAGAATACAAAGGGTACCGTCGTTGTACTTGAGGATGTAGTCGCCGTCTTCTGCGAGCCGGTTACCATCCGGAGTACCGATCAGAACCTGGCCGCGACCATTGGGGGTGAGAGCGGGTGGTTCACCGGTCGAAAGACCGTCGCACCACGCAGCAACGTCACGCGCAGTTTTCTGATCGACCTGAGCGGCTATCACTTCATCGCCCTCTTTGGTTAGATAACATCTAAGCTGCATCTACTCTCCCTTTGCAACATTCTCTGTTATGCTTATCGGTGGCCGCCACCGAGCGAATATAGATGGGTAACGTTTGATACAAACGGGTGTGCCTGTGTGACGGAGCATTCGCGGACGATTTTAGTAAGCCTCGCAAAGATTTCGCAATCTATACCCTCTGCCCTTATAAATAGTAAGTACGCTAAGAAAACGTATAAAGGTCGAGCGTTCTCTATGGATCTCGCGGACCCACAAGCGTATGCTTCAGATACAAACTTGGCGCTGATTGAACGATCTGAGAGCACGCACGAGACAACCCGGCCAACGACAGCTACATCTACGTTCCTCGACCGGTTCGATCGCGCTTGGTAAAAAAACTTCGCGGAACGCGTGCAACTTCAATGCACTGGGTCCATTCAAATGACCGCGCCGCTAGATATCGCCGCTTAACCTCCATGGTTTTGCATCCGAGCTAGGGTCTCGGCGATGTGACTAGGACCGTATTGAACTGCGACGAATGGCGCAGCGACGGAGGACGTTGCTATGAAAATTCGCCCGGAGTTACCACTGCGCCCATTTGCTGTTTGCGCAACCCTGGCTATGCTCGCGGGCTGCGGGGGGTCACAAACAAATTCCATCGTCCCGAATACGGCGATGCAGCGACCTAGCAGCGAGTCGTCCCCGGACGCGGCTGCTCGAACGCAGGACCTCCTGTATGTGTCGCACCGCGACGATGGCAGCGTCAACATCTACTCGTATCCCGACGGCATCTATCGGGGGCAACTCAAAGGTGTGCGGGCCTCCGGCTTATGCTCGGACAACGACGGCAATGTCTTCATCCCCGCCGGTAATTCTGTACTCGAGTACGCGCACGGAGAATCGCGGCCGATCGCGACATTGCGCGGCTCGCTGGGCGGCTCCGTCCAATCCTGCGCGGTCGACGCGACGACTGGAAACCTTGCCGTTTCCGGCGGCGCCGGCACCCGGTCCGGCGTTGCCGTGTATTCTCACGCGCAAGGCACTCCGAAAGTCTACAGCCTTCGCAGCCCTAACGGCGCCTATTTATCCAGCGCGTACGACGATCAGGGCGATCTCTTCGTCGAGAGCGCTGCGCGCGACGCCGTGAATGTCGTGGCCCTTCCCAAGGACTCCGAGCGCTTCACCAACGTGGTGTGGACCGGAACGCGACCGACAGGGCTCGGCTCGGTCCAATGGGACGGCAAACACCTTGCAGTCATCGGCTCCGCCCTGGGCTCCACGACGGTCTTCCGTTACAGCGTACAGGGGTCTCGGGCCACCTTCGCCGACAAGACGTTCCTTAAGGGCTCGGACGGCAGCATCCAGTCGTTGATCCGGGGTGGCAGTATCGTCGTGCCCGGTTCGGCCGGCGTGAGGATCTACGATTACCCTGGTGGCGGCGTTCCGTCGGCGATCATCAAGGATGAGCGCGGCCTTGCAGCGGCCACGGTCAGCGCGGCTTTAAAAGCCGGCATCGACGTAACCACATACCACTACGACAACCTGCGAACCGGTTGGGACAACGCCGAGCCATCGCTGAAATATGCTAATGTCAGCAATGGCAAGTTCGGTCTGCTTCAAACCGTGGCGCTCGACGATCAAGTCAACGCACAACCGTTAGTCGTTCGTAACCAGAAGCCCAACAACGGCAAATCGAAATCTAATCACGATACCGTCTATGTGGCGACCGAAAGCAATACGGTCTACGCCATCGACGCGACGACCGGAGCAGTTCTGTACTCCACAAATTTGGGAGCTCCGGTGCAAACGCCCTTGGGTTGCAACAACAACGGACCTAACGTTGGAATCGACTCGACGCCGGTCATCGACCTCGCCGCAAATGCGATGTACGTCGTCGCCTACACGCTGGTCGGATCGACGCCGACCTATAAGATTCACGAACTCGACTTGTCGAATCTCACCGACATCGTACCGCCCGTCGTCATTGCCGCCACTCACAAACTCAGCGACGGCAGCACCTACTCGTTTAACGCGACGTACGAACGCCAGCGTCCCGCGCTGCTCGAATCCAACGGTAACGTTTATGCCGGATTCGGCAGTTTTTGCGACTTTGGCGCAAGCATTTCGCGTGGTTGGCTCCTCGGTTGGCAGGCCGGGTCGCTCACGCCCCTCGCGTCGAATCGCCTGAACGACGCACTCGCAGGGCCGAACTTTCTGCTCTCGGCGATTTGGATGTCGGGCTACGGAGTGTCGGCGGATCCAACCGGAAACATTTACTTCGTAACGGGCAACTCGCAGTCTGGAAGCTATAACGGCGACACCAACGTTCAGGAGAGCGTCGTCAAGGTCAGTTCCGATCTCACACAACTGCTGAGTATTTTTACGCCGTCGAACGTCAATCAGCTCGATAACAACGATACCGACTTTGGATCCGGCGGCGTGCTCTTGTTGCCCACACAGAACACATCGGCAACTCCACTCGCCGCCGCGGCTGGTAAACAAGGAACGATGTTCCTGATGAACCAGAATAGCTTGGGCGGACACAGTACGAATTACAATAACGTTCTGGCACAGCAGTCCGTCGGCGGATGCTGGTGCGGTTTCTCATACTTCGGAGCTGGAAGCGACTCGCTGCCTCGCATCGTCGCCAGCGGCGGCAACTCCGTGACGGTCTGGAAAGTCAAAGGCTCGCGATCGGTAAAATTGAGCTCGGCGGGAAGTTCGACCGGCCTGCCCAACGGGCAAGATCCCGGTTTCTTCACCGCCGTTTCGTCAAACGGAAGCCATCCGGGCGCGATCATTTGGGCCGTGACGAGACCAACCAACGTTCCCGGATCGCTCGACCTCTTCGCGTTTAAGGCCGAGCCTCAAGGCGGCCAATTGCAAACTCTGTACCAAGCAACGGCCGGGTATTGGGACTCCACGGGCGGTAACGCAAACATCGCCCCCGTCGTCGCTAACGGCAAAGTCTATGTCGCGAGCTACGAGCAGCTCGACATATTCGGAGTTGGCGGCAACAAAGGCGTGCCGAAGCGGCCCGCCGGCCTCGGATCTCACCGAGCCGTACAAGCGCCAAACCAAATCTCTGGAATGTTGCTTGAAGTCGGTAGTTCGTTCTTGACGCTACAGTCGCGTACCGGTTCGTTCGTCAAGGTCAACTACACGCCCGCGGTTCGACACGAGCGTAGTGTCAACTTAGTTGCGGGACAGCCGTTCACCGTCAGGGGCAAATACGATAGCGCCGGCGTTCTGCATGCCTATGCGATTCTGCGGGCTAAGCCCTCGGAAGCCACGTGGCCTTCGGACAAGCGCTAATCAGACCGCGTTAGAGTACGACCTCAAGCCCGTCGTGGGCGATCTCGAAGCCGCGCGTGCGAACGCGTCGCGCGGCTTCCGAGGTTGGGTCGAGCATCGGGTTCGAGTTGTTGAGGTGCGTGAAGATCACGCGAGTTCGAACGCCCTCGACCCGGTCCAACGTCCCGCCCGAATCTCCCACTGGCAGATGTCCGAGATCTCTCGCGCTCTTATCCATTAACCCGGCCGCACGCATCTCGTCGTTCGCGTAAAAGGAACCGTCGAGTAGAGCCACGTCGGATCGTGCGATGGCCGCTAATAATTCGTCGTCGATCGCCTCGTAGATTGGGGCGAAGAGCAGCCGACCGGCGCTACGCCGGTCGCGAATCTCATACGCAAAAACCGCGTCTTCGGCCGGGGCGCGCCCTGCGTAACCGGGCATTCGACCGGGTACCGAAAATGCTCGAACGTCGAAGAGATTCCCGACCGGATCGTCCTCGTTAACAGGCTTGCAATGCGTGTCGCACAACCAGCGATGCGGCGGCGCCGCAAACGGTGCGAACGCGGGTTGCGCGGTTGCGAGGGCGCGCACACTTTCGCTCGAGCGCAGCGTAAAGCTATGCGAGCCGGCTTGTCGCAATACTGCTAAGCCTCCGATATGATCGACGTTTGCATCGGTGATCAGAACGCCCGCGATCGGCGTATTGCGATGTCCGTCGCCTCGATGGTCCGGTTGCAAGGGCGCGAACTCCTCGATCTGCTGCGCGATGTCCGGCGAGCAATTGAGTAACGTCCACGCGCTACCATCCTCAGAACCGAGTGCGGCGCACGACTGCGTACGCCTCGGAGCGCGCCCCTCTCGCACCGCGGCGCAATTTGCGCACGCACAATTCCACTGAGGAACGCCGCCACCGGCTGCCGATCCCAGGACGCGCAGAATCATCGGCGCGCTACGAGCGGTTCGTCTTTGGGTTCTCGGGCTTGGACGACGAGCGTATGATCGGGGCTTAAATGGCAAGCCGGATCCGTTGCCGCGGCGTCGCCGGTTAATAAGAACGCTTGGCAACGGCATCCGCCCCAATCGCGCTCGCGCCGTTCGCACGAGCGGCAAGGGTCCGCCATCCACGCGGTACCACGATAGGCGTTAAACGCGGGCGATTCCGTCCAGATTTCGGACAGCGAGCGTTCGCGCACGTTTTCAAACGACAGCGTACGAATGGCCGCCGCCGCCGGGCAAGGAAGCACGGTTCCGATCGGAGTCACCGTGAGAAATTCGCGGCCCCAACCATTCATACACGGTTTGGGATACTCGCCGAAATGATCTGCGGCGACGTACGCGATCTCCATCCGTCCGCGCAACCGCTCGCGTGCGGCGGTCACGATCTCGCTCCCGCGCAGTACCTGTTCGCGCGTCGGCATGAGCGCGTTTCGATTTCGGTACGCCCAACCATAAAACTGCACGTTGGCAAGCTCCAGACGAGCGATGCCAAGCCGCTCGGCCAGC
>CAWAZM010000006.1:0-30313 GCA_963786515.1 Vulcanimicrobiota bacterium | reverse complement strand
GCCGTGTGGGGGAGGCGGAGGGGCAGCCCTGGCGATCAGCCACGGTTGAGGGGCGATCGGCGTGTTGCCGCTGAATGCGCCGTCCTGCTGATGCATCCTCGTGGGATGAGACCGGAACGGCACGCCACCAGTGCCGAGTAACACGAAGCTCTGTTCCCGGAGCAAGCGGGCATGGTCGTGGACCCGACCAGGGACGATCCGGTAACGACGACGAAGGCAGCAAGCGGGCCAAGCGAAAGCCGCAGGTGGCTAGGGCCCCGCTGCCTGGCTTCCGCCTTCGAGTGGGGCCGACATTCCCTGTCGGTTTCTCACTCGGAGTGCCCCATGTCTCTTGCAGAATTTGTCCGCCGCAAGGCGGTCTGGTCGTTGTCGCTGTATCCGTCCGCCGCTGAGGCAGGCGGAGCGATCGTTCAGTTGGAGCGTCCCCCGCGCGCCTTGGTGCCGGGGACGCCTGCGAAGGATCCCGAACGCTCGCGTGCCGAGGCTGCACGGCGGGCGCGGGCGAAGGTGCGCCGGTACTGCGCGGCCAACCGGTTGAACCGGCTTGGCACGCTGACCTACCGGGGTGCGGGTTGCCACGACCCGTTGCAGCTGCGCGTCGACGTGGCGGCGTTCTTCCGGTCCCTGCGAGACGGCCTGGGCAAGTCGTTCCCGTACCTGTGGGTCGCGGAGTGGCACAAGACCGGGCACGGTCTGCACGTTCACTTCGCGATCGGTCAGTTCATCGCCCGGTCGATGATCGAGGACGCGTGGGGTCACGGGTTCGTGCACATCAAGCGGCTGTCGGATCTGCCGGTGGGCTCGACCTCGGTCGACGAGGCGCGCCGGGCGGCTGGGTACCTGTCGAAGTACGTGACCAAGACGTTGGACCCGGACAGTGACGACTACCAGGCCGGGTTGCACCGCTACGAGATCGCGCAGGGCTTCCAGCCGGAGGTCATTCGGTTCACCGGGCCACTCGGGAGGCGGTGTTGGCGGCTGCCGTGGAGGAGATGGGTTATCGGCCGGCCATCGAGTGGTCCTCGGCTGAGGTGGACGATTGGCAGGGTCCGCCGGCGGTGTGGTTCGCATGGGACTGAGCCACGTCCCGGCCGAGGTTCTGGCGGCGTGGGTCGCGGCATCGTGTGCGGGTCAGGGGGTGCCTGTGAAGGTCGACTGATCCGACGGTGGTTCGCCGGGTGGGGGCGCTCCTGGGTGCGGGGGTGGCAGGGCCGCGCGAGCGCAAGCGGAGCGGCACGCGCGGCCCCGGCGGGGCCGCATCAGTGGTGGCTTCGCTGGCGTCCGGTTCGGGCTCAGTGCTTCCAGGTGATGCTGACGCGGTCGATGTCGAGGGCTTGGGCTCCGGGCTTGCCGGGTCCGATGGTGACGTGGTCGACCAGGGCGTTGACGATCGCGGCCTGGCGGGACAGGTTGAGCGTCGCCCAGGTGCTGCCTAGTTGCTTCCCGTTGCCGACCAGGCCGCTCAGTGCGGTGGTGTGGGTGACCTGGGCGAGTTGGCGTTGGGCTGCCTCGAGCCTGCCGGTGATCGGCTTCTTGGCGACCATCCATTCGCGCATGGTGATGTCGCGGTTGGCGTAGGCGAGGCTGAGTTCTTCTAGCTGCTCGTTGGCCTCATCCAGGGCGTGGGTCAGTTCCTGGGTGCGTTCGTCGGCGCTGGATCGTCCGGCGAGGACGTCGGCCAGGTCGGGGGTGTCGAGCCGGTACAGGACGGTGTCGCACACGAACCGCTCCAACGGGTCGGCGGTCACGGTGAGTCGACCGCAGCCGCCGTGGTCAGGGCCGGACAGGCACACGTAGCGGCGGGTGGACCTGCCCTTGTCGACGCGGGCGCTGGAGTAGAGCCGGTTGCCGCACTTGCCGCAGCGCAGGAGACCGGACAGGACGTATCGCTGGGGTGTACGGCGGTTGCTCATCTTCTTCTCGGCGTACTTAGCCAGCACCCGGCGGTGCTCGTCCTCGGTGATGATCGGCTCCCACTGGCCGGGGGCGACGACCTCGCCCAGGTGGGCACGCAGTCCGGCATAGCGAGGGTTGGTCAGCATCCCCTTGACCGTGGTGCTCACCCAGGCAGCACCCGTCATGGTCTCGACCCCGGACTCGGTCAACCACATCGTCAGCGAGCGGGTGGACTCCCCGGCCAAGAACCGCGCAACCAGAGCGCGATAAGTGGTCGCCTCGTCCTCGCGGATCGTGACGCCGTCCCGTCTCGTATCCGAACGCACGAGTCGATCCCTTGTGCGGCTTGCCTTCCATGGCGTTCTGCAGCTGCTTGCGTGCCACCCGTCGCCCGATGTTGGCGGACTCCTTCGCCGCGAACGCACCAAGAATCCGCGCCATCAGCAACCCATCGGTGGTGCCGATGTCGGTGTCCCCGGTGACGAACCGGACGTGCTGGATCCGCGCAGTCTGGACGACCTCGGCGAAGTGCTCCAGCTCGCTGGGCCTGCGCGTCAGGCGGTCGATGTTGTACACGACCACCGCGTCCACCACCCCATCGGCCATGTCGGTCAACAAGCGCTGGTACTCGGGGCGTCGCTTGCCGGAGTAGGCAGACAAGTCGTTGTCGACGTACTGCCCCGCGATGACCCATCCGAGCGACTCGGCCAGGTCGCGGCAGTCCTCCACCTGTCGCGCTACTCCTGCGCCGCTGCCGTCGATGTCGCTGGAGATCCGCGCGTAGATTGCCGCTGCAGTGGGCGTCTTGGGCATGGGGTCATATTAGGGATGTCTGGGCAACGGCCGACTGCTCTGCCCCCGCCACCACGCCCGTGCCCACGACACCGCCTACACGATGACCACACTCCCCGGAGGCAAGGTCCAGTTCCACCGGCGGACGTGAGCAACAGCCTCTCCGCAAACGGCGCGACCTGGGCGACAAACCGGATCGCCATTCACCGCAGGGTCCGCAGCTAGGTCCCAGGCGCGATCAGTCGGTGTCGACATCGAAGGACGGCTCGCCGTTCACACGCTGGGCGCGCACCCGGGTCTTGGCGTCGTTCTCGCCCGTCCCCTCGAACTCCACCTCCACCCGCTGGGGGCCGGTGTCGTTCACCTCGGTCATGAACCCGGTGTCCGGACGGGCAGGGCCGAGCTCGGCCGCGGCACCGCGGCAGACGACCACGACCACGCCCCCAGGCCCGGACCAGGTGCGCTCGACGGCCGTGAGCGTGGACGGGTCCACGGGCGTGGTCGGCGATGACGGTGTCGTCGACGGGCTGTCCGACGGGGAGATGGTCGGCGCGGTGGCCGGCGGACCGGTGCCTCGCGGGACGGACGTCGACGGGGAGCGCGTCGGCGGCTCCTCGGAGGTGACCCCCTCCCCGGCCCGGGAGATCACCGCCCACACCAACGTCGAGCGCACCACGACCACGCCCACCCAGACGGCGGTGTAGATCAACGTGGAGCGCGGCACGTTCACAACCGCCATCCTCGCAGCGAACGGTCCGCCGCCGGGCTACCGTTCGGCCATGACCGGGATCCTGGTGATCGAGGACGACGAGCCGATCCGGACCGCCCTGCAGCGCGGTCTCCGTGACCGCGGGCTCGCGGTTGCCTCGGTCGCCACCGGGGTCGCCGCCCTCGAACACGTGATCGCCGAGCGGCCGGACGTCGTACTGCTCGACCTCGGCCTGCCCGACGTCGAGGGACTGACGCTGATCTCGATGATCCGGGCGGCCAGCGAGGTCGTGTTCGGCGACGGTTCCGGTGGAGCTCATGGGTGCTGCCGGAGCGATGATCTCGAACATGAGCGATATGAAACGCTGGATCCAGCTGTATACGACCGGCAAAGTCAGTAAGGCGGCAACCTACAAGTCGCTCAAATCGTGCGTGTACACGGGCGAGGGCAATCTCTATTTCGGATTGGCACTGGGCTGTAGCGCCGGCTGGTACGGCTATACCGGCGGCCTCCCGGGATATAACACCGCCGACTATTACTTCCGGCCAGAGGCATAACGATCGTTGCGTGGATAGACGTTCAGTCCAACTTGCCTTCGCCGGGCGTGGCCAACGCGCTGTTCAAAGCGATTGCAACGATTATGACACCCGGCAATATTCCATTTATGAAGGGCGGCACCGGCCGTTCGGGCCTTTGAGTCCGCCAGCGCAATCCAGATCGAACTCCACGCCGTTGTACTAAGCAAGCACACCCGTGACCGGCCGGAGAGCCGGTATGGGCAATCTGACGCTTAGAAACTGCAAAGGAGCTCTATTCGCCCATGAAAATCGCTAGACTAACTCCATTTATTGCCGCGATCGCCATTCTGAGTTCGGCACCGGCCGGCGCGGCCGGAACGATGCTGCCCAACGTCACCGATGCGCCGTCGCGGTTCTCTGGACCCGGCGTGTACACCGGTGCGCCCGCGCTACCCGTCACCCTCTCGATGATCATCACCGGCGGAGGCCCGTCGAACTTCCAAACCGTTACGTTAGTCAAAGTATTGGCCGGAGACAAGACCCAAGCCGAAGTCGCATCGCTGACAAAGAAGTTCGGCGCCGATAAAGTAGCGACGTTCGTAACGATCTTCCCCTTCGTTATCAGCGACGCACTGAAAATCGCGAAAGCCAAAGGCGTGGCGCTGCCGTTAACCCCGAATCCGAGCCCTTCCAACGGGAAAGCACTTGCGGGCGCCTTATGGGCCGCCGGACAGACCGGCAACGGCTTTAGCGTTGAAGTCATGCTGGATCGCGCCGTGTCGCACGGCATTCACGATCAAGTGATGACCGACATCGACGCCAAGTATGGGGTCGCGAAAGATGCCGACTATCATGCCGTTCTCAACCAGGCGATGCGCGACTTAGCCGCCGTTTACAACTTCGACGCAGAGGGCCATTCAAAGAGCAGTATGTAACTCCGAACCTGCCTACCGGCCTGGCCAGTACGCGAGGCCGGTGGGCTGCTCGACGACGACGAGCTAAGGAAACATTCGGTGGGAACTTCCGTACCGTGTACGTGACTGCAAGAATGCCGCAATCCTTGGCGCGCCTCAGTACGCTTATTTTGACCCTCTTGGTTTGTAGCGCACAGATGCCGAGCCCGCAGGCGTCGAGTCCGCCGACCGCGAGCGTCATGATCGTCGGTGTTGCGCACCTCGTCGCAAAGAATGACGTGCACAACTCGACATTTACCGACAGCCCGCTCTCGGCCAGCCGGCAGGCGCAAATCAAAGAGGTCGTGGCCAGGCTCGCGCGGTTCAAGCCAACGAAGGTACTGATCGAGGAGACCTACGGCGATCCGGTTTGGAACCAGCGATACCTGCAATACCGGGCCGGTACGTTCGCGCTCGGGGCCAACGAGGTTTATCAGTTCGGATTCCGCCTTGCGGCGGCGTGCGGAAATCCAGCCATCTATCCGATCGATACATTCGGACCGACCTTAATCGACGACAATAGTGGCGACGGCAAGCGCATCGACGCGTATCTCGAGGCGAACTTCAAGAAGGTGCGGAGCGAGACGTTCGATGCACTGCTGGCGCACCAGTCGGATTTGGAGGAGCACGGCACGTATCTCGATTTACTGCATTATCTCAACAGCGACGAAGCCATTAATGCAAACGCATCCTGGTATGCGGTAATGGCGGGTAACGGCAGATCGGAGGTTGACGCGGGAGCGTCCTATACGGCGCAATGGTACACACGAAATACGTATATCTATTCGAACATCTTGAGCGTTATTGCGCCGGGCGACCGCGTGGCCGTAATCATGGGCCAAGGCCATAAGTTTCTGCTACGCCAGTTCGTGGAGCTCAACCCGAATCTCACGTACGTTGACGTGGACGACTATCTGCGCTAGTCGTCGAGCTCCAGAACTGCTCGCCCATCCAGGTGGCTTCGAGTTCGCTCACACGATCGTCTGTGAGCCGGGTCTCGCACGATCCGCCGGCCAGCGCGCACCACGTGTCCCGATATCCGGTCCAGGCCTTCTGTGACGCGGCCAGCTGCGCTCGCTGCGGCGGATTCAGCCGTTCGCTGTACAAGCGCACCATCCGGCTCAGACGCACGGCCGCGACCTGCGACACCGGCTGCTCCTTGCCGTGCGACGCGATTTTGCTAAGTGTCGAAAGCTCGGCCGTCCGCGTACGGTTGGCGCTCTCGTTGCATTCGATGAATAGCTGTGGCGCGATCGATCCGCCGGTATACAGTTGGTATTGAAACGAGCAGGTCTTGTCCCGAGCGGCCACCCACGCGGTTTGAGAAGCTTTAAGGCGAGCCGTTTCACGCTGCGACGATTTGACATAGGCGACAGCCGCCGCGTAGGTCGTCTTCAATTCCGCCGACGCTACGGCATTTCGCTTCGACCAGCACACCTGCATATCCATCGTCGTACCGTTATTGCACGGACTCGCGGCGACGCTCGCCAGGAACAGCGCTAGAAGCATGAGCGAACGGCTCACGAAGCGATTATTCGGGACGAACGATGACGATCGACGAGCATTGGTCGTCTGCCCATACGGCGCGACCATCGATCGCACTCGTTAGCACTTCGAACGCTCGAACGACGTCGGCCCGCATGCAGCCTTGAACGCTGCCCTCGTCTTCGAGCGCCTGTTCGACCATGCCATGCGCGTAATCGAGCGTGAGCCGAGGAGGATCGCCCTCATTTTTTAGCCTTGCAGCGGTCAATTGCGACTTCCAGCCGCCCAGGACGATGAGATGCGCTATCGTTGCTATCCGTTTGGCGGCCCCGTGACGGCGCTGCCACAGCAAATCGTCGATGCGATCGCTGCAGTACCCGGGAACCAGCAGCGATTCGATCTCGAGCGCGGTCGCGTCGAGTTCGAGCAGCGTCCGCAGGTCGGCTACTGCGACCGCTGTGACGCGATGGTTTTGCAACTCATCTAACAACTCGAGTTCGGAAGAAAACTCCGGACCAACCAAGACGCTGTATTGCGCGAAGAGCTTGTCACGGAACTTTGCCGCTTCTTCAGGCGCTTGCGTTTGATTCACCGGGTGCTTGGACGTTTTACATTCGATCGTCATGCGGTAGCCCAGCGTGCCGAGGATCGCATCGGCGATGCCGTCGGTTTGGCCGGTTCCGCCGAGATGTTGCGTCAGGAACCCCAGCTGCGCGAACGCGTCGCAAACGGCGACTTCGAAGGCCAACGGATCGTCACCCGAGGCCGTTGTCTCCAGCCGGTCCATCAGCGCGCTAACCTGCGCTTCGTCGCGCGGCGCCGGTACGATATCCGGCCAGTCGTCGGCCGGCTCGTTGATGCGGAATCGACGCTGCTCGTCTTGCAAGAAAGGAGCGCGCCGGTTATGCGCTACTTGGCGCGCGATATACTCGGTGAGCGCCGTGTACACGTACTTGCGCTTCGTGTCGGCGGTCAACAGACCGAGTTTCAACGCTTCGAGCAGAATCTGGTCGGCCGTGCGCGCTTTGCCATCGGCGAGAATTTCGATGGCCGCACGAATAACGGATCCATGCGGAGCGGGCGTATTGCTCATCGTCGCCGGTTCGTCGCCCAGCCGCTGGTCGAGCATCTGCCCGACCTGGGTGGCGAACAGATCGCCGGCGTCGTGCAGCCTGGCCGGCATGTCGCGATCGGTGAACGCGCCGGCCGTCGCCAGCAAGTCTAGTTCGCTCCAACGTACCGGCGTGCAGACGGTGAGGTCGGGCGGACGCAAACTATAAGGAGCTGCGCTATAGCGCCGGGCAGCGTTGCTCGACACGTGGACGTGCACGCGGCCGTCGGCGTGCGTATTGGCCTCACCCGAGATCAACTCCGGATGGCGCGCGATAGCTTCGCCGCACAGTTCGTGCAGTCGCGCGCGTAAGGGCGTGGCGTGGGGAGCATCGGCTAGCGGAATCCACAACGCAATGCCGTTGCCGCCGTCGATGAGCGGAACGCATTGCCATCCGGCTTTCTCGAACAGAACGTCGCGCACGACGACCGCGGCGCGTTTGACCCGGTCGAACCCCGTGCCGGCGCCTTCGAGCAGCACGCGGCCGAAGCGCAAGCGGTCTTCATCGTCGGGTAGTGGCGCCCAGGTGAAGAACGACATCGCGTATTTGGCATGGATGAGCCACAACAATTTGGTGTGTGTGAGCGGAACCGGCGTAACGTGGTACACCGCCGGCTTATCTAGTCCATCGGGATAGTTGGAATAGACAATCGGCGAGTTACCTAAACTCGTTTCCATGAGTGGCCCGACCAGCCCGTAATGCGCCAATACTCGCGGTTGAAGCTGCGTATCGCTTCTCGCGGGCGACGTCTTCATGGTCTAGCCCTTCGAGTTCACCTCGGGGGCTTTCCTGGCGCTTACCAAACGTGAGCGAGCCGGATATCGAGTCCGCCCCGAGGGCGGACCCGATCTTGCAGGCTCCGTTATTGTGAGAGATGGCTAACGACGGCCGCGAAGGGCTGGCTCGCTCGTCCGATCGAATCGGTTTGCGCTCCACCGTCGGGATAGGCGAACACTTTGACCGCCTTGTTGACGTAGTCGGGCGCGACGACCGTATTTCCATCGATGTACGATTGAAATACAACGCCCGTTCCTTGCAACACCGTCGATCCGATCGTTTTGGAACCTGCGATCTGATAGATCGTCGCCGGGCCGAGATCCCCGCCTTCATCCGCAACGGTCATGTTTTTGCCATCCCACTGTACGGAACCGCCGCTGTTGATGGGCGCATCGAGCGTGATGTCTTTGAACGCCGTTTTCCCATGTGGCAATTCTGCAAACCGGAACTGTCCGCTGGGATTGCCGCCGTTGACAAAGAGATTGCCTTTATTATCGTAACCGGCACACAGCATGAAGTGAATGCTGGGGTCGCCGTACACGGTTGGGTTGCCCTCGGCTTTGGCGTACACCGAAACGCTGCCCGGTCCGAAGGACGTTGAATCGTAGTTGGTGACGGCCAGGTTTCCGGTCTTCGGGTTGACCGCACAGCCATTCGGAGTTTGACCGGCGTCTTGTAACGTGACGACCGGCGTCTTGCCACCGTGTTCGTACTCGACGATCTGCGAAGCGCCTGCATCGGTGACCCAGACGTCGCCTTTTGCGTTGACGCACTCACCCGCCGGGGCCGTGAAGCCGGTGAGCCGACCGATGAATTTGCCCTTGGGATACGAATATACGAACACCGCTGCGGCGGCGTTGTTGGAAACGTACAGCAAGGCGCCCTTTCGCAGGTCGGGATGCGCGACCGCGGATGCAGCTGCAGGTGCGGCCGGCTGCGGCACCATCCCGGATGGTCCTGACGCGCACGAAGCCAATAGACATCCGGACCCAAAAAGACTCAAAAGCCAAGCGCTAGAGCGGATCTGTTTTCGCAAGCAATATCTCCGATCGAAACAGCAATTCACGCAACCCTATGCAATCGAAATGAAAGAAGTCTGAAGACTCCGAACCCTAATATGATGAAAACGGTCCTCGTTACCGGCGGCACCGGATTCGTGGGCGGCCACGCAATTTTGCATCTGCTGCGCAACGGCTATGCCGTTCGAACGACCGTGCGGGATGTCACGCGCGCCGCTGTGGTACGCGAGATGGTCGCTGACGAAGGCGTCACCGCCGGCGAGCATTTATCGTTCGTCGTTGCAGATCTGGAAAGCGATGACGGCTGGCGCGAAGCGGTTGACGGCTGCGAGTTCGTTTTGCACGTCGCATCGCCATTTCCGCTGCAGCACACCGGCCACGAAGACGAATTGATCCGCCCGGCGCGGGACGGCACGCTGCGCGTGTTACGCGCGGCACACGCGGCCGGCGTCAAGCGCGTCGTTTACGTGTCGTCGTTTGGTGCGATCGGCTACGGGCATTCCGGTGACGGACCGTTTCTCGAAGAGTGCTGGACGAACGTCGACGCGGCCGACGTGCAGCCGTACGTCAAATCGAAGACGTTAGCCGAGCGCGCGGCCTGGGAGTTCGTTGAAGGCGAGGGGCGCGGACTGGAGTTAGTATCGGTCAACCCGGCCGGCATTTTCGGGCCGGCGCTACGCACCGGGACGTCGAGTTCGATCGGCATTATCAAGACGATGCTCGACGGGTACATGCCGGTGGCGCCGCCGATCTATTTCGGCGTGGTTGACGTGCGCGACGTCGCGGATTTATTGCTGCGTGCGGCGACGACGCCGCAGGCCGCAGGCGAACGCTTCGTGGCGGTCGCGGGCGAACCGCTATCGCTGCTCGATGTCGCCAAGGCGCTGCATCATGGGTTGGGCGAGCGAGCGTTGAAAGCGCCGCACACCGAGTTGACCGAAGCCGACGCGCGGCACATCGCTACCGAAAATCCGCAGGCCGCCGGATGGTTGCCGCAACTGGGCATCGTCCGGCGAACGAATTCAGAAAAAGCGCGTGCGTTGCTGGGTTGGAATCCGCGACCGGCCGACGATGCGATCGTTGCCAGCGGCGAAAGTTTATTGCGCTAAGAGGCTGCGGCCGGCGCTGCGGTGACGGCGCGGCAATCGGCGCATAGGCCGTGCAGGCTCAATAGCGTTTCGCGAACTTCGATGCCGTATTTGCCGGCGTAATTCCCGCACGCTTTGTTCGGGCGGCAGATACTCGATGTCGTCGACGCGGCCGCAGGCATCGCAGCGAAAATGTGCGTGCGCTGGAGCCACCGCTTCGTAAAACGCCCGGTCGGCTCCCGGGAGTACGATCTCCGACACGAGCCCGAGATCGCGCAACTTCGTGAGGGCGCGATACACCGTGGTAAATCCTAGGCCGGGTTTGCGCTGCGCGGCCAATTCGTGAACCTGCGCCATGGTGAGATGCACGCCGGGACCCTGACCGTGCACGATTTCGTGCACGAGCCGGTAGTTTTTCGCCAGATGCGGTGCGCTAGAAGACTCCACGGTGCCTCCGATTGTAGCACAGGGGCTCCATTACGGAAAAGCGCGGCTAGGGGTGCGACGTAAGACGACGATTCCGTCGTGGTCCGAGGCAACCGTGTAGAGACCTTGTTGTCGAGCGCGCCGGACGACCGGCAAGTGAATTCCGTCCCACGCGGCCGACGAATAACGTTGGTCGTAAACGATGTACTCCGGCATCGTGCGTACGCCGATGCGTGCATTGGGATCGAATCCCAAGTGTGAATAGAGTTCGTCGTAGGTGCCGACTGCAGCGGTTGGTGGCAGGCTTTGCAACATTGCGGTTGTTTCGGCGTCGCGAGCGTTCGGCACGCGTACGAAGTGGCCGACGTGCAGCGGGCTGAACGCGATCGACACGACGACGCAGAGTGCGGCCGCGGTCCACGTCCAGCGACGGCCATTGGGTTGCGAGCGTTCGAACAATCGGGCTCCGGCGATGACGAACGCCACAAGCACGTACGGCACCCAGACCGCAGCGTAATGCTGGCCCATGGTGTAGGTGAGCGGTTCACGCGAAGCTAGCACCTCGGCGAAACCCGGTACCGCGAGCAGTACTGCGCGCGAACGGAACGGCAACAGGGCGAGCGGGACGAAGGCCTCGAGCAGATACGTGACGCGCCCGAGGATTTGCGTTTGCCACGGTAGCGCTTTCTCGTAGCCGGCCCATTCGTAAAAGTGTTGCGGCACCCAGCCGCCGGGCGCGCCGGCCAGGGCTCGCACCGCGGTGAAGTAGGTGGCGAAAACGATAACCGACGCGACGGCGAGTGCGATGCTGAAAATCGCGGCGTTGCGTTCTTTGCGCCCAATAAAGTAAACCGCGCCGACGAGGGCGACGAAAGCGAGTGCAGTAGACTGATCTTCTTTCGAAGCGAGCGCGACGGCGGCAAAGAGCGCGGCCCAACCGAAACGGCGAGCATCGATGGCCCACAACAGCGCGGCAACGGCTGCCGGAACGAACGCTACCTCATGAAAGTCGGTGAACGTGACGCCTTGCAACGGCGGATAGAGCAGCGCGACGCAGGCGAGCGCGGCGGCGTTCCAGTCGCTGGTCCTGCGACGGGCGATGGCGTAGAGCGGTGGTGCGACCAGCGCAGTCGCGATGGCTTGTGCGGCAACCAGCACGAGCGGTGAGTGCGTTAGCCACAATGGCGGCGCCAGCACGTATAGGATCGGCGAAAAATGGTACGCGAAATGCGACGTGCCTTCGACGGTGTTATGAAATCCATGGAACGAGGTCGCGATCGTCTGCACGAACAGACCGAGATCGGCGCCCGAGTGAAACGTCGCGTAGCGAGCCGCGCCCAGGACAAAAAAGATCGCCGCGTAGGCGAGCGTTGCGGCAGCGACGGCGCGTCGCGGGGTAAGCCCGTGCATCGCCGCTTCTTCTGCACCGGCGTGGCGTAACGCTTCGCCGCTTTTGTAGCAGGCGCGTTCGGCCGACGTGAGAACGCTCCGCCATGCGCGTTCTTCTTCTCTCATTGGGGCTAGCGCTGATTTTGGCGGCCGGCGGCGCTGCATCCGCACGCACGTTACAGATTTCGGATGCCGGCCGGATTTTGAATCTGGAAGAACCGGCGATTTCGCCCGACGGGCGTACCGTTGCGATGCTCGTCTACCATCAGGATCTCGTGCACGCTGAAGACGTTCCGTCGCTGGTGTTGGTCGATGTGGCGTCGGGCCACATGCGGACCATCGTTCGCGGGCGCGATGTCGCGGTGCCGCGCTGGTCGCCAGATGGTTCCCGATTGGCGTACCTAGCTGCAGACGCGAACGGCGTGGTGCAAGTCTATCAGCGCTCGCTCGACGGTGTGGGACGCGTCACCGAGAGTCCTACGGACGTCACCGACTTCGAGTATCGTCCGGATGGACGTGAGATCGCCTACGTAGCGGCAGACCTCGCCGCCAATCGCGTAGCGCTAGCCAAACATCACGACTATTTCTTCGCGGGAAACAACGAGTACACCGCGACGGCGCTGACGCCGCCGGATCACCTATGGGTGATTTCGTCCGACGGCGGCCGTGCGCGCAGGTTAACCAGCGGCTCGTGGACGATTGCCCCGACGGATCCGGGCGGCATCTTTACGTCCCAGTTCGCATGGTCGCCGGACGGAGGTCGCATTGCGTTTACGCGGGTCGCGACTACGTTTGCAGGCGACGACGAACTGTCGACGATTTGGCAGGTGAATGCCAGCGGTGGCGTCCCCACGAAACTGACCCAGCAGTCTCAATTTGAGTTAAGCCCCTCTTACGACAAGAACGGCTCAATGCTGTTTTGGTATCCGGCGGGTGGAAATTTCCTTGCCGAAAACACGCTGTTGCAAAGCGACGCCAACGTTGGCGGCATAAGCGCTGTTTTTCCGAAATTCGACCGGAACGTGGCGGGCACGCTGCCGTTTCCCGATGGCCGGCATTTGTTGGTGTGCGCGAGCGAAGGGACACAAGTGAAGGCTTGGAGGGCAGATCTGCCGCACGATATCGTGCCACTCGACCTCGGGCCGAGGAATATTATCTGCGATCCGTATTCGAGCAGCACGTTCGATGCGGGCATCGCGGCTTCGTTCTCGCGCAATGGCGGTCTAGCATTTCTAGCGAACGATGCGCGACACGCGCGCGAATTGTTCTATCTGGCTCCCGGCGCGCATACGCCGCGCCAGGTGACGCACCTCAATTCGTTTCTAGATACCCTGTCGTTCGGCGATATGCGCGAGATCGACTACGGCGGCCCGAACGGGTTTTCGGAAGACGGCGTCGTTACGGTGCCACCCCAATACGATCCGAAGAATCCCGAAACGATTTCCAATCGTGCTGTTGATTCACGGGGGTCCGGGATTGTCGAACAATCTCGAGTTCGCGTGGGAAGACTGGCCATTAGCGCAGTTGATCGCGTCCGCCGGCTACGTCGTGATGCAGCCGAATTATCGCGGCAGCGACAATCTGGGTAATGCGTATATGCTCGCGATTCAAAACGACACAGCCGCCGGCCCCGGGAACGACGTGATGGCCGGCCTAGCCGCCGTCGAGCGCCAGCCGTATGCTGATTCGACGCGCGTCGCAGTTTCGGGCTGGTCGTACGGCGGGTTGCTGACAACATGGCTGATCGGTCACAGCCATATTTGGCGTTCGGCGGTTTCGGGCGCCGCGGTCAACGACGAGACCAACGAATACGACACGTCGATCTCTAACGTTCAAAACACGTACTATCTGGGCTCGTCGCCGTATGTTGACGATGGCCGGCGTATCTACGCGGAACAGTCACCCATCACGTACTACAAAGACATCACGACGCCGACGCTGATTTGGTCGACCGTCGGCGATCCGGTGGTGCCGATCTCACAATCCTACGCGCTGTATCATGCGTTGACCGACAATCACGTCGAGACGAAGTTCCTCGTCTTTCCGGCCTCGACCCACGGACCGAGCAATCCGGTGCAACGCGCCGACCTGACGCGCTTCTGGATCGATTGGATCGAGAACCACCCGTGAGCTTAGGTGAGTCGTGCGGTTCCGCGATTTCGAAACCGTACGAAATTTGAACTAGACTTAGTCCACTCGTTCACAATCGGAAATGCAACATGAGCGATCGTAAGGGCGTTCGGGGGAGTTCTGTCGATCGTACGCAGAGTTGCTAGAGACTTGTGAGAACCGGCTAAGCACGCGAAAAAGGCGCCGGCTGAGCTTCAGCCGACGCCTCTCTACGTTGAGACGTTCGCTCTACTGCGATTGCAGCGTGAGGTTGTTCTCGTTGACCGCGTAGTTGCCGGCGGCAACTTGACCGTTCGGGTTAGCGCAAATCACGCCGTTATTCGGGCCGTAGATGACCACGAGATTGGGCGATCCGCACTGCACCTGCTGCAGTCCGTAGTTGGATAACAGCGTGGCACCAGGGCTGCTCTGCTGCACTTGGTACGACGTGTATGTCTGATTCGAGTTGACCACCGCGCCCATGACGGCTGCAGTCGTGGCCCCTACGGCGAACGCGCCCCAGAAACCGCCGCCCCAGTAGTTGGGATAGGGTGCCCACACGGCGCCGTGGTTCCAGCCCCAAGCCGGCCCTCGGTACACCGGGTTCACGACGACCGTTCCATGATAGCCGTAGCCGTTGTAGCCGTTGTAGTTGCGGTTAACGTTCACGTTGTTGTTGTTGACGGTCTTGTTACCGCTATTGATGTTATTGTTGTTTCCGTTGCCGTTGTTGCGGTTACCGTTATTGCGATTGCCGTTGTTGTTTCCGCTGTTATTACCGTTGCCGTTGCCGGGCTTGTTACCGTTGTTCGCGGTGTTCGGATTACGGTTCGGCTGCTGTTGCGGCCGTTGCTGCTGCTGGGGCGGCTTGTAGCCCGGGCGCGACGACGGGACGTCGTTGCCCATGTTGAAGCCACGGCCGGGATTGGACGGAGCCGGGCGCGACGCCGGGGCACGACCTCCGCCTCCGCCGCCTCCACGACCACCGCCGCCGCCGCCACCGCCTCCGGGACGTGCCTGTAAGCCGGCGGTCGACGAAGCGAAGAACGCGATGGCGATTACTAACGCTATTTTTTTCATTGTGGAGTTTTCCCGTCGATGGTACCGCTGCCGGTGATGTACGTTCCCTTGATCGTTTTTGCGGAGAAAATGACCGAATTCGGCATAATCTTGATGGTCGATAACGGCAGCATCAATTCGCCGTCGGTCAGGTTAAAGTAGAACGTCGCATTCACGAACGGAATAACGTGCATCGTTCCATCTTCATCCATCGACAGCTGCTTGGCATTGCAACGTTTGAGCCCGTTATCGTTGACGCACGTGCCGCCGCTGATAATGACGGTCGACCATTTGTCGGCCGACGTCAGCATCAACGTTTTGCCGACGATCTTGATCCCTACGTCGGTATACGTGCTGATCGAGTTATTATTCTGCTGAATTTTCAGCGTGCCGGTCGCCCAGGCTGGGGCGGTCGTCGCCAGAGCCAAAGCGGCAGCGCTGAGAACGAATCGGATACCCATATTAGCGTGCTCCCGGAAGATCGCCGATAACCGGCTCGGCGCTAGTTTCTTCGCCGAATAGGATCGGATATAACAGCCCAGCGAGGCCGCCGCCGATGAGCGGCGCGACCCAGAACAGCCAAAGTTGCGACAGTTCTGCGCCGCCTCCCATGGCCGCGAAGATGGCCGGACCGGTGCTACGTGCCGGATTGACCGACGTGTTGTCGATCGGGATGCTGATCAGATGGATGAGCACGAGCGCGAGACCGATCGCCAAGCCCGCGAATCCGACCGGAGCGCGCTTGTCGGTCGAGCCGAGGATCACCATCAGGAAAAAGAATGTGAGCACAATTTCGGCGATGAGCGCCGAGGCCATATTGTATCCGCCGGGCGACAGCGCGTCGAAGCCGTTCGATGCGAACTGTCCGACCGTGAATCCCGGCTTGCCGGATGCGATCGCATACAGTACGGCCGCGGCGGCGATAGCGCCGATGACCTGAACGACGATGTACGGGAGCACGTCCCGCGCCGGGAAGCGTTTGGCCAACCAAAGGCCGACGGTTACCGCCGGATTGATATGGCAGCCGGAAATCGGGCCGATCGTATAGGCCATCGTTAACAGCGTCAATCCGAATGCAAACGAAACGCCGACAAAACCGATGCCGAGCGTTGGAAATCCCGCCGCGATGATCGCGCTTCCGCAACCTCCGAAGACGAGCCAGAACGTGCCGATAAACTCTGCTGCGAGTTGCCGAGATTTCGCCATGCTGATCCTCCTATTAATATCAGTATAACAGAACGCACCGAATTCCCTGACATAAAGAGTCCGATGTCGCCGGCCACGATTTCCTTTCGGATGCCGCTAGGCGGAAAACGACGTTCCACTATCGGTGTATGCGCGTCATGTCACCTTGCCCCACGATTGCGATTCTCGCAGGTCGCGAGCCAGCGAGGCATTGAGAAACGTTCGGATGATGGCGATCGCGGCGAGCTGTCCGATCGACGTCCACGACGGATGAATGGCCGTCCGAACGATATCGGCTGCGAGGGTAAACTCGAGTGCTAACACCAGCCATAGTGCGAAGCGCGTCCAAACGTCGCGCCGGCGGCGCGTCTTCTCCACGCCGCGGCCGAAGAGGCCCGCACCGATTCCGTATAGCGCTTCGAGAGCGGCGCCGAGGACGATTAGAGCCGCTAAGACCTCAACGAACGAAGCCACCAACGAGGAGAACGACATGAGAAGTTCTTCCATCGCTCAAGCATATTGGACGCGCCCGACCCGGGGTCCCGGGCCGACTGGGCGATCGGTGGCGACGCTTCGGCTCGTCAGTCTGGCATGGAACAACGAGATTCGGGGGGACAACCGTATTGCTCACGCTCGAGTTGTTGACATTGTAGCGTCAGCATCGCGCTGGTTACATCGTCTCGTCGAGCCAGTCGAGCACTGAGTCGTTCAACAGCGAACGATTGCCCATTTCGCAGTGGCCGCCGGCGCCGTCCGCTGCGGCGAAGCGCAGTAGCGTTTTCGGACAGGTCAGGCTGTCGTACAGTTGCGGCGCTCCGGCCGCGAGCGGATCGTTTTCGGCCATCGTCAGCAGCGTCGGGCATTGAATTTGCTTGGCCGAATCGCCCAAATCGTAGCGCATCATTTCGGCGATGAAATCGGGGAGCGTCGATTTGCCTTGCACCCAGAAGCCGCGCTGCACGAAGCGCCAACGCAGTCCAGGATCGGCGTCGATCTTCTGCTCCAGTAGATCCGCGCTCGCGCCGCCCGTGACTCTGCTGAAAACGGACGTCGCGCCGGATAAGCCCGGATCCGCGACGCACGCGGCCAGCCGCGATTCGTGCGCTGCGGCGCGAAGCGCCAGGTAGCCGCCGAAGCTCCACCCGAGCAGCACCAATGGGCGTTCGGAATAGTCGGGGATTGCTTTGATGAAATCGATGACAGGTGTAACGACCTTCTCCCAGTCGGGTCGCATGGGGATGCCGTCGAGAATCAATGGCGCACCCTGGCCCGGACCGTCGTACACGACACAATCGTAGCCACGCCTCGTTGCTGCAACGATCGAGCCGAAATATTCATCCGTAATCGTCGTGTCGTAACCGCTGGTAAAGATCAGCAGCGGCTCGCGGTGATCCACGGAACGGTCGGCCGCAAACGAGTAGGCCGGTAATGTTGTGGATTCGTAGGGGACCTGTAATGTCTTGGCCGGAGAGTCGAGCATTGCGGCTGCCTTTGCGAAGGCATCCATCTGACTGTTGAAGGCGGCAATTAGCCGTGGGTCCACGGGTGTGCCGAATAGCGGACGATACGATATTCCGTAAAAGCACGCGGCTTTTAAGAGCAGCGCCCGTGCCGACTCGCCGTGACCCGCGGTTTGGGCTTGTTGGGCTTGCTGCGCGCGTCGGTCTGCTGCGGTGCTCCACGCATTATAGAATGCAGACGCATCGCCGTCTCCGACGGCCTGCGCGATCGTTACAGCTTCGCCGTAATCGATGCCGCCGTACGGAATGTACGCTAGCGCCGGCGACGCGAGATCATCGAATAGATCGTTTTTATACAGCATTACCTGTTCGCAGCCACGCTCGACCACGCGCGTTTCGCGGCCGGACTGAGGCGATCCATATTCTTGAGGAAGAGCACGACCTGCCAAATCTGCGAGTCCGACAGCGACGCGGAGAACGAGGGCATTCCGGTCCAGCGGATGCCATGCGAGACTTTCCAGTAGGTAACGCCGTCGGGATCGTCTTCGACGCCGTGCTTTGCGAACTGCGGGGCGTGCTGGTACAAGCCCTTAGCAATGTTCGTCGCGTTGCCGCTCGAATCGCCGTGACAAACGGCGCAGTTTTGCCCGTAGAGTTTCACGCCGGCGAGCAAGTTTGCATCGTTGAGCTGCAGCGGGTTATCGGTTTTGAGCGCTTCGCGACGGATCGTCGCGCGCAGCGACGTGTGCGCGGCCCAGTACTCCATGCCGTTTACGGGCGCGTCGGCGTTGGCCGGGACCATGCCCATCTTTAAAACCACAAGTCCACCGATAGCGACGACCACTAGGGTGAGTACGACACCCAGGGCGATTCCCTTTAGCACACGCATTCTCCGAAAGCGAGGTAGCATCGACCCCTTTAGGACTCTGCCTAAATGTACCCTTTGCGGAGCGCGGTGACGGCAGCTTGCGTTCTGTCCGCGGCCGATAGTTTCTCGAGAATGTCGCGGATATGGCCTTTGACCGTTCCGTACCCGATGTAGAGCTGTTCGGCGATTTCGTTATTGCCGCGTCCTTCGGCGATAAGGCGCAACACATCGGTTTCGCGTGGCGTCAGGGGCGAATCGTTTGTGGACGGCGATTCGTCTGAACGCTCGCGGCCTGCGACATTCGAGAGTACGATCTGCGCAATCTGCGGATCGAAATAGGCACCACCTTCGGCCGCGAGATGGACGGCGCCGACAATGCGTTCGGGTTCCGACGTTTTCACGCAATATGCGTCGGCGCCGGCTGCCAGTGCTGCAAGCACTTCGCCGGGAGCGTCGACCATCGTAACGATAACGACATGCGTCGTTGCACCACTTTCGCGCAGCCGCCGCGTGAGTTCGATGCCGTCGAAGCCCGGCAATCCGATATCGACGACCGCGACGTCCGGCCGCTCGCGTAGAATCGCTTCTAAGCCGAGTGGACCGTCGGCGGCTTCGGCCACGACGTCGCTGGACGCTTCGAGCGCGGTGCGCAGGCCGGCACGCGTCAATGCGTGATCCTCGACGATCACGACCTTCGGTCTAGCGTTCATTCCAGAGCTTTCGGCAGCCGGAGCGCAAACACGCTACCTTGCGGATCGCGGGGGCCATAGGTTACCGTGCCGCCATGCTTTTCGGCAATCCGGCGCACAATATACAGGCCCAAGCCGCTCGATACCGCGCCGCGCGTTCCGCCGAATCGCTGGAACAGTGCTCCGCGCCGGTCGGGCTGCACGCCGTACCCGTCGTCGGTCACTTGCAATACCACGCTGGCGCCATCGGTGAATCCATTCACCGTGACGGTTCCATTTTGCGGCGTGGCGGCAATCGCATTGGCGACCAGATTGAGAAGCGCCCGGCGAATCTCGTGTGGGTCGCCGGTTATAGCGAGCGGAGGGTCGCGCACATCGCCTCGCAACGCGATGCCGTTCGAGCGCGCAAGCGGATCCAGTTCTTCGACGGCCATTGTTAGCAGCGGAGCCGCATCGACTCGTTCGCTGACACGGGATTCTTCGCCGGTTTCGTAGCGTGCGACGAGCAATAGCGTTTCAACGATGCGCCGCGCTTCTTCGTTGGAGGCTTGCGACGCACGCAAGACGTCGCTGTAGCGATCCGGCAATGCGCCGAACGCGCCGTCGAGCGCCTGTTTTGTGGTGACGCCCGCCGCCACCAACGGCGTGCGCAGATCGTGGGCGAGCGTATAGATCATGTCGCGAATCACATCGGTCGTGCGAGCAATTTCGTTACGACTGGCGGCGATTTCGTCGTTGCGGCGACCGAGCTCGGTGAAGACGTAGGCTTGTTCGAGCGCGACCGAGGCTTGTTCGAGAAACGCGCTCATGGCAGCGGCGGTTCCAGGTTCGAAGGGCGTTCCGGGCGCCGCAATTGCGACGAGCACGTGTGCGGCACCGCCGTAATGGTCGGTGATTTCGCCCGCTAACGCCTCCGAAGCGCCGTCGAGGGCCGCGAGCCGCAAACGCCCGACCGCATCGTCGGCAGTCACGTGCACGAGCGCTCCATCTTCGCGCGCCTTAGCAACCAACGATGCAAGATCGGACGAAAGCGCGTCGCGAGTATACGATGGTTCGCCGCCATCGTCGAGCCGAATCACCAGCGGCGGCTCTGCCGGAAGATCGTACACGATCAAGCGCGTCGAGGCGGCGTGCAGCAACGCGATCGTTTCGCTGAGAATCGAACGCCGTACCAAATCGAGATTCAGCGTTTCGCGGACGCGGCCCGTCGCAGTGCGCAAGGTCCGTTCGATCGCGACTTGCCGCGCGCGACCGCTGGACTCGCCGGCTTCGCGAGCCAGGCGTTGCGCCACGATCGTGAGATAGGCGACCAGCGCAAACGAGGCGGCCGCAAGCAACCGGTCGCCAATGGCGATGGCGTCCCAACTGTGTCCGGCGCGAACGCCGTCGGTGTAGCCGGCGATCGCGTTGAGCACCTGCGCCGTAATACATAGCCGCAGCGTAAGGCGCGGCTTGAGCGCGAGACCGCTCAGCGCGATTGGGCCATCGAACAGAATTGCCGTTACGAACAACTGCGGCGTGACAAGGTTGACGATCCAAGCGGCAATTAACAGCGCGTAGCAGAGCAAGCCCACATCGCTGCCTTCTCGGTGCTTGCGGGGGCGCCATGCCGCGCGCAGAACACGGCGAGCGTGGACCGCAGCCTCAAGGCCGAACAACTGCTCGCCGAGATCGGCGGGCGACCGCGTTTGGTCGTGTACGTCGCGGCCGCTCCGGGAGCCGGAAAAACGCGGCGATTATTAAACGAGGGCCTGCGTTTGCAGGCCGGCGGTAAGCGCGTGTTTATCGGCTGGATCGAAACCAAGGGCCGGCTCGACTTGGAAGAGCTGGCTTCTGCATTGCCGCGCCTTCCGGACCGGAACGCAGTGGTGAACGGTGCGGAGTTCTCGGATTTCGACTTCGAAGCGGCGATACGCGAACGGCCGGACGTCGTGCTGCTCGACGAATTGGCGCACGAGAATCTGCCGGGCGGCGCCCACGTGAAGCGCTGGCAAGACGCCGAAGCCCTACGCGCAGCGGGCATCGGTACGATCGGCGCGCTCAACGTGGCGCATTTGGAATCGGTTGCGTTGACGGTCGAATCGCTGGTTGGCTATCCGGTGCGCGAGATCGTGCCGTTGGCGTTCTTGAAGTCAGCCGACGAAGTTGTGGCGCTCGACGTTTCGCCGCGGTTATTGCGCGGTCGCGTAAAGGCCGGGAAAGTGGTCGACGAGCGAGATGTGGAGCGCGCCCTCAGCGGCGTATTCGAAGATCGCACGCTCGCCAGTTTGCGCGAGTTGTTATTGCGTACCGTCGATCGGTTGGCGCTGCCCACGCTCAAAGCCAGCGGAAACGCTTTTGCAACGGCGCTCGTGTATCCCGATCACGATCCAACCGCGTTTCTGAAGCGGACGTCGGCGATCGCGCACGCCCTAGATTTGGAACTAGAAATCATCCCGACCGGCGGTGCGAATCGCGCGGCGCTCGAGGCGACGGCGCGCGACGTGGACGGCGAGGTATTGCGCGAGATGCCGACACCCGCCTTCGATAATTTGAAGGCCGCGCTCGTAGCGTTGCCGGCTGGACGAGACGCGGCACGATTAGCAAATCTTCCGCTGCCCTACGACGTATTCATCGGCGCACCCGACCAGGCGCACTTAGGACGCAATGCAGCTTCTTCGCCCTATTCCAATTCGGCGGCGGACCGGATGCGCGTTGGATACGGGCGGCTGAGTGTGTATTTGGGACCGGCCGCCGGTTCGGGCAAGACGTACGCCATGCTCGACCGGGCGCATCAGCTGCAAGACGACGGCGTTGACGTCGTCGCGGCTTTTGTAGAAACACACGGCCGCGCCGAAACCGTCGCGCTGCTCGAGGGGATCGAAGTACTGCCACCGCGAGCGATCACTGCCGAGGGTATTACGTATCGCGAATTGGATCGCGACGCGTTGCTCGCACGCAAGCCGCAGGTCGCGCTGATCGACGAGCTGGCACACACCAACGCGCCCGGCTCGGTGGCGCCCAAGCGCTTCTTCGACGTACTGTCGGTGTTGCGTGCCGGCATCGACGTGATCACGACGCTCAACGTGCAGCATCTGGAAGGTTTGGCCGACTCGGTTCGACGGCGTACCGGCGCCACCGTACGCGAAACGCTGCCCGACGGTATTTTGTCGCTGGCGGATGAGATCGTACTCATCGACATTACGCCCGAAGCGCTGCGCCAGCGCTTACGTGAAGGCAAGATCTATCCGACCGAGCGCATCGACAGCGCGTTGGAGAACTTCTTCCGCACCGAGCACCTCGAGGAGTTGCGGGAACTAGCATTGCGCGAGGCGTTACACGGCCGGTATCGCGATTCGGTGCCGACGCCGTTCGATCGCATTCTGTTGACGTTGGGGCCGAACTCGCTGGAGTTGCCGCTCGTAGCACGTGCCGGCCGAATGGCGGCACGCCTGTCGATCGAGTTTACCATCGTGCACGTGACCGATCCGAAAGAACCGGCGGACGCGGCGGCGGTAGCTGCCGTGCGGGAGCATACCAACAAGACCAACGTCGAGTGGATCGAGGAAGCCCACGCCGACGCGCCCCGTCGCGTGATCGAGATCGCCCGCGCCGTTCCCGAGACGGTTGTCGTCGTTCCTGGAACGAAGCGCAAACCGCGTCTGCTATCGCGGAAATCGTTCGCGCGGCAATTGTTGGACGCCGGCGCACTCGAGTTGCTGGTGTTGGCGCGCTCCTCGTGACCGCGCTCGTCCGTTGTATCGCCACGGCGTCCATTTTCGCCGCGCTCGCCGGGTGTGCGGCACGAATGCCCTACGAGATTTCGGATAAAGATCAGCAACGCTTCAGCGACGTAGCCCGGGTTCGACCGCGGTGCCGCAAAGGCTCCGTTGATCTTTGGAATCTCCGATTGCACCGTGTATAAGGCGGTTACGAAGGATCAGCAGATCGTTCACTGGCGCGTCGTGCTCGCTCGGATTGGGGCGAAACGTCGTATCCCAAGTTTATGACAGCCTGCGTTAGCGAGCACCTGACATATCGGGCTCCGTACGTACTGGTGGACATGTGTGCGCGCGCGATCGGCGCGGCGGCGGCTGTAACGGCGGCGGCACTTACCGCAGCCGCGACGGCGAACGCTGGCAATTTCAGGGCAATAGCCTGCGATGGTACCCTCTCCCGAAATAGGCTAGAAGTGCCAGCGTGCAACGGATGCGTACGGACCGCTCTTTGCGGACGGTTCGTAGCCGCGTAATCCGTTCGGGATGACATCGATTTCACTGGGTTGCCACAAGAAAACGTAGGGAACGTCGGCGACGAGTTTGCGTTGAATGAAGCCGTACAACGGTTTGCGCTCACTGCGTTCGTAGGTTGCCAGCGCCCGATGCAACGCACCGTTGACTTCCGGATCGCAATAGCGCGCGAAGTTGAACCCGCTTGGCGGAACCTGCGCGCAGGCTAGGTAGGACGACGGGTCGGGATCGAGGCCGGTTTGCATCCCCAACAACGCGACTTGAAAAGCGCCGCGATCGAGCGGTCCGCCCGGCGCGTATAACTGGTTGATATCGTACGGCTTGGCTTTGACGGCGAAGCCGGCGCCTCTCGCCTCCTCGACGATCAGCGGGACGATAGTGCCGGCAGCAAACGATCGGCCGTAGAACACGAACTGTAGCTCCAGCTGGCGCCCATTCTTCATTCGTACACCGTCGGGCCCGGTGTGCCAACCGGCATGCTCGAGCAACTCTTTCGCTCGCGCTGGATTATACGTTCGCAGGTCGGCGTTCGGATCGTAGGCCCACCCAAATAAACCGCGCATTCCGGTCGCGGCATCGTACATGCCGTACGTGGCTTTCTTCGCGATCGTCGAGCGGTCGATGGCTGCAGCGAACGCGCGGCGCACGGCGACGTCGTGAAAAGCGGGATCACTGAGATTTAGCACCAGCACGCCGAAACTGGGGCGGTCGCTCGTGACCACGATGCGATGCGCCGGCAAGGTCCGTAACGATCGAATCTCGGCGGGACTCGCGAGAAACGTTGCGTCGACGTCGCCGCTTCGGAGTTGGTTGAGGATCGTTGCGTGATTCGAAACGAAATGGATGCTGATGCGTGCGATCTTCGGCGTACCAGCGTAGTAGCGATCGTTGGCGACGAGATCGAGGCGGTCACCGCGAAGCCATCGCTCGAGGCGGTACGGTCCGGAGCCAACCGGCGCGAGGTCGAACGGCGTCGCGTTGAGCGTTCGATATTTTTCGAGCACGTGCGCCGGGAGAATCGGCCGGCCGTCTCCACCAAAGAACGTCGCGACGATCGGCGCGAACGGACGTTTTAGGGTCACGTCGACCTCGTACGGGTTGGGTGACGAGACGCGGGCGATCGCATCGTAATCGGACTCCGCGGGAATCGCGTTGGCCGGATCGACGCTCGCACGATACGTGAATACAACGTCGCGAGCGGTGAGCGGAACTCCGTCTTGCCATCGAACGTCGTGTCGCAGGCGATACACGATATGCCGGCCGTCCGGAGAGATGCCGCCGTTGGCGACGGACGGCACGAAGGCGGCAACATCGGGCGCAATCCGGTTGTGGACGTCATAACGAGTCAGCGATGAGAACAACAGGGCCGAGACGTCGCTCACGTCCGGCCCTTGCAAGTAGAGCGGATTCAACGAACTGGGCTCGGACAAGCGCGCGACGATCAATTGCGACGTGTCGCGCGTGGCGCCATCTGGGTGAGCACAAGCCGCGACGAATAGCAAGACCAGCGTCGCTGACAAAATGTTACGGCGCAACACCATGCGTTAGCGAACGACGAATATCGAGAGAACGACACCCGCAAAGAACAGGGCGACGGCTCCGTACAGGCGCACGGGCGGTATGCGTTTCGCCCCGCTGATGGCCACGGCGATAACCTGCATCTGTATCCACCCTAACAACACGATCGTTAGCAGATCGGCGTACAGCAGTCTCAGGTCCGGCCGACTCGGATGCGATGCGGTACCCGAGCACGACGAACAGTTGAACGACGACGAGCAGCCAGATCGAGGGCCGCGGACCGTAGCCGTCGGCCCATCCGGCGATCCCAAAATGCAGCGGCACCCGGGCGGGCAATTCGCGATATCGGAGCGCCGTATAGGCGATCGTTCCGGCGATAACGGCGACGCAAGAAGCCATTGCAATGTTGATCACGTCGCTCGCTTGTACTCGCAGCGCCAGGCGCAAGTTACGGTGAAGCTTTCAGAAAGTCTTCATGCCTGCCCCATAGGCTTGGCGCATGTCGCGTGACCAAACCGGAGGATGATTGCCATGCGTGCGAGGCCATTACCGTTTAGGCTCCTCGTCGGGGCGTTGTCTTGCGGTGCGGTTGTGTCGACGTGCGCGTGCGCCGGCGTCGGGGGGGCTGCGCCGGCGGCGCCATCGGGCGCCATATCCGGCCTGACATCGGCGCACTCCGCGAGTAAACCCGGCCTCGGAGCGGTGCTCACGAGCAAGGGCGGGCAGATTTACGGATTCGACATCAACTCGACCGGCAACGACGCGATTCTCGCAACCGAGTTGACGATCGAGTCGTTCGACCAAGACTCGGGCGCCATCACCGGGTCGTTTCCGAAGCGGGCTCCGGGCGGGACCACCTATAGCATCGTCGGTATTTCCACCGGCGACGTCGCTTTGGCGATTCGATACATTCCGATCAAAAGTTCGATTTACGCGCGCCGGGCATATAACACGATCTCGCCGCCCGGGCAGCAAAAGTTCACCGGCAAATGGACGCCGCCGCTCAAGGACATTCAAGTCGAGCAGGAGGCTCCAAATCAGACGGCTCCATCGACCGCGCTGTATGCGATCGAACTCAAGAAGATGGACAAGCCGGATCTCATCGTTTCGAATATCGCCAAGAATACGTTCTCAAAGGTCATACATCTAGACCCGAGCCTGTTTTCACTCGGCAACGCACCGCAGCTGGCTGAAGATACCAAAACGAATCAAGCAGTGTTCGCCTTATCGCCGGATTACGGGAGAGTTGGCGGCAATCCACCCCTCAACGTGTTGTACGACATGAACACCGGCAAAGAGACGACGTTCAACGGGCTCAATAACGGGTACTTTCATGCCGGTTCCGTCAACGGAGCTGCGCTCGATTCGAATACCGGGATCTTTGCCACCGACACCGAGTTAAACGCGCAAGTCGAGTTTTATAATCTCAAGAAACGAACCGGAACCTTCGCGCAGCTACCGTGCACAAGCGACACGTCGCAACTCAATAGCGGATCGGGCATCGCCAACGATTCGACCAACGGGCTGTTTATCGTGACCCAACAATACAACGGTTGCGGCAGCGGCAGTGCGCTCGTGGTGTACGACGAGAACGGCAATATGGTCGAGACGATCACCGGTCTCACCTTGTATGTCGGTGAGCCGCCGCCGGTGATTAACCCGAGCAAACGGATGGGTTGGGTGTTTGGCCCAGGGTTCAATCAGCTCCAGCAGTTCTTCTACTGAGCTCCATCCAGGGCGAGATTTAACGCCAGCACGTTGACGTGCGGCTCCCCGAGGAAGCCCAGCTGCCGGCGGGCGATGTGCGCCGCGACGAGCGTACGGACCGCAGCCATGGAGATGTGGCGAGCGGCCGCAACACGCGGCACTTGCCAGTAGGCCGCTGCGGGCGAAATATCGGGATCGATACCGCTGGCGCTGCTCGTCACGAGATCGATCGGAGGCGCTCCGGAAGCATTCGGGTTTTCGCGCTTGAGTTTCTCGATGAGCTTTTGCGTTGACGTCATGAGCTTGGCCGACGTCGGGCCGAGGTTCGTGCCGCCGGTTGACGTCGGATCGTAACCCTTTCCGGCCGCAGACGGACGGCCCTGAAAGTATTTCGGCTGGGTCCAGAGTTGGCCGACGAGCGTCGAGCCCACCACGCGCCCGTCGACCTGTACCAGCGACCCGCCGGCCTGCCACGGAAATGCGACACGCGCCAATCCGGTCATAGCCATCGGATACAGCAGCCCGAGAAGTACGACCGTTACGATCGTCATGCGGAACGAAGTGCCGAGTTGTGCGATCACGATTGGTTCGACTTCCTTACGTTAGATGGAACGCGGTGAGGAGCACGTCGATGGCTTTGATCCCGACGAACGGCACGATCAAACCGCCGACGCCGTAGACCAAGCTGTTGCGCAGCAGAACGACGTCGGCGCCGCGCGGCTCGTATTTCACGCCGCGCAGTGCGATCGGAATGAGCGCGACGATGATCAGCGCGTTAAAGATCACGGCCGACAGAATGGCGCTTTGCGGCGTGCTGAGGTGCATGACGTTGAGCATCGCCATCGGCGCGTAGGCGGCCGCGAACATCGCGGGTAGAATCGCGAAGTATTTTGCAACGTCGTTGGCAATCGAAAACGTCGTCAGCGCGCCGCGCGTCATCAATAGTTGCTTGCCGATTTCGACGATGTCGATCAGCTTCGTTGGATCGGAGTCGAGATCGACCATATTGGCGGCTTCTTTGGCCGCCTGGGTGCCGGAGTTCATCGCGACGCCGACGTCGGCTTGCGCTAGCGCTGGCGCGTCGTTCGTACCGTCCCCGGTCATCGCAATGAGACGCCCCGACTGCTGCTCGCGCTTGATCAGGTCCATCTTGGTTTCAGGCGTGGCCTCGGCGAGAAAGTCGTTAACGCCGGCTTCTTTGGCGATGGCGGCCGCGGTGAGCGGATTGTCGCCGGTGATCATCACCGTGCGAATGCCCATGGCGCGCATGCGTTCGAAGCGCGCGCGAATGTTCGGTTTCAGCACGTCCTTGAGATGGATCGCGCCGACGACCTGCGCACCGCGCGCCACCAGTAACGGCGTACCGCCGCTGCGCGCGATGCGTTCGACCTGTTGGGAAAGCTCTTGCGGTGCGTTACCGCCGCGCTCGCGCACCCACGCGATGATGGAGTCGGGCGCACCTTTGCGGAGCTGCGCTCCGTCGTTGAGATCGACGCCGCTCATGCGCGTGTAGGCGCTGAACGGCACGAACGTGCCGGCAGGCTGCGGCATGTCACCGATGCTTTCGCGCGCCAGCGCGACGACCGACCGGCCCTCGGGCGTTTCATCGGCCAACGAGGTGACGTAGGCGACGCGCTCGGCTTCTTTTTGATCGACTCCGGACGCGGCGATAATCGCGGTGGCTTGACGGTTTCCGAGCGTGATCGTCCCGGTTTTGTCGAGGAGCAGCGTATCGACGTCGCCGGCGGCTTCGACCGCACGGCCGCTGGTAGCCAACACGTTGCGCTGCATCACGCGGTCCATGCCGGCGATGCCGATGGCCGACAGCAATCCACCGATGGTTGTCGGAATCAGACACACGAGTAAAGCAACGAGCACGGTTACGCTCTGCTTCGCGCCGGCGTACATCGCGAACGGGGACAGCGTGGCGACGGCGATGAGAAACACGATGGTGAGTCCGGCCAGCAGGATCGAGAGCGCGATTTCGTTGGGCGTCTTCTGACGCTGCGCGCCTTCGACCAGTGCGATCATGCGGTCGAGGAAGCCGGAGCCAGGTTCGGCCGTAACGCGCACGACGATGCGATCGGAGAGCACGCGGGTGCCGCCGGTGACGGCGCTGCGGTCGCCGCCGGATTCGCGAATGACGGGCGCGGATTCCCCGGTGATGGCGGATTCGTCGATGGTTGCAGCGCCGGATTCTACTTCGCCGTCGGCGGCGATCACGTCGCCGGTCTCGGCCACGAATCGGTCGCCCTTTCGTAGCAAAGCGCTGGCAACGCGTTCTTCTTCTCCGTTTTCGCTGAGACGGCGCGCGGTCGTTTCGGACTTTGTTTTCCGTAGAAAGTCGGCTTGCGCGCGGCCGCGCCCCTCGGCCACGGCTTCGGCGAAGTTCGCGAAGAGCACGGTGAACCACAACCACAGCGCGATCGCAACGTCGAACCCGGCGCTCGGCGCGTGGATCGCCACATCGCGGATAAAGAAGCCGGTCGTCACGGCGGCGGCGGCCTCGACCACGAACATCACCGGGTTGCGGATCTGTTTGCGCGGGTCGAGCTTGACGAACGATCCGGCAATGGCACCGACGAGAATGGGACCGTCGAAAAGCGAAAGCGCTTTGGGTCGCCGTTCTAAACGGCGCGCAGATAACATGTTAGAACGTCTTTCCTTGATTGAGGTAGAGGTGCTCGACGATCGGGCCGAGCGCATCGGCCGGCAAGAACGTCAGCGCGCCAACGATGACGATTACGCCGATCAGAAGCACGACGAACACCGGCGAGCTGGTGCGGAACGTGCCCTTGTTTTGCGGCACGGCTTGTTTGCCGGCGAGCGCGCCGGCCAGCGCAAGCGTTGGAATCGCGACGGCGAAGCGTCCGAACAACATGTTGATGCCGGTCGCGATGTTGTAGAACAAGTTGGCACCGAGGCCGGCGAAGGCAGATCCGTTGTTGGCGTTGGTTGACGTGAAGGCGTACAGTATTTCGGAGAATCCGTGCGGACCGCTATTGTTGAGCGTCGCGGTGCCGGCCGGCGTTATGGCTGCCAGGGCCGTCGGTATCAGCGACAACGCGGGCGTGACGAGAATCGCCAATACGGCGAACTGGATCTCGCGGCGTTCGATCTTCTTGCCGAGAAACTCCGGAGTTCTGCCGACCATGAGCCCGGCGATAAACACCGTCAGCACGACGAAGACGAGCATGCCGTATAAGCCGCTGCCGACGCCGCCGAAGACGATCTCGCCCAGCTGCATGTTGACCAGCGGCATGAGACCGCCGAGCGGTTCGAACGAGTCGTGCATGGAGTTGACCGCGCCGCACGACGTGTCGGT
>CAWAZM010000005.1:0-228011 GCA_963786515.1 Vulcanimicrobiota bacterium | reverse complement strand
AGCTGTTGCGCAATCGTGCCATCACCGCAGGCCAGCAGAGCATCTGCCAGTTCGCGCTGGGTCTGATCAGTTGGGATGAAGGCCACGCTGACGAAGCCGTCCAACACTTTCAGAGGGCAGTTTCGTTGGCGCAGAGCTGCCGACGACTTGTTTCGGACCTGCTGGGCGCAGCTTCGCCTCTGGGTCGTGAGCAGTAGTCGCTCGGGTCCCCAGGCTTCGCTGCCCTTGCTGGCTCGTTCGCGAGTCTGACGTTCTGAGGCTCGGGGATCCTCTGGTCTCCGCGGCTCTTCACGTCCTTGTAGGCGAGATCGAAGCGAAACAGGGTGCGCTGCAGACGGCAAGAAGACATACCGTCCTTGGCCAACGCCTCCTGGCCAAGTCACCCAATCTATGGCTTCAAGCCATCGCCGAAAATACGCTGACGGCCATCTCGTTTGTCGAGAGCGATTTCGAGAGCGGCATGGCGCACGCCCGGACCGCGTTGGAAGCGGCAGAACGGAGCGGGGCGGCGGCCGCCACCAGAGCGTGCCTGGGGAACCTTGGCAATCTTTACTACCTGGCCGGAGACCTGGAGCTGGCAACGGACTACCTGCAGCGGGCCTCGGCGATTCTGCCGGTCGACGGAGAGTACACGAACGGAACGCTGGAGAGCCTGGCAAAAATACATCTTACTGGAAGGCCGCCTTGATTCAGCGCGCGGTTGCCTCGACGCCATCGACTCAACCATCGAGACCAACTCCGACCGGCTGCTCTATCCGAATCGGCATGCCCAGCTGACGCGCGCGACATTGCTTCGTCGCGAGAGCAGCCCGGATGCGGCGCTCAGGCAAGTCGACGTTGTCGCCCGCCTTGCCGACGAATCGGGAGACCGCCTGCTGACGAACCTCGCGCAGTTGCACCGGACCGAAGTCCTGGCGAGAGGCGCGCGCCTCGATCTCTTCGCCGAGTCCTTGAACACGGTCGTCCCGAGCCTGCCACATCCTGCCGCTCGAATTGCACGGACAATACGAGCGCGCGCTCGCGTGCGCACTTCGCGCGGTGGGTGATGTCAAACGTGGCGTCGAACACTTCACTCGAGCGGCGCGTATTTTCGAGCGCATTCGCAGCACGCCCGGTCAGCTGGAGCTCAGCGAAGCGTGGTCGGCAAGTGCCAGCAATGACGAGACCCACTGGTCGGCCGACTTCGGCAATGGCAGCCCGAAAGATTCGCGATCGGTTCTGCAGGACGCGGCCGCGCTGCTGCTGCACTGCGGCAAGCCGGAACTGCTGGCGAGCGGGATCGTCGAGATTCTCGCGGCGACCGACTCGGTCGTCCGCGCCGTCGCAGTGGCCCGCGGCAGTGACGGCACGATCGAGATGCTCGCCGCTCACACAGGCGCAGACACCGCCGACGCCGGCTCGCTCCCACAACAAACCTACTCGCTCGGCACGTTCCGGGGACGAGCAGTGGAAGTGGTGTGCCAGCCTCGATTCGACATCGAGGCGATCGCCACCGTCAACGCGGTCACGATGCTCCTCGAAGTCATCCGGGACCTTGAACGCGGCCGGATCGAACGCGAAGAGCGCCTCACACTGTGGCCGCTCGAAGAATTCCCAGGCGACGGCGACGAGGCCATCATTACGGGACGCATGCGCGACGTCATGACGCTCGCCCGGCGCGTTGCCCCGACGACCGCGAGCGTGATGCTCACGGGCGAGAGTGGAACCGGCAAGGAAATTGTCGCGCGCGCCATCCACCGTCATTCGAACCGCGAGCCACAAACCCTTCGTTCCCTTCAACTGCACCGCCGTCCCCAAGGATCTGCTCGAAAGCCAGCTGTTCGGCCATCGCCGCGGCGCGTTCACCGGCGCCGAGCGCGACCACCCGGGCCTCATCCGAGCCGCCCAGGGCGGCACCCTGTTTCTCGACGAGGTCGGCGAGCTCGGTCTCGACCTGCAGCCCAAGCTGCTGCGCTTCCTCGAGTCCGGCGAGATCAGCCCGCTCGGCGAGCCGCAGCCCTTCACCGTCAACGTCCGCATCGTCGCCGCCACCAACGCCAACCTCGAGCGCCTGGTGCAGGACGGCAAGTTCCGCGAAGACCTGTTCTACCGGTTGAACGTCATCCCGCTGACCATCCCGCCGCTGCGCGAGCGGCGCGACGAGATCCCGGCGCTCGTCCACCACTTCCTCGCCCGCGCCGCCGCCGAATACGGCAAGGGACGGATGCGCGTCAAGGAAGAAACCCTGGCCCACCTCGGGCTCTACTCGTGGCCCGGCAACATCCGCCAGTTGAACAACGAGATCCGCCGCGCGGTGGCGGTCGCCGAGCCCGACTCGGTGCTCACGCCGAACGCTGCTGTCGCCCCACATCCTGGAGCCGACGAACAAGCGGCCCGAGAGCCGACGGCGGGCCGGAGCTGAACGTGCCGCTCGACCGGCAAGCTGAATACCGACGCTCGACCACGTCGAACGCGAAATGATCAAGCTGGCGCTGCGCACCCACAACGGCCGCGTCGACGCCGCCGCCAGGGCGCTGGGCATTTCGCGCAAGGGCCTCTACCTGAAACGGCAGCGCTTCGGACTGTGACGCGTTCCGGTCCGGACGGGCCGGGCCACGATTGCTGTCCGGGTTCGCCACATCACCTGAATGCCGCGCAAGCCAGCTGATTTGAGAACACGACGCTCGGGAAGGCTCAGCGGCGGCCGCTGCCGGAACCCGTGGCACCGGCGGGCGCCGGCTCCGCAGCCGCGCGCGGCGCCGCGGCGGACGAAGTGGTGGTGGCCGTGAAGCGATCGAGGTCGGGATCGCGGCGCGCCGTCACGTTGGTCCACTCGATGATCGAATCGAGCGGCAGACAACGGATGAGCGGGCGCGCCTTGTAGATGTAAGGCTGCGGCCCTTCGGCGCCGGCAATCGTGAACAGCGTGCACGGCAGCCGCCGGAACAGCGTCCGCGGCGGCGCCGCCGCGGGCGCCGGCGCCGCCGTGCGGTGCGTCGCACGCGACCAGAGCGCCCGGGTTGTCGCCTTCCCTGCCGAGAGGACGGACATGAGGGGACGTAGTATAGACCCGGTCCGACACGGCCGGCGAGAGTATTTCACGGACGTCTTTTTTGACCGGCGGCCCCCGGTTCACGCGACGCGTTGACCTGCCGCCAGGTGAGCGGCCGGGCGCCGCTGATCATGATCGCGCGCGCCGCCGATCCTGCCGCGGTTCTTCCGCTCTCCCTCCCGCCGCAGCGCGTCCAGCGAAGGCGCCACGACCCGCTGCGATCCGCACCTCGTCCTGATCGTCGTCAATCGCCCCTCGCGAATGCGGTAGTAGACCGTGCGCCGCGATACTCCCATCAGCCGGGCCGCCTGCTCGATCAGCAGGGTTCAGCGGCATGACCGGCGCGGTCGTCGTTGCATGTCCCGGGGCTCCTCCGTTGCTCTAGGGTTCGCCGTTCGAACGTTCTGCGTTCTCGTTCGACGTTCGACGTTCTGCGTTCGAGTGCGCCGTTCGGCCGCGCGTCTTCCCGGTCTGGTGATTCGATGGAGCCGCGTATCCGTTCGCCGGGTCGCCGTTTCCCTTCGGTAATCTAGCTTGCCCTTCGAGCGAGCGGTCGGCCGCTCTTCGTCGTTCACCTTCTCCAGTCGCCGCTGCCGCGGGAATGCAGGCAGGTTCGATACCAGGCGGCATCGTGTGATTTGCTCGTGAATCGGAGAGACGGTATGCAGGCGGAGGCAGACCTGGGTAGTTGCTACCCGGCGTGGGAACAACGTTCGCGGTCAGGCACGAGAAAAAAATTGAACGTCCCGCAAGATCGCGATGTCCGGGCGGGAGGCGTGCTACACTGACTCTGATTTTTGAGTAGTCAAAATCATGGATGTGAGTCGGTAAAAATCAGCCGCCCGCGCCTCCCAGCGGCTGGCGGCTGCCCGCGGGCCAGGTCAGCCTGCCCGAAGTCCACGGCTCGATCGCCATCCCGCACGGCGCCGGATTCTGGCGCAAGCTGTTCGCCTTTGCCGGCCCCGGCTACCTGGTCGCCGTCGGCTACATGGACCCGGGCAACTGGGCCACCGACCTCGCCGGCGGCGCGCGCTTCGGCTACACGCTGCTCAGCGTCATCATGATCTCCAACCTGATGGCGATCCTGCTGCAGGCGCTCGCCGCGCGGCTCGGCATCGCCAGCGGCCGCGACCTCGCCCAGGCCTGCCGCGACAGCTACTCGCGGCCGACCACCATCGTTCTGTGGATCCTCTGCGAGATCGCCATCGCCGCCTGCGACCTGGCCGAAGTGATCGGCGCCGCCATCGCGCTCAACCTGCTGTTCGGCCTGCCGCTCATCTGGGGCGTCTGCCTCACCGCGCTCGACGTGCTCATCGTGCTCTACCTGCAGCACCGCGGCTTCCGCTACGTCGAAGCGCTGGTCGTCGCGCTGATCGTCGCTGATCGCCGGATCGTTCGCCATCGAGCTCTGGCTGTCGCAAGCCGGATGCTCGGCGACGTCGCGCGCGGCTTCATCCCGACGCGCCGAGATCCTCGCGCAACCCGCGACATGCTCTACATCGCCATCGGCATCCTCGGCGCGACGGTGATGCCGCACAACCTCTACCTGCACTCGTCGATCGTCCAGACGCGCAAGTACCTCGACACGCTCGAGAGCAAGCGCGAGGCGATCCGCTTCGCGACCATCGATTCGTCGGTGGCGCTGATGTTCGGCGCTGTTCATCAACGCCGCGATCCTGGTCATGGCCGCCGCGACCTTCCACGGCACCGGCTACGAGAACGTCGCCGACATCGGCGACGCCTACAAGCTGCTGTCGCCGCTGCTCGGCACGACGATGGCGAGCACGCTGTTCGCGGTGGCGCTGCTCTGCTCGGGACAGAACGCGACGCTCACCGGCACGCTCGCCGGCCAGATCGTGATGGAAGGCTTCATCAACCTGCGGCTGCGGCCGTGGCTGCGGCGGCTGATCACCCGGCTCATCGCCATCATCCCGGCGATCATCGTCATCGTGATCTACGGCGACCGCGGCACCGGGCCGCTGCTCATCCTCAGCCAGGTCGATCCTCAGCCTGCAGCTGCCGTTCGCGGTGTTCCCGCTGGTGCATGTTCACCAGCGAACGCGCCAAGATGGGCGAGTTCGCCAACCCCGGCTGGGTCAAGGTGCTGGCCTGGACGCGTCGCGGTGATCATCGCCGCGCTGAACGTGTGGCTGCTCTACCAGACGGTGGCCGAATTCGTCGGATAGGACGGAGGCCCGCGATCGCGGCGTATACTCCGTCTCGTTCTCCGTTCTCGTTCTCGTTCTACGTTCGCCGTTCTGCGTTCGGTTCTGCGTTCGCGTTCGTTCAAGCCATGTACAAACGCATTCTGGTCGCCATCGAGAACTCCGACGCCGACGGCACGATCCTGCTGCACGTCCGCGAGCTGGCGCGGCTGACCGGGGCCGAGCTGCTGCTGGTGCACGTCGCCGACGGCTTGGCGGCGCGCCACTTCGACGATCTCAAGCTGCGCGAATCGGAAGAGATGCGCGCCGACCGCGAGTACCTGGCGACGCTCGAGACGACGCTGCGAAGCGAGGGCTTCACGGTCCGCTGCGAGCTGGCGATGGGCGATCCGGCGACCGAGCTGATTCGCGCTGTCGCAGGCCGAAGGCGTCGACCTGATCGCCATGTCCACGCACGGCCACCGCTTTCTCGCCGACGTGGTCAAAGGCACCACCGTCGACCGCGTCCGGCACCTGGTGAAGATTCCGGTCCTGCTGCTGCGCGCGCAGTAACCGCGCACCCTTTCCGACTCACGCTCCCCGGACGATCGATCGCGCGGACAAAAGGTCGCGGCCACCTGAAGTGTCTTGATCAAGAATCGTCGAGCGCCTGTCTCCGTCCGCCTCCGATTGAGAAACAGGCCCGGATGAGCCCAAGACGAAGTGGGACGTGGTGGGCCCGCGGCGCCCGCTTCAGCGCCAGCGGCCATCCGGAGCCGAGGCCAAGGAACGCCGAGGCGAAGGATCAGCGTCAGTTCCCGCCTTCGCACCTCCGGTGCTTCGGCGGGCAAGCGCGGCGGGTGGGCCCCGCCGCCAGTGCTTTAAAGATGACTCCAATCGCCTGGCAGCCGAGCAACGCGCAGTGGTGGATTCTGCTGGTGGTCGCCCTGTTGATTGTCGCCGCCTGGCCGCCGGACGGCGACAAGAGCCTCGCGCTCAAGCTGACGAATTGGGCCGTGGATCCACGGCGACGCCCTGCCGGTGCTGCCCGGGCCGTTCGGTCCCGGACAGGGCGATGAATGGCGCGACGTCGAAGCGCACGACCTGCAGGTCAGGATGTACGACGAGCTCTACGCGCGCGGCGGATGGACGCGGCTGCGGCTGCGGCTGAAGGTCGCCGGAGACCCGATGAATCCGGCGACCGAGCGGCAGCTGCTGATCGGCGGCGGCGTGCTGGTGGCGTTCCTGGTCTGGCGATTCAGCGCGCGTAAGCCCGGGGAAATAACGGGGCTGGCGCACGTCGCCGCACGGCTCGCGCCGCGTCTGGGACCGCGCCGAGTTCGAACAGCCACGAAGCCGACGACATCGACACTCGCGATGAATGCGATGTCGTGGCTCGTGATGTCGTGTCCGCGTCGCGACCGATCGGCTGAGCGACTGCCGCTATTTCGCGATGGTCAGCTTCTCGACCGTCCAGGTCGAGCAGTCGCCCTTGTAGACGCACCGTCTCCGACTCGCAGTGCAGCTCGTGAATCAGACAGCCGGACTGGCCGTGGCCCAGGCTGGTCTGCGCCCCAGCCGAGCAGCTTGCCGTCGAGATCGAACTTGTAGATCTTGCCGTTGCCGTCGCCGCTGTAGAGGCACCTGGTTCGGCGCCGGCGTGGTGCAGACCGTCCACGGCGCGCCCATGCCGGTGATGATCCTGACCGGGTTCAGATCGGGATCGAACACCTGGACGCGGCGGTTGCCGCGGTCGGCGACGTAGATGTTGCCCTTGGCGTCGGAGGTGATGCCGTGCGGCGTGTTGAACTCGTTCGGGCGCGCTGCCGCGCGTGCCGAGCGCCTTGACCCAGTTGCCGTCCTTGCGACATCTTGGCCACCCGCGAGTTGTTGTAGCCGTCGGAGACGAAGATGTTGCCTTCGGTGTCCCAGGTGACGTCGGTCGGCCGGTTGAAGACGCCGGGGCGCGCCGACCGGCGTGCTCCTCCGGTGAGCTTCTCGCCGTGCTCGATGAACTTCTCGAGCCAGTCGAGCGGCTCTTCCTTGCGGCCGAGCACCATCGCCACGGTGGCGTCGGGCCGGAACTTCACCACCATGTTCGAGCCTTCGTCGGTCATCCAGACGTTGTCGTCCTTGTCGACGCGCACGGTGTGCGCGAACGCCGCGGCGTAGTTGTCCTGCGCCCCACTGCTTCACGAACTTGAGGTTGGGGTCGAACTCGAACAGCTGCGACGGCGGTGGCGCCCTTCACCGTGCCGGAACGTGCCGCTGCGGGTGAACACGAACAGGTGTCCCTTGCGAGTTCTTGGCCACGCCCACCGCCTCGCCGATGGTGTGGCCGGGGACGACCAGGCGCAGCACCTCTTCGGTGATCTTCAGCCTGCGGCGCGGTCTTCTCGAGCTCGGCCTGCTTGGCCATCGCCGCCTGCTGCTCGGGACTCGGCGTGGGCGCCGCCGGCGCCGCGGCCGGCGGCTTGCGGCGCCGCCGAGCCTTCCTGCGCCGACGCCGCCGGCTGGCCGGGTTGACCGCACGCGGCGATCGCGAGCGACGAGAACAACACCATCGTCAACTGAATCTTCATCGGTCCCTCCTGCGTAGTCCGAATGACCGGTGGCGCAACGAGCGATTCCGGCCCCGGGCGCCGGCGCTCCGGGGGCTAGTCCGTGCACGTCGAGCGCGCAGCCTCACCGCGTGTGCTCTTCGCGGCGGAATTCCGCGTCGATGATATCGCCGGCCGGCGGCATCGGACCGTATTTCCGTCCCTGCGCCATCGCCGCACGATGGAAGTCGACCGCCTGCGGCGGACACCACTTCAGGAACGCTTCGAGCGCGAGCAGCATCACGCCCAGATCGTCGAGCTGACCGAGGATCGGGAAGATGTCGGGGACGAAATCGACCGGCGACACGAGATACAGCCCGGCGAGAATCGGCACCGTCTTGACGAGCAGCGGCACGCGCGGCTCGCGCAGCAGGCGCAGCGTCAACCTCACGTGCGACACCAGCGTCCGCACCAGCGACGGCCACGACAACCAGCGCGTGACAGGAACGTCATCGGACGACTCGGACTCACTGCCGGGGCCGCGGGTTGCGGGCCGCTTGCGGCCCCGATCTTCACAGCCCCGCCGAGCCCTGCACGCCCGGCCCCGACACTCTCCGGCCACTCTACCGGCGCTCCCCGCGACCGTCGCGCCGGGCGGTCCCGCCGGAGTGCGATTCGAGCTGTCCAGCTCTGCGATTGATCCGGCATGAGCATCCAGCGTGCTCAGGCGGCGAGTCATCGATCATGCCGGCGACGCTGGAATCACGCGCCGACGCTGGTCCTGAAGAAAGAACAGGACGCTGCCGAATGGAGGCGCAGGCGCTCACCGTCTCATCGGGCGCGGGCGCGAACGCCACGAGCGCGGGTATCAACGTCTACGCCTAGGCCGTGGACGACCGGTCCGTTGATCGGTCACCGTCATCGTCGACGATCGCGGGAATGACGGTTCCGCCTTCGCCTCGCTACTTGACCCGTTCCCACGTGAGGTCGATAGCGGCGGCCCGCCGCAGTCGACCGGCGTCAGACATGATGCGGTCGCCTGGCAGCATCTCGAACTTGCGGACGTAGTCGACTGCGCCGCTATCGAGCATGCGCATCCCGGAGGCCCGTTGTTACCGCCACACGGCGGTAACCAGCGCCCGGCGCGGCAACGCGTGCCCAGGACCTCCCGCGGAACCTGCAGGACCGAATCGGCCATGCACGCGCGCCAGACGGAACTCGCATCGCCGCGCCGATAGCAACGAGATCGCGGCGACGCCCGTCTAGAACATCGCGAGCGGATTGACCGGCGACCCGGTGCCGCGCGGAATCGGCAGCGGCGCCACCGACAGCATGAACTCCCAGCGGTTGCGCGCCGCGGCCGCTTCGCTGACCGCCTCGAGATCGGCACGATCGATGAGCATCACCCCGAGCATCGTCAGCACGAAGTTGTGCAGCGCGAGCCGAGGCAGATCGCCGGGCGGCTGCGGGGCGTAGCCGGGCGTCTCCCACGCGATCAACGAGACGTCCCGCTTCTTGAGCCAGGGGATCACCGTGTTGTCGAGCCCGGCCGAGCCCTGGTCGATCGGCCACGGCCCGAGCTTGGCGCGCCGCGCCCAGCGTCCCCAGCGCAGCAGCAGCGCGTCGCCGGCGCCGATCGCTGACGCCGGCCTTCTTCTCCCAGGCCTCGAGATCCTCGGGGAAGATGCGGGTGCCCGGCTCGAGATACGGCACGCCCTTGAGCCGCGGGATGTCGTACAGCACCGCGCGCGTGACGATGCCGCTTTTCATGTTGAGGACCGAGTTCCTGGCTGCGCCGCCCTCGCTCGTGACCACCGAGCGACCGGATAGCCGTTCCACGCCTTGCCGTTGAAGAAGATGTGCGCGAACGAGTCGATGTGGGTCGCGCCGGCGCCATGAATGCAGGGATAGGCGATGCGATCGGCGCGCCGCCGCGGTGCGCGGCGTCATCGCCCACTCCGCCGGGCACGGCACATCGACGTCCTTGCGGTGGCGGCGTCGGACGCGAGCGAGACGGTGATGCCGTCCTTGACCAGCGCCACCGCCGCCTTGCGCTTCGCCGCGGTGATGAGATTGAGCGCCCCCATCTCATCGTCTTTGCCCCAGCGGCCCCAGTTGGTGATCTCGGTCTGCCAGCGATCGTATTCGGCCTGGGTCACCGAGCGGGCGCGTGCCGGCCTGCAGCCGGGCGGCGGCCGAGAAACAGCGCAACGACGGGGCGCGCGCCGCGAGCGAGCCTGCGAGGATCAGCAGCACGCCGGCCGACATCAACGACTTCATGTGCGCCTCCGATCGACACTCGTTCTGCGTTCGACGCTTTCTACGTTCTCACGTTCGACGTTCTCCCTTCGTCACGTTCTCCGTTCGAGCGTTCGCGTTCGACGTTCGCGTTCGATCAGGAGTCCGTCGCGTTCGAGACGTCGCGTTCGACGGCTTCAGCTCAGGTTGTCGCGCAGAAAGGCCACCGCCTCCGGCCAGATCGCTGCCGCCTTGGCCGCGTCGAACGTGCCGAGCGCGTTGTGCGGCGCCATGAACGCGTGGCCGGTGCCGGGATGCACCGTGAAGGTCACGTCCTTGCCCATCGCCTTGAGCTTGGCTTCGAGGGCACGCGCCGCGGCGGGCGGGAAGAAGTCGTCGTGCTCCGCCATGTGCCCGCTGATCGTTGCGGTCAGCCTCGACCAGTCCGGCTCCGCCTCACCCTGCGGAAATCCGTAGAACGGCGACGACCGCCTTGACCTTGTCGGGACGATTGGCGGCGATGATGAACGACGAGCATGCCGCCCATGCAGAATCCGACGACGCCGATGCCCTCGCTCGTGACGGCGCGGTGACCGGCGAGATAGTCGACGGCGCCGCTCATGTCGCGGCCGGCGCGATCGGGCGGCAGGCTCTGCATCAGGTGCGCCGCCTTGTCCATCTCGTCGTGCCCGGCCAGCTCGCCGTGATAGAGATCGGGCGCGAGCGCCACGAAGCCGGCGGCGCCGAGGCGATCGGCCATCTCCTTGATGCCGGAATCGAGCCCCCACCATTCCTGGATCACCAGCACGCCAGGGCCCGAACCGGCCGGCGGGCGTGACGAGATAGCCTGACGCCATGATTGCCATTGCTGCGGAATTCAACGGTTTCAGCCATGCGCGTAAGATTAGCGGATTCGAGGCCGCCGCGAACGAGCGCGACGGCATTTTTTTTGAGCCCGGCGGCCATCCCGAACCACGAACGACGACGCCGAACGGCGAACGGCGAACGGCGAACGGAGAACGGAGAACCGAGAACGTAGAACGTAGAACGACGAACGTAGAACGAACGCACCAGCCGACGACTGCAGGAGGCCACCATGGACACCGTGAGCTCTCGACGCGCCGTTCATCCGGCGGGCGCTGGCAGCCGGCACGTCGGCGCCGGCCCTGCCGCCGGCAGCGCGGCCGCCGCGCAGACCCAGACGTCACATATCCGCGGCCTGGACCACGTCGCCCTGCCGATGCAGAAGGTCGACGCCATGCTCGCGTTCTACCGGGCGCTGGGGCTGCAGATCACCGAAGGCGCGCAGGCGTGCTCGGTGCACGTCGGCAGCCAGATGATCAACTTCCATCGTCCGACGCTGTGGCAGAACGCCAGCTTCACGCTGCGCGCGCCGGCGGCGTCGCCGCCCTGCGGCGACCTGTGCTTCGTCTGGGACGACACGCCCGCGGCGCTTTCGGCGCTGCTCGCCAGGGCGGGCGCCGCGATCGAGACCGGTCCGGTGGCGCGGCAGGGCGGCCGGCAGGTCACCGGGTCGAGTGTCTACGTGCGCGATCCCGACGGCAATCTGCTGGAGTTCATCGTGTACGGATGACACCGGAGGGGGCTGGGGGCTCGGGGCTCGGGCCGGGGACTTCGGGTCGCGATCATCGGTAGCGAGGCGGATTGGCGACGGCGCGGTATCCGAGAAACACGTCGACCGGAATCACGCGGTACCGGAGCTGCCGCGGGTCGCTGAATCGTGACCGGTTTCCAGGCGGGCGCCGGCTCAGTTCGCGGGTCGGGTCGCCGGCTTGCCCTTTTCCTTGATCATGAACACCAGGAACTTCGCCGGCGCCGTCGCGCTGGCGTTCTTGGAGATCGAGTGCACGTCGGCCGGGGTCTCGTAGAAGGTCTGGCCCGGCTTGAGCGTCACCGTCTCGCCCCCGGCCACCTGCATCACGACCGATCCCTCGAGCACGTAGACGAAGGTATGCGCATCGTGGCGATGCGGCGCCGACGTGCCGCCCGGCGCGTACTCGACGGTCGACATGGTGACTTCCTTGCCGGCGAAGTCGGGCAGGTCCTTGCTCAGCAGCGGCGTCGCCTTGGCGGCATTCGGCTGCTGGGCGCGCGCCGCCGGCGGCAGCGCGCGTACGTGATCGGCCGACGTTCCGCCCTGCAAGTACACGTCGAACGGTGGGCGCAACGGCGCATCGCACGAGAGTTCGATCGTCGCCCCGGCCACGAACGCTCCGCCCGACATGACGACCGGGTCGCGGTAGCCCGGAACCGGACCGGGCTCGGGCCGAAACCGCGCGTTCAATGGCATCGCGGCTTGCAAGCCGGCCGCGAACCGCAACAATCGTTCGGGCGAGCCTAGGCGAATCGCCTGAACGATATCCGTGCGGCGTTCCCCGGGTTGCGGATCGACGGCGAAGCCGAGCTCGTCGAAAAGCGCGGCTGCAAAATCCAAGCCGCGCAAGCATTGTTCGACCACGGAGGGTGCGAGGAAAAGCCCTTGCACGAATGCCCGGCCGAACCCAAGTGTCGGCCCCAACGCGTCGCCCAAACCGGGCGCGTAGAGATGGGCGGCAACGCGATCGACGACCGCGGCGGTACCGGCGATATACCCGCCGCCGGGCGCGATCGAGCCGCCGAGATTTTTGATCAGCGAACCCATGATTGCATCGGCGCCGGCGTGCGTGGGTTCGCGCTCCTCGACCAGTTCGCCGTAACAGTTATCGATCAACACCAACGCCTCGGGATCGATCGCTTTCACCGCGCGAACGGCGCGCGCACACTCGTCGACCGGAATCGACCGGCGCGGCGCGTATCCGCGCGAGCGTTGCAAGAAGACGACCGAAGGGCGCTCTTCCGATAGCGCGCGTTCGAGCGCGCCGGTATCGACCGTTCCATCGTCGCACAGGGCGATCTCGCGATAGCGACGGCCGCGCGCGACCAGAGAGCGCGGATCGTCGACGATCGCGTTACGCAGCGTGTCGTACGGACGTCCGGTCGCGGCCAGAATGCCGGCGCCCGAGGGTGCGCACGCCGTTAGCGCCGCGACGATGGCGTGCGTTCCGCTCACGATCGAAAGGCGCGCGAGAACCCGCTCGGTTCCAAAAATGCGCGCGAGGAGCGCTTCGTACGTAGCGCGCGCCGCATCGTCGTAGCCGTATCCGAACGTGCCCGTGAGATCGCTCTCCGCAATGCCTTGCGCGAGGAACGCGTCGAGCACGTTACACGCAACCTCGCGCTGCGCACCGTACGCGATCTCGCGCGTCCGCTCGTGCGCGCGCTCGGCAGCCAGCCGAATTGCCGCCGGCAGCGACAACCGGTCGCACATACGGCGCAGGCTCATACGCTCGGAACGCTTTCCAGATGGCGCTCGTATGCGCGCACGAACGGATAATACACGAGCGTCGCGACGGCGATGTTGATCCCCACCAATGCGACCGATCGTACGTCCTGCGTTGCCAGATACGCGGAAACGAACGACGGGATCGACGATGGCACGTAAAACGCCGCGCGTGCGACGAAACCGAACGCGACGGCGGCGTACGTCAGCGTCGCCAGAATCAACGGCGCGACGATGAACGGCACGATCAGATACGGATTGAAGACGATCGGCAAGCCGAAGATCAGGGGGTCGTTGATGTTACACAGCGCCGGAAGCACCGTCAGACGTCCGATCCTGCGCAGATGTTTGATGCGCGAAAACGACAGCATCGCGGCCAACGGCAACGTTGACCCCGATCCTCCGGGAAAAACGAAGAGAAATAACGACGTGACCACGATGAACGGTAACGGCGAGTGCGCGGAATAGGCGTGCGTATTCTGCATTTGCATCGTCAGATATACCGGCGTCACGATCGTCGCCAGCAGTGCCGGCCCGTGGACGCCGGCCGACCATAACAACGATTGGGCGAGCACGATGACGATCAGCGCGAGGTACGAATCACCCATGCGCGCGATCGGATGCATCGCGTCGGCGATCAGTGCCGACGGAACGACGCCCAGCAGCGCGAGCCCCACGAACAACGCGATCGCCGCCGCAGCAGCGAGCCATTGACGAGCGACCGACTCGCGCGACCGGAGTACCCATGCGAAAAAGGCCGTTAGCCCGCAGGCCATCATCGCCAAAAACAAACCCGAAGGTCCGACCGCGCGCAAATACGCGACGGCATCGGAAGCGCCGTGGTGCGGCAACGCAGCCAAAAACGCCAACGCGCTGCCGGCGACCATCGGAACCGGCGCATAGCGTGCGCGGCGGGCGAATCGCAACGGGAGTACGACGGCCAGAACGGCCGCCATGACGCCGAAGGCGGGCAACAGCGCTCCCGCGATTCGCAATCCAAGGGACGAGCTATTGCCGAGGGCTGCGGGCTGCACGAACAACACCGCAACGAAGGCGACGGCTAGACCGCCGATACTCCAGGGGAGCGCCTCGCGCACGGCGATGACGAAGGGCCAGTCTCCGAGGCGGCGCATGACGGGAACCGCCCGCCGCTCGAACCAGCGGAAGAGTGCGGCGCTATAAGCGCCGGACGACGGCCTCGACTCGGCCGAGGATCTCGACATCGCTCGCGTAGATTGGCGCCATGCTCGGATTCTCCGGCTGCAACCGTACGCGACCCGTCTCGCGGTAGTAACGTTTGACGGTCGCCTCACCGTCGAGCATCGCTACTACGATTTCGCCGTTTTCGGCCGTCTTGCGAGGCCGGATGACCAGAAGGTCGCCGTCCAAGATCGCCGCGTCGATCATCGAGTCGCCTTGAACGCGCAGCATGAACGCATCCGAAGCGCGCGGCACGAAGTCGGCCGAGAGCAAGAAATCGCCCTCGATATTCTCGGCCGCCGTGATCGGAACGCCCGCGGCGACCTTTCCGACGATCGGTAATAAGACGGAGTCGCGGATCGGCTGCTGGTCCATGCTGCTCGAACGCAGGGCGCGAGGCTTGGTAGGATCGCGCGTGATCAACCCGCGCTTCTCGAGCGCCTTTAGATGGGCGTGGATCGTCGAGGTGGACGAGAGCCCGACCCGCTCGCCGATCTCGCGAACCGATGGCGGGTAGCCATGCTCGTTCCTAAAGGCGTCGATCGCTGCCAGAACCTGCGTCTGCTTTTCGGTCGCAGGGCGTTCGCCGGTCGCTCCAGCCATAATTCTCTCCCATCCGAGGCGCGACAATGCCACCCATATGGCACCCCAGAACGGTATCACCGTACCATATTCTCAAATTCTTGGCAAACATACGTTCGATAAATCTTGACATCGCTTGGCAGCTTCGTGCTAAAATGTAGTGGACGAACAGACGTTTGGCCCAAAATGTGGGTTTTCGGACAAGAAATCGGGTTTCATCGTACGCTCGTAGGGGAGAAACTAAAAGTGGTAAGGCGCAAACGGTTCACGCTCATGCCGGCGATCGCGCTGGCGGCCCTCAGTCTAATCGTAGCGCTCCCGACGCTCTCGAGCATGCGGCTTTATGCCGCCGGCGCCGAGCGGTACGCCAAGGTTACCGTGCACCCCGGCGACACGTTGTGGTCAATCGCCGCGGCCCACGATGCCGGAGGCGACATCCAGCAGACCATCGATACAATCGATGCCGTCAACCACTTGCATGGGGCTGCGTTGCAGCCGGGCCAGAAGCTTCGAATCCCCGAATAGTTCCCGAAGTCAGTATGTGCAAATGGCGCCCGATGGGCGCCATTTTTATTTCGTCGAGCTGGGGGTGGCCGGCCGCGAGACCAGCACGATGCTGTGTCCCTCGTGCTCGTCGAGAAACGCGAAGCCCTCAGCCATCCAGGAGTCCAGGCCTCCGTTCGAGTGCTTCGAGACCTCGCGCACCACGTGCGTCCGGTCCTTGAGCCATCGCAGTTCGGTGCGAGTCGTCACCGGGAAGATCGCGACCTCGCAATCCTCGCACTTGTAGCCGTATTCCATCGGAGGCTGCGCTTCGCGCAGCGACCCGCCGCCCCCGCCGGAAACTACAATCGTACTTGAACCGTCATGTACACCTGGAACGGCGAGGCGATCTGACTCGTCGAGGGCGCATAGGCCTGGTCGAAGATCTTCGGGTAGCCGGCCGTGCCATTGACGGACTGATGCGGCGAGTTACCATAAAAGTAACCGGCGCCCGCAGTATTGTACGCCTCGCCCGGCGACCAGCCTAAGTAGGAGCTGTTCGGATAATAGCCGCAGATGACGCCGTTGGGCGGATATGCCGCCGTCCACGGTTCGGACGAACCTCCGAAACACGCGGTCATGATGTTGGCAAACATGGCGGTCGCATGGATGCGTGGCGTGATGTCGTAGCCGATCTGCGCGCCAAGATTGAACTCCCACGGCTCCCGATATTGTCCGATGTTGTCGAACGTACCAGTCACGGGATTGGGAATAGAAATTTCGGAAGAACAGGTCTGATAGTCGCCATACTTCGATCCCGGCACGATTCCGAGCTGACTTTGATTGCGGATACACGAGCGCGGGTCGAATCCGGCAAACTCGGCGGGCGAGCCGTATTGCGTTCCTTCCCACAGATTGCCGGTCGCGGTAATCTGGAAGCGATTGTGTTTGTAGGAAAGGAACCCGGCGAGGACGTTGGGTGGAATGATGGTCGAACCATCGCCCGCGTTGAGCCCATTCGGAAAATAATTTGCGTACGTCGGATAGAACGCCGAGAGCGGGAATTCGCTTGCGAGTTGCGCGTCGGTGTATTTGAAGTTGTAATACGGGTTGTACACCGCTTGACGGGCGCTACAGCTGATCGGACTGCCGAAGTGATAACACGGGGAGCCGCCGTTGACTTTTTCTAAACTAACGAACGGCTTAAGCGCGGTAAGCAGCGTCGAAACAATATTGGAACCGTTAATCAGTGAGTATTTGAGCTGTGAGTTCGTGTACGTGTACGAAAGCTGTCCCGAGAATCCGTTGCGCGACGCGTCGCCCTTTTGAATTGCGATCTCCAAGCCCTGCGTTTTCTGCGTTCCGGAGTTGAACGCGCCCGCCAGGCCACCGGGGAGCGCAACGGATACCGACTGATTGGACGTATAGCGATAGTACGGTGAGATCTTATAACTCCAGTCGGTGCCCTTCAACCGCTGCTCGAACGATGCATCGAAGTTGTTCGAAAATTGCACCGGATTGTTGTGCACGATCGACGCAAAGCCGTTGTTGTAGTACGACGAGTCATACAGATTCGTCGCCATTTGATAGCCGTCGGGATACGTCAGCACTTGCTCGTCGGCAGTCGGCGTCGGCTGCGTGTAGCGCCCGTACGAGAAGCGCAGTACCGAATCCGGACTGAACGCGTACGTAAAGCCAAAGCGAGGCGAGAGCGTATCGTCGGTGATCGTTCCGCTGCCGCCCAGGTTGATTGCCGGAACGCCGTGCTGGCCGGGATGGTACAACTGGTCGCCGTTGAGCGGGTCTTTCGGACAAGGCTGACCCGGCGCCGTCGTCATGTACGACGGATAGCCTTCGGGCACGAGGCCGTTGCGGTTATGGCCGTGATCGAAATCAGACTGATTGACTTGCTGCAATCCGCGCGGATCGACGCACACCGTAGCGTTGACTTGGTTGAACCAGAACTGTTGCTCGGCGGACTGGTAGTTGCCTAACCCATAGCCGTAGCTTTCAAACCGAACGCCCGCGTTGATGTCGAGCTTATCACTCGGACGCCATTCGTCTTGTAACGCGGCAGTGAGAAATTTCGGGCTGACGGTGTTGATGTTCGCATTTTGTTGTAGGTTTTGCGTCAACGTCCAGGTCGTGCCTGCCGGGGCGCTGGCGGGCGTCGCTTGCAAGCAGTTGAACGTATCTCCCGGCGTGCAGTTGTTCTGTCCCTGCTGCACGGCATTCACCGGTGCGCCCGCCAATGCGGATAGACACGACACCGGGGCGCCGGCCTTCAGTCCCGGCGCATACCCCGGGTCGATCAAGCCTTGATTCTTGCCTTGGGAATTATTATAGGCGGCGTAACAGTTGCCGTTCGGCCCTTGCAGGGTTGCAATCGGCGTGCCGTTCGCTGAGAACGTGTACTGCTGGTTGTTGTTGCGCAGGACGCTCGCCGTCGTATAGCTCACCGTGGCGGAGACCAGATTCTGCGTGTTGATCTGATCCGAAAAATCGAGATTGAGGCCGCGCGTGTGCGTATTCAATTCATAGTCACCGGCAGCACCGCCGCCGACGTAGAAGGGCGTCAGGCCGTAATTGGGGTCGGTCATCAGCCAGTCGGAATAGAACGAGTAAGCGAAGAACCGTAGAAACGCACTGGATCCGAAGTTCTTTGTGTATTGCACTTTGATAATCGAGCCGTTGTTGTTCGTATCCGACGATTGGTACGGCGAGAAGCCGGATCCAAATTGACGATCGCTCGCCGTCGAAGGAAAGTAGTATGGCGCAACGATGTTCGGCGAGTTGAGCGCGGATTGACCAGATTTCGCCCCGACGATCTGCTGTGCGTCATAATACGGAGCGGGCGAATAGCCGGTTGACGCGCACGGCGGCGAAGCGCCGAACAGATTGTACAGGTTGAAGTACGCACACATTCCGGCATATGCGGGCATCTGCGCCGGAGGGAGAAACGGGGCGCCGGGATCGCGAAACGCCTTATCCAGGAAGGTGTTGTAGGCGCCGCTTCCGTCTGCATTGCCCGCCGGCGAAAAGAAGCCTTGGAAGAACGGCAAGCCGCCGAACGTCGATAGATTATCCCAAGACGTCGTTTGGTAGAAGAAATTATCGTACAGCAGTTGCACGTCGTCGCGTCCGCCATCGTTCTTATGCGGAATTCCGATGTGGAAGTTAATCACGTTTTCCCGATCGCTCAAATCGTTGCCGCCGAGGGCCACCGTTCCGGTCGCTTCCAACGGACTGTACACGTTGCACGTGCCGACTTTATCAGCACCGTACTTATGCGACAGGTAGGGCGAAAGATAGGAGCCGTCCGCCGGAGCGACGGCACCGCCGTCGATACAGGTTGACCACGGGCCGCGTCCACTCGTTCCGTAAAAGAGTTGAGGCGGCGTCAGCAATACGTTGAACGGTATACCCTGCACCGCATACGGGTTGTCGCCGTCAGGATTGAGATTGCCGCCGTTCTCGTCGTTGTACTCGTACGGGATTTGGTTGGTCCCGCGGATGCCGACGTACCACGAGAATAAACGGTCGGGCGTCGAGCCGCCGGCTTCGACTTCGGCTTTGTGATAGTAGGCCGGCGATCCGATGCCGAGCGTCGCGTTGGCGTATCCCGGAAACGTTCCGGTCTTGATGACTTGGTTGATGTAACCGCCCAACGTCGGCGACGTTGCATTCGCGGGGCCGCCGCCGGTGTACACTTCGACCGACGAAGCCCCCAGGTTCGACAGCGAGCTGGCTTGGTAGTTGTCGAACGAACGGTTGACCGGCACGCCGTCGAACTCGTAACCGATTTGGTTATAACTCGAACCGTGGATAAAAAAGACTTGCCCGAAACCGTAGTTGCCCGGTAGGCCCAACACACCGGGCTGCTGGTAGATCGCCGAATACGAGCTATCGAGGTTGTTGCCGCCCGCGCCGGTCGACAGCTGCGCCGCGGTCGCCGAGTTGACCGCATACACGTTAACGGTTGTGCCCGGCTGCACCAACGTTCCGCGTGCCTGCGACGTCACGTTGGCGATGTTCTTCAGCGACTTGCGAAGGAGCAGTTGAACGGTGAGATTTTGATCGGCGAAGACCGTCACGCCCGCGGTCGACGCGCCGGCGAAGCCGCTCTTGTCCGCGGTGACGACGTACGTGTCCGGCTGCAGCGTCAGAAACGCGAAATGCCCCGACGCGTCGGACGTGGTCGTCGCATTTTGCGACGGGGACGACACGCGAACGACCGCACCCGCAACCGCTGCGCCGCTTTCGTTCACGACGCGGCCGCTCAGGGCGCCGGTCGTGCCGGCTAGGCCCCATGCGGGCGAAAGAAAAAAAGCGATCGCACAAATTCCGGCCGTTCCAACCCGCCGGACGATGCCACGAAAAATCATACAGCCGCGCCCCTCCACCACCATCTGTGAGAGCCCTATCGCTGAGACGATCGAGGCCTCGCGCCTGCCGCCCCCGATTTCTGGGGCGAGCTTTCGCCCGAGCGGTGAAAATCCTACGAATGATGACTTGAGTCAATTTCCCCGTAGGCAAAACCAGAGGCCCGCTGCAGGCGGACCTCTGCTTGCTAAGCGAGCGACCTCGCGGCTATAACCGAACTTGTACCGTCATGTACACCTGAAACGGTGATGGGATCTGATTCGGCGTCGGGGCGTAGGCTTGGTCGAACACCTTGGGATAGCCGGTGGTGCCGTTGACCGCTTGGTGCGGGGAATTTCCCGTAGAAGTAGCCCGCGCCGGCCGTATTGTATGCTTCGCCCGGCGACCAACCGAGATACGCCGGATTGGGAGCGTAACCGCAGACCACGCCGTTTGGCGGATACGCGGCGGTCCACGGTTCGGCCGCACCGCCGAAACACGCAGTGAGGATGTTCGCGAACAATACCGTCGCGTGAATGCGCGGTGTGAGATCGTATCCGATCTGCGCGCCCAGATTGAAGTCCCACGGATTTCGGTATTGCGCGATATTGTCGAACCGGCCCGTGATTGGATTCGGTATAGCGATCGTCGTCGGACAGGTTTGATAGTCGCCCAGCTTCGATCCCGGTACGATCCCGGATTGACTTTGGTTGGCCGAACACGAGCGCGGATCGAACCCGGCAAACTCCGCCGGCGAACCGTACTGCGTGCCTTCCCAAAGATTTGCCGTAGCGGTCATTTGGAACCGGTCGTGCTTGTACGACACGAAACCCGAGAACACGTTGGGCGGAATAATCGTCGAGGCATCGCCGGCGTTCAACCCAAACGGGAAGAAGTTGGCGTAGGTCGGATAAAACGCGTTCAACGGAAACTCGCTCGCCAACTCTGCGTTGGTATACGTGAAGTTGTAGTATGGATTGTAGATCGCTTTCGAGTTGTTGCAACCGATCGGACTGCCTTGATAGTAGCACGGCGCACCGCCGTTGACTTTCTCCAGGCCGACGAACGGTTTGAGTGAGTTCAGCAACGTCGAGATCGTATTGGTTCCGTTGATCAACGAGTATTTGAGTTGCGAATACGTGTAGGTGTACGACAGTTGCCCCGACAGCCCGTTACGCGACGCATCGCCTTTTTGAATCGCGACTTCTAGGCCTTGCGTTTTCTGCGTACCCGAGTTAAACGATCCCGCCAAACCGCCCGGCAACGCGACCTGCACCGACTGGTTGGACGTGAAGCGATAGTAGGGCGAGATCTTATAGCTCCAATCCGTTCCCTTTAACCGTTGTTCGAACGAAGCGTCGTAGTTATTCGAAAACTGGATCGGGTTGTTATGTACGATCGACGCATACCCGTTGTTGTAGTACGCCGAGTTATATAGGTTGTTGGCCATCTGGAAACCGTCCACGTACGTTAGCACCTGCTCGGAGGCAGTCTGCGTCGGCTGCGTGTACCTGCCGTACGAAAACCGAACGACCGTGTTCGGGTTAAACGTGTACGTAAAGCCGATCCTCGGCGAGAACGTCGTGTTCGTAATCGTCCCGCTCCCACCCAAGGTAATGAGCGGAACTCCGTGCTGTCCCGGATGATACAGCTGGTCGTTGTTCAGCAACGGGTCTTTCGGACACGCTTGTCCGGGCGCCGTCGTCATGTATCCGGGATAGCCGTTCGGAACGAGGCCGTTTCGGAAGCTTCCGTTGTCGAAATCGGTCTGCTGCGCTTGCTGCAGGCCGCGCGGGTCAACGCAGACCGTCTGATTGATTTCGTTAAACCAGAACTGCTGCTCGGGCGACGAGTAATCGCCTAACCCATACCCGTAGCTCTCGAAGCGTACCCCGGCGGTGATGTCGAGCTTATCGCTCGGCCGAAACTCGTCTTGGATCGACCCCGTCGTGAAGATCGGGCTCACCGTGTTGATGTTCGCGTTCTGCTCGAGGTTCTGCGTGAGACGCCACGTCGTGCCCGCAGGCGCCCCCGCCGGCGTCGCCTGAAGGCAACGGAACACGAGGCTAGGATTGCAGCCGTTTTGCCCGGCTTGCACGGCCGCGACCGGTGCTCCGGCGAGCGCCGACAGACACGATACCGCCGCTCCAGCTTTCAGCCCCGACGAATACCCGGGGTCGATGAGACCCCCGGCCTGCGAGTTGTTATACGCCGCATAGCAGTCGCCGTTCGGGCCTTGCAACGTCGCGATCGGCGAGCCGTTGGCCGAGAACGTGTATTGCTGATTGTTCATACGTAAGACGCTGGCCGTGGTATACGTGCCGGTCGCTGAAAGGAGATTCTGCGCGTTGAGCTGGTCCGAAAAGTTGAGATACAGCCCGCGCGTATGCGTGTTGAGTTCGTAGTCGCCCTGCGTTGCGCCGCCGACCGCGAACGGCGTAAATCCGAAGTTCGGATCGGTCTGCACCCAGTCGGAATAGAACGAATAGCCGTACAGACGAAGGAACGCGGTCGATCCGAAGTTCTTGGTATACTGCAGCTTGATGATCGAACCGTTATTGTCGGTGTCGGATACTTGATACGGGGAGAAGCCGGATCCGAACGCCCGGTCAGTCGGCGTATTCGGGAAGAAATACGGCGCGACGATCTTCGGAGAACCGATCGCCGACTGCCCGAAATGCGCGTTGATGATTTGTTGCGCGTCGTAGTACGGGGCCGGCGAATATCCGGTGGAAGCGCACGGAGGCGAGGCCCCGAGCAAATTGTACAGGTTGTAGTACGCGCACATGCCCGCATAGGCCGGCATCTGCGCCGGCGGCAACCCTACACCGAACGCGTTTTCGAGAAAGGTGCTGTACGGGCCGGAACCGTTGGGATTGCCGGCCGGAGAGAAAAACTTCTGGTAGAACGGCAGGCCGCCGAAGGTCGAGAGATTATCCCAACCCGACGTTTGGTAGAAGAAATTATCGTACAGCAGCTGCACGTCGTCGCGACCGCTATCGTTGCGATGCGGTATGCCGATATGCACGTTGACGACGTTCTCGCGATCGCTCAGGTCGTTGCCTCGAAGCGCGAATGCCCCGGTGGCGGCTAGCGGGCTATAGACGTTGCACGCGCTAAGTTTCGCGGATCCGTAGAACGGTGAGATCGACGGTGAGATGTAGGAGCCGTTGGCGGGTGCGACGGCTCCCCCGTTGTTGCAGGTTGAACCATGGACCGCGCGCGCTCGTGCCGAGAAACAGTTGGCTCGGAACCAGCAGCGTGTTGAACGAGATGCCCTGAAATCCGTACGGATTGCTACCGTCGGAGTTGAGATCTCCGCCGTTTTGATCGTCGAACGCATATGGGATCTGTTCGGTGCCGCGGATGCCGACATACCACGAAAACAGCCGGTCCGGGGTTGCGCCGCCGGCTTGAACTTCGGCCTTGTGATAGTAAGCCGGCGTTCCGATGCCGCCGGTAATATCGGCGTATCCCGGGAAGGTGCCGGTTCGGATCACTTGGTTGATGTAGCCACCGAGTGTCGGCGACGTCGCGTTGGCGGGGCCACCGCCGGTGTACACTTCGGTTAACGATGCGCCGAGGTTCGAGAGCGAACTGGCTTGATAGTTATCGAACGAACGGTTGACGGGAACGCCGTCAAACTCGTAGCCGACTTGATTGTAACTCGAACCGTGAATGAAGAAGACTTGTCCGAAGCCGTAATTCCCCGGCAGTCCCAAGACGCCGGGTTGTTGATAAATGGCAGAATAGGAGCTGTCGAGGTTATTACCACCGCCGCTGGTTTGCAGCTGCGATGCCGTAGCGGCGTTCACCGCGTAGACATCCACCGTCGTGCCGGATCGTACGAGCGTGCCGCGCGCCGGCGAGGTGACGTTGGCAATGGTGCGTAACGGTGAGCGTACGACCAGCTGAACCGTCAGCGCCTGGTCGGCGAACACGGAGTTGCCCGGCGAAGTCGCCGTCACGCCCTGTTTCTCGGCCGACACGGCGTACGTATCCGGGGCGAGCGTCAGAAACGAAAAGTGTCCGGAAGAGTCGGTAGTCGTCGAAGCGTTCTCTGAGGGCGACGTCACCCGAACGACCGCGCCCGCGACGGGCGTTCCGGATTCGTTGACGACTTGGCCGCTCAGGCTACCCGTGGTTCCGGCGAGCACCCACGATGGCGATAGAAACGTCAACGCTACGGCGATCGCAACGATCGCTCGCACGGACGTACGTGAAGAAGTCATCGGCTTTTCTCATCCTCTTACCAGTGCAGTAAGCCGGCACTGTGAGGACGCACCCAGACGACGAGATCCCAAATTGTCGGAAATTCGAAGATCGTGCCTACGTCGGTGGCCGATGATATGCGTCCGATTTTAACCAGTGTCTCTGCCGACGGATCGCGCAAACTGCCGCCGGCTGCCGTGAAATCGTCGTTCCAAACCCATTGGTCGTAGATCGTCTTCTTCGAGCTTGGGTTGACGAACGTATAATGCACGTGCCCATTAAATTTCGTACCAGCGTCCGGCGTCGATGCCCCATAGAACCGGACGCGCTTCTTGGTGCGGGCGCAGCACGGAAAAATCGGCGCCCAATAGATTACCCGAGACATCGTACCAGAGCTGGCTGGGATGCGTCGGATCGGAGTTCCAATGACGGTTAGCGTAGCTGGTCGCACCGGTGTCGTCGATGCCGGTATAACGTACGTACCCGGCCTTTTCCGCATCGTGACGCGCGGAAAACGCTGTAATAAATCGGTACGAACGGCATCGACGAACGACTGCTCCGAAGGTGTGAGCGGTCCGGTGTTGGTCGGCTGTTCGTCGGCGCGCGCGAGGGTCGCGGTTGCAAGTATCGCGCACAGCAAGACGATTGCACATTTCATGGATGCGGAACCTCACACGATTCGAAGGCAAGACTGTAGAGTCCCAATCCGTATTGTTGCGGGGACAGACGCAGTTCGTAGTGGCCGAATGCAGCGTTCGACACGAGATCGTAGGCGCGAGCGGCATCGACGTCAACGTACGAATGGCTCGCGGAGTCGAAGTGAATATCGGCACCTGCGTCTGCGTGTGACAACGGGCGTCCGTTTTGCGTCACGTTGACGTGGATCGCGCTGCCGTTTTCCGGCTTCATGACGGCGACCACTTGAATCGCGTGGTAGGCCAGCGCCGCCGAGTCCCCGGGTGCGGTCGTGACGACCGCGTCGGAAGAACGTTTCCAATAGCCCTGCAGATACAGACGGCCATCGATGTGGTGCGCGCTGTCCAGATATTGGTTCTCGCCGCCGGGCTGCTCGAACGCGCCCGCGTTGGCGACCGGAACGTGCTTTACGATCAGCTCGGCCGTTTGCGGATAGCATACGGCGCCCGGTTTGGTATAGCTATCTTGCGGTAACAGCGGAACGACCGGCGGAAGCCCGTGCACGCCTCCGGCTTCCAGTAACCGTTGAATCGCGCGTTCGGTATCTTGGTAGCGGCCTTCGCCGAAAACACTTTCGACCAGTCGTCCGCTGCGATCGTACAAATATTCGTGCGGCCATCCGTCGTTGCGATATTGATTCCAAATTGCCAAGTTCGCATCCATCACGACGGGCCACGCGATATCCAGGCGATGCACGGCGGCTTGGACGTTCGCCGGTTGTGCCGAGAAATCGAACTCGGGCGTGTGGACGCCGACGATCGTAAAACCGTATTTGGCGTAGCGTTTATACCACTCGCGCAGGTATGGCAGTGTGCGCAAGCAGTTGACGCACGTGTATTCCCAAAAATCGACTAACACGATAGATCCGCGCAACGAGTGCGCGTCGATAGGGGCGCTATTCAGCCAGCCGGTGTTGCCCGCAAACGACTGCGGTCCGTAGGGTTCGGCGGCAAGCGAAGCAGCGCATGTGGATGCTGCTAGGACGAGCGCGACGACGAGTCGGCGACCCGGTCTCATACTTGGCTAACGATAGAGGCTTGTATTGCGTGACCGCGTTTTGATCGAGTGTGCAACGCAAAGAGCCTTCCGCCGAAGCGGAAGGCTCTTTGTCGTCAACGCTCGGTTGTGGTGTTAGAGCCGAATTTGAGCGTTGAAGTACACTTGGAAGGGGATCGCGTTGAACAGCGGCTGATACTGCGAGTTGAACACGCCGGGATATCCCGCCGTGCCGTTCGCCGGATCATGACCCGATGCTCCGTAGAAGAAGCCCGCGCCGGGCTGATTGCCGATGTAGGTCTGGCCATTGCCGGCATACGCGCAAACGATGTTGTTCGGGTTGTACTTCGCCGTCCAACTCTCAGACGAGCCGCCGAAGCACGTGTTGACCACGTTCGCCAGCGTCGCGGTGAGGTGGATGCGCGGAGATACATCGTACCCGAATTGCAGGCCCATGTTGAGCTGCCACGGTTCGCGGAATTGGCCGACGTTGTCAAACGTACCGCTTTGGGGATCCGGAATCGCGAGATTACCCGACGAGACGAAGCTCGACGAACCGCAGCTCTGGAAGTCCGCGGCTGCGGCGAACTGCTTGGCGACTCCCGCAATGCCTGATTGATTAGACGAACACGTACGCGGATCGAGCCCAATAACGCTGAGCGGCGAACCGTACGAGGTGCCTTGGTTGAGGATCGCATTGACCGTTGCGCTGAACTTGTCGTGCTTGAAGTTTAGGAAACCAGCAAACACATTGGGCGAAATCGCCGACGCCGACAAATCCGGAGTCGCTTGGGGCGGCGCGTTGGGATACGTGTCGTACCAACCGTTGCGATCGAGCAACCCTTGCTGTGACTCACTGTAGTAGGGATTGGCGATCGGGGCGTAGCCCGATCCGCAATACTTTTGCGTTCCACCGTTGGTGCCGTTTGGACCCTGGCCTTGTTTATTTGGGTTATTCGTTTGCGGAGCGCAGTAGTACGGCGAGCCGCCGCCGCCTCGAGTCAGCTTATTGAAGCCAGTGATGTAGTTGTTGATGATGTCGATACCGTTCGAGCCGTTCGCCAACGTCGAATACTTGATCTTCGCGCTGGTGAACGTGTAGCTCAACTGACCCGAAAGACCGTTACGGCTCGGGTCGCCTTTTTGAATGGCCAGTTCGACGCCCGCGGTTTTCTGCGTCGCCGCGTTGATCGCGGAGGCGAAGTTACCGCCCAACGACACCGTGACTAACTGGTTCGTCGTCCAACGATAGAACGGCGAGAGCTTCATCGAGATATCGGTGTTCGCGAAATGCTTTTCGTACGACAGATCGTAGTTGTTCGACACCTGCACTGGGTTATCGTGCGTCGGCGAGTTAAAGCCGAGCCCCCAGAAGTAGGTGTAGTCAAACTTCGCAGCTCCCAGACCCGACGCGTTGCTGTACTGCTCGTACGCCGTTTGCGTGGGTTGGGTGAAGCGGCCGTAGTTGAAGCGCAGCACGTCGTTCGGATCGAACGAGTAGGTGCCGCCGATACGCGGCGACCACTCCGGATGCGAGAATCCGGACGCACCTTGATTGGTGTACAACTTGCTTCCGTTTTGACCGTTCGGATGGCGAGCCTGAATGCCCGAAGGCGAAAGATACGGCGTACCATCCGTGTTGTAACAGAGGCCCGCTACTTCGTTGGGACCGGTCGTGTTCGGAAGAATCCGTGGCCCTAACGAACCCGGAGCTGATCCCGGAGACAACTGGTTCAGAATCGGTTGGCCGGTCTTCGGATCGTAACAATACGCGTTGGCCGCTTGATTGAACCAGAAGTTGAACTCCGGATTCACCGTATTGGCCAAGTCATAGACGTAGCTTTCGAAGCGGACGCCGGCGTTAATGTCCCATTTGTCACCGGGACGCCACTCGTCCGTCAACGAGAGACTTGAGAACTGCGGCGCCACCGTGTTCAGCGTGCCGTAGCCCTGCGGAACGGTCACTTGGAACTGGGCACCGGCTGCGCACGCAGCGTTGCTCTGCAATATCGAGCTGTTCGCGCAAGCCGTGGAACCGTTCTGGAACGGACCCGTGGGACTGCCATAGTTACCAGCAGTCTGGGACTGTAGGCAGTTGCCCTGCGATCCGGCATTCTGACCTTGCGGACCGGTCACAGCGTAGTAACACTGACCGTTTTTGCCGATCAGATTCGTCACGTTAGCTGGAGCCGAGTAGTACTGGTTGTTCCAGCGCGTGACTGACGCGGTCGTATAGTTGCCGGTGAACGAGATCAGATTCTGAGCGTTGATTTGGTCCGACGCTTGCAACTGAACACCACGCGTATGCGTATCCAGCTCGTAGTCCGGAGACGGATAGTCGGCACCGGTCGTACCGTATCCAAATCCGGTGAAGCCTTCGCCCGCGACGTTCGCGTTCGATTGCAGCCAGTCGGAATATTCGGAGTAGCCCATGACGCGGAGATAGGCGCTCGAACCGAAGTTCTTTTGATACTGCAGCTTGATGATCGAGGCGTCGTTCCATGTGGTGTCCGCGTTATTCGTTGCGATCGTCGTTCCCGGCGCGTACGAGCCTTGGCTCGGCGACAGGTAGCGAGTCGCTTTCGCGTTTGCGGCGTCCTGTCCGAACGCGGTTCCGGGCGTAAAGATATGCGTATCGAGGTACTGAAGCGTCGAAGCGCCGGTTCCGCACGTCCCGTTTACGGCGACCACCTGGTACGCGCAAAGGTTTGAGTACGGGCCGAACTCGCCCGGGTACGGGCCGATCCCGAAAATCGACTCGGCGATTCCGTTTGGACCGCCCCATTGCGGGAGGTTGCTGTTCAGCGTCGCCAATCCGCCTTGGTTGTCGATGTTGCCACCGAACAGTTGATGGTAGGCGAAGTTGTAGAATAGGGCTTGAACGTCATCGCGGCCCGCGTCGTTCTTATGCGGAATGCCGAAGTGGAAGTTCATGACGTTTTCGCGATCTTGCGTGATCAACGGCGTCCCGAGGAAACCTACGGCTTCCCACGGTCCATACGAGTTACACACCGGAATCGGCGCTCCGGCTTCGGTGTTTACGAGCGCGCCCTTGGGGATCGCGCCGGTTCCGTTGCCGCCGGCTCCGCCGCACGTTGACCACGGTCCGTTGAAGTACGGAGTGAATGCGCCGGCAATCGGGTTGAAAAACGACGAGAAGATGCCGTACTGGCTGCTTCCGTCGTTTGCGATGCTCGAACCGTCATCGTTATCGATCGTACGATACGTCTGGTTTGCTCCTTGGAGACCGACGTACCATGAGAAGAGACGATCCGGAGTCGCACCACCAGCTTCAACGCCGGCCTTATGGTAGAAACCCGGCGTGCCAAGACCAAAGTTGCCCTGGGCATAGCCCGGGAACGTACCGGTCTTGATGACCTGGTTGATGTAGCCGGCCAACGTCGCCGAGGTACCGCCGGCGGGCGAACCGCCGGTGTACACTTCGGTTTCTTGCGAGCCTAAGTTCGACAGCGAGTTGGCGTTGTAATTGTCGAAGGCACGGTTGACGGGAACGCCGTCATACTCGTAACCGACTTGGCTGTAGGACGAGCCGCGGATGTAGTACACCTGGCCGAAGCCGTACATACCGATCTGCGACGTAACGCCCGGCTGCGAGTAAATCGCAGAGTAGGCGCTGTCCAGATTGTAGCCACCACCGGTGCCTTGAATGGCCGTCTGGGTGGCGGAGTTGACCGAATACACGTCTGCCGTGGTGCCCGATTTCACCAGGCTTCCGGCCGCAGTCGAGACGACGTGGGCGATGTTTTTTAAGCCTTTTTGGACTCGAAGTCCCACGGTCTGACTCTGATCGGCGAAGACTGTTACGCCGGGAAAATTATTCGGGTTATAACCCTGCTTGCTCACCGACAAAACGTATGTGTCCGGCGCGAGCGAAATGAAGGTGAAGTGGCCGCCACCGTCCGTGGTAGCGGTAGCCGTTTGCGACGCCGAGGCGGCCTTGACGGCAGCGCCGGCCACGGGGGCTCCGGTTTCGTCGGTAACTTGGCCGCTGAGGCTTCCGGTCGTTCCTGCCAGTGCCCATGTTCCCTGGACAAGAAATGCGACCAGGAGCGCCAGTGCCATGCCCGCTCGACGAAGCGTGCGTGAAGTACTCATTGCTCCTCGATCCTTTTACAAAGGGATGCGCGGCACGACGCCCCGGCCATCGTCCCAGTGGAAGGACGAACCCGTGCGCCGACCGTTATTGAGGAAGCGCTGCGGCCCGGCGCGTTGTGACACAGGCCGGGCCGCTCCGGTTGCCGGCACCGGCATAGAAAAGCCCCCGCTCTTTCGAGCGGGGGCTTTCTTTTTTTCCGGCGCCGTCAGGCGCTAGACCAACCTACTAGAGGCGGATCTGAGCGTTGAAGTACACCTGGAAGGGGAGCGCGCCGATCAGCGGTTGATACTGCGAGTTGAACACGCCGGGATATCCCGCAGTGCCGTTCGCCGGATCGTGACCCGATGCTCCGTAGAAGAAGCCCGCGCCGGGCTGATTGCCGATGTAGGTCTGGCCGTTGCCGGCATACGCGCAAACGATGTTGTTCGGGTTGTACTTCGCCGTCCAACTCTCGGCCGAGCCACCGAAGCACGTGTTAACCACGTTCGCCAGCGTCGCGGTGAGGTGGATACGCGGAGAGATGTCATACCCGAACTGCATGCCCATGTTGAGCTGCCACGGTTCGCGGAATTGGCCGACGTTGTCAAACGTACCGCTTTGGGGATCGGGAATCGCGAGATTACCCGACGAGACGAAGCTCGACGACGCGCAGCTTTGGAAGTCCGCGGCTGCGGCGAACTGCTTGGCGACTCCCGCGATGCCTGATTGATTAGACGAACACGTACGCGGATCGAGCCCAATGACGCTGAGCGGCGAACCGTACGAGGTGCCTTGGTTGAGGATCATGTTGATTGTCGCGGTGAACTTGTCGCGCTTGAAGTTCAAGAAACCAGCAAACACATTGGGCGAGATCGCCGATGTACCCTCATCCGGAGTCGCCTGGGGCGGCGCGTTGGGATACGTGTCGTACCAACCGTTGCGATCGAGCAACCCTTGCTGTGACTCACTGTAGTAAGGATTGGCGATCGGGGCGTAGCCCGATCCGCAATACTTTTGCGTTCCACCGTTGGTGCCGTTTGGACCCTGGCCTTGTTTATTTGGGTTATTCGTTTGCGGAGCGCAGTAGTACGGCGAGCCGCCGCCGCCTCGAGTCAGCTTATTGAAGCCAGTGATGTAGTTGTTGATGATGTCGATACCGTTTGAGCCGTTCGCCAACGTCGAATACTTGATCTTCGCGCTGGTGAACGTGTAGCTCAACTGACCCGACAAGCCGTTGCGGCTCGGGTCGCCTTTTTGAATGGCCAGTTCGACGCCCGCGGTTTTCTGCGTCGCCGCGTTGATCGCGGAGGCGAAGTTACCGCCCAACGACACCGTGACTAACTGGTTCGTCGTCCAACGATAGAACGGCGAGAGCTTCATCGAGATGTCGGTGTTCGCGAAATGCTTTTCGTACGACAGATCGTAGTTGTTCGACACCTGCACTGGGTTATCGTGCGTCGGCGAGTTAAAACCGAGCCCCCAGAAGTAGGTGTAGTCAAACTTCGCAGCTCCCAGACCCGACGCGTTGCTGTACTGTTCGTACGCCGTTTGCGTGGGTTGGGTGAAGCGGCCGTAGTTGAAGCGCAGCACGTCGTTCGGATCGAACGAGTAGGTGCCGCCGATACGCGGCGACCACTCCGGATGCGAGAATCCGGACGCACCTTGATTGGTGTACAACTTGCTTCCGTTTTGACCGTTCGGATGGCGAGCCTGAATGCCCGAAGGCGAAAGATACGGCGTACCATCCGTGTTGTAACAGAGGCCCGCTACTTCGTTGGGACCGGTCGTGTTCGGAAGAATCCGTGGCCCTAACGAACCCGGAGCTGATCCCGGAGACAACTGGTTCAGAATCGGTTGGCCGGTCTTCGGATCGTAACAATACGCGTTGGCCGCTTGATTGAACCAGAAGTTGAACTCCGGATTCACCGTATTGGCCAAGTCATAGACGTAGCTTTCGAAGCGGACGCCGGCGTTAATGTCCCATTTGTCACCGGGACGCCACTCGTCCGTCAACGCGAGACTTGAGAACTGCGGCGCCACCGTGTTCAGCGTGCCGTAGCCCTGCGGAACGGTCACTTGGAACTGGGCACCGGCTGCGCACGCAGCGTTGCTCTGCAATATCGAGCTGTTCGCGCAAGCCGTGGAACCGTTCTGGAACGGACCCGTGGGACTGCCATAGTTACCAGCAGTCTGGGACTGTAGGCAGTTGCCCTGCGATCCGGCATTCTGACCTTGCGGACCGGTCACAGCGTAGTAACACTGACCGTTTTTGCCGATCAGATTCGTCACGTTAGCTGGAGCCGAGTAGTACTGGTTGTTCCAGCGCACGACCGACGCGGTCGTGTAGTTACCGGTGAACGAGATCAAGTTCTGCGCGTTGATTTGGTCTGAGGCTTGTAACTGGACGCCACGCGTGTGCGTGTCCAGTTCGTAGTCCGGAGCGGGATAGTCCGCGCCGGTTGTGCCGTATCCATATCCGGTGAAGCCTTCGCCCGCCACATTTGCGTTCGATTGCAGCCAGTCGGAGTAGGACGAGTAACCCATGATGCGGACGTACGCGCTCGAGCCGAAGTTCTTTTGATACTGCAGCTTGATGATCGAGGCGTCGTTCCATGTGGTGTCCGCGTTATTCGTTGCGATCGTCGTTCCCGGCGCGTACGAGCCTTGGCTCGGCGACAGGTAGCGAGTTGACCCTACGCTCGCAGCGTTTTGTCCAAACTGCGTGCCCGGATTGAAGATGCGCGTATCGAAGTACTGAAGCGTCGAGGCGCCCGTTCCGCAAGTCGAGTTCATGGAAGCCACCTGATACGCGCAGAGGTTTGAGTATGGTCCGAACTCGCCCGGGTACGGGCCGATTCCGAAAATCGACTCGGCGATTCCGTTTGGACCGCCCCACTGCGGGAGGTTGCTGTTCAGCGTCGCCAATCCGCCTTGGTTGTCGATGTTGCCACCGAACTCTTGGTGATAGGCGAAGTTGTAGAACAGGGCTTGAACGTCATCGCGGCCCGCGTCGTTCTTATGCGGGATGCCGAAATGGAAGTTCATGACGTTTTCACGATCTTGCGTGTCGAGCGGAAGACCGAGGAAGCCTGAGGCATTCCACGGACCATATGCGTTACACGTCGGGATCGCTACACCGATCTCGGTATTTTCCAACGCGCCCTTGGGGATCGCGCCGGTTCCGTTGCCGCCAGCTCCACCGCACGTTGACCACGGGCCGTTGAAGTACGGAGTGAACGCACCGGAGATCTGAGTTGGAAAACGACGAGAAGATGCCGTACTGGCTCGTTCCGTCGTTCGCGATGCCGGCGCCGTCGTTGTTGTCAATCGTGCGATACGATTGATCCGAACCTTGGAAACCGACATACCATGAGAAGAGACGATCCGGGGTCGCACCACCGGCTTCAACGCCGGCTTTATGGTAGAAGCCCGGGGTGCCAAGACCGAAGTTGCCCTGGGCGTAGCCCGGGAACGTACCGGTCTTGATGACCTGGTTGATGTAACCGGCCAACGTCGCCGAGGTACCGCTGGCGGGCGAACCGCCGGTGTACACTTCGGTTTCTTGCGAGCCAAGGCTCGACAGCGAGTTGGCGTTATAGTTATCGAAGGCACGGTTGACGGGGACGCCGTCATACTCGTAACCGACTTGGCTGTAGGACGAGCCGCGGATGTAGTACACCTGGCCGAAGCCGTAGTTACCGATCTGCGACGTAACGCCCGGCTGCGAGTAAATCGCAGAGTAGGCGCTGTCCAAGTTGTAGCCGCCGCCGCTGCCCATCACCGTTTGTTGGGTCGCGGAGTTGACGGAGTAGACGTCGGCCGTGGTGCCCGATTTTACCAGGCTTCCAGCCGCCGTTGCCGCCACATGCGCGATTTGACGGAGACCCTTCGGTAACCGAAGAGCCAACGTTTGCGATTGGTCGGCGAAAACTGTCACACCCGGATAGCTATTCGGGTTATAACCTTGCTTGGTCACCGTCACGACGTACGTGTCGGGAGCAAGCGAAATGAACGAGAAGTGTCCGCTGCCGTCTGTGGTAGCAGTGGCCGTTTGCGAAGCCGAGGCGACCTTTACGGCCGCACCTGCGACTGGAGCTCCGGTCTCATCTGATACCTGACCGCTTAAGCTACCCGTGGTTCCCGCCAGTACCCATGTTGCCTGGGCGAGAAAAGCCACGAGGAGCGCGACGGCCATGACGACGTGACGGAGGGTCCGTGAAGTCTTCATTCTGTTCCCTCAATCAGTTGTGCTGTGGTCACATCAAAATAGGAGGCGAAGCGGCAAAAATCCTCAGCCGCCTCCCTGTTTGATGTGAAACGGCACTTTTTCGTTGGTGACTTACGTTCCTTTAAGAACGCTGAGGAGAACCGCTATGCTTGCGCAGCACTCATTTCGGCGATTCGGCGGGCAAGCAGGCCAGGAACCTCGGACGGGCGGTCCGCGACGGGGACGCCGGCGGCCTGAAACGCCTCGATCTTGCTCTTGGCGGTGCCGAAGGTGCCCGAGACGATCGCCCCAGCATGGCCGAGCGACTTGCCCGGAGGGGCGTTCCGGCCGCCGATAAACGCGACGATCGGCGTCTGCGGCAGATGCTCGGCGATGAAGGCCGCGGCGTCTTCCTCATCGGAGCCGCCGATCTCGCCGCACAACACGATCGCGTTCGTTTGAGAATCATTCGCAAATTCACGCAGGCAATCCACGAAGGTCGTTCCGATGATCGGATCGCCCCCGACGCCGACGCACGTCGATTGGCCGAGCCCGGCCCGCGTGAGGCCATCGACGACTTCGTACGTCAAGGTGCCGGAGCGCGAGACCAAGCCGACGTTCCCCTCGAGAAAGATGTGGCCGGGCATGATGCCGACCGAGGATTTGCCGGGAGAGATCAAGCCCGGACAATTGGGGCCGATGATCCGCATGCCGGGCGTGGTTCCTACGACCTTGAGGACGTCGTGCACCGGTACGCCTTCCGTGATACACACGGCCATCCCGATCCCGGCGTCGTAGGCCTCGAACAGCGCGTCCGCCGCAAAGGGCGGCGGCACGAAGATACAGGTGTGCGTCGCCCCGGTTGCGGCAACGGCGTCCTTGACGGTATCGAAGACCGGCAATCCGTGCGACGTCGTCTGGCCGCCCTTGCCAGGCGTCACGCCGCCGACGATGTTGGTGCCGTATTTGAGCATTCGTTCGGTGTGGTGCGAGCCTTCGGCGCCGGTGATGCCTTGCACGATCACCTTGCTGTTCTTATCGAGAAAAATGCTCACGCCGCCGCCCCCACGGCGCGTTTCGCGCCTTCGTCCATCGTTTCGACCGGCGTCATTCCGGCCTCGGCCAAAATTCGCCGGCCTTCTTCTTCGTTATTACCGGTCAGGCGAATGACCAGCGGAATTTTGCGCGAGCTGGTCGTCGCCATCGCGTCCACTATGCCGCGTGCGACTTCGTCGCCGCGGGTGATTCCACCAAAGATGTTGATGAAGAACGACTTGGCGCCGGTGTTGTTGACGACCAACTCGTAACACTTGCGCACGCGTTCGGCGTTGGCGCCGCCGCCGACGTCGAGAAAGTTCGCGACCTTGCCACCCGCGAACGCGACCGCATCCATCGTCGCCATCGCCAAACCCGCGCCGTTGGCCATCGTGCCGACGGTGCCGTCGAAGCGTAAAAAGTTGCGGATGCCCAAGCCGGCGCTGCTCGCCAATCGCTCGTCTTCGTCGAGCGGTAACGCCTCTTGCCACTTCGCGAACTCGGGATGGCGAAACAGCGCGTCGTCGTCGAGTTCGACTTTCGCGTCGGACGCGACGACCTTGCCGTCTTTGGTCAGCGCGAGCGGATTGATCTCGACTAACTTGGCACCGTACTCAAAGAACAGTCCGTACAGCGCTCCCACGATGGCGGGTAGTTGTTTGCGATAACCTGGATCGAGCTGCGCGTCGAACGCCAACTGGCGTCCGATGAACGGCGAGTAGCCGATGGCCGTGTCGATGTAGGCTTTCGCGATCGACTCCGGGTGATGCTCGGACACGTCTTCGATATCCATGCCGCCGAAACGGCTGACCATAATCACCGGCTTTTTCTGAGCGCGGTCGATCGTAATCGCGCAGTAGGCTTCTTTTTCGATCGGAAGTTTCTCTTCGACCAGCAACGATTTGATCGGTTCGCCGTTGGGATTCTGACGGTTGGGCGGCATCGGCGTCGCCAAGATATTTTCCGCAACCTCGCGACCCTGATCGGCGCCGGTTGCGAACTTAATTTTGCCGGCCTTTCCACGGCCGCCCATCAACACTTGTGCTTTGACGACCCACTCGCCGGGCTGTTCTTTCAAAAACTCCGCGACGTGCTGCGCGGTTGGGGCGTGGCCGTTACGCGGCACGGGAATCCCCGCACGGCGAAACAGTTCCTTGCCCTGATACTCCATGAGGTTCATGCAAATTTTCCCAATAGCGAACGAGCGATGATGATCTGTTGAATTTCGGACGTGCCTTCGTAGATCTCGGTGATCTTGGCGTCGCGGTAATGCCGTTCGACGGCGAACTCGGTCGTGTAACCGTACCCGCCATGAATCTGCAGCGCTTCCGCGGCATGTTTGCGAGCTGCGGTTGACGCAAACAGTTTGGCTTTCGACGCCTCGATCGTAAACGGACGCCCCGCATCGGCGAGTGCTGCCGCGCGATAGAGCAAGAGGCGCGCGGCGTCGAGATCCATCGCCATTTGCGCGATCTTAAACGACACGCCTTCGAACGCACCGATCGGTTTTCCGAACGCGATGCGCTCCTTTGCGAACTGCACGGATTCGTCCAAACACGCCGCGAGAATGCCGACGGCTTGCGCGGTAATGCCGATGCGGCCGGAGGTCAGCGCCGTCATCGCACCGCCAAACCCGTCGCCTTCGCTGCCGAGCAAGGCGTCGCCGGGAATCTTCGCGTCCTCGAACGCGAGGTCGCACGTGTTGCTGGTGCGAATTCCGAGCTTATCGGTAACGCGTTCGACCACGATGCCGGCGGTGTCGCGCGGTATCAAAAACGCGCTGACGCCTTTGGGGCCGGGGCCGCCGGTGCGGAACATGCCCATCACGACGTCGCAGTAACTGCCGTTGGTACACCATTGCTTGCGGCCGTTCAACACGTATCCGTCGTCTTGACGGCGAGCGGTCGAGCGCAACGACGCCGCGTCCGAACCGGCGTCGGATTCGGTTAGCGCGAATCCCGCAATCGTATCGCCGGTCGCCAACTGCGGCAGCCAGCGCTCTTTTTGTGCATCGCTACCGAGCCGCGCAACGGCGGCGCAGATCATCGAATGCACCGACACCGTGACGGCCGTGCCGGCGTCCACTCGTGCCAACTCTTCGATCGCGAGCGCGTACGATACGTAATCGGCGCCGACGCCGCCATAGGCTTCGGGAACGATGATGCCCATGATGCCGGCATCGGTCAGCTTTTTGTATAACTCGCGCGGAAACGTATGCTCGCGATCCCATTGCGCGATGTGCGGAGCGATCTCGCGTTGTGCGATCTCGGCCGCCAACCCGCCGATGGCGCGTTGGTCGGCGGTGAGTTCGAACGCGATCTGACGTCGAATCCATTAATACGTGTAGAAGCCGCGGCCGCTCTTGCGTCCGAGCCAGCCGGCGGCCACGTATTGCCGCAGCAGCGGACACGGGCGGTATTTGCTATCGCCGAAGCCGTCGTGCAGCACTTCCATAATCGCCAGACACGTGTCGAGCCCGATGAAATCGGCCAGCGTCAGCGGCCCCATCGGATGATTCATGCCGAGCTTCATGACGGTGTCGATGGCCTCGGGCGTCGCGACGCCTTCGTACACGGTGTAGATCGCTTCGTTGATCATCGGCATCAGCACGCGGTTGGAAACGAATCCCGGAAAGTCGCGCACTTCTACCGGCGTTTTGCCCATCTGTGCGGCCAGATCGCGCGTAAACTCGAACGTCTCTTGCGACGTCGCGATACCGCGAATGATTTCGACCAACTGCATTACCGGAACGGGGTTCATGAAATGCATGCCGATTACGCGCTCGGGGCGTGCGGTAACCGCGGCGATTTCGGTGATCGAAATCGACGACGTATTACTCGCCAATCGGGCATTTGCCGAACATTGCGCGTCGAGCAGGCGGAAGAGTTCGAGCTTGATCTCCAAACGCTCCGTGGCCGCTTCGATGGCCACATCGACATCGAACGACTCGATCGCCGGCGCCGGCTTGATGCGCCCGAGGACGGCGTTGCGGTCGGCCGCCGTTAGCCGGCCTTTCTCGACCGATCGATCGAGATTTTTCTCGATGCCGGCCAATCCGCGTTCGATAAATTCGGGACTACGGTCGTTGAGCAACACGTCGTGGCCGCTTGTCGCAGCGACCTGCGCGATGCCGGCGCCCATTTGGCCGGCACCGATAACCGCTATCTTCATTCGGCCTACTCGACTTTGATCAACACGGCGTCGCCTTGTCCGCCGCCCGAACAAATCGATGCGATTCCGTATCCGCCGCCGCGTTTGCGCAACTGGTTGATCAGCGTTCCGACGATGCGCGTTCCGGACGCGCCGATCGGATGGCCCATCGCGACCGCACCGCCGAAGCGGTTGATGTCGATCTCGTCCAGGCCGAGGTGGCGAGCCGACGTGATTGCAACGGCCGAAAACGCCTCGTTGATTTCCCACACTGCGATGTCGTCGCGCGTGAGGCCGGCGCGATCGAGCATTTTCTGCGCCGCCATCGCGGGCGTGATGCAGATGTACGGCGAGTCCCACGCCACGTCGGCATGATCCACCACCGTCGCCAGCACTTCGTGTCCGTGCTCGGCGGCGTAACCCGCATCGGCCAGGATCATCGCTGCCGCGCCGTCGTTGACGCCCGGCGCGTTGGCTGCCGTAATCGTGCCGCCCGGATCGAGCGGGCGCAGTTTTGCCATCGCTTCCGCGCTGGCATCGGTGCGCACCGATTCGTCGCGGTCGACCGTCGTCGAGGCTTCGTTACCGGTGACGAACGGAGCGTATTTTTCGTAATCCATGGTGAACTGTTCGGACGGCTGGTGGTCCCACATACGATTCGAACCGCCGCCGACTGAGGCCGGCACGCGAACTTGGCCGCGACGAGGAAGCGCGTCAACCACAACTTTGCCGCGCGATTTGGTTGCGACGCGAACGGGAACGATTTCGGCATCGAAGTGACCCGCGGCGTGCGTTTCGGCCGCGCGTTGATGGCTTGCGAGCGCGAAACGATCTTGGTCTTCGCGCGATAAACCGAGTTCGGTCGCGACCAAATTTCCTTGCGACGACATCGTCATCGGAAAATATTGATCCCACAATCCGTCGTAGACCATCGCGTCGACCAGCTCGCCGTTACCGAAGCGGTACCCGAAGCGTGCGTTGCGCAGCAAATATGGTGCGTTCGACATCGACTCCATACCGCCGGCGGCGACGACCGTGCGCGCTCCGGCGTTGATCGACCGCATCGCATACACGATCGCGAGCAGACCCGACGCGCAAACTTTGTTGACCGTTTCGGCGGTGACGGTTTTCGCAAGGCCGGATTTGAAGATCACTTGGCGAGCCGGGTTTTGTCCCGCACCGGCCTGCAGCACTTGACCGAAAATCGCATGGTCGACATCGCTCGGGTCGATGCCCGCACGGTCGATGGCCGCGGCCAGCGCCACCGCGCCGAGCGTCGTGGCCTCGAGCGGAGCGAGACCGCCGCCGAGCTTACCGAATGGAGTGCGAGCGGTCGAAAGCACGACCGTTTTGGATGACGTGGAATTCATAGCCAACTCGCCTTCGCCCGGCTCGAGGCCCGCCCCTCGCCACGGTTATGACGGCCTTAATGCCCGACCACGACCGGACAACTGTCGCATTCGAACTGCACGGTCACGTGACCGATACGAAAGTCGCGCTTCAGACATTCGTCGATTTCTCGCAAGATCGACGCCGCTTCGCTGATTCGCCGGTCCTCCAGCAACACGTGTGCCGACAATGCGTAGGACGAGCTGCCGATCGACCAGACGTGCAGATCGTGCACGCCGCCGACGCCCGCTATACGGCGCAGCCGCGCTTCCACCGCATCTGGGTCGAGGCCGGCGGGCACGCTTTCGAGCAAGACGTCGGCGGCCTCGCGCATCAATCGGAAGACGCCGGCCACGATCGTGGCCGCGACCAGTAACGAAAGCGCGGGATCGATCCAGGCGCGATGCGTGAGCGCGATCGCGATGCCGCCGATGACGACGGCGATCGCACCGAGTGCGTCGCCGAGCACGTGAAACAACGCGGCGCGCACGTTGACATCGCGTTCTCCGCGTTCGCGCAATGCCAACGCCGCAACGGCGTTGAGGATCAAGCCGATCGCCGCCACGATCGTCATGATCGTCGTTTGCGGTTGCACCGGTTGCGAAAAGCGCCGGGCCGCTTCGAATGCGATGACGACGGTCGCGACCAGCAGCAGCGTGCCGTTGACGAGCGCGCCGAGAATTTCGATGCGGCCGTATCCGAAGGTGCGCCGCACGTCGGCCGGACGCGTCGCCGCGATCGAAGCCGCCAGCGCCAATACCAGCGCGAAAATGTCGGTACAGACGTGCACCGCATCGGTCGTTAACGCCAAGCTGTGCGAACGTAGTCCGCCCCAAAACTCTAGCGCGGCCACCGCGATGGAGGCAGCCAGCGCGATCGTCAACCCGCGGCGCGCCGACATGGCGGCCGCTAGCGGTTCATTTTGAATGCGAGAGCGGCCAACATCGCGCCAAACGTTACGAACGTTCGCGTTTCCGCGCTGCGGATAACCTCTGGCCGCCACGTGCCGCGACCCTCATCCCACGGCGTCGTGCGCGGGAGCAGCGGCGGTACGTTTTCGCGATAACGATCGAACTCGTGGCCGAACTGGCCGAGCAGAAACTGCTCTTCGTGCGGTACGATCGTCGCGTACACGCCGGCCATCACGCCGAGCGACGCGGCGATCGCGAGCATTCGCCGGCCCGGCCGAAGCCCGCCGGTAAACGCAATCGCGAATCCGGCAGCGGTGATGAAATTTCCGACGTACAACGGATTGCGTACGTAGGCGTAGGGTCCGGCCGAAACGAGTTCGGGCGCTTCGACCTTGTCGCCGCGGGTCGTGACGCCGGAATAACCCACGGCCCAGCAGCGCAGCAGTTCGCCGGCGATTGCGAGCGGAATTCCAACGCGCGCGGCGGCTCGCGACGGCTTACCGGTGAGCGCGAGGAGAACTGCCGGCAGCGCCAAGAGCGTGCCTCGATTTTTGAAAACGAACGCCTGCACGCTTTCGAATGAATCTGCCATAGGGCGGCCTTACGAACTCGCGCCGGGTTTTCCCGGCACGGCCGAGCGGTAGATGTCTCGCAGTGATTGCGACAAGGGAATCGCCGGATGCCAACCGGTGGCCGCTTCGAGCTTCTGAGCGCTGCCCACAAAGATCGGAACGTCGAGCGGACGCATCCGTTCTGGATCCTCGCGTACCTCGACCGGAACCCCGGCGATCGTGATGAGTTCGCGCAACACATCGCGCATGCTGCGACCCGCGCCGCTGCACACGTTGTAGATTTCGCCGGACGCGCCGTCGCGCGCTAACGCGACGTACGCGGCGACGACGTCGCGCACGTCCAGAAAGTCGCGCACCGCGTTCAGATTGCCGACCATGAGGACCGGCGAGGTCGCGCCGCCGGCGATCGCCGCCAATTGCCGCGCAAAGCTCGGAACGACGAATCGCTCGTTCTGTCCGGGTCCGATGTGATTGAACGCGCGGGCGATTACCACGTCGAGGCCGAGGCTGCGGCCCTCCGCCAACAAAACTGCTTCCGCGCCGGCCTTACTTGCCGCGTACGGTGTCGCAGGCGCGGGCAGCGCCGACTCGCGGAGCGGCATCTCGGCGGCCGAACGCGCGCCGTACACTTCGGCCGAGCTCGTAAACAGGATGCGCGGCATCGCGCGGCCGTCCGCGTAGGCGCGCACCGCCGAAGCGAGGTGAGCCGTGCCGACGACGTTGGTTCGATACGTCGCGACCGGCGACGCGAACGATTCGGGAACGAACGTTTGTGCGGCTAAATGAAAAACCAGGTCGGGACGAGCGATATCGAGTGCAGCGGCGATCGCGGCCGGATCGTCGAGATCCAGCGCGAACGCGTCCGGCCCGTCGTTCGGACCGCCGCACGCGAACACCGACGCACCGCCGGCTTCCAATGCCGCGGTGAGGTAACGGCCGACGAAACCGGTCGCGCCGGTGACGAGCGCACGCATTGCGAAGCGACGCTAAACCGTCGAGCGTTCCGACAGCCGGTCGATGTCGGCTTCGACCATCATTTGCACCAGCTGTTCGAACGTTACGTCCGGCGTCCAGCCCAACTGCCGTGCGGCTTTGCCCGGATCGCCGATCAACAAATCGACTTCGGCCGGACGCACGAAGCGCGGATCCGTGAAGACGTACGGCTCGTACGATCCGAGCCCCGCGGCCTCGAACGCGATGCGGACGAATTCGCGAACGCTATGCGTGCGGCCGGTCGCGATCACGTAATCGTCCGGTTCGTTGGCTTGCAACATCATCCACATCGCCCGAACGTAATCGCCGGCAAAGCCCCAATCGCGCTGCGCGTCCAGGTTTCCCAAGCGCAGTTCGCGCGCCAGCCCCAAGCGGATGCGCGCCACGCCATCGGTAATTTTGCGGGTGACGAATTCCGATCCGCGACGCGGCGATTCGTGATTGAAGAGGATGCCGCTGCAGGCGTACATGTCGTACGACTCGCGATAGTTGACCGTGATCCAATGGCCGTAGACTTTTGCGACGCCATACGGACTGCGCGGATAGAACGGCGTCGTCTCAGTTTGCGGTACTTCGACCACTTTACCGAACATTTCCGAACTGGACGCCTGATAAAAACGAATCGACGTATCGACGTGGCGCACGGCTTCGAGCGCTCGCGTTACGCCCAGCGCGGTGAATTCGCCGGTGAGCACCGGCTGGTTCCACGACGTCGGTACGAACGATTGTGCGGCGAGGTTATAAAACTCGTGCGGCCGTACGTCGGCAACGATCGACGACATGGAGGTTTGGTCGAGGAGGTCGCCCGACACGATTTCGATATCGTTGACGATGTCCCGAATGCGCTCGTGCACCTCGGTGCTGGTACGCCGCGTCATGCCGACGACGCGATAGCCCTTCCCAAGCAAGAACTCGGCCAAATACGAACCGTCTTGGCCCGTGATACCGGTGATGAGTGCGGTTTTCTGCAACGGTGCTCCGATCGTCGTTATACGAATAACTGGCTGCCCGAGCGGCGAAGGCGCTCGGCCAACGTGACTGCGATGAATGCTGCGACTTCGCTCGGCAACGTACCGCGGCCGAATCCGGCGTCGTAACCGAGCTCGGCGGCGAGCAACCCGGTAACGCGCGGACCGCCGCAAACCAACACGACGCGATCGCGGAGCCCTTCGGCCTCGAGCAGCTCGACCAACTCGGTGAAGTTTTTGACGTCGCTGCCTTTCTGGGTAACGATCTGCGACGCGAGGATCGCGTTGACGTCCTTTTCTTTGGTGAACCGGACCAGATCTTCTGCGGCGACTTGACTACCCAGATTGAACGCCTCGAACCAATGATACCGCTCGAGGCCGTAATCGCCCTTGTAGCCCTTCATGTTGAGAATGGCGTCGATGCCGACGGTGTGCGCGTCGGTACCGATGCACGCGCCCGCCACGCGAATCTTGCGGCCGACGTTCTCGGCCACGAACGCGTTGACTTCTTCCATCGACATGGCATGTGCGCGCGCCGGCGACGCTTTCACGGTATCGATGTTGACGCTGTGGGGTGTGCTCGCATACAAGACGAAAAACGAAAAGCCCGTAGCGATCTTGCGGCCTTCGACGACTTGCACGTTGACCAGCCCCATGTTGACGGCCAGTTGGCGTGCGGCTTCGTCGGCCGCTTCGTTCCACTCGACCGGCAACGTGAACGACAGCTGCATCTTGCCGTCGTTCATCGTGTCGCCGTAGGGTTTAACGCCCTGCGTCATGCCGGCACGGCCAGTTCGGCACGTAGTGCGTCTTCGAACGGATTGAAATACCCGGGCGCGCGGGCGAACACGCCGTCGGCGCCGCGCCCGCCGTCGGGCGAGCGTTTGACGTCGGCAAAAAACGCACCCTCGATCGCCTCCATCAAACCGATCGACGCAACGCGCTCCAATAACACTTCACAACCGGACAGAACCGCCGAGGCGCGCTTTTCGATCGTGCCGCCGGGCTTGACGACGATCTCGTCGCCGAAATGCCGTGCGGTGTTCATCACGTAGCGCGCGTTATCGATCGACAGCGCACGATCGCCGAGAAACGGCGTGTGGATCGCCTCTGTGAGCATTCCGCACAAATGGATCGTTTGGCCCGTCATGACCGACGTTAGATTGAACAGCGCGTCGATCAGATGGCCCTTGAAGACGTCGCCGGTCATATGCTTGGTCGGCGGCATATATTTGAGCGGCGCGTTCGGAAAGACTTGTCGCGTCAGTTGGGCTTGCGCGACCTGGAAAAGAAATCCGTCCTCTAAGCCCGGATCGATTTCGTAGGCGTCGCCCAATCCGATCTGCCGGTCGGGCATGCCGGCACGATGTGCGAACTCCTCATTGATAAATTGCGAAGCCAGGACGGCCGGTGCCTGATCGACCGCATCGGCGGTGGTGAGATAGTTATCCTCGCCGGTGTTGATAATGATGCCGGAATAGGCGTTCAGCGTACGGCTGAAATGCTGGTTGACGAACGTGCGCTTCATGTTGATGTCGCGAAACAAGATGCCGTACATCGAGTCGTTCAGCAACATGTCGAGTCGCTCGACGGCCGCCAGCGCGGCGATCTCGGGCATGCACAGGCCGCTGGCATAATTGGTGAGCATCACGTATCGCCCGGCGCGCTCCGACGCTTCGTCCAGCGCCGCGCGCATGATGCGGAAATTCTCTTGCGTGGCGTACGTGCCGCCGAATCCTTCGGTCGTGGCACCGTACGGCACGAAGTCGAGCAACGATTGTCCGGTCGAACGAATCACCGCGATGATCTGTGCACCGGCTTCGACCGCAGCGACGGCCGCAGTACGATCCTCGTAGATGTTGCCGCTGGCTACGATCACGTACAGTAGCGGCGGCGGCAGTTGCCGTAAGCGCTCGAGCCGTTCGCTGCGTTCGGTCCGCCGTTCGCGCAGGCGGCGCATGCCGGCCTCGACGTGCGGGGCCAGCGCCGCTCGGGCCGCTTCCTCGGGCGTGGCTGCGAACTGCGCCAGATCCAACTCGCCGGCCGCAATCGCCGCGCCGCCCTTCGCCGGGCTCAGGCCGGTTTCGGCGACCATTTTACCCATCGCCAAGGCGATGCCGCGAGCCAGTACCGGCGTAGCCAGGGACTCGACCACGACGTTCGGCACCGGAATCTCGTCGCGTCCGACACCGTCTACACCCAGCAGCCGCAAAACCGCGCGCTCGACCGACACGGTCGAGTGCGCCGCGATAAAGGCTTCGACGGGCGCGACGATCGAGCCCGACAGCGCGCGGCAGCGGTTGACGGAGGCCTGGTCGAGACGGAGTTCCATGGTAGCGCTATCTTACGGGGTTCGGCCCGCGCGCTCAAGCGAAAAAGCAGGCGAGCGCAGTTAGATCGCGGCCGCCGGAAGGCGGCGGCGCCCGGAGGTCGCCTGGATGGCTAGGGTGGCCGCCACGGCCACGGCGGTGATCGCGTTGCCCGTGGCGATCACATTAACGACCTGGGCAAGCGAGGCATGCATGGCGATGATGGCCAGCAACGTTCCGATGACTCCGACCAGTAACGGTGCGGCAAACGCGATGCGATGGGTCGCGATGCCATACGACCCGAGCATGATACTCAATGCCAAGAACATCATCGCCGTGCTGTACGGCAGCAATAACGGGACCGCGCCGTCGAATGCGTGGCCGACCAGCGCGTGGATCAGCAGGATGCCGAAGAAGTGCACTAAGATGAGGCCGACCACGCCGATGCCAAGCAGAATCGCCACGCACATCCCCAACGCGTACCGCGTCCGCTCGCCGCGAACGTGGCGTTCGGCGGCTTGCGGAAGCAACACGGTAGGCACGAAGCCGACGAAATACAACAGCACCTTGCCGCCCAGCGACGCCGCCGAATACACGCCGGCCGCGTCCGCGTCGAAATAATGCTTGATCAGAATAACGTCCGCGGAGCCCATCAGCGCACCGCCGATGGTAATCGCCGCGGCGCCGATACCGCTGATCGCGATGCGCCGCCAATCGTACCGGATCACGCAATGCTCGACCGTCCCGTAACTACGAAACAGCCGCACGCCGATGGCAACCGCGCCGCCCAACGCACCGCACAAAAAGGCGGCGATGCCGCCGAACAACGCCAAACCGAGCGCGGTCAACGACAACACGCCGATCACTTTCGCGACGCCGTCGGCCACGCACGAGCGCGCGAAGCCGGTGAAATCTTGCGTTCCTTGCGCGACGGCCCGCAGCACGCCGCTGAGCAGGAGCGTCCCGCCGATGATCGCCACAAACGGAGCGGGCCAAATCGGCGCGCGCAGAAAGACGCCGGCCGGTTTCATAAGCACCAGCGACGCGACGATATAAAAGACGCAAATGTACAAACAGAACCGCACGACGTCGAGCACGAGACGTCGAATATGCCGTTCGTCGTGCAACACTCGGAATTCGGCGGCAAAGCGGGCGACCACCGGGGCGGCCAAGGTCGCCGGAATGGCAAGAATAGTGCTGGTGGAGATCAGCGCATACAGGACGCCGTAGTCGGCTACGCCGATCCGCCGGCTGGCGACCGCATGGAACACGAAGCCGCCCATGTTGAGAATCATCGAAGCGGCAAACACCAAGACGCCCTGACGGACGATGATGCTGCCCTGCATGCGTGCGAGGCCCCGGTCGATCAACGCTGCTACGGCTGCCATTTACCTCTGCTCGGAACGCGAGGAACGGCAGACGCAGCCCCAACCACGAGCGTATCGCACCGGATTCTGGTTAGACGCTCGTCGCGTCGGCTTCCTGTCACCCGTAACAAACGCCGCCGCCGCCGGTACCAACCGGCGAGACATACACCTTGACGGATGAAGCGGTGATCGCACGCGTACGCGAGGGAGAAAGGGAGCTATTCGAGGTGCTGGTCGAGCGCTACAAACGAGGTATCGCCAATTTCATCGGCGCGGGCGTCCGCGACTCGGCGGAAGTGGCGGATTTGTCGCAAGAGACCTTCCTGCGGGCGTACGCGCATCTCGGAACGTTCAATCCAAAACTCGGAAAATTTTCCACCTGGATCTACCAGATCGCGCGCAACGTGGTTCGGACGCATCTCGGAAAATCGTTGCGCCGTCCGGCGGCAGCGGCGTTGGCCGACGATCAAACGCTCGAAAATGCGCTGGCAGACGGTTCCGTCGAGGCCGACCCCGCCGGCGGCGTGTTGCGTGCCGAAGCCGAACGCGAACTCCGCGCGGCGCTGGCCGAGCTGCCGGAGCGTACGCGGACGGTGCTCGCGCTGCGCTATTTCGATAACCTCGAATACCATGCAATCGCCAGTACGCTCGGCCTCTCGCTGGGCAACGTGAAAACGCTCATCCATCGCGGCAAGATCGCCCTGGCGAAAAAGATGCGCGAACACGCGCAGCGGCCTCCGTCGCCGCGGGGAGGGCTGCGTGGCTTGCTCCTCGTGTGAGTCGCTGCTCGACCGCTATGTTGACGGCGATCTCGATCCGCGTCAAACCGCCTGGGTGGCCCGCCATCTCGATGGTTGTACGGCCTGCGAGCGCCTGCACCGCCGGCTGCGCACGGTTGACGCCCTGCTCGAGACGATCCGGCCGGCCGAGCTGACACCCGACTTTACCTTGGATGTCATGGGTCGCATCCGCCAACTCCCCGCGCCGGCCATCGCGACCCGGCCGTGGTGGATTCTTCTTGCGATGTACCTGTTGGCAGGCTGGGCCGCACTCGGCGTGGCGGTCCTCGAACTACGGACTGGAGCGGCTGCTAACACCGCCGGCGCCGTGCACGCCCTTCAGAACGCGCTCGGCGCGGTGGGTTCGGTCGCCCATTCACTTTCGACGGTGACGCCGTTTGCGATATCCGCCGTCGTGTTGATGCTGGCGATCGACGTACTGCTGTTTGCAATCGTCGCGGTCTATTATCGCCGGTTCGTTCCGCGTCTCGCCGCACACCTCGCCGCCGCGGAGATACGATGAAGCAGCAATTGATGGCGATCGCCTTGCTCGCGCTCGTCTTCGCGACGATGCTGACGGGATCGGCCCGGGCAGACGTTCCCGGCCTCTATCACGGCGGCGCGTATGTCGGATCGATCGTGGTCGAGCCCGACCAGACGGTCAAAGGCGATCTTACGGTCTTCTTCGGCGACGTTACGGTCGAGGGCGTGGTGGACGGCAACGTCAACGTCATCGGTGGAAACGTGTACGCACGGCCCGGAGCGATCGTTACCGGACAAGTGAACACGATTGGCGGCGATGTCGCCAGCGCCGTGGTTCCCTGGAGCGCTTCCCCGCAACGGGCGCCGGGGTTGGCCGACCTGCGGTTGATGTGGCACGTCGCTTCGGGATTGCTGGTGGTGCTCTTCTTCCTCATCTTCCCGGTCCGCTCGCGCATCGCGTTGGATCGCCTCGAGCGGCATCCGGGCCTTTCGTGCGCCGTCGGACTATTGGGCTGGGTGGCGGTTCTGCCGATCGCGCTCCTACTAATTCGTACGATCGTCCTGATCCCGGTGGTGGCCCTCGAAGCGGTCGCCGTGGCCGGCGCGATTTTCCTCGGCAAGGCAGCCTTGGCGCTGTTGGTCGGCCGCCGCCTATGCGAGCAGATCAAACCGAACGCGACGCCTGCGCCGCTGGTCGCGCTGGTAGCCGGCCTCGCGCTGATTACCGCTGCCGAACTGATTCCGGTCGTGGGCGCGCTCGTAACGGTCTTCGTACTTCTCATCGGCATGGGTGCTTCGATTCTGGCGTTTAGCGGGTACCCGTTGCCCGAAGCCGCTGGCGTGCGGGTTCCGAAACCGCCGCTTAGCGGACCGCCTATGCCCATCGGCTAACAATGGCGGCATGACCACCGTTTCCCGGTCGGCGCGGTTCGCGGAGCGTACCTCGCATCTGCGAGCTTCCACCATCCGTGAGATGCTGAAAGTGACGCAGCAGCCCGACGTTATATCGTTCGGCGGAGGCCTTCCCGCGCCCGAATTATTCCCGACGGACGCCATTTCGCGCGCGACGCGCAACGTGATGGACGTTCGCGGGGCCGCGGCGCTGCAATATAGCGTCACCGAAGGCATTCCCGAAATGCGAGCGTGGGCGGCCGAGCGGCTCACGCGACGTACCGGGCGCGCGTTTTCGGGCGACGATGCGATTATCGTCAACGGATCGCAACAAGGCCTCGATTTGGTCGGCAAGATCTTTCTCGATCCAGGCGATCACGTCGTGTTGGAAAGTCCATCGTACCTCGGTGCGATCCAAGCCTTCGATGCGTACCAGGCGCGCTATCTCACGATCGCGACCGACGACGACGGCGCGATTCCGGAGTCGCTCGAGGAAGTACTCGAGCGCGCCGATCCGTTTCCGAAATTTCTCTACCTCGTACCGAACTTTCAGAACCCAACCGGTCGCACGTTATCGGCCGAACGCCGCGAGCGTATCATACGCATCTGCGAGCGATTCGATCTGCCGTTGGTCGAAGACGATCCATACGGCGAACTGCGCTTTGAAGGCGACGATCTGCTACCGCTGGCCGCGTACGAGAGCTCGGCACCGGTCCTCTATCTCGGAACCGGCAGCAAGGTGATGGCTCCCGGCATGCGGGTCGCATGGCTGCTCGTTCGCGACGACGATATCCGCGAGAAAATCGTCTTAGCCAAACAGGGCGCCGACTTGCACAGCGGCACCTTCGCACAGTACGTTTTTTACGAATACGTCAGCGACGAGGTTGCGTTCGACCGTCACGTCGCAACCATCGCAAGCACCTACGGGCGCCGCCGCGACGTCATGTCGCACGCGCTCGACCGTCTCGAATTACCGCGCCTCCACTTCACGCGTCCGAAGGGCGGAATGTTTCTGTGGGTGACGTTGCCCGGAATCGATACCAGCGAGTTGCTGGCGGTTTCCGCGCAACAGAAAGTCGTCTTCGTTCCGGGCGTTAGCTTTTATCCGGCCCGCGATGTTCTCGATGGCATGCGGCTGAATTTCTCGAACGCGTCGGAAGATATGATCCGCGCAGGCATCGAACGACTCGGTCACGCAATCGCCACCTTCGCGCGTTAAGGAAGAGAGGATTATAAGTGGCACAACGTCTGATCGTAGGAATCTTCCCCGACAGCGATGGAGCGGCGATCGAAAGCGCGCTGACCAGCGCACAGGTCGATCCCGCCCAAGCGAGGGTCGTTCGCAGAGCGGGTCTCGCCGAGGATGACTCCGCGCCCGACTTGCAGTTCATCGACGTCGTCCTCGAACAAGAGGTCAACAGCTACTCCGACGACATGACCAAAGGCATGGGCATCATGGGCGACGGCGGTGGCACCGGCGTTCCTATGGGACGCGATGCCTCGGCTTCATCGTTCGCGACGCGGCCGAACGGACCGGGATATTTCACGAACTCCGGCATCCCCGACGACGAGGTCGACAACTTCAACGACGCCGTGAGCGAAGGCCGGGCAGTAGTGCTGTACAGCGGAGCCGTCGACGCCGAAGCGACCGCGGCGGCCTTGCGCGCCGCCGGACTGCGAAACGTTCGGGTCTACTAGCCCTTACACAATCGACGGCGCGGCAGCGCCGTTTTTGTCGAGCAACGGCGGAGGCGGCGGCAGTAGTTTCATCGTCACACCGTCGATCGCACCGCGCACGAACGCGGCCGACGTTTTCAAGTGCTGCTTACTCTGCACGGCACAAATCAGCACGTATGCGAGCACCGTCGCCGGATAGAACAACGTAAAGAACACCGCCTTCGATAAGCCCCTTCGCATGACGGCGGGCCAAAAGCGCACGCGACCGTGCATGGTAGTACGCGCGCATCGGGTCGTCGATGGAAAAGTCACCGGAGCCGATCGGCGATGTATACTTCGGGACCGGCGTTCGATGGAACTCTCGAGCGTCGCGGGCGACGTAGTTCTTGAATCCCGCCTCGGAAGCGCGAAACGACCAATCGGCCTCTTCGTGATGAAACGGAAAGGTCGCGACGTCTTGCCCGCCGATCGTCTGCAGCACGCTCCGGCGAACCATGTAACAGTTCGGCGCGCACGTCGTTTCGACGACCTTTTCTTTGGGAAGTTCCGTCAGAAAATTCGTCAACCCGGTGGTTAGGTTCAAGTCGCAACCCGCATACCAAATGCGATCGGGGGCGTCGTAAAAGTACATGACCGGCGCCACGAGCGCCGCGTCCGGATGCGACAGCATCGCATCGTACAACTCGCGTACGCAGCCGCGATCGACCACGTTGTCGTCGGCACTGGCAAATACGAACTCGCCGGTCGCGGCAACGATGCCTTGATTGACGGCCTTGGAACCCATCAAGTTTTCCCGGTTTGCGATCACGCGCACTTGCGGAAACTCGCGCGCCAGCATCTCGACGGTACCGTCGCTCGACGCGTTATCGACGACGATGAGTTCTTCGGGCACCTTGTCGCCTGCTAACACCGACTCCAACAGGGCCTTGACTTGATCTCTGCGATTATACGAGACCATCGTAAACGTCGTTTTGTGCTGCATCATCCTCCAGCCGGACGTTCAACAGTAGGCCCTTCGATTCTGGCTTTCCTCGCATGGCGCGGAATAGCCGTCGCCAATATGCCGCCGATCGCACAGATGACGAAGGCCAGCGATAGTGCGATCCCCGCATCCAGCGACCGCTGCGGACCGAAGGTCAACACCACGTCGGCGCCGCCGGTTCGAACCTTCCAGGCGTTGGCATAGCCGTTCACCAGCAGATGATCGAGCACGACCCCGCCTTGCGTCGCCTTCCAACGATCGTCGAACGAATCGGTCCACACGAGATAACGACCGTTGGTTCGGATTCGCATCTCGCCCGGGCGATCTTCCGTTATTTCCGCATCGGCGGTCGTGCGGCGTGCGGGAGGCTGCAGCCGGGCAGCAGCCAGCACGAGCGATTCGACGCCTTGCACCCCCGGCTCGTGCGCGAGCGTTCCGCAGAACCGTAACCCGAGCACGTGCGGACCCGCTCGCAGCGGCGCTTGCGCCAAGGGTACGATCCGCTGCGATTCATTGCTGCGAACCCGCGACCCAACGCACGACCCGGCGCGTCCATCGAGCGTCAGCTGGAACGCGAGCGAGCGTCCCACGTCCTGCGCCAACGCCGATACGTCGTAGATGCCGGCGTGTTGCAAGCGTACGGTAGCGTAAACGAGGCTGAGCTGAGCGGCGGGAACGAACAACACGCGCGGACGATCGTGTCCATAGTAGACTTGGTCGAAACGATTGCCCGACGTTCGAAAATATGGCGGAGACGCGCTGGGACCTCGCGCGTACGTCCAATGCATTCGGCCGAAATACGTGTCGACGGCCTGCGCGGTGACGTTGGTCGACGAAAACCGGACCGACGTGGCGCGTTTCCACGCCGGGTTGCCGAGCTTTTTGAAACTCTTAAAATCGAGCAGCGCGTCGAGCGGCGTCACGCCGACGTCGACGTTGGCGAGAAAAACGTTGCGCTCGTCCGGTGCGAGGACGTGCACGTGCACGAACCGCGGGGCAGTCGAGTAGATTCGCAATCCGAAGCCGGTCGCGCCGTTGGGCGCACGCGCAAGCGCGAAGGTTTCGCTTTCGCTCGAGCCCGAAGCGACGGTTCCCGAATACCCGTCGATCGCGCTGCCCGCGAGATGCAGGTTGCTTTGGAGCAATCGGAACGGTATCGACGAGGGCCACGAAACGAACGTTGCGGCAGGCAGGATCGATTCCGACCACGTTTGCGAATCGGACGACGCGATGACGGCCGGTCTCGCGCACGAGGCCGTCGCCCCGTCGAGCGCGAGAATCTCGTAGATGCCGGCTCGTTCGGGAGCGTGCAGCACGCAATCCGGCGCGTACGCCTGCGCCACCGGGGTGCCGACTTGCCAGAGCGATCGGTCGTCGAACGACGCGTGCATCGTCGCGACCGTACTGCGTCGCATCGCCGCTTCTAAATACGGCCGGCGGTTCTGTCCGTACAGCCGCAAGCCGGCGTAGGGCACGCCGATGGAGTGCACGACCAAGTTCTTGACCGCGGCCATTTTTACCAACATCCGTTGTTGGGACGGCGTTCCGCCGTCGGGAACGAGCTCGTCGAGCGCCTGCAGCAGCGCTTGCGTGCGTTCGTACGGCGTCCACTTGACGCCGTAGCCCATCGTCATGCCCGGCAAGAAACGAATCTGCGGTTCGTCCGACGCTTCGAAATAATAATCGAAAATGCCGGGATGATAGTAGTAACCGGGCGCGACCGGCACGTACATCGTACGGTATTCTCTATTGGCCGGCTCCCGAGCCATTGCAACGGTTGCGGATTCGCCTTTGCTTTCTCTAAACGGACCGATCAGTCCGAAGAAGTTGCTGTGCAGAAAGAATCCCTGGCCATAGCACAAAACGATGGCCGCCCCAATCGCGACCCAGACGGCCGGAACGCGCCAGGTGAAGCTACGCGCCGCCAGATACACCAAGATCGGAACCACCAACGTGCCGACGAACATCAAGTGTTGCGGCGTCCGCAGAAACAAACTATACGGAAGCAGCGCCTTGAAGGCGAGAATAACGAACGGCCCGACCACCGCGTTTCCGCCTAACGGTACGAGCGCCGTCAACACGAAGAGCAGTGCCAAAACGATTCCGATCGCCGAGGGCCTGCGCACCAGCGCCGTCACGACCAACGCTAACAATACGCCGTAGGCGGCAAAAAAGAGCGGAGCCGCTTGCGCGATCGCGTGTTGATAGAACTCACCCGGGAACGCCAGCATAGTGAGCGTGAGCAACGGATTTGAAAACTGCGCGAACACCGCTAGCGCGTCGCTGATCGGCGACACGTCGGCGATCGATTGCACGGTGTGTCCCCCGCCCACGACCGGTACGAACCAGTACGAACAGAGCGCGCCGGTCGCCACGGTGAGCGCGATCAAGCGTCCGACGGTTCGAACGGAATGACCGGCGACGAAGCAGACGATCCATGCGATGATGATGGAAAAGACGAAGACTTGCACCGACGCGAGCGAGGCGGTGAACGTCAGCGCGGCGCCCAACGCATAGGCGATCCAATGCCGGCCGTTCGCACGCACGGCGCGTAGCGAAAGGGCGATCGCGAACGGGCTCAACGCGTCGGAGATCAGCGCGCTTTGATCGCCCGAGATGATCTGGTTATAGGCGTACGGCGCTAGAGCGTAGAGCAGGCCACCAAACGTCGCTGCAATTCCGTCGCGGGGATTGTCTCCGTCGCGCGTTAACGTCAACAAGAGAAACCGCATGCTGAGCGCGGAAACGAAAAGGTTGAGCAACACCAGCGCTTTGCTGACGAATTCGCCGCCTAATCCCACGAAACCGGGCGCGCCGAACAGCAAGCCCGTAAAAATGGTCGCGTAGCGAAACGTTACGAACGAACCGAAATCGTAGTCCTGCCACGCGCTGGCCTGTCCGTACGCGAGTTGTCGAAGTTCGGCCGGATCGGAGGGTACGATCCAATCCCAATGATGCCCCAACGTTCCGGGCGTAAACAACACGCTTGCGATGCCGACGACCGAAACGACTGCATAGAGGACGATTGCGACGTTCCAGCGCGACGCACGGATCAACCAGGCCGGGAACACCCTCGCCGGGGTTGGCGGCTTCGAAAGGCATCCCTGCCCCCGCACGTAACGCGTAGGGCGTGATCGTATTGTGTCGTCACGGCGCGACCGACGGCAACGCGGGGGGCGCGTTCCTGTCAACTAACGATCCACCCCTGAACGCACTCGGTTTGAAGCAAGCGGCAACGGCGGCGCACGCCCTTCACCACGTCGCGTTCGCTCTCGTGTTGACGAGTCCGAAACGCCGTTGCCGTCAAACATGCGCGATCGTCGCGCCGGCGATCGACGCGCACGTTGACGACCGATTGATCGAAGTGAATTTTGGTGATTGGGAAGGCCGCACATCGCAGTGGCTAGAGGAGCATGCAGCGGAAGCACTGCGTCGGCGGCGCGAACGCCCCGCCGACTTTCGGCCGCCCGGCGGCGAGAGCTTTATGGACGCTGCAATTCGCTTGCAACCGCTAGCCGAAACGTTAGAGCGAAGCGAGGCGGCGCGCACGCTGATCGTGGCGCACCGCGGTACGTTAGGGGTGCTGGAACGGTTGTTGCGCGGATTGCCGATCGACTCGCCCGCGGTCGCACCGTTGGACCCCGGCGAGTTTCGTTTGCTCGAACGCTGAGTTAGCGTTCCATCGTTGTGCCGAGGCGGCGCGCGCCGTCGGCTTCTTCGAACGTCTCGCTCCAATAGCGAACCATCGTCACGCCGGCCCGATGCCGGCCACGCATGTCGGCGACCGGCGTGCCGGCAACCATATCGAGCAACATGGTCGCGAAATTGACGCCCGATGCCGTCGTCAACGCCAACGTTCCCGAGAATCGAGGGTTCATTTCGACGATCGAAAAGCTACCGTCCGCGCGCAGCATGCCTTGCACGTTCGCCGGTCCGGTGATTCCGGTTTTTGCAACCACGTCGGCGGCGATCGCTTCGATCGCGTCGTGCCGGTACGTGCGCCCTTTCACCGATACTCCCGCTTTGATCGCGATGCGCTCGCGCGGCACCGCGGCGACGACCCGACCCGGAGCCGCTGCAAAACAATCGACGGTGAATTCTGCGCCCTCGACTTCGTCCTGCACGATCAGGTCGTCGCGTCCGCGCGCCGCTTCGTGCAACGATTCGAGACCGAGGATGCGCTGGGTTCCCACCGAGCCCGAACCGCGCCGGGGCTTGAGGTAGACCGGAAATCGTTCGGGCGTTACGCCCGGCTCGTACGCGACGGTATGCGGCCCTTCGATGCCCGCACGATCGAGAAACTGCGCGAAGGCTAACTTATCGCCGGCGTTGAGCACGACGTCGCGTGGCGGCACCGTGACGTGGCAACCGAGTGCGGCGAACTCGTCGCGCCGGGCGTCGATCGGCAGAAACTCGCGTTCGACGATGATCGGAACGAACAGGTCGATCTTGAGACGGCGGACGACGTCCAGGCATGCCGTCACGAACTCCGGATCGTCGGCGCGCGGTACGCGTACGAATTCGTCGACGAAAAACTTGGTTGCGTTCAGATCGTCGAGATCGACGATCGCGATGAACGACGCCCGCCCATCCTCGCGCAGCGCTTTGATCAGCGACTGCGCCGTAACCGTCCCACCCGCCGAAATCAGAACCCGCATCAGTAATGCATTTCCGACCAGCGATGGGGGTTCTTTTGTAACCATTCCCATTCGCGGGCGAGCCCGTCGCGCAACGTCGTGGACGGGCGCAAACCGAATGCGCGTTCGGTTTTTGCGGGTGACAGGTGCATGATGCCGAGTTCCGACGGCAAGCGCATGCGGCCATCGACCAACTCGGAACGCTCGCCGGGCGCGACTTCCTCACGAATCGGGCGTGCGTCGATTCCGGTGACGTCGCAAACCGCTTCCGCCAAGTCCACGATCGACGTCGCCACGCCGGTGCCGACGTTGAACGAATCGGCGCCGGTACGGTCGGTCTCGATGCAGGCGCGATGGATGGCGACCGCGTCCTTCACGTACACGAAATCGCGCAACTGATCGCCCGCGCCGAACACGACCGGCGGTTTTCCAGAGAGCGCCCGTTTTAAGAAGATGGTCAGTACGCGGCCGTACCACTCGCGCGGACCGTAGACGATTCCGTAGCGTAGCGAAAACACCGGAAACCCGTAGTCGTTCGAAAAGACTTGCGCGTATTTTTCGGCTGCAAGCTTACTCGCACCGTACGACCAGTTCGGATTGTGCGGATGCGCGTCTTCATCCACCGGCGGCGCTTCGGCCTGTCCGTAGATGCACGCCGACGATGCGTTCACGACCCGTTCGACGCCGGCCAGACGCGCGGCCTCGAGCACGTTGATGGTTCCGATGAGGTTCGTGTTGAGATCGCCGATCGGATCCTCGAGACATTTGGTGATCTCGAGCTGCGCGGCCTGATGCGACACGATATCTTTGCCGCGTGCGGCCTTGATAATTGCGTCGCGGTCGACGACGTCGCCCTCGACGATCTCAACGTCGGCAACGACGTCTTTGAGATTGTCTTCCAGTCCGCTCGAGAAATTGTCGAACACGGTTACGCGATATCCGGCCTTCGCGAGGTCCTCGACGATATGCGAGCCGACGAATCCGGCTCCGCCCGTGATCAACACCGATTTTGGGGATCCCACGATCTCCTCCGTCAAAAAAAGCGGCGCACGCGGCGCCGGGTCATGGTGCGCTTATTATTGAACTTCGAGCGCGCAAAGTCATGCGTTGGCGCATGGATAGCGGCGCAACGCCCCGAAGGGGACGCGCGAACCTCCGTCCTCGGAAATCTCCCTGCGACAGAGGTCGCCTCAGCGGCTTCGCCCGCTTCACACTACCATATCGGGAGTCCCTGCACCGCTATGAACGTCCCATTCGTCGATCTTAAAGCGCAGTACGCGTCGATTAAGCCTGAAGTCGGTCCCGCGATGAACGAAGTCCTCGAGGCTTGCAGCTTCATCATGGGTCCGCAAGTGACCCGTTTTGAAGAAGAGTTTGCCCGCTATAACGGGACCCGTTACTGCGTCGGCGTCGAATCCGGAACCGCGGCACTGAAGCTCGCGCTCGAGGCGATCGACGTCGGACCGGGCGACGAAGTCATCCTTCCGGCTAATACGTACATCGCATCCGCGATTGCGGTGTCGGCCGTCGGCGCCACGCCGGTGTTCGTGGACCACGACGACTATTATCTCATCGACGCGACGGCGATCGAAGCCGCGATCACCCCGCGCACCAAAGCCATCATACCCGTTCACTTATACGGACAGATGGTTCCAATGCAGCCCATTCTCGACATCGCAAAACGCCACGGCCTCCGCGTCGTCGAAGATGCAGCTCAATCGCATGGGGCGCGCTGGGATGGCCATCGTGCCGGCAGCGTCGGCGACGTCGGTTGTTTTAGTTTTTATCCCGGCAAAAATCTCGGTTGCTACGGCGACGGCGGCGCGATCGTCACCAACGATGAGTCCGTTGTGGAACGCGTGCGGCTGCTGCGCGACTTCGGTCAAAAGCGCAAATACGAGCACGAGATCAAAGGCGACAACTGCCGCCTCGATTCGATTCAAGCCGCGGTGCTGAGCGTGAAGCTGCGCCATATCGATGCGTGGAACGCGCGCCGGCTCGAAAACGCGAAAGAATACGACCGCCTGCTCGGCGCCGCCGGTTTCGACGTTCCAAAACGGCTTGCCGACGAAGGGCACGTCTATCACTTGTACGTCGTGGAAGTCGAGGATCGTGCCGCCGTGATGCAACGCCTCGCGGAGCTGGGCGTGCAAAGCGGCATCCACTATCCGATTCCGATTCATTTGCAAAAAGCGTATGCCGACCTCAACGTGCCGCGCGGATCGTTCCCGCGAACCGAACGAAAAGCCGATCGCATCCTGTCCTTGCCGATGTTCGCGGAAATGACCAAAGAACAAATTGCGTTCGTCGTCGAGTCGCTGGCGGCAGTTGCGCGCCCGGCCGCTCCGGCCGTCCACGCGTAGAGGCTCGCCGCATGCAATCCCCGCTCAACGTCGCAGTAGCCGGTCTTGGTTACTGGGGACCGAACTTAGTCCGTAACTTCGCGGCCTCCACCAAGTGGAACGTCGCCTGGATCGCCGACGTCAACGAACGCCGGCTAACGCCGATGGCCCGCCTGTATCCGAAGACGCGCACGACCACGCGGTTTGAAGACGTGCTCGAAGATCCGTCGGTCGATCTGGTCGCGATCGCCACGCCGCCGGCATTACATCACAAAATGGCGTTGCAAGCCATCGCTGCGGGCAAGCACGTATTGGTCGAAAAGCCGATGGCCGAAACGTCGGCACACGCGCGCGAAATGCTCGATGCAGCCGAAGCCGCCGGCGTACACCTCTTCACCGACCATACGTTTCTCTATGCCGGCGCGGTCGAAGCGATGCGCTCGAAATTTCTCGACGGCGAGTTAGGCGACATCTACTACGCCGAGTCGTCGCGCGTCAATCTCGGCTTGTTCCAGCAATCGAACGTGATCTGGGATCTCGCGCCGCACGATTTCTCGATTCTCAATCACGTGTTCGGCGAGCAACCCGAAGCCGTCGCATGTCATGCGATGGCGTACATTCATCCGCCGGTTTGGGACGTCGCGTTCGTATCGCTGCGATACGGCAGCGGCCGGATGGCACAAGTGCATCTGAGCTGGCTCTCGCCGGTCAAAGTGCGCCGGATGATGCTCTCGGCCAGCACGCGCATGGTGGTGTGGGACGACGTCAACCCATCCGAAAAACTGCGTATCTACGACAAAGGCGTCGAGCGCCATCCCACGAGCGAAACGCTGCCGGCGCAAATGGTCAGCTATCGTTCGGGCGACGTGCGCATCCCGATTATCGACAATCGCGAGCCGCTTGCAAAACTCGCCGAAGACGTGTACGCCGCGATTCGCGACGGCGCGCGGATTCGCGTGGGCGGCACGGTGGGTTACGACGTGGTGCGGTGTATCGAAGCGGCGTGCGTTTCGCTCGAACGCGACGGTGCTTGGGTCTCGCTCGCTTCGTTACCAGACCCCAAGGTCGTCGCCTAGCGCCGCGTCGGCGCGCCGCGCTCGCACGAACGCCAATCCGAAGATCACCGCGGCCGCGAACAATCCGGCCGCTTGCGCCAACCCCGGCAAATACAGACGCGGACGGCCGGCCTCGCCGGAGGGCCAGGCCATCATCCATCCGTCCGCTAGCGACGGTGCGATGAGGCGCCCCTCGTCGATCACGCGCCAACCGGCGTCGTAGCCGCTCGCAAGCGCGAGAACGCTCGTACCGTACAACTGCGGTTGCGCATCGCACGACGTAACGGTCAACGCCGCTACTCCGCCCGGCGATGGAACGACGGTTTGGTTTCCCGGCGAGATTGCGTACCGTTTCCAACTTCCGTCGATCGCTACGCCGCCCGGTCCAAGTACGCCGCCCGCCGTTGCGGCTGCCATCACGCAATGCGCCCCAGCCGGCACGCCGAACGGCAGCCGTTGGTTTCCGAGCGTCCACACGAACGGATACATGCCGTCGGGCATCCACGCGAGGTAGCGCCATCCGAGCGTCCCGCCCACCCAGTTACCGCGCGGATCGGCGGTCAGTGGCGAAGGCGCGACGTCGAGCGGCTGCTGTCCGACGGCGGATACGCCGACCTCTCCCGGCGCCAGTTCCGAAAAACGCATCGCTCCCGGACGCACGCGGGCCGGATACTCCATCGTTGCGGGTTTCCGCACGGCGTACACCGACGAAAGCGGCGTCTGCGCGAGCATCTGCAGGTGTGGATCGCGCGCGAGCGACGCCCCGAGTTGTGCGTCGCTGGCGCCGGCGAATGCCATCGGAAAACCGGTTCCGAAGTTCTGCCGGCGATCGGACCGCAAGTATGTGCGGAAAACGACATAGCGAACGTCCATGCGCGCAAGTGCCGTCCAATCCGGACGGCCGGAGCGCCAGGCCGCAAGCGCGTACGCCAGTTCGGGATTTTGATAATCGTCGCTGATCGATGGGTTGTCGCGTGGCCCGTAGGTCGAAAAATCGCGTCCTAAATTGACAGCGTTACGGAGTCCGAGCGGCTCTTCGGCCGGCAGCAACAGAACGCGTCCGGGCCCGTGCGCCGTTACGACGCGCATATCGCCCAACGCGTCGGCCACGAACGGAGCCGGTACGATGATCTCGCGTAACGCCTGACCCGCCACCAGCGGGGCCGCGATCCAAACGGCCGCCGCCAGCGCCGGAACCCCCCACCAGGACGGCCGAAGTTCTACCGAAAGTCCGATGGCCAAGGCCATACCCACGGCGGTAAGTGCGGCGAAGTAATGCAGGTCGCGAAAGGCCGTGAACGCCGCCGAACGCTCGAACGCCGCAGCGAGCACGCCGGCCAGCGGTCCGTACAAACCCGCCGTCAACGCGAAGCCCAACACGCACAGTACCAGCGGGTACACGCCCGTGCGATTGGCCGCGACGATCGCGCCGAACAATCCGGCCGCAAGCAGCGTATAGAGCACGATCTCGGCACCCGGTAGTGCGTGCGACTCGTAGTAACGCGTGAAGTAGCCGAGCATCACCGCGGCGTCGCCCACCTGCGAACTGTTGTTCAGCTCCCAGCTCAACAGCGCGCGCTGGCCGGCGTACACCGACGGCACCGCGCTGGCGAACAGCGGCAACAACGACTGCAGTTGTACGACGATCGACAATCCGATCGCAATCGCGATGCGAACCGTCCAACCGCGGGCGCGATCGACGAATGGAACGAGCGCCCCGACCGCGAGCCAGCCGATAACATAAAACTGCACCTGGCTCGCCGCGATCCCGACGGCGAGGCCGAGGACGACGCAACGCATCGCACCGCGTCGCGTTACGACGCGTTGTCCGAGTGCGATCGCAAACGGGAGCATGGCGTAACCGGCCATGTACGCGAGATGTCCGGCGGCTTCGCGCGTGAACGCAACCGGGCCGAAGGCGTACAGCACGGCGGCCGACAATCGCGCCGGCCACGAACGCACGCCGAACGCGGCCAGCATCGCGATACACCCGCCCGCCGACGCACCCAACGTTAGTATCAGCCAAAGCGCGAGGCCGAGCGACGGTCCGAGTACCATCGCGCACGTCGCTTGCAGCACGACGAGATACGTTTGCCAACCCAACGTGTTGGGTCCGCCCAGGCCGCGACCGTCCCACAGCCCGGCGAACGTCGAAAGCCACTGTAGCGCGAGCGCGCGCGACAGCGGCCAGGTCCAATCTTGCTGGAACGCCGGAATACTTCCCGAGACGAGAACCGGCCATACCGAACAGACGCACAATGCGGCGAGGATGCCCACGAGCGCCCACCCGGTGCGACGCGTGGTTACGAGACCTCGACCGTTGCCGGAGCGGCTTCCAATCGCCGGTTGATCGCACGAAACGCAACGATGGCGGTGAGCAGCATACAGGCCAACGAAATCAACAAGCCGGCGAGATACGGCACGATCAAGACGTTAACCGCATACAGCGTTACCGGGCCGGACGCACGCACGATCCACCCATTCGCAAAACCGTCGGCCTGGAAATGCCCGCTCGCGCGTGCGGGTCCGCGCGACCACAACGCCCACACCGGCGCGAACGACTGACGGAAGATCACGCTGCACGTGCCGCGCACGTCGCCGCGTAGCGCATACACCATCGGATTGACTTCCCACGAACGCACTCCCGACCGAACGCACGTCGCCGGCGGCGGTTGCAACGATGCGCCGCGGACGAGCCAACGGAGCGTTATACCCTTGAACGTAACGTGCTCGTGTGTCAGCACGATTGCGATCAGCGTCATCTGCCGCGCCCACGGCGGCACTTCTGCAATGGTGTGATCCGCCGCTATGAAATGCGTCTGCCGTCCGTCGCTAAATGCCATCGATCGCACGACCGTGCCGCCGCGTGCGTCAACCAGGAACTGTACCGCGCCGAAGCGCTTTGGATCGGGCAACGTCACCGACACGCAAGCCAACGTGTCGACCGTCGTTACCGGCAAGCTCTGCGACTTCGGCAGGAACGGAAGGCGGGTGGAATGGCCGCGGCAGCTTCCGATGCGTTGAAAAGCGCTGGCCGGCAGATATGTGGTTTGAACCGGCGCGGGCGGCGCGGGAGCGAACGTTCCACTCTCGGCTCGTGCGGTGGCGGAGGCATCGTCCGACATCGGGTGGTACGGCAGCCCGGCGCGCGCGATCTGCCACCACTGAAAATCGTCGAAGGTTGCGACCGTTACGGGGGCGTCGAAAATGCCGATCTCCGGCGGCGGCGGAACGGTCGTTGCCGCAACCAGCCGAACGCCGTCGTCGCGCCGCTCGTCCATCGACGTTACGAAACCCTCGGCGGCTAAACGGTGCAACGTATCGAGCGAACCATCGACTTCGGCGTTCGGCCATTGTCGTTGTGGGCCGAGCGAGTCGGCAGCGATGGCGACCGTTCCGATCCCGAGCAGCGGTGCGAACGCGCGAACCGTCCGGGTCTGCCCGAGTTCCATCGCCTCCGCCAGCCGGCTTTGCAATCTGTCGGTACCGCTCGAAACCCATTCTTGCATCGTCGGGCCGATGGCGTCCGACGGCGAGTTGAGCGACGTGAATCCGTTGATCACGTACGGCGACCAGCGATAGGTAACGTCGCGATCGGCGGGCATCCACAAGGTATTCCCCAGCACCGGACGGCGGGAGAATTCGGCGTATTGTCGCGGCTGTGCGCTTTGCGGCAAGCCGGCCATCGGATTTCCGATCGGCAGAAACGCGACGGCGCCGCCGAGTGCGACGAGCCAAACGACCGCCGCGGTAAACGGTGCGACGCGCGCGCCCAAGCGTAACCCCGACGCCAGCATCACGAACGCGCCGACGATGTACAACGGCGAATAGTAGTCCGGCTCGACGAACGATCGCAACCCCGGAATCGCGGTGCGGAACCATTCGTAGCCCGCAGGCCAAAGAGCGATGCCGTTGACTAACCACAAACCCAGCAGCGCCAACGCCAACCCGCAATACATGTTCGACCGCAACGACGGGCGGCGCGCGAGCAAGACTAACCCGAGCAGCAATAACGGCAGCAGCGTGCACGCGATCGTGACGATCGCCGCCTGCCGGTCGAACGTCGAGTAAAAGAAACTCGACAGCCGGGCCGTGTTCCACAAGCCGACGCGCGTCGCGTAAAACACGAACGAATCTAACGTAAACCGTTGATTGACGAGCGCGATATCGCCGCCCGAATTCAGCAGCCAATCGGCAATCATCGTAAACACGTAGAAAGCGCAGGCGGCTACGACCGCGCCGCACAGGGCGGCCAAATTCACGACCGCCGGCCAGCCCCGCAGCACGATCGCCCGAATGCCGATGCCCGCGCATATGACGACGGCGAGATACGTTATCTGCGGTGCCGGAATCAGCAACAACACCGACAGTGCGAAATACAGCGCGCGGTCCAATCGCGGGCGTCGTAAAAAGCGCAAGTATAAGTACAGCGACAACGGCAACGCCTGGTACGAGAGAAAGATCAGCGATTGCGCGACGCGATCGTACGACCACAAATTGAACGTGTAGAAGATCGACAGCGGAACGGCATAACGGCCAGCGCCTAAATGGCGCGCGAGCAAGAATGCGCCCACGATCCCCAGGGCTCCCTCGGCCGAGAACCATAACCATTGGCCGAGCTGCAGATTGTGAAGGGTTGCGATCAAAACGTCGATCGCGACGTGATAGACCAGTCGCGGGACGCCGACGAACGTATTGTCTGCGCCGCCCGAAGCCGCACCGCTCCACGGAAGAATATAATCGATCCAAAACGGGTTGAGCGGAAAGTTCGTATCGGCGTACTCGTACAAACCGCGCGCGTTCAGGAGCGGAAAGAAGATTGCCGCCGGCAGCAACGCCAGCAGCCATGGGCGGCGGTAGAGGGCATTCCAAACCGGACCGCCCAACGCGTAGACGCGATGCATCGGCCGCCGAACGGCGGCCTTCACCGGCGCTCCGTGCTCGTCGTCGCCATCGGAGGCGGCGGCACGTACGCCGCCTCGGTGCACGGCCGCCCGCTCCGAACGTCGTGGATCATGCGCGCGATGACCGCACGGTCGTGCATGCGCGCGATGTCTTCGACCCTGTCCGAGATGTCCCGGGCGTTTCGCTCGAAGTAATCGACGAGCGCGGCCGCGCAACTGCGTGCGTCCGGAGCGAAGATTTGGCACGGCAGCGCTCCTTCGAAGCGCAAATAGGTCGAAACCAACACCGGCTTGCGCGCCGCAAAGGCGGCATGCAACGGCGAACTCGCACCGTATGCGACGGTGTACGGTAACACGATCACGTCGGCGGCACTCATGAACTCGGCTAACTGCGGCTCGGGGACGTATCGATCGTGCCACACCGCACCCGAAGCGCTGGCGCGTTCGCGAAGCCGTCGATAGAACGCTTCGTAACGGGCCTCGCCACGGAGACGTGGATGTTGCCCGGCGATAATGTGCAGCGTGATATCGGGAATCGTGCGCCGCGCGATGTCGAGCGCGTCGAGCAGGACGTCCAACCCCTTGTAATACGACGCATATCCGAAGAAGAGCGCGACTTTATCGTCGCCGATGCCGAGGCTGCGACGGGCTTCGCGCATGTCCGGACGCGGCGTTTCGTGCATCAGCGGGAGCGGACACACGAACAACTTCGATCGCCGCACGAGATATTCGCGTTCGAGCACGGTCGCCAGTTCGACGTCGAGCACGATCAAACGGTCGGACGCCCAATTCAACAGCCCGTAGATCGTCCGAAATCCCAGCCGGCCGATCCTCGAATACGGCAAAACGAAACCGTTCTCGCGCAACATCTCGCGCGTGACCATCGACAACGGTACCACCGAATGGACCGTCGTGACGATGCGCGTCCCGCGCGCCCGGACGGCGGCCAAGACGAATGGCAAAAGCAGCGATGCGACGACGCCGCCGAACAGATAGGGCTCCCACTCGACGTGGAGCACGTCGAACCGGTGCCGCATGGCTTCGGCAAGAATTTGGAGCGGCGACGTGTGGCCGAACCGCCAGCAGCGACGGATCGTCACGTTCGGAGCGTATTGCTCTTCGGCTCCGAGGCGACCGTCGTCGATGGTGTCGGCTAAGATGACAAACGTGTCGTCGCAGTCCGCCAGCAACGGGTCCAAGATCGTCTGCACGTAGGCGGCGACGCCGCTCTTGCCGACGCTATGGTCCTCCGGAAAGGTGGTGACGATGCCGACGTTCACCGTAGCACCTTCGTGCTCGACGCGACCGGCCATCCACCTCGCTCGATCGTTTTGCCGCGGCGCAGCACTTTGGCCCCGAGCAACGCGCCGAATGCCAGCGCTCCCAGTGGATCGCGAACCGCTTGTTCGACCGCCGTGCGAAACGCATCGCTCGCGCGCAAATCGTAGTAACGAGCCAAATCGCCCTGCGGCCAGCGTTGCGCCAAGAGTTCGCGCCCTTGTGCGTAGCGATCGGTCTGCTTCAAGTAATCGGCCGGCGTCTGCGGTGCGCGGAAGCGTACGACCGCGTCGGAACGCAACGCGTACGAAAACCCTTCGTGTAAACAGACGAGCATGAAATGGGCGTCTTCGGTGTGGAGCGGCACGTTGGAACGCAGAATGGCGTTGACCATCCTTCGGCTCATGCCGAGCAATCGTCCGTTCGTGCAGAGGGCCGGGTACCGATCCAGCAACTGGTCGCGCAGCCGTGCGTGCCGTGACGCACTGAAGGCCGCACCCCGTTCCCAAAACGTGCGGTTCAGCGGCAGCGGTACGGCATTGGCCAAAACCAGATCGGAGCGGCCTATTTCATCCAACACGGCTTCGATCGACGCCACGCTCGTTTCGACATCGCAGTCGATGGTGAGGACGGCTCCAATGCCGGCGTCGAGGGTTCGCATCGCCGCTACGATGCCGGCCACTTTACCGCGACGCTCGGGAGCTCGTATCACGCGGACGTTGGGTTGCGTTTGTACGTCGAGTAACACCGCACGGCTGGCGGGGTCGTCGGAGGCATCGTCGATCAATACGACGTCAATCGCACCGGCGCGCGAGAGCGTTGACACGATGGTGCGAGCATTTTCCCCTTCGTTATAACAGGGAACGAGAGCCACGCAGCGGGTGGAGCGGGACACGTCCGTCATGGTACGGAGCCTTGTACTCGACGCAGCTCCGAAGGGTTCCTGGCCTGCCTGAAACGCTCCCAGAACGGCCGGCGGGCCGCGTCGCGCGCGGCCGCCGCGATGTCGAAGCGATAGAGCAGCACCGGGGTTCCCGCGATCAAGCTGCAGGGTCGTTCCTCGATCCGCTCGACGAATCGAAACGGCCGCAACCGATTCGAGACGTCGAACTCCCGCGTAACCCGAACGTCGCGTTGCGCGACGGTACGAGCGTCGATGTTTTCGAAGCGTTGTGCGAGCCGTTCGGGATCGACCGCACGGTCGCGCAGAACGACCGTTTCGGGCGAGTACAACGTGTATCCTAAAGCTGCCGCCCCGTATGGCGCCGCGTCGTCGTTCCCGGCGTACACGATGATGTCTGCGGCATCGTACGTCAGCTCGCAGCCGTCACCTATCCGCCGGACGGCCGGATCGATTACGAACGTATTCAGCAGTCGCATTTCGCTCTCGAAACCGAGCGCTTTCGAACCGTTGAGGAACGCCGCCATGACGATCGCTACAACGAACGCAATTGCGAGATAGGCGGAGAAGCCGGCTGCGGCAATCAGCCCCGGTACGCGCGCGGCCGGGCGCCACCGGGGCGGCAACAGGAGCGGCCGGTATGCGGCGACGACGATCCCCAGGGCCAACATCGCTGCCGCAACCAACAGCCCGGCATTGGGAATCACGCAGCGCAACGCTCCGGGCACGACGCCGGTACCGAAGTTGAGCAGCAGATATTCTTCACTGCCTTCTTGGCAGAATTGCATGGCGACCGCCGTCGCGGAAAGCAGCGCCCCGATGATGCTGACGACGCCGTCGCCGGCCACCGCACAATACAGCACCAGCGGGCCGGCAATCCACAAATAGAACGGCGGATGCGCGCCCGGGTCGAGCATGACGAGGGCGATGGCCGACACCATCGCGGCGCGCGCGATGTTGACGCGCTGCGGGCGGTGCCGCAGTTCGGCCAACGCCAGTACGACGGGAACGATCACCACCGCCAGCTGTTCGAGCGCGGGACGCACGAAGGGCGCGACGGCGTTCAACAACGCCCACGGCGACGCGCTGTCAACGCGACGGCTTTCGGCCCCGAAGCTGTTGTTGGCAAACGCTCCGGCGAACGCAGCGGTGCGCCCGGCGACGACCGGTACGACCGTGCAGGCTGCCATTAGTGCAAAGTACGCCGCCGAAGCCAGTGCGCGTTTGGGCGAGCCGTTGCGATAGGCGACGACCAGCAACAGCGGCACGAAGGCGGCCGGATAAAGTTTCGCGCCGGTTCCGATTCCGAGCGCGACGGCGGCCCATTCGAAACGCCCGGAAAGCGTCAGTGCGATTCCAGCCACTGCGAAAACACCCGCAAGCGCGTCGCTCTGGCCGTGCGCGACCGTTACGAAAAACACGGCCGGATCGAGCAAATACCGCAACGCCCAAAGCGTTCCGCCGCCCGGCCCGGCATACCGCCGGATGATCAGCGCCGTGCCGGCGTCGGCGATCAACATCGGCAGTTTGAGCAACGCGAGCCGCAGCGGCACGGCCGCCCACAACTGTGGGAACGCCGCGACCGGCAACTGCGATAGCAGAACGGCCGCCAATGCGACGCCGCCGTACGGCCACAAAATCGCCGGTCGCACGTGCGCGAAAAATACCCGGTCGGCGTGCGTTAGAAATGCGGTGGCGTCGTACGGATGCGCGAGCCACGGCAACATCGCCGCATCGAATGCCAGCACCAGCGCGATCGGCCACCAGCCGCAACGATCCAGTGCGGCCTCGACGCGATTACGAGAGCCAGCGTCCACGAACGAACGTCTTCCGCTGGGGTTGGCCCCCCGGCTGCCAAAAACAACGGTCGCACGTCAACGCACCGCCGGCGCGAGCGCGAACGAACGAGGACCATGTAAGATTGCAATCGTGCCAAACCGCCGGCGAAAGCCGGCTGCCCGAAAATTCACGGAACGCAGGTTCATCGATTGACCGACGAATTGCGACCGGTCGCGTAAATCCATCCCAGACAGATCGACGGGCTGGATCAGGTAGGCGGCGCGCAATGCCAGCATCGACCAGGCTACATCCGCCGTTCGAGCCACCGCGCGCGGGGAGCCTACACGCTGCGCCTGCAGATTGTCGCGACGCAGCGTCGCGAACGAGTCGCCCCACGCGTAGGTGGCTAAGTTGACTGCCGCGGCGGCAACGATACGCGGTTCGATGTCTTTGTTTGCGATCGCGCCGACGATCGCGTCGAGGCTGGCACGATCCACTCCACCGAGACGCATGTGGCGATGGAGCGCTTCCAACGTAACCACCGATGGATTGCGTTCGAACGCGATGGCGAACGGAGCCAGCGACGGTTGCGGTTCCGCACGATCGATGCGTTGTGTGTATCGCGCGCAGCCGGCCGTTACTGCCACCGACCACACGAGCGCGATCGAAACGGCGGCGCGGCCGCCCGTCAACGCACCCAGCGGGTGTCGACCAAGCTCGAGACCTCGGCGGCAGCGGGCGAATTGGAACGAAAGTACGTCCAATTCCCGTCGAGATCGACGGCACGGACATCGATGCCGACGATCGCCCGCATGATCTCGAGGAACATGTCGCGCGCCGTTTTGTCCCACGAGAACAGTTCGGCTCGCCGCAAAGCACCGCTTTGCAGCCGCGCCCGCAACGCATCGTCCTGCAGTACCGAAACGATCGCGTCGGAAACGTCGCCTCCGGTCGGAACGATCAAGCCGCTCTCGCCGTGGACGATCGCTTCACGCAATCCCGGTACGTCGTACGCGATAGCCGGCGTGCCGCACGCATTTCCCTCGATCGGGGAAATGCCCCAACCCTCGATTTCGGACAACGTAGCGGTCACCCACGCGCGTTGCAAGAGCTCGCGCTTACGGTCGTCGTCAACGAACCCTTCGAAACGCACCGCGTCCTCGAGGCCAAGTCGCACGGCCAGCGCTTCGAGCGACGGCCGGGCGTCGCCGGTTCCTGCGATCTCGAGAATGGCGTTGGGCACGCGTTCGCGCACCTTGGCGAACGTTTCGATCAGCAAATCGACGCGTTTGTGGGCTTTGAGACGGCCGAGGTAGAGCACCGTCGGCGTGGCCGCTTTTTCGCCCGGTACCAGCCGCTTATCGACGCCGCAATGCACCAAGCCGGTCGTTCCCGTGCCGACACCCGAACTGCGCATCTCGCGTAACGTGTCGTCGGAAATCGTGACGAAGTGAACGCCACGATACAGTAACGGCACCAACCGGGCCGACCACGCGAACAGCGCGGCCATCCATTTCGGGAGGTACTTGTTAAACGCGTCGCGGTGCACGTGGTACACGATGCATATCTTCGGCTTCAAAGAAAACAATGGCGAAAAGAACGGAATGCCGTTCGACGAGTCGATCACGACGTCGAAGCGATCGCGAAACTCACGCAGATAGACGAACGGTACGTGAAAGTAGACGGTGTACGCGTTTCCGACGCGACGGATCGGAATCCCATCGATCACATCGCGCGACGCACCACCCGAAAAGCCGGCGCTCAACCACTCGACGTGATTTCCCCATTGCTGCCAGCGGCGCGCTTGCTCGAACAGATAGGTTTCGGCGCCGCCCGCCCACGGGTGTTTGGGATCGCGCCAGTTGATCACCAGAATTCGCAGATGGTCGCGCGTTCGAACCGGTTTTGTCGGGAAAAGACGATCGTACACCGGCAACGCGACCGACAAGAACGAATGTTTTAAACGTAACCGCACGACCGCCAAGAACATTTTCAGCGACGTCGACACGAGTTTTACTTTCGACCCGCCGGGTACGTCGATCCAATAGGTCGGCTCTTCACGAACGCGCAAGCCGAGGCGCTTCATCGCAAACAATAAGTTGACGTCGAAGGCGAAGTTGGCGGTCTCGACGTCGCGCATGACGTTTCGCAACGCGTCGCGCCGGAAGGCTTTGGCACCGCACTGCGTGTCGTTAAACTTCAGGCCGAAAAGCGCCACGACGAGCAGATTGAACGAGCGGCTGGCCAGCCGTCGCAACCACGGCTGTTTGATCTCGACCACGGCGTGCGGGATCCAACGCGAACCGATGATAGCGTCGTACGAACCGAGGGCCTCGCAGAGCCTGCGCATCTCGCCGGCCGGCGTCGAACCGTCGGCATCCACGTAGCCCACGACCTGCGAGCGCGCCATCAAGAATCCCGCCCGCACCGCGCCGCCTTTGCCGAGCGAGTCGGGAATATCGATCGCGTTGACGTGGTCGTGCCCGGCGGCGACCGCCTCTACGACGGCACGCGTGTTGTCCGTGCAGCCGTTCAAGACGACGATGATCTCGGAGTCTACGAACTCGCCGACGTAAGACGCAAGCGTCGCGCCGATGCGGTCTTGTTCGTTGTGAGCGGGAATGATGATCGAGAAGCGAGGGTGCGGGGCGCGCTTGGCCGTCATGCGATCGGCGCTTCGCGGTTATCCGGCGGGCTTACGAGATTGCGCTCGAACTTCGCGACGATCGTGCGGCGCGCCAGCTCGAGTTCTTCGACGCCAAGCACGCGCGCGGCCGCAATGAACACCGTGCCGCCGATCGCAATTTGACCGAACAAGAACCAGGCGCGCGATGCGAGCGTCGCTTCGGGCGTAACGCCGAGCCGGTTGATCCAGCTAAGCGCTAAAAACATGGCGAGCGAGCTGACCGCGATCTTGCCCATCGAGCCGACCAACGAACCCCAATCGATGCCGGATACCAAGCGCGCCGTCAACATGAGCAGCAACACCGCTTGCATCGTTTGGCTGATCGAATTTGCCAGCAGCAATCCGCGCGCGCCCAAGGTCGGCAGCCAGATCATGGATAGCATCACGTTGACGATCACGGCACCCACCGAAATCGTAACGGGCCACGCGGTTTCCTTGCACGCAAAACAGCAGCGCGTCAACACGACGTTGGCGGCTAAAGCGACCAAACCGGCCGCCGCGTACGGCAACAGCCCGGCCGTGAGGTCGGTGGCGCCGGCCTGGAACGTACCGCGTTCGAACAACGCTTGCACCATCGGCTTAGCGAGAACGATCAACGCGCACACGGCCGGAATGGTGATGAAGTTCACCAGCCGCAACCCGGTGACGAGGCTGCGGGCGACGCCGCGTCGATTGTCGCGCGCGAACTGCACCGCGAGCAGCGGAAAGATGACGGTCGCGATCGCCGCCGCGAAAATCTGTTGCGGGAAGTTGACCAATTTGACGGCGTAGTTCATGCCGGCGATGTAACCCGGCGCCAGTGTCGAGGCAAAGAAGCGGTCGAAAAACAATGCCAACTGGCCCGCCGCCGATCCGACGACGATCGGCCCGAGGAGCATCCAAATTTTGGCCAGGCCCGGATGGTGCAAATCGATCGTGAAGCGGTATTTGCCGATCGATAGAAACGACGGGAGCTGCACTAAAAACTGCGCCGTCAAGCCGAGCGTCGTTCCGACCACGAGCGCGTAGATGCCGAGCGAATGGTTGAAGAACAGCACGCACGCGATCGTCACGGCGTTGACCGCGGCGCCGACCATGGCGGTGGCGCGGAACCGGTGGTAGGCGTTGAGCATCGCCGACAGGACGCCGCTCAAGCTGACCGCGACGATCGTGGGCATGAGCCAGCGGGTCATGCGTATCGCAACGCCCATTTGCGGCGCCGGAAATCCGTGCGCGATGATGGGCACGTACCAGCGTGCGGTAAAAAAGCCGACGATCGCGCACACCGTCAACACGATCGCTAGGATGTTGAGCACCGTGCTGCCTAAGCGCCAGGCTTCTTCTTCTTTGCGATGTGCGATGTATTCCGAGAAGGTCGGAACGAGCGCGCTGACCAGCGCACCGTTGAACACGCCGAACAGAATCGTCGGGATCGTGACGGCGGCCAAGAACGTGTCCATCTCCCAGCGCGTGCCGTAGTACTTGGCGCTCACGACCTCGCGCATAAACCCCAGGATCGTCGAGAGCAGGGTCGCGCTCATGACGAATAGGGTGGAAGCGGCCAGCGAAAATCTGCGCCTACGCTTGCGCGGCTCGGGAACGAGCCGCAGGTGCTGCTTAATGCGCGCCATCTTTTCGCAGTACGGCGGGTACCGTCTGCGCGACGAGCATCAAATCGCCGAGCGGCGACCACGTATCGACGTACGTGCCGTCGAGATGCATCCACTCTTCGAACGACACGCTGCTGCGGCCGTTAATCTGCCAGAGACACGTGATGCCTTGCGGAACCGTCAGACGGCGCATCGCGGAATTGTCGTAATGCGCGACTTCACTCGGAAGCGCCGGACGAGGGCCGACCAGCGACATATCGCCGAGCACCACGTTGAGCAGGTTCGGCAGCTCGTCGATGCTGGTGCGCCGCAAGAAGCTACCGAGTGCGTGCAAGCGCGGATCCTTCCGAATTTTAAAGACGGGGCCATCGGCTTCGTTGAGATGCATCAGATCGTCGCGCATCTGGTGCGCTCCGTTGACCATGGTCCGCAACTTGAACATCTTGAAGCGCCGCCCGTTCATGCCGACGCGTTCTTGTGCGAAAAACGGCATACCGCCGGTGACGCAGACGATGCCGGCGGCGGCGATCGTAACGATCGGAAGCACGATCAAGAACAGCAGCGTGCCGAGCGTCAGATCGATCCAGCGTTTCCAGACCCACCAGGAATCGGGGACGGTGCGCTCCCTACGCGGGGCGATGGCGGCTTGCACCCTGCTAGCGAACCAGCCGTCCGGCGCTCGGCGCACCGTCGTTGTGGAAACTCGCTCCGCAGATTTTTACCGCCCGCACTTCGATACCCAGCCCTCGGTCGCCCAACCACCAATGCAGCGGAACGGACGCATCGTCGCGTTTTCGGCACTGGCGACAAAGACCCCGGTCCGGCGTGGCGCCGGCCGGGGCAAAAAGGGCCGGCCTCTCCGCTTGGTTGCTCGTCAAAAACGCGCTCGAAAACTGAAATACGCGCACGTCCCGCGTTTCGGCTTATGCGGGAACGCGCCTTCCCCGCCGAGCGAGGCCGGCGATAGGATACTCAGGCTGCCGCTCCAAACCGTTGCCCATTCATCACCCGTCAGAGGATCTTCGTGCGACGTCTCTCGCTCTACTTGGCTCTTGCTTTGATGACGTTCGCGCTCGCCTCAGGCGTCGCTCGCGCGAACACGATGATGCAGTTGTCGGCTTCGCACGTTTCGTTTTACAACGACCAGTTCGAGGTGGAAGCCGACGGCAACGTTCGGGTGACGACCAGCGACGGGTTTACGGTTACCGGCGATGCGTTCTCGATGGACCTCAAACTCAACCGCTTTTTGGTCGCCGGACACGTGACGCTGCAGTACGGGAACCAGAGCGTTTCGGGCGCGGCCATTTCCGACTTTCTCGATTTCAACCGCATCTATTTCGTGCCGGTCACGTCGGAACCGGATCGCTGGACCTTCCTCAACGGCGATCTCGCGCACCCCGTTAAGGGGCGCATCATGCCGGGCGACGTTTTCGCGTTTCCGACGTTGCCGAAGACCCCGAGCATCGTCGCGGCGAGCGCGACGATCGGCACGCGTAGTTTCATCCACTTCTCGGGCGCCACCGGGTACTTCGCCGGCGTCGGCGTGCCGCTCGGCTCGTACGTCGTCAACTTTTCGCCCAATCAATATTTCGCTCAAAACTCTTTAACCGGCGCGAATTTCGACGCAACCTTCAACGTTGCCGGCAACAACAATTCGCTGTCTGCCGTGCACGTCCGTTACGACACGTTCAATCACGCGTATCTCGCGTTCGAACAGCATTTTGTCGGCAGCCACGACTACGCGATCTTCTCGGCCAATCCGCTGACGAAAACGCAGCGCTACTTTAATTTCATCGGCTACGAAAAGCTCGGCAGCCGCTTCCAGGTTCAGACGTTCTCGCAATTGTACGTCAATCAAGGGATCTTCTTTCAAGCGCTGCCGTCGGCCGAGACGCAGACGTCGTACGTCAACATGACGTACGCTTTTCCGCATTCGTATCTGTCGTTGGCGTCAAATTTCACGAACTACAATACGCTGGGTCCCGGATCGTTTACGAATCCCGCCCCGGTCTGCACGATACCGAATCCGACAAAAACGAATCCCACACCAAAACCGGTGTGCGTGATCAATCCGGCCGGCAATCTTTCGCATCCCACCCAGGCACAGCTCACGTGGACGAGCTTCCAAAACCAAATCTTTAAGCGGCTCCCGTTATTCGAGCAGACGTATTTTAGCTACGGCTTCAATCACGACTCGGTCGGGCAGCAGTACGCCTTGCCGATCAACGTTCACGGCTTGCAGGCGTTCGGAGGCCAGTGCGTTTTCTCCAAGGCCGACGGGCCGGTCCCGTGTCCCACCACCTACACGACCATCTATAACCAGATCGTAGGTTTTAATTTCTTTTTAACGTCGGTCAAGATCGGCGGCGACAATCCGGCCAAAGATTATTACTTCAATGCGACCTTCAACAAGCAGCGGCAGTACAACTCGCTGCCCCACCACATCGACAGCACCACCACAACGGGCAGTTTGAGCCGGCAGTTCTCGCGCCAGGTCAACTCCTATGTCAGCTTCCAGGTGCAGAATACCGGCGACTACTATCTGCAGGGCGGTTATCAGCCCTGTACCTTCATCCAGCCGAACCCGCCGCAGCCGCCGGTGCCGTGTCCCTCGTCGTTGCAGTCGTTCACGGGCGTTTCGACATTACGCACCTGGACATTGGGAATTAACTACGACCCCAATCCGGATTTCAACGCGTCGCTCGTCGCTCGACGCCACGCCGACTTCCCGATTCCGGAGCCCAACGTGTTTCCGCTGCCGTCGGTCAACGTGTTAGGGCAACCGCTGTACAACGACTATCTCGGCCAGCCGCCGTACGACTTGACCGCCGACGTGCGCTTCCATCTGCTTCCGCACATGCTGGTCGATATTGCGCGAACGTACTATTTCAACTTTGGAAATATCCGCTGGAGCCCGGCGTTTATCATACAGGTGTTACCGCAACAATGATCCGCCGCATGACGGCCGCGTTCGCGGTCATACTCGCCGTCGCGTTGCTCGCCGTCGCGCCGCAATCGATCGCGGTAACCGGGCAGTTGCTGGCATACCAGGACGGCTTCGTGTTTTTTACAACCGGCGACGGTTTCCGAGCCGCGCCCGGGTTGGCGATTCGAAGCACGAACGGCGGACCGACCACGCTGGTCCCAGCGCCGCGCGTTTGGGCACGAGCCCACTTCGATCCGAGCGGTACGATTACCGAGCTCGATCTGTCACGCGAACCGCTTCCGCAAGAAGGCAGTTTCGGCGACGTCGCCCGTTTTGCGGTAGCGCTATCCTCACCGGTGCCAAATCCGGATCTGCTCCCGTCGACGCCGGCTCCCGGACAGCCCCTCGCCGCCGTGCAACACTTCACCGGAAAACCGGTCTTGGTCACGTTCGTCGTACAAGTGCCGCCGAATACGGCCTTCAACGCATCGGTGTATATCACGACCGACGCGAGCGGTTGGAATCCGCAAGCCATTCCGATGGATCGTTCCGATGCGTTACACTATCAGATCACGCGGCGCTTGAACTCGGGCACGATCTTCCGGTATCTCTACGATCGCGGGTCGTTCCAATCGCAAGAAGCGGCCCAGAACGGCATGCAACGGACGCCGCGCCAGATCGTCGTGACCGACGCCGACGTGCGCGTCGTTCGCGACACCGTGTACGCATGGAACGACGCTCTCAACGGCACGTTCAATCAACAGCCCAGTGCGCTTCCGACGCCGTACAACCCGGCACCGTTCCCGAACCTTCCCCACGGCCTGCCGACGCCGGGCGTGCCGGGTCAACCGCCGGCCTAGCCGCGCGACGGTTTAGCGAACCGTGATCGGGATCGTCGTTTCGGTCGACACCCCGCGCGTGTTTCGCGCAATGATGCGCATCGGGAACGTGCCGCGCACGAAGAACGGCAAGTTACCGATCGGATAGGTCAGCGCGAAGCGTCCGACTCCGGTTTTCGCCATCCCCATTCCGAAGGTCGCGATCCGAACCTCGACGCTCGCCACATTGGACGTCGTCGAAACGCTGCCCGTCACGGTGTCGCCCGAGTGGACGGTCGTTTCGCTGATCGAAACGGCGAGAATTTTTGGTGCTGCGTCGGGCTGAACCCGTGGCACGACGACGGGCTTGGGTGCGGCGGTCGCAACCGGGACGCTCGTTTCGAGCGGCGTCGGCGTGGCCGTCGGGGCCGCGGTTGCAATCTGCGCCGGCGACGGAGTGGGACTGGGCGTTGGCGTTGCTGGTGCCGGTGTCGCGCGAGATCCCGGCAACCGCGTACCGGCAGATGGGACGGTGGTATGCGGGGCGTTCGATGGCGGCGCCGTCGCGCCGGTCGATGCCGTATATCGGCTGCACGCAGTTGGAACCAACGCCATCGCGGCGAGCAGCATCGCGCTCCCAAGTCGCATCACAGGCGTGCCGTTTCTCGGCGCGTCGAACGGTTCCGCCCGTGGCGAGGCCGCCGCGCCCGCCCGTCGAAGCGCTCGCGAACAATGCGAGCTGCGAACGCCGATCGTCCCACGTTGAGCATCGTCGTTCCGATGTACAACGAAGCGGGCAACGTACCAGCGCTGCTCGAGCGCATCGTCGAGAACGTCGACGGCATCGAGGGCGCGCCTTCGTTCGAGATCCTGGTGGTCGACGACGGAAGCACCGACGGCACCGCCGACGCGGTTCGCGAAGAGTTACGTCGCCGCCCCAATTTGGCACTGATCCGGCTCTCGCGCAATTTCGGACATCAGTTGGCCGCAACCGCCGGCATCGAGCTCGCGGCCGGGGACGCCATCGTGTTGATGGACGGCGACTTGCAAGACCCGCCGGAGTTGATCGCGCAGTTTTTCGCACGCTGGCGCGAGGGTTACGATGTGGTCTACGCCGTGCGGCGCACGCGCAAAGGCGAGAGTCCGTTCAAACTCTTCACCGCCGGGTTGTTTTACCGAACGATCAAGCGCTTAACCAAAGTGTCGATCCCGGTCAACACCGGCGATTTTCGTTTGATGAGCCGGCGCGTGGTCGAAGCGCTCCGCCGGCTTCCCGAGCGGCACCGGTTTTTGCGCGGCATGGTGAGCTGGGTCGGTTACCGGCAAACCGGCGTCGAGTACGATCGTGACGAACGCTCGTGGGGCGCCACCAAGTATCCGATCCCAACCATGCTGCGGTTTGCCATAGACGGAATCACGTCGTTTTCGGACATCCCGTTGCGGTTCGCATCCTACTTCGGCTTTTCGGTCAGCGCCATCGCGTTCGTGTACGCGCTCGTCGTGGTCGGCGCAAAACTGCTACGCGTCTATCCTCCCGGTTATACACCGGGCTGGGCGTTGACCATCGTTGCGGTCGTTTTCTTGGGCGGCGTGCAGTTGATCAGCCTTGGAATTCTCGGCGAATATTTGGGACGCATCTACGATGAAGTCAAAGGCCGCCCGCTCTATTTAATCGACGACATCGAACGCTCTTGACGTATCATCCGGTCGTCGATCGATTTGCGATTCCGGTCGTGCTCGATCCCGCGTCCGCGCTGATGTTCGTCATAGCCTTCGTGGCAGCCGCGTTCGTAACGACCCGGCGCGCATCGTTCGGCGTTGCGGCGCTGGTGGCGGCGATGCCGTTCGCCTTCGCGCGGGACGTCGGCGGCACCACGTTAACGCTTCCGAAAATCGTGCTGCTCGGCGTCTTGACCGGCTTGACGACATACGGCTTTCCTTCGTTGCGCGCGCCGGCACGAGCGATCGCGATCGCAATCGGCGCATATTTGGCGGTCGTCGCCCTCTCCGCGATCGACGCGCAACATCCGTCTGCATCCTTGCGCGAAGCCTTGAAAGTGGGGCAATACGCGCTGACGTTTCTCGCCGCCTATTGGTGCTGCCGCATCGATGGCGACGATCGTCCGTTGATTTGGGCGATCGCATTGACGGCGATCGCCGTATCGCTGACCGCCTTGGCACAAGAAGCGATCGGCGCGCCATCCGGACTGTTCGTCGGCAAAATCGTCGTGCCGCGCATCGCCGGCGTGCTGGAAGGGCCCAATCAACTTGCGGGCTATTTGCAGGTCGCCGTAGCCGCACTCGGGGCGTGGACGGTCGTTCGCCGTTCGCGCGTCACCGGCGTGGCGCTCGCTTTCGCCGCATGCGCGGGCGTCTTGACGTTATCCCGGGCGGGCTTGTTTGGTTTAGCCATCGTCATCGTGGTGGTCGCGGTAACGCGAGGACGCAACGCGTGGGGCGCGCTGTGGCCGGCGTACGCGGGCGCGTTGGCCGGAGGAGGCATCGTTTGTGCGTGGGCGTTGTACGCGCACACCGCCAACGTGCTGCGCGTATCGTTCGAAGAAAGCGCCTACGCGGGCGGCGTCGGCGACCGGCACGCATTGTGGCAGGCCGCATGGCGAATGTGGCGTTCGCATCCGTGGCTCGGAGTTGGCGCCGGAAATTACGAACTCGAACTTGGCGCGTACGGCGCACCGGGCATTCGCACGCACGCTAATAGTTGGTTTCTGCAATCGTTGGCGGAGGGTGGAATCGCGCTCTTCACCACAACGATCGCGTTACTCGCGACGATTCTCTGGTCGTTCGGACGCCGCTTGCGCGCGAGTTCGCCGTGGATCGTTGCGGCGTTCGCTGCCAGCGTGGCCCTCACGCTCCATCAAATCGCCGATTATCTCGTCTTCTATCCCAAGGTCGGCGGCGCGTGGTGGCTATTGCTGGGGGTCGCCGCCGCTTCGGCGCTTCGCACGACGCCGCCGTGATCCGCACGCGCGCTGCCGCCGCGATGGTGGCGTGCGTTACGCTCGCAGCGATCGTGATGCGCGTCATGTTGCTGCACGCTCCGGCCGGCATGCGGCTTCAATTATCTCAGCCGTTTGCGGTGTTGACCGGCGCCGGAAACTTCGGCGCGATGCAATTGAGCGTCCTTGCGATCGGACTCGCCGGCGCGACCGCTGCGTACGTCGTATCGATGCACCAGCTATCCAAGTGCGAAACGATCGATTCGCGCGTCGTTCGCCTCGCCGCGCTAGCGGCGATCGGCGTGGTGGCCGCCTGCTGGCTCGTTCCCGTAGCGTTTTCCAGCGACGTCTATGCGTATGCAGCGTACGGACAAGCGGCGCTCCGCGGAGCAGATCCGTTCGCCCGGCTCGTTCTGAGCGGGAGCGATCGGCTAACCATGGCGGCGCGCATACAATGGGGCGCCGCGGTTCCCGCGTGCGTGTACGGCTGGGGCTTCGTCGCAACCGCAGCGGCCGCGATGTGGCTGACGGCGCCGCTCGGTCTCGCCGCACAACTCGACGGCCTCCGCCTGACGTCATCGGTGACGGTCTTGGCCTGCGGGGCGCTGGCGTACGCCGCCTTTCCGGGTGACCGCGCGACCCGATTGCGCTCGGCCGTTCTGATCGGCTGCAATCCAGTTACGTTGTGGTGCGCGGTCGAGGGTCACAACGATGCTTGGGCGGGTGCGGTCGCGTTGGCCGGATGCGCGCTAGCACGACGCCGGCCGCGACTCGGCGCTTTTGTGGCCGGAGCGGCCGGGGCATTCAAGCTTCCGGCGGCAGCAGCGGGTGCGTTCGTAACGTTGCGCAGACCGGGCGTGTGGATTGCCGCATGCGCCGGTATTGCCGTGAGTGCTGCAGCGATGTGGCCGGTCGCGGCGCACTGGGCGAGCGGTTCGAACGCGCACGGCGGCTACGCTCCGCAAGCATCGCTCCAGGGTTTGGCCTTCGCGCTCATCATGCCGGTGGCGGGCAATGCCGCGGCTCGAGCGGCTGCAATCGTCCTGGCATCGTGCGCGGCGATCGCAGTGGGCGCCGTCGCCGGCTCCCAGCTGCGCCGCGGCGAGCGCGAGGGTTGGGTGTTGCTGGCCTTGGCAGCTTGGTTGCTCGTACCGAATCCGTATCCGTGGTACGGTCTGTGGCTCACGCTGGCAGCAGCGGTCGCGCCGGCAAGCCGGGCAGCGACCGTCGTCGTATGGACGATCGCCGGATCGCTCGTACGCTACGCGCCGGATGCCGCCGGAGTGCCGCCGATGTGGATGGCCGCGATGCTCGGCGCGATCGCCATTATCCCGTATGCGTTGCTGATTCGTCCTCGGAGGTCTGCTATAATCAACGGCCCGACATGAGCACCGTCCTCGACCCTACGCATTCGTACTCGTCCGCACACGATCCAATCGTCGATGCGCTGATCGCCGCTCCGCCGGTTGACGCGTTAATCGAACGTTTGACGCGTCTGCGCGCGTTGAGCGGGCCGAAACCCGGCGCGTACGCTTTGCACGAAACGGCCGCGGCCGCGAGGCCGGCCTTGTTGGCCGCCATACACCGGCGGCTCGGCGGAACGCTGATGGTCGTCGTTCCAACCGTTGACGTTGCGGAACGCGCCTTCGCCGATCTGTCCTATTATCTCGGCCAAAACGAACCCGATACGATCGCGCTCGTGCGTTCTCGCGATGAAGCGGTGGGAGCGATCGAGAGCCCGTCGGAGCGCAGCGCGCGCATGACGCTGCTGGCCGACTTGCACCGCGGCGTCCCGCGCATCGTGTTGGCGCCGATCGGAGCGGTTCGCCAATACGTAATGCCTGCGGCGCTCTTCGCCGAGCTGCGTTTCGAAGCGCGCGTCGGCGACGAACCCGGTTGGGAAGCGTTTCAGCAGCGGCTCTATCGGCTCGGCTACACGCGCGTCGACGTCGTGAGTGCCGCCGGCGAATATGCCGTACGCGGCGGGATCGTCGATGTGTTCGCTGCCAGCGAACCGCTGCCGACGCGCATCGAGTTTTTCGGCGACACGGTTGACAGCATCCGCCGGTTCGATCTCGAGTCGCAGCGCACGCAGTCGTCGATCGACCGGGTCGACATCGTGCCGTGGAATCAGATTCCGCGGGACGACGAATATCGCTCGCGCATCCTCGAACGCTTCGAGGGGCCGCCTGCAACTCGGCATGAGTTCGAAACCGCGATGCAGGCCAACGCCGACGTACCGGAAGCGTGGCTGTCGCTCGCATTCGAACGGCCGGAAACGCTGTTCGACTATCTTCCCGTCGGCAGCGTCGTCGCGTTCGACGAACCGGCTTCGATCGCCGCAATCGCCGACGCGCTCGACCGCGAGCGCACGCGCGAGCAGCACGTGCTCTTGGCCGACGTCGAGTCGGGCGAGCTTCCGGTTGACGAATCGCGCGTCGGCGAAGCGCTGCTGGCCGAGATCGCGGCAACGCACCCGTCGCTCGACGATCTTGCGCGAGCCGCAGCCGACAAGGCCACCCTGATCGTACCCGGTGCGATCGAAAATGCCGGGGTAACGCAGTGGCTGCCGCCGGTCATCGAGCGCTTTGCGCTCGAGTGCCGTCCTGCCGAACATTTCAACCGACAGATCGAACTCTTTTCGCGCAGCGTGCGCGAAGCGGTCGAGGACCACGAGCGCGTCGCGATCGTTACCTCGGCCGTCGGACGAACCAACGATTTGCTGCACGCCGCCGGCGTGCCCGAGGGCGGAGCGACGGTCGTCGCCGGAAGCATCGAAGCCGGCTTTAGCGTTCCGTCGTTGCAGTTGCGCGTGTTGGGCGACCGCGAAATTTTCGGCGCGCCACCCAAGCGCGTCAAGATGCGGGCAATCAAAGAGGGCGTGCCCGTCACCCTCGGCGATCTCAAAGTCGGGGACTTCGTCGTACACGCGGTGCATGGCATCGGACAGTACCTCGGGTTACGCGCGGAGACGGTGCTCGGCGCTACCCAGGATTATCTCGATCTGCGCTACGCCGGCAGCGATCGGATGCTCGTACCGGTGACGCAGATGCATCAGGTCACCAAATACACCGCGTCCGAGGGCCAGTTTCCGCGACTTTCAAAAATGGGCGGCGCCGATTGGACGCGCACCAAGACGCGCGTTTCCGAATCGTTAGCGAAAATTGCCGATGGCTTGGTCGAGTTGTACGCGGAGCGCGAACTTTCCAGCGGTTATCGCTTTGCGGCGGACACCACGTGGCAAGTCGAAATGGAAGAGGCGTTTCCGTACGAGCTCACCGTTGACCAGCGCTCGGCCATCGAGGCCACGAAACGCGACATGGAAGCCGCCAAACCGATGGACCGGTTGATCTGCGGTGACGTCGGCTACGGAAAAACAGAAGTCGCGATGCGCGCCGCGTTCAAGGCGGTCGCCGACAAGAAGCAAGTGGCGGTGTTGGTGCCGACGACGTTACTCGCGGACCAGCATTATCGTACGTTCGGGGCACGCTTCGGTGGATTTCCACTGCGCATCGAAGAGTTGTCGCGCTTCAAGACGCGCGCCGAACAGAAGGTGACCGTTCGCGACCTGGCACTCGGCAAGGTCGATATCGTGATCGGAACGCACCGTCTCTTGCAGAAGGACGTCGTCTTCGCCGATCTCGGATTGATCGTCGTTGACGAAGAGCAGCGTTTCGGCGTGATGCACAAAGAACGTCTGAAAGAATATCGCGCCGGAGTTGACGTGCTGACGCTCTCCGCTACGCCGATTCCGCGGACGCTCCACATGGCGCTTCTCTCGGTTCGCGACCTTTCGCTCATTCAAACGCCGCCCAAGAATCGCATGTCGATCAAAACGCTGGTGGTGCCGGCCGGCGACGCGGTGGTTTCGCACGCGATGAACGCCGAACTCGACCGCGGCGGCCAGATCTACTACCTGCACAACCGGATCGAATCGATCTACGCGCTGAAGGCAGCGCTGCAGAAGCTCGTGCCGCGCGCGCGCATCGGCATCGGTCACGGACAGATGAACGAATCCGAGCTCGAGCCGGTGATGCAGGCGTTCATCGACGGCGAGCTCGACGTGCTCCTGGCTACGACGATCATCGAAAATGGGATCGACATTCCCAACGTCAACACGATGATCGTCAACGACGCCGATCGCTTCGGCCTCGCGCAACTCTACCAGTTGCGAGGACGCGTCGGCCGCTCGAACCATCAAGCCTACTGCTACTTGCTCTACCAAGGCCATAAGTCGTTGAGCGACGATGCCAAGGCACGACTCGAAGCGATTCGCGAGTTCACGCATCTCGGTTCGGGCCTGCAGATCGCCATGCGCGACCTCGAGATTCGCGGCGCCGGCAATTTGCTGGGTGCGGCGCAATCCGGATTTATCGCATCGGTGGGCTTCGAAACGTACTGCGAAATGCTGGCCGAAGCGATCGCCGCCCGGCGCGGCGCGGGATCGGGCATCGAGCAGCGCCGCGAGGCCGTGATCGATGTGAAGATCAGCGCCTTTATTCCGAACGATTACATTCCGCAAGTGTCGCAAAAAATCGGCGTGTACCAGCAACTCGCTAAAGCGCGCAGCGAGTCCGACGTTGACGAGATTGCCGCAGGCGTGCGCGACCGGTTCGGGCCGTTCCCGAAGCCGCTCGAACATCTGGTCGAACTCACGAAGCTTCGCGCGGTCGCGCTCGCCAAGCACGTTACGCGCGTGGTAATCGACGAGGAGCGCTTGACGCTGGGGGTTGGTTCGGGCTTCAGTCTCGCGCCGCCAAGCCATCTCGAAATTTCAATCGCTCACAAAGAATCGATTCCGGATCGGCGAGGGCAAAATGACGGTCGATTTGCCGTCGGCCGGTGGAACCAAGCGGGCTGAGGGAGCCTGGATGCCACTCCTCCGGAGCCTATTGGAAGCGATGTAGTCTCATGAAATCCACAGATTAGGCACTCCGAAAGGACCTGGGATATTCCGCTCGAACCGGTCGGTCTTAACGTGGGGCGCTCTGTCCCGCGCTTACTACGCACTGACTTTTCCCTGTGGAGCCGACCATGTCGAAAGCCCAACGCCTTATCGCGGGCATCGCGTCCTTAATCCTTGCAGCCGGTTTGACGGCTTGCGCGACCGGAGGAGCGGTGGCCACGGTCAACGGCGAGCCGATCAGTACCTCCGCATTCCAGGACAAGCTCGAAGCCAGTCCGGGCGCGCGCAACACCCTGCAGCAGATGGTGCAGGAAACCTTGATCATGCAGTACGCTAAGAACAACAATATTAACGTCACCGATCAAGAAGTTACCGCGCGCGAAGACGAGCTCAAAGCCAACTTCCCGAACGGGTCGTGGGACGAAATGCTGAAAGCCCGCGGATTGAGCGAGGCCGACGTCAAGCAAGCGCTACGCGAACAGATCATCCTCGACAAGGCGCTGGAGAAGCAAGTGACGATCACGCCGGCTCAGGTCAAGTCGTACTTCGAAAAGAATCACACCGCGTACGACAAGCCCGAAATGGTGCAGGCACGCCACGTGCTCGTCCCCGATGCCGCAACGGCGCAAAAAGTCGAAGCCGCACTGAAGTCGGGTCAAGACTTTGCCGCGGTCGCCAAGCAATACTCGACCGATCCGGGCAGCAAAGATAAGGGCGGCGAACTCGGCTCGTTCAAACGCGGACAGATGGTTCCCGCGTTCGACAAAGTCGCGTTCTCGGCGCCGGTCAATCAGATCAGCCCGCCGGTGAAATCGCAGTTCGGCTATCACATCATTCAGGTCGAATCTCGCACTCCGGCGCAGACGGCTACGCTCGCCAGCGCGACGCCGCGCATCGAAGAAGCGTTGCGTCAGCAGCAGGAAGCACCGCTGATTCAGCCGTTCCTCCAGAACCTTCAGCAAAAGGCGCAGATTAAGGTCAACGATCCGCGCTTCGCCGACTTGTTCCCGCCGGCCATGGCGATGCCGGGTGCATCGGGTGCGGCTCCGGCCGCGTCTCCGTCCGGGATGTAACCAACGCGACGTCGCGTGTTCGAAAAGGCCCCGGCAAATCGCCGGGGCCTTTTTTATGCCGCCACGAAGCGCAGGCACGTATGCTGCTGTCGATCGTCGGCCTCGGTCCGGGAGAGTCGCAGTTTTTGACCGTCGGCGCACTCGAGGCGTTACGCGCCTCCGCACGCGCCGCGGTGATCGGCGCGCCTGCAGACTTGCGCACCTATCTTCGTACCAACGGCGTCGCGCTCGACGGAGCGTTGATCCTCGATGAGGCCGGTCTGGCGTCGGGCGCAAGCGCGGCCGTCGCGCAGTTCGCCGATCGCCTTGCGGGACTCGACGGCGTTGCGTTAGGCGTACTCGGCCATCCGCTGACCGACTTTGCGGGGCTGCCGGAACTGGTGCGCGAGTTGGAAGCGCGGGGAGATTCCGTAACGATCGTGTCGGGCATGCCGCGCGCGACGCTTTCCGCGTCGATGTCGATACCGCTCGTGCCGTTGCGCGCACCGTCCGCGCATTACAGTTGGGACGACCTGGTCGAAGTGATGGCACGTCTGCGAGCCGGTTGTCCTTGGGACCGCGAGCAAACCCACCGCAGTTTGGTACCGTATTTAATCGAAGAAACGTACGAAGTCGTCGAAGCGATCGAGAACGAAGACAACGAGGGACTGTGCGAAGAACTAGGCGATTTGTTACTGCAGATCGTCTTCCACGCACAGCTCGGAGCCGAAACCGCGACGTTTACCGTTGCCGACGTCATCGACGCGTTGGCCAACAAAATGGTGCGCCGCCACCCGCACGTTTTCGGCGATGCGGAAATTCGTGACGTTGACGCACAGTGGGTCAACTGGGAAAAACTCAAAGCGCTCGAAGCGACGGGTAAGAAACGCCGCAGCCGATTAGACGGTATTCCGCGCGCGCTGGGCGCACTGCAACGCGGGCAACGCATGCAAGAAAAAGCGTCGCGCGTCGGATTCGATTGGAAAAGCGTTCAACGGCGTGCTCGACAAGCTCGACGAAGAACGGCGCGAACTTGCCGTCGCTCGCGAAGAGGCAAATCCCGGCGGCGTCCGCGAAGAGCTGGGTGACGTGCTGTTTACGCTCGTCAATCTGGCGCGCTCGCTCGGCGTAGACGCCGAAGCCGCGATGCGCGAGGCCAACGAAAAGTTCTATCGTCGCTTCCGCTACATGGAAGAGGACGCCGCACGCAAGGGCCGGCCGCTGGCCGAGATGTCGATCGAGGAGCTTGAAGAGTTATGGCAGCAAGCGAAAACGCAAGCAGCGTAGTCCGTTTGCGCATGAGCGCACACGACGCACACTACGGTGGAAATTTGGTTGACGGCGCCCGCATGCTGGCGCTGTTCGGCGACGTCGCGACGGAGTTATTGATCCGTATGGACGGCGACGAAGGGTTGTTCGTCGCCTACGACCGGGTGGAGTTCCTCGCGCCGGTGTTCGCCGGAGACTACGTGGAAGCCGAAGGCCGGATCGTTGCGGTCGGCCGAACTTCGCGCACGATGGAATTTGAAGCCCGCAAAGTGATCGCGGCGCGCCCCGATATCGACGATAGCGCCGCCGACGTCTTGGATCCGCCGGTCGTCGTGTGCCGGGCTTCGGGAACGTGCGTCACCCCGGCCGCCAAGAAGCGCATCCCGTAACGGCTCAGACTAAACGCGCGTGCGTGCGGCGTTTCCAAACGAACTCGTAGTAGCAGAACTGCAGCACGAGGCCGCTACAGAACGCGATCGGGTATCCCATCCACACGCCCGGCAACCCGAAGTGACGCATCAACAGGTAGGCTGCCGGCACTTCGATGCACCAGATCGAAACGACGCTGATCGTCGTCGGCCATAACACCGCTCCGCTGCCGCGCATGATACCGCTGAGCACGGCGTTATTGCCGAAGACCACGTAGCTCCATAGCGTAATCGATAGTAGTCCGTGGGCGATCGTCAGCGTCCGTTCGCTAACGATAAACCATCCGAGAATATCCCAAGCGAAGACGTAACACAATACGACCAGCGTGATGCCCATGATGTAGTTCAAGCCGACCGCAGTGCGGACGACCGATCCGAGCTTGTCCTCGCGCCGCGCGCCGATGCACTGTGCGGCGAAGATCGACGCAGTGATACCGATCGAGATGGCCGGAAACTGCACGTAGCTGACGACTTGGTTGACGGCACCATACGCAGCCGTCGCATCCGAACCGAAACGGTTGACGAATCCGAGCAGTGCGATTTCGGCCAACGAAACCATCATAATTTGGAAGCCGGTAGGAACGCCGATTCGAATGACCGTTCGGAGAATCGTCCAGTCGACCCACATATCCGACAGCGTTTCGCGATCGAATTTCAGCGGGTGATTTTGACGCTGCAGCGTCCACAGAAGCCACGCAAACGCGCCGCCGTTGGCGAGCAATCCCGCCACCGCAGCCGAGACGACCCCCAACTTGGGAAAGCCGAACCAGCCCACGATGAACAACGGCGTGATGACGACGATCAGCAGCGTCGAAACGATCAATGCATAGAGCGGCGTCGTCGTGTCGCCGGTGCCGCGTAGAAACGTCGTGTAGGCGATATACGTGAACAGGACCGGCATCGTAAGAAAGACGACCTTCGCGTACGAATCCGATTGCGCCAAAATATTGGCCGGGGTCGCGAGCAGCCCGAGGATCCAGGGCGAGACGAGTACGCCGATGACGGCGACCGCGATGCCCATGTACAAAGCCGCGCCGAGGACCGTGCCCGCAATTTTCTTGACCTTGCGATGGTCGCCGGCGCCGAACGCCTGGCCGATCAAAACGCTGCCGCCGCTCGCGATTCCTATGAAAAACGAGATGAGCAAAAACAAGAGCGGGAAGACCGCCGACATCGCGCCCAGCGAAGCCGTTCCGAGGAGCCGCCCGATCCATACGCTGGCAACGGTCTGCGATGCCGCTTGCAGCACGTTGCTGAGCATCAGCGGCACCAAAAAGACGAGCATCGTACGCCACATGGGCCGCTGCTCGTCGAAGATGTTGACCCCGCGACGAGCGGCGGCCTGAGCCATGTCGGTTACTCCTGGGCGAGCAGCGTGTAGATCTCTTTACGCGCCCGGTCGAGCAGTTCGCGAACGTGCTCTACCGTCTCCGGCTTGGAATCGCGGCCGATTTGCGCGACCGCTTGCATTAAGCGACCGGCGGCACTGCGTAATTCGTTGCCTTCGCCCATCTCGGGCGCATCGTCATCGGCATCTCCGAAGAAGCCGTGGCGCATCGGACCATGCTCGCTGAGATGCTTACGCCCCTCCTCGGTAATCTCGTAGATGCGACGATCGCCCTCGTCGCGTCCGGCGATCAGACCCTCTTCTTCGAGCGTGGTCAGAATCGGGTAGATCGACCCGCCGCCGCCGCCCCAGCCTTTGCGCCGAAAGTCTTGGATCAGGTCGTAACCGTGGCCCGGATCGTCGGCCAGCCGCTTTAAGATGACGAATTTTAAAATCCCGCGCTTGAATCGACGACCCATATGGCGCAAGTGTCCGCCAAAATCTTCGCCGAATCCGCCTCGGTGGTGATGATGTATATGTTCTCTCATGTCGATACAGTATTCGATATATCGCTATCTGTCAACACTAGTGGAATTGGGTGAAGCGGGACGCCGGGCCACCGGCGGTGTAGCCCCGCGAGTGCGTCTCGACAAATTCATGAAGGTTTCGCGGCTTTCGCGCCGGCGCAGCGAGGCACACGAAGCGCTCGAACACGGCCGGATCACCAAAGACGGCAAAGCGCTCAAGCCCGGCTATCAGGTAAAACAGGGCGACGTCATCGACATTCACTATGCGACGCGCTTCGTAACCGTCATCATACGAGACGTTCCGTTGCGCGTGACGCCGTCGGTCAAGCCGGCGGATTTGTACGATGTCGTTTCCACCCGCCGGGACGACCCGGCCGACTGGGCGTGACCGGAAGCGACGTCAAGGACTCGCTGGCGCGCGAGCTTCCGGAATGCGCGGGCTGTCGCGACGCGTTGCGTGACGCGCTGATCCTCTACGGCGCTCGTGACGGGCGATTTGTGGCGCACCGGCCGGCGGTGGCGCGGCTGTTCTGGTCGCTGCTTGGCGCCGACCGGAAGCAGCACCCGATTCGACGGCTGCCGCCTTCCAGACTCGGCTTATCCGGCTTCGAGATCGCGGTGCCCGAGAGCCGGTCGTCCGCGCCGCCGGTACCGTCGCGCCGCTGCGAGCGTTCGGCAGAGATTCGCGGTGCGTTTTTGGCCTGTGGCACGTTAACGGCTGCCGGACGTGGCTATCACCTCGAGTTCGCCCCGCTGCTCGGACGTGCCGTGCGACTGGCGCGCCTGCTGCAGCCGTTCGGCGTGCCCAAGCGCGGGCATCGCAACCGGCGCGAAACCTTGTACTACAAAGATTCCGAAGCCATCGCGGGCGTACTGGCGGCGATGGGCGCACACGCCGCCGTCCTCGCCCTCGAGGATCTTCGCGCGCTGCGCGAGACGAAAAATCGCGTGCACCGGTTGGTCAATTCCGAAGCCGCCAATCTGCAGCGAACCGCCGCGGCGGCCGCCGGCCAGAGCGAATCGGTGCGCTTCCTCGAGCAGAGGCTTGGACTCGAAACGCTGCCCGCCGCTCTCCGCGAAATTGCCGGCCTTCGGCTCGCCTATCCGGACGAATCGTTGGCCGAACTCGGCCGGCGCTGCCGGCCGCCGGTCGGCAAACCGACCGCGAGCGGACGGCTGGCGTCGTTGCGCCGGATGGCCGAGCGAATGCGGACCGGGCAGGGGCTCGCCAAGCAAGGCCGGTAAATCGACACGTTCTCACTTCACGGAGCATTGCATTGCGTATCGGAATTAACGGCTTCGGCCGCATCGGCCGGAACTTCGCCAAGGCGCTGATCGAGCGTCACCCCGACATCGAAATTGCGGCAGTCAACGACCTCACCAGTGCCGCCGAGTGCGCGCACCTCTTTAAGTACGACAGCAATTACGGGACGTATCCGGGTGACGTTTCGGCATCCGGCGATTCCATCAAGATCGACGATCGAACGATCGCGGTTACCGCCGAACGCGATCCGGCGAAGCTGCCGTGGGGCAAGCTGGGCGTCGACGTCGTGATCGAGTCGACCGGGCTCTTTACCGACGCCGCGAAGGCGCGCGCGCACATCGACGGCGGCGGCGCCAAGAAAGTGCTGATCTCTGCGCCGGCCAAGGGCGAAGATCTCACCGTGGTGTTGGGCGTCAACGACGGCCAGTACGATCCGCAAAAGCACAACGTCATTTCGAATGCATCGTGCACCACCAACTGCCTGGCGACGGCCGTCAAACCGATCGTCGACAATCTCGGCTGGGTGAAAGGTTTTATGACCACCATCCACTCGTACACGAACGATCAGAACATTCTCGACGCTCCGCATAAAGACTGGCGTCGCGCGCGTAACGCTGCGACCAACATCATTCCGACGTTAACCGGCGCCGCCAAAGCGCTCTATCTAACCATTCCCGAAGTGCAAGGAACGTTCGACGGATTCGCGTTGCGCGTGCCGACGCCGACGGTTTCGATGATCTATCTCGTCGTTCAAACGAAAAGAGAAACGACCAGGGAAGAGCTCAACGGCATCTTGCGCGATGCGGCCAACGGCCCGATGGCGCAGTACGTACGGTTCACCGAAGAAGAACTGGTATCGTCCGACTTCAAGCGCGACCCGCACAGCTCGATCATCGACGGCAAACTCACCAACGTGATGGGCGACTTGATTCAAGTCGCGGCGTGGTACGACAACGAGTGGGGCTACTCGTGCCGTCTCGCCGACCTCACCGACATCGTTCTCAAAACGCTTCCAGCGCCGAAATAACCGCGCATGGCGCTGCGCTCCATGAACGAGCTGGACGTCCGCGGCAAGCGCGTTCTGCTTCGGGAAGATCTCAACGTGCCGATGGACGGCGCGCGAGTGGCCGACTTCACCCGTATCGACGCGGCGCTACCGACGCTGCGCGCGTTGCACGAACGGGGTGCGCGCACGATCGTTCTTTCGCATCTCGGCCGGCCCGACGGCACGCCCGACCCAAAATACTCGTTGCGGCCGGTCGCGCAAGCATTGTCCGAACGATTGGGGTTGCCGGTGGCATTTTCCGGCGATAGCGTCGGACCGCAGGCGCAAGCGGCGGTGGCCGCTTTGCACGACGGCGATGTGCTATTGCTCGAAAACGTACGCTTTCACGCCGGAGAGGAACGCAACGATCCGTCGTTCGTCGCGCAACTCGCGGCGCTGGGCGACGTGTACATCAACGACGCGTTCGGTACGGCGCATCGAGCGCATGCGTTGACCGAAGGCTTGGCGCACGCGCTGCCGCATGCCGCGGGCCTGCTGATGCAAGGCGAACTAGACGCGCTGCGCAAGCTGACGGACCATCCGGCCAAACCCTTCGTCTGCGCGATCGGCGGCTCGAAAGTCGCCGACAAAATCGGCGTGTTCACTCACCTGATCGAATTAGTCGACGCGTTTTGCATCGGCGGCGGAATGGCCAACACGTTTTTGGCGGCCGAAGGGGTGCCGGTCGGCAAGTCGCTGCGCGACGCCGACCTGCAACCGGCGCGCGACATCTTGCAGCTCGCTCGCCGGCGCGGCGTCGCGTTGCATCTGCCCATCGATGCGGTCACCGGCAGCGGCCTCGACGATCCGTCGCCGCGAACCGTTTCGACCGTCGCGGTAGCGCCCAACGACATGATCCTCGACATCGGTCCGGCGAGTGCGAAGGCGTATGCAAACGTGATCGAACGTGCCGAAACCATCGTGTTTAACGGGCCGATGGGCGTGTACGAAAAGCCGGCGTTTCGGGCCGGCACGCAGGTGGTGGGCGAAGCCATCGCGCGCGCGACGCAGCGCGGCGCGCTCAGCGTGGTCGGCGGCGGCGACGCAGCGGCGGCGGCGCACATGCTCGGCTTTGCGGACCACGTTTCGCACGTATCCACGGGTGGCGGCGCGACGCTGGAATACTTAGAAGGCCGCGTGCTGCCGGGCGTCGCGGCGTTGGAAAGCTAACGCGCGTGCCGCGCACGATCGTCGCCGGCAACTGGAAAATGCATAAAACGGCCGCGGATACGATGGCCTTTCTCGACATTCTATTGGCCGAACTCGAACATACGCCGCCGCACGTTGACGTCCTGATCGCTCCCCCGTTCACGGCGCTCGCCGCTGCGTCGGCCCGGCTCGCCGGGTCGCGCGTGTTGCTCGGCGCGCAAACGATGCATTGGGAGTTGGAAGGCCCGTACACCGGCGAAATTAGCGCGCCGATGCTCGAAGAGTTCGGCGTAACGTGGGTGATCCTCGGACACTCCGAACGGCGTGCGGCCTGCGGTGAAACCGATCGCACGGTCAATTTGCGACTACACGCCGCGCTCGCGCAGCAGCTGCTGCCGGTCGTCGCGGTCGGCGAAACCGCGGCCGAACGCGCCGCCGGCGCGGCCGACGCACGCGTCGTCCACCAAACGCGCGCCGCACTCGCCGGAATCCCCGAAGAATCGTTGCAGCGTATCGCGTTGGCGTACGAGCCGGTATGGGCGATCGGCACCGGCAACAACTGCGATCCGGACGAAGCCGATCGAATGATGCACCTGATTCGCACCGCCGTTCCCGGCTTACACGAAACGCCGATTCTGTACGGCGGCAGCATGAAGGCCTCGAACGTCGCCGATTACACCGCCAAGCCCAACATCAACGGCGGATTGATCGGCGGCGCCTCGCTCGACCCGCACGGCTTCGCCGACCTCATTCGCCGAGCGTGATACCGCACCGTCCCCTCGTCTTGGCCATTCTCGATGGCTGGGGTTGCGCGGACGCCGGTCGCGGCAACGCGATCGACGCAGCCTCGACGCCAAATTGGGACGCACTCCTGGCGCGCTATCCGCACACGACGCTGGAGGCCTCTGGTATCGACGTCGGATTGCCCGCGGGAATCATGGGCAACAGCGAAGTCGGCCATTTGAACCTAGGTAGCGGCCGCGTCGTTCCGCAAGGCTTGGTCGTCATCGACGAGGACGTCTCGTCCGGCGCGCTGGCGCGCAATCCGGTGTTGACCGAGGCGATCGAGCACGTACGCCGTACGGGCGGAACGCTGCACTTCATGGGTTTGCTGTCGGACGGTTGCGTGCACAGCTCGCTCGGGCATCTGTTCGCGCTCGTTGACGCTGCAGCCGACGCCGGCGTGCCGGTCGCGATCGATGCGTTTCTCGACGGCCGCGATACGCCGCCGCGTTCCGCGCAAACCTACGTCGCGCGGCTCGAAGAAAAACTCGCCGGAAGGGGCCGGCAAGGTGCGATCGCAAGCGTTTCCGGGCGTTTCTATGCGATGGATCGCGACAAGCGTTGGGATCGCACGCGGATGGCATACGATCTCCTCGCCAACGGCGATGCGGCCCATCATGCGGCCACCGCTGCAGAGGCCGTGGATGCGGCGTACGCGCGCGGCGAAGACGACGAGTTCGTCGTGCCATGCATCGTCGGCGTTGTTCGCCCGGTACGCGACGGAGATTCGTGCATCTTCTTCAACTTTCGCCCGGATCGCGCCCGGCAGTTAACGAGTGCGTTCGATGCCGGTACTCCAGCCTACCGCCACGGCGAGTTCGAAGGGTTCGCACCGAAAGAATTTCACGATCTGTACTTCGCCACCATGACGAAGTACGAAGAGCATTATAAAAATCCGGTGTTGTTCGGCCCGCGTCCGCAATACGATACGTTCGGCGACGTACTGGCGGCGCACGCGCTTCGCCAGCTGCGCTTAGCCGAAACCGAAAAATACGCACACGTCACGTATTTTTTCAACGGCGGCCGCGAAGGCGAACTGGCCGGGGAGACGCGCACGCTGGTGCCGTCGGACCGTTCGGTAGCGACGTACGACCTCGCCCCGGAAATGCGAGCCGACGAAATTACCACCGAAGCTGTCGCGGCGATCGAGAGCGGAGCGTTCGACGCGATCGTGATGAACTACGCGAACGCCGACATGGTCGGGCATACTGGTAAATGGCAGCCGACGGTGCGCGCGGTCGAAATCCTCGACGGTTGCATCGATCGTTTAGCACGCTCGGTATTGGCGGCCGGAGGCGCGCTCGCAATCACGGCCGATCATGGCAACGCCGAAGAAAAGATCGACGCAGACGGAAATCCACTGACGGCGCACACCACCAACCGCGTTCCGTTCGTCATCGTCGCCAACGATGCGAACTTCGCGCTTGCATCCGGCGGACGCTTAGCCGACGTCGCGCCCACGCTGTTGCACGTGATGGGCCTCGACGTTTCCGCAGCCATGACGGGGCGCGATCTTCGCACGTAACGATGACTACGGTCGTCGTGCGCTTGGCGAGCATAGCGCCAACGCTCGTATTTCTCAGCGAAATCACTGCAGATGTCCAGACCGTTATCAGTAATATGTGATTAAACATAAGGAGCGCACCGAAACAGGGAGGCTGCTCCGAAATGGACGAGCGTTTAGTAACCGAAGATCGCGGCGTAGCGATACTCGCAAGAGCGATGGTCTGGTTCACCCTCATTGGATCCGCAACAGTAGCCGTCGCATTCGCGGCGCACCTCCACTGACGTACTGGCCCGTCATGACGGCGAAGCCACCCGGACGTTCGGAGCGTTCCCCACCACGATTGCGCGTGTGCCTTGGAACCATCCGGCAACGATCAAACGTCGATTGCATAACTACCGCTCGCATCGACACGCAGACGCCGCCCTCCGACGGCGATCGAACGAACGCGATGGTCCCAGAACGACAAGACCCGAAACACCGCCGGCCGCAAACGCGCGACCACACCGCGAGCCCGGCGCGACAATGCGACGGCATCGCGCACCCAGGCGGGATGCTCCCGCGGAAGATCGGTAACGTCGCGTTCTTCCGCAATCGCCGCGACGACCGGCTCGGGCGCCGCAACGGCAACGGCCGGCAGATGCGGCGCGCGCTCCTCAGGATCTACTCGACGCAACGAGCACACCGGCTTGCAGTTTCGCGAGCGCCGCCAGATGGAGCTGCGAAACGCGTTGTGGCGAGATAGCCATCCGTGCGCCGATCTTCCGCAGCGAAACCCCTTCGACGTAGTGCTGCAACACGACGTCGCGCTGTCGGGAAGGTAACGCACGCACGAGCGCGTTCAGGGATGCGCGCTCGGTACGGCGCTCGCTAATGCCGGCCGGATCTCCGCTCCAATCGCCGGCGAGCGATTCGCCGATCGGCAACGGAGCGTCCAGCGACAACGGCTGGCCTACATAGGCCGCCGTTATCGCACGCAAGTATCCGGGCTTGTGCGCTTCCATCTCGCACGCACTGGGCAACTCGCCGCGCGTCATCGCCAGAGCATACCGCGCGTTCTCGCCTTCGCGCACCGTTCGTCTGGCGCGCTCGGAAACGGGATCCATTCGCCGGATGCCGTTGAGCATCGCTCCGGCGATCAATCGCCGCGCGTATTGCGCCGCCGTCGGTCCGCGATCCGGATCGTACGAATCGACGGCACGAATCAATCCGATACTGCCGTCGCCGACCAAATCTTCGAGGTCGAAACCCGGAACCAACCGCTTCACGCGGCGAGCGATCCGTTTGACGAGCGGGAACATTTGCCGGACGCGTTCTTCACGATCTGCAGCGTCCAAGACGGTCACGCGGGCCTCCGAGCGCCGCGTTGACGAGCCGCGCGAAGCGATCGTCGCGTCGAGCGACCGATTGCGCGAGCAACGTCGCGCCATATCCCCCGAGCGGGTCCGACGGTCCGAACGCCGTCTGCAGCACCGGCGCCAGCAGCGCCGCTTCGAGTACGATGCCGATGGTCATACCGCGATTCTAGCGAGCGGTTATCGCTGAAATGTTTCCCCGGCGTCAGTGATTCGCGAACAGGTTGACGCACCAATCGTTGCAGCGCATCCAATGGCCTTTCGGATACTCGGCTGCGTGCTCGCCCAAATTGGTGAAACCGGCATTGCGGCACACCGCGTTGGATGCGGCGTTGTCGACGTTCGGAAACGCGTGGAGAAACTGTCGTTTCCCATCGTTGCGCGCCTGCCGAGCCACGAGCTTTCCCAAAAGCCCACCGATCCAACGACCGTTCCGCCGTCCCAAACGGTGAACATGTCGTGACCGCTCACGAATCGAGCGTGGCGCCGTTCGATCTGCTCTGCCGATTCTACCCCACCCAAATGGCGCATCATCGCGGGATTTCCGAGCGTCGCGTGCAGCAACCACACGTCGTCCTTCGTCCAGGGTCTTAGGGCGATCATCATGCCGGGTTCGCGGTTTTGGTTTGGCTACCCGCGCTGCAGGTTATTGGCGATGCGCAACATTTCGTCGGCGGCCTGCACGCCTTTGGCGTTGGCTTCGTACGCGCGTTGCGCCGACAGGATCTGCATCATCGCCTCGACGATCGAAACGTTCGACCGTTCCAGGGTGGCGAACCGCACCTTCGGACCGTTCTCCGTGCCGAGTTCGACGACGCGTGCGGCGCCCGAGTCGGGCGTTGCTGCGAACAGCGAACCGCCTGCGCGGGCAAGCCGCTCGGGTGCGGCAAATTCGGCGACGCGTATCCGTCCGGCATCTTGCGTTCCGTGCGCCATCGTCGCGGTCACGCGGCCGTTTGCGGCAACGCTCATCGACAACGCGGCCGCCGGGACACGCACGCCGTCTAGGCGCATATCGCGCGCGTTACGCAACGTGCCGTCGGACGCGCGCGCGAACTGGCCGTCGCGCGTATACCAACGTTTTCCGCGATCGTTGACGACCGTAAAGAACCCCGGGCCATCGATGGCCACGTCGAACGGTCCGTTCGATTTCTCCATCTTTCCCTGCGAGAGCACGACCTGCGGCCCGAGCGCGATCGTGCCGCTGCCACCTTCGCCGGGCGCGGTCAACTCGGCGAACCGCTGCACCTGGCCCTTGAACCCGGCGACGTCGCTGTTCGCTAAATTATCGGTAATCGCGTCGAGATTTTGTTGTTGTGCGGCCATGCCCGTCGCCGCCGCGGATAACGCGCGGTCCATTTTCCGTCCTATTGAACGCGTGCGACGTCGGAGGCGTTTTTTTGACGGAGCGAATCGATCGCACCGACGACTTTCTGTGCGCTTTCGAAGGAACGCGATGCGTTGACGATTCCGACCATTTCGGCGATCGGATCGACCGGCGACTCCTCGAGAAAGCCGGAGCGCAACGTCGAGTCGTGCGGCAGTGGGATCGCTCGACGCGTGTCGGTATCGTTCGCCAGCACGCGCCCGCGTTCGTCGATCGTCGCGCCTTGCGGCACGACCACGGGTGCGCCGTCACCTAGCAGCGTTCGCCCGCGAGCGTTGACCAGCGTTCCCCGGAGGGTGCGCTCGAACGAACCGGAGCGCGTTTGGACGACGCGTCCTGCGGCATCGCGTACGGAAAAATGTCCCGGGCCGACGATTGCTAGATCGTAGTCGCGCCCCGTGCGGCGGATGCCGCCGCCTCGCTCCGACCGCTCCGCGACGACGCGCGCGCCGCCCGGCGTCAACGCACCGTGCGCCGTAAGTTTTCGAAAGCCGTCGCTCGACACGTTTGCGAGATTGCTCGTCGCGATATCGAGACGCGTACGCGCCGCTACCATCGCGCTGCCGGCCCAATCCAAAGCGTCCATGCCGCCACGATAGCGATGCAGTATGAACGCAGTATGTCCGATCCGTCGCCGGCGTTATCCGGCGGTCCAGATCACCACGTTGCCGGCCAGAACGAGACCGCCGCCGAAACCCATCAGCAGCAGCTTATCGCCGATACGCACGCGCCCGTCGCGCACCGCGGGCGTCAGTGCCAAGGGGATGCTGGCGCCGGACGTGTTTCCGTACTCTTCGATGCTGAGCAGCGTGCGTTCGATGGGAAACGGAAGCCGATGGGCGAGCGCTTCGATCATGCGCGCGTTGGCGCTGTGCGGCACGAACCAATCGATGTCGTGCAACGTCAGGCCCGCGCGATCCAACACCGCCTGGATGGCGGCCGGGATGTTTTCCATCACCCAGCGATAGATCGATGCGCCTTCCTGACGCACCAGCCGCGACGAATCGATCTTGCCGTTCACTTCTTGCCGCACGGCGGTGCGATACAGAAACGCGCCGGCGGTGCCATCGGAGCCGGCATACATACCGGAAATCGCCGGTTTCTCCGAGCGCTCGACCAGCGCGGCCCCGCCGCCGTCGCCAAACAGCACGCAGGTCGCGCGGTCGGTGTAATCGATGGTGCGCGTTAACGCATCGCCGACTACCACGAGTACGCGTTTGGCTTGACCCGAGGCCACCAATCCCGCCGCTAAATTCAAACCGTAGGTGAACCCGGCGCAGGCCGTACTGATGTTGACCGCACCGACCGTCAGCGGCATCTTGTAGTGCGCCTGCACCAGCGCCGAAATACTCGGAAAGGCGTAATCGGCGGTTGACGAGCCGGCGATGATGAAGTTGACGTCGCGAATCGTGTAGTGCGGGTTATGCGCGAACAGATCGTCGATCGCTCCGAACGCGACGGTGCTGGCATACTCGCCTTCGCCGACGCGATGGCGCCGGCGGATGCCGGTGCGCCGGACGATCCACTCATCGCTGGTGTTGACCATTTTCTCGAGGTCGGCGTTCGTGAGCAGTCCGGCTGGCGCCCAAGCGCCAATTGCCGCGATCCGTGCCGGGGCTGATATCACCTTCGCTCCGTTCATAAGCTATGTGCGACGACGCCGGTAAATTGCGCGGTCGACAGCGACGGGCCGCCGGCCGCAACATCGGCCGTGCGCGCGCCGCCCGCGTAAGCGGTTTCGACCGCGGTCTCGATTCGCGCGGCCGCGGCTTCATCGTTGAAGCTGTGGCGCAGCAGCATCGCTGCCGATAGGATCGCCGCGGTCGGGTTGGCAATACCGCGGCCGGCGATGTCCGGCGCGGTACCTCCGATCGGCTCGTACAGTCCGAAGCGACCGGTTTCGGTTTCGCGCGTTCCCAGGCTCGCGCTCGGAAGCGTCCCTATCGAACCGGTCAAGATCGCCGCCTCGTCGGAGAGAATGTCGCCGAACATATTCTCGGTGACGATCACGTCGAAGTCACCGGGACGGCGCACCAGTTGCATCGCGGCATTGTTGACCAGCAAATGATCGAGCGTCACGTCCGGATACTCGCTCGCGAGACCGCTCACGACGCGCCGCCAGAGTCGCGACGTTTCCAATATATTTTGTTTATCGACCGACGTGCAGCGTCCGCGGCGCGAGCGCGCCAACTCGAACGCGACGCGCGCGATGCGTTCGACTTCGGGCGCGCGGTAGATCATCGTATCGATCGCTTCGGCGACTCCATCGACGGTACGTTGTTCTTTGGGCAGACCGAAGTAAATGCCGCCGGTCAGTTCGCGCACGACGACCAGATCGAGTCCGCGTACCAGCTCCGGTTTGAGCGACGATGCGGCTTCGAGGCCGTCGAAGACGCGTACCGGCCGTATGTTGGCGAACAGTTCGAAGTCGCGACGCAGGACGAACAGCGCGTATTCGGGCCGCTCTTTGAGCGGTTTGCCGTCGTATTGCGGCAAACCGACGCTCCCGAACAACACCGCGGCGCTGCGCTCGCACAGCGCGAGGGTTTCGGGCGGCAATGCGTTGCCGGTGCGCTCGAGAGCGGCACCTCCGGCCAGTCCTTCGACGCATTCGATATCGGGGCGCACACGTTGCAGAATTCCGGCGGCTGCGGCAACGACTTCCGGACCGATGCCGTCACCGGCCAGTACTGCGACGGTGTGCTGCACGAACGAGTGTTAGTAAACCGTAATACGAGTCGTGTCGTTGCTCGGGGGCGCCTCACCATTGCCCGCTGCGGGCGATGGGGGCGGCGGCGCGGCCTCAGGGGGTAGCGCAGGCAACGTGCCTTTTTCGAGCAGAGCGAGATGCGTCGCCAGCAGATTGCGGAACTCGGTTCGAGCCTTCTCGCTCGCTTCGACGGTTCGTTGGTGTTCGCGACGGACATCGCCGATCGCATCGTTGTAACTGGCGATTTCCCGCTCGGCCTCGAGCCGCGCTTTTTCGCGAATCAGGTCGGCTTCTTTATGCGCCGACGCTTTGGTTTCGTCGGCCGTGCGCTGCGCTAACACCAACGTGTTCTGCAGCGACTCTTCCATCGCTTTGAAGTGGCTGATACGCTCTTTCAGGTCGGCGGCTTCGGCTGCAAGCGCGGCTTGATGCTGCGCGCCGTCTTCGAGCGTTTCGATGATTTCGTCGAGAAACGCGTTGACCTCGGTGCGATCGTAACCCTGAAGCGCCTTCTTGAAACTCTTGTGCTGGATATCGATCGGCGTTATCTTTTGCATGCTATCCTCGGCCGGACACAAAATCGAGCGTGCCGTCGGTCATCATCGATTCCCGTAAGCCTGCGGCGTTCACGACGATTCCGGCGGGAACGATCAGATAGATCGCCTCGGCGAGCTTCTGCATCTTGCCGTCGATCGTATACGCGACGCCCGAAGCGAAGTCCACGACGCGTTGCAGCAACGCGCGATCGGCGTTCTGCAAGTTCACGATCACCACTTGCCGGTTGCGCAGCGAGTTGGCGACTTCCATCACGTCTTGGAAGCTGCGCGGCGAATACACGCTCACTTCCGTGCCGGCGCGACGTCCGGCCTGTGAGATCGGAACGACCCGACCGTCGGATTCTTCTTCATACGGATCGTCCTCGTCATCGCGAATCGAGAAGAACGAACCAATTTTACTGAACATGCTCACGCTGAGATCCTCCCGCCAAACAAGGCCGTGCCCACCCGCACCATCGTCGATCCGGCACGCACGGCTTCACGCCAGTCGCCGGACATGCCGATGGAAAGCGTTGTTCCACCTACGCGGTCAAACGTCTTGGCGGCCAGAGCGAAAGCGCGAGAAATCTCTTCGCGGGACTGGACGAGCGGTGCGATCGCCATGACGCCGTCGAACTGCAGCGCCGCATGCGCGCGCAGGGCATCGGCCAGGCGGGGCGCGTCCTCGGGCGAGCAGCCGAATCGCTCGGTGGGAGAAATGTTGACCTGCAGCAGCACGGTGACGCGCTTGCCTAGGCGCTCGGCTGCGTTGGCGAGCGCCAGCCCTGCCCGTTCGCTATCGACGCTTTGCACCACGTCGAAGAGCTCGGCCACCGCCTTCGCCTTATTGGTCTGCAAATGACCGATGAAGTGCCGGCGGACGGGAGGCAGTGCTGCAAACGCCGCCTGCGCCTCCTGCAAATAGTTCTCCGCAACATCGGCCAGCCCGGCGCGGATCGTCTCGGCGACGAGGTCGAGCGGCTGGCGTTTGGCGACGCCGACGAGCGTGACGCTGCCGGCGGGCCGGTCGTTGCGGGCTACTTCATCGTCGATCGCCGAGCGCAGGGCCGCCAGCGCGGCCGCCGCGTCCCGGCTCACTGCGGGGCGGTAGAGACGGAGACGGCGACGGCGTCGCCCTCGGTTCTGGGGCCGGGTCGCGTCGCGCAGTAGACGATTCCGATGACGCCGATCAGGATCATCGGTAAGGCGTAGAGTTGTCCGCCGGTGATGCCCAGGAACGTAAAGTCGGCTTGACGCCACAGTTCTGCGACGCTCCGCGTGATGCCGTAGGCGGTGAACCACGTCCAGGCCACAACGCCGTCTTTGGGTTTGGCGCGATACACGAGCAGCAACAACGGCAACGTCAAGATATCGAGTACGGCTTCGTACAGTTGTGCCGGATGCCGGTACGAGTTCAACGGCGGCCACGCGGCGGTGTCTTTGGGGATCATGCACCACGCGCGGTCCGGAATGCAGAGGTTGCCCCACAGTTCGTCGTTGATGAAATTAACCAGGCGTACCAGCGTAATTCCCAACGGCAGCATGACGACGACTTCGTCTCCGAGGACGCGAAAGCGTAATCCCGGATGCTTGCGCAGGAAGAGAACGATCGCGATGACGACGCCGACCAATCCGCCGTGAAACGCCATGCCGCCGTTCCACACCGCGATGAAATTGATCGGATTCGAAAAGTAAAAGCTCGCGTCGTGGCGGCTGATGATGTCGTTGATGACGAAAAACGTGCGTCCGCCGACGAGCACGCCGACCAACCCGTAAAATAAGAAATCTTGTATTTGCTCGCGCGTCAAGCCCAGGCGGCGGCGCCCGGCCGGCCGGCTCATCCAGAGATAGACGCAAACGAACGCGACGAGATAGGCGATTCCATACCAATGAATGCTCAGCGACCCAAGGTGAATCGCCACCGGGTCGATATTTGTCGGATAGGTAAACCAGTGAGTCATCAATGACAGGCCTTAAACGGACGACGGGATAACCTTTTTCGGCGCATGAGTTCCGCGCCGCATATTACCGTCTGGATCGCCTTTGTGGCGGGTCTCGTTTCCTTCGTTTCGCCGTGCGTCCTCCCGCTGGTTCCCGCCTACCTCTCGTTGTTGACCGGCGAGAGTCTGGAGGACCTCAAATCGGCGACGACGGCCGCCGCACGCGGTCGCACGATGGCGCTCGCGTTGGCCTTCGTAGCCGGATTCAGCATCGTGTTCATCGTGCTTGGATTAGGCGCCAGCTTAGCCGGCGGCGTCTTAAACGCGCATCGCGTGCTGGTCGCACAGATCGGCGGCGCGATCGTGATCGTGCTCGGTCTGCACATGATGGGCATCATTCAAATTCCGTTCCTGATGATGGACGCTCGCGCGCACGTCCAGCAATCGGGCCGGCGAACGTTATGGACGTCACTGATCGTCGGAATGGCGTTCGCAGCGGGTTGGTCGCCGTGCATCGGACCGATCCTCGCGGGCATTTTAGCTATCGCCTCCGAACAGCGCAACGGCGAGGCGGCACTGTTGTTGGCCGCCTACTCGCTGGGATTAGCCGTTCCATTTTTGGCGACTGCAGCCGCCGTCGGGGTCGTGCTGCCGATCTTGAACAAGATCAAACGCGCGCTCCCAATTATCGAGTTCGCGGCCGGCGCATTCTTAGTCGTCGTCGGACTCATTCTCGTCAACAACGCATTTCTCAACGTCGCAGGATGGTTTTATCAGTTTGTCCCGCAACCGAAACTCTAGCCTCGTCCACGCGCTGACGATTGCGATCGTCGCGATCGTGACGCTTTGGCTCGACCAATACACGAAGCGTCTGATCGTGCAAAATTTCATGCCGGGTCAGAGCCGCTTGATTATTCCGCACGTACTCCGCTGGACGTACGAACGCAACGTGCACGGCGCGTTTGGGCTGTTCGGCAGCAACTCCGTGCTGTTGATCGGAATGGCGATCGTCGTGCTCGTCCTCTTTTGGTACAGCTTCCGCGAAGCCGCCGCAAAATCGGTCATGGTGCGCATCGCGTTCGGCATGATCGCGGGCGGCGCGATCGCCAACATCATCGACCGCGTACACTACGGATACGTCATCGATTTCATCGACGTGTTCGTCTTTCCGTGGTGGGGCAACATTTTTAACGTCGCCGATTCGTGCATCACCGTCGCCGTCGCGCTCTTGATTCTTTCGTCGTTTGCAACACGCCGTCAGCGCTGACGAAGCGGGCTTCCGCACCGACGTCGTCGTCGCGCGCCTAGCCGGCGCATCCCGTGCCGCCGTCGCGGCCGCGATCAAACGTGGCGACGTTCGGGTAAACGGCGAGCCCGTCAAGGCGAGCCGCCCGCTCGAAGAAGGCGACGACGTCGTGTACGACGTTCCGCAACCCGAACGGCCGATCGCTCGGGCCGAATCGATCGACGTTCCGATCGTGTACGAAGACGAAGATCTCATCGTGGTCGACAAGCCGGCCGGTATGGTGACGCATCCCGCGCACGGGTCTCCCAGCGGAACGCTGGTCAACGCACTGCTCGGTTATCTCGGAACGCCGCTGCCGGGGAGTTCGGTGCGGCCCGGACTCGTGCACCGGCTCGATCGCGACACATCCGGCCTGCTGGTCGTCGCAAAAAACGAGCCGGCGCTGTCGGCGCTCGGAATCGCGATGAAAGCGCGCCGCATCGGCCGTGAGTACGTCGGATTGGTGGCCGGCATTCCGGATAATGCGCGCGGCACGTTGGACGGTCCGGTGGGTCGCGACCCGCACAACCGGCTCAAGTTCGCAATCGTGTCGAATGGAAAGCCCGCCGTGACGCACTACGAGTTGATCGAACGATTTTCGCGCAATGCGGAGTTATCGTTCCGGCTCGAGACGGGGCGGACGCACCAAATTCGCGTCCATTTCGCTGCAATCGGTCACCCGCTGGTCAACGATCGCATCTACGGACGCGCCGATCCGCGCAGCGAATTGCCCGGCCAAGCCTTGCACGCCCGCCGTCTCTCGTTCGCGCACCCGCGCACCGGCGAAGCGATGACGTTCGACGTCGATCCTCCGGTGGAGTACGAGCGCACGCGCGAGGCACTCGCCGTCGAACGCTAGGCAAACGTGGCGGATTTTACGCTGGTCGCCGTCGACGGTAGCGCGCGCAGCGGCACGCTCGCGTTAACGCACGGCGTCGTCGAAACCCCCTGTTTTATGCCGGTCGGCACGGCGGCCACGGTGAAAGGATTGACACCCGACGATTTGCACGCAACCGGCGCGCAGATCGTACTGGCCAACGATTATCACTTGTGGTTGCGACCCGGATTGCGCGTGCTCGAGGCGGCCGGCGGGTTGCACCGCTTCATGGGCTGGGACGGGCCGATCCTCACCGATTCCGGCGGCTTTCAGATCTTTAGTTTAGAAGGCCGGCGCACGATCGACGACGACGGCGTCACCTTTCGGTCGCACATCGATGGTAGCGAGCACCGCTTCACGCCCGAGAGCGTCTTGGCGTTCTCGCGCGCGATCGGGATCGACGTCGCGATGGTACTCGATGTGTGCACCAAACTGCCTGCCGGCTATGCCGAGCTGGAACGCGCGGTGGAATTAACGACGCGGTGGGCGCGCCGTTCGGCCCCCGCTGCAAACGATGGAACCACCGCGGCGTTCGCCATCGTACAGGGCGGTCTCGATCGCTCGCTGCGCGAGCGCAGCGCGCGCGAGCTGGTCGAACTCGATTTTCCAGGGTATGCGATCGGCGGTTTATCGGTGGGCGAAACGCGCGACGAGTTGTACGCGACCGCGCGATTCACCGCCGAACGATTGCCGCAGAACAAGCCGCGCTATCTCATGGGCGTCGGCACGGTGACGGACTTGATCGAAGCCGTCGACGCGGGCGTAGACCTCTTCGATTGCGTGTACCCCACCCGTTGCGGACGCACCGGTCGCGCGATGACGCGCGACGGCCATTTCAACATTTTCAACGCGCGGTACACGCACGATTTCGGGCCGGTCGATCCGAATTGCGGCTGCCGCGTCTGCGCACGGTTCAGCCGTGCGTACCTCGCGCATCTCTTCCGTAGCGAGGAGATGTTGGGGCCCCGCCTCCTCTCCGAGCATAACGTGACCGTTCTCAACGACCTGATGCGCGACGCCCGGGAGGCGATTCGCGCCGGTCGATGGCGCGTTTTGGCCGAGTCGCTCTTGGGCAGAACCAACCATCCCCCTTAAAGGAGCCGTTTTGCCGAATATTCTTTGCGTCGTTACGAGCCATTCCGAGATCGATTCGGACCATCCGACCGGATTGTGGTTGGAAGAATACGCCCGCGCGTTTCGAATTTTCCGCGACGGCGGTTGCGAAATAACGACCGTCAGCCCGCGTGGCGGGGCGATACCGATCGACCCGCGCAGCCAAAACGACGACGGCGACGCCGAAGCGGTCGCCGCGTTGCAGTTGACGCTGATGGTGCATCAAGCCGGCGACGCGATGCAATATGGAGCGATCTACATCCCCGGCGGACACGGCGCGATGTTCGATCTGGCCCAATCCGCTCCGCTCAAATCGTTGTTGAGCGAGTTCGACGCGCAGGGTAAAATCATCGCGTCCATCTGCCACGGACCGGCCGCGTTCGTTGACGCCATTCGTGCGGGCGAACCGGCGACGCTGGTGGCGGGGCGGCGCATGACGTGTTTCACCGACGCCGAAGAGCGTGAAACGGGGTTGGCCGATCGCATGCCGTTTCTGCTGGCGTCCAAACTCCGCGAACAAGGCGCGAACGTCATCGAAGGTGATGTGTGGAGCGATCATGTGGAGGTTGACGGCACGTGGGTGACCGGGCAAAATCCGCAATCGACGGCGAGCACGGCCCGCGCGATTCTCGCCGCACTGCAGTAACCTCGCGCGAATGAACCGGGCGAGCCGCTGGTTCGCCTACGCGCTGTTCGCGGCACTTCCGTGTCGCGCGATGGCGCAATCGACGCCGGCCGTAACGCCCGCACCGTCACCGTCACCAACCGTAGATCCATGCGGCGGACACGATCGATTGCTGTTCGACCGCCAACCGGCCGACGGTCGGCTATTCCGCCTGCGCGGTCGCTCCGCGAACGGCCGTCTTCGAACTGGGCTATCAAAACCAGACGACCGGCTCACCGCAGAACGGTAACGTCTCTTCGCAGGTCCCACAGGCGTTCACGCGGATCGGCGTGGCGCCGCGTTTCGAGGTCGATGTGATCGGCCCGAACTACGTCGCCACGCGAGCCTACGAATCCGTAACGTCGATCGCGCGTACGGCCGGCGTCACGGATTCAGGCCTTGGCGCAAAATACGAACTGGCGGCGAGCAAACGTTGGATCGTCGGAATCGACGGTTTGTACGCGCCCCCCACCGGCTCCGCATTTCTCACGGCCGGTAATGCGACGCTGACCGGGAACCTCGACGTCGCGTACGCGTTGAGCGAAGCGACGGGACTCGGCACGACGATCGCGGTCTCCAGCACCGGCGGCTTTGCGCCGGACGGAACGCACGCGCGGTACGGCGTCACGACGCCGTCGTTCGTCGCGACGACGCGCCCGGCGCCGAACACGCAACTCTATGCCGAATACGTCTACGTTTCAAAGATCGCCGCGGCGCAAGGCGGCCGCGCGTTTGCCGACGGCGGCATCCAGCAACTGCTCGGCACAAATTTCGAACTCGACGTCGAGTACGGCCACTCGTTCATCGCGAGCACGCTTCTCCGTTTTCAATACGTGGGTGCGGGCCTCGTGCTGCAGATCCCTTAAGGCGATTCGCTTTTAAAATCCTCGACCGAACGGAGCGCCGCGAATGCGGCGGTCAAATTGCTGCCCGAGATCGTTCGAAGCACGTACTGCCATGCCACGTTCGAGCCGGCGCGCTGCTCGAGTAACCGGCAGATCCAGATCGCGATCGGAACGAACGCCACACCCACCGCCACGTTGGCCACCAACCACGTGCGATCGAGCGCCCCCGACACGTTGACGCCGAAGACGGCGCGAATTCCCACGATCGCCAGCGGCACCCACGCGAGCAACGCGAACGCGAAAATGCCGCGCGCCGCGCGTAGACGCTGCAGCCGCAAACGTTCCAACCCGGACTGCACGCGTGCGACCGGACTCGCATAGTCGATCGACCGCAGCATCGCAATCTGCATCCCGAGGTTGATCGACAGAAGGATCGCAAACACGTCCAGCACGACCGCCGAAACGAACGCGACCGGTTGGTGCACCCAGTCCGCGGCGGCGTTTCCGAGCCACGCGACCGTACAAATAGCTAGCGCGAGCTCGGCCCAGAGTCCGGCTTGGAACCAGCGCATCTTACCGCGTACTCCGTTACCGCTGAGCGCATGCAACGCCCCGCGATCGACAACGACGATGCGGCCGATGTCGCGATTCTGCTGCAACCAGTGCTCGAACGCTTTATCGAAACGTTCGTCCATGTGATCTCCGTTCACGAGCGATCCTCTCCGAGTTGTTGGTCGAAGCGGCGTCGCAGCTCCGACTTTATGCGATTGATTTTCGTCCCGACGTTGCTTTCGCCGATACCGAGCGTCTCGGCAATCTCGCGATGCGGATACCCCTCGAGGTAGAGCAGCATCAACGCTTTTGGGAGCGGGTCGAGTTCTTCGATAAACGAACGCAGCGCCGTTAGGTCGTCCGCGTTTTGGGGTTCGTGCCGCACTGCCGCATCGACGGCGGCATCGTCGAATAGCACGTGCTCGCTATGACGGCGCATGCGCCGGTGGTACGAGATGGCGACGTTCAGCGCCACGCGATACATCCACGTCGCAAACGCATACCGATCGTCGTAGCGCTCGAACGAGCGCCATACCTGCGCGACGATCTCTTGCCCGAGATCCTCGCGTTCGTTACGGTCCGAACAGTACGAGCGGCAAACCGTGTAGAGGATGCCGCGATGCTCCTCGATCAGCCGCTCGAAGCGGCCCTGGCGTTCGTCCATCTACCGCGGTTATTCGCAACCGCGGTGGAAAAATCACAGAACGAGGCGAGAAAGTACCTCGGCGCAGTCCGAACACACCAACGGATTGGCCGGGTCCGAGCCAAGCTGCCGGAATTTCCAACAGCGCGCGCACTTCTCACCCGAGGCGGCGAGCAGTTCGAAGGTCTCCGTTTCGTCGTCGGATCGGAACAGTTCGAGCTCGGAAACGACCAAGGCTTCGCGCAGATTGTCGCCCAGCGATGCGAGCCAGTCGAAGCTCGAGGCCGGCGCACCGAGCCGCACCTTCGCCTCGAAATCGCGCGGGGATTGGGATGCGGCCACGCGCGCTCGCAGGTCGCGCAGCTGCTGCCACCGGCCGGCCGCCGGATCCGCGGGATCGCCGTCGCGCAGTTCGAGGTCGAACACGCTGGCGGCATCGCCGCGCAGCGCTTCGGGTAGCGACTGCCACGCTTCTTCGGCCGTAAACGACAGCACCGGCGCCAGAGCGACGAGCAGCCGCTCGAGTACGTAGCGTAACGCCGACTGCGCGCTACGCCGCCGCGCATCGTCGCGGGCGCGAGAATACAGCGGATCTTTCAACGCGTCGAAGTAGAGGCTCGACATCGCGCTTTCGAATTCGACGATTTGCAAATACGCATCGTGCAGTGCGAAGGTGTCGTACGAACGACGGACGCCGGCCGCGAATGCATCCGCTACGTCGCACGACAATCGATCGAGCGGCTCCATCGCGTCTCGCGGAACGATCGCATCGCTTCGCAGGTCGTTGACGTTTCCGAGCATGAAGCGAATGCGATTGCGCAGATTGCGATACACGCGACCGATCTGATCGACGACGTTCGGCCCGAAGCGTACGTCATCGACGAATTCCACCGATGCCGTCCACAACCGTAGCACGTCGGCGCCCCAGCGTTCCATCGCCTCGCGCGCACCGATGCCGGTGCCGGTCGATTTCGACATTGCCCGGCCCTGCTCGTCGTTCACCCAGCCGTGATTGATCACACGGCGGTAGGGCGCGCCGCCCTCGATCGCGACACCCGTGATCAGCGAACTCCGGAACCAGCCGCGGTACTGATCGGCGCCTTCGAGTACTGCGTCGCTCGGCCAGTTCAAGCCGTCGCGGCCGAGCACGGCCAGATGCGAAACGCCGGATTCGAACCAAATGTCGACGATGTTGCGTTCGAGTTCGAAGTCGCCTCCGGCGCAGTGCGGACAAGAGAATCCGGCCGGGAGATAGGTTTCGACCGGATCGGTCCACCAAACGCCGGCGCCGGCTTCTTCGAACCGATCCGCCGCGCGACGAGCGACGGCGGGGTCGAGCACCGACTGCCCGCACGCGCGACAGATCAACGCCGGAATCGGCGTTCCCCACGTGCGTTGGCGCGAGATGCACCACTCGGGATGCGTCTCGATCATCTGGCGTTGCCGCGTACGCCCCCATTCGGGAACGTACGACACGTCGTCGATGGCAGCCACCGTGCGTTGACGCAGCTCGTTGCGGTCCATCGAAATAAACCATTGCGCGGTTGCGCGGAAAATAACCGGATTATGACAACGCCAACAATGCGGATACGAATGTTCGTACGCGTCGACGCTCCACAGAGCCCCGGACGCGCGTAAATCCTCGACGATGCGGTCGTTCGCATCGAAGATAAATTGGCCGGCATACTTGCCCGCAGCTTGCGTGAAACGGCCGGCGGCATCGACCGGATTGAGAATTGGGAGCCCGTAGCGAACGCCGGTTTCGAAGTCGTCGGCGCCGTGGCCGGGAGCGGTATGCACGGCGCCCGTTCCGGTTTCCAGCTCGACGTACGCGCCCAGGACGATCAGCGAATCGCGCTCCTCAAACGGATGCCGTACGGCAGCACGTTCCAGTTGCGATCCTTCGACCGTCGCCAGTAGCTCCGCGGACGCGAATCGTTCGCCGAGCGTGCGTTCTGCCAGCGCGGTTGCGAGGATCAACCGCTCGCCGCCGACGCGATACATGCCGTAGGTTGCATCGGCACGCAGGGCTATGGCGACGTTGGCGGGCAGCGTCCATGGGGTCGTCGTCCAAATGAGAACCGAAAGCGGACCGTCGCCGTGCGACGCACCGAATAGCCGTTCCAGTTCGCGTACTTGTTCGCCGCAAGCCGGAAAACGAACGTAGATCGACGGCGAGGTTTTGTTTTCGTACTCGATCTCGGCTTCGGCGAGCGCCGTTTCGTCGTGGACGCACCACAGCGTCGACCGCAAGCCTTTATAGATCTGCTCGCGTTCGGCGAGATCCGCCAGCACGCGTACGATCGTCGCTTCGTACGACGGCTCGATCGTGCGGTACGGCCGTTGCCACAATCCGAAGTTGCCCATCCGGATGCGAATGTCGCGTTGCCGTTCGAACCAATACATGGCCCGCTCGCGGCACCGTTGGCGCAGCTCGACCGGATCGATCGCATGAAAATCTTTGATGCCGAGATGTTTGAGCGTTTCGAGTTCGATCGGCAAACCGTGCATGTCCCAGCCGGGAACGAATGCCGAGTATTTTCCCTCGAGCAACGCAACTTTGACGAATACGTCCTTGAGGACCATGTTGAAGAAGCCGCCCATGTGCGGCTCGTTGTTGGCATACGGTGGGCCGTCGTGCAGCGTCCACGGCGCGTTGGCCGCGTTGCGTTCGAGCCGCCGTTCGTACGAGCGTTCGCGCTCCCACCAGGCGACGCGGTCGGGCTCGCGCTTGGGCAGCTCGGCCTTCATCGCAAAGTCGGTGCGGGGCAGATTTAACGTGTCGCGATAATCGCGGCGCGCTCCGTTATCGGTCATGGGAACGTCCGGGTTTCGCGCAGGCTCGGGACTTTACTCCCCGATCAAGTCGTCGAGCACGTCGAAGTTGCGCTCCGCCGCCGCCCGGATCGCGGCGACGTCACCCGCCAGGTGCTCGGAAATCGCATCGTGCTCTGCGACCAGCCGGTCCACCAGTTCGTCGGCCGACGCCTGTTCGCGCCTGCGTCCCGGCTCCCACAGCGGTTCGAGCGGGTAGTGGAGATCGTCGCACAGCGCGCCGACTTTCGGATCGTAGGCCAGCGCCAAGAACGGCACGGCAAAGCGTGCGGCCAACACCAGCGCGTGTAGCCGCATCCCGATCACCGCGCTCGAGCCCGCGATAATCGCGCCGGCTTTTTCCAACGAGCATTCCGGCAGCAGCACCGGCGCGCTCGCACACTTACGAATGATGTCGGTCGAAATTTCCGCGTCCGGCGCGCCGCCTAACGGAAGAAACGCGCTACGGATGCCGTGGACGCCCGCCAACCGATCGACCGCGTGCGCGACGGTTTCGACCCCATCGCGAAAGCCCGGCGACTTGCGAACGCTGATGACCGCATACCGGCCGCTATCGGGACCCAAGCCTTCGGCGCTCAGATCGTGGGCCGGCACCGCCGGATCGAACAGGAAGACCGGATCGGCCGTGCGCTCGACCAAGGTGCGCGGCAGCAGCCGCTGCAGCAATCCGCGCGAGCGCTCGTCCCGTACCGTCGCGCGCGAAACGCCGCTACAGAACTGCCGCACCAAAAACTCGCCCAAACGATCCAACGGTCCGATCGACTGCGCGAAAATCATCGACTTCCGGCGCGCCCGGACGGCCTCGCGAACGATGCCGGCATAGTACAGCAAGCTGCGCGAGCTGGTAGCATTTTGCAACAGGCCGCCGCCTCCGGAGAGAACGACGTCGCACTCGCGGATCGCGCGACGAACGTTTCGCCACTGCTCTCGCGGCGACGATCGTACGTCGAGTTCGCGAGCGGTCAGAATCGGCGTTGCCGACAGCACTTCGATATCTGCGTTCGGAACGCGCGCGCGTATGCGCTCGACGATGATTCGCAGCAGCGCCTCGTCACCCAGGTTGCCGAATCCGTAGTAACCTGAGATCAGCAGACGCAAGCGCTTAAACGACGACCGTGCGCCGCATTGCGATCTTGCGATACACGAATACGACGATCGAGCCGACGATCGCGCCGATGACGAGCCCGTTGACGATGCGCAACAGCGAGATCGAAAGCGGCGTGTGCAGGTGCGAGAACGTGTCGATCACGTCGCCGATGCCCACGCCGGCACCTAGCGCCAGCAGCCAGCCGACCGCGCGACGGTGCAGCGGCGCGAGCGCGGCGATCAGCATCATGCACGGGAACCCGACCAAGAACTCTTTAAATCGCGGGCGCACCGAGAGCACGTTCGTCAACACGTGACGCAGCGTCAACTCGAACTGCGACGGGGAGATGTCGCTGTCGTTTCCGCTGCGCATCACGAGGAACGCCGCTCCCGCGACAACGACCAGCCCTGCCAAGAGTTGATATGCCAGCACCGGCGATGCAGATAACTCTTTCAACCGGCGCCCGACCCCGAACCGTGGATCGAAGGTGTACATCAGGAGCGCGATGAGCGGAGGCAGTGAGAGCACGAGCTTGACCCCTCGGAAGCGCTCGATCTCTTCCATCGCGAGCGGTGCGCTCATCAATCCTACGACAACCAGAGCGCCCAGGAGCGCGACGCAGGTCGCGGCCAACGTCCATCCCAAACAGCGCAGCAATTGGGTGCGCGTGTCGCGTGCGGGTTCCTCACGAAACGCCGGCGCCAGCACTGCGAATGCAGCGGTGGCGAAGAACAGAGCGCCGGCGAGCGCCAATACCGAGCGTACCAGCAAATCGTGATGCGATAGCACGCCGCCGGCGTACGCGAGAACCGTAAGGGCGTATGCGGCGATCGCCCACCCACGGCGGTACAAACCGAACCACTCGAGCAGCAGTATGAAGATCGACGGCACGGCCAGCGCTGCGACGGCGACGATGAGACGATTGTTTCCGTGGTACGGCGGAATCGGCGTTGCGCGGCCCAGTCGGTAGCCGCCCGATTGTAGTTGGCTCGCGATGGACGCGACGAAGTTGACGTTCGTTCGTTCGATCGACTTGGTACCGTCGCGATGATCCCACGGTCGTAAGTACACGACGCGCACGTTTCGCTCGCGCACGCCCAAGACGTAGCGGGCGACGGCAACGTCTACTTTGATCTTGTCCAGCTCGGTCTTCGCAATCGCTTGCACGCGCACGGTGCGGCCGGGTATCAACTCGGCCAGGCCGTCGTTGCCCTTTTGCACCGTGGCTTGATCGTACGTTTCGATCGACCCGAAATTAAACCGATACTGTTTGAAGACCGCCGCCATATCTTCGAGATGGTCGGGGAATCCCATCACTTGATTGCGCAGGCCGAAGAAAATCAACGTCGACACTTTAGGGTCGTAGCGCAATACCGCATCGATGGCTGCCGCCATTTGCGGACGTTCGAAACGTTCGTCGTTCTGTAGCCGCGGTATCACCAGGAGGCCGAGCCGGTGCGCCAGCAAGATCTCGTCGGTCGGTATACCCAACGAGGTGGTGTTAAAATAATCGATTTGCGTGCGGACTTCGATCAACCACGGCCGCGATGCGCGAAGCACGCGGACGCTGTGCCGCGCGAAGTGCAGACCCAGCTGCAAGCGATATCGTTGATAGGTGAGCGCGTCGTTGACCAAAAGATACACCGCGCCGGGATCGATACGTCCGGATGCGACCATTCGTGCGAGCAACGGATCGCGGATCGGAGCGATCTGCGCCTGATTACGCAACGACGCTCCCGTAAGAACTTGCGCCTTCCCATCGTCGCCGACGTTCGAGCCAAGCTCTTCGGTGAGCGCGAGCGACGTCAAACCGGCGCGCCGTAGCGCGATCAAAAAGCCTGCAGGGTTATAATCATACGAGCGGGCTAGCGCCGCGAAGTCTTGATAGTCCATCGAGACCTCGACGCGTTTGGTGCGATCTTCCGTCTGTAGACGAAACACCGCGACCGCCAAACAAGCGAGTAACCCGACCAGAAGCACGATTCCGGCATAGCGCGTACGCGCCGACACAAACGTCACGGGGCGCTCTCATTCGACGCGCGCGCCGCGTGCCCGCTCAAAAAAACACAGGAAGACTCGCCGACGGCGAGCCTCCCTGGCGTCGCGTATGTACGAGCCCTTTTTGTCGGGATAATACATACCGGGTGTGGGCGACGGTTTATGCGCGAAACGCGCCCACTCATAGCCCATATGAGTGTCGCGGAACTTCTCTGGAGCGTACCGAAACTCACAGGGTTTGTCAATGCCAGCGCGGCGCGCGTTTTTCGAAGAACGCGTCGATGCCCTCACATGCGTCGATTTCCGACGCGTTACGAATCATCACTTCCTTTGTGTAAGCGTACGCGCCGGCGGTGTCGCGGTTGACCTGTGCATAAAACGCTCGCTTGCCAATCGCCAGGACGGTTGGACTCGCGGCGGCGATCCGCGTGGCGAGCGCCAACGTTTCGTCATGAATGCGCTCGGGCGCGACGACGAGATTGACGAGCCCCCATTCGCAAGCGGTGTGCGCGTCGATCGGATCCCCGGTCAGGAGCATCTGCAACGCTCGCTTGCGACCGACCGCTCGCGACAACGCAACCATAGGCGTGCTGCAAAACAACCCGATGCGTACGCCGGGTGTCGCGAAGGTCGAACGATCCGAAGCAACCGCTAGGTCGCAAGCCGCGACGATCTGGCAACCGGCAGCGGTTGCGATGCCGTTGACTTCGGCGATGACGGGCTGCGGAATCTCTTCCAGCCGCTGCATCAGGCGAACGCACGCGTCGAACACATCCCTGTGCATAACCCGATCGCCGGCGCGGATTTCGCGCAGGTCGTGGCCGGAGCTAAACGCGGGGCCTTCGGCTCGCAACACCACCGCGTGGACGGATCGATCGCCGGCAGCGGCTTCGAGCGCCTCGTCAAGCTCGCGCATGACGGCCAGCGACAGCGCGTTACGCCGCGCCGGACGGTCGAGCGTCAGGACGCGAACTGCGCCCTCATCGGCAACGGCGATGGTGCGATCCTCAAGCATACCAACCTTTACGATTGGCGACGCGAGGCTCCCGCGTGGGAAGGCTCGTCCCGGGCACGAACCAGCTTCCGGCTTGCGTTCGTTTCGAGGCGGCGCCGTGCTCGCCGGCGCGCTGGTCCTCTTCCTTATTATCGACTTGGCCGCATTCTACGCGCCGCTGTATCGGCCGCTGCTCGATCCGAAATCGAGTACCGGGGCGTTCGAAGGCTCGTTGGCGGCCTTGCGGGCGCTGCCGCCCGCCGCCCAGCGCGACGTCTTGGTGCTCGGCGACTCGCGCATTTATTCCGGGCTGGACCCGGCGTTGGCGGATCGCGCGTCGCACGACTCGGTGCGGTTTCTCAATGGCGGCGTCCCGGGAACGAACCCACGTTGCTGGTACTTCTTTTTGCAAGAACTCGATCCGCGTGCGACTCGCTATCGAGCGCTGGTCATTCCGGTTGACACCTACTCCGACGACGATAGCGCGATCGGCAGCATCGACGGCGATCAGCGGACCCCCGACCTGCACTACATCGCGCTCGCCGTACCGCCGGGCGACATCCCGAAGCTCGCTCGCTCGTTTCCCGACCCAAGAACACGGTTGGCCGTCGCCATCGACATGCTCTTGCGCGGTCCGGAGCTGCGCGACGACGTGCAGGCGTTGCTGGCTTCGCCGCGAGCGCGGTTCCAGACCATCGCCAAAGCGAAATCCGAGCATCTGTACGACCCGTTCGCAAGCCACCTCCAGGAGCCGTCACTCTCCGGCACGCGCCTCGACGCGCGCACCGGACGGCTGACGATCGCGCCGAACGTGCCGGCCGGCGAACGGCCGCTCCTGGCCGACGGAGTCTTGCGGCTCGGCCGGCCAAGCCCGTCGTACGCGGAATACCGCCGCCGCTGGCTCGAGCCCATCGTCCGCCGATACACCGCCGCAGGCGTTCCGGTCATTTTCGTTCGCATTCCAACACGTCCGATTCACCGTGACGAAGGCGAGCGCGCGAACGGCAGCATTGCCGGCTTCGCCCGGCAGTATGGCGTGACGCTCCTCGATGCCGCTCCCTACGGCCGTCTCGAGCAGCCGCAACTGTTCTTCGATCACGATCACCTCGATCGCATGGGCGGCGGGATCTTTAGCTCGATGTTGGGGCACGACGTCGCCCGAGCGCTGTCGGCTCCGCGGCCCAGCGCGTTCGCGGGCGGCATGCAGCCCGCGATTCCCCAATCCGCGCAGCCGCCGCGCACCGGGCTGCTCGTCGGCATCGGAATTCCGATGCCGATGCAATCCTACGAGTTCTGGATCTTCATTCTGGTGGTGGCCGCCGGCTTTTACTGCCTGCCGTTGCGCGTTCGCTGGTGGTTTTTGCTGGGTGCGAGTTACTATTTTTACGCGCGCTGGAACGGCGCGTTCGTCGGCTTCTTGTTGGCGCTCACCCTGTCCGATTGGGCGATCGGGCTCGGACTCGAACGACTCACCGGAAACGTGCGGCGCGTCGCGTTGGCCGCCGGCATCGCGGCGAACCTAGCGTTTCTCGGCACGTTCAAGTATGCCAACTTCGCCGGGTCAACGATTGCGGCGCTGGCCGGAATGCACGGCAACCCGTGGTTCGTCAAGCTGTTCGTACCGATCGGTATCAGCTTTCACACGTTTCAAAGCATTTCGTATCTGGTTCAACGTGTATCGCGGAAAAATAACGGCGACGCGCAGCCTGTCGCGCTACGCGATGTATTTAGCGTTTTTTCCACAGCTGCTCGCCGGTCCGATCGTGCGCGCCGGACTGTTTTTCTCCGAACTCGTGCACTGGCGCGCACCCAACCCATCCGACATATCCTACGGCTGCATGCGCGCCGCCTTTGGGTTAGCGAAAAAGATCGGCATCGCCGATCAGTTCTCGCCGATCTCTGACGCATATTTTTCGGCACCGGCGGCCCATCCCGGCGGGTTGGCAGCGGCCGGTGCGATCTTTGCGTTCTCGATGCAAATTTATTTCGACTTCTCCGGATACAGCGACATCGCGATTGGCTGCGCTCGTTTGTTCGGATTCATCTTTCCCGAAAACTTTGCCCAACCGTATCTGGCTTCCAGCGTTACCGATTTTTGGCATCGCTGGCACATCACGTTGTCGACCTGGCTGCGCGACTATTTGTACATTCCGTTGGGCGGCAACCGACACGGCGAGTTCGCTACCGTGCGCAATCTCTTGCTGACGATGCTGCTCGGCGGATTGTGGCATGGCGCGCAATGGACGTTCGTGGCGTGGGGAGCCGTCCACGGGGTGCTGTTATGCGTCGAACGCGTCGCAGGTATCGGCCGCAGCGGCGACGCTCCGCGCGGCATCGCATACGTATCGCGCGCCGCCCTGACGTTCGCGGTCGTAAGCCTGGCATGGGTGTTGTTTCGCGCACCCGATTTCGCGACGGCCGGAACGGTGTACCGGCAGTTGTTTACGGGCGGACCGGCGGGTTGGCCGCTACATGGCTGGGTCGCGGTGCTCGCGACAGGCATCCTGGGTTTCGCAGTGCTGCGCGCGTGTTGGCAACGCATGCAGACCTTCCAATGGAACGCGCTTCCCACGGCGATACGTGCGGGAGCGCTGGCCACGGCATTGCTCTGCATCGAGCTTCTGTCGTGGCCGGGCACGCCCGCGACGTTTATTTACTTCAAGTTTTAGCGAACGCTCCGCGGTTATTCGAAGTCGGGAGGACGCGTGTCCACCGGTCGCGTTAGGAAGAACCGTTCGTCCTGCGGAGCTTTGATCGGCACGAACGCGCGCGGCTTCTGCTTGAAGTCGAAGCAATCCAACGCCGGCGAATTGGCGCGCGTATCCGACGCAGACAACTGCGGCAACCCGAACAGATCTTCGGTGAACCGCAGTATGCTGCCGTGCTCGTACTGCACGTTCGAAATAAAGTTTTTCTTGGCGTACGGAGAGATGACCAACAACGGAGTCCGGAATCCCAAGCCGTCGTATCCTGCGTACGGCGGAGGAACCTGATCGTACAAGCCGCCCCAGTCGTCCCAAAAGACGAAGATGGCCGTCGAATTCCAAAACTTGCTGTTGCCGACGGCGTTCACTAACGACGACACCCACGACGGCCCGAGACCGCCGCCGCACGCGGTGTGATCGGACTCTTCGCACGTGGGCGTGATCCACGTCACGCTCGAGAGCTTGCCGTTTTTGACGTCGGTGAGAAACTTTTTTTGCGGGTTGATGACGTTCGCCCAATCCGGACCGTACCGGATATGTTTGATGGCTTGATAGCCCGACCAAAAACCACCCATCGGTTCGGAAACCGGGCTCGTGTAAAATCGCCACGAAAGCTTTGCGGTGTCGAGTTCGTCGCCGAGCGTCGGGTAGTCGAAGCATGCTTGTTGCTCGGGTCCGAACGTCCGGTCTTTCAATATCGTACCGACGGTGTCGCGCGTCCCGCCGTCGCATCCCCAGTCGGGCCCGAGCGGTACGTTGACGCTCGACTGCGCCTGGCCGGCGATGATGTATTGGTGCGAGACGAAACTCTCGTCGACTTGCGACGGGTGGAAATTGTCGCCGAGTACCCACTCTTTGGCCATATCCCAATACGGCTTCGACTCGGAGTGCGGGACGTACACGTATTGCGGGTTGGCCGGTCCGCCGTAACTATATTCTTTGTCGAACGCGTCCATTTTACAATGCGTTCCGGGCATTTTTCCGGTGCCGTCGCAGGCTGCAAACATCGCTTCGGCCGAGTGGTCGATGATATATCGTACTTTCAAACTGAGCGGCTGCAGTGGAATCGTCTTACCCTTCGAATTTTTTCCGCTCGACACGGTATTCGCACCCGGGTACCCTTGAAACATATTGTCGACCGTGCGATTCTCTTGCACGATGATGACGACGTGTTGAATCGCGCCGGCGCCGGTTGGCAAAATCGTATGCTGCGGCATGCCGCTCGATGCGTTCTGCGGCAAGCCGGATATCGTGCCGGAGTTCGACGAACACGCGACCGAGGCGACGGCAGCAACGGCCGCCAGCGTCGATCGCAACGAACGAATAGAAAAAAACAATGCGAGACCTCCTAGGGAAGTCTCGCGCTGTTCGACGATACGCGCCGGGTTCACTCCGGAGCAACCGGACGCGCCCGGTTAGGTCGGCTGCGGTTTCAACTGAGCGAACGTTTGATCGCGCGACGCTTCTTCCAGCTCGAGCCCGTTCGGCTCGGGCAGCAAACGCCACGTGATGGCCGCACCGGCGACGCACGTAATTCCGGCGACCCACATCGGACCGGGCAACCCGAACTTGGCTTGCAGCAGCGGGAAGCTGAACGTCCCTACAGCGGCGCCGATCTTGCCGACCGTAGCGGAGATTCCGTGGCACGTCGTCCGCACGCTCACCGGGAAGATCTCCGCGGGCAAAACGAACGTCGTCGTGTTCGGGCCGAACTCGGTAAAGAAGTAGTTCAGACAGTACAACACGATGAAGATCGTGAGCACCGAGCCGGCGTTGCCGAGGAAGGCGATGCCGATGAAGCTTGCGGCCATCAACACGAATCCGAGGATTTGGATCGGCTTTCGCCCCCATTTATCCATGCCGTAGACCGACAGCAAATACCCGGGAAACGCTGCGAACGCAAACACCAGGAGCGAGATGAATAAATTCTGAATTTGCGTTCCGTGCGGACTGACCGCACCGACGAACTGCTGGTTCGAAATCGTATTGCCGTAGTACGCGACGTCGAGCAAAAACCACGCCAGCGAGGTTCCGATCAGCCATTTCGGCAGATCGCGATCGTGAGCGAACGCGCTGCGGAGTGCTTCGACGTATCCGATGCGTTTGACGGTCTCTTGTTCTTTTTCGACATTCTTTTCGGCCAGTTGCGCATACCGCGGCGTTTCCCTGAGATGGCGCCGCGCCCAAAACACGGCCAGCGGCGGAATCGCTCCGGCCGCGAGCAACACGCGCCACACGATGTCTTGCGGCATGTGCAGCGACAGCAGCGCGATCGCCAACAACGGTCCGACGATCAGGCCGATGCCCTGCATCGCAAACACGCTCGAGACCATCAAGCCGCGCGTCTTCTTGCCGGCGAATTCGCTGGCGATGGTAGCGCTGACCGGATAGTCGCCGCCGATACCGAGGCCTAAAACAAACCGGAAGGCGATGAGCCACCACAGATTGGGCGAGAACGCCGATGCGACGGCTCCAAAGCCGAGCACGAGTACTTCGAACCCGTAAATATACTTGCGGCCGAAGACGTCGGCGACGCGTCCGAACACCGCCGATCCAATCGCGGCCGACACGAGGGCGGTGGCGCCTAACAACGAGGCACCGAGCGCGCCCAGATGCCATTGCGGACCGAGCAGCTTGATGACGACGCCGATAATAAACAGGTCGTAGGCGTCGGTGAAAAAACCCATGCCGGCGATCAAAACGATCCGCCATTGCTCCGGGCTGATATGCGCGTCGTCGATTTCTGCAAATCGCGCCGCCGAAAATCGCGATGTGTGTTGCACGTTCAACCTTTCTTTCGCGACGCAACGTTCTTGAAACGCACGCGACAACGCCTGCGTTCGTCGTGTTAAACAACGCTTGCGATGTATTAAGAAAGATTAATTGGGGAGTGAGTGCCGGTTACGGTTCGTCCGGTCCGGTTCCGCCTTCATTTGGGGGTATGCCGCTCGGATCCGGCGTTTCGGGCTTCGCTCCAACGCCCGGTTCGGCGGGCGACGACGGGTCGGTTGTTTTATGCGACTCGTCGTGGCCGTGTTCGTTGCTCAATCGGTCGGTCATGAAGATCCTTCAGATCGGATGGTGGGCGATGACGGGCTCGAACCGCCGACATCCTCCGTGTAAGGGAGGCGCTCTCCCAGCTGAGCTAATCGCCCACGCCAGCCGTTAGATCGTCTTGGCTTGCGCGATCTTCTTCTGCAAGAACAGGATCGCGGCCCGCAACTGCGCGTCGTGATCCACGTCACCGATGCGAGAATCGTTGTTCTCGTTGACGCGCAAGTCTGGTTCGATGCCTTTGAGATTGATGTCGCGGCGGTTGGGCGTCAAGTAGTGCGCGGTCGTGATCTTGATCGCGGCGCCATCGGGCAGCGGCGTCAACGTTTGCATGACACCCTTGCCGAAGGTCTTGGTGCCGAGCAGCGTGCCGATCCCGTCGTCCTGCAGCGCGGCGGCCGTGATCTCCGAGGCCGACGCCGTGTACTGGTTGACCAAAACGATGAGCGGCAGTTCGACCGACGTCTCGTTGTCGGCGCGGATGGTCGTCGCTTTATTGCCGCGTTCTTCTACGGTCAATAACGCCTTATTCGCAATAAATCGCGAGCTGATCAACAACGCCGAATCGACTAACCCGCCTCCGTCGAAACGCAAATCCAAGGCGATCGCCTTGGCGCCTTGCGCCTTGAGGCGCGCGACCGCCGTGTCGAACTCCGACGGCGTGGCTCTGCCGAACACCATGACGTAGACGTACCCGATGTCGCCCGGCAACATGCGGAAGACGACGGTGGGCGGCTGCACTTGGGCACGCTCGATCGAATACGGCGTTTCGGTTCCGCCGTTGCGCACGACGTGCAAGACCACGGTCGAGCCCGTATCGCCGCGTAAACGTTTGCTGGCATTTTCCAGCGACATGCCTTTGGTCGAGGCCGAGGCGATCGATGTGAGGACGTCGCCGACTTGGAGCCCGGCCTTGTCGGCGGGCGTGCCCGGCACGACGTACGTCAAATTGATCTGCGATGTGGCCGCGTCGATGCCGATCATGACGCCGATTCCGCCGATCCGCTCGGGATCGAGCGCATCGTTAAATTTCTTCAACTCATCGGGCGTAAAGAATTGGGTGTAGCGGTCACCAAGCGACCCGGCCATCGCGCGAATCGCTGCGTATGCGAAATCGGTTGACGATGCGTGCGCGGCGTCGGCCGCGGCCGCGATCGCCGAGTCTAGTCCGCTAACGGTCTGCGTAGGATCGGACTCGACACGCAGCTTGGGCGGGTCGATGGTCGTGCCGTGCTTCTTGGCTTCGTTGACCAGCGCGTCGGACGCTGCAGCCAGTAAGGCCTGCGGATTGACCGTGCGATACGCCGTGGACGTCAGCAGCGTATAGCTCAACTGAACGTCGCCGGCAACGCCTGCAGGCAGCGCCGGCGGCTGCGCCGCGGCTAACAAACAAACCGCTAGCGCGACGAGCGCGCTACGACGACCGAATTCTAGCATCGCACCTCTTTACCGGCAGAACGCAACGTTTCGCCTTTTCGTTACCGGCCACGCAGTTCCGCCGGAACGATTGCGCTCGACGACGCCTCCGCGCGCCGCAGCCGGTCGGCGATCGCGAGGCCGATGCCGCGCTCCGGGATACGCTCGACGTCGATGCGTTCGAGCGAGCGTTCGTCGAGTTCGTGCAGCGACTCGAACAACGCTGCGGCAGCTTCACGCAAGTCGCCGCTGAGCGACAGCACGCGCGAGCAGGCGTATCCCGGCGCCGGGCGGCGCAAGCCAAGCCAGCCGGCTCGCAACCGGCTCGCCGCAGGCACGCTGTCCCATTCCACCACGCGCACGGGCGTGGCCGGAGCATAATGATGGGCGGCGTTGCCGGGAGCCGCAGCCCCCGGGGTCGAGCCTCGTACCAGCGGGCCGATGAGGGCCTCAATCGCCTCGGGCGGGATGGCGCCGGCCCGTAACAACGCGGGCTCCGGATCCAAGGATACGATGGTCGACTCGATCCCATACTCGGCGGGTCCACCGTTGACGATCAGATCGACCGCATCGCCAAGCCCGCGCCAGACGTGCTCCGCCCGTGTTGGGCTCAGCCGCCCGAACGGGTTGGCGCTCGGTGCTGCCAACGGCACGCCGGCCGCCTCGATGATCGCGCGAGCGACCGGATGCGCCGGCGCTCGAACCGCCACGGTCGCGGCCCCCGCGGTCACGATGCCCGGCACGCCGGACGCTTTGGGGAGGACGATGGTCAGCGGTCCGGGCCAAAATCGCTCCATGAGTCGATACGCGGCTTCCGGAATCGCGACCGCCACTGCGGGCAGCATGGCCTCGCTCGAAACGTGGACGATCAACGGGTCGAACGACGGCCGGCGCTTGATCTCGAAGACGCGCGCAACGGCCACCGCATCGAGCGCGTTGGCCGCCAAACCGTACACCGTCTCGGTAGGGATCGCGACCACGCCGCCGGCGCGCAGCAACGCGGCGGCGCGCTCGATCGTTGCTGGGCTCGATGGTTGGGGCGCCGGAACCATCTAAACGAACAGGGTCCCGCGCCCGGCGCGTACGGCGCTGCCTCCCACCTGGAAGGCGGGCGCGCCGTCGCCGGCTCGCGTGCGGCGCACGAATAACTCCGATTCGCGTCCCATGGCGACCCCCTGTCGAATCGTGAAACGATCGCCGGCGGGCAATGCGCCGTTGCGATCGAGCGTCGCGGCCAACGGGCCGGCAGCACTCCCGGTCGCCGGGTCCTCGGCGATTCCCGACATGGGCGCAAACATGCGGGAGTACGCCCCCTCTCCGGTGAGCGCATACACGTAGATGCCGTTGATGTCGTCCCAACCGGCCCGCGCTCGCACCTCGTCGGCCACGACGACAGCCCGGTTGACCTCGGCCTCGCTCGCGACGGGCAGGTACAAGAATGGAACGTCCGCGCCCGCCAGGCCGGCGGGCAGATCCGCGCGCAGGTCGCGAGCGGTCAATCCAATCATGGCGGCGGCCTCGGCCGGAGCAAACTCGGCTCCGAATCGAACCGGCGGCGTGGTCAGCCATGCGACGGTCGCCGATGGGTCACGTTCGATGACGATGGGTATCGGCCCGACGCCTAGTCGTAATTCGAACTCGAGCGCCGCCGGTTCCACCCAGCCCGCGTCGTCGGCGAGAACGAGCGCCGCGCCGATGGTTGGATGTCCGGCGAAACGCATCTCGTGAAACGGGGTGAAGATGTGCAACGCGGCAGCCACTCCAGGCGCGCGATGCACGAAGACCGTTTCGGAAAGATTCAGTTCGCGCGCGATCGCCTGCATCGCCGCGCGATCGACGTTCGCCTCAAGGAACACCGCCAGCTGATTGCCCGAGTACGGACGACTGGTAAAGACGTCGAGGAGCGTGTACGGAAGTTCGAGATTGTATCGCATAAATAGTTAAGCGCTTGCTGCCTTCGACTGCCGGTATAAAAAGATGAACCGTCCGCCCGGGGAATAGTGCGAAATTATGATTCGACGGCTACTGCTGGCGTTCGTCGCTTTCTCTATGGCGGCTTGCTCTTCATCCGGCGGCGGGTCGTCGACTCCGCCCGCGGCTGTGGCAAGCGCCGATCCGGGGCCGCCGACGACGACTCCAATCAAACATGTCATCATCATGATTCAAGAAAACCGGACGTTCGACGATCTTTTTTCAACGTTCCCCGGTGCCAACGGCTCCACCGTCGGCCTGCACGACGGTAAGCCGTTTCACAACACGCGCGGCCCGCTGGTCGGACTCGATCTCAATCACATCCACTCGGGCTTCAAAACCGAATACGACGGCGGGAAGATGGATGGATTCGACAAGGTCCATTTCGGTGCCAGCGGACAGGGGCCGCCGGCTGGAACGTACGCGTTGCGCTACGTCGATCCGAGCTACATTCGGCCGTACTGGGCGCTGGCGCAACAGTACGCGCTGGCCGACGATCTGTTTCAAACGCAAGGCAGCGGAAGCTTCACCGCCCATCAAGATTTGATTCGCGGCAACACTGCAATCAACGACCACGAGAGCTTGATCGACTTCCCGTCGCGTGGTCCGTGGGGGTGCGACGCAGGGGCGAGTGCGCACACATCGTTGCTCACCGATACCGAGCAATATCTTTTCAACAAAGGCCCCGCGCCGTGCCTGGATTACACGACGTTGCGCGATTTGCTCGATGCAAAAAACGTAAGCTGGAAGTACGACGTGCCTCCTCTGTACGGCGGCACCGGATTTCTGTGGAACGCATTCGACGCAATTCGTGCCGTACGCTATGGTAACGGCGCTGCCGAATGGAAGAGCAACGTAATTTCGCCGGAGACGAGCGTGTTCAAGCAAATTTCCGGCGGCCAGTTAGCCAACGTAACGTGGGTCATACCGTCGGCCGAGAATTCCGACCATCCCTATCATATCGACCACGGACCGGAGTGGGTTGCGCAAGTCGTAAACGCGATCGGACAGAGCCAGTACTGGAACTCGACGGCGATCATCGTCACGTGGGACGACTGGGGCGGGTGGTTCGATCACGTGTCGCCGCCGCAACTCGACTATCAAGGTCTCGGCTTTCGCGTACCGATGCTCGTGATATCGCCATACTCCAAGCCGTCGTACGTCTCGCACACGCAGTATGAGTTCGCCAGCATCCTCAAGTTCGTCGAAGACAACTGGCACTTGGGCCGCATCGGTGTCAACGACGTGCGCGCCGCCAGCATCGCCGACTGCTTTAATTTCTCGCAAGCGCCGCGCGCCTTCACCACGATCCAGTCGGACCTGTCGCGCCAATACTTCGAACGCGAACGCCCGAACAACGTACCGGTTGACCCCGAATAGCAACGGCGATACAACGTTAATCGCAACCACCGCGATATGATGACTATAGTTCTTAAGCTCGAAACGAGCTACGGGATGGCCGCCTTACTGAAATGGAAAGGCTGAGAACCCCACGAAAGGCGGCCTGGAAGACAAACGTTATGATAACATCGACCTCCATCCCCGCCACCCCCGGATCCCGTCAAACCGCTACCGCCGCCGGCACCATCGCGGGCGGACGCATGCCATACCCCGTGCCGGTCGTCTTTGCCGATTTCGAAAACGTCGTGATGACTCCGTTACGCGACCAAGACGAACTCAAAAAAATCCAAGTGCATTTCATGACGATCGCGCAAAGCGCCAAGCGCGGTCTAACGACCGACGCGGAACGCGAAGAACTCGGGCGCGCGATCGCCGAACGCATGGAGCGTTTTGGCGCGGCATCCAGACACATCTCTGCGCGCCAGGTCGGCGTGCTCGAATCGAACTTCGTCGTACGCGACGAACTCGCGACCGGTTCCATCGGCGAGTACGGCACCTTGCGGGTTCCGACCGGCGAGCCGCTCGACTCCCGAATGAGCCTCTTCGAACAGACCGCATATACCGTGTTGGGACGAGTGTACGGTGAAGGCGCGACCCCGCCCGACGGCATCGTGCACGTCACGTGCTCCGGGTATGTCTCGCCGAGCCCGGTTCAAATGTTCTTCTCCCACCGCGGATGGTTACGTACTGCCGTAACGCATTCGTACCACATGGGATGTTACGGTGCGTTCCCGGCGATCCGGACGGCGCTCGGACTCGTCGGCTCGTCGTACGTGTCGCTGCCGGAGCCGAAGAAACGCATCGATGTCGTGCATACCGAGTTTCTGTCGCTGCACTTCGACCTGTTGGGTGAAACGCCCGATGCATTCGTAACGTCCACGCTGTTCGCCGACGGTTTCATCAAATATTCGGCCTATCCGGCCGTCGAGTTCGCCAAGACCGGACGGCGGGGCTTGCGCGTGCTCGCGTTCGAGGAACAGTTGCTTCCCGACTCGCTTCCCGAAATGACGCTTCGTCCGGGACCGCTACAGTTCGACATGTCGCTATCGAAGCGCGTGCCGTTTTTGATCCGCGATTCGATCGCGGGATTCGTTACCGCGCTATGCGATCAAGCCGGCATCGACTTCGAAGCGGAAAAAGATCGCATGGTGTTCGCCATCCACCCGGGCGGGCCGGCGATTCTCAATCAGATTCGCAACCGCTTAGGCATCGAAGAGTCGCAGTTAGAAGCCAGCCGCCGGGTGCTCTTCGAGCGCGGCAACATGGCGTCGGCGACCGCACCGCACATCTGGCAGGAGATCGTCGAATCCGAAGACATCCCGACCGGAAGCAAGGTGCTCAGCATGGCATTCGGCCCGGGACTGACAGTAATCGGCGCCCTGTTCGAAAAAGTCTAGCATCCATGGCTTCCCAACAAACGACTCCCAACCAGCGCTTCAGCGTGCCGGCCGGCTTCTACTGGGCCGTACGCGGGGTTCATGCCGGTGCCCCACTCTTCATCGGACTCGGCAATCTCGAGTCGCAGATACTCGGGCGCCGCATGCGCGAGGTCAAGGTCGATCGCCCCGTGTACATTTGCGGGCTTCCGCGCGCGGGCACGACGATTTCGCTCCAAATGCTAAGCGAGCATCCCGACGTCACCACGCATAAATACGCGGACTTTCTGATGCCGTACGCGCCGTATGCGTGGAATTGGCTCTTCCCGAAAGTTCCGGTCGATGCGATGCGCAAACCGGTGCCGCGCATTCATCGCGACCGCATTCAGGTGACGCGCGACAGCGCCGAGATGGGCGAAGAGATTCTGTGGGAACGCTTCTTTCCGTTCATCCATAGCGAAGAGCGGGTCAGCGTGTTAGACCGCAACACCAGCAATGCGGACTTCGAACGGTTCTACACCGAGCATCTGCAGAAGCTTTTGCTCTCGCGCAAGCGCCCGCGCTACGTCAGCAAGGCGATCATGTGCGTCATCCGTATGCAATATCTGCTAAAGATGTTCCCGGACGCGAAGTTTTTGCTCTACGTGCGCAATCCGATCGATCACGTTGCGTCGCTCCTCAAGCAGGATCGCATTTGGGACGAGCTCGATCGCGACGACCCGCGCCAGATCGAGATCATCGAAATGACCGGGCATCACGAGTTCGGCCAACGGCAAATCATGGCCAACCTCGGCGACTCGCGCGTGCTCGATGAGATTCACGAACTGCGCGACGCCGGCCGCACGGCGCGCGCCCGCGCCCGCTACTGGTCGTACATGTACGATTTCGTGCTGGCCCAGATCGCGTCCGATCCCAATCTGGCCAAAGCGGTCACGCTCGTCCGCTACGAAGATCTGTGCGGCGACTCGGGGACCACGATCGACCGCATCATCGCACATGCAGAGCTCGACCCGGCGCAGTTTACCGCCGTGCGCGAAACGTACACGCAGAAACTTTCGTTACCCGACTATTACAAGCCGAAGTTCAACGCGGACGAACTTAACGATATCGTCGAAGTAACCGACGCGACCGCCAAGCAATTCGGCTACGACGTCGCCGCCATCGCGAACCGTGTAGCGGTTCCGGCAGAAACGAGCCCAGCATAATGTTGCGTACGATCGTCAGCGTTCTCGCTATTGCGGCGTTCGCCGGTTGCGCAAGTTCCACGCCGGTACAATCGTCGATTCCATCGACGGCGACCGGCGCGGCCCTTCCAGCCGCAAAAAGCACGATCGCCGGACAGTACCAAGGCACCGGCAACGACTCGGGATACGGAAAAGGCCAGGCAGCGGCCGACTTTTCGCAGTCCGGCAAAGCGGTCGGCGGAGCTCTCGGTTTCGACTACCAGCCGCAAAAAGTCGCCGGCTCGGCCGCACTGATCGACAAGTCGGGAACCCTCGCCGGAACGATGACCGCAACGATCGGCTCGGCGGCATGCAGTTTTACGGTCGCCGCAACCTACGACGACCAGAAGTTCACGCTCGATGGAACGTACACCGCAAAGCATGGATGCACCGGAGAGACCGGCACGTTCAAGCTCAAAGAGCGCTGCTATTACATCGACGGAGCGCGTACGCGCAACGCTCGCCGGGCGCGGCCGGCGGCCGGCGGCCTCAAACCCTGTTAGCGCACCGGTCTTAAAACTGCTGCGCGGACGCGACGGCGCGTTCGTCGGTCCAGGCTGCGCCTTCGAGCACGGCCGTTTCGTACGCGGCGTCGCCCATCGCACCTCGCACCTCGGCTCGTAACCGGTCCGCGATCGCAGCGTCGGATGCCGCCAGCGTCCACTGCAAGCGTCCGAGTTGTGCGTCGATGAAGCCGATGGTCCTCGCCCGCAACACCGTTCGATCGTCGCCCGCAAGCGCCGCTAGGTAGAGCGTCGCGCACAGCTCTGCTACTTCGTGGCGAGCCTCTCGAGCCAACCGCAACGACTGACGCGCGAGCGGCAGCGCGGCATCGCCTTCGCCGAGCGCGACGTACCAACCGGCCATGCCGTTGATCAAAAACATCAGCAAATCCGGCGGGCAGCTTTCCAACGCTTGTGCGGCAATCGAGACCGCGGCGGCCGGGTCGCCGGAGACGCCTTCCGCATCCGCCCACCACATCATCGCTCGCGCCATTTCGTCGTCGCGGCCGAGTGCGCGGAACAGATCGATCGCTTCGGCGTACCTGCTCCGAGTCAACGCCATGTCGGTCGATTCGGACACCATCGCGCAACGTTGCAACGTCGCAGCCAACAAACGCGGTTCCCCCGACGCACGAGCTAGCTCGAGCGCGCGGCCGGCGGCTACGACCGCGTCTTCCATTTGCCCGCATGCGGCGCTTTCGTAGGCGATTTGCGAGAGCGCGCGCGTGAGACCACGCCGGTCGCCCGCCGCCTCGTACCGAACGACTGCTTCCCGCGCGCAGCGCAGCGCGCGGTCGTCGGCGCCGAGATTGTGGTAGAGCATCGAAGCGGCGTACTGCAGACGCGCCGCCGTTCGATCGGATAGCGCATGGGTTGACGACATCGCACGTTCGCACCATGCGACGCCCTCGCGCAGCAATGAAAGACGCATGAAGAGCGGCGCTGCGGATGCAGCCAGCACCGCGGCGTCCTCGATCGTTTCGGGCCGTTCGAACGCCCAGCGCAAGGCGGCCCGCACGTTGTCGAGTTCGAGCGCGTAACGCGTAAGCCAGTCCGCGCCGGGATCCGTGTCCCACTCCGCGTATGCACGATCCGCAAACTCGCGGAACGTGCGCGCGTGCCGTTCTAACGCCGCCGGCGCCTCGCCATCGCCATCGAGCCGCTCGCGCGCGTATTCGCGAATCGATTCGAGCAGCCGGTAGCGTTGCGTTCCCGCACCGACGTCGGCAACGAGCAACGACTTCTCGGTAAGCGACGTCAATGCATCGAGCGTGTTCCATTCGCCGGCGCCATCGAGTTCGCAAGCCGCCGCCAGCGTAAACCCTCCGGCAAAGACCGACAGCGCACGGAACGTGCGGCGCTCGTCGCGCGCCAACAAGTCGTAGCTCCACTCGATGAGCGCGTGCATCGTTTTTTGACGTGCGTCGCGATCCCGGCCGCCGGAAGTGAGCGCGCGCAACTCCAGCCGTCGCAACAGTTCTTCGAGCGAAAGCACGCGCATGCGTGCCGCGGCCAACTCGATCGCCAACGGCAGGCCGTCGAGCCGCCGGCAGAGTTCGATCGCTAACGGGCGAGTGCGATCGTCCAGGGTAAACGCCGGGTTGACGACCGCCGCGCGTTCGGCAAAGAGCGCCGCAGCCGAAGCGTCGTCGAGCGACGTCAGGCGATACTCGCGTTCGCCGTTCACGCGCAGCGGCGCGCGACTCGTGGCAAGCGTCGCAACGTGCGGACAATGCGCCAGCAATGCCGACGACGTGCGAGCTGCCGCATCGACGACGTGTTCGCAGTTATCGAACACGAGCAGCGTGCGGCGTTTGCGCAGGACGTTGACTAACGCGTCGTCGGGCGACGCCGCGCGAGAACGGCCGGCACGCAACGTCGTCAGCACCGCGCTCGGGACCAATTCTTCGTCGCGCAGGGGTGCGAAGTTCGACGAACCACGCGCCGTCCGGATACTCGGCGCGAACGTCCGATGCCGCGGCGAGCGCGACACGCGTTTTGCCGATACCGCCCGGCCCGTTGACCGTCACGAGCCGGCCGCCGCCTAACGCGGCCGCGATAGACGCCCGATCGGCCGCGCGCCCGATCAATTTGGGTCGGCTGCAACGGAAAATTGCTCGGCGGCGCCCGGAGTGCGTGGAGCGCCGGAAAGTCGTCGGGAAGATCGCCCGCGCACACCTGAAAAACCCGTTCCGGCTCGGACGTTCCGCGCAGCGTCAGCGCGCCGAGTGGGCGTAACGATACCCCGTCTTCGAGCCTAGCGATGTGTTCGACGGCAACGGCCGAAACGAGAATCTGACCGCCGTGGCCGTGTTCCAACATGCGCGCGACGCGATTGAGCGGGGGCCCAAAGAAATCGCCGTCGCGCAGTTCGGCATCGCCGGCGTGCACGGCCATACGCACCGCCAGTCCGCCGACGGCATCCCACGGTTCGTCGCGGAGGAGGCGTTGGGCGGCCACGGCCGCTGCGATGGCCGGACCGGCCGAATCGAAGGCCGCACAGAACGCGTCCCCGATTGTTTTGAAGACCGTCCCTCCGCGCGACTCGATCGCAGTGCGAACGAGGGCGTCGTGCCGCCGGACGGCATCCGCCATGGCTGCGCCGTGCCGCTCCCAACGCGAAGTGCTGCCTTCGATGTCGGTAAATAAAAAGGCCGGCACGTTCACACGTTACGCGATTCGGAGCAAAAATGCCAGCGCGAAGGGGGGCGGCAACGCGTGCTCCAAGCCCATATCATGCTAAAGGTTAACACCACTTCGATGGAAGAGCTCGAATGGGGATCGCCCAAGAAAAAATTCAAAGGCTATGGCAAGCAAGTCTCCGAGGCCCTCGGCCGCAAGCCGCAATCGATGGATCTGAACGAACGCCATCCGTTCGATGTCGAGATCATGCGCTTAGAGCCGGGCGACGTTCCATACCCGTATCATTCGCATAGCGCTCAGTGGGAGTTTTACCACGTCGTCTCCGGCAAAGGTACGGCGCGCCATGCCGATGGCACGACGCCGATCGAGGCCGGGGACGCGTTCATCTTCCGTCCCGGCGAGCCGCATCAGCTGTTCAACGACGGTGATGAAGATCTCGTCGTCTATGTGATCGCCGACAATCCGATCGGCGAATCGACACATTATCCCGATAGCGAAAAGTGGACGGTGCGTTCGCCCGAGCGCGCGACCATTCGATCGGCATCCATCGATTATTTCGACGGAGAGGAATAACGATGAAAACAGTATTGGCATTCGTCACCGTACTCGCGATCGCAACGCTTCCCGCAGCCGCAGCGTGTGCCGGCGCGGATCCCTCGCTCGGCACCGTTTCGGCCGGCCACGTTTCGACGGCCGCCGGATTGTTGACCTATCGTCTCAGCGGTACCGTCACCAATGCCGGCAACACGGCGCAAGCTTCCGATGTGTTGCAGTCGGTCGATGTCTTTCAAGACGGGCAAAAGGTCGATTCCATCGGCATTCCGCCCCTCCACCCACATCAATCGTACACGTTCTCGTACGCCGCCAAGCGTTCCAGCGAGGCCGGAGCCGGAACGACGAAGATGCTGTTTCGTCTGCGCATGAGCCGGCCGGACGGATCCGGGCCGCAAGACTGCGACTCCGGGAACGATTCGACCACGATGACGTTCTAGCGCAAGATCTCGCAGACGCGCGATGCGGACGGGCCGGTTCCGGGTAATGATTCGCCATGAACGAGCATAGCGAAGCCGGTATTTCGCCCGGCGACCTCGGTGCGTCGGCCAGCATTCTCGACGTCCGGCATTCGGGACACCGCCAGATCCGCGGTGCGTTGCAATACAATCCAAAGGCGCTGCTCGATGCCGACCCGCTAGCGCTCCCGTTGCCGCACGATGCCCCCGTCGCGGTCTATGGGGACGACGATGAAACGGTAGCGCGGGTGGTACAAAAACTGCGCGACGCCGGATACTCCGGCGCCGCACCGTTGGCGGGCGGCATCGCCGCCTGGGAACGTGCAGGCCTTCCGCTCGAGGCGAGTACCGAAGAGCAGCCCGTTCCGGGCGAACCCGGATCGGGCATGCATCGCTTGTAGCGATTCGGCGCGCTATTCGTAGTCGGTTGGTTTACCCGAGGGCTTTTGCTTGAGGAAGTACGCCTTCGAATATTTCGCGTCGATCGTTACGAATTTGCGTGGGGGTTGCGTGAAATCGAAGACATCGTCGATCATGCTGGCCGCGCGTACGTCGGTCGTACCGAGACGCGGTAACCCCCAGTTGTCTTCGACAAACTTAATGATCGTTCCGAACTCGTATTGATTGTGCGTAACGAGCCCTTTACGCGAGTACGGCGAAATCACCAGCATCGGAACGCGGAAACCAAGGCCGCCGAACGACTGCGTGCCCGGAGGACGTACGTGATCGTACCAGCCACCCCAATCGTCCCACGTAACGACGATCGCGGTCGAGTCCCAATCCGGGCTGTTGCCGATCGCGTTGACGACCTGCGCCACCCAGGACGGTCCGGTATCCGACGTATCGCCCGGATGGTCCGAGTTTTGATAATCGGGGATGACCCACGAAACCGACGGAAGTTTGCCCGCAGTAATATCTTTGAATACGTTGGTTTCCGGCCACGTGACGTTGGTGTTCCACTCGGAGCCGTATCGCACGGCTCGTATTCCGTCGAACGCATTCCATAAGTCTCCGCCGAAACTTTGACCTACTTGCGGCGCATAGTACCGCCACGGAACGCCGCCCGCATCGAGCGGATCGCGCAACGTTTGGTACGACAGACACGGAGCCGGCCCGGCGTTAAACATGAAATCGTTTGCCTTGGTAATGAGGCTCGTTTTCGACTGCGATGGGGAGTCGCAACCCCAGATCGGTCCTAGGCTGGGAAAGTCGATAACCGCATGCGCGGGATCGATGTTGGTGCCACCCGCAATCAGGTCTTGGTGAGCGGTGTAACTGCCGCTACCCTGGGTCTGGAACATGTGGTCTGCCAAAACGTATTGTCGAGCCAGATCCCAGTACGGAACGATCTGCGCGGGATCGACATATTGATACACATACAAGCCCTTAATTGGCCCGATGTTCACCGTGTCGAAGCCGTTCATGCGGCCGTTGTTCCAATCGTGGATCCAACAGCAATAATATCCGTTCCCAGGAGAAACGCGGCTCTCGAGATTCGCTTTCGTAAGCGGAATGTTTTGGCCATTATGTCCTTTGCCGACCGTAACTCCGTCGCCGCCGGGAAACGTCGCGAATAAATTATCGTAGGTGCGGTTTTCTTGAATGATGATAACGATGTGTTTGAAATATTTGCCGGCTTTTGCCGGTGGCAGGTTGGGAAGAGGACCGGTCGTCGGCCCATTGCCGCCGCCGCCTCCGCAACCGGCGAATACGGCCGTCAAGCATGCGAACGCCGCGACGAACGCACGATTCACCCAGTTATGCTTCATACGAGCGGTATCATCGGGGCCGCGGCGATTTCCCTGCCCGTTCGCGTTCGGCCCTCTACGTTGCGTACGGTAGAACGCTGCTTGAGCAACCCGCGCAATCGACCACAATCGTTTGCACGCCGCCCCGCAGTACAAGCGGCACGACGATGCCCGCACGGCCCGCAGCGATCCAGGGACGGCCGCTTAGCCGCAACCGTGCAGCATCGGCCCAGAACGCGACTGCGAACGGCGTCGCCCTCGGCGCGGAGATGGTAAGCACGATGCGTCCGGCAAGCACCCGCGCCGCCACCAAACGAGGCAGTTCGGCTGCAGGCACCGGCGTTAGCGGACGAGCGAAATGCGATCGCGATTGCGCGTCGTAGCGAAAAACGCGCGACGGTAACGTGTGGCCCGCGAGGAACGTCATGCCGGCGGTTCGATCGTGATAGTCGATGGTCGCCGGGTAAAGCGAATCGCCGCCCAACACCCGAGACGGCACGGCGGGCCCGGCCGGAAGCGATGGAAACGCGACGGCGCGGGGAATCGCAGCAAACGCGCGCGCATCGCGCGCCGCGTCGCGCAATGTTTGCGGGCGCAAACGATCGGCCGCCACGCGCCCGAAGAGCGCGTTGACGATCGCGTCGTCGCCGGCGTTCGTTTCTTCTCCGCTCTCTTGTTGCGTTACGACGACGATCGGCTGCGTCTGTCCGGCAGCGGCATACGCGTCGATCAATTGCCGCACGTAGCGCTGCGCGGCGTTGACGCTCATGCCGGCGCGTTGCAAATCGTCGGGGTCGGTGGAAAACCAGTCTTCGCGACCGCTCAAGTACGCCCGCGTTAGATCGCGTGCGGTCCATTCGAACGCGACTTCCGGACAAGTCGTGCGCGGATCGGGTCGCTTGTAGGATTGCGGGTCGGCGCAGTACGCACCCCAGGGAGCGCCGAGGTCCGAGGTTCCGTTGACCCCATGACTGTTCCATGCAATTCCCCAAAACGCGCGTTCGCCGAAAGCATCCGCGCGCAAAAGATCGCGCTCTTCCCCCGCGCCCGCGACACTGACCGTCGGAACGTACCACGGCATCGCGGCTCGCATTCGATCGTGCAGGCTGGCAAAGTATTCGGCCTCGACGTCGTCGCCGTTGGCAGCGTGAAAGCGATTGTAATAATCGGCGAGTCCGATCCACCACAAATCGCCGAGCATCCACGTCATGGGAATCGAATGTCGCGAGGCCGTGCGTTCGAGCGCCAACATCCCCGAAACCGAGAACCGCTGCTGCAGCGACGTCGCCACGAATCGCGCCTGTGTGGGCCCGTTCGGAACGGCCCATGACGGCGGCGCGACGACGTACGATCGCGATAGCGCGAACGAGCCGCACTGCGCGTAGCGTGCGTCGATCGGAGAGAACGACCCAGCCGGTACGCGGTACCACACGCCGGCGTCGTAGGCCACGGCGCACGGCGTCGAGCTCTCGTCGTACGTTCGCGCGCTCGCCGGATGCGCGCATGCAAAACAGGCCACCGCACACGCGACGAACAGTCGCAGGACCCGTCTCGACGACCGCCGGAGCTCGCCGGCCCTCCCGACGAACCAAGGGGGGTTTTCGTCCGCTGCGAGTAGGACCTAAGACTCAGGTGTCGATTTTTCAACAGCTCCAACAAGCGCTCGATTCGGACGACGCATTTGCGGCGGTAGCCGACGCGATGCCGCAGTTGGTGTGGACGTCGGCTCCCGACGGCACCATCGATTATTTCAACCGTCGCTGGATTGGATACACCGGTGTAACGCTGTCCGAATTGCTCGACCGCGGGCCGGTGCCGGAGATCGTTCATCCCGACGATTTGGACGAGACGTGGCTCCGCTGGAACGCATCCATCTCCGACCGAGTGCCGTTCGAAATCGAACATCGCCTGCGCGGCGTTGACGGAAACTATCGCTGGTTTCTCACGCGCGCCGAACCGCTGCGAAACGCCGCGGGCCAGGTCGTGCGCTGGGTCGGCACTGCGACCGACGTTGACGAGCAACGCAGGCTGCGCGATAGTCTGGCGTTCATCGTCGAAACGGGCAACATCTTTCTCTCCTCGCTCGACGAACGTGCGATTTGCCGGGCGCTAGCGGACGTAACCATCGGAAACTTTGCCGACTGGTGTTTCGTGTGGCTGGTCGAACCGGGCGGCGTCCGCACCGCCGCCATCGCGCACAAAGATGTAGCGTTGTTGCGGTACGTCGAACGGTTACGCCTGCGCGACCTGCCGTTCGCGGGCGCCGCGTTATCGCGGGTACTCGCCGATGGATCCACGTTGCTCGTCGAACGCATCGTTGCCGAACGCTTGGAGCAGGGCACCGGCGATCCGGCGCACGCACAACTGCTCGCAACGCTTCGACTGCATTCGGCGATCGTCGTTCCGATCGTGACGCCGTCCGGGACCATACTTGGCGCGCTCGGCGTAGCGTCCGCCGAATCCGGGGCGCGAATTTACCCGAAGCGACCTCGATGTGGCCGGCGCGGTGGCGGCGCGGACCGCGGTGGCGATCGAAAACGTTCGAATCCTAGCCGGCGAACGGACGACGTCGCAGCGGCTTCGCTTTGCGGGCCGCGTCAACGAGTTGTTGCTCGACTCGAGAGACGTCTGGACTACCATGAAAGCCGTGGCGACCGCGATCGCGGAAGATCTCGCGGATGCATGCGCCGTGATCAAGCTCGACGGCGACGCCATTCGCGTCGAAGCCGCGGCCGGTCGCAACCCGATCGCGGCCGCGGCGATGGCCGCCCTAGAGGGCCAGCGTCCGTTGCGTTCCGAGGTGGAACGCCGGCTCGCGCAAAGGCTGCGCGAACGCGGCTCGGTGGTGCACGATCCCGACTCTCCGCAACGCATGAAATTGCGCACCTGGCCGTATCTGGCCGATCACATCGACGCCCTGAACGTCCGGTTGACCGTGGTCGTGCCCTTACATTCAGCAGACGCGACCTACGGCGCGCTAACGGTGATGTTCTCGGAGCACTCGTACGAACCGCTGCGCGACTTGCCGGCGATCGAGGACGTCGCGGCGCGCGCATCGGTTGCGGTCGAGCGAGCCGAAACGTTCGAGCGCGAACGTAATATCGCGTCCACGCTGCAAAAAGCGTCGCTGCCGACGATCATTCCAAAATCGAAAGGATTGCAGTTCGACGCGGTTTATTTGCCGGCCGGACAACAGGCCGAAGTCGGCGGCGATTGGTACGACGCGATCGAACTCGACGACGGTTCGGTGGTCATCAGCGTCGGCGACGTTACCGGCCGCGGCATTCAGGCGGCCGCGATCATGAGCAAAGTGCGCCACGCGATGGGCATGGTACCGTTGCACGAAGTCGACCCCGCGAAGATTCTCGATTCGGCAGAATGGTTTCTGCGCAAGCGATATCCCGAAGCGATCGTGACGGCATTCGTTGCGATCGTGAATCCCGAGCGATCCTCGATGCGATTTGCTAATGCGGGGCATCTTCCACCGTTTTTGCGGCGACACGGCCGGCTGCTCGCACTCGAGCAGGCCGGTTTGCCGCTCGGCCTACGCTATCTCGAAGCGAGCGCGGAGAGCCGCAGGATCGAGCTGCGCGAGGCCGATCTGCTCGTCTTGTTTACCGACGGCTTAGTGGAATGGAATCGTAACTGGGATGAAGGCGAACGCGCTCTGGAACGCGTCTTGTCGAGCCGCGCGGTGGTCGCAACCGGAGCCCCCGCCAAGTTGATCGCGCGAAGCTGCTTACCGGCTCGCCCCTACGACGATGTAGCGATCTTAGCCGTACGCGTCGGGCACGCAGCGGTTTGGTCGTTCGTTGCGGACGATGCGCGAGCCGCAGTCAACGCGCGCGGCTCGTTCGTTGCCTTTCTCCGCCGGAGTCCGTGCGATTCGCACATGCTCGCACGCGCGGAAGTCGTTTTCGGCGAACTGCTCGGCAACGTGGTACGCCACGCTCCAGGACCGGTGGAGATTCAGCTGTATTGCAACGACGGCGCGTGGAAACTACACGTCATCGATTCGGGCGACGATTTCGTTGCGCCGGCCACCCTGCCGACCGATATCATGAGCGAACTCGGCCGAGGGCTCTATATCGTGCAGCAACTGGCCAAGCGCGTTCACGTGGAGCACGTCGCCAACTGCGGCAATCACATCAGCGTGGAGCTGTAACGTCTTATTCGGGATCCTCGATGTCCGGGCTACCGGTCCGAGTATCCGAGCTCGGATCGAACGGCGGGGCTTTGATCGGAACGAACGCGCGCGGCTGCTGCTTGAAGTCGAAGGCATCGTACAGGTTATCCGAGCGAACGTCGGTCGTCTGCATCGAACCGAGATCGAACGTTTTTTCCGCGAACTTGAGGATGCTGCCGAACTCGTGCACTTTGTGCGACACGTAGCCGCGTTTCGCATACGGCGAAACGACGACTAACGGAACTCGAAAACCCAACTCGTAGTGATTGTAAAACGGAGGCTTGACGTGATCGTACCAGCCGCCCCAATCGTCCCACGTGATGAAGATTGCAGTCGAGTTCCAATATTGACTTTCGCCTACGGCGTTCACGACCGCGGAAACCCACGAAGGCCCTTTAGCGCTTAGGCTTCCGGGATGATCCGAGTACGCATCCGACGGTGGAATAACCCACGAGAGCGAAGCGAGGTCGCCCGCCGCGATGTCCGCTAGAATCGTTTGCGACGGCGTGATGACGTTGGCGTAATCGTTGCCGTAGCGCACTTCTTTGATCGCGTCGAAGGCGTGCCAGTTGCCGACCCCGAGATCGTGTTGGTAATATCGCCACGACAAGCTTTTTGCGTCGAGTAAATCGGCCATCGAGACGCGCTCGAAACACGGGAACGCATCCGGACCGTACGCGCCCGTGTGAATGTCGAGCGTCTCGACGTAGGACGTGTTGGGGGCGTCGCAGCCGACCGGTCCGGGCTTTCCGTTCTTGTTATCGATACCGTTGCTCGTAACGCTGTCGGACGACGCCGGCAACGCGGTAGCCGCACCGCTCACGATGTATTGGTGTGCGGGAAAGCTGCCGGATTGCTGCGTTTCAAACATCCGGTCGGCGAAGACGTATTGCGTCGCCATATCGAGGTACGGTTGCACTTGGCGAGCGGGCGCGTACCCGTACGGATGTTGATGCTGGTTCCACGGAAGACGGCTATCGAAGCCGTCCATCTTTCCGTCGTTGTAGTCGGCGATAAACGATTCCCGATTGTGCCCGAGATCCCACGGAGCGGCCAACGAGATGGGGACGAGCGCGATGTTTTGCCCGCGCGAATCGACACCGGTGGTAGCGATGTCCGCGCCGGGAACGCCTTGGAACAAATTATCCGGCGTGCGATTCTCTTGAAAAATGATGACGATGTGCTGGATCGGCGAAACCAGCGCCCGGCGAGCGCGCGTCGTCGAAGCTAGCGCTTGGCTGGATTGAGGAAGCGACGAAACCGGCCGTTCGGCGCACGCCGATAGGAGAGCGAGGCCGGCCGCAGCCCACACGAATCGCGTTTGCACTAGACCGCGAACGTTTGCCAATCGTAATCGGAAAACCCTCGGGCGTAATCTTCCCATCCCGTGCGATACGATTTACCGATACCGACTTCGTCGTCGAATCCCACGACGCTGACTTCCAACACTTTCTCCGGCCGCACGTAGCGTAACGCGGTGGCCGGGACGCCGTGCAGGAGGCGATGAAGAATCTCGTCGTTGCCGACCACGGTCGACAGCGCGTGGGCCGGAATGCGTTCCAGAGCTCGCTTGCCCAACGACTGGAAGTAGGCGTTGCGCATTTCGGATTCCAAGATTTTGCGCTGCATCGTTCCGAACACGGCGTACGCGATTTCGATCGCGTCGCGATAATGAAGTTCCGGTTCGAACGGCGGGTCGAGCAATATGACGTCGGCCGCGCTCGAAATCGCGTGCGCGATGCCGACCGGCGAGTTGCTCGCAACGCCGCCGTCGCAATACGAGTTGACCGTTCCATCGCCCACCGGCAACTGCACCGGATCGAACACGATCGGCAGTGCAGCCGATGCGAAGATCGCGCGGTGCACCAGGTCGGGCGTCGCTTCCCGCACGATCGTGTGTGGGCCGAGCGAAAGCTGCAACGCGTGAATCAGCTCCTCCGGCAAGTCGCGGTTAGCCGACGGCGGCCGCATGTAGAAGTATTCCGGGCGCTGTTGCGATAGGTTCGTCGTGGCAAAAACGAAGGGCATGACGAGCGGCGTTTGCGGATCGATATTTCGTTCGATCCAGCCGAGCACCGGTTCGGATTGGAGCACGCCGGCCTGATTATCCGTCAGACCGACGAGCCCGACGACGGATCCGACACGATTGAAGAGACCGCTCTCGGTATCGCGTAGCGCCTTGTATTGCGGCTTCAGGCGGATCAAATGCTGTCCGCTGATCCCATACCACAGCTCTTTGAGCTTGCTGTACTGACCGGTCGCGACGAACCAACCGTTCAGCGCGCCGATCGACGTTCCGCACACGCCGCCGTACCCGGAAAGCGGCTGTCCGTCCGGCACGTTATAGGCTGCGGCCAAAGCCCCAATAAATCCGGCTTCATACGCACCCCGGGCTCCGCCGCCGCTGAGTACGAGGGTACGGGGTATCGGCCCGATCGCCGGCTGTGCGACCGCCATTGCCGGCGACGCGAGTAATGGTGCCGCGCCTATGGCGCCGGCGCTCATGAGAAAATTCGAGCGTTTCATCGTGTAAGCGCACGCTTGGCCGCGCCGGGGTTTCGAGCCTGCGCCGTATGGGCAAAGCGCGTTAACCCTCTAACGAGTTTTGAAAGAAACGGGTACCTACCTCATGCCCAAAAAGAGCAACGACCGCGCGGCCGGCGCCCCTGGGAAAGGCGGCGAACTGCATCAGATCGCTGGTGGCGACGTCGAACGTCTTACGACGCAGCAGGGCGTCGTCATTTCCGACGATCAGAACTCGCTGCGCGCCGGCGCCCGGGGCCCGACGTTGCTGGAAGATTTTGCGTTGCGCGAAAAGATCTTCCACTTCGATCACGAGCGTATCCCCGAACGCGTCGTACACGCGCGCGGTTTCGGCGCGCACGGATACTTCGAATGTTACGAGCCGCTAACCGAACTCACGATGGCCGCGCCGTTCGCAGCGGCCGGAGAGAAAACCGAAGCGTTCGTTCGATTCTCCACGGTGGCCGGCAGCCAAGGCTCGCCCGATCTGGCGCGCGACGTGCGGGGCTTCGCCGTGAAATTATATACCAAGGCCGGTAATTGGGATATCGTCGGCAACAACATTCCGATCTTCTTCATTCAGGACGCGATCAAGTTTCCGGATTTGATTCACGCGGCAAAACCCGAGCCCGACATCGACGTTCCGCAGGCGCAAACGGCGCACGACAACTTTTGGGATTTTATCTCGCTGACGCCCGAATCGATTCACATGGCGCTGTGGATCATGTCCGATCGTACGATCCCGCGCTCGTTCCGCTTCATGGAAGGGTTCGGGATCCACACGTTTCGTTTCGTCAACGCCGAAGGTGCGTTGACCTTCGTCAAGTTTCATTGGAAACCGAAGCTCGGCATGCAGTCGGTACTCTGGAACGAAGCCCTAAAGATCAACGGCGCCGACCCGGATTTTCACCGGCGCGATCTGTGGAATGCCATCGCCGCCGGCGATTTTCCCGAGTGGGAGTTCGGCATTCAAGTGCTGGACGACGACTTCATCAAGAACTATCCGTTCGACATTCTCGATCCTACGAAGCTCGTGCCCGAGGAGGACGTACCGGTGCGACGCGTCGGACGCCTGGTCTTAGACCGGCACGTTGACAACTTCTTTCAAGAGACCGAACAAGTTGCGTTCTGCACGCAAAATATCGTTCCGGGCATCGACTTTTCCGACGACCCGCTCTTGCAGGGACGAAACTTTTCGTACCTCGACACGCAACTTAAACGGCTCGGCAGTCCGAATTTTACGAACATTCCCATCAACGCGCCGCGCTGTCCGTGGAGTTCGTTTGCGCAAGACGGCCACATGGCGACCAAAAACCGGACCGGCCGTGCGAATTACGAGCCGAACTCGTGGGGTGCCGCCGGTGGTCCTCGCGAAGATCCGGCGGCGGGCTTTCGCAGCGTTCCGGCCACGTTCGACGGCAACAAGGTTCGCGAACGTTCGGAAACGTTCGCAGATCACTACAGCCAGGCGCGGCAGTTTTACGTGAGTCAAGCGCCGCAAGAACAGGCGCATATCGCCGCGGCCTTCACGTTCGAGTTGTCAAAAGTGCGAACGCTCGCGATCCGCGAACGAATCGTCGGCCATCTACGTAACGTTCGACGACGATCTCGCCCAAACGGTCGCGAGCGGGCTTCGCTTACGCGAGTTACCGGCCGCAGCGCCGGCCGCTCGCCCGACCATCGCCGATCTGGCGCCGTCGCCCGCTCTCAGCATCGCCGACAACGGACCGAACAGCTTTGCGGGGCGAAAACTTGGCGTCGTCATTTCCGATGGCGTTGACGGCGCAGCGCTCGACCGGCTGCGTGCTGAGGCGGAGTCCGCCGGCGCAAACGTCGAGATCATCGCGCCGCACGTCGGAGGAGTGAAGTCGGCCGGAGGCGCGTGGATCGAAGCCGACGAGAAGCTGGACGGCGCTCCGTCGGTCGTGTACGACGCCGTTGCCGTCTTAACGTCCGAGGCCGGGGCTCGCGAACTCAGCGCGGCGTCGGTCGCACGCGACTTCGTCTCGGACGCATTCGCGCATTGCAAGTTCATCGGCTATTCGCCCGGCGCGGCAGGGTTGATCGAAGGCGTCATCGGCCACGACCGGCTAGACGATGGCGTCGTGCAACTCGATGGCGATGCCGGCGAAGCGGCGTTTATCGACGCCTGCGGCGCATTGCGCCTGTGGGCGCGGGAAGCGGCGATGCAGATCCCCGCTCGCTAAGAACCTAGTAGAAAATGCGCTCGCGAGTTATACTATTCGCGAGCGCATACCGCGCTCGGAGGCCGGTCACATGGACGAAACGATCAAAAAACTCACGGCTCGCGAGGCGGCGCGCAAGTTCACCCCGCAGGTTGCTCCAAATCTTCAGGAGACGGAGAAGGTGTCCACTCAATCTCCTGGGGCGTCCGTAGAGCGCGCCATGAAAGCAAAAGAGCGTCTACGCGGGTTGGCGTAGCGCGCATCAGCGTCCGCACTCGCGGATGGAGAAACGCATAGCCGAGAAGTTCGGCTAAACCCCGCGCCACGTTCTCGGCGTCGCCACCGAACGCCGACCGTTGCTCGCGATCCACCGAGAGCATTCCGACCGGTTGGTCGAGGACGCGCACCGGAACCAGCAGCAGCCCATGATAGTCGAGGTGTGCGTCGCGTATCGAAACGTAGAACGACGATGAGGGCGCGTCTTCGAGATTGTATACGCGGTTTTCGGCGAACGCTTGTCCCATCAATCCGGAGTTCGGCGAGAAGCGAAAACGCTTCGTGCGTTCGTCGCGGATATCGTTGCTGAACATGAAGAATAAATCGCCGTCGATCTGGTCTTGCCACCACAACGATATGCGGATCGGCTCGCCAGCATCGCCCATCCATTCTTTCGCGTCTTCCATCCGCTCGAGACAATAGCGAAACACGGAGCGCAACGCGGTGTCGTCGTCGATGTCCCGGCGCTGCAAATAGGTGTTGAACCACGTCGCGGTGCCCAGCCACTCGGCGACGAGCTCCGTCGCCTCTCCGAGCGCGTGCTCGAGGCCGGCGATGCCTTCCTCGCCCGCGGCTACCGCTTGCGCGAACGTCACGCCGCCGCCACCGGGCAACTCGATCGAATCGATGCTCGGCAACAGAACGCCTAACGCGGCAAATCCGAGCCAGCCCATCGTAATGAGGTCGGCGTTGGGCCAGTGATGCGCCGCACCGCCGAGCGCGTGCGATGCCGCGCCGGCGAGGCCGAACACGACCCAGATGGTCCGGATCGGTCCGGGTACGCGCGGGCGCTTCATCGTTCTTCAAGTGTAATTCGAGGCGATGCCACCTGTATGGCACAGGCTCGAGTTCAGGACTCTACGACGTCGCGCGCTCGTTAGATCGAAAACGAAACGATCTCGTCGCCCTCGCGATGGCTCGTCCACCACGCCGACCCGTCGAACGCAAGCGCGCGTACGTCGATATCGAAACCGGCGACTGGGCGCACCTCGGGAGCGTCTTGCGAAATATCGATCTGCGCTAACTCGAGCTTCTCAAACTCCTCGTCGGCACTGATGATATAGGCGTCGTTACCAGCAAATCCAAGTCCGGCGAAGCGCGTCGAAAGATCGATGGTACGCCGCGGTTGGCCGTCGTCGCCCAATTCGAGAATGCGCGTGTTACCGAGCTGACAAAGATATAGCGTCGACCCCTTGCGGCGAGGTGCGAGCCGGTGTGATCCGGACACGCGCGTTTGGTCGAAAGGTCGAATCCGTCTTCCGAACATTCGAACATATACCGATTGTCGTCTTCGAGAGCGACGACGACTCGTAGTTTCCCACCGAACGCGGCGAGACCATAGGGCCGCCCGGGTGCCGGAATTTCCTTGACCACTTGCCAGGTTTTCGGGTCGATCGCGTACAGGCGATCGGTGTCCCACGACCCCATCCAAAGCAAATTCTTGAAGAATGTTAGCGGCTGCGGGCGTTTACCCGGCGACGGCCGCCGGCTGAGGACGTGTACGTTCTGCATATGCGGCACAACGCGCCGGCGCTGGCCTGGGTTGCGGAAGCTCGCCGGCTAGCGCGAGCACGTCGCGCATACGCCGTATAGCGTTAGCGCGTGATCTTGAACGCGAAACCGCGCCGGCGCCAGTTTGCGCACGTTTTCGACGCAGCCGGCGACGTCGTACACACGTTCGCAGCTGCGGCACTGAAAATGGTGATGGTGTCCTTTGCCGCCGCGCTCGTAGCGCGACGGCTCGCCCGGAATATCCACAGGCTCCAGCCAGCCCTCTTCAACGAATGCGTTGATCGCGCGATAGACAGTAGCCATTCCTAAGCCGTCGATCGTTCTCGACGCGCGGTCGAAGAGTTCCGGCACGCTCAGCGGCCGGTCCGACTGTTCGAACACGGCGCGCAGCGCGTCGCGCTGGCGAGTCTTTCGATTAGCGGCGACAGACATAACGACGACCGGCTTCCCTTCGCCCGTAGTACGAGCCTCTTGACGTAACGATATTGATAACTTATTATCATTAACACCTAACCCGTCGACCGCCTCGGGAGTTTCTTCGCAGATGAACGTTCGATCGATACGCCGGCTCGGCGTTTGCTTCGTGCTGCTCTGGATACAGTGGAGCGTTGCGGCCCCGGCCGTCGCCGGCGCGCCGACGGCGGTATTGCGAGGGCGCGTTACCGCTTCCGGCAAACCCGTAGCAGGCGTCCGAATCTTCCTGAGCGGAAACGATGAAACCGCCGGCACCGCGAGCGACGCGCTCGGGCATTTCGCCTTCGCGCCAGCTTCCACTCGGGACGTACGATCTCACGGCCGAGCGCGACAACCTGCGTGCCCATGTTCGCGTTGACCTCGGCAGCGAGGGTGCCACCATTGCGGTCGCGCTGCAGCCGCTCTCCGAAATTCACGAAGTAACGGTGTATCGGTCGTTAACCGTACGCGGCAGCGGCAGCGACGTAACGCTCGACGCGCTGGACCTCGAACGCTTTCCATACGTGAACAGTTTTCCAAGCATGCTCATCCAACTACCGGGCGCCGTGCGCGGTGCCGACGGCGTCGTGCACATCAACGGCGACCACGGCGTCATCGATTATCAAATCAACGGCGTCGCATTGCCACAGGGATTGAATCGAGACATCGGTAGCGAGATCGACTTGAACGACATTTCGTACGTCGATGCGATCGAAGGTGCGTATCCCGCGCAATACGGCTTGAAATTCGGAGCCGTTCTCGATCTCACCACCAAGTCGGGCACCGGCCCCGCCGGTTTCGACGGACAAGCGTCGGGTGGATCGTACACGAACGCCGGCACGACGGCCGGGTATCACATGCCGCTTCCGGGTGGAGGCGGTCTCTCGGTTGCGACCGGCGGATTCTCTACTACCCGCGGATTAGATCCACCGGAGTTCGATTCGCCGCATAACGATGCCGCCGGCGCCAATCAATATGTTGGCGCCGCGATTCCAACCGGAGCCAACGCATTTGCCGACGTGACGCTGGTCCATAGCCTTGCGTCGTTTCAAATACCGAACGACGTCGCGGGCGGCGAACCGGCCCTGACGGACGATGCCGAAACGCAGGCCGATACGTTTGCGAGCGTGCAGTTTCGGCATGCGATGGGACCGGACGGCAGCGTTACCTTTGGACCGGCCTTCAAAGTTTCGACGATTACCGATTCCGGCGATCCGGTCCACGATTGGACCTACGGTGAAGCGTTGAACGTCACGCCTCCGCCATTCGGCAACGGAGGCTCGCCCAGCGATTGCGCGGATGCGTTACACAGTGGGAATTTCGCGCCGACTACCTGCGCGTATTCGCTCTCCGATCGCCGCACCGCAACCGATTACATCCTGCAGGCGGACGCTTCCCAGCGCGTTGGGCGCCACGAACTGCGCGCGGGCGTCGCCTACGATCTCGAGCGGGTCGATAAAAATTACGCGATCGTGTTACAACCGGATAATTTTCTGGCCCCGCTGCTGACGCCACGGACGCCGGACGCACCCACGCCGGTCGTTGACGACAGTCCCAACACCGGCAACACGTACCAATCGTACGTTCAAGATTCGTGGCACATCGACGACGCGTGGCAGCTCGACACAGGCATTCGTTACGATTTTTTCACGATTCGTTCGTCGCAGTTCGCCCAAGGCTTCGGCGCCTTCAGCCCGCGCGTAAAGCTCACGCGGAGTTTCGGTTAACGCGCCAACGTGTATGCGTACGTGGGCCGATTTTTCGAGCCGTTTTCGTTCGAAAACGTTTCCCCGCAGGCAGCGCAACTGTTGAATCTGCCGCTACAATCGACGCTCGCACGGTTCGATCTCAAACCCGAGCGCGACACACAGCTGGAACTGGGAGGTCATCTTCCAATCGGATCCGGCGAGTTGGGCTGGCGCGTTTGGCAGAAGAACGCCAACGATTTGATCGACGACACGCAAGTCGGCGTTACGTTGTTGCATCAAGACATCAACTACGTTTTGGGACGGCTCTCGCAGGAAGCGCTCGACTACGTTCGGCCGCTGGCCCGCGGCGGACGTGCGTACGTATCGGTCGCACACACCGTTTCGCTGAATAAAGGCTGCGAGACGCAGTTGCTCGCACCGTGTTTTGGGTCGCCCGGCGATTTCACGCCGGCCGATCACGACCAGACCTACAGCGCCAACGGCGGCATTCTGTTGAACGACGCTCGGGGCGGCTGGTTCGCCGCCGACGCGGAATACGGCAGCGGCCTGTCGTCGGATATTTGTCCCGACGACACACCCGGCTTTTGCAAGCGAACGCCGCATACGATCTTCAGCGTGGTAAAAGGTATCGCCATCGGGCCGAGCGTGCAGCTGACATTCGCCATCCAAAACCTGCTCGACGACCGCTACTATGTAACGATCCTCAACGCGCAGGGCAATCACTTCGCACCGCCTCGAACGTTCGCACTCGGCGTACGCTTCGGCAACCCGTAGCGCCGCAACGATTGCCGGCGCGGCCGCGGTTCCAGGCGCATGCGGATCGGAATACTCGGCGCCGGCGCGATCGGCGGTTTCTTTGGCGGCCGCTTGCTGCAAGCCGGACGCGACGTCACGTTCGTCGTGCGCCCGGCGCGAGCAAAGGCGCTTTCTCGCGACGGCCTCACGATCGAGAGCCCCGGCGGCGAGGTTACCCTGCCGGCGCCGCCATTGCGCCCGGCAGGCACGGCCGGCGAACCGTTCGATCTGATCTTGTTGGCGTGTAAGGCCTACGACCTCGAGAACGCGCTCGACTCGATCGCACCGTCGGTCGGCGCTCGGACGGCAATTCTTCCGCTGCTCAACGGCATGCGGCATCTCGACGTCCTGCGCGCGCGCTTCGGCGATCGGGCGGTTCTCGGAGGAGCGTGCATGATTGCGGCAACGCTTCGTCCGGATGGCCGGATCGTGCAACTCGCCGAACTCGCCAAGCTGACGTTTGGCGAACTCGACGGCAGCCGCCCCGAACGCATCGATCGCATCGAGCAAGTGTTGTCGGGCGCTGGATTCGACGTGACCGCGTCCACAACGATTCTCCCGACCATGTGGGAAAAATGGGTGTTCTTGGCGACCACCGCGGGCATCACGTGCTTGATGCGCGGCACGATCGGAGAAATCGTTGCCGCCGGTGGTTCGGCGACGACGCTGGCGCTGCTGAACGAGTGCGCGGAGATCGCCGCAGCAGCCGGATATCCGATCTCGGAGACGAGCAAGGGGGAGCTTCGAACCCTTAGTAACGGCCCCGCAATCGCGTATGGGCGCCTCGATGTTTCGCGATCTTCAACAAGGCTTGCGGATCGAAAACGATCACGTCATCGGCGATCTCTTACGACGTGCTCCCAAGCCGGAGGAATGTCGCACGCTGGCCACCGTTGCCGCACACCTCAACGTCTACGAACGGCAACGGCAATAAACGAAAGACCCCGCACCTTCGTGCGGGGTCTCGATATCGAGTCTGCTCCGGCGTAACGCCGGTGCGTTCGATGTCGTTAACAGGCGCCTTGCGAGCTCGTAAACGTTCCTTCGAACGAGAACTTGCCGCCGGTTCCGGTCGACTTCGTGCGATAGAACCACGAGAAGAACGCTAGCTCTTGCGGGTGGTACGAGAAGCCCTTGTACGTCACGCCGAAGGCCGTGCCCGTGAGCGGATCGCCGACTTCGAAGTTGTTCTGACAACCGCCGACTTGGCCGACGTGGCCCCATGCGGGCGTTCCGTTGTTGACGAACGGATCGTTGATCAGCTCGCCGAGTTCGTGCGTCCACGCATGGATGTCTTCGATCGGAACGCTGAAGATGCCGGCGTCGTTGTACGCGCCGACGGCGTAGGTCTGAACGCCCTTCGAGGTTCCGAATGCACTGTGGTAACCCAGGACGCAGCAGCCGCCTTCGGTTTCGAACGTGTTGTACGAAAGAACGATCGGCACTTGATTCGGTGTCGCATATTTCGCGGCAAGCGTTTCCATCTCGTTGTCGTACGAGTTGATGTCGATCTCACCGATACGGTGGCTCACTTTTTTCTCATCCGCACAGACGCCGGTGTCGGTCGCCGAGCCGCTCGGAGCGGTGTAATCGATGATAATCGGTTTCTTGGCCGCGGTCAGGATGAGGTGATAGTTCTTGCTCTTCAGCGTCGTCCAGAACTCGGCGCGTTGGAACGCGTCGTTGATCTGGGTCTTGCCGACGTTAACGCCGTTGGACGTCAACGCGGTCTTTTCGAAGTTCGGTCCCTTGAAGAAACGATCTTGGACCGAGACGGTGTCGTTGCAACCAGGCTGCGTGGGATCCAGCACGGTGCCGTCGCTGAAATGAATACGCACGACGATCGGAACGTACTGCAGTTTCGTGGTGCCGGTTGACTTGGCCGGATCGGCGCCGACGATCTGATAGTTGTACGTGTTACCGTCGAGTTGCGATTTTACGGAACCGCTGAAAAACGGGAGCGACTTGTTGGCGTCGCGCAGCCCCTCGATCTTCGACATGTCGGCGTTCTTCGCCGCCATGACGGCGAAGCGCGGAACCCAACCGTGCTGCTCGGCAATACTACCTGTGCGACCGGCAACGTTCGCATTCACGCTGGAATTCGACGCGATACCTTGCCCTGGCAAACCGCCGCCTTGACCGCTGCACGCCGCGAGGAGTGCACCGGCCGACGCTGCGGCTGCAAAACGAAGCAAATTCAAGAACTCTTCCTCCAATAAGTTTGTACGGAATGGCGTGGTCCACATACGTAACGAAAGCGGACGTCGATGTGTCCCGAAACGGTAGGCCACAGCGAGAGCATCATAACATGTTTTCTTAAAATGGGAACAAGGGGCGGTCGCACGCCTGCCTTGGAGGGCAGCGCGCACAGGATTGTGCCGAAACCGTGACGGTGCTACCATGAGACATTCCCGGCTACGCGTACGTTAGGAGCTCGATGATTCGCCGTTTAATCCCATTAGCCGCGATTGCAGTGCTCGGAATCGCGATGTCCGCTTGTTCCGGCAACCAATCCGCGCCCGGCGCTGGCGGTGCGCTACCGCAAACGGTACCGGCATTCTTGCCGTCCTCACCGCCGCCTACCAACTTCCTTCCCGAACCGCCGGTGGTGGCATCGATCAATCACGTCGCCACCGTCTCGCTCGAGGTACGCGTTAACATCGCAACAGAGTTACCGGCGTTTTTCTGGAACGGTCAACCGAACGTCGCGCCGACGCTACGCGTTCATCCCGGCGATACGATCGTCATCGATCTCCTCAACAGCTTGCCGCAACCCGGCGCACTCGGGGAAATGAACCTGCATTTCCACGGGCTCACCGTTTCGCCGAAGAAACCGGCCGACGATGTGCTGACGATGCTTGCGATGCCGGGCGACTCGTTACATTACGTGGTTCCGATTCCGAAAACGCAGCAACCCGGATTATACTGGTACCATCCGCACGTGTTTCCGGTTACCGACAGGCAAGTCGGACAGGACGGAATGTCCGGTGCGATCGTCGTGGACGGGCTCGAACGGCACATTCCCGCGCTGGCAAACATGAAATCGCACGTTATCATCGTGCGAGCGACCGGGCTCGCCGACATCAACGCGCAGCCGAATCATCCGCTTCCGCATCTCAACGGCGCACCGCCGTGCGGCGCGGATCCGGGCTACACGATTTCGCTCAATAATGTCGTGAAACCGATCATTCCGATCGGTGCCGGCGAGTCGCAGTTCTTTCGAGTGATCAACGCGACCGGACACAAGACGCTACGGCTGGCGGTCGATAATTCGTCGCTGCAGCTCGTCGCGATCGACGGCGTCGCGCTCGACGCGTACCCGGGCACCGGACCGACCGAAACGGTCCCGGACATCGTGTTACCCGTGGCCGGTCGTGCCGAGTTCGTCGTAACGGGTCCCCCCGGTGGAAGCGTCAAGTTCCGAACCAAGTGTTTCGACGCGGGCCCCGGGGGCGACGAAGATCCCAACATCGTGTTGGGCACGCTTCAAACCAAGCATGCGCTCATGGGTAACGCGCGCCGCGTGGCGTTCGCCGACTTGCGCGCGAGCGGAACGCTGCCCAAGAGCGGACCGCTCCCTCCGCCGGTCACGACGCGCATCGTGACGCTGAGCGAAGACGACAAACGCATGTACATCAACGGCAAATCGTTTCACATGTCCGATCCGCCGATGTTTGACGTGAAGATCGGTACGGTCGAGAAGTGGGTCATTACCAACGTAACCGACGAGATCCACGACTTCCACATGCACCAGACGCATTTCGTGGTGAAAGAACTCAACGGCAAGCGGCTGCAACATCCGTATTGGTCGGATAGCGTGGTGGTGCCGAACGAGGGCAAAAATGGCCTTCCGGGCACCGCGACGCTGCTCATGGACTTTCGCGATCCGGTCATCAGAGGAACGTTCATGTTCCATTGCCACATCCTCGATCACGAGGACAGCGGCATGATGGCCAAGATCCGCGCGTCCTAGCAATCGCACGAACCGGCGCCGCAACAAGGCGCCCGGTCGTGCGTCTAGCTACTCAAGCTACGGTCGTATGAAGGAAACCTGCGGCACACCCTGCATCTAGACACTCTCGGTGCGAGCGATATCTCCGCTCGCCACGCCCCTTTCGCTACTGATGCATCCCGGAGGATCACGAGTGCTACGCTCTTGGAAGAGTCTTATTGCCGTTAGCGCGCTGTTTGCAACCGGCCTCGCCGGCTGTTCGGGCGGCGGCGGTGCCGTTCCAACCGTGTCCGGAATACCGGCCGGCCGACACAGCAACATATCCATGCGCCCCGGTTTGGCGAGAATACAATCGCAGCCACCCGACTACATGCAAATGGCGTTCGTCATGACCGACGGTTCGGTCCTCACGCAATCGTATTCCAATAACGCCGTTTGGTATAAATACACGCCCGACCAAAACGGTGACTACTCGGACGGCACGTGGACCCAGGTCGGTTCGCTGCAAGGCGGATACGGTCCGAGCGCGTTCTCGTCGGACGTCTTGCCGGACGGCCGCTTCGCGATCATCGGCGGCGAATACAACGTTCCCGGCAACTACGATCTGCAGTTGGTAAACCTCGGCGCCGTCTACGATCCGACGACGACAACGTGGACGCCGCTCGGCCATCCCAAAGGCTGGAAATATATCGGCGACTCGGCATCGACGGTTTCGGCCGACGGTCGCATGCTCGTCGGTCAGAAACTCGAGCAAAACGTTGCCGCGCTCGATGCCAAAACGCTCAAGTGGACGGAGCTCAAACACACCGGCAAATCCGATTTCAATTCCGAAGAAGGCTGGACGTTGCTGCCCGACGGCGACATCTTGACCGCCGACGTGAAGAACGCGCCGAACACCGAGTTGTACAACGTCTCCACCGGAACGTGGAAGACCGCCGGCCAAACGCCGGTCAACCTAGCCTCGCCCACCGACATCTACGGTTGCCTTCAGTACGGGCCCAAGCCGAAAGATTGTTACTACCCGCCGGGCGAGATCGGGCCGGCATTGCTGCGTCCCGACGGCACCGTGTTCGCTACCGGTTCCAACTCCGGCGCCAGCGGGTACGGCGCGGGTCATACTGCGATCTATACTGTGAAGTCCGGAAGGTGGACCGCAGGCCCGGACATTCCGAATGGCGACAATGCCGGCGACTCATTCGCCGCGCTGCTTCCCAGCGGCGACGTTCTGGTCTTCGGTTTGTTCGGCGGACTGTACGAGTTCGACGGCACCAAGTTCACCAACCAAGGCACGTACGGCGGAACCCCGGTACTGCTCCCGACCGGCCAGGTGCTGATCGTCGGCAACTCGACCGTTCTATACACCGGCCAAGGCAAGCCGAAAGCCGCATGGGCACCGACGGTGACGAAGTTCACCGCAACGATGTCGCGCGGACAAACGTACACCTTATCGGGCCGGCAGTTCAACGGAATGGGTCAAGCGATGGCGTTTGGCGACGAGTTTCAAAATGCAACCAACTATCCGCTCGTCCGAATCACCATGACGAGCAGCAATCACGTATTCTACGCGCGCACCCACAACTTCAGCTCCATGGGCGTGCAGACGGGAAAGTTGGTCGTATCGACCCAAGTTGATATTCCGTCGAACATGGAAGCCGGGTCCGGCTCGCTGGTCGTCGTCGCGAACGGCATTCCGTCGAAGCCCGTCGCGGTCACCATCAAGTAAGGAGTCGAAGTCTCGATGTCCATCGTTGCACGAGTCGCCGGCGCGTTAACCTGCGCCGCCGCAATTTGCACGAGCGGTTGCGGAACCGGAAACGGTTCCGCAACGTCCGCAGTGCCGGCCACCGGCGCTGCGTCGACCGCCGTAGCCGTATCGCCGCATTACATGCTTCCGCTCGGCGCATCCCGTACCGGCCGTCCATCCCGATACGTTTCTCACCTACGGCGGTGGTCTGGTTTTGGTAGCGCCAAAGATGTACTTGACGTTCTGGGGATACAAAAAGGCCGGCGATCCCGACAACGTCGCGAAGCTGCTCACGGCGTATGCGAAAAGTATCGGCGGCAGCGCACTCAACGGGGTCGTGACGCAGTACTACGAGGTGTCGGGGCAAAAGCAAATCTCCATCACGAATCCCAGTAACCAATTCGGCGGGATCTGGAACGACGGCTCGGCGATTCCCAAGAGTCCGAATGACGGCGACATTTCGGCGGAAGCGCTGCGTTCTGTCGCGCACTTCGGCTACGACCCGAACGGTTCGTATTTTATCGCGACCGCGCACGGACACGCCACGTCGGGTTTCGGAAAATCATTCTGCGCGTATCATAGCGCGACGCTCTCGGGCAAGAACGTCGTGTCGTACATCAACTTCCCGTACATCCCCGACGGCGGCAAACCGTGCTTCGTGAACGCTATTACGCCTCCGTCGGACGAGGGCGGCAAAGTGGAAGGCGTTACGGTCGTCGCCGGGCACGAACTGGCCGAGACCGTAACCGATGCCGATCCGTTTAACGGCTGGAACAGCGTGCAAGGCGAAATCGCCGACATGTGCCAGTCGGTGAATCAATTGAAGAACGATCCCTTCGGCAAGAACTCCTGGACGTCGCAGCCGCTCTTTAGCGACAAAACGCAAACCTGCGTCCATAGTCTGTGACCGTTTCGTCGTCTTCTTCCACGTCGCCGGTGCCGGTCTCTATCACCGTGAACGGCGCCGCGTACCGGAAGACGATCGACGTACGCACCAGCTTGCTCGATTTTCTTCGCGAAACGCTCGGGCTTACCGGAACGAAAAAAGGCTGCGATCACGGGCAATGCGGTGCCTGCACGGTGCACGTTAACGGGCGCCGCATCAACTCGTGCCTGCAACTCGCCGCGATGCACGACGGCGACGAGATCACCACCGTCGAAGGACTCGCGCGAGACGGCGTGCTGCACCCGGTGCAGGCGGCATTTCTGCAGCGCGACGGTCTCCAATGCGGCTACTGCACGCCCGGGCAGATCATGTCGGCAGTCGCACTGCTGTCGGAACCGTGTGGCGCCGGCGATGCCGACGTCGCCGAGGCGATGAGCGGCAACATCTGTCGCTGCGGTGCCTACGAAAATATCGTGGCTGCCATCCAAGATGCACGCCGTAACCCCGGCGTCTAGATCGTGAAACTTTTCGAACTGCGCCGGCCGGCAGATCCGCTCGAAGCGACGCGCGACGTGCTGGCGCCGGGGGCGCGCTTCATCGCCGGTGGAACCACGATGATCGATTTGATGCGTCTCGACGTCGAATGTCCTGAGGTGCTGGTCGATCTGAACCACCTCGGCTTGACGGAGATCGAACGCACGGCAGACGGCGGCGTGCGCTTGGGCGCGATGACGCGCAACGCCGACGTCGCACATCATCCGTGGGTCGTTGCCGAATACCCGGTGCTGTCGCAAGCGTTGCTGGCCGGCGCCTCCGCACAGTTGCGCAATGCGGCGACCACCGGCGGCAACGTGTTGCAACGCACTCGCTGTATCTACTTTCGCGACGTTCACGCCGCGTGTAACAAGCGCGTTCCCGGCAGCGGATGCCCGGCGCTCGACGGGTACCACCGCAATCTGGCGGTGCTCGGCACCAGCGAGAATTGCATCGCGACCAATCCGTCGGATATGAACGTGGCGCTGATGTCGCTCGATGCGATCGTCTCGTTGCGTTCGAACGAAGGGGACCGCGACGTTGCGTTCGCCGGCTTCCATTGCGAGCCGGGCGACACGCCCGATCGTGAAACGGTGTTGCGCCCCGGCGAACTCATCGTTGCGATCTCGCTCCCACCGGCGCGTGCGCGCGCGCGTTCGTACTATCTCAAGTTACGAGATCGCGCGTCCTACGAGTTCGCGCTGGCATCGACCGCCGTAACCATGTCGTTGGACGATGGCACCATGCGCGATGTCCGGCTGGCACTCGGAGGCGTCGCCACCCGGCCGTGGCCCGCGGCGCGGGCTGCCCAACTGTTGGAGGGTCGTTCGCCCGAACCGAAAACTCTTCCGCGAAGCCGCCGAACTTGCGCTGCTCGGCGCGGTCGGCCGGCCGGAAAACCGCTTTAAGATCGAGCTGGCAAAGCGCTGCATCGTGTCGGCACTCGCGTACGTTACGTCGGCGGAATACGTATGAGCACGATCGGCCGGCCGGTCGACCGCGTTGAACGGATCGCTGAAAGTAACCGGCGCGGCAACGTACGCTGCCGACTACCGGCTGCCGAACATGTTGTACGGCGTCCCCGTCGGCAGCACCATTGCGGCGGGAGAGCTGCTGTCGCTGGATATCGCGGCAGCGCGCGCAACGCCCGGCGTCGTCGAAGTCTTTCATCACGACAATTTTGAGAAGCTGCGCGAAGCGCCGTCCACCGGTATGCCGGACGGTCCCGATCCGATCGTCAACGAGCGGCGTCCGCCGCTCTCCGACACCACGATTCGCTATTACGGTCAATACATCGCGCTGGTCGTAGCCGAAACGTTCGAGGCTGCGTCCGAAGGTGCGATGCTGGTACGCGCAACTTATCGCCCCACCGATCCGGCAACGCCGCTTGGCGGCGAGCCAACGGGTCCGGCGCGCGAAGAAAACGCGCGAGGCGATGTCGACTCGGCGTTCGCTGCGGCGCCGGTTAGGATCGACGCGGTGTATGAGACGCCGGTCGAAACGCATAATCCCATCGAGTTGCACGCAACCGTCGCGGCCTGGGCCAATGGCCGCGTGACGCTCTACGAGACGACGCAGGCCGTGGTCAATCATCGGCGGGTGCTCTCGATTATGCTCGGCGTGCCCGCGTCGCACGTGCGTGTCGTCAGTCATTTTCTTGGTTCGGGATTCGGCGGCAAACTATGGCCGTGGCCCCAGTCGCCGTTGGCCGCCGCAGCTGCCCGGACGTTGCAACGTCCGGTGAAGGTCGTCGTAACGCGCCCGATGATGTTTCAAAACGTCGGCCACCGGCCGTATACGCACCAGCGCGTCCGCATCGCGGCCGAACGCGATGGGACGATCGTCGCGCTCGATCACGACTCGTACAACACCACCTCGATTCTCGACGATTACGAAGAGTCGTGCGGTGAAGGCACGCCGTCGTTCTACGGGGCGCCGAACCTGCGCGTACGCAGCGCTTTGCGACGCCGCCACACGGGCACTCCGACGGCCATGCGTGGACCCGGCGCCGTCCCCGGCTTGTTCGCTACCGAATCCGCGACCAACGAGTTGGCGGACGCACTGCAGATCGACCCGGTACAACTCCGCATTCAAAACGAACCGGAACGCGATTTGAGCCTGAAGGTTCCGTTTTCATCGCGTCACTACGTAGAATGCTTGACGTCGGGTGCGCAGCGGTTCGGTTGGCACAACCGCTCGGCGGAGATCGGATCGATGCGCGCGGACGATCAAACGATTCTCGGCTGGGGCGTGGCCGGCGCGTCGTGGATTGCCGAACGCTTCGCAGCCGACGTGAGCATCGAATTGCGCGACGACGATAGCGCCGAGATTCGCTGCGCCACGCAAGACATCGGAACCGGAACGTATACCATGCTAGCGCAGATCGCAGCGCACGAACTGGCGATACCGCTCGAGCGCGTACACGTAACGCTGGGCGACACGGATTTGCCGCCGGGACCGATCTCGGGCGGGTCCATGGTGACGGCCTCGATCATTCCGGCGATCGTGCGCGCGGCACGTTCCGCCCGCGAGCAACTCGCGCGCAACGGCGGTCCGAAGGCGACCGGCCATGGCTCGTCGCCGTCAACATTCGGCGAAGAACATCCGACGGTATCCCGCCACTCGTACGGAGCACATTTCGTTGAGATCGGATGGCAACCGCAGTTGGGACGGTTACGCGTTCGACGCATCGTTACCGTCATCGACGCCGGGCGCATCATCAATCCGAAAACGGCGCGCAATCAAATCGCCGGCGCGATGGTGATGGGCGTGGGTATGGCGTTGCTCGAAGAAACGATCTACGATCCGCGAACGCTCGAACCGCTCAATCGTAACTTGGCGGATTATATGGTCGCGACGAATGCCGACGTGCCGGCGATGGATGTAACGTTCTTGGATTATCCCGACACGCACGTCAACGAACTAGGCGCGCGAGGCGTGGGCGAAATCGGCTTAGCGGGTGTGGCGGCGGCAATCGCTGCCGCCGCCCATCATGCTACCGGCGTGCGCGTGCGCGCATTACCGATAACGATCGAGAAGCTGCTTCTCTAGCGATTACCAGCCGGAGCCGCCCGAACCTGAGGTCGGATAGCTCGTCGGAGAAGACGTGCCCTTCGGCATCGGCGTCCCCTGAATACCGGGTTTTGCGGTCTTCGAAACGACGAAGACGTCGTGCATCCCGTCCTTGTAGTGGAAGAAGCAACCGACGAGATACGTGCCGGGCTTCGACAGCGTCACGGTTACCGAGCCGCCCGGCTTGATGATGCCGCTGGCATAACCGACGCCGAGGATGCCTTTACCCTGGGGCGTTTGCGAGAGTTTGGGGCTGTCGGGAAACTTCGCGGGCCGCCCCGAGATTTGTGCGACCACATCGAGCGTATGCGCCGTATTCTTCGATAAGTTTTTGATCGTAAGTTTCGTCCCGGGCGGAAATCCTAACGCCTGAGAATACGTCTGCTGTGTGTACCCTCCGAGCGTCGCCCCCCAGTAGGACGAGTGCACGCTCCCGATGCCTTCGCCCGGCAACTCTTCGCCGACCGTGTTTTTTGGCATCGTCACATTGATTATCATATCCTCGCCGAGCTTCGTCGTCATGACGTTGCTCTGCGGCACGAAACTCGCACCGCTCTGGTGCGTGCTACACGCGGCGACGATGGTCGCCGCTGCAAACACTGCAGCTATGGCGCGTCCCTTCATCATGCAATCCTCCGATTTGTCTGAGTCGAGTCTTGCCATGATGCTCCCGAGGCATGAAAAAAGCTTGAAGTCAGCCGGGGCGGGGTCTCCCGTCTGTTTGGGGGTCCCGTCGGGGTTGGTCAAGACCGGGTCGCCGGCCGAACCTTCGATTTTGTCGTCGTCTGGAACGTCGTCGCCGGGTCTGTTGGGAGCGTCGTGCACGGTAAAACCTCCACGGAAGCCGCGTCGATCGATTTCCCGCTCGAATGGGCCACTCCCCGGCGAGGAACCGTACAGGCCGGCTTTCGAAGGTCACGGGGGAATGCCCGAGCTGCCCGACGTCGCCGCCTATCTCAAAGCGCTGGAAACGCGCGTTATCGGCCAGTCGCTCGAGGGCGTGCGAGTCGCGGGCGTCTCCACCTTGCGAACGGCCGACCCGCCGTTGCACGAGCTGTTCGGCCGGACGGTCCGTTCGCTGCGCCGGATCGGGAAACGCATCGTCATCGGGCTCGACGGCGATCTCTGGATCGTCGTGCACCTCATGATTGCGGGCCGGTTGCACTGGCGGCCCGCCGGCACGAAGCTCGCCGGGCGGCGGGATCTTGCGGCATTCGATTTTCCAAACGGAACCCTGACGCTCACCGAGGCCGGCACCAAGCGGCGCGCGTCGCTGCACGTGGTCCGCGGCACGGCGGCACTCGAGGCGATGGATCCCGGCGGTATCGACGTTCTGTCGGCCGGCCCCGATGCGTTCCGAGCCGCGCTCTCGCGAGAAAACCGGACGCTCAAGCGCGCGTTGACGGATCCGCGCATCGTCGACGGGATCGGCAACGCATATTCAGACGAAATTCTGCACGCCGCGCACCTCTCACCGATCGCGCAGACCTCGAAGCTCGACAACGCCCAATGGCAGCGGCTGTACGAAGCGACGCAAGCAACGTTACGCTTTTGGATCGATCGTCTCGGCGATGAGGCGGGCGACAAATTTCCACAGCGCGTCACCGCCTTCCGTCCCGATATGGCAGTTCACGGACGGTACGGCTTGCCGTGCCCGGTCTGCGGAGAGCCGATCCAGCGCATCCGCTATGCCGACAACGAAACGAATTATTGCCCCAAGTGTCAGACCGGCGGAAAGCTGCTAGCCGATCGAAGCTTATCGCGTTTGCTCAAGACCGATTGGCCGCGCACCCTCGAGGAGCTCGAAGAACTCAAGCGCAGATAGTCGACGAGCGCCCCTTGTAGAAGGCGATGGTGATGTGGTATTGTTGCGCAAATATGTTACTCGCAGCAACCGGCACCGCGTACTATTATTACGGTCGTTTCGAAATGAATCGGCCCGGTGTGCCATTGCCGTAAGCGAACATGGTCGCAAACGTCAAAAGCCGCCTCGCCGATGCGAGGCGGCTTTTTTTATGCAAAGGAGATCGTCATGACCGCCGTTACGGCATTCGAACCGTTCGCGCTCGACCGATTCAAGCGTCGCGTGAGCGCGGCCATCCAAGAGCATCCCATCGTGCGGCACAATAGCTACACGCGATGGTTTGCCGGCGGCGCTGCGTCCCACGCGGAACTGCGCGCGTTCAGCGTACAGTTCTCCGTGTTCAGCCACTTGTTTCTCGAGGCCCAACTGCGCAAGTGCATCAACGCCCCCGATCGTTCCGCATATCGAGCGGCGAAAGAAATCTTACTCAACGAACTCGGCGTCGGATTCACACCGGCCGGATCGGTCGAAGGCGGGACGTTTCGATTTACCGCGGGCCATTTCGAATGGCTGGCGCAATTCGCGCAGACGCTCGGCCTCGAATGGAACGACCTCGGTAAGCGCCGCCTGGGTTCGCCGTCCACCCTAACGTTCTGCGACGCGCTGCTCGAGTGGTACGGTTCGGAGGACGAATCGACTGCGACCGGAGCGTCCTACGCGATCGAACACTGGGCCGCTGCGGGCTTCTGGAAAGAGCTCATAACCGGGCTGCGAATCGTGAAGCAGCAGCGCATGCCGAGTTTACCGCTCGGGTTCTGGACGTGGCACGACGCGCTCGAAGAGCGTCACGCCGAACACACCGACGATGAGTTGCGCGAAGCGTATTCCAAACCGGGCTTCTCGCCGGAACGTTTCTTGGTCGCCGGTACCGCAATGCTCGATGCCGTCGAATCGTTTTGGAACGGGCTCGAATCGGCGCAACCCGGGTTAGCCGTGCCGGGTCTGCGCGAACGATGAGCGACGCAACGTCTACCTCGGCTCTCGGTGGCCGCTTCACGTTCCCGGGCACAACCCGAAGTGTCAACCGCATCGGCTACGGTGCGATGCGGCTCACCGGTCCCAACATCATGGGCCTTCCGCGCGATCCCGACGAGGCGATCGCGGTGTTGCGCGAAGCCGTCGAGCGGGGCGTCGACCATATCGATACCTCCGATTATTACGGACCGCACACGGTTAACGAACTCATTCGTACGGCGTTGCATCCGTATCCCGCCGGTTTGACGATCGTCACAAAGCTTGGCGCGCGCCGTACGTCCGACGGCTCGTGGCAGCCATGGATTGCGCCGCAAGACTTGCGAGACGGCGTCCGAGACAACTTGCGTAATCTTGGTATCGACGCGCTCGACATCGTCAATTATCGCTCGATGGGAGACGGCCACGGACCGACCGAAGGATCGAATGCCGAGCAAATCTCGACGCTCGCCGATCTGCAGCGAGAGGGCTTGATTCGACATATCGGCGTGAGCAACGTCACCCGCGCACAGATCGCCGAAGCGCGCGAGATCGTCGATATCGTGTGCGTGCAGAACCTCTTTAACCTGGTCGTTCGTAACGACGACGCATTGATCGACGGACTGGCCGCCGACGGCATCGCCTACGTTCCGTTCTTTCCGCTGGGTGGATTTACGCCGCTGCAATCGTCCGAACTGAACGCGATTGCGGCGCGTCTGGGTGCGACGCCGATGCAGGTCGCGCTCGCGTGGCTGCTCGCGCGCTCGCCGAACATTCTCTTGATTCCGGGCACCTCGTCGCTCGCACATCTACGTGAGAATCTCGACGCTGCAAGGGTCGAGCTCGACGAGCGGACGTTACGCGAGCTGGAAGCGCTGCGCGGATAAACGTGCGTCAGTCGTCGTTGCGGGTTTTTCCGCTCGGTTCGCCGTTGATGGCCAGGAACGTTACGACGTCCCACGCATTGCGAATGCCGATAAAAATCAGAAGCACCGTGGCTCCTCCGAGCACGAATAAGGACTGCGCCGGCCTCCACAGGAGTCCGAGTCCGGCGCCGAACACGCCGACGTATGCGAGGAGCGGCAAGACGACGAACCACGTCCAATCCTCGACGTCGGCCCGGTACTCGGCGAGACGGCTGGCGCGATACATCACGTACATCGAAAAGATGCTTCCATAAGCGCCGAACCCAGCGATGAATACGGCGACCCAGGTGAGCGAGTGCCACGGAGCGCTCACGACGGCTGCAACGAACAGCGCCGCGCAGAAATGCAACACCGTCGGGGTGCTGAAGGTCGCGATCCCATCCGGGTTTCGTTTTCGTTGCTCGTTGTTGACGAGCGTGATCACCACGAACATCAACCCCGTCAGCGCCGCCGCCGAAGAGCCGATCATCACGTAAAAACTCGACCACGACCCGAGCATCGCATCCGCCATCAGGAAGCTAGCGTTGGATGCACACCCGGAAGAAAGCCTGCTCGAATGATGGCGACGATCGAGGGTGGGGTCAGAACTTCGACGATTGCCGACTTCGGGCGACGTACCGGTTCGCCGTAGGCACCGGCGCCCCACGCCACGAGCGCATCGTCCCAGACCACGCGCGCGACGGCATCCCCGGCGACGACGTACGTACCGTTCGGAAGTGACGCTAGGGGAGCGTGCGTGGTGCGCTTCGTGCGACCGTCGAGGCGCTCGGCGTGCAGCGTTACATCCATCTCATCGGCTGCGGCTCGTTTTCCGAAACACGTTTCCCACAACGCCGCAAACTGTTTGTAGTCGGCGTTGCGGCACTCGGCACACGGTCGATGTCCCGCCGCGAACGCGGCTGCTTCGTCCAAGAAGAACAGTTCGGTGTAGCGGCGCGGCGTCATGACGACGCGCCGGATTCCGCGCCACTCCAGACGGCAGGAAATCCATCTGCGCAATTGCCACTGTCGTTTGAGCGTGCGATGCTCGTCGTGCAACTGGCCTCTATTTCCCATGATCGAGCCGCGTCCGGGCAACGCGACGACTTCGCCGAACGGCGTTACCCGGTTTTGCAGCGGCAAGGAATTACCGCGCGGGCGCTGCGGCGATCAACCGCAGCTCCACGTAAGCGCTGTTATAGATCGTCGTCTGCGGTAGATGCGCCCGCGGGTCTTCCATGGATAGCGTACTTTCGCGATCTTCAAGTTACCGTGCGGCGGCTGCCTGTATCGCGGCATCGAAGGCGCCTTGCAGCGTGGCGAGTGCCGAGCCGCCGTCCGGTAGCAACGTGGCGTCGAGCGACGGCAATACGCCGCCGGCATACCCAGAAACCGAGTACAGCAGCGTTCGCGACCACTTGGCGGAGTCGGGCTGAAAAAATGCGTTTTCGGCCGACCGTAGCTGTGCGTAGATGGCTGCGGCGGCCACCGCATCGTTCGCTGCGACCGCCGCATCGGCGCGCGCGTCCAGCGCATCGGCGGCGGCCACAAAGGCGTCCGCCTTCGGCAGCAGCGCTTGCGCGACGCTAGCGCGGCGCGCTTCGTCGCCCTTGCCTTTTTCGAACGCGTCGATACGCTCGCGCAACGTCTTTGCCACACCGGACAGGCGCAGGTCGGGATAGTCGGCGTCGGCCAGGCGCAATACCGCCATGGATGTGAATCGGGCGGCCGCAGCCGCGCGATGCATTCCCGGATCGAAAATCGCCAACGATGCGGGATCGTCGTAGGCCGAATGATACGTGCCGAACGGACCGGCGTAGGCGCCGGCCAGCGCCGGAATGTTTTCGTGATACACGAACGGCTCGTGGTCGCTCCCGCCGCCGATCGCGTCGACCTCTCGCTGCGGATCTTGGGCTTGCCAATATTTGTCGAGCGGCGTGATCGCGTCCGGTGCGGTAACGGCCGTCGTCGTATCACGCAGCATGCCGGCTAAATCGGGCGTCGCGGCCCCGCCGAACTCCGGGCCGTATGCGACCTCGTCGGTGTTCACGTACGCAACGCAATGTTCGCGCAATGCCGCTTCGTTTTGGCGAACCCATATATCGCTTCCAAAAAGATTGAGTTCTTCGCCGTCCCACGATCCAATGACGACGGTTCGTCGCGGACGCCAACCGGTTGCATGCAGCTTTCCGAACGCACGCGCCAGTTGCAACAGATCCACCGTGCCGCTGATCGGATCGACCGACCCGTAGGTCCACGCATCGCGATGGCTGCCGACCACGACGGTTTGGTCGGTCGTTCCCGGCAGCGTACCGATCACGTCCCAGATCGGTCCGAAGAATCGTTTGCTGCGCAATACGAAGTGCGCGCGAACGGAGCCCCCCAGGTGCTGCGAAAATGCAAATCCAGGATGCCAATCGGGCGGCGCCACGGGACCACCGAGCGCCTGTAGCAGTTCGCGTGCTACTTCGCCCGTGATCGGCGCTTCCGGAATAGACGGCAGTTTGATCGCCGAAAACGGCTTGTGCGGCGCGCCCGGAACCGGAATGCCGATGGCCGTCGGATCGCCCGGATCGTTGGTGAACGTCATCGTGTTGCGGGTCGCGCCGCCCAACGGCCTCCACGCTCCCTTCGGATACGTGTCGCCCATAAAATATCCGCCGGTGAGCGGATCGTTGAAGACGAGCACCGCAGCCGCCCCATGCTTTGCGGCTTCGAATGCTTTTGCGGTTAACGCGCCGCCGCCGCTGCGAGCAACGACGATCGCGCCGCGTACGTCAACGCCGGCTTTGGCCAACGCCTCGAAGTCGGCGGGAACGGCATGATTGGCGTATACGACGGCTCCGGTCGCATCGCCATCGTTGCTGTATCCCGAATACGGTATACCGATGGCGCTGTGATCGAACGAATACGGATCCGATGCGACCGACGGTTCGTATAGCGAGACGTTGCGCGCGCGCGGCGTCCCTGCGAACAGCGTCAAACGCTGCTCCACGGGCCACACTATCGGCACGACGTAGGTGACGATCCGCGCGTCCCATCCGGCTTTAACGAGTTGATCGCGCACGTATTTGGCGGTGCGCTCGTCGCCGGGCGTTCCCATCCGGTGAACGTAGGACGCCAAGCGGAGTTCGTCGGCGCGAGCGGCCGCCTCGTTGGGCGACGCCGCGACCGTCGCTTCGTACTGAGACTCCGCTGTCAACTGGTCGGGAGCGAATCCGCGGGCCGTTATACCCGTCGTTAACAGCGCAGAGATCGCAGCGAGAACGAGACGTCGTACCATCGCCGGTTCTACTGTGGCGCGGCGGCTTATCCTATGCTGCCACGCCACAGACGAACGCCGGGCTTACGGTCCGACGGCCACCCCGTAGGGCGACGACAAATACGACCCGGTGACGACCTGCACGGGCGTTTGTGCGCCGGCGCGCGCGTTCAACACGAAAATCGACGGCGGCCCGTCGAGCGACGTGCCGCTCGTTGTGTAAAGAACGTTCGAATGAACGGCCACGCCGTTCGGTGCTTTGAGCGGCGGCGAGTTCGAAGAGATCGTACGATCCGGCGCGCTCGTGCCGTTAGCCGTGGGCGAATACGCGAGAATGTTGTTATCGCCGGTGTTGGCGGCATAGAGTTCGCCGGATGCTTGCAGCGCCAAACCGCTCGGAGCGTTTTGCTGTCCGGTGCCGACGATCGCGCGCACTAGCGTCGGGTTGGTTCGGGGAGTGGCAAACTCGCTTATTTCGTTGGTATCCGAAACGTACAGATTGCCCTTGGAGTCGATCGCCAATCCGTTGATGTCCGGGTGACCGTCGGGCAATGCAATTCGTTGGATGGTCTTCGCCGTGCCCTTGGCGCCGGGTGCGTATACCGCGATATATGCGTTGGTGAAGCCACCCGCATACTCGTATCCGGCACCGTCAACTGCGACGGCACTCGGGACGAACGGCAACAGTAACGTCCTGTTCGCGGGCTGGTACCCACTGGCGCCTTTCGGATAGACTTCGATCGATTCGTTCTCTTCATCCGCAACGAAAAGATTGCCGGTGCTGCCGATTGCGATCGCGCCAGGATTATACGAAAGAACCAGCGACGACCCGGCCGGTGTGACCAACGTCCCGTCGGCGTTACGCGCAAAACGGAAGACGGATTTACCGTAGAAATCGCTCGCATAGAGCGCCGCCGCGCTCGCACCTTGCGGGTGTTGTTGCGATGCGGGTTGCGAAATCGGTGCGGCGTTCGTTCCGCCGGGCATCGTAGAAACGGAGTTACCGCCGCTGCACGCGGACAGTAGTAACGCGCAAGCCGCCGCAGCGGCCGCGTATGGATAGCCTGTAAAGCGCATTGAAGTCGCCCTCCCTAACCAGGCCTTTCCCGGCTCGGGCGATCTCCCTGGGAAGCAAGCGCCCAACCCGTTCGAGCTACTATGCATAAACGCGTCGAACCGTCGAGGCATGCACGCGGCGACGGCGCTCATCGATCCGGACGTTACGACGGGCGACTCGGCCCTCGGCCGCTGGACCAGCGCGCGCTGGTCCCTGCCTACGGTGCCGCACGGCACGCGTGGCGGTCGTGCGCGCGGCAGCCAACTGGACGATGGGCTGGCGCCGATCTCGGTTACTTCGACCGGGCGCGTTTCTCGCCGCCACCCGGTACGCCGGTTCGGTCAGCATCGCGGAGCCGTGATCATTTTTCCAAGACGTTGGGACTGTAGTCGGGTATCATGGTCGCATGAACGACACAACCATCGGTAGGCAATCCATCTATCCCGCGCTGCGCTACGACGACGCACGCGCAGCGATCGACTGGCTCAAATCCGTCCTTGGCTGCACCGAGCACGTGGTGTACGCGGACGATGGGGACGTCATTCATCACGCCGAGCTCGAGCTTGCGGGCAATTTGTTTATGCTCGGCAGCGTGAAGAACGACGGGTCCGGCAATCCCGCGCAAACCGTGTACGTCGCGCTCGACAGTCGCGAAGCGGTTGACGCCACCTACGCGCGCGTTACCGCCGCAAAGGCCGACATCGTACGGGAACTCACCGACACGGATTACGGTTCGCACGAGTTTGGCGTTCGCGATCCCGGAAATCATAACTGGAGTTTCGGAACCTACAAACCGCAGGCGGGCTCGGCGCCCCACTGACGCGGACGAGCTTCACGCGAACGTGGCGCGCCGAGCGGCTTCATCGATTAGCCCATCGAAGCCTATGGGTGCCTTCGGGTGAGGAGCGTACCGTATGATGAAACTGGTCGCGGCAACCGCCGCATGTACCATGCTCGCCGCTTGCACGTTCGGAAATTCGGCGCCGGGAGCGGCGTCCTTCCAATCGCCATCGGAGCGCCACGCGGACGTTCCGGTGGTCGGCGGCTGTCAAATCTTGCCATCGAACAACCCGTGGAATACCGACATCTCGCAATATCCGCTGGATCCCAATTCCGATGCGTACATCGGAGCGCTGCCCGGCAATTTGCATCCGGATTTCGGACACGATCCACACTACGGGATACCGTTCGTGGTCGTCCCGAAAGACCAGAAGAAAGTTCCCGTACAATTCGGGTACTCGTCGCAAAGCGATCCGGGCCCCTACCCGATTCCACCCGATGCGCCCATCGAAGGCGGAGCGCACGCGAAGGGCGACCGCCACGTGCTCGTATTACAACAAGACGCCTGCAAGTTATACGAAATGTATAGAGCGTTTCCCGAAAACGGCGGCAAGAAATGGCGCGCCGGATCGGGGGCGGTCTTTCCGCTGAACACCAACAAACTGCGGCCCAATGGGTGGACGTCGGCCGACGCTGCCGGCCTGCCGATTCTGCCCGCGCTGATCAAGTGCGACGAAGTCGCCGCGGGCGAAATCGATCACGCGCTGCGGGTCACGTTCTCCCAAACGCAAGCCGGGTACATCCATCCGGCAACGCATTTCGCCAGCGACAGCAAAGATCCGACGTTGCCTCCGATGGGATTACGCATTCGAATGAAAGCGTCGTACGATCTTTCGGGCATGACCGGCCAAGCGCTGATCGTCGCAACCGCGATGAAAACGTACGGCATGTTCGTGGCCGATAACGGATCGAATTGGTATTTTCAAGGCGAGGGCGGGTCGCCGGCGTCGTGTTGGAACGACGACGACCTCGATCAGCTCAAGAGCGTGCCGAGTACGGCGTTCGAAGTCGTCAAGACCGGAAAGATCTTGCGGTAAATCGCCGTCGTTCGGTTACGCCGGCCGGTTGGCCTTAATGGTCTTGTAGAGCTGCGCGAACAGCTCCGGCAGGTGGCTGTTCTTTTCGATCGGACGGCTGTTGGCGAAAATAGCAACCACCAGCCCCGAGTCCGGAAAGTACAGATGCACCGCGCGAAATCCGAGCGTCTCGCCTTGGTAGAACCAAAACCGCCCGAGATTTTTATCGTACTTTTGAGCGACGCCTAAGCCGAATGCCGACGGGTTACCGGCATCGGTGCTGGCGACGGGCTTGGCTGTCTGCGTCGAAACGAGACTCAACAACTCGCGCTTTTGCCGCTCCGGAAGGAGCGCGTTTCCTTGATACAACGCTCGAGCCCAAACGGTGAGGTCTTCGGGCGTCGAAACGATCGACCCGGCACCTTGCGCCCACGAAACGGTATACGGCGTCATATTCTTCCCGAGAAATTTCTCAAAACCGGGGTCGTCGTTTCCGTAGTATCCGGCGACGACGCGACCGGCAACACTGTCCGGATAAAAGTTGTCGGAATAGTACGTATTCTTCAGACCGGCCGCAGCGGTAATTCGCGCGATTTCGGCCGAAAAGCTATGGCTTTTGCTACGGGCAGCGACGACTTCTTGAGCCAGGAGATAGCCCGTGTTGGAGTACGAGTACTTCGTGCCCGGCGTCCATTTAATGCGCGGATAGATCAGCCGGATGAGTTGATCGGCCGGCGTATACCGCATGGGAGCGCTTGCGAACATGCGATACCAGGCGCCGGTATCGTCGTAGGTTTCGATACCGCCGGTCATGCTCAACAGCCGCCGTAACGTCAGCTTTGCATACGCCGGATATTGCGGCAGATACGTTCCGATGGGAGCGTCGATCGAAAGGCGCCCTTGTGCTTCGAGCTGCAAAACGGCGACGGATGTAAACGACTTTGTGTTGCTGCCGATCTGATAGAGATCGGATGGAGCCGCTTTCGGTCCACCGCCATATCGCGTCGTTCCCGCGACGACGTCGATCGGCTCGGTACCGGGCTTGAGACTCACCGCGAGCGACAACGCCGACAAATGTTCGGCGGCGCCATATTTCGTTAGATACCCGGTGATGTCGCGCTGTAAGGCCTGCGTTAACGCAACGCGGTTATCAGGGGCCGCGGAAGCCGAAAACCCCGGCGCAGCGGTGCCGGCAAATGCAACGAGACACACCGCGGCCATGACGGAATAGGTACGGTTCCATTGAGAAATCATCGGGATCGATTTACTCCTTGATCGGATCTAGTGTGAAGGCCGTACGGGCGCCGGATACACGGCCGGGCTGCGCAAGCCGTTGCGATCGACGCTACGCACGGCCATGATGTAGTCGTCCTTGGATAAGGGGACCGTCGTTTGCGCGACGTCACCGACGTCGCGCGCGTGCTCCCATTGCGACGCATCGGTCGCGCGCCAAACGACTTCGTACGAAATCGCATCCGGGACGCGCGTCCAGCGCAGCGTTGACGAGTAGCCGAGCCGGTCGAGGAGCATCTCGACACCGCCCGGCTGCGCGGGGCCGAGCGCGAGCGTCGCCAGCGAGGCAACGTTGGCTTGCGTCGCGCGCTGCAGGTACGCCGGATCGATATATTGCGGCAGGTCGCCGTATTGTACGCCGTCGCTGACGCGCACGTCTTGGTGCTGATGCGTGAAATTTTCGTGCGGTTCCACAAAACGTATAGCCGCCGAATAGCCCGCGTCTTGGAACGATTCCTGATCGCCGCCCCGTAAGAACCGGTCGGCCCGAAAGATCTGCCGCACTGAAAAATCCGGAACGTACGCCGGGATGGTTTCGGCGACGAAGCGCGACAGTTCGCGCGACGGCGAATCGTTTTCAGATCCGATCGTATTGACCATAGAGCGTTCGCTCTTCACCGGGAGCGCTTCGCTAAAAACTCGAATACGACCGGGTTCCGAAAGTCCGTCGCCACCGGTCGAGTTCCCGATGATGTCGTTGTTCAATACCGCGACAATCGGCGACTTGCTCGCCGCCATCTCGCGCGCGAAATGATTCGAACCCCACAATCCAAGTTCTTCGCCATCGAAACACGCGAAGACGATCGTGCCGCGGAATTGCGACGACGCCATCACACGAGCCGCCTCCAAAACCGCCGCGACGCTCGATCCGTTGTCGTCCGCACCGGGTGCGATGCCGGCGCCGTCGGTACAATGGCCGTCACAATCGTCGTAGTGGCTAGCCATCACGTAGATGCGGCCGGAATCCGAACCACGCAGCGTAGCGATAACGCTCGACTCCGTTACCGCGCGTGGCGTCCGCGGTGTCTTCGGTTGGAGATAGGTATCGAGCCGAACGCTCATACGGCCGCCGCTAGAGGCCGCGATATCGCGGAACTGGTTCGCGATCCAGTCACGCGCTGCAAATACGCCGTGCTCGCCCGTGGACGTCGTTTCGGAAAAATCGTTCCTCGTGCCGAATGCGACCAGCGTTCGAACCGAGGCGTCGAGCCGGTCGGCTTCGACAGCCTGCGCCATGGCTGCAATTGGCGCGTATGGAACGATGGCCGGCATCGGCCAATCGCCCGAGGCCGCCAACACACCGATCGTTGCAACCAGAGCGCACAGTTGTCGAACGCGTATTCGCACCACTTCGAACCTCCGCCGATGTGGCTTCGGGCTGCGAAGGGCCGTTTACTTGCCGCGAGTCTCCGGTTCGAGCAATAACGTTTGGCGCTCGTGTCGATGCAACGCCGACGCGCTAAACGGCAGCGGCGACAGGCGTCCCGCGATCCAATCCGGCGTCGAATCGGTATAGTGAGGCGATCCCGGCTCGCCCGACTCACCGCTCGGAATGACGATACCGCCGGCATCCCAATCACCGACGTCCCAGACGGCGCGAAAGCCCTGCGCGAATCCCGGCTCTTGCAAACGGATCGTGTCCTCGTTGCCGGAGCCGGGCAGCACGTCGCCATTGAGGAACCCAAAACGCATCGGCGCGAGTGGATGTTCGACCGCGATCGCGCCGGCCGCGCCCCAATCGCGACGATCCATCGTTGCGGAGACGAGCGACGCAGCGACGTCTTCTTCGAGTCCCGGCGTCCAATCGACGCGCGCCGATCGCAATTGCTCCAGGCGCGCTCCTACCGGAACGCCCGCGCCCAACAACCAACTTCGCACCGAGTGCTCCAACGCGGCACCGTGCGAATCCGAATCGAAGCGCCCGTCCCAGCGTGCGAGCACGTCGAACGCGGCAAGCTCGTCGCGCGTCACACCCTGCATGGCTCGTGCCCGCACTACGTCGCCGGCGATTTCCGCGTCGATCGGCGAGTACGTGTCGAGCTGCATCGACGCAAAGTATGCAGCGTCGTAGTGCGACCGCGCATGCAGCAGCTGCGCAATTCGATAAGCCCGATACGGCGGTTCGAACTGTGCCGACAGACGGTACGGATAGCTCGCACCGTACGAACGATTGTTGGCACTGACGACGATTGCGCTGCGGGACGGTGCAGCAGACGGCAATTGCGCGAACGACAACGCGGCGAACGATCGCTGGAGGTCGGAGGCCGGATGCACGTATCTGCCCCACGCCGGGTCGTTGGGAACGACGCCGGCCATGTGATAGACGACGCTACCCGAACGGTCGGCGACCACAAAGTTTTGTGGCGATCCACGATACCCCGCCAGTGCGCCCACGGCATCGGCGGCATCGCGCGCGGCGTTGACGCGCAGCATCGTTTCGATCATCGAACGCCGCTGAGCGTACGTCGGCCAGCGCACCAGCAGCGGCGCGGAGCCGGCTTGCCCGGGGACCGAAAACTCCGTCGGTGTGCGATAATAGCGTACGATGCGGTCGCCTGCGAACCGCACCGCAAAATGTTGATCCGTCCAGCGCCCACCGCGCGTTCGCGAATTGAATCGAAAGACGCCGGTCGTAGCGACTTGCGCGTTAGTTGAACGCCCATGCAATGCGTTCGTTGTGTCCCAACACGACGCCGGGCACGCCGGGAATCGTCGCTCCGGCAACGTGCACGTGCGGCGATTGCAAATCGACGACGTACCAGATGCCGGGAATCGACACATCGAGATGCGGGTCGTTTGCCAGCAGCGCGTGGCCATCGAGCGAACGGGCAGAGCCCGCCGCCCACGCGTTGCTCCCGATCGCCGGACGTCGCACGAACGCGACGCTTCCGGGTCCGCATTCGTCCGGCGGATCGACGCGCGCACGTCGCGATATCGCATCGCCTCGAACCGAAACGTCGTAGCGGCCGTCCGATAGTGGAACGAGCGCATCGAAACAATGCGGTCCTTCGGAACGCCAAATCGCGTCGCGCGCGACGACGTCGTTCCAAGAATCGGATAACTCGAGCGATGCGACGATCGAAACCGCTAGCGAATCCTTGGGCACCCAGGGCGCCGGACGATAGAGCAACAGCCGAAACTCTACCGGCAACGGTTGCCCGGCCGCAGCGGCGTTGATGCCGTCGCTAAATGCCGATAACGCTTTGCGCGTGCTTTCGGGTAACGCACGAAGCTGACGGCGAGCGATTCCATCGATGTCAACCGCCCGCTGTGCCACGTCGATCGGCAGCGCCTTCGAACCCAGCACCTCGGAGAGCGATCCGTACGCATACCGGCGCGTCAGGTCCAGTTGGAAGAGACGGTCGGAACCCTGGGCATACCCTTCACCGAAATACATGTCCCAGTCGTTGCGCGCTCGCACGTGCGGCACATCACGATCGTCGCGCACGATCGTCACGACGCTCGATGGGCCGCGAACCGCTACGACGCCGCCCGTGCGGCTAACGCCGTGCAATCCGTACGCAACGTCACCCGCATAGGCCGCGGCGGCGATCACGCAACAAATGATGAGCGCTACGGCATGACGGCCGATCGTTCGAATCACGACGATCGTCGCCGGCGGATCCGCGCTGGACACTAGCCTCGGGTCGGGCCGCTCGAAGAAGCTCACTCCAAGCGGTGCTCGTCGAGAAACGCTTTTGCGAGCTTGGGGGTGGCGCGGACGAGCCACGCATCGATCAGCACGTCGCGCAAGCGATCCTTACCGATCTTCGACAATCGCACGAGCACCGCGGCAAAACCGTCGAAATGTGGGATCGTAAAGAAGACCGCCGGGTCGCTTTTGATCAGCGCCTCCTTCATTTCTACGCCGTCTGTACGCACGCCGAGAATCGCGCCGTGCGGGGCATCCGGTCCGAGCGCCGCGATGTCGGACGCGCGCAACGGCCGGTCCCACGCAAACGTCTTGCCCGTCACTTTCCAGGCGAGGTTGCCGTAACTCGTCCCTTCGGTCGTCTCCGGAAGGGCGAGCGTGATTCGCCGGACGTCGTCCCAGGTGGCCACGAAACAAATTCTACCGTATTTTCCGGCGGGTTCAAGTGGTCACGGGCGGCCGCACCGGTGCGTTGGAGGCGCGAAAGGGTAGCGAGGGGCTGCCCTTGTTTGCACGTGCGCGATCACGCAGGCGATACGCGCGTCCACAGTTCGTTAAAGGCAACGCTGTCGAAAAACGCCACGACGTCAACGATCGAACCGTCGCGAAAGCGGAGGAACCAAGAATACGCGTTGCGGTACGGAAGACCGTCCGTCGCAACCGTTTCGGCGTCGAATAGCGCGACGACGGTATCGCCGTCGGCATATAAACGACGGACGGACGGCACCAGCGGGCGCGCGAAGCGCTTGTTCAACGGCGCGATCACTTGGTTCATGAAGGCTTCTTTGCTGGGGTACGTTCCCGCGACGGCGCAGTGCCCGGCGATCTCCCAGCGAACGTCGGGCGCCATCAAGTCGAAGAGGGTCCCCCGGCCCTCGCGCCATCGTTCGAACGCCTCTCGAACGGCTTCGCGATTTCGTTCCACGATTGCCCCCTCGTCTGTCATAGTATTGCCTGTTCGTCGAGCAGCCGGGTCACCAGCGGATTCGGGTCGATAAACAACGCGTTTTGATGCCGTACGTCAACGCCATGAATTCGCCCGAGTGCGTTGGCCAGCGCGGTCGAGCGGCTGATGCCCGCTTCGCAGTGCACCAACAACAGCGTAGCGCCGGCGCATTCGTTCCGAACGAACGTTAACGCTCTGCGCGCCATGGCCGCGTCGAACACATCGAGTTCGCCGCCTTCCACGTCCCAGAATTGCAGATCGCATCGCGCTATCAGCGAAGTTTGACGCAACGAGACGGGCCGGCTTCCCGGGTCGCTGATGCTGATCGCGGCAAACGGCTTTGGCCATGCGAACGCTTCCGCGCCCGCACGCGATGTAGAATAGATCAGTTCGAGCATTCCGCGGCTCGCATTACTTGTCCGAAGGTGTGTATGCGGCTCCTTCGAGTCCACTGATGAAATTGGGACTGCCGACGCTCGTCCACTTGTTCGTGCCGTACGCTCCGATATCGAGCCATCCAGCGCTGTCGGCGAGCGCGAACTTCGATTCGGCTTTGTTGAACCCACCCGAAACCGGATCGCCGACGCCAAAAGCATTGAGCGGCGTGGGACCGAGCGTTTTGAACGGTGCACCGCCCGGCGCGAGCGGCAGATGATACTGCGAGATCGTTCGCGATTGCTGATCGACGACGTTGAGGATCGAGCCGCCGCCCGTGACGTTGACGCCGCCGAAGAAACCGTACGTTCCGGCCGGTTCTACGATCGTCAGCTTCGGGTTTTTCGCCGGACTCGTGATTTCGCCGAGGCCGGGGCCGTACGTGCCGCCGTTGTAACCGACGAACGTAAACCAGATATTATCCGAAGCATCGAAATCCATGAAGCCCACACCGCAGATCGGATTGCAGCTATCGCCGAGCGTGATCAGATGCGGCGTTGCGCTCGGTTTGCCTTTGGACCACCATTCGAATCCGGCTCCCAGGTTCGACACGCAGCTCGGATTGCACACTTCGATCGAATAGATATTGAGCGCGGCAAACACGTTGCTTGTAGAATCGATGCCGCTATCCCAGCCGTAACCGCTGAACGTTCGAGCAGCCTTTTACCGAAGACGGACAATCGAACAAGAACTGCTCTTTGTATTGTCCGGCCGGACTATATTCTTGCAGCGCGCCATTGGTGCTGCTCGGCGACGTCAGTTCGCACGCCACCCATTCGTTCTGCGACGCGTTCAACGCGTACGCCGACGGGCGAAAGGCAGTTGTTTTTTGAGAGGTTCAACCGCGACGACGGTTTTGCGTCCGTTCACGGTCTGACCCACGAGATAGTTGAAGTCGGTATCGGTCGCCCACAGACCCACCGTACCCGCCGCGCGATGCGCGAAGGCGGGGCGTGGTCGTACGATATCGTTCAGTTGATCGCGCAAGCGCGCTTGCGGAACGGGTCCCTGAAGTTGTCCCGAGGCCTGCAACTGCAGCAATCGCGCGGGAGACGTCGGCCCCCGCAGTAGCGCGGTACGGACGTCCGGCATCTGAGCGGGTGACGATGGTGCGGCCGAACCAGCACATCCGGCAAAAGCGGCGGTTGCGATGAATCCACCGAGCAATACGAGCAAACGCGGCATGCGCATCGAGTTTCTCCTCAGTAACGGCATCGAACGAATGCCGATGCCTTACTGCCGCCTGCGGTCCGTTTCCTAGCGAACCGCTTACGTTCGCCGCTTTACAGCTTGTAGTAGCCCGGGAACGCGACCGTCACGGCGCCGCCCAGCGTTGGATGTTGTCCCGGCAGCGCGATCGGAGCGACTTCTTGCACCAAGAAACGGAACGGTGCGATCATAAACGCGCCATAGTATGTCATGTCGCGCACCACGAACGGATTCGAGGTCGCATCGTAACGCATGCCGAGATACGCATGCGGCACGGGATAGATTTTGAGTCGCGCGTACCCGCCGCTCGATCGTTGATTGGTCCCAAATCCATCCGCGTTGTGGTCGTCGCCCCACCATTGCTCCGCTTGCAGGTTGACCGGACCGAAACGCCCGTGCGCCAACAAACCGTAGCGTTGGTATGCGTCGCTAAACGCAGAGCGGCCGGTTGGAAGAATCGTGCGTTCGCCGTTAAGAAACTCTCCGCCGGCGTCGATTTCCGAATTCGGCTTTGAGAGGAGGCCTTGATCGAGCCACAATCCGACCTCCGGCGCGCCGTTGAAGGTCGTCTCGCCGGTGTTCGACCGGCTTGCCACCATACGCGGCGCCCTTGAACTCGCTGAAGTTGACCGTCAGATTGGCGACAAGATTACCGATCGTTTTCTGATCCCATAAGCCCCAGCGCGGAGACGCCAGCGGTAGATCGTTGAGTCCGACGTGCGCGTTATAATAGCCGTACCCTTGAAGATCGTCTAAGCGTTCGCCCGGCGACTGCGCCAACGGCAGTTCGAACAATCCAAAACGGTATTCGGATTTGGTGTGCGCGTTATAGTCGGTCAAGAAGCCGAGATACAGCGCGGCTGGGCCGCCGCCCGCTCCCAAGCTGTAGTGCATGAATGCAGAAATGTTGCCGAGGTCGGCGTTGCCCAATACAATTCCGCCGGGCGTCCAACGGCGCGTTCCCGCGGCCGGATCTTGCGAATACCCCATTTGATACCGAATCGCAAATATGGTCGTCGGATGCTTCGGCTGCGGCAATTTGTATCCGTGCATGCGGAAATAGTTGCCGAACGCGTTCAACTCAGGCATTACGCTGTGGCACGCACCGCACTGCAAATGATAGCGCTGTGCGAAGATCGGAATCGCTTGGGCCGGCGCCGTCGCGCAAACCACGAGAAGCGCGAAGGCGACGGCCGCCGTCAGTCTACTCAACAAGAATGGCCCCTCGCATCGGCGCGCCGTAATGGAAGTAGCATCCGAAAAGGTAGAGGCCTTTCTTATCGGCCTTCAGCGTTTGCGAGCTCCCTCCGGCCTGCATTGCGCCGCTGCTCCAACCGCCGGACAACGTCGTGCCGGATTGGGTGAGCGCGCCTTGGCCGAACGGCGAACCCGCCGGGAATTTCGTTGCATTCGGGATGTAGGTTGCGGTATGTGCGAAACCATCGCTGTTGGTGAACGTGATGGTGTCGCCGACGTGCGCGATCGTCACCGGCGGCTTCATTCCGCCGCTTTCCCCGTATGGGGTTTTTACGGGCTGGTTGAGCGTCAGGTTGACGTCGATCGTGAGACTTTGCCCGGTTGGCGCGGTTCCGCCGCCGCCCGAAGATGCGGCGGTGATTCCATTCGGCGTACAAGCTGCCAGCGCCAGCGACAGCAGCACGCTCGTGATCGGTATACGTTTCATGAGAACGCGATACAGTAGCCGTTAGGCGAGATATTGCCGGCCACGATCTTGCACGACCCGTCGCCGCCGGAAGCCGCGGCAATAAAGGATTGGCATTTCGCACAACGTTTATCGCCGTTCGGCTTGTCTTGATATTGGACGGCGGACTGCGCTACTTTGTCGTCAGCCTTCGCGGCCTTGGAAAGCGCGATCCACGCAACGGACGCTCCGGCCGCGGTTAGAATAAATCGTTTACGAGTTGCAACGTTTCGCATGAGCGCACCGTAACGCCAATGTATGAAGAAATTCGAAAGGCTGCCCCCATCGAGCGCGGCCAGCATCTTGAGGATCGTATTCCAGTTACGCGCCGTGCCGCGACTGTCCAAGGCCCGCTCGATGACGGCATTGGTGAGCTTTGTGCCGGCCTGACCGTCGGGATAGGTGATGTAGACGTGTCGCGTGCCTGGCGCCATGAGTTCCGGTCCTCTGATCGAGTTTTGAAGGCGTTCCAAGGCCGTCGCACCCGGTGCGTCGCGAAGAAGGACGACGGCTAATCGCGACGGCTGTTCGATCGCTTCTCGTCGGAACGGGTTCGCCTCGACGATTTGCCGCAATTTCGACGCATTGCGAATGAAATACTCGGTGCGTACGCCGAGACGCCGCTCGGTCTCGCGCGCGAGCAACGTTTCGAGCCGCGTATCGGCTCGTTTGGTCGTTTCGAAAACGGCGTTTCCGCTCTGCAATAGCGTACGCACCTCTTGGAAACCCAGATCGGCAAGCATGGCTTTGAGCGCCGCCATGGACAGTGCGTTTCCGGCCACATTGACCGCTCGCAGGAAAGCACCATACCGCATCGATGCTGCTTCGCAGAAGAGAGCAGCGGGACCGCTCGAGCTCGCACTCGTGCGATCCCGCTGCGGGAACGGGTCCGTATCGGGCCGGGTTACTTCGAGACGGTCAGATCGAACCGGTCGAGGTTCATCACCTTTTCCCACGCGGCAACGAAGTCGCGTACGAAATGCTCTTTCTCGATCGCATAGACTTCGGCAATGGCGCGCAGTTGCGAGTTCGATCCGAAGATCAGATCGCAGTTGGTAGCGGTCCACGTCGCATCGCCGGTTCGGCGATCGTGCGCTTCGTACACGTAGTCCGTGCCCGACGGTTGCCACTTGGTCGTCAGGTCGAGCAGGTTGACGAAGAAATCGTTCGTCAGAGTTCCGGGCTTCGTCGTGAACACACCGAACTTCGAGCCACCGGTGTTGGCACCGAGAACGCGCAACCCGCCGACGAGCGCCGTCATTTCCGGAGCGCTCAGCGTGAGGAGCTGAGCGCGATCCAATAGGCGCTGCTCGGGTGACCGCGAGTGGCCGCGACCGACGACGTTTCGAAACCCGTCGGCCGTGGGCTCGAGCACCGCAAATGCCTCGACGTCGGTGTTTTCTTGCGACGCATCGGTGCGGCCGGGTGAGAACTGCACGTTCACATCGTTGCCGGCATCTTTGGCGGCCTTTTCGATCGCCGCCGCGCCGCCGAGAACGATGACGTCGGCGAGCGACACGTTCTTGCCGCCCTTGAGCGAAGCGTTGAATTCGCTGCGAACCTTCTCGAGCGTGTCAAGAATCTTCGCGAGTTCGGCCGGCTGATTGATCGCCCAGTCTTTTTGCGGCGATAGCCGGATGCGCGCGCCGTTCGCACCGCCGCGCTTGTCGGTGCCACGAAAGGTCGATGCCGACGCCCATGCGGTCGAAACCAATTGCGAAACGGTGAGGCCGACTGCCGAGGATGCGGCGCTTCAGCTCGGCCGAGTCGGCGTCGTCGATCAACGCGTGGTCGACCGCCGGAACCGGATCTTGCCAAATCTGTTCTTGCGCCGGGACTTCCGGACCGAGATACCGCGCGATCGGCCCCATGTCGCGATGCGTCAGCTTGTACCACGCCTTCGCAAATGCATCGGCAAACGCTTGCGGGTCCTCATGGAATCGCTTCGAGATCGGGCCGTACGCCGGATCGACTTTTAGCGCGAGATCGGTCGTGAACATGATCGGCGAATGCTTCTTCGAACGATCGTGAGCGTCGGGAACGGAATCTTTGCCGGCGCCGTCCTTGGGCGTCCACTGATTTCCGCCGGCGGGGCTCTTCGTCAGCTCCCACTCGAAGTTGAATAGATTGTTGAAGAATCCGTTGTCCCACTTGGTCGGAGACGACGTCCACGCACCTTCGAGCCCGCTCGTGATCGTTGCATCGCCGTGGCCGCTGCCGTACGAGTTGCGCCAGCCGAGATTTTGTTCTTCGATACCGGCGCCGGCGGGAGCGAACCCAACGTACTGAGCGGGATCGGCGGCGCCGTGCGCTTTACCGAACGTGTGGCCGCCGGCAATCAACGCAACGGTTTCTTCGTCGTTCATCGCCATACGTCCGAACGTTTCGCGAATGTCGTGCGCCGCGGCGATCGGATCGGGCTGGCCATCCGGGCCTTCCGGATTCACATAGATGAGACCCATTTGCACGGCAGCTAACGGCTGCTCCAATTCACGATCGCCCGTGTAGCGCTTGTCGCCCCCGAGCCACTCTTCTTCAGGACCCCAATAGATATTCTCGTCGGGCTCCCATGCATCGACGCGGCCACCCGCGAAACCGAACGTTTTGAATCCCATCGATTCGAGCGCACAGTTGCCGGCCAACACCATCAAATCTGCCCACGAAATTTTGCGTCCGTATTTTTGCTTGAGCGGCCACAGCAGCAACCGTGCCTTATCGAGGTTGGCATTATCCGGCCAGCTGTTGAGCGGCGCGAATCGCTGCTCGCCCGAACCGGCTCCGCCGCGTCCGTCGTGGATGCGATACGTTCCGGCGCTATGCCACGCCATACGAATGAAGAGCGGACCGTAATGACCGTAATCGGCCGGCCACCACTCTTGCGAATCGGTCATCAGTTTGTGGAGGTCGTGCTTGACCGCTTTAAGATCGAGGCTATTGAATTCACGAGCGTAGTCGAATCCGGCTTCCATCGGGTCCGACAATCGCGACGGACGGTGAAGCGGCGAAAGATCCAACAGCTCGGGAAACCAATCGATGTTGACTCTCGGCCGGAGCGGTACGTGCTTTACCGGACAGCCGCGATCGCTTTCCGATAACTCGACGATCGTGTTTTCCATCTCGTGCTACTTTCTATCTGCGTGCAAAAAATTGTGAACGATGCGGCCCATTGCCCATCGATTTCGGTGCTCCTGGTGCCCATCGGACGCCGGAAGCGCTCTTAAAGTGAAAGTGAAAGTCACTCTCATATAAGAGCAGAATACCGCTCCAAGAAGCGGCCGTCAAGGGCAAAGACCCCAGGCCGGAGCGCGAGGTTCCGCCGTCAGCTGAGACGGCTGCGAGGGCCCGGCAAGTGCCCGGTTGACGCCAAACGCAGGGCGGCCGAAAAACACGGGCGCCAGGCCTTCCAGAGCGACCGCGCGGCCGGATTCCCGGTGTCGAAATTGGCCTTCAACTCGAACGTTCCGGGAGCGGTGTCGCCGGGCACCAGCAGCCACGAGAACGCGCCTGGATCGGTCGTTATCGAGCGTATCGCGCGCAGCAGTAACGCGTTCAAGCGATTTGCGCGCGCGACGAACTCGGCTTCTCCCGCCAGGCTCATCGACCGATCGCCGGCGTTGTAGACGGCACGCACGGCGAGACGCTTGACGCTCCGCCAGCTGCGCTTGGCACTCGGCAGTCGAATGCCGGCCATCTCCAGGACGTTGCCCTGCGACTCGGCCAACAAGCGATACAATCCAGCATCGTTCCGCTGCCAAGACGGTGCCCAGAAGCGGCGCATGAAGTCGTCGTACTGAGCGGCCGAGCCATCCCAAATCGAATAGTATCGATTCGCTTCGAGATCCGGTGACGGAATTGACGACAGTGGATTCCACTGGATTTCGACGTCTTCTTCTCGCAGTACGGCGCGCAGCTCCGGCGATGGCAGCCATCGTGAAAAGAGATGAATCGTTTGAAAACCGGTTTTGGAAAAGATGCTGAGCGTCATGGCGAGGTCGCGCGCGAATCGAAGCGTACACTTCGCGCAACTCGGCTCGCGGCACGAATTGGCGTCGAGTAATTTCTCCGTGACACCCCAGAAGAATTCGCGCATCGTATCGCCCGTCGCAATCAGCGAGAGGTGGCGCTCCACGCGAGCGTTTTGTGCGTTGGCCTCGACGCGCGAACGCACGGTGTTGACACAGCCCGTCGGGAATTCCCAGGCGCCATTCCAACCGCGCTTGAGACTCTCTTCCGCTTCGGCTTGCGTTTCGGATGCAAAGTCGAGGACGATCGCCAGACGCTTTTGCGTGAACGGCGCAAGCAACCATTCGCCGTCGGTAATCAGCGCCGCGAGCGAACCTGCGAAGGCGGAAAAATCGAGGCATTCGTCTGGATACCCGGCGGCGGTTCGCGCTCCGTCATCGCCGGGCTCGAGGGAAAGAAATTCGTGGGCGTTCATTGCCTGCAGCGTATCGCACGATCGTGCCAAACGTCCGGCGCGGAAGCGAAGCTACTCCATCATCCAGCCGTGACTCACGAGCAGCGATTGGCCGGTTAGGGCGAGCGTCGGAAAGGCGGCCAAAAAGAGCGCGACATCGGCAACCTCCTCGACGGTCGTGAACGCACCGTTGACCGTATCGTGCAGCATCAGGCGTTTGACGACATCGTCCTCAGAGATACCGAGGGCCTGCGCTTGTTCGGGGATTTGCTTCTCGACTAATTGCGTGCGAACGAACCCCGGACAGATGACATTGGCGCGAACGCCGTGCGGTGCGCCTTCTTTTGCGATGGTACGCGCGAGTCCGATTAACGCGTGCTTTGCGGCCGTATAGGGCGCCTTCAGCACCGACGCCGTCTTGGAATGCGCGGAGCCCATGTACAACACGCTGCCGCCACGTCCGGAAGCGTACATATGCGACAGACAGGCCTTTGTCGTCAGGAACGCTCCATCGAGATGGACCGCCATGATTTTGCGCCAATCGGAATAGGCGTACTCGTGGAGCGGCCCGACGATCTGAATACCGGCGTTACTCACGAGAATGTCGACCGCACCAAACTCGTCGACCGTCGCCGCGACGCCCGCTTCGACCTGGTCTTCGTCGGTGACATCCATCTCAATCGCGGCGGCTCGGCCGCCGGCAGAACGAATCTCGGTTGCCGCCGCTTCCGCGGCCGCAGCATGAAGGTCGGCAACGGCGACGTTTGCGCCCTCGCGCGCGAAGGCACGCGCAATTTCTCTCCCTATGCCGTGACCCGCGCCCGTGACGATCGCCGTCCTATTCGAAAGCTTCATACGCGTACTCTTCGGCGGAACGAGCCGCGGAGCCGTTGAACGCAGCGCCGTACATGCGTTTACTCGTTCTCGGCGGTACCGGTTTTCTCAGCGGCGCGATCGCAACGCAAGCGGTGCGCGATGGAGACGATGTCACGTGCTTAGCACGCGGCACCACTGGCGTTCCACCGGCCGGCGCGACATTCGTTGAAGCCGATCGCGACGATCCTGGCGCATACGATAAGATAGCCCGTACCGATTGGGACGCGGTGGTCGAAATCTCGAGCGATCCGCGACGGGTGCGAGCCGCCGCAACCGCGGTGGCGCCGCGCACGCGACACTTCGCATACATCTCGTCGGCCAGCGTCTACGCCGAGGACGCGACGCCCGATCAGGACGAATCGGCGGCGATTCACGAACCAACCGAAGATGGTGCGGCCAGCGATCCGGAATTATATGGGGCACATAAGGTCGCGTGCGAACGGATCGCGAGATCGGAGTTCGGACACGATGCGACGACGGTTTTTCGCGCCGGTCTGATCGGGGGTCCGGGCGATCGCTCCGATCGCACCGGTTATTGGCCGCTACGCTTTGCCCGGCCGGCCGACGAACGCGGACGCGTTCTCATTCCCGGCGCTCCCGATCTCGCGACGCAGGTGATCGACGCGCGCGATCTCGCAACGTTCGTGCTCCATTGCGCGCGAGCCGGTGTCGCCGGAACGTTCAACACCCTCGGCGATTCGGTTGACCTCGCGCAGCATCTCGCCGTCGCGCAACGTGTCGCCGGCTTTCGCGGTACGACGGTTGCGGCCGATCCGGCGTGGCTCACGGCGCACGACGTCGAGCCGTGGATGGGACCACGTTCCTTGCCGCTGTGGCTACCGCTTCCGGAGTACGCCGGCATGGGGAAACGCGACGGCTCGGCCGCACGCCGTGCCGGTCTTCGCATTCGAGGCTTGGAAGAAACGCTCGCCGATGTGCTCGTCTGGGAGCGCACGCGCGACGTCGCGGTTCGGCGCGCGGGATTGACCGACGACGACGAGCGCCAACTGTTGCAAGAACTCGAAGGGTAAGGCGACGCTACCGCTCGTCACCGTTGGCCACGGTACGGCAACGGCCGAGGCGGTGGCAATCCTGTTGCGCGGCTCCGGGGTAAGGGCGCTGGTTGACGTACGCACGGTTCCAAAGAGTTTGCGGCATCCGCAGTTTCGCATGGACGCAATGCAAGAATGGGTTCCCCGTGATGGAGGCGCTTCGTATCGTTGGGAGCCTGCCCTCGGCGGCTTTCGCAAGCCACAACCCGGCAGTCTCAATATCGCTTTGCGGCACCCGGCGTTCCGGGGCTACGCCGACTACATGCAGACCCAAACGTTCCAAGAAGCGCTCGACACGTTGCTCCACGGAGCGGCCGAGGAGCAAACTGCCATCCTCTGTTCGGAATCGCTGTGGTGGCGATGCCACCGGCGCTTGATCGCCGATGCCGCCGCCCTTCTTCACGGGGTCGAAGTGCTGCATCTGATGCACGACGCAAAACTGCGGCCACACATACCGACCGCGGGCGTTCGTGTCGCCGGCGACCGGCAGTTACTGTACGATGCGACGTTGGTCTGACGTGCTGCGCCGGAATGGCGTGCGCGCAAGCCGAAGGGTTAGCTACAGGTGTTTATTTGTATCTGCAACGGGCTGACCGAACGCCGCATCGTCGATGCGGTCGAACGAGGCGCGCGTTCGCACGAGGAAGTCTATGCTCGATGCGACTGCGTCGCGCAGTGTTTTGCATGCGCCGGCGAGATCGATCAGATCGTGCTTCGGGTTACGACTCAGATGTCGGAAGATCGCCCATCGCCGACTGGAGATAGTTCTCCCGCCCGATCGATTTAACCAGCGCGATCTGCGTTTCTAAGAAGTCTACGTGCTCTTCGGAGTCGGCAAGAATCTTGAGCGCGATGTCTCGACTGACGAAGTCGCCTTGCGTTTCGAAGATCGGAATACTGTCGGCGGTATCGTCGCGAGCGATCATCTCGAGTTTGAGATCGCATTCCAACGCTTCGACGCCGTCTTCTCCGATGTGCAGCTTGCCGAGGTTCTGAAGATTCGGTAAGCCCTCGAGAAACAGCACGCGCTCGATGATCCAATCGGCGTGTCGCATCTCACCCATCGATTCGTGATACATGCGCTCGGCCAACCGGTAGTATCCCCAGTTCTTGTGCATACGCGCGTGCAAAAAATACTGGTTGATAGCGGTGAGCTCGTTGGTGAGCATTTTATTCAGCCGCTCGATAACGTCGCGATTGCCCTTCATATGTGGGCGATATGCGACAAGTAGCTTCCGGCTACCTCGGTCTGGCGCTTACGGCGCGCATAACGAAAGCAACGATCGTACCGCCGCGGCGTCTTCAGGCATTTCGGTTCGCCTAACATACTCCACGAGATAGGCTCGATCTGAGAACCCGACGACGATCTCCCGAGAAGTGTCGTGCAGCACCAGTTTATAACGCATTCCGTTTTGCTTGCCCTGGCAAATTTTCACGTGCATCGAGGACGTTACGCCTTTACTACCGGCTTGTGCGATCAACCCTTGCTGAAAGAACGTGTCGAAAGTGTCGAGATCGAGCCCTTGGGCACCGGCCGGGATGTCGATGTGCCCGGTTACGAGTGCGCCGGCACCATTCGGCTCGTCCCATCTAGCATCCGACCGAAACGCCCCCACGGCCAGCGAGGTTTTGTGCGGCGTCCAGCCGGTCGGCGGGACGATCGTTCGCGGAACCGGCGTCGCGGATGCTGTCGGGGACGGCGAAGGCGAGGCGAGGAGCGGAGTCGCCTGCGTTGCGGAGGCAATCGGTGAGGGTGACGGAGCCGCAATTGGAATCGCAGCGGTGGTGGGAACGCGCGTGACCGAAAAGCCCATTGCGGCGAGCAGCGCCGGTACGCCATTTGGCCCCAGCATGTGTAAGGCTCCAACCGAAACGAACGACGTGCCGGGCTGTTGCAGTCGCTTGGCGAGCAGCAGCGCCCACGCTTTGTTGCGATTCGTCAACAAGCGCGCGTTGAACGTGTTGGCTGTGTCCTTATCGAGCCGCATATTCGCGGCAAATTTTTCTTGATCGCCGGTCATCCACACATCGACCAGCGAATCCAACGGAGCGGCGCCCGTTTGCGGCTTCGCAAGCCTAACGAGTTCTGTGTGGAGCAGCGCTACCTGCTCTGTTTGCGAGAGGTCGGCAAAGAGATGCAGTTGTGAGTCTACGGTTTCTAAACCCAATACCGGCTTGCCGGCAGCTGCGAACTGCTGACGAATTTGTAAATCGACGCCATTGCCGGATGTATATCCCGCATGGGTTGCAGGCAATAACGATAGTGTTAGAAATGCGTACCAGGGTTGCATTGGCTCGAACGCGAGCTCGCTTCCCATATCGTATTGCTTTGCAATGCTGTCGATTTCCGTAACATCGGCCTTGGATATCTTGCTGGACAACGGGTGTACCGGATCGAATGCGAGGTGCGACAACGACTTCGCCATCCCAGCGACGTTCGACGCATCGGCGACTTCTTGGTAGAGATCTTGGCTTTGCGCGATCGCCGCCTCCATTTCCGGCGACCTCCATTGCGTGTTGTCGCGTAGAAGATGGACGGTCCCGAATAAATATACCGTGCCGGCGGACCCTCGTACGATCCACAGTGCGGGAGCGGCCGACGCCGGTCGAGCCGCACACAGAAATAATGCCGCAACGAACAGCATCATACATCTGCCGAATTTCATACGCCGCGCTTCCTATCGAAAGACGAGTTGGCCGGTCGATTGCGTACGTATCCTGTGATTCCTGCGGATCGCCGGCCTGCGGCTATGCCGCTACAACGCCGGCAACGATTGCTGGAGCGCCGCCGACGGATCGGAGCCCGCCTTTTCGCGCTCCGGCACGACCTGCGGGAACGTATTCGGCGCTGCGACGAGCGCGCGACGATACGCCTCCAAAAGCGCATCGCCGGACGAGGTGGCAACGTCCGGTACGACGCCGACGCCTTCCCAATTCGTTTTCGTGTACGGGTTGCGCGCATAACCGAGCGGAACGAAAATGCTGAAGTGATCGCTCAGGCGGAGAAAGCCGCCCGGATTCGCGCCGCCGCCGGTGGTGGTTCCGATCAGCGTAGCGCGGTGCAATGTTTTCATATCGTACGCGAACTGTTCCGCGCACGAGAACGTGCGCTCGTCGGTTAATACATAGAGCGGCTTTCCGAGATACTTGTGGCCGCTAACCGTTGCAGTAGAAAATTGGTGGAGCGTTTGCGTCGTGCCGCCCTGCACCATAACGATACTGGTCAGCTCGACCGGCTTGGCGTAGAAATATCCCATCAGGTAATCCAGCGAGTCGGGATCGCCGCCACCGTTGTGTCGCACGTCGATCACCAGCGCATCGGTCTCGTGCAGCATCGCCATCGCCGCGTCGATGACCGCTTTGGAATCGGGCATCGGTCCGAAGTTTCCGAGATGCAAGTAGCCGATGTTCCCTTTCAAGCGCAACGCGCCGGCCACGCCGTAGTTTCTGGATGCGAACATCTGCATCTCACGCTGAATGTCGGCTTTGCTCGGCTGGCTGGTATTCGGCGCCAAAATATCCGACGAGAAGTCGAGCCGTATGTGTTTGTCGTGTGCGACGGCGTACAGACCCGCGGTAACGGCATCGGCAAACTTTTCCGGATCGTCGATCTGCACGTACGACGCTCTGTTCGACACGAGCACCGCGCGCAGCGGGGCGATGCGATCGTGGAACGCGTAATTTCCGAGCGCAACGGCAGCGGCGTCGAGCACGGCAGCTCGGTCAGCGGCCGTGAACGCTACGGCCGCAGGCGAGGCGGCGGAAGCCGCTACCACGACCGGTGACGGCATCGCACCGATGAGTGCGATCGTGAGGATGAGCGAGGTAACGAGTCGGACGAGCATTATGGGGTCCTCCGGGTTATTTCAAGATTCACCCCACCATACTGCGGGAGACGCCGCGAGATTCACGGAAAATCGGCGCTTATGGCAAGTTTTGCCGAGAGAAACTCTGCGATTGACCCGATCGACCGAGATATCATCGAAGCGCTCGAACGAGACGGGCGAATTTCGTTCATGGAGTTGGCCCGAGTGGTCTCGCTGAGTCCGAACGCAACAGCCGACCGCGTACGCCGTTTGCGAGCGTTGGGCGTCGTTACCGGTTTTAGAACCGAACTGTCGGCCGAGGCGTTGGGTTACGGCCTCTCGGCCTTCATCGATGTTAAACTGCGCTCCGAACGAGCCGCCGAGGACTTCGAGCGCGCGCTGGCAGACGTTCCCGGCGTCGTCGAGTGCATGCTAACGACGGGCAGCTTCGATTTCACGTTGCGCGTGGCGTGCCGCGATCGCGACGATTTGGTGCGCATCGCCGAGCATCTGCGCACCCAAGCCGGCGCTGCCGAAACGTATACGCGCATCCTATTGCGCGAACGCCGCTTCGGTTTGATGCACTCCGTTCGAGCGAAGAAACGCCGCTAAACGTCCCAGCGCTGCACGGCGTCGCTCGACGGAAGGCCGAGCTCGGCACAAAGCCATACGGCAGCTTGTGCTCGCGTCGTGGCCGCCGACGGCCACGGAAGCTGCCTTCCGGCCCTTGCGTCAACGGCTGCGCGTTCGGCACTCGTAATCGTCGCCGACGGCCGGAAGTGCAACGCGTTCGCATCGGCCAGGAAACCGCGGACGCCCAGAAGATGAGCGGCCGCATACGTTTTTGGATCGGTCGAATAATTCAGATCGTCCCACCAAAAAATCGGAATGCCTTGCTCGAGCAGTCGCAGCTGGACTGCAGCCAGCCGCGACGCATTTGCCTGTGATTGCGCCGGCAGTACCGCTTGACCGACACAATATGCGGCCAACACGCCGGCAGCTTCGCCGATCGCCCATTCGCCCGGATGCACGCGATACGCGCCGGCAGTGAGATGGGTTCCGCCGATATTTTTGCAGGCAGCGATCAGGTTCGTCGCATCGGTTGGAATGAGGCTTCCGAGCGGAATCTGGAACGGCTTGACGCCTGAGACGCCGACCCACGGAGTTCCGGCCGGACCGTACACTTGATGGATGTCGATCGAATACATGCAGATACCGCACGAATCTGCGAAATTCATCGGGGCTCGCGCGGCCTGCGACGATGGGTCTGCCGCGACGTGTTGCTCGAGCAGCCGCACGACCGGCTTGGCGATGCGACGCGATTCGCGGATGTATGCTTGCGGCGCGGTGCCGTCGGCGCGTCCGAAGATGTCGGAACGTACCATCAAGTTCGGGTATCCCGTACCGCTACCGTCGTCACGCGGCGCTTCGGTCTGCAACCAATACAGATATGCGATCGAAACGGCACGCGCGGCTTCGACGATACCCGCATCTCGCGAAGCATCGCCGGTCGGAATGACCGCAGCCTGATAGTCGTTGCATCCGACATTGATGACGGAACGGTCGTGCGCGTAGCCCGAATCGGTAAAGTTCGCGCTGTCGATATATTGACGATAATTGAAGAGCGTTTCCCAACCGGGATTGGCGGACTTCGCCGATGAGAACACACCTCCGATCATGCCATTTCGACCGTCGTAGACGCCGAACGCTTGATCGGCCACGAGTTGGGCGTAATTTGCCGGTTGAGGAATGACGTGTTGCTCCCCGTCGGGGCGCCGTTCGACCGCAATCGCAACCGTGATCGGCTGGATATGTCCCGGCGCCGCGGAAGACTCTGCGTGCGGTTCTCCCGTGTCGCTCTTTGCCTCGGCACCGATCGTCCAATCGACGCCGCTCAGCGGCAACAGTTCGCCAAGGTCGGTGGCATCGATCACGATCGTCGCTGCAATCGTGTCGCCGTTCGACAACGTTAGCGATGCAATTCGCCCGCCGTTGACGGCGACGCTAACGACGGCCGTTTGGAACATAACCGTAACGTGCGCTTTGGCGTCGTCGAGCATCTGGCGCAAAATCGTTTCGACGACATTGCAATCCGCAGAAAAGGGATGACCCGGGCTTGCGAAGCCGGGATTAAAATCGGGCGCGTGGCCGCGCGGCCCGACCTTCGTGTAGGTGCGATACCATTGGCGCACATCTTCTTTGAGGATTTGATACGACTTCGTGCTGCCGTATGTGTTAGGTGACAGGACGGGCGCGCTTTCGTCCCATCGCGTCAGACCTTGAGCCGTCGCCTGTCCGCCCACGTTATTGCCGGCTTCAACGAGCACGACGCGCTTTCCGTAGCGCGCGGCCGCCAGGGCTGCAGCCACTCCTCCAAAGCTCGCGCCGACGATCGCGATCTCGTAATCTGGCAACGTCGTTCCTCCAGCCTGATTTGGAGTTACGGTAGCGCGTCGAGGGGCGTTTGACAAGGCTTCAACCGGCCGGCAGGGGCCGCGTTCGAAACATCGGCGCCGGAAACGCGTAGTTCCAGCATGAACGGCCTGGAAATTGAGGCGCTTAGCAAGCGTTATCGCAGCGGCGCGCAGGCGCTCGACGGCGTCTCGCTATCGATCGGTCCCGGCGTCCTCGGGCTTCTCGGTCCAAACGGCGCCGGGAAATCGACGCTGATGCGCATCATCGCGACCGTGCTCAAACCCACCTCGGGAAGCGTGCGTTGGAACGGCGTTGACGTGCTACGCAATCCCGACGCGCTGCGTTCGCAACTCGGCTATCTGCCGCAAGATTGCGGCGTCTACCCGAACCTGAGCGCACGCGAATTCTTGCGTTACGTCGCAACGCTCAAGGGTATGCCGGCGAACGCCACCGAGCGCCGCATCACCGAACTTCTGGAAGAGCTTAACTTAGGTTCGGCGGGAAATCGTCCGTTGGGCGCCTTTTCCGGGGGCATGAAGCAACGCGTCGGCATCGCGCAAGCCTTACTGAACGATCCGCAGATCGCGATCGTCGACGAACCCACCGTCGGGCTCGATCCCGAAGAACGTTCCAGATTCCGCGACCTGATTGGAGGCATCGCCGGAGAGCGCATCGTTATTTTGTTGACGCACATCGTATCGGACGTCGAAACGATCGCCGAGCGTGTGGTAATGATCGCCGGCGGCGCAATCGTCGCCGACGAGGCGCCCTCAGTCCTCGCCGCACAACTGAACGGTCAAGTGTGGGAGGCGCTGGTCGCAACCGACCGCCTATCGGCATTGCGAGAACAATTTTCCGTGACGTCGGCGATCCGCCGGCGCGACGGCGTGCTCGTACGGCTGCACGCACAGGACGCTCCGGCCGGATTCTCGGGCGTGAGTCCGACCCTGGAAGAGGCCTATCTCGTAACGGTTCGGGCGAGCCGGGCGGCATGAGCGCCGTGTTGTCGATCGCCGGAGCCGACGCTGCCGAACGGATGCGGCGATTCGCGTTCGTGGTGACCATCGCGGCGGCGTTGTACGCCGGATACCTGTACGTTCCGGATATTCACGCCGGATACGCAACGGTTGCAATGAACGGCCACCGCGGAGCGTACAGCTCGGCCTATCTCGCGGCAGCAATCTCGATCCTCACCAGCGCGTTCCTCGGGCTGATCGGATTCTATCTGGTGCGCGGCGCGTTAGAACGCGATCGTACGCTCGACGTTCAACGGAATAGTCTGTGCCTCGCCGGTCCGGCGGGAAACGTTCGTCTTCGGCAAATTCGCAAGCAACCTCGCCACCTTGTGCGCGATCGCCGGCGTTTCGTTTCTTGCTGCGATGTGTATGCAAGAACTGCGTGGGGAAGACCGGCACTTCGACTTCGTCGCTTACCTGCTTCCGTACGGATTCATTTCGGTGCCGGCCTTGGCAATGGTTTCGGCGATCGCGATCGCCTTCGATGCGATCAAACCCTTACGCGGCGCGCTCGGCGCCATTCTGTACGTGTTCGTCTGGTCGGCATGTCTCAGCGTTCCAATGACGACGACGCAAGGCGTTCGACTGTCTCCATTCGATCCACTGGGCATGACGGTCGTTACGGCCAATCTGCGAACCGCTGCCGTTGCCGCGTTTCCCGCCGAGAAGCGCAAGAACGACGCGACGATCGGCGTCGAAGCGTTGCCGAAGGGTAAGCTGGCGACGACATACCCATTCGACGGTATTCGTTGGACGGCGCCGGTGCTCGCACAGCGCGGTGCGTGGCTAGCGATCGCGCTGTTGATCGTTCTCGGAAGCAGCGCCCTATTCGATCGCTATCGCCGCGAAGCGACCGGATCGCGACGTCTGGGTGCCAGGATCGATATCGCGCGCCGTTCCGAATATCGCACCGTTCCGGCTGCTACGCGCGGAGTTCGCGCTGCTCGTCAACGGTTCGAGCATCTGGTGGCTGGCCGGCGCGCTGGGTCTCTCGATCGCACTGTGCTTCGCACCGATCGCGGTCGTGACGCGCTTCATTTTGCCGGTAGCGCTGATTTGGCCGCTGGAGCGGTTCTCGGCGCTCGGTGCGCGCGAGCGCCGGTGGAACGTCGCCGACTTTCTTTCGGCCACACGCGGCTTCGCCGGCCGAACGTTACGCGCACAATGGTCGGCTGCGACGCTGCTCGGAAGTTCGATCTGCATTGGATATATCGTTCGCCTCGCCGCCGCGGGTCATCCGATCGAAGCGCTCGCATGCATCGCGGTGGTTGCCGCTACCGCCGGCGCCGCGCTGGCGTTCGGCACGCTAACGGGCGCTTCTCGACTGTTCGAGGCGGTCTACCTCATCGTTTGGTATCTCGGACCGATTAACGGATTGCCGGCGCTCGATTTTTCGGGGTCGATCGCGACCGCCCCGGTTGCACTAACGTCCATCTGCATTGCGTTGGCCGCGACGTTCTTGAGCGTCACGGCCGCCGCCCGGCGAAACCGAGGGGCGTAACCACCCGCGTACAGAAGCGGCTCTCAATGTCTGCGGCTCATCGCGACCCGATACTCGACCCCACTCGTCTGCGGGCGGTATTCGCGTCGAGCTTGCTCGACTCGGAACGGGAGTCCACCTTCGACGACCTAACGCGGCTCGCCGCGGAGATCATCGGCGTTCCGTTCGCTTTTGCAACGATCGTGGATACCACTCGTTCGTTTTGGAAAAGCTCGTTCGGCATTCCGAAAGACGGGCCCAACGAGAACCGGGTGGAGGAGTCGTTCTGCCAATACGTGGTTCGGTCCGACGACGAGATCGTCGTTTCCGATGCGGCGCTCGACGAACGCACTCGTACCAATCCGTCGGTGCAATCGATGGGCGTGCGAGCCTGGGCCGGCGTTCCGCTGCGAGGGCTGAGCGGCGAAGTGCTCGGCTCGTTCTGTGCGGTCGATACCATCCCGAAGGTTTGGAGTCAAAAAGATCTGCACGTTCTGCGCACGCTGGCGGCATCGGCATCTCGCGAAATCGCGCTCCGGGCCGCAGTTCGCGAAGAACACGAAGCCCGTTTACGCGCCGAGATTCTCGCGCACACATTGCAAGCCAGCCTCTTGCCTCCGTTGCTTACCACCGTCGAAGGCCTCGACGTCGGAGCGTATTTTCATCCGGCCGGACATGGCCTCGAGTTGGGCGGCGATTTTTACGATCTCTTTCAATCGGGCAACGGAATCTGGACGTTCGTCATCGGCGACGTTTGCGGCAAAGGGGTCGAAGCAGCTCGAATCGCCATGTTTGCTCGCTACACGATCGGCGCGAGTGCGATGCGAACCAGCGCTCCGGCCCAAGTATTGCAATGGTTACACGAAACGCTGCGCGCACGCGCGCCGTCGTCGGAGCGGTTCTTAACGGCGATCGTCGGAAACTTGCGGACGACCGCCGACGGCTGCAATATCACGCTGGCAAACGGCGGTCACTCTCCGGCAGTGATGCGACGGACGAATGGCGACGTCGTTTCGCTCGACGTTCCGGGAGGCATCATTGGCTCCGCAATGCCGTTTTTCTCAACGTCGATGAATATCCACCTCGGAATCGGCGAGACGATCGTTTTGTACACCGACGGAGTAACCGAGGCGCGCCGGAATCGTAACATGTTCGGAGAGGATGCCGTTCGCGCGATCGTCGCCGGAGCCGGCGAAACAACCTCATCGTCAGAACTCGCGCGTCGAATCGTCGAGACCGCCTTGGAGTACGACGGTGGAACGGCCAAAGACGATATGGCCGTTCTCGTTCTCAAACCACTAGGATAAAATGTCCCGCGACGCTACGGGCCGTCAGCTTCGATATTGAGCGAAATGTTCGACGGTGTTCCCCACGAACATCGGTCCGTAGTCCATGCCCCACTTCGTTCGATCGATCTCGGCCGTCGCAGAATACGCGATGATCGACTTTCCGCGCGGGGATTTGCCCGAAGCCAGAACTTGCGCGTTGAGAACCACTGGGTGCGTCTGACCATTCATGGTCAAGTCACCGCTGATGGTAAACTGCTTGGGGTTCGTCCCTTCAACCTTGGTGCTCTGAAAACGCAGTTCCGGATTGGCGGCGACGTTAAAAAAGTGCGCCGAACGCAGGTCGCTATCCCGATCGTCGTTATGCGTATCGAGCTTCGAGACATCGAGGACCGCGGACACCGCGACCGGGATTTGGCCATCGCCGGATAGCTTTACCGACGCGCTGCGGATCGGAATCGTACCGAGCACCGGGACGATCCCGAAATGCTTCGCAGTAAATTGCGCCGTGGAATGAACCGGATCGACGTTCCACGTCTGCAGGGTGGCCGCCGAAACCGGACCGGCCGCGAACGCTAGGATGCATGATGCCGCAAGGGTAGCAAGTTTCATCCGGCGTGTTTCGCGCGAACGGGGTCAACGCCTCGCTCGACCGCTGGACCGCAACCGCTAGAAGGCAGAAGAAACCGGACGGGGCTAGAAAGACCAGCGCATGATTGAACCGGATCGCCCGTCCCCGCATCACCAGCCGGAAACGGAAAAACAGTTGCTAGCCGAGTTCTCCAAGAGAGACCAGGCGGTTCTCAAAGAACGGTTGAGCCAAGATGCGTATCGCCACTTCGAAGACGCGCTGCACGGAAAGCACGTACCGACGCAGGACGAAATCGCCGAATGGAAACGAGTGAGCGGAACCTAGTCGAGAATGCGGCGCTCGTTCGGGTTTCGATCGATGCTCCTGGCGTCGCTGGCCCTGACGACCCTGGGAGCGAACGACGGCGGAGCCTCGAGGGCGTTCCCGCCCGCCCTCGCCGACGCGCTCGTCCGCGACCCGGACATCGCCCCGTGCGCCCAGAGCGCGCATGCAGCATCCAGCGCTGCCTATGCGAGTGCAAACTTCGATCTCTCCCGCGTCAATTTAACGGACGGCCCGCACATGGTGGTCGTTAGCGGCGGAGGCAGTTGCGTTTGTGGAAACGCGAACTGCAAAATCGCCGTATTCGAGCAAAACGGAAACGCGTACAAATCCGTTCTTTCGGATTACGCGATCGATTGGAAGGTGCGGCCAGATGGAACTGCCGTTATAACCTCGCACGATAGCGCAGCGGTCGTTTTTCGAACGTCGTATCGTTGGAGGGGAAAAACGTATCGCGTCACGGCCACGGACATGGTCTATCTCCCCAACAATGTGTCGAAGCCGGCTACTCGCGCCATCACCTTCGCTCCCGGAGCATCCTCGACGGTGATCCGCGGGGATAAGCTAACGCTGGGGTTTGAAGACGAGTGGACCTTTTCTGCTCGCGCCGGCCAGACGCTCACGGTCACCCTCGTGAAGCGCGATCCGCACTTCGGATCGTTTTCGATACGGAGCGATGGAACGACATTGGGAACCGCGAGCACGGGAACGCTTCACGTCACGTTACCGCAATCGCGCCGGTACGACATCACCGTAGAAGGTGGCGACGAGTCGTTCTCGAGTTACGCCTTAAGCGTACGCATCGACTAACATTTCCACTTGGATAGGAACCCTCGTAGGTCGTCGAGCGCACCAGTGTAGTAGTACGTGGGTTCGTCGTAGCGAAGATCGCCGATTGCGTACGAGGCTCCACGTTGGTAGACGACGACCGTAACGTGACGCACAGTCGCCGGGCGTTTGCCGGAAAACCGTAGTACGACGGGCACGAGCGTTGTGTTCCCCTCTCGCCGAGGCGCACCCGCCACGTACGACGAAGCCGGCACCGGCGAATTCGCAAAGGGGTCGAACGCCATCGTGTTGCTGCAAGCCGAACAGGTGCTGACGCTAAAATCTCCGCCGGTTTCGTACGAGCTGGCGATGTTTTCGAAGAGCGAGGTTTCGAGTAACGCCTTCGTTTCGAGCATGTTCTTCTCGATGTGCCCGTCACTCGCGACGTACACATCGTAGAACGCTCGTACGACACCGAGCGGACTGGAGGTGTTGCGCTGTAGCGAAGCATCGAGCGGCATCGCGCCGGTCAGCATGAGTAAGCTGCGCAGACTAACGATCGGTCCGAAGTAGAAGTATCGTGGGTTTGGATACAGCAGATTGGAGATCGTATATCGACCTCCCGAACGGGTGAGAACGAAGGTGATGTGCGACGCCGGTTTTAGTTGGCCGGATAGCCGCAGCGTTACCGGCACGAAAGCACGATCGCCGGACAGTTGCTCGCCTTCGATCGAATATGATGCCGGGGTCGCCCGGGCGTACGAGAACGGATCGAAGGTCACGTACAGGCACCGGCTGACGTCGATATATCCCGGGCAGGTGTTCGCGGAGAACGTATTCGTGCTCGAATGGTTCAGCGCGTTGTAGAGCACCGGTTCGAAGAGGCCGCGGACGTTCGCAAGTCGCTCACCGGCACGGACGTTCTGGGTAAAATACGAATGGTAGAACGCGCGAACCGTCGATGCCGGCGCGACCTCGGCGGCACGGGCGGCCGGCGTCGACACGCTCGAGAGCGACAACACGGAGAGTACGGCGAGGAATGCGTGCTTCATCGATTTGACCGCACTTTATCGTGCCCGGCCTGCGAACCTGTCGCGGGATTAGCCCTCTTATGCCGAACGGTGCGGCGTGATCGTTCATGTGGTCGACGGAACGTACGAACTGTTTCGCCATTTTTACGGATTACGCCGTTTCAACGACGGCAAGGATAAACGATTTGGCGCGGTAACCGGAGTGCTCAACACCGTGCTGCAAATGGTCGACGAGGGTGCAACGCATATCGGCGTCGCCACCGATCACGTTATCGAGTCCTTTCGCAACAAACTCTGGAGCGGTTACAAAACGGGAGCGGGGATCGACCCAGCGCTGCGTTCGCAGTTCGAACCGCTCGAAGAAGCGCTGCGAGCAATGGGTGTTACGGTTTGGGCGATGGTCGAACTTGAGGCAGACGACGCGCTGGCCTCCGCCGCCGCGTTCGCCGAGCGCGATCCTCGAGTAGAGAAAGTCTGCATCTGGACTCCGGATAAGGATCTGGCGCAATGCGTGCGCGACGATCGCGTCGTGCAGGTCGATCGAAAGAGCAAAGTCATTCGCGATGCCGGCGGCGTCCGAGCAAAGTTCGGCGTCGATCCCCAGCTGATACCCGACTATCTGGCGCTCGTCGGCGATTCGGCCGATGGGTATCCCGGCATCGCCGGCATCGGGGCGAAGGGCGCGGCCGCGCTGCTCAATCGCTACGGCGCGATCGAGCAGTTTCCACCACAAGAGTTGGGCGACCGTCAGGCTCTGGCGCTGTCGTTCAAAGAGCTGGCGGTCCTTCGAACCGATGCGGAACTCTTTGCGGACGTCGACGAACTGGAGTGGCTCGGCCCTACGACCGAATTCGAGGCGATGTGCGAGCGGCTGGACGCTCCCACTTTTTTTCGCGCGCCACGAAAACTGCGCACGCCCGAGCGCGCTAAACGCGAGATTACCGGCGCCGTCAATCCGAGAAAAGTCTCTAGGCACAAATCGCCCGCCTAAGCGCAACCCTTTCTCATTCTTGCTGGTTTTGAGGTTTTCACCAGGGACGAGTTGTGAGATACTTCCGCTCGCCCTAATGCGCGATTTTTCGAGTGGTCGATAAGTTGCGCCCACCGAAAGATAGGCAACCATCTCAATTTTCACAGAACTCCAGCTGAATGCTGCGCTTTTTCGCGGCATTGAAGACTTCAAATACACCGAGGCCACGCCCATACAGAAGGCGGCTATTCCCGTTGCTCTGGCCGGTCGCGACATCTTCGCGAGCGCTCCGACGGGCAGCGGCAAGACCGCGGCGTTCGGCATTCCGATGATCCAAAAACTGCTCGAACGGCGCCCTTCCGGTCAGGCTGCGGCGCTGATATTGACGCCGACGCGCGAGCTCGCACAGCAAATCACGCAGCATCTTGGGCGGTTGGCAAAACACACCAAGTTGCAAATTACTCCGATTTACGGCGGCGTGGGCATGCGGCCGCAGATCAAAGCCATGCGCCGCGGCACCGACATCATCGTCGCGACGCCGGGACGCCTGATGGATTTGATGCAGCAGGGCGAAGTTCGTCTCGACTCGATCGAGATGTTCGTGCTCGACGAAGCAGACCGCATGCTCGACATGGGATTCTTGCCGCCGGTGAAGCGCATCGTCGCGAAGCTCCCCGCCCAGCGCCAGACGCTCTGCTTCTCGGCAACGCTCGACGGTGCGGTGGCTCAACTCGCGCGCGAATTTCTCAAAGACCCGGCGCGCATTAATCTTGCACCGGCCTCTCCCGTAGCCACCGTGACCCAATGGGTGTACGAAGTGGAAACGGAAAAGAAAACCGACCTCCTGGTGGATCTGCTCAAAGACGGCCGCATCTTCAATGCAATCGTTTTTACGCGGACGAAGTCGCGCGCCGAGCGCGTGGCCGGTGCTTTGATGCGACATAACATCGACACGGAACGCATTCACGGCGATCGTTCGCAGGCGCAGCGCACGCGGGCTCTAGAGGCGTTTAAAAAAGGACGCTACCGGATCCTCGTCGCGACCGACGTCGCCTCGCGAGGCATCGATATCGCCGATCTCGGACACGTCATCAACTACGACGTGCCTAACGAACCGGCCGATTACATCCATCGCATCGGGCGCACGGCCCGCGCTCAAAAGACCGGCGACGCGATTACGTTCGTTTCACGCGACGAGGCGCGCACGTTTGCGCGTATCGAAGGTGCGATCGGCGCGCCGCTCAAGCGCAGCGAGCACGGTTTTATGGAGCCGGCATCCGCTCGAGCGTCAGCGGTCGCGCCGCAGGTGCATCGCCGTTCGTTTACGGCGCGTAGCCGGCATCGCAAGGTGAGCCCGCGCGTGTCGAAAGTCGCGGCAAGATAGCGTTTACTCGGGACTACGCGGCGTAACTCGTCGCGCAGTCCTGTTTTTCCCCCCGATTATATTCGGCGTGATGTGCCGCCACATCGCGCTCGCTTTCGTTTCGAACTCAGGAAGGGCTTCGCGCCGGAAGTACGCACGCGAGGCGCGAGCACAATGCGCATGGCGTCGAAGTTGACGGTGTACGCAAAGTGACGGAGAAATACGTCCGATATGCTGCCCCAGACCATGAACGGAAATCCGGGGCCGTTGTCGGGCGTGTATATCCCGCGAACGTTCGTCGCAACGCCACTACCGACCGCGATTTTCGCAACCACAAGTGGTATCGCTTCGACGGGTCCGCCTCCGCCGATTCCGGTACCGGCTTGCGCGCGATCGAGTTGCAGATGCGCCGCCGTTACGAGCTCGCTCGACGGGCTAATACCGCCGCCGGCGAGACCCGAGTCAAAGACGAAGAGGCCTGGGGCGGCGTCGTTCACTTGCGCGTTCGCAAGGACGAGATGGTCTCCCGCAAGCCAGAACGGCACGATCGCCGCCCCCGCTTGCCGCTCTTCTGCTTGAAAGCGTGCGGAATTAACAGCGGACCGCTCGCGTAAGATAAGCCGCTGATTTGGATAGTCGATGGTCGCGAGGTATCGTTCGAAAAGTGTCGTGCCTACGATGCCGTCGATGTGCCTGCCGTCGAACAACTCCGACGCATGCGTCGGTAACACGTGCGCCGGTACGTCGTAGGCCGTGGCGCCGCCAAGGCCGACGGAGTGTAGCATCGTGCCCTGCACCGGCGCATGCTTGCCACCGGCGAACGTACCGACGCCGGAGTCCGTCATCGTCAAGCCGAGGCCCGCGACGAACTCGGGCTCGAGGTTAACCGTTCCGCCCGTGTCGATCAAGAACGTTCCCTGTTTACCGTCGATCGAGCCTTGTACGACCGGAAGCGGATCTGACGTCACGAAAGGAACGATCGCTTCCGGGCCATCGATCGTCGTTCGTCGCAATCGTTCCGCTTTACGACGTTCGAGTTCGCGCAGAAGGCTCGTTGCCCGAACGTTCGTCGCGTCTGCGGCTACGACGTCGCGAAGTATCGGTTCGGCGGCCGCGAGGTCGTTTTGATACAACCGAATCGCACCCAGGTTGAGCTTTGCGGCTGCGTCGGACGAATCCGCAGCAAGTATCTTCGTATACGCCTGCGCCGCAGCGTCGAAGTTGCCGGCGGCGTACAGAGCTGCGGCCGAACTATCGGCGACGGCCGGTGCTTGGCCGGAGCCAACGAGCACGACGAGCAACAGGCTGAAAAAAGAACGCTTCACCCATTCATACTGGGGCCGAGTCGTCAAGAACTTGTCAAGAACGACCCGAGGAAGTGGACGACGGTGACAGAAGCGCGTTGTACAAAATGCGCCTTACTAAGCGAATTTTACTTGTAGAAGACGATCGCCGAACGGCAGCGATCGTGGAACGGTACCTGCGCGGTAGCGGCTTCGACGTGACGTCAGCGGGCGACGGACGCTCTGGAATCGCCGCCTATTTCGCTACCAACCCGGACTTAGTGATTCTCGACATTATGTTGCCCGAGACCGACGGGTTCGAGGTGTGTCGAGAGATTCGCGATTCCGGGGATACGCCGGTTATTATGTTGACGGCTCGCGTCGGCGAAAGCGATCGTTTGCGCGGGTTACGTGGTGGCGCCGACGACTATGTGACGAAGCCGTTCAGTCCGCGTGAATTGGTGGCGCGGGTTCAAGCGGTAATGCGACGCAGTTTCAATGGCCAGGAGCCCTTGCCGACGCGGGTGCGCCTTGGCTCCCTCGAACTCGACCCTATCGCGGCCGAAGCCCGCATCGACGGATCCCAACTCCCGCTTACGGCGACGGAATACCGGCTTCTCGAGGCGCTGGCAACGAGCCCCGGGATACCGTGGAGCCGAAGCCGCCTTCTCGAGCGGGTATTTGGATGGGATTACGACGGGACCGAACGCACCGTTGACACACACGTGGCAAATCTTCGTCGAAAGCTCGTCGCGGCCGGCGAGCGTGTGCCGCTGATTGCGACCTCATTTGGCCGCGGGTATCGTTTAGAGTTAGCGGACGATCACCGTTGAGTCTTCGAGTCACGGCACTAGCCGTCGTGGTCGTTCTTTTGCTCGCGGCCTTCGCAGTGATCGGCGGCGTAACAACGCGTATTTCGACGATGCGCGAGAGCGTGCTGATCGTCCAGCGAGGAACGAGCGCGCCAAAGATTCCGCACCCGATATGCTGCCGCGTCTTCCGGAAGAAGTCGAGACATTCAATCGCCGCTTTCTCATAGCACTTGTCGTCATTGCAGCCGTCACGCTGACGTTGGCCTTGCTCCTCACAAACCGCCTCGTCCTGGCGCCAATCGCCGCACTCACCTCGGCCGTGCGATCGGTCGAGCGCGGTTCGCTCTCCGAGCGCGTGGATATCGATCGGAACGACGAAATCGGCGACCTTGCTCGATCGTTTAACGATCTCGTCGCACGACTCGAGAATTCCGAAGCGCGCCGCAAGGCGCTGATTGCAGATATCGCGCACGAGCTACGAACGCCGCTCAGCGAATATCCGAGGCTCGATCGAATCGCTGCAAGACGGAATCGTTGCCGCCTCTCCCGAGGAACTGCGCGCACTCCACGACGATGCGCTCCTGTTGCAGCGCCTCATCACCGACCTGCACGAAATCAGTATGGCCGATGCCGGTGCGCTAAGCTTGCACGTCGTTGCGATCGACGTGCGCGATGAATTGTTAGCGTCCGCAGGCGGTCCGCGAGTCGATCTCGATTTAGACCCGAACCTGCCCCAAGTGCGTTGCGATCCCGCCCGCTTTCGTCAGATCGTACAAAACATTCTGTCGAATGCATTTCGTTACGCTCCACAAGAAACGCGCGTCATCGTTCGTGCGAAAGTCGAACGAGACGATGTGCGGATTGAAATCGAGGACTCCGGTCCTGGTTTTCCACCGTCCGAAGCAGAATCGATCTTCGAGCGCTTTTATCGTATCGACGATTCCCGCTCGCGAGCGACCGGCGGGTCCGGCCTAGGCCTTGCGATTGCCAAAAAGCTGGTGGAAGCGCATCATGGACACATTGGAGCGTTCGTCAACCAGCGCGGCGGCGCCACAATTTGGTTAACACTTCCTGGCTTTACAGCATAGAGACTGGAGTCACCGATGATCGTTAGAAAAATGCTCACGGCAGCGTTCATGGTTTGTGCGCTCGCAACGAACGCACGCGCCGCGCGCGCCGACACCTTGCCGATCGCGCCGCTGCAGTGGCTCGTCGGCGGCACGTGGGTTGCGCAGGGCGTGAATATGCCACCCGATGTGTTGCAGATTTCGACTCAATACCGTATGGCAGCAAGCGGTAATTTTATCCAATTTACGACCCAATTCCTCAACAAGGATGGAAAGCCATCCGGGAATTACGCCGGCAATTTCTTCTTCGATCCAAACGCGAAGCACCTTAGCGTGTGGTACATGGACCGCGACAACGCGATCACGCAGGGCCCGGTGGCGGCTTCACCTCAGGGCATGACCATAACGTTTACCGAGGACGGAGCGTCGATGGGTGCCTCCGGGCCGGTCGACTTTCAGGCGACCGTGGCAAAGGTATCCGAGAACGAGTATCGCTGGACGCTCGCTGCGCGTAAGGGCGGAAGTACTGCCGCCTACAAGCCGCTGTTCTCCCTCGAATACTCGCGGGTAGCGGAGAGCAATCCTTAACAAAAAGATCGCCTAGGAGATCGTTTTAAATGCGTTACTTCACTGCGTTGCTGGCCATCGTTCTTCTTGCCGCGTCTGCGCCGTCGTCTAATCTTAGCGGCACGTGGCAAGGAACGATGACCGTGCCCGGCATCGGAAAGCTTCCTCGAGTTATGCGGATCACGAAAACCGGCGACATCTACGACGTCAAGATTTACAGCGCCACGGAGAGCGAAGTTCCGATCGCGACGCGAGATGTCAAAGTCCGCGGGTCACTGTCACGATGACGTTCGCCATGAATAGCGATCCATGGCTTAACTATCACCGCACCTTTACGGCGACGCTATCCAGCGACGGAAAATCGCTCAGCGGTACGTGGGGAGTACCCGGCGTGATAAACGTGCCGATTGCCTATCATAGAACGCCACCCGTAACGTTGCACATGTTGCAGCCAAAGCGCGACCTCTACGTTGAGGTTGCGGACGGCGTCAAAGACGAGGTGCTCGATTGGGGCGGTACCGGCAGGCCTATGGTGCTGCTGGCCGGCCAGGGAGTTACTGCCCGCGGTTGGCGAGCGATCATCCCGGCCCTCGTCGCGAAATATCACGTGTATTCGATTACGCGTCGTGGTTATGGCAATTCAAGTAATCCGCAACCCACTGCGGACAATTACAGCGCCGAGCGGCTCGGCAAGGACGTTCTCGCCGTCCTCGATACCCTGCACATCGATAAGCCGATCATCGCCGCTCATTCGCTCGGCGGCGAGGAGCTTAGTTACATCGGGACCTACGCACCGCAAAAGGCCTCGGCGCTCATTTACATCGACGCCGCGTACTACGAGGCATATAACGGAGGCGTTCCTACGCCAACACCGCCAATACCGGTGGCCGGGTTACCGACCGAACCGCCGATCGACGTTACGATCGACGACAACCCTGGCAACTTCACGACGGCAATCGATCTGCCAATTCTCGCGATCTTCGCAAACCCCCATACCGAACAGCCTGGAGCAGGTCAATCTGCCGAAGCCCTCGCGGAAGAAAACGCCTATACGACGAAGCAGATCGAAGCGTTTCGAAAAGGTCAGCCGAACGCAAAAGTGATCGTCATACCCAACGCCAACCATTTCGTCTACATCTCGAACAAGGACGAAGTGCTTCGCGACATCGACAGCTTCGTTGAGACGCTGCCGAAATAGCCGTCACCTATTTGGTGCGGACCGCCATCATGCTCCACGCGGGCAACGTGACGGTAAAGCTCCCTTTCCACGCAGGCAGCGACGCGGTCGCTGGGGCCTTCCAGACGTTGCTTTTCGACGCGTCGTACAGCGCCTTATCGTAGACCACGGTGGTTCCACCCGAACCACCGTTCACGCCGGAAATCGTGACCGGCACGTTGATCGACGTATCTTTATCGAGGTTGAACAACAGCAGCGCATAGCCGCCGTCGTAGGTAGATGCGAAAGCGCGTACGTTTGGAGCGGATTTGACCGACAGGCCGAGCATGTGTTCCCCGTCGCGGACAAAATTGGACGCGACTTCAAACGCGCTGCCGGTCGGCAGTACCGTCCCGCGCGGAACGTCGGTCTTCGAACAACCGTCGTAGACCGTGCCGTCGGAAAAGATCATGTAGCCGCCGAAATCTTGCCAGCCATATACCGACGAATTAAAGTCGCCGCCCGCATTCTTTGCGAGGCAGTTTCCGTAACCAAGCCACCAGGTTGCGCGCGCCGCCCCGTTCTGCAGCATTTGGCCGATCAACTGTCCCGCAAATAGCGCCTGTGTAATCGACATCGTCTGCTTGCCGGGCGTGCCGTACGTCGAGCCGAGCTCGCCGACGTAGATCGGCGTGGACGCATGGCCTGCGGTCTTCAGCTCTTTTTTGAGCGTTTGCATATACCCATCGAATGTGGCGGGAGCTTGATCGACCAAGAGCCGGTCGTTCGACTTCGTACCCTCGGGATAAAAATGCAATTCGACGCAGTCGTATTTCGCTTTTGCCAGGACTGTGGAATCCCAACCATGTGTGTCGGGATCGACGTTGACGCAAACGTTGATCGGCGACGACGACGCCTTCTTCATCTGCTGATAATAATCGTCGGCGACAATCTGCGCGTACTGCGATGGATCGTGGGGATGGCTATGCAGGTCGGTTTCCCACGAGCCGAACTCTTCGTTGCCGACGGTCCACCACTTGATGCCCAGTTTTTTATCGTTGTTGGCGTATTTCACCCAGGCTGCAGCTTCGCTTGGATCCGCGCCACCGTTACACGCCGGATTCGAACCGTAATTGACGGTGATGGCAATGTCGAGCTTTGCCGGCTCGACGATGTCGTGCAGAAAGCTATCGAACGTCGTATTCTCATTGATGTAACCGCTCTCGTTGCACGGATGCTTTCCGAGCGAATTCGTTTGCCAATGATACTCGTCCGACTCAGAACCGCCCGGCCAGCGGGTCGCGGTCATGCCCGTGGTGCGAAATGCCGAAGCCATGTTGGGTTGCGTGAGGTCGAACCAGGTTCCCATATTCGCCCCGAGCACGAGGGTTGAAACGACGGCTCCGCGTTGCGAGGGATCGACCGTGATCAACGCACCGGTGGCGCGGGCGTTGCCCTCGACCACGGGCAGGGCTGCCCTCGGAGAGGCCGAGTTACAGGCGCTGAGCGCGAATATCAACAGCGCGCAGACAATTCGTACTGGCGGCATGCCTCCTTATACTACTCGCTCGACAGACCTGTCAACGCGCTATGGAAGCGCTTTTCATTTACCCTTGCCTGGTACCAGACGACGGTTGGGCGAGCGCGGCGAGTGGTCGAATTTCGCGGCCGCATCGTTTTTACTGCAGGGGTGCGCTTTTGGGATAGAGATACCCCAGGCAGGCGCGATATAGTTTGTTATGATCGAAACTGCGAGGGTTTCGACGCTAATTTTCGCGACGTTGAAGAAAGGCCTTGAGAATATGCCTGGCAAGAAGCCGAACATCCTCATCCTCTGGGGCGACGACATCGGCATGTGGAACATCAGCCACTTCAGCCGCGGCATGATGGGCTACCGCACGCCGAACATCGACCGCGTCGCGAACGAAGGCGTGACTGTTCACCGACTACTACGCCCAGCAGAGCTGCACCGCCGGCCGCGCCGGCTTCATCACCGGCCAGAACCCGATCCGCACCGGCCTGACCAAGGTCGGCATGCCGGGCGCCACGGTCGGCCTGCAGACGGAAGATCCGACCATCGCCGAGCTGCTGAAGCCGCTGGGCTACGCCACCGGCCAGTTCGGCAAGAACCACCTGGGCGATCGCGACGAATACCTGCCGACCGTGCACGGCTTCGACGAGTTCTTCGGCAACCTCTATCACCTGAACGCCGAGGAAGAGCCGGAACTGCCGGACTATCCCAAGGATCCCGGAGTTCAAGAAGAAGTTCGGCCCGCGCGGCGTGCTGCACTGCAGCTCGTGCCGACGGCAAGGGCGGGCAGACGATCAAGGACACCGGCCCGCTGACCAAGAAGCGCATGGAGACCATCGACGAGGAGATCACGCGAACGCGCGCTCGAGTGGATGGAGAAGCAGGCCAAGGCCGATAAGCCGTTCTTCCTCTGGTACAACTCGACCGCGATGCACTTCCGCACCCACGTCGCCGAGAAGAACCTCGGCAAGAGCGGCCAGGACCCCTACAGCGACCGCATGGTCGTGCACGACGAGCAGATCGGCCAGATGCTCGACAAGCTCGACGAGCTGGGCATCGCCGACAACACCATCGTCATGTACTCGACCGACAACGGCCCCGAGAACGACACCTGGCCGGACGGCGCCAACACGCCGTTCCGCAGCCAGAAGGACACCAACTGGGAAGGCGGCTGGCGCGTGCCGGCCTTCATCCGCTGGCCGGGCAAGATCAAGCCGGGCTCGGTCCTGAACGGCATCGTCTCGCACATCGACATGTTGCCGACGCTGCTGGCCATCGCCGGCGACCCGGACGTCACACGAAAGCTGCTCACCGGCGCACGGTCGGCGGCAAGACTTCAAGGTGCATATCGACGGCTTCAACATGTGCCGTACCTGACCGGCGAGGTGAAGGAGAGTCCCGAGAACGCCATCTTCTACATCAGCGACGACGGCGAGGTCATGGCGGTCCGGGTCGGCGACTGGAAGTTCGTCCTGGCGCGTGCAGCGCGCGAACACGATGGAGCTATGGGCCGAGCCGTTCGTGAAGCTGCGGCTGCCGCAGATCTTCAACCTGCGCCGCGATCCGTTCGAGCGGGCCGAGTTCAACTCGAACACCTACTGCGACTGGATGGTCGATCACGTTCGCAGCTGTACGTGATGCAGGCGGTGGTGGCGCAGCAGATCGAGGACTTCGTCAAGTTCCCGCCGCGCCAGAAACCGGCGTCGTTCAACCTGGACGCGGTCATGGAGCAGGTCAGAGCGCCGCACGGCTAAACTGAGACCGAATGCACGAAACGGTGGCGGAGCGGGTCAGCGACTTCTACGAACGCTATCCCTATCCGCCGCCCAGGGACGACCTCGCAGCCTACCGACTCTTATGGGACTCGCACCGTCGTCGTGCGGAGTCCCATCTTTTTTGGCCGGGCCAACCATATCGCGAAGACCGCAGCATCTTGGTGGCAGGCTGCGGCACGACGCAAGCCGCCCACTATGCGCTACGTTGGCCGGACGCACGGGTGACCGGCATCGACGTCAGCGCCCAAAGTCTCGCCTTCACGCAAGGCCTCAAGCGGACGTACGGGCTCGACAACCTCGAGTTGCGGCAACTCCCGATCGATCGTGTTGCCGAATTGGAGCGCGAGTTCGATTACGTCGTCTGCACCGGAGTGCTGCATCATCTCGCCGATCCCGACGGCGGGCTGCTCGCCTTACGCTCGGTACTCGCGCAGAATGGCGCGCTCAACCTCATGGTGTACGCGCCGTACGGACGTTCGGGCGTGTATATGCTCCAAGACTATTGCCGGCGTATCGGTGTAGGTTCGAGCGAACGGGACGTCGCCGAGCTCGCGGCGAGCCTCAAAGCGTTGCCGCCGGACCACCCGATTGCAGCGCTGCTGCGGTAGTCGCCCGACTTTGCGGACAAAGCTGGACTTGCCGATGCGCTTCTCCACCCGCAGGACCGCGCGTACGACGTTCCGGAGCTCATGGATCTCCTGGATCGGGCTGGTCTTGCCTTTGGCCGCTGGCTGCGCCAGGCGCCCTATCTTCCGTGGTGTGGCGCGCTCGCATCGACGCCGCACCAGCGTAAACTTGCCGCACTGCAGCCGCACGAGCAGTATGCCGCGATCGAACTGTTTCGCGGAACGATGGTCAGACATACGGTGGTGGCATGCCATAACGGCAACGCGGCGCGTAGCGAATCTGTCGATTTCAAAGGCGATGCATGGCTCGGCTATACGCCCATCCGGCTGCCCGACACCATCGAGTTGCGCGAGCGGCTACCCGACGGCGCCGCCGCCGTTCTCATCAATCGCAATCATACGTTTACGGATCTGTATCTGCCGATCGATGCGGTTCAAGAGCGGCTGTTAGCCGGCATCGACGGAAAACGCACGATTGCCGAAATTTGCGGTACGGAATTCGATCGAGACGTTGCCCAGACGAGTTTCGAGACATTCTGGCGGTGGGATCAAGTCGTGTTCGACACGTCTCAGAACCAGACGAATATCAAGACCGGGTAAAGCGTTCTATTAGACGCCTATGTTGCGGAAAGTCAGCGATCAGCGCCTCTCGCTCGCCCATCTCGAAATCCACAAAGTCAAAGCCGGGCGCGACGTCGGCGCCCACGAGAGCAAAGCTGTCGGAGTCGCGAAGCTTTGCGGCAAACCACACGCCGGCCGTAATCGCTGCTTGCCAGCGGTCGTTCATCCCGATGACGACCTCGCGATGACTCCCGTCAGTTTGAATGACCTCGATCGAGACGGGCGAGCCGCAATAGTGGTGCCAAATCTCGTCGGATTTTAGACGATGGAATGCCGAGTACATATCGTCCGCGAGCAGATAGTAGATAGAAGTGACGGCATCTCGGGCAGCCTCGGATGTCGCGACTCGAATGCCGCTCCGATATACTTCGCCGTAATATCCACCCTCCGGATGGGGTTTCAGGTTAAGCGCTCGGATAAGTCGCTCGGCTTCTGCATGCATTTTCTTTACGAAGCCGTTCTAGCGCCTGGTTACGATCTGGGGCCGAATCGAAACTTGGACTCTTTGCAAATTTCATCGATTTGCTCGAGGCTCAGACGCCTGAACGTCTTGTTACAATACGAAAATTCTTCCCCAGCTTCGACAGCATCGTAGCGGGCTTTCGCGCCTGGGTTGAGAGGCGGGCGTTGCCGTAAGACGTGATTCTTGAAATTCACTCCGTAGGCTTGGTCTTTTGCGAACAACACGACTTCACTTCGCGCGTTTGAGTATCCGCCGTAGATAGGCTCGAAGGATTCTGCGCTGTCCGCCCCCTTCACGCCATCTATGGCGATCGTTGCGACAGGCGATGGACTATCTATCATAACTACCGTATAACTCCTCGCGAGCTCGATTGGTTGCAAATTTCAATGTGTGCCTACGAGCATTCGCTCCGCGACGCCATCGACGAGGATGTTGACCATGTTCCCGACGATCGGTTCGCAGGGCTCGTTCGGTGATTGGTACCGCCAGTCCATAGCGGCCCCGACCAACGCGGAGGCGATCACCATCGACGCGCAGTGTGGGAATCGCGTCGATAAGAAGTCCCTTAATTGCGCTTCGAGGCTACGCTGCATCTGCGGTTCGAACTCGCGGTCGATCTTGCAACGGCGATGCGTGCCGACGAACGTGAACACGTTCTTGCCAACGCCGAGCAGAAGCGCGCGAGCATCCAGAGCGCGTAACGGATCGCCCTGCACGAGATGCTTGGCGACGTCGTCACGGATCATCGAATCGAGAAGGTCGAACTTATCGGTAAAGTGCGCGTAGAACGTCGCGCGGTTCACCGTCGCCTCGGCAGCGATATCTTGCACGCTGATCGATTCGAAGTTCTTATCGGCCAGCAGGGACGCAAGCGCCTCGCGCAAGAGCTTTCGCGTTCGTGTCACGCGGGGGTCGATGCGGGGCCGTTCGAGGGTGGCGGTCGTCATTTTGGGTGTTCTCGTCGGTTAAGCAACATTTCGGTCATTTTGTCGGTTGACTCAGCATTAACAACGATTGTACCATAGCCAACACAAGACTAATATACGACAGGCGTTGCCAAATGGCAACCGCCGAAAGGAGCTCCCGTGAATCCTCAGCTGCAAGAACAGACGACGTACACCGTCGATCCCGCCCACAGTACGGTCGAGTTTATCGTCCGCCACCTCATGATCGCCAAGGTGCGAGGCCGATTTACGGCGTTTACCGGTCAAGTGGAGCTGCCGGCTGTAGGCGATCTTCCCAGCTCCATTTCGGCCACCATTGAGGCGGCGTCGATCGACACCCGCGAAGAACAGCGCGACGGGCATTTGCGCTCGGCGGACTTCTTCGACGCCGAAAAGTTCCCGCAGCTCACCTTCAAGAGCACCCGCATTCACGGCGAGCCCGACGATTTCACAATCGACGGGGATCTCACGATTCACGGCGTCACGCACCCCGTGAAATTGAACGGCACGTTCGAAGGCCGCGCTACCGATCCGTGGGGCAATCAACGAATCGGGTACGCCGCGCACGGCAAAATCAGTAGAAAAGATTTCGGCCTCACCTGGAACGCCGCGCTGGAAACGGGCGGCGTCGCCGTCAGCGATGAGGTGCGCCTTGAGTTGAACGTCGAGGTACTTCAACCGCAAAAAGCCGCCTCCTAACTTCTCGTCCGGTACGCCGGGCGGCACGAGTAGCGGCCCGGCAATCGGGGATGTTGCGCTGTATGGATTGCACGCGGCCAGCGGCTTTGTTAGGATTCGGTAGGAACGGAGGACCTATGAAGTATTCACTTCTCGGCGTCTTTATTGCCGGCACGCTTCTCATGGCGTCGCCTGCGCTATCGGCAACGACACCCGGAGCCGCTGGAACCGCGGGAACGGCATTACCCGCGGTGCGCCACCTCGTCTATCGATTCGGTTACAACACCAAGGCAACCAAAGAAGGCACCGGAACCGGCACCACGACGATCGATATCGTCGGGCTCGCCGCCGATGGCGGTATGAACGTTACGGCTACCGACTATTGGTGGAACACGGTGAATCCGCGGCAGACGTTGACCTGCGAAATCTACACCGACGGCGGTGTGACCTGCGCGCAACGCCCCTACGTGCTCTCGCCGATCCAAGTGACGATTTTATCGCTGCTCGGCCGGCACTATTTTAGCGCGTTGTCGGGCGGCACGAATGTGAGTTGGACAAAAAACTTTGCGGTTAAGGCTTCCTTTGCTCCGATCGCGTCGTCTGGTTTTGCAGGCCAACTGTACACCTGGAACTGCACGAACGCATTGCAAGCAAAGGGAACGACTCCGAACAACGGTAAGCCGGTTGTCGTCATCCACGGGACTGGCTCGATGAAACAGCAAGGCGGACGATATATAACCGCTAACCAGAAATCGACGATCCTCTTTGACCCAGCGTCTAAAGATTCCGGTATACCTGGCTGAGGAATTTACGTTCGTACCCCAGCGCACCACGAATCGCTACACGGTCGAACTAAAACTGATTAACTATTCGTCCACCCCCAGCAACTCGTAGATTACGCGACGGCGGCGTTCTCCACGGGTAACTAGCAATATCGGCGGAGTTGAAGTGCGCGAGCGTACTTTCCGTTAGTCTCCGCCGATGACGGCCGGCACCGTTCCGGTGCCCGACCAAACGGCGTGCACCGGCGCTAGGGTAAACTGGTGTCTGCTATGGTTCGGCCACGTCAAACGGTACTTTTCGATCTTCTGAGTTTTGCCGTAGCCGCCGCTTACTAGAAGATCGGCACCGATCGTCGTCGAGGTTGCAGCGACGTGCACCGACGAACCGGCAAAGGGTCTGAACGAAGCGATCGGGCTAAAGTTCGAAGCCATTTCGTGCATCGGGCTGTGCAGGTACATTCTCGGAGCACCTTGGAGCGTGGTCGTGGTCGAAAGCACTTTTACCATACCGGCTCCGCCCAGTTGACCGACGGCGATCGCTTCGGCGCCGCCGTATTGACCGGCAAGCCAACCCGTCGCGACCGAAATCGGTCCGCGATAACCTTCGCCAAACGGCCTGAATGAAGCGTCGAGATGCGGCGTGCCGGGATTGTTCGGCCACGCCGGCGCCGCACCGATCGGCGTCATCAACGAGTACGAGAACACGTTGACTTGTCCGCCGCTCTTGGAAGCGGTAACGATGCTATTGCGTCCGGTAAGGAAGTCAACGAAGCCGGCAGCCACATTCACGCCGGACGTATCGTCGCCGTATGGTTCGAACGTTGCGAACGTCGCCGGCGTCGTGCCCGCGGCGGGCAGTTCGCTGCTAAAAATGCGAACCCGATCTTTGGTCCCAGAACCCGAGCCGACGATGATGTTGTCCGGCGATCGGCCATCGATTTGGGTAGATGCAACGCTCACGCCACCGGTCTGCGAAGCGTCGAACGCTTGGAAGCGCGCAACCTCGGTCGTGAACGGCTTTTCTCCACTGCCGGGCGCTCCGGAATACGCCACGACTTCGGGTGCGTGCCCCTTACCCGCACCGGCGATGAGGTCGTACACCCCATCCCCATCGACATCGCCCATGCTCACGCTCGGAGTGCCGAAGAAATCCGGGAACGGTGTTACGCTTGCGATCAGACGATCGCCGTTACCATCGAAGACATTGACCGTCGCGGGATGTCCCGGCGATCCCGGAACTGCCACTGCGTAGTCGGAGACAGCGGGGATGACGTTGACGAGCATCATGAGGCCGTTGTCTTCATGGTTGAGCCGGTGACAATGCAGCACGTACAAGCCTAAATAGTCGATAAAGTGCGTGCGCATCGACAAGGTGCCCGGCTGAATCACCGACTCTTCAGGCCCGAGCAACGGAGCCGGAACGTTGGCGTTATCTTCGCCGTGCATTTGCGGTCCGAGCTTGAGGCCGGTCGTCGGATCGTGGTATGCCGTTACTTGAAAGTCGTTCACGTGCACGTGAATCGGGTGTGCGTCGTTATTGTGGTTGATGAAGTCCCATTCTTCCACCGAACCGAGCCGCGCCTGAATCAATGGCACGTTTGGAAACGCGTTTCCAAAAAATGCATAGACGAACGCCTTCGGATCTTGCTTGCTGGCGTGGTTGTTGAGAAAACCGCCGTTGATGAGGATCGTACGCTTGACGTCGGGCGTGACTTTCGACAAGTCGTGGAATGGGGTCGGTGCGTTCAACTCCTGCCCCGGAACGAATGCGGTCGTAACGCCTTGCCCGTTCTCCGGGACGACGTTGAGCAACGTCTGCGACGGAAACATGAAAAAGCCGTCGGCGTAACTGATGGACTCCGGCAGTATACTCAACGAACCCAAATGGCCCGGCGGATTTTTCGTACCGTCGTTGGTGTACAGGATGCCGGGCGCTGCGAGCGCGCGCGCGCCGGAACCGAGTCCGGGCAACTCCATACGCAGGCCCCCTCTTGGCCGGCATGGTCACGGCGATCGCATAACGCGAAGCCGGCGGAATCAGCAACTCCGTGCCGTCCATCTCGTGCGGATACTCGACTCGACCGTACGCGATGCCGTCTTGTCCGACGATCGCGATCTTCGGGTGATTGCCGGTAGCGGTTTCGGTCAGTCGCACGTTCATGTAGGCGATGTCGCTAACGTTCGCGAGTACCCAAATTTCGGTCTGTCCGGGCTTGACGTTTAACACGGGTTCGAACTGGCCGTTCACCGTGAACTGCGTATCGCGTTCGTAATCCGGCAGTTTGAGGTTCGCTTTCACGACCGGGCCGTCCTTATCGAACGGCGTGAAGCGCTGCAAGTTCGACGGGATAAACTGGAAGCGACCGCGCTTGTTTTCGATCGACAGCGGTCCGGTGTACCATACCGTGGCCCACTGCGTACCCTTTTTCGACTGTAGGAAGTTCACGGGCGCGAGGAGCGGACGATACGTGCCTTTGGCGAGCTGGTCGCCTGTGGGTTTGATCAGCGTGCTCACCCACTGCGGCCAATTGGGGTTGGTCATCTGCGACATGCCGCCTTGACGATCGAAGACGGTGTTATATTGCAGAAGCATCGTACGGATCGGGATGTTCTTTTGCGTGACCAGCGGGATATCGCTGTCGGCGCGTCCCACGAGCAGCATTCCAGCCAAGCCGAAGTATGTTTGCATCGCCGTAAGCGTGTGGAGATGGCTGTGATACCAGTACGTGCCCGGCGTCATGTTCTTGGGAATGTCGTACACGTACGTGTTCGACATGCCGGCATCGATGTGCAGCAGCACGTTGTCCGCGTTTCCGCGCGGGCTAACGTGCGCGCCATGAACGTGCAGGTTGAACGGCGCGGCCGTGAGCATCGTTGGATACTTCGGCACGGTCTGCCCAACGGGCGTGTATTTCGGATCGTAAAAATCCGGAATGCTAAGATTGCGCTGTTCGTTATTGATGTGGACGATCAACCGCTCGCCGGGCTCGACGTGGAGTGTTGGAGCGGGATACATGTGGCCACCCGACATTTGGCCATCGGACGACGAGCCGCGCTGCACGGAATAGTCAAAGAGCAGCATGTTCTTGACGGGCTGAGCGACCGTGTCGAGAGTCGCCGTCGTCTGACGCGGTGTCAGCGTTACTTCGAGGATCCCGTCTTTGCTCGATAAGATTACCGGTTCCGTAAATGGGCGTGCGCCCTTTGCGGAATCGGCGGCAGATCCGGTCGCGAACGCTAACGCAACGAGCAAAACGGAAAAAGCAAAAACCCGCGTCATTGCAATAAGCCCCCTAAGGTGCAGCGCGATATGGGCTGCGAGTTGCATGAGGCGCCCCCGCAGTCCTGTAACCGGAAGCATTTCGCGTACGCAAACGCCCGGACGTTATACGCTTGCATGCTCGCGTTTTTCCAACTGCTCCGGACGCAGCTGCCGGCATCGCGGTTGGTGACACGATCATCGACGCACGCAGTATACCGAAAGGACGTTCCGCAAATCGCAAAATGCATCCCTAACGCTTTCGATCGCGAACGACGGGAAGCGAGCGACGCGAAAGATCGCGCCGCGAGAGCTACTGGCTTAACGTCCCCGTTTTAGGCGGTCTAGTGCGCCGCGGGGAGCTTCTTCGTACCTCGCCAGGTAATGGGCTGACCGTCTGACAGAGTGCCCGAGCCCGTGAAAGATTTACCGTCGCTGCTAACCGTGATGCTGATGATGCCGGAGCGGTTGCGGCCCGGCTGTTTTAGCGTTAGTTGCGCATGCAGCGAGTCGCTCTGGGTACCGCGGAGCGTGCCTTTGTCCACTGCGTTTCCGTTCGCAATATCGCCAAACAACGCTGATGAGCTGAGCTGCACCATGTCGAGTTCGAAGGTGCCCATGTTGGATCTCACAGCCCAGTCACCAGGGAATAACGAGGCCGGCCATCGGTTTGCGGCGCCACTCTGAACGCCGGTTACTTTGATCGGAAGATTGTTGGGTGTCGGCGGAGCCGGCTGGTTCGGATGGACCACCGCGTCGGTCAGCGGCGGCACGTTGAACGTGTCGCAGATCAGGCTGATGGCGTTAACGTCCTGGCCGTAGCGACCCCTAAGGCCCACTCCCACCTCGCCGCTTGGACAACGTTGCCGCCCAGGTGCATCCGAGTGAGAATTATAGTTGATAGAAACCGTGCTACGGCTTAAATTGAACTGAACGTAGAACTCTGGACTTCTGTTTTTTGCATTGCACGTAAGCGTGAATGCCTTCACTTGGCGGTTTCCGTCGGTCATGTACGGGAAGAGGCCGACCACTTCAGACTGCGGGCAGAAGGCGCTGATCGGGCCACCTCCGCCCCCGCCGCGCGGCGCGCCGAAATAGAGGTTGTGCAAGGCTAAATCGGAGCCGCTCATCAGCGGAGAATCGCCTGGGTTGGGTTGATATATCCGTTCACAAACGATTTGAACTTCATCCGTCCACGCGCCGGCGTGACCTCTGATTCCTATAAGATATTGACCGGCCGGGCAGCGGTCCTCAAACGAGCCGTTGCCCGAGCCGCCTATGACGGGAAAGTTGGTCTCCGCTTGGGCCGGACCGGCAAACATGGCGGCCAGTCCGGCGACAAGCGCCAGCGTGCCTAACAATCGCATAGTGCTCAACCTTTCAGCAGGTCTAGTGCGACACGGGGTGCTTCTTGGTACCTTGCCAGGTAAAGGTCTGACCGTTTGACAGCGTGCCCGAGGCAATGAAAGAATTCCCGTCGCTGATAACAGTGATGTTGATCGTGCCGGTGCGGTTGAGGCCCGGCTGTTTTAGCGTCAACTGCGCATGCTGCGCGTCGCTCTGGATACCGCGGACCGTGCCTTTGTCCACCGTGCTTCCGTTCGTGATGTCGCCGAACAATGCTGACCCGCTGAGCTGCACCATATCGAGTTCGAAGCTGCCCATGTTGGAGGAAGTGACGGTCCAGTCGCCTGGGAACGACGAGGCTGGGAATTGGTTTGCGCCGCTCCCAGCGCCGGTGACCTTGATTGGTACTTCTTTTTGCGTGTTAAGGTCGAATGTTTTCGTCGCGCATGTTTCGCCGACGAAATTAGTCTTACAGACCTTAATCTCCAGCCAGTTCCGGCCCTCGGGTTTTGGCGCGGAGGAATCGACTGCATAGCCCCAATTGTAATTGTGTTTGAGCCCGTCGTAAAGTGAAGTGACGCTTGTGCGGCCGTTGAAGGCCACAGTTGCCGTTTCTCCGTTTTTCAAACCTGGGTGCTCTACATCGACCCGCCGCACACCCGCCGGACTGGTGTCGCCGCCGCTGGATGTATAAAAATCTACAATAATATCCGGCTTCGACGGGATCGATGGCATGGCTCGAGTACGCAAGCAGACCGGGTTCGACCAATTTGCGGAAACGACGCTATCACTAACGCGGCGAGACCGAAGGCTAATGCAATAGTTAGCGCCGAATTTTAAACCGAGAAGCAGAAACTCAGCTTGCCCATTGCCCACTGGGTAGCTGCCGCATTGAAAGGGTGTGAAGTTTAATTGGGGGGCAGGGCTGGGATAACTCGGGAGCTGGCCCACGTGTTTTATGTGGAAGCATCCGAAATGAGAAGGGGCGTCGATCGGCACGCCGTTCTCCGTTAAATTAACCTCGATATGCGCCTTTTCTACATCGAAAGGCGGGTTATCCGTGAGGTCAATCTGGAAAGCTCCGCAGATGCTATCGCCATGGCCGACGATCCCGCAATCTATGATGTCTACCTGGTGAGGCGCTCCAGGACGGTCTCGCGCGTCAGCAGGCCCGTTAGCGATGCCAATTATAATCGCGACGACGGTCGCGAAGCAGATCCAAGTCTTCAGTACTGATCTTCACTTGCAGTACTCCGCGTTCTCACCGAACGTGCCGGCCACGCCGGCTCTTCGATTCGCTCCGCGAAGACTGGGGATGGGCGCAGCGGCGTATGACCGGGCCGCGCTGGGCGCCTTTAACCGTTACAACGCGCTTCATGGAACCTCCGACGGGCTGTCGCTTAGCTATGTAACCAGCCGAGCGAACAGTTAGACGCCGCGAGGTCGTTCTCATCGTCGGCTCCCGGCTTGAGCCCGAAACGCCTTCCGTTAGGAAAAATGTCAGACGAACGAACGCCTGTCGATCACCCAGCACCGATTATCGGGAGGCCACTAGCTGCAGCCAACTTGGTCCATGCGGAGTGGCCCCGGTTAGCTAAACGCCCCGCTTTGTGATGATTGCGCACGCTGGTTGCGTGCGAGCGGCGGCACCTCTCTACTTTGTACTGCGCGGAGCTCGGGTGCTCGTCGATTCAGAAATGCCCGATCGCGCGCCTGTTGTATCTAGAAGCACTCGCTGTTCCGATAGTTTAAACGCAGTTTCGTGCGTAATCGCGAACAATGTTTGCGATATTCAGCACTATGCGCCAATAGCCATAAAGTAGAACATGCCCATCGTCGCAGCACCCATTAGCGTTACACTGAACCAACCCCACGCAACGGCCACACGTGAGCTATGCCAATTCCGCATGATCGACTCATTCGATGCGAGCCAGACAATGACCGCAATCAGTGGTACGGCGGCAACGCCGTTGAGAATCGCTGACCAAAAGAGCGCTTTGATTGGATTGATCTTCAGCAGATCCATGATCACGCCGATAATAATTCCTGCGATGATAACCGCGTAGAATTGCTTGGCACGACCCGGCTTTTCGCTCAAGCCCTCGCGAAACTTGAACGTCTCGGCAGCGACGTAGGCTGAGGATGTCGCTAACACCGGTACGGCGAGTACGCCGGTCCCGACCATCCCGACTGTGAATAACAGCGCAGCGAAATTGCCAGCCAGTGGGCGTAGGGCTTCCGCTGCCTCCTGCGCCGTCGCAATGTTGTGTCTGCCGTGGGCGCCCAACGTTGCGGCCGTGGTCACAATGATGAAGGCCGCCACGATATTCGAATAAATCATTCCGGCGTTGATATCGGTGTGCGCGTCCTTGATCGATTGTTCGTCCGTGCCCCTCCGGGATGCAACGGTCGCGTGCCCGGACTTTTTCTCTTCCTCCACCATTTGCGCGGATTGCCAGAAGAACAAATAGGGGGTGATGGTCGTGCCGAGGATAGCGACCATCGTCGACAGCCACTGCGATTGAAAATGCACGGCCGGAATCACGAAGCCGGATAGAACTTGCGCCCACGGCGGGTGCGCGATGAACGCAGTGATGACATAGGCGAAGAGTACGATGGTGAGCCACTTGAAGACCGCCGCGATCATATTGTACGATAACCAAACCTGTGCGGCGATCAACGCAGTGCCGAAGAACATCACCAATGCTTCGACCGGTATTGGGATGAGCAATTTCGCCGCCGCCGCCATCCCGCCAATGTCGGCGCCGATATTGAATGTGTTTGCGACAATGACTAGGGCCGCCAGCGGATACATGAGCGAACGGGGCAACCGTTTGCGCATCACTGTCGCTAGACCCTCGCCCGTGACCATAGAGATGCGAGCGCACATGCCTTGAATGACGGCCATCATCGGCGTCGAGATGAAGGTGAGCCACAGCAGCGAGTAGCCGGTCGTGGCGCCGGCGACTGAGTAGGTTGAGATCCCGGATGGATCGTCGTCCGCCGCTCCGGTGATCAGTCCTGGACCCAGCGTTCGAAAAAAATGGGCGACCCGTGATGGTAGCCTTACGCTCTTCATTGGGCCATTTTCCCCAAGCCCCTCGTTGGTGACGGACGCGATGCGCGAGCGGCATCATCGATGAGGCACGCCTGCGTTGTCCGCACGAACCACCTCATGATTCTCCGAACTGCCACGACGTCGCGACAAGCATTCGCTAGCGGAACCAATCGCAAAATCCTGGACACGATCGACCACGGGTCGCATCGCTGCTCCGTGCCGCTGCAGCGCCGGCACCGCCGGCGGCGCGTGTTGCGGGGGCGAGAATAATGACGAATGTTCGCTTAGAGTAATCCTTGCCGTTGATAGTTATTATTGCTCTTCCCGACAGAACGCTTTGCATACTTCGGTTCTCCTGCGGGTACATTACCGCGAATGGATGAGAAGAAAACGTTGCCGGCGCAGCATCAAGATCGGCAGCCCGGGCGTCAAGACGAACTGCGTCCGCAGCCACAGACCGAATCGGGCACGCCCGGTTCGGGCCGCTTGAAAGCCGCGTCGTTCTCGTTACGGGCGGTGATAGCGGCATCGGACGCGCGGTCGCGGTGCTTGCAGCCAAAGAAGGCGCTGACGTCGCCGTAGCCTACTTAGAAGAAAATGACGACGCCCGAGCGACGCGTCAGCTCGTTGAAGAAAAAGGTCGCAAGTGCGAACTAATGGCTGGAGACATCGGCCAGGAAGACATAGCTCGCGGCTTTGTGACGAGGGCGGTCGAGCGCTTCGGCCGACTCGACGTGCTCGTGAACGGAGCCGGCGAGCAGCATCCGCAGGATCGCCCCGAAGATATTTCCGCAAGTCAGCTCGAGCGAACGTTTCGAACGAATGTCTTCGCGCAATTCTTCACCGTGGAGGAGGCGCTAAAGCATCTCAAGGATGGGTCTTCGATCATTAATGTGGCTTCAATCACTGCATACGAAGGCAATCCAAAGTTACTAGACTATTCGGCAACCAAAGGCGCGTTGGTTTCCTTTACGCGGGCACTTTCAAACGCAATAATCGATCGAGGAATTCGCGTTAATGCCGTCGCTCCGGGACCGATATGGACGCCGCTAATCGCCGCCTCGTTTCGCCCGGAAGACGTTGAAACGTTCGGAGCCGACACGCCGATGAAGCGGCCGGGACAACCGTACGAAGTAGCGGCGGCAGTCGTATTTCTCGCATCCGACGACGCTTCGTACATCTCCGGACAAACGATTCACGTCAACGGTGGTACCGTCGTAAACGGTTAGTTACAGAAACATCGAACGCCCGAAAACTGGCGCTTTGGTAAGTGTGCCGCCGGAGCTCCATGACGGGACGCATTTACCACGCCAGCGTTCGATTGATTCGCAGTCAGCCACGTCCGCATATCGAGCTCCGGGTCGACACGCACGCTGCGGCCATTCTAGTTTATCAGTGGCGTATCCGCGACCGTTAGACGGCTGTTAGATCCGCGGTCCGCGTCCCCGCGGAACACGAAAAACGTTTGCAAGATAGGGGCTATTCTGGTACCGCCAACGGAAATCGCATCCGTTCCCGACTGTGTCGGCGGGTCTCGGTAAGTGCCGTTTTTCTCGACAATGTCGGCCTGATTCAAGGTCTCTATCCTCGTCTGGTTGCGTCCCATGTCGTAGGGTTGGCTACACTTTCGCTACACTTGGCTGATGGTGCGGGCAGCGTTCGTAAGCTCACACTGGGCTGGCGAGCCCTGAACCCAGACTCGGGATGTCGTGACGGGACGGTCGAAGCGGCAAGTAGTCGTTCCGCAATAATGCGGAGCGTCGGGTTGAAGCGCAGAGCTACGATCGCTGGCATATAGAGCGCTTTCCGAATGCGAGAGTTGCCGGTCTTGCAAAGTCGCGGATGTCCGTGAACGGATGTTCCAGAACGCCGGTTCTTCCCGCAAGGCCGCCACCTTCCGCGATCCGTATGTCATGCCGTACGAAAATGATTAGCCGATTATGATGTGCACGGGCATAACCCGGCCGCGCTCCGAATTTTGGCCATCGCTGAAAAACTTTATTGACTTCCCTTGTCATCCCGAACGCGACGCTCGCAGAAAAGCTCGAGGCGGATTCTTCGAACGAGAACGCCAAATAAACCATCTTGACGCAATTGTACGTTGGAACCGCAGGATGGTCTATTCCGGCGGCTACGCGCGGGGAGTTTCCCGGGCCGGGAACACAACTGGAGCGATACGCGCGCGGCATGAATGCGACCGAGATCAACTCGTCATTTTATCGGCCGCACCGGCGCTCCACGTACGAACGATGGGCATCAGCGGTGCCATCGAATTTCGCGTTTTGCGTGAAGGTCCCGAAATTGATCTCGCACGAGAAACGCTGCGAAGATTGTCGGGGCGAGCTCGCGCAATTCTTAGACGAAAGCGGCGGCCTTGGCGAAAAGCGGCGATTGCTGCTGTTGCAGTTTCCGCCAAGCTTTTCTTTCGAGGTTGATCGAATGCGCAGTTTCTTCGCCTTGTGTCGATCGATGGGCGCTCCTCACATCGTTTGCGAGCCCCGCCACGTTTCGTGGTTTACCCACGACGTTGACGACTTGCTATCCGCAGAGAAGGTGGCGCGAGTTGCCGCTGATCCGGCGCGTGTCGAGCGCGCGGCAGAGTGTGGCGGGTGGACCGAGCTGCGCTACTTCCGCATGCATGGAACGCCGCGGACGTACTACTCTTCGTACGATGATGACCTACTCACATCGTTAGCCGCACAAACCAAGTCGAGTGCCATTGAGGCATGGTGCGTTTTTGACAATACCGCATCCGGCGCTGCGCTCGAGAATGCGCTGCGTTTCAACGCGATCGCCGGCGCGGATTGAGGAGCGGTCGATTGCAACCTTTAGACGCCTAGGGCGGCTTAGTTCAGCGAACGCATTTACGGTAAGTATGTAATGTGCGGAGCGAGATCGTCCCTGTCCGCAAAGAATCGAGCCTACGGCGGGAATTCCAAGAACGCACTTCGGCACCCGCGCTCGAGGATGTGGTTAGGGAAAGTCGGCGCCGGAGACCCTAACTACGGCCTGCCACGCGGCTTCCTGATTGGCCCGATCGTGGAGGTGTAGGTGACGCATCGCCTCAATTGGGCCGGTGAGCTTCTTGGGCGCCGAGGCGAAGAATTGCCCCGAGACGTCCGTTCCGCTGACGTCGTCGTAATGGGTGTGTTGCTCCGGTAGCAGCATCCGACGTTTTAACATATGACTCAAGATTCTTGATGGGTAATCTCAACATTAGCAAAGCGCAGCGCGGAGCGCAGACGAACACTAGTGGGTTGACCGCGTGGCTCATTTGGCTGCCTTCAGTGCACTACGGTGCCGAAACACCTATATTGCGCAGGCACTATTTTGGTAGCGCCAACGGGAATCGAACCCGTCTTTCCGCCTTGAAAGGGCGATGTCCTAACCGATAGACGATGGCGCCGTGGTTGGGGTTGGTTCGCAGTCCACCCCATTTTTCCGCCGTAGCGCCTACAAGGCGGTGTGGAGAAAGTCGAAAGCCGGCTCCTGGCGTTCGAGATCGAGAAGAATCGCCTTATTGCGCAAGCCGCCGCCGAATCCGGTCAGAGCCCCCGAGGCGCCGATCACGCGGTGGCACGGGACGATGATCGCGATGGGGTTGCTTCCATTCGCAAGGCCAACGGCGCGCGTCACCTTCGGATCGCCCAAACGGTGGGCGATGTCTCCATAAGTGCACGTCTGGCCAAACGGAATTAGCAACAGCTGCTCCCACACGCGTTTTTGAAAGTCGGTGCCTTCGAGTTGCAACGGCAGATCGAATATGTTTCGTTCGCCGGCGAAATATTCGTGCAGTTGAAGTATTGCGACAGTCAATACGGGATGCGCGTTATCTTCACGGGCGGAGGTGTCGCGCTTCGGGCGCCTGCTCGTGTCGAACGAGAGACCGACTAGCGCGTCCTCGGCCGCCGTCAACGTCAAGGTGCCAACGGGCGATTCCATCGTCGTAAAAACTCGCTCTAAACCCGACATCGTGATCAATACGACACATACGGATTTCGAGGAGTTGCCGGAGTGGTGGGCCTGGTAGGATTCGAACCTACGCGCAACCAGTTATGAGCCGGCCGCTCTACCGCTGAGCTACAGGCCCCCGCCGGTGTAGCCGCAGAGCACTTCGCGAACGGCGACGGGCTTCCGCCTCAGAGCGGCACAGAGTATACTCCTAACATGCGAGATCGCGACGCCCGGCTTGCGGGCCTTCTCTACATCATTGCGATCGTAACGGGCCTTTTCGACTTACGCATTCTGCCCGATCAATTTGCCGTTAGCGGAGATCCCGCGGCAACGGCACGAAATATCGTGGCCCACGAGTTCTTATTTCGCGTGGGCATTACAGCCGATCTCATCGTCGGTGCCATTTGGCTATTGGTCGTGCTCGCACTATACCGCCTCCTCAAGGACGTTGACCGCGTCCAGGCAGATTTTATGATCGTTCTTGGAGCGTTCATGCAGGTTCCGCTGTACTTCGTTACCGCGGCGTACCGTGCGGCGTCCCTTTCGATCGCGACCGACGTTAAAATCTGGTCGGCATTTTCGCAGCCGCAACGCGACGCACTAACGACGTTATTTCTACGATTGCATTCGTATGAGATTCAAGCGAGCTTCTTGTTCGCCGGCTTGTGGCTCGTGCCGTTTGGCATCCTCGTCTACAAGTCGAAGGTCTTTCCGCGCACCATCGGCGTTTGGCTCGTTGCAAACGGCATCGCATACGTTATTATCTGTTTACTCGACTTTCTCGCACCGCAAACCGCGGACACCGCGAGCACGTTTGCCTCGCCGCTGTTATTCGCAGAGATTGCGATCGCGCTGTGGCTTACGGTTTTTGGTACGAAGACGTTTGGTCGCCGAACGTGACCTGGCGGAAGGTTAAGTTTAGGCGTTCGCCGGCGTCGCGGCTCTTTCGGGATCCGGTGCGCGTAGCGATGCTGGCTCGCGACGGTCATCACCAAGACGCTGCCATGAGGCAATACAACCGATAAGGACGTGCCCTTTCGTCCTTCTCGTAGCTGAAACGTGCGCTCGGCTCCCAACGTCACCGAGACGATCGCATCGCGAAGCTCGGGCTCGCGATCCGCGTGCCAACCCATCGAGTCGTTACCGTCGCGATACCAGTTAGCCAGGCATGAATTCAAATCGACACTCAGCGCATCGCGAAGTCCATCGCGCAGCCGGCCGAGCGCGGGCGTCCAAGGCGCCGGTTCGTTTCGCAGCCGGCTGTACGTATAGGTCGCGCCTGGGTCTCCGTACCAGCCGGTCAGTCGTGGCATGGCAACATCGCGGCCAAAGAACTGCAGATATTCTTGACGCACGTCAGCTCGCTCCGCAATGCGCTCAAACAAGGCGCACGCATCAGGAACCGCTGCACGATACAGCGTGATTCCGTCGACCAGGGCGGTCCGGTTGGAAAGATCGATCACGAAGCGCGTTCGCGTTCCGCCAACATCCGCTTGCGATGCACGCCCCACGCGTAGCCGCCGGCGCTCGCATCGGCGCGAACGACTCGATGGCACGGAATCGCCACCGCCAACGAATTGGCCGCACACGCGGCCGCAACGGCGCGAGCCGCTTTGGGCGCTCCGATACGCGACGCAATCTCCGAATATGATGCCGAAGCTCCGGCCGGAATCGCTTGTAGCGCGTTCCATACGCGTTGTTGAAAGGCGGTGCCGCGAACGTCGAGCGGCAGATCGAGACCGATGCGCGGATTTTCCACAAACCCGACGACGCGCGCAACGAGACGCTCGTACTCGCTATCGCCACCGACCAGTGTCGCCTGCGAGAAGCGATCCTGCAAATCGCGTACGAGCGCTTCGGGATCGTCGCCTAACAAGATTGCGACGACGCCACGTTCGCTCGACGCAACCAATACCGAACCCAGCTGCGATTCGCCGACCGCAAATCGAATCGTCTCACCGGCGCCGCCGGCGCGATACCGCGCCGGCGTCATGCCGAGTAACTGGGTCAACCGCTCGTAAAAGCGCCCGCTCGAATTGAATCCGGCGTCGAAGATCGCTTGCGTTACGGATGACTTCGCGTGCAATGATTCGCGAACGCGCTCATTACGATGTGCAGCGGCATATTCGCGCGGCGAAACGCCGGTCACGGCTTTGAACGTGCGCTGCAGATAACTCGGGCTCAAGCGTGCCGCGTCGGCCAGTTCTGCTAACGACGGCGCGCGTTTCCGCCGATTCGATCGTTCTGCAGATCGACGCGATCAACGCTGCCCGCTCGTCGGCGATCGAACGCCCGTCCGGGCGGCAACGCTTGCACGGGCGAAACCCAGCCGCTCTTGCGGCAGCGATCGAGGCGTGAAAGGCCACGTTTCGCGGGTTAGCGGTACGCGACGGGCACGACGGCCGGCAAAAGATGTTCGTCGTGGCCACCGAGTACCAAAACGTGCCGTCGGCGCTCGCATCGCGAGCCACTACGCGCTTCCAGCGCGGGTCTTCTTCAAGCATGGTTATCGATGCGTTCCTGATATTCATGACCCCGTCAGTATGACCGGCGTTGCGCCGGGGCGCACTCCGTCGCTTGCGCTCGAATCGAGCAGTGGCCGATTCGAAGGCGCAAATCGGAGGGTCGCCGCCCGGCCGCTGCGCTAGTATAGAACGATGGACACCGACGCCATCCGGATCGCACTCGAAGCCGACGGGTTCGCGCTGCTTCCGCGGCTGGTATCGCCGCACGCGGCAGAATCGTTACGCGCGGGATTCGACGACGACGCATCGTTCCGAAAGACGATCTCCATGGAGCGTCACGGGTACGGCCGCGGAACATATCGCTACTTTGCGTACCCGCTGCCGGCGGAGCTACAGAAGTTGCGCGAGGATCTCTACGCGGCGTTGGTTCCGATCGCAAACGAATGGGCCCAACGCCTCGGTTCCGACGATCGTTATCCGGCAACGCTGGATGAACTGACCGCTCGCTGCGCAGCCGCGGGTCAACTGCGGCCGACGCCGCTCTTGCTGCGCTACGTCGCCGGCGACTTCAACGCGCTTCATCAGGACATGTACGGCGCGGTCGCGTTCCCGTTTCAAGCGACGGTGTTGTTGAGCCGCCCGAACGACGAGTTTACCGGTGGAGAGTTCGTGCTCTACGAAACGCGAGCGCGCAGACAAAGCGTTGCCCGCGTCGTACCGCTCGAGTTCGGAGACGCCGTGATTTTTCCAAATGCATTTCGTCCAAATGCAAAGGGCGGCCGGTCGCAACTCCGGCACGGTGTTTCGGTGGTGCGTTCGGGCACCAGGACGACGCTGGGCGTCATCCTACACGACGCGCAGTAGTTAGCGGCGGCGGTACGGAGATGCGCCGGCGTATCGTGCGGCCGTCCCGAGTTCGGCTTCGATCGCCATGAGCCGGTTGTATTTCGCGATACGCTCGCTACGCGACAGCGATCCGGTTTTGATCTGCGTCGATCCGGCGCCGACCGCGATATCCGCGATGCTCGTGTCCTCGGTTTCACCCGACCGGTGCGACATCACCGTCGCATATCCCGACGTGTGTGCGAGCGAAACGGCATCGAGCGTTTCGGTCAACGTTCCGATCTGATTGACTTTGATCAGGATTGCGTTGCCGACACCTTCGGCGATTCCGCGTTCGAGGAACTTCACGTTGGTCACGAAGATGTCGTCGCCCACGAGCTGCACGCGATCGCCGAGCGCTTCGGTCAATTTACGCCAGCCATCCCAATCGTTTTCGGCCAACCCGTCTTCAATCGACACGATCGGGTACACGTCGCACAACTCGCGATAGAGCGCGATCATGCCGTGGGCATCGAGTCCGCGATCCTTCGTAAGCGCGTAGTATTTGCCGTCTTGATAGAATTCCGACGATGCAGGGTCGAGCGCGATCGCGACGTCGTCGCCGGGTCGATAGCCGGCAACGTCGATGGCTGCTACGATCAAATCGAGCGCCTGCTGCGGCGTTTCGAGCGCGGGCGCATAACCGCCCTCGTCGCCGACCTGCGTCGGCAGGTTGCGATCGTGCAAGAGTGTTCCGAGCGCGTGAAACACCTCGGCGCCGCAGCGCACCGCTTCGGCTTCACTTTTCGCACCGAGCGGAACGATCATCAACTCTTGAAACTGCAACGCGCCTTCGGCATGCTTTCCGCCGTTGATCACGTTCATCATCGGCGTCGGTAACGTCGCCGCACACGGGCCGCCGAGATAGCGAAACAGCGGAAGCGATAAACTTGCCGCAGCCGATCGCGCCACCGCCAGCGAAACGCCGAGCGTCGCGTTCGCACCAACGCGCGACTTATTCGGCGTGCCGTCGAGTTCGATCAGCGCCTCGTCAATTTGGCGCTGCGACGTCGCATCGAGCCCTTCGAGGGCCGGACCAAGTTCGTCGTTCACGGCAGAAACGGCTTTCAGCACGCCTTTGCCGCCATAGCGTTTCGGATCTCCGTCGCGAAGTTCGACCGCTTCGTTCGTGCCGGTTGACGCACCCGACGGAACCATGGCTTCCTCGACCGCGCCAAAACTCGTCGCGACCGTCACCGCCACGGTCGGATTACCGCGAGAATCGAGTACTTCGCGCGCGTGCACGCCTTCGATCAGCGGGCGGCCGCCGGCGCGTAGCGTTTCGAGCGGCGCGCTCACTCGCGGATCCAACGCTCCATGTCGTGGCGCCGCGAAACGAAGTCGCCATCGTTAAAGAAAATCTTGAGTTCGCGCTCGGCGCTAGCGGTCGAATCGCTGCCGTGCACGAGATTGCGACCGATCGATTGGGCGTAATCCGCGCGAATCGATCCCGGTGCGGCCGTTAGCGGATTGGTTGCGCCGATCAACTGGCGGCAGCCATCGACGGCGCCCTCGCCTTCGACCGCAAGCGCCACCAGCGGGCCACTCGTAATGAACGAAACGAGACCGTCGAAAAACGGCTTGCCTTTATGCTCGCCGTAATGCTCGCGCGCACGATCGCCGTCGAGCTGCATTAATTTCATCGCAGCAACGATGTAGCCGCGCCGTTCGATGCGCGTCGTAATTTCGCCGATGAGCCCGCGTGAAACGGCGTCGGGCTTGCATAGAATGAGCGTCCGTTCGATTGCCATAGGAGCG
>CAWAZM010000004.1:0-54970 GCA_963786515.1 Vulcanimicrobiota bacterium | reverse complement strand
GTGCCTCGATCCGAGCTCTACCTGCGCGACGGTCGTCTATAGCGGCTCGCCGCTGAACGCTCCGGTCGCTTCGGCCCTCTTGCCGAACGGCAACCTTATCCTAGCGAACACGAAGGGTGGGAACACGCTCGTGGAAATATCGGCGAACGGTAAGGTGCTGGCGACCAAAACGCTCGATACGAGTAAGACGGCCCACATCTTCGGTCTCGCGGCCTATGGCACGATGGACAGCGACACCGTACTCTACTACACGACGACTGCCGATAGTACGCTGCACGTACTGGAGCAATAAACAGGACGATCGGTTTTCGATCATCCCGAGAGCACCGGCTTGCATGCCGGTGCTCTTTTGTTTATACGATTATTTCTCGACGGCCACCGTGCCGAGCGGTTCGTCGAAGTTTCCGGAAAGCACCGCGACGGGCGGCCCACCCGCGGGATAGTCGAACACTTCGCCGTTGTCGTTACCCGCGTCTCCGCAATAGACGACCCCCGTGGCGATCCACGTCTGCGCGCAGTCGCTCGAACCCGATAGCGACACGGTGTCTTTCAAAATGGCCTTCGATCCCTTAATGGTATATCGATAGAAGTTGTTGGCAAATTGATCGAACACCGTCAGGTATTTACCGTCCCATTGTACGGAACCGGGAAACCGTATGCTGTTGCTCGTCGAGATCGATCGCACCGTATTGCTGCCCTTTGGAAGCTCTTCGAGCAGCACGTTCGTGTTGATATCGAACCCATCAAAAAAGAGATTTCCCTTATCGTCGTAACCGTCGAAGTATTCTGCGAACAACGGCGAAGGGATCGCGTTTCCGGTACCTTTTGCATGCGGGTAAATGATGACATCACCGTTATGCAAGTCTCCCACGGCGAGATCGCCGTCGCGATTCATCGCGCAGCTCGATGGCATGCTGCCGTCGGGAGTAGAAAGGTTCCTTAGCGGTTTCTGCGGGGCGGAGTATTCCGTGATCTGGTCGGATCCGGCCACGATCCAGAAGGTCTTCTTACCGTAGCCGTATAGCACGTTCGTGCAACCCTGGCCACCGACGTTGGTTATCGTACCGATCTGTTTCGTGCTTTTGGGGTAGTTGAAGATGCTGGCATACGTGCCGTACAGATTGATAATGTAATCGAAGTATTTCGAGTTCGCGGTCGCGTCAAGAACGGTCGCCGGGTAACGCGGCAAGCCGCCCAGGTTGAGTCGCTCTGCCGTCACGGGGCGGCCGTTGACGACCAACGTTGCGGCGAGATATTTGGTAGCGGGAACGGCGTTTGATGGCGTCGCGCTGGGAGTGCCCGCGCACGCGGAACAGAGCGCCAGTACGAGCGCAGCACCGGCGCATTTCGCAAAACCAGTCGTATTCATCACGAGCTCCCTTCATGTAGCAACGGAAAGAGCCCTATGCCGAGCCGGCTAGAACGATCATGCAAAGTGCTGATCACCGGAATGTCCGGTACGGGTAAGTCGACGGTTGCACGCTCTCGCCGAACGCGGCCATGATGTCGTTAACACCGACGACGATCGTTGGAGTCGTTGGGTAACGCTACCGAACGGCGAGCGCGATTGGATCTGGCGAGAGGATGCAATCCACGATCTACTCGTTACGCACACGCACGGCAATCTATTCGTCGCTGGTTGCAAATCCAATCAAGGGGAGTTCTATCCGCTATTCGATCATATCGTGTTACTCAGCGCGCCAGCGGAGACGTTGTTGCAGAGAATCGCCACCCGAACCAACAATTCCATACGGCAAAACGGCGGAAGAGCGCGCACGTATCTTGCACGATCTCGCGATTGTCGAACCGTTGCTGCGAGCCGGCGCAACGAAGGAGATCGACGCATCTCGGCCACTCGCTGAAGTCGTCCATCGTCTCGAGGAGGTTGTTGTACCTAGCCGCTTAAGGGGTTGACCAGCCGCTGCCATCCGTGTACCATCCAGTTGGATGGTGAAATCGGAAGCAAGCGTCGCTCGCTCCAGCGAATCCGAGAAAATTACGATCAACCTCGGATTCGTCGACCTCGGGCAGATCGATCTCATCGTGGCCGACGGCTTCTACGCAAACCGCACCGATTTCATTCGGACGGCGATTCGTAACCATCTCGACAAACATCGCGAGGCGTTAGAAAAGTCCGTAGCGCGGAAGAACTTCGACTTGGGGCTACACGACTTCAGCCGTGAATTTCTCGAAGATCTGCAGCGCGCCGGCCATACGGTCAACATTCGGGTAATTGGCCTCGCCCGTATCGCCAGCGACGTGAGCGCCGAACTGGCACGTTCGACGATCGCATCGGTGTCCGTTCTCGGCGCCCTGCAAGCCACTGCGGCCGTCAAAGCCGCGCTGGCCGACCGCCTCTCCTCATAACCGGAAAGTTATATTTTGAAAACTCCACGTTATCGCGACCTCGTCGCCGCGACCAAGCTTACGCGTGCCGGAAACCTCATGGAAGCAACGGCATTCTTGCAAGCGTCGCTGAACGGCGCCGGCGCGCCCATAACTGCTCAGGCCACGGTCGTTCGCGATGCGACGGCCGGCGCGAGACGCGGTCAATTCGTCACGAACGCCTTCAACAACAGCTTTGGTGCGCGATCGTACAAACTGTACGTGCCGAGTAGCTATGACGAGCAACCGCTCCCGCTGGTCGTCATGCTGCACGGTTGCACGCAATCCGCCGACGACTTTGCGACCGGGACGCGCATGAACGAGCTCGCAGAAGAGCTCGACTTCTTGGTTGCGTATCCCGAACAGCCTGCGTCGGCAAATCCGCGAAAATGTTGGAACTGGTTCTTGCGCACCCAACAAACGCGCGACTTCGGCGAGCCGTCGATCGTCGCCGGCATAACGCGGCAAGTTATCTCCGACTACGCGATCGATCGTGAGCGCGTCTACGTCGCCGGTTTGTCGGCCGGCGCTGCATCGGCCGCGGTGCTTGCAACAACGTATCCCGACCTCTACGCTGCCGTGGGCGTGCACTCGGGCATCGCGTACGGTCTGGCGAAGGATGTGGACTCTGCGTTCGCGGTAATGAAGCGCGGCCCGAGCGCCGCCAAGTCGCCGGCTCCGCCGGCCATCGGCGCTCCGATACCGACGATCGTGTTTCATGGAGATCGCGATCGGACCGTAAACAAAGTAAACGGCGATCGCTTTGCCGAGGCGTTCGATTCACCCCAATACACGAAGCGAGTCGAGACCGGACACGTTCCCGGAAGCCGCGCTTACACGAAAACCTCATATTTTGACGCGAACAAGCGTGAGATGCTGGAGCAGTGGGATATCCACGACGCCGGCCACGCATGGTCGGGTGGAAGTCCCGGCGGTTCGTATACGGATGTTGCCGGACCCGACGCAAGCCGCGAGATGGTGCGATTCTTCTTGTCGCACCGTCTCACGTAGCATGGAACGGCCTAGTGACTCGAACCCGTACACGGGGTGAACTGCGGGGGCTGTCCGGGTTGAATTCCCAGCGTTCCGCCACAATTTTTGCAGAGGATGGTGGTGTACGAATTGAGCGCCGCGGGAAGTGCCGGGAAGTTATGCGTGCCGTTGGCGCCCGTTGCCGGACAGCTTGGAATGTTGCCTGCTGTGTTGCCGTTCATGTGGCCGTTCCTTTCGGCTCGCACGCGTGCGGGCCAGAGTAGTTAGCTGTTCTTTTCGGTCGGGACGCCGAAACAGTGCGAGTAACCGTCGTCATCGGTCAACAAGAACTCGGTTTGTCCGTAGCGGCGATCGTCGAGTTCCGAAACGGCGAACCCGAGGCTCTTCAATCGCTCCCGAGTTTCTCGTAGATCGTTCGGTGTCCAATACAGCCGGATGCCCTCGTAACCTTCCGATTTGTCCGGCGATCCCGCGCGCCGGTTCAACATAAACCACATCCCATCTTTGTTCAGCATACAAAAGATAAGCTTGCCATGCTCGCGCATTTCCGAACTCGACGTAAAACCGAGGCCGTCCACCCATAAACGTAAACTCTTCTCGAGATCTACGCTCGGAATGACCGGGACGCAAAACTGGATGGACACTCGGGTTCCTTCGCGCTGAAAGATAACCGGACCGCCCTGGCAAAGCATGTACGGCGAGGTTTTCGCGAAGGGAACCGTATGTTGTACAGGGTCCGCGCAAGACATTTCCTCGGTACACTCGCCGCGGCCGTTCTGGCTGGCGGCTGTTCGGGTGGCACGTCGCCCGTCAGCCTCGGACTCGCGCCCGAGCCCCATTTTAACCATCAAACTTCATGGATGCTGCCGGATGCGAAAGACCAATCGCTCCTCTACGTTTCCGACAATCTTTCGGCAACGGTCGACGCCTACGATTACCGATCGAAAACCGGAAAGCTTTTCGGTCAGTTAACCGGTTTCGCCGATCCATCCGGCCTCTGCATCGACGGCCTCGGCAACGTGTATGTCACCGACGGATCCTCGCAACTGATCTATGAGTTCGCTCACGGCGGCGCGAAGCCGATCGCGAAAGTGTTCGATACATTTGGCTATCCCACAGGCTGTTCGGTCAGTCCCAAAAATGGCGACGTGGCCATCAGCAACTACAACACGTACACCAGCGGTGGTGGCAACTTCCCCGGCGGCGTCGTTATCGCTTCGGGTGGATTGAGCGGCAAGCAAGTCAACTACTCCGGTTCCGCACTCTTTAATGCGTTTCCGCCGGGCTACGACCCGTCGGGGAATCTTTTCGTACAAGCCGTGGAGTATTCGGGCGATAAGAGTTTTCAGGAGCTTCCCGCCGGTGAGAAGGCTTTCAAACCATTAAACGGCTTGTCCATCACATCTCCCGCCGGGGTCGTGTGGGACGGAAAGTATGTCACCGCAACCGATCGGAACTATCGGTCCAAACATACGACCATGATCTATCGAATTACCGTTTCCGGCGCAACAGTGACGATCCTACGCAAAACCGAGCTTACCGACACCTGTTATACGCCTCACAACTGGATGGTAGCGATGCAACCGTTCGTCAGCAGTGTAGGCGATGTCGTCGTTGCCGGTAACGAGTACTGTTTGAATCGTGAAAATTATTTCAGTTACGCCAAAGGCGGCAATCCGACACGCTCAATCGATCCGGCGATCGCGCCGAAGAGCCCGGTCGGTCAAGTCGTAAGCCCACCGTAGTTCGCGAAGGGAGCACCCGTATGTACTGGGTCCGTGCAAGAGATATTTTTGGTCTGCTCGCCGCGGCCGTTCTGGCCGGCGGTTGTTCCGGCGGAGCCCCGCCCGCCGCATCTTCCGCGCTCGATCTGCGAGTCGCCGGAACCAATAGCCTGGGTCTGGTACCCGAGCGCCACTTCAATCGTAGGCCATCGTGGATGCTGCCGGACGCGAAACAGCAATGGCTGATCTACGTTTCGGACGGCGCTTCGGGAACGGTCGACGTCTACAACTACCGTTCGAAAACCGGAAAGCTCTATGGTCAGTTGACCGGCTTGAACTTTCCGTACGGTCAGTGCATCGACAGTGCCAACAATGTGTACGTCGTAGACAACGGTACCGCAGAGGTCTATGAGTTCGCACACGGCGGCACGACGCCGGTTGCCACGGTTGCCGATAAATTCGGTTATCCCACGGGCTGTTCGGTGAATCCCAAGAACGGCGACATGGCCATCACCAACTTCGACAGTTTGAGCAGCGGCGGCGGCGGCGTCGTTATTGCGTCGGGCGGACTAAGCGGAAAGCAGACCAACTATTCCGGAACCGCACTCTATCGTGCGTTTCCGCCGGGCTATGACCCAGCGGGAAATCTCTTCGTACAAGGCACCGACTATTCGGGCGTTCCAAGTTTTCAAGAGCTTCCCGCCGGCAAAAAAGCGTTCAAGCCGCTGAACGGTTTGGCTGTCGGATTTCCCGGCAGCGTCGCGTGGGACGGGAAATATCTCACCGCGACCGATCAAAATTATCAGTTCAACTACACCACGATGATCTATCGGATCACCGTTACGAGCGGAGAAGTGAAAATCGCCGGCAAGACCGAGCTTACCGACTCGTGCTATCCATATCACAATTGGATGGTCGCGATACAACCGTTCGTCACCGGTATGGGTGATAAGCAAAACGTGGTCGTCGCCGGTAACTTGAACTGCCCGAACCGCGAAAATTACTTCAGCTACACCAAGGGCGGAAATCCGACACGCTCGATCGATCCGTCGATCGCGCCGAAAGCACCGTACGGTCAAGTCGTAAGCCCACCCTAAACCGCTATTCCTTCGCGAGGGCGTCGCTGAGGTGGTCGTACCACTGCGTTTGTTGCGCCCTCGTAAAATGCGCGTTCGCACCGCTCGGATTCGGCACCAGAAAAAACCGCGTTCGGCCGACGTGCGCGGTCTGTAGCCCGAGCAGCGGCTCTCGATCCGAAAACTCCGCGAACAACGCGTGGACGTAGCGATAGCCGGTTATGCCCTGAAAGCATGCGATACGCGGCTGAAATCGTTCGAGCTTCACGAGCAGCGCTGCGGCGCCGGCGACGAATTCGGCCGGGCGCACGTCGCTCGCGCGTGGCGTCGCCCGTTCGACCAGGTCGGTAAAGCCGATACCGAAGTGCGGCAAGAGGACGTCGTGCTCGGGGACGAGCCGGTCGACCTCGAGCGCCGTCCGCATCGCGAGCGTCAGCTTCGACGCGGAGATGCAGGGCCAAAATTTATTGCTCTTGCGAGCGAAATAATGTCCCCGTTCGACCGAGTAGACGGCCGGATTCAGGTTGACGAATACAACGTCGAGACCGGAAACGAAGAGGTCGGGCAGCATTAGCTAATACCCGCGCATGCAATCGTTAACGGAGCACGCACGAAAAAACGCCGCGCACTGGGACCGCCAAAGCGACAAGTACGAGTCGCAACACGCGGCACAGCTATCCGAACATCCGATGGCCTGGGGATGCTGGTCGATTCCGGAGTCGCAATTGCACGTGCTCGGAGATGTCGCAGGCAAAGACGTGCTCGAGCTCGGCTGCGGTGCGGCGCGTTGGTCGATCGCGCTGGCAAAAATCGGCGCCCAACCCGTCGGCCTCGACGTTTCAGCCCGTCAGCTCGACCATGCTCGCAAAAATATGCGAGAAGCCGGTGTCGATTTTCCGCTCGTTCGGTCCAGCGCGGAAGCGGTTCCGCTGTCGGATGCATCGTTCGACATCGTGTTCTGCGACCACGGAGCGATGACGTTCTGCGATCCGGCACGTACCGTGCCCGAAGCGAGCCGTCTATTGCGCGCGGGCGGCCTGCTGGCATTCAGCAGCCCCACCCCGTTTTGGAACGTCTGTTGGAACTTGTCGGAAGACCGCTTGGACGATCGATTGCACGCAAACTACTTTACGCAGCGCAGCATAGAAGACGATGACAACGTCATCTTCACGCTACCGTACGGCGAATGGATCGCACTCTTTCACAAAACGGGCTTCGCCATCGACGGCCTGATCGAACTTCGTCCGCCGGAAGATGCAACGACGACGTACGCCGGTTACGCTTCCATCGAGTGGGCGCGTACGTGGCCGGCCGAACACATATGGCGAGTGAGAAAACTCTAGGTCACTCGGATTGGCGGAGCATCAACCAAAAGCTCGGCGATTCCGTGATTAACGGCGGAAAATTGGCCTTGTGAATCGCGAACGCTTCGGTCTCGTTGCGGCCGATCATCTGCGCGCCGATCGCAACGAGCGGATTCGCTTTTGCTTTGTTGATCTGGCGCCCTAACTCGTAACCGCATAGTGCGGTGATGCTGAAGTACGCAAGGCCGACGCCGACAATCAGCGCGAGAACGACACGGAACATACCCCCGCAATTCGCGCCCGCGACATCCGTGGCCTCGCCGCAGGGGCGATGCCGCCCGGCACGGTAGCGGGCATCGGTGAGCGACGCAAGCATTCTACGCTGGCTGCTGGATGGCGACCCCGCGATCCGCTGGCAAACCTTGGTCGATCTAACCGATGCGCCGCCAGAGGCCGTGGCCGCCGAACGCTCGCGCGTCGCCACCGAAGGCTGGGGCAAAGCGCTGCTCGACCGGCAACTGCCCAATGGCGCCTGGGCCGACCCCGACGACGGCTGGATGATCTCGATGGACGCGCTGGTTCTCTTGCGCGAAATGGGGCTCGATCCCCAAAGCCCGCAAGCGCAGAACGCGATCGCGCGTGTGCGGCACAATTTGCATTGGGAAATGCTCGGCGACCGGCCGTACTTCGAGGGCGAAACCGAAGCGTGTATCAACGGCGCGATCCTCGTTTTCGGCAGCTACTTCGGGGAGCGTTGCGATGCGATCGTCGACCGCTTGTTGAGCGAACAGCTTGCGGACGGCGGCTGGAACTGCGAAGCGCCGCCCAGCGTGCGTTCTTCGTTCAACTCGACGATCCGTGTGCTCGAAGGATTGAACGAATACGAGCGCCGTTGGGGACGCAACGAAATGGTCACGGCTGCACGATTGAAAGGTCAAGAATACTTGCTCGAACGGCAGATGTTCCGCCGGCTAAGCGACGGCGCGGTAATCGACAAACGCTGGATGCGTTTCGCGTACCCGACGATCTGGCATTACGATATTCTGCGCGGGCTCGACTATCTTCGTAGCGCCGGCGCCGAACCCGACCCACGCGCGAGCGAAGCGATCGGAATCGTGCAAGCGCGTCGGCATCAAAATAGCCGTTGGCCGATGAACCACCTCCATGCCGACCGGCTAGGATTTGCACTCGAACCCGAAACCGGCCGCGCCAGCCGGTGGAACACGCTGCGTGCGATGCGCGTCTTGGACTGGTATTTCGACCGCCCGAAACGGAGCGTTACTTCGAGCGCGCGTTAACCGTGGCATAGGCGATGCTTGTTGCCTCGGTCTCGGACTTGCCGGCTTTTTCTTCCGAATCGATGATGTGCTGCGCTTGTCGTTTCTCTTTCGCCGTGTAACGGTGAGCGTCGGGATTTTGCTTGTTGACGGTCGCGTAACCGATTGCCGCGGCTTCGGTCGCCGAATGCCCGCGAGCTTGCTCGCTCTTTTCGATGTGTTCGACTTGCCGGTGTTCTTTGGCCGTGTACCGATGTTTACTTGCCATGCCGCTACTTTGCCCGCGTCGTATCGGCGCTAATCCGTGAATGAGCCCGAGGGGCCAAAAACGAGGCGGGCTCGTACTACTAAGGGTCCGCGACGGCCCCGCCCCAATCCGGAGCCGCCGCGGTTCCGTGACGGCTCCGCGTAGGAGCCGCCACGGATTGTTATCCGTCTAGATGGCGGCGATCTTGGCCATCATGCCGGAGTCCTCATGATCGAGGATATGGCAATGAAACATAAACGTACCAGCGATGATCGGATCGCGGAAATCGACCAGCATCGTAAGATAACCAGGTTTCCACGAACCGTTGACGCCCGGAATGCGACGCGGCACCACGGCGCTGTCTTGCCAGATCGGATGTTGCACCGTCGTTCCGTCGATCTGCACGACCAAGAAATGCACTTGGTGCATGTGGAAGTCGTGCACTTCCTCGGTGACGTTGACAACGTTCCATTTCTCGACCGATCCGGTGCGAACGGTAAACATCGGTCCGTCGCCCATGTTGAACTGCTTGCCGTTGATGTACATGCCGTTGTCGTCTTCACTCAGCACGACTTTTCGTTCTTGCGTATATGCCGGTGTCGGGCCGGAGAACGCGTTGTGCGGCAACGGCGCGCCGACGCGCAGCGGTCCGGTGGAACGTGCAAAGCGCGCCGGCTGGCCCGCTCCCTTGGATCGCAGATCGGCGAGCACGTTCATCGGGTCGGGATCGCCGGTCGGTCCCGAGTTATAACATAGCGTCCGAAACTCCGACGAACCGCTGGCGGACCCGGTTACCACGAACTCTGCGCGGCCGGCCGGCGGAACGACGAAGCTGGGAACGTTTTCGGATGGCGGCGTGCTTGCATTCACGTCGAGCGCGTAACCGTTGACCGCGACCAAATCGAGCGAACCGCCATCGACGGCGAGTTTGAGATTCTTATGTCCGGTCGCATTGATGACGCGAAAAAATTGCTTTTCGCCGGGCTGGATCTCGATCGTCGGACGCACCGCCCCATTGAGCGAAGGCTGCAATCCTGGATCGGGACCGCACGGGTTGCCGTTGCTATCTTCGTCGTTGCGAGCAACGCGCACGTTTTGCTGCGCGACGCCGATGTCGGTGTCGCGAACGATGATGAGCCGCTCTTTCATCGACGCCAAGCCCGGTAGATGATCTTGCAAACCATCGACCACGATCGCGCCCGACATGCCGGCTTGACCCACCTGATAGTCGGTTTGCGGAAAGACGTGCGGATGATACCAATATAATCCCGGTTCTTGATTGCTCGGGATCGGAACGACGTAATGCAGCGTGCCGCCCGGCATCGCCAGCGTCGTAATCACATCGTCGGCCGGCGCGTTCGGAGAGACCGTCAATCCGTGGAAATGCAGATTCATATCGCTCGCGCGCCCGCCCGACGCCGGCAGATTGTTGGCGACGTTGACCACGATCGTTTCTCCGGGCTTCACGCGGATCGTCGGCATGATGCCTTTTTGGCCTTTCCAAACGAACTCCGGAAAGCCGGTCGCCGCGTCGATTTGTGCCGTCAGCGATACCGTCGCGACGCCGTGTTTTGCAAACACTTGCGGCGGCTCGGGCAACGGCCCGGATGACGTCGGCGCCGAGGTCGGCGTGGTTTGCGGAACCACGCCTCCTCCGGTGCCGCCACCCCCGCCACACCCGGCGAGAATCGCAAGTGCGATCGAACAACCCAACCAACGCTTCAGCATATCGACGATCTCTTTAATAGGCGAACATCAGCCCGGTACCGAGCTGATAACTGCCTTGCGACTTGGTGCCTTCGAGGGTAAACCGGTAGTGGCTGGCGGGCCGCAAAACGAGCGACAGCGTGCCTTGATTGACGCGTAGATTGAACGGATCGTACACGCTATCGTAGCGTGCGTACAGCGCTACGGCGCTGTTGAACGCGTACGACGTTTGCAGAAACCCGCCCGAGGACCGCGCGCCGTTACCGAAACCGTACGCGCTCGTGTCGTAGCCGTTCTGAATGATGCCGACGGCGCCGAATTTGCCTTCTTGAAATCCCAACCCGTACGCCTGGCGGTAGAAGTTGTCTTCGATCGGCTGAAGATGTTGCTGGCCTTGATAGCGGTACAAGTACGCCGTGAAATTGCGCCCGATATTTTGCGACACCGTGCCCATCAAATCGATACCCGATATCGGAATGCCGCTGCTGCGCGTGTACGCTTCGACCGTATCGAAATGCGCTTCGAATCCGTGGCGATCGTCGGTGAACGAAAAATCCGCGCCGATATCGGGATCGAAGAAGTTGAACGGGTTACTCGCGACCGTTTGGCTGTATAGCAGATAGCCGGAAAGGGTGGGTCGCTGCGTTTCGGGATCGACCGGTAGCGGCAGCGTGAACTGCCCAACCTTCACGTGGAACGCCGGGCCGATCGGATCGCGCGACTTGTCGTATTGGTCGAAGTTCACCCACATGTCGCGTGGCTGTCCGGGCAGTCCGTCGTTGACCAGATACTGCTCGAGCCAATACGACGTGTTGTTGCCGATCGAACCGCCCGACAACACTTCGATTTCGTTGACGATGAATTTTGGCAGCGGCTGGGGGGATCCGCCAGGGTCATCGCTGTCGCCGCCGCCGCTGCTGTTGTACTGCAGCTCGGTCTTCACCGCGACCGGCACCACGCCGCGGCCCCCGGGCAACCGGAAACCGTGGCTCTGGAAGTACTTGCCGAACGCATTCAGCTGCGGAACGGTGGTGTGGCACTGCTGGCACGAAAAGCCGTACCGGTGGGCAAAAATTGGGAGCGCCTGCGCCCTCCCGGTGTTATTCACAAACCACGCAGCCCCAAAAGCCAACGCCAGTAGCCAGATCCGCACCGTTACCTCCGATTTAGGTACGCCTAACTACGGCCTTAGGTTAGCCTCTCCTTCTTGCCTAGGAAAGCCGAATCGACACGTCGCAGGGCGCGCCATGCATCTTCGCACCGCCAAATCGGAAGAGTTACCGCTCCTGGCGAGCCTGCCGCACGCACTGCACTACGAACATCCGAGCACGTTCATTCGCCACGCGCTGGGCACCAAAGAATGTCTCGTCGCCGATATCGACGGTAGCGTCGCCGGCTATGTGGTGTGGGACCGTGGATTTTATGCGCGACCGTTTCTGTGGATGCTCGGCGTGTCGCCGGACTATCGCCATCACGGCGTCGCGTCGGCACTGATCGAGCGCGTCGAACAACTCAATACCGGCCATCGCCTGCACACGTTAACCAACGAGTCGAACGGCGCGATGCAAAGCGTTCTCGAGGGCCTCGGTTTCGCGCGCGTCGGGCGTCTCGACGATCTCGACGCGGGCGACCCGGAAATATTTTACGCCAAGCAGTTGTAGCGAAAACTATTTGCGGGCTCGCGCTTTCGCGCGGCGCATTTCGGCGACGACTTCGGCCTCGAGCGTTTCCGGACGCTCGCGATATTTCGCCCATAACGGCGGCGTGTGCGCGATGTCGTCGAGCACGCGACAATAAATTGCGTTGACCGGCGTGCGTACGTCGTGTTCGTGGCCGGCGGCGGAAACGGCACCGTTGATGTAGTTGACTTCGGTCTGCGGCCGTCCGCTGCGCAGATCCAGCAATAGCGACGGCGGCTTCGTTCCGCGCGCCGAAACGATGCTGCGCGCCAACAATCCGCGCGCGACCGGACTCGGCAAGGACGCGACGCCGAACAACGCGCGTACGGGATAGCGCGGTAGGTTCGACCGGGGTTAGTTTCATCGCTTGCATCACGGCCCGAATCTCGCGAATCATGCGAATTTCGAGCGTGAAGATCTTCTCGAAATGCACCAGCCGGTTCGGCAACACGTTCAGGATCGCACAGCTCGCATTGGCGACCGCATTGAGCGCCAGTTTGCTCCACTTGAGCGCGCGCCAATCCTCGACGACTTTTACCGTCAAACCGGCTTCGGAAAACGTTGCGATCAGCCAGTTATAGGATTTCGCACCGACCGGCGCGAGTGCGACGCCGCCCTCGTTGGCGGTGTTCACGCGCCCGTCGCGATCGCGGCCGACCGGCGTGGTCAGCGCTGCCGCAACCACGTTATCGGCGCCGAACGCAGCCGCTAACTTTTCTTCGTTTCCAACGCCATTTTGCGGGGTAACGAACACGCACTTTCCGGGATCCCGAATGGCTTTTCGCAGGCTCTCGATTGCCGAATCGGTGTCGTACGCTTTGGTCGTTACCAAGGCGACGTCGGCATCGACCGGAACGACGTCGTCGATCGAGCGCGGCGCATATTCCACCTCGAGACCGACGCGAGCCAGCGCGTCGCCGAAATATGAGCCGACGGCGCCGCGGCCGACAATGTATATTTTCACGAGGCTCGATCCGTCGATCCGAAACCGCCGGCGCCGCGCACGCTTTCGGGCAACTCGTTCACCGCACCAAATGTAGCGCGCGAAACGGGCGCCACCACGAGCTGGGCGATGCGATCTCCGCGCTGGATCGTCAACGCCTTCGCTTCCGAGATTGGCTAATAGCACGCCAGACCTGCCCGCGATAATCGGCGTCGATGGTCCCGGGCGAATTGAGACACGTCACGCCGTTGCGTAAGGCTAAGCCGCTGCGGGGGCGCACCTGCGCCTCGTATCCGGGCGGAAGCGCGATCGCGATGCCGGTCGGCACCAGCGCGCGCGCGCCGGGCGCGAGAACGACGGGTTCCTCGACCGCGGCCCGCAGATCGGCGCCGGCAGCATGTCGCTCATGTATTCGGGAAGCGGTAACCCGTCGAGCCTCGGGCAGGCGCTTGAGCGCGACGTGCGACCGTCGGCCCGCGTCATTTGGCAAGCAGCGCCGCCAGTTCTTCGCCGGAAACTCTCGATATCGCGGAACGAGCGGTAAACGCTGGCGAATCGAATGTACGCGACCGGGTCGAGCGCCTTGAGCGCTTCCATCAACTTCTCGCCCACGAAGGACGACGAAACTTCGTTCTCGCCACGCGCCAACATTTCGCGCTCCAAGGCGGCGGCCACGATCTCTTCCATCTGGGCTCTCAGAAATCGGGCGCTTCTCGCACGCCTGACGCAGCCCACCCAGCAGTTTGTCGCGGCTGTACTGCTCGCGCCGTCCGTCTTTCTTGACAACGAAAAGACGCGGCGCTTCCATCCGCTCGTAGGTGGTAAAACGATGTTTGCAAGCGGTCGAGGCATTCTCGACGCCGGCGGACGACCGTTTCGTCGTCGCGTGAATCGACGACGCGCGTCTCGCTCTTGCGGCAGGTCGGACAGGTCAGTTGGGGTCGTCCCTCGAGGGCCCATATGTTGTGGGCTCTCACAGTATACGTCACTATCCGCTGTGAACGCAAAAAGGACCGCCTTTGGCGGTCCTCGCGCGGCTCATATACGCGGGTTGCTTAGGCCGCGGCGCCGATCTTGAACATCTTGGTGCCGCATACCGGGCACTACCTTCGGTTGCGGGACGCCCGTTCTTCATTGTGATCTGAACGGCGTCTTTAATCTCGCGCTTCGTCTTGCATTTAACGCAATACGCCTCTGCCACTAGTCTACCTCCGTTGGGGCCAGCCTATTCCCGTGGACCCGGACGATTCCCCCCGCGCTTGGGTAGCCTGGTGCCCTTGCCGTCGGGACGGAGGGGGATAGACGGGTGTGGTCGAGCCGGATCGATACTCCCGCGAGTCCATCGAGGGGGTCCGGGAGGCCCGTGGTCTCGACGTATCGGTCGGCGGCGGCTGGTACGTCGGAACCCTCGAATGTTTACGGCGGCCGTGCGTAGCGGTCGTAGGGACGCGTGCCGCGACGCCGCTGGGGAAGCGGCTGGCGCGTGAGTTTGGCCGCGACCTGGGCGCCGCAGGCTGCACGGTCGTCTCAGGGCTCGCGCTCGGCATCGACGCCGCGGCGCACGAGGGTGCACTTGAGGCCGGAGCGCCGACCGTGGGCGTCCTGGGCGGCGGGCACCGCCACTTCTTCCCGCTTCGCAACCGCGAACTGGCCGATCGCATGGTAGCCGGCCGCGGGGCCGTCCTGTCTCCCTTCGACCCCGATACGGCTCCGATGCCGTTTCAATTTCTCCAACGCAACGTGCTGGTAGCTGCGCTGGCCGATGCGCTCGTGGTCGTCGAGGCGCCGGCCAAGAGCGGCGCGCTGAACACCGCAGGCGCGGCGGCCGGGCGTATTCCCACGTTCGCGGTACCCGGCGACGTTGACCGCCGGCACGTGGCGGGTTGCCTGGCGCTGATTCGCGACGGAGCGATTTTGGCACGCAGCGCCGCCGATGTGCTCGATCTCATGCGCATCGCTCCGGTTCTGCCAAGCCTCGAAGCATTCGCCCCGTCCGGTCCGGCGGACCGGGCGATCGCCGCCGCGCTGAGCGAATCGCCGCGCACCATCGACGAGCTAGCCGCCATCGTCCGCCTCGGCGCACCCGCGCTACTCGCCGCGTTGACGTCGCTCGAACTTCGCGGATTCGTCGAATCGCGAGGCCCCGGCGTCTATGCACGTAAAACCGCCCGCAAGCCATGATCGTGCGCGTCATTGCCGTGGACCGGATCCGGAGCTCGTACGTCGCGGCCGCGTGCGACGATATGCGCGCGCGCCTCTCGCACTACCACACGTACCAAGAAATCGAAGTGCGGGCCGGCGACGGCGGCAATCCGGCGGCCGCGATGCGCGACGAGGGCGAGCGAATTCTCAAACAGATCCGGGCCGGGGAACCGGTTTGGCTGCTCGATCGCAGCGGCACGCAACTCTCGAGCCCGCAACTGTCGTCGCGCCTGGATGCAGTCGCACGCGACGGAATGCAACGCCTGACACTCGTCGTCGCGGGCACGTACGGTGCGGCTCCGGCATTGCTCGAACGCGCCGATTTCACGTGGTCGCTGTCGCCGCTCACGTTCTTGCACGAGTGGGCGCGCATGCTGGTGCTGGAACAGTTGTATCGCGCGGCGAAGATCGCGCGCGATGAGCCCTACCATCACTGATCCACGAACGCACGCGCTCGACGCTGTTCGCACGAGCGCTGTCGGCTGCGGCGTCCGCGCTGTATCCCGATGCGCCGGCGGTCGGGTGGCGTTTTGAATCGCCGCGGCGCGCGTCGTTCGGGGACTTTGCGACCAACGTCGCGTTCTCTTTGGCGAAATTCGCTCGCCGCTCGCCGCAAGACGTCGCGCTGGCGCTGCTGGAACGGGTTCGCGAAAGTGAGGCCTCCCGCGCGTTCGCCGATGTCGACGCGGTCGCCGGCTTCATCAACCTACGGCTGTCGCCGTCGATCTGGCAGGCCGAATCTGGCGCGACTGGTCCGCGACGGCGACGATACGCAACGCGCGGATCGCAGCGGGCGCATCTCGTTGGAATTCGGAAGCGCCAACCCCACCGGACCGCTGGTTGTGGTACAGGGACGCTCGCTGTCGATCGGCGACGCCTTAGCGCGCGCGATGCGGTACTGCGGCTACGATGTATTCACCGAATGGATCATCAACGACGCGGGCGCGCAAATGCAGCTCTTGGGCGAATCGCTCTACGCACGCTACCGTCAGATCGAAACGCCGGAGTACCCGTTTCCCGAAGAAGGCTATCCGGGACAGTACCTGGTCCGACATCGCGCGGACCCTGCGCGAACGCGACGGTGCGCGCTGGGACAGTGCGTCCCGCGATGCGTGGCGTGCCACACTTCCAGCGCTTCGCGCGCGACACGATCGTCGGAGCAGCAGCAGCTGCTGGCCGAGCGTTTCGGCGTTCGCTACGACCTGTGGCAGAGCGAGATTGGAGTTGCACGAACGCGGCACGATTCAAAGCGGAATCGACGGTTTGCAGCGGCGCGGGCTTACCTACGAATCCGAGGGCGCGGTGTTCGTGCGCACGACCGACTTCGGCGACGATAAAGATCGCGTGGTCGTCCGGAGCGACGGACGTCCGACGTATTATGCGCTGGACGTTTCGTATCACGACGAAAAGCTCGGGCGCGCCGATCGCGTGATCGACATTCTCGGTCCGGATCATCACGGCTACGTCGGGCGCCTCAGCGCGTTGGCGACCGCGCTCGGGCGTCCCGGATGCATCGACGTGTTGATCTCGGGGCAAATCACGCTCGTTCGCGACGGCCAACCGGTCAAGATGAGCAAGCGCGCCGGTCAAATCGAGATGCTCGAAACGCTGCTCGATGAAGTCGGCAACGACGCGGCGCGCTTCTTCTTCGTCATGCTGTCGCCCGAGTCGCCGCTCAACTTCGATCTCTCGCTGGCGGTGGCACATAGCAACGATAACCCGGTGTATTACGTGCAATACGGTCACGCTCGCATCGCATCCGTCCTGCGCAATGCCGGACACGACGTGCCGGAGGGCCCGCCCGATGCGGAAACGTTGAGCGTGCTGACGATGCCGACCGAACTGCAGTTGATTCGGCGTCTGGTCGAACTCCCGTCGATCGTCCAAGGCGTCGTCGATCATCTCGCGCCCCACCGCCTAGCGCGCTACGCTCGCGACGTCGCGTCCGACTTTCACGCGTTCTACACCGAGTGCAAGATTCTCACCGACGACGCTGCGACGCGTCGCGCGCGGCTCACCTTGTGTGTCGCGACAAAATCGGTGCTGGCGACGGCGTTGCACTTGTTGGGCGTTTCCGCTCCGGATTCCATGTAGCTTGAACGCCGTCGCGGCAGCGCTGTGGCTGCTCGGCACCGGCTACGCCGGTGGCGCGCTCCGTCGCGACGGCCGCGCATCGCTCGCGGATCGCGTGCGCGACGCGCTCGTCGTGGGCGTCTCGATTCCGATCGGGCTCGCGCTCGTCCATCTGCTGTATCCGGCGGCGTGTTGGATCGTGCTGGCGGCCATAGTCGCCGTCGCATACGTTCGCCGTCCGCGTGTTCGAACGAACGGCGTAACGGAACCCATTCCGTACGTTCTGGCAGCCGCGGTGTTTTTCGTCGCATGGCCGCAGCTCATGCGTCCGCCGCTCGACGGCGACACGCTGTCGTATCACTTGCCAAACGCGGCGGCATGGGTACACGCCGGCAGCATGTGGACGACCGACGGACGGTATTGGTGGTATCCGCCGGCCAGCGAAGCGTTTGCCGCCGGACTCTACGCGGTCAGCGGCCCGTTCGCGATCGGGTGGGCGGGTTTCGGCGCATTGGCACTGCTCGGTTTGCGCCTTGCGACCTGGCTGCGCGAACGTTGCGGTGCGACGCCGTTGCTGGCCGATGTGGTTGCCGCCGCGGCCGTAACTGCAGCTCCGTTAGCACAGCAAGCCGGCTCGCTGCAGAACGACGTGTGGCTCGGCGCTTTTTTCCTCGAATCGCTATGGACCATGCTGTACGAGCCGGCCGCCGCAACTCGAACGGCCGTCGTCACCGCGTTGATCAAACCGTACGGTTGGGTGCTGGCGCTCGTCGCGGCCGCAACGACGCGAGCCGCGCGCGGCGTATGGATCGCGATCGGCCTTGCTGCACTGCTGTGGTTCGCGCACGATACCGTGTTGTGGCATCGCGCGCTCGTGCCGCCCGCCGAAACGTCCTACGCCAACACCTGGAGTTCGACGATCCTCGCCAATGGATTCAGTGCGCTCGCCCTACTCGTTCGGGTGAGCTTCACCGTGTCGCCCTTTTTCGCACTAGCGTTGCTAGCCGCGTTCGCCGGTCCGTTTTTGGATCGGGAGCCGCGTCGTGCGATCGGGTATTCCGCGCTCGCCGCCGCACTTTTCTTCTTGGTGATGCCATTAGCATTTGTTGACGTGCGTCCGGAACTCGCGAGCGGAGCATCGTTACGCTACGCGGTTCCGGCGATCGCTGCCGGCATCGTCGCGGCCGGGCCATGGATCGCACGTTTCTCGATCGCGTCGCTCGTCGTTAGCGGACTGTCTTGCATTTTTGGCGTCGCGATCACGTCCGCAATATATTGGAACGATGGCGGAACGCGTACTGCGTTGGCGGTCGGTCCACTCGCCGCGTTGAGCGCATACCTCGCGCAACGTCAAAGGGGGATGGCGACTGCTTGCATCGTCGCGTTCGCCGTGTCGGTAGTCGCCGCTACAGACTTAGCCGCGCGCCATCCAGTGGATTATTACGCCGACACGTATGCGGTCGGCGGCAAAGCGTCGGGATTGTTCGCGTGGATCGAACGAACGCAGCCATCGTCGGCCGGCGGCTGGGGCATCCGCATCGGCGTCGTTGACGTTTTAGCCCCGCACGCCCGCACGCTGGATCTGCCGGAATCACAGCCCTGCACCGCTGCGCGCGCTGCGAACGTGGCGCTCGTTGCACTGGCGGAGCAAGACCGCTCGCCTTGGTACAACGAGCGACGTCTACGCGCCGCAAGAACCTGTGGATACGTCACGTTCCTCGACCCACTCGCGGTCGTGAGCGGGCTTTCTCCCTAAAAACGCGTAGTTAACTCGTACTAAGTACCTGCATCCCTAGGAGAGCCCGCATGAAGTTATCATTTGCGGCCGCTGTCGCCGTTGCAGTCATTGCAACGGGCTGCGCCGGAAATTACAATACCAGCCCACAATCGTCCGGCATCGCCGGATCGAATGCTGTCGCTGCATCCGGTTTACGTCAGCCGGCACCCACCCAGATGAACGCCGCAGCGGCCGCGCGCATCCAAGTTTCCAACGCCGTGTCGCCCGACGAATCGAAAGCCGCAGCCTATTGCAAACAAACCGGCGGTACGGTGTACACGCGCGTTCCGGTGTACGGTACCAACGATCCGTCGTCGGAGTTGCAGCTTTCGGGACAGGCAAAGTTCTGCCAATACACCGACACCACCACCAGCGGTGGATCGCGCATTCACATCCTGCTCTCGACCCTGTACACCACCAAACCGACGTTGGCCGCTCTGGCGTATCTGTTCCCGCCGCCGTTAGGCTCGTGCAACGGTAATCCCGCGTCGTGCTACTGCAGTACGCTTGGCGGAAGCGACCTCTTCGGTGGAATCAACGCTGCCGGCGGCGGCTGGGTGAACAACAAATCCACGGATCAAGTTCTGGAAGCGTGTATCTTCCCGGATATGTCGTCGATCGATTCATGGGGTCTCGCGTACCACTCGGCCAGCATCATTCGCGGAATCGATCTGACCAAGGTGATGCGCTACCAGTACCCTAGTAATGCCCCGCGCGCGTTCAGAGGTTCGAAAGGTTAGTTTCGATCTAGCTGCGCGTGCAGCCACGGCGCCATAAAATAGCGCCACAGGATCTTTAGTAACGCAGCGACCGGGATCCCGAGAATCAACCCCGGGATCCCGAACAGCTCGCCGCCCGCGAACACCGCGAACATCGCACCGATCGGCGACACGCCGACGGACTGGCCCATGATCTTCGGAACCAGCACGTTATCGCTGATACGCGCCATTCCGAACATGATCACTTGCACCCATAGCACCATCCACAAACCTTGTGGCAGGCACATCGGAACCGCGATGATTTCTGCGATCAGCATGCCGATGATTGGGATCGCATACGCGACCGCCGAGATGATGCCGAGAATAAGCGAGAATTTAAAGCCGATGGCCGCGCTGGCTACAGCGATCACGAAACCGGTGATCGCGCTCACCGCGATCTGGCCTGCGATATAATTACCGAATAGCTGCGTTACTTCGGCCGAGAGCTTGCGCGCGGTCTCGCGCTTGTTGGGCGGGAACATCCCCGCGAACCACTCGACGATCTGCGAGTCGTTGAGCAGAAAGAAAAACGACAGAATGATCGCCGAGAAGGCGACGAACAGGCCGGCGGCGGTGTTGATCGCGATGGTTCCGAGCGAAGCCAGCGCCGCGGCGACGAATCCGGTGAGCTTGGTTCCCGTGAACGACGTGACGCTGAGGTTGGCTTGGGGAAGTTGTAGCTGCGGGAAATGCTCCGACAACGAATGTTGCGCGCCGCCGACCCAGCTTTGCGCTGCGGTCGCGTAACTGGGGAGGTTGGTGGCAAGCAACTGCACTTGGTCGATGGTCAGCGGCACGACGAATAACATCGCGAGGGCGATCGCGAGAAATAACGCCGCGAACACCGTGGCGATCGCCAACGGTTTGGGCATGCGCTTCTCGAGACGGCGCGCGACCGGCCCGACACCGAACGCGATGAATGCCGCGATCGTAAATATCGAGATCGTGCGTGGAATGTGCGCGGCCACCCAAACGGCTCCCAGCACAACGCATAGAATAGCGGCGATCCAGGCGACGCGCCGCCAGAGCTGCGGGTTCACAGCCGTTTGCTCAAAAGCCGCCGCTCGGTGACGTAACCGCCGCTGGCGTATAGCGCCTGCGCTGCGGTATTGTCCTCGGTTACCATGAGGGCTATATACGGCAAGCCGCGCTCGATTGCTTCACGCTCGGCCGCGGCGAGCAACGCTGCGCCCGTGCCGGAGCGCCGGCGTTGTGGTTCGACTGCCATGTACGCCACGAACGCTTGCGGTAAGGCGGTCACGTCGTCCGGCAACCCGTCGAGCATCAGCAAAAACCCGGCCGGTTGGCCATCGATCTCGGCGATGAGCACGAGATGCGATTGCGCCCGAATCGTGTCGATCAGCCGGTCGAACGCGTTCACCACAAAACGTTCAGGCGCCGGCCGCACCGAAGCGATGCTGCTCGACGCCGTCCGCCGTCCGAGATCGTGGACGAACGTCCAGTCGGCAGCGGTCCCGGTTCGAACGGTGGGGGTCAAGTCCGGCGCGAGCCGGGATCGTCGATCGGGACCTCCGTGGCGCACATCGGACAGTCGCCCGGCTCGTACGATTCCAACGGCATATGCAGAAGCGCTACGGTCGGAACGCCGAACTCTGCGGTGCCGCGAACCACGATGGCACCGACGCCGACAACGTGTGCGCCGGTCGCGCGCACCACATCGATCACCTCGCGCACCGATAGCCCGGTGGTGACGACGTCTTCCACGATCAGCACGCGATCGCTCGCGTTCAGCGCGAAACCCCGGCGCAACACGGCGCGTCCGTCTTCTTTCTCGACGAAGATTCCGCTGACGCCCAGGCTGCGCGCAGTTTCGTAACCCAGCACGATCCCGCCGACGGCAGCACTCACCACGACCGTCGGACGCGCGTCGGCAAAGGCGCGCGCGATTTCGGCCGCCAGCGGTTCGACCAGTTTTGGATCTTCGAGAATTCTGAACTTCGAAATGTACCGGTCGCTGTGCCGTCCGGAGCTGAGCCGGAAATGACCTTGTAACAGCGCTCCGCGTTCGCCTAATCGCTTCGTGAGCTCGGCCGAAATGCTCATGCGACGGCGACGCCGTCCAGTTCGTCAAGTATCGCGCGCGCGGCGGCCAGCGGATCTTCGGCCTGCGTGATCGGCCTTCCGACGACCACGTAATCGGCTCCGGCGGCCGCGGCGTCGGCCGGTGTGACGACGCGTTTCTGATCGTTGTGATCGCTGCCGCGCGGCCGGATGCCGGGCGTTAGCGTCAAGAACTCTTCACCGAAAAAGTTTTTCAAGTCGCGCACTTCCGGCACGGCACACACCACGCCGGCGCAACCCGCGTCGCGCGCGAGCGCCGCCAGTCGCGTCGCATTTTCTCCCGGACCGCCTTGCAATCCGAGTTCGTTGAGCTCTTCCGGCGCGATGCTCGTGAGAATCGTGACGGCAAAGATCTTGGGCGCTGCGATGCCGATTTCGGTGGCGCGTTCGCCGGCCGCCTCGACGGCGGAGGCCATCATCTCGTTGCCGCCGAGTGCGTGCACGTTGATGATCTTGACGTTCGGCCGTACGAGGCCGCGGATCGCGGCGGCAACGGTGCGCGGGATGTCGTGCAGTTTTGCATCGACGAAGATCCGCACGTCGCGCGCTTCGCAGTATGAAAAAATGCGCTCCTGATACGAGCAGAGCGCCTCGAGTCCGATCTTGAAGATTGGATCGAGGTCGTACAGACGATCGACCAGGGATTCGGCCGCGGCCGCGTCCGGGACGTCGAGCGCGACGATCAGTTGGGGTGCCATACTATCCAGCGTCTCCTTCGATTTGTGCGGCGCTCAAGCGCCCAACGTTCGCTTTGCCCGTCAACTCGGCAATCGTGGACAAGCCGCGCCGCTGCAGGTAGTCCGAGAGGCCGGCCGCGATGCGCTCCGGCACCCGCGGATCCGTAAAATTCGCGGTTCCGATTCCGATCGCGCTCGCACCCGCCAGGAGAAACTCCAAGGCATCGGAGACGGTTTCGATGCCACCCTGTCCCACGATTGGAATCGTCACCGCGCGCGCGACTTCGTACACCGCCAATACGGCGATCGGTCGAATCGCCGGGCCCGAGAGGCCGCCGGTGATGTTGCCGAGGCGAGGGCGCCACGTCTCGACATCGATCGCCATGCCGCGCACGGTGTTGACGACCGCAAGCGCATCGGCGCCGGCCGCCTCGGCCTCGCGCGCGATGCCTGCGATGTCGGTGACGTTGGGCGAGAGTTTGACGATCAGCGTTTTATCGGTGGTCGAGCGCGCGGCGCGCACGACCTTTGCAGTCAGACGCGGATCGCACGCAAACGTTTCGCCCTCGCTGGCGACGTTGGGACACGAAATGTTCACTTCGATCGCGGCGATCTCGTCGCGCGATGCCAAGCGTTCGCAAACGTAGGCGTAGTCGTCGACCGAGAAGCCGGCGACGCTGCCGATCAGCGTGCACGGACGTCCGGCAAACTTCGGCACGTCGTGTTCGAGATACCAATCGATGCCGGGATTTTGCAACCCGATTGCGTTGAGCATGCCGGCCGGGACGTGCACCAGCCGCGGCGTCGGATTGCCGAGTCGAGGCTCGCGCGTGACGCTCTTGAGCACCACCGCGCCGATCTTGTGTAAATCGGCGAACGACGCGAACTCGTCGCCCGAGCCGTAACAGCCGCTACCCATCAGCGTCGGATACGGCAACTCGAGCTTGCCTAGACGCACCGACAGATCGGGCGTTGCGATCGCCGTCATCCTACCACCGCAGCTCGTCGCTCCAAAAGACCGGACCCTCCTTACAAATTCGCGCGTACACGACGTCGCTGCCGCCGCGATCGCTTGGCGGGAAGCTGGGCGCTTGCGCGCTCGCTGCAGATAGCGGCACGACGCAGCCCCAGCACCCGCCAACGCCGCACGCAAAGGTCTCCTCCAGCGAAAGTTGCGCTCGCACGCCCATGCGCTCCGCCGATGCTGCCACCGCGCGCAACATCGGCGATGGACCGCACGCGAGCAGCAGTTCGGGAGGGTCGCGCCGTTCGAGCAGCTGGGTAACGAAACCGTGATGTCCCGCGCTGCCGTCGTCGGTGGAGACAGAAACGTCGCAGCCGAGCCGCGCGAACCGCTTGGCGTCGACCAGGTAGGCGGACGAGCGAGCGCCGTACAGCAGTTCCACGCGCGAACCGGCGCGCAACAGTTCCTCGGCCGCCAGCAACACCGATGCGATGCCCACACCGCCGGCAACGATCGTGGCCCGCTTGGGCGGCTTGCTCAGATCGAAGCCATTACCGAGCGGGCCGAACATCGATAGTTCGTCGCCGGGGCGCAACGCACCCAACTCGCGCGTTCGCTTGCCCGTCAAGAAAAACAACAAGCTGATTCGATCGTCGTGCGCTTCGTAGATTCCGAGCGCGACGGCGGCCGCTTCGCCGGTCGGCGGCACGGCCATCACGTAATGGCCGCCGCGTGCCGCGCGCGCGAGTTCGGGCGCGCGAAATCCGAGCGAAATCACACCCGGAGCAACATCGCGCCGATCGATGACGGACGTGACGTGAACGCGAGCGTTGTGATCGAGCGCCGGCTGCATTTCCGTCATATTTCTCCTAATTCTGAAAAAAATCCGTGAATTTGCCCTAACTGTCTTGCAGCTTCGCGCGTTATACGGTATAGAGCAGTAAGAACTCGAAAGGAGGGCTCCGCAGATGGCTGGTCTACTCGTTTTCAAATCGTTAGCGGACGCGCTCCGCGCTGGTTATCAAGTGTACGACCGAACCGCCGACGGATATCTCGTGCGAACGCGCACATCCGCAGGCTGGGCGATGGCACTGGTATCCTGCAAGTAACGTCCTCTTCACTTTTTGGTAACTTCGGTCTCTAACGAAAATGCCGCCGGAAATCCGGCGGCATTTCTCGTTTGCATCGGTCGCTTCTAGCGACGGTCGGGCGGCGAGGCCGGCGGCTCGATCTCGGTCATGCCGGTCGGACGCCAACCACCATACGATGAGGGAGGCGGAGGCGGTCCAGTGGGTGCCGACGGCGCTTGCGGCGCTCCGGCGCTATACTGCGATTCGGACGGCGAGCACCCTACGCCGGGCAACTGTCCGAACTGGGCTCCCCCCATGATCGCGGTGATGATCTGGGCGATCCCGACGAACAGCGGGATGAGTCCGCCGAGCAGCCACGGTCCGAACGCGTGGTGTCCGATGAACGAGAGGCCGATCAGCAGCGCCAAGCCGATGAACGCGACCTGAACGCCTTTGCGCAGGTGGGCTTGCGCTTGGAACGACGGATCGTAGGCGGCGGGGCTCCATCCCGGAGGCGGAACCGAAGCGCCCGGTCCGGGCCCAGGCCCAGGTCCCGGCACCCAGCCGGATTTCATCCCCCACTTCGCCGCGTGCCGCATTGCGTGCGGATCGGGCGGCGGAATGAAGCCGCGCTTGAGCATTTCCATTCGTTCTTGGTGCGCGAGGACGCGGGTTACAACCCACGCGGCAATCGGTGCGCCGACGACGACGAGAATCGCGATAACCGGGATGATTGTGACATCCATGATCTTAGACCGCTCCGTTGGTAAGAATGTTAATCGATCCGTCGTCGCTCGATGCCCGGAGATTTCCCGAGCCGTTCCCGAGGCGGACCGTGTGATGTGCGCCGTCGCCATCGCCGTGTGCGGTATTCTTTCCGTCTACGGAGATGCTTCCGTCGCTCGTTGATGCGTTGACCGTGAGGTCGGCGTCGCGTCGGAGCGCGAGCCGAATCGAGCCGTCTCTTGTCGAGACGTCGTACGAACCATTTGCGGGGAACGAACCGCCGGCGTCGATCGAACCGTCGTCCGTTTGCAGCGACGCATGCGGCGCCGAGCCCGTTAGTGTCAAACCTTTAGCGACGATACGTCCGTCGCTCGAGTGTGCGTCCAGCGAAGCCGCCGTGACGCCGTCGAGATGGATGCTTCCGTCGTCCGATTGCGCTGTCAGTGCGTCGCCCTGAACGTCGGTCATGGTAATGCGTCCGTCTTGCGAATGCACTTCGGCACCGCCGCGAACGCCGGTCAGCGTTGCGCCCGAGCAGCGTACGATCTTGAGATGTGCGCCGGGCGGAACGTCAACTTCGATACGTTGATCCGAAAAACCAATCTGAATGTGAGCGCCGAACGAATCGGAGTGCGCTCGCGAGATCGAAACGCCGCCGGCGGTTCGGCTCACGTGCAGCGGTTGTATGTGGCCGCCCCACATGAGATCGGCGTGCGAACGGTCCGCGACGTGCACCAGGCCGTCGTTCGATACCGCTACGTCAACGCGCGAATCTGAGTCGTCGACCTCGATCTGTGGGGCGCCGCCGGCGGCGATGGGCGCGATCGGGCCGGCGGTCCAACCACCGCCGCGTTGCGCCGAAAATGCATGCCCGCCTTGAAGCGCAAACACTCCGATACCGACCAGCAGTATTTCGACTGCAACCAGCATCGCGACGATCGGGGTGCGGTTCATCGTTAGATGCGCGGGCCCCAGCCGGTGAAGGTCGGGCGCAGCGCCTGGGCGGAGTTCCGATCGGTTCCGCCCACTGTGGGGCGAGCCGGATCGGAGAGGAGTGTGTTCGGGATAGTCGCCATTTCGGGTTTATGCCTCCGTGAAAGTGTCTGCCCTACCTACGGCCCCGCGGCGCACTTGTTTCGAATTCGTGCGACGCCGTCGAGGCGAAACAACTCGATGCGCACGCGCGTACTTGAGACGTGCCGGTACTCGCTGAGGCCCCGCCGGAACGCCGAATGACGAACTCACCGGCCGACGGGGAATTGGTTACGATGACCCTCCACGGACACCCCGAAGCGTTCGCCACGTTGGTGGAGCGCTACGATCGGGCCGTGTATCATCTGGCGTATCGCACGTTACAAAATGTTGAAGATGCACGGGATGCTACCCAGGAGGCGTTTTTCAAGGCCTTTCGCAGCTTGCGGACGTTCAAGCCAGGCGCGAAATTCTCGACCTGGATCTTTGCGATCGTCTACCATGCGAGCTGCGACCGCCTGGACCGTCGAAAGCGGTTCAGTAACGAGGAAATGCCGGAGCGGGCGGACGCGACGCCAGGGCCGGAACAACAAGCAATCGATCTCGACCAAGCGCGCCGGCTGCGAACCGCAATCGACCAGCTACCCGAGAAATATAGGACGGTGATTACGTTGTATCATTTACAAGGACGCCAGTACGACGAGATCGCCGAGGTATTGGGGCTGCCGATGGGTACGGTTAAGACACACTTATTTAGGGCGAAGGAGCAGCTACGCAGGCTTCTTGGGAACACGGAGGTAACGGAATCATGATGTACGACAGCGACGATGCGCTCGACCGAGCCCTCTTCGCATTACCGCTGGAGGAGCCGCCCGGCGAGCTCCGCGGATCGATACTGACTGCCACCGCCTACCGTCCGGCCCCGCCGTTCTCGCTGTGGGAAGTGATCGCCATTGGTGCCGTTTCGGCAGTAACCGTGTGGCTGGTCATCCTGGTCGCCTTGGGTGGCGGAGCCCTTTTCGTGAACACGCTGTCCGCGATCGCCCATACGATGGCGACCGGTCTTTCGAATGTGATGGTCCTGGGTTGGCTTGGAGCCGGCACGGCGACCGCGCTGTGGCTGTCACTTTTCACCTCATCACAATCTGCCGTCATGTTACGGCAGAGGTTCGAGGCCGGACGCGGTCGATAAACGTGGTGCATGGAGAAACCCGCGGACCGTCAGCCATATAAGATTCTCGTCATCGAGGACGACGCGGCGATCAGCCGCGTGCTGCAGCTCGAGCTCGAGCACGAGCGCTACGACGTCGACATCGCTCGCGACGGGTTGAGCGGTCTCGAAAAAGCCCTCAAAGAACCCGACCTCGTCATCCTCGATTTGATGATTCCGCGGATGGACGGCATGGAAGTGTGCCGCCGCATCCGCGCCAAGAGCAAAGTCCCGATCATCATGCTCACGGCCAAAGACCGCGTTCCCGACCGGATCGCCGGCTTGGACGTCGGCGCCGACGATTACGTCACCAAACCGTTTTCTACGCCCGAATTGCTCGCGCGCGTCCGCGCGCGGTTGCGCGAGCGTTCGCCGCAATCCAACGTCATCGAGTATCGCGATGTGGTGATGGACCGCGATCGCCACGAAGTGCATCGCGCCGACCAGCCGATCGCGCTGACCGCCAAAGAATACGCGCTGCTCGAATACTTGCTGTTGCATCGCAACAAAGTACACACGCGCGACGAACTCTTCAACGGCGTGTGGGGAAGCGACTTTCTGGGCGACTCGAATTTGATCGACGTGTACGTGCGCTATCTGCGCGGCAAGATCGACGATGGCTTCGAGGATAAACTGATCACGACCGTACGCGGCGTCGGTTACACGATCAAGGACTGATTCCAAGGTCCGTTCGTGTCGCTAAAATGGCGCATCGCGTTGTCGTATGCGGCCCTGTTGATCGTCGTGCTGGCGGCCACCAGCGGGCTTATCGCGTGGCGGTTTCAAGGCATTCTCTACGATCAGTCGATGGCCAACGTATCGGCAACGATGCGCGCGATCGTGCAATCGGCCGCGCAGTCGAATCCGTTTTCGGTGCAAGGCAGCTCGCCCGCGAGCTTGCAATTTCTCTTTACCAGTAGCAATTTAGCTAACTGGAGTTCGCCCAGCAGCTTCGTGCAGGTTGACTCGGCCGCCGGCTACCCGCTCGCGAAAACGGCGAATCTGGGCGATGCCAGCATTCCACCCAATGCGTCGCTTTCCGCCAAACGCCAAACCGACTATCGCAACGTCACCGTCGATGGCCGTCCGTTTCTCGTCGAGGACCGCTATTTGCGCGAGGGCGAGAGTTCGGCGATCGTGCACGTCGCCGAACCACTCGACGCATTAAATCAAACCTTCGCTCGAGCGCGCGACGCGATCGCGATCGTGCTGGTCTGCGCCGCGCTGGCGGTCGTGCTGTTTTCGATCGGTTTGGCCGCGCAGATTACGACGCCGCTCAACGAGTTGTCGGACGCAATGCGGCAGATCGGTTTCGACCGGCTAACGCGACGGCTTCGCTGGACGAAGCGCCGCGACGAGATCGGGCGCCTGGCGACGAGTTTCGACGATTTGCTGCAGCGCTTATCCGAAGCGTTCGCACGCGAACGCCAATTCATTTCGGATGCTTCGCACGAACTCAAGACGCCGCTCACGTCGATCAACTCGAACGCACAGATGCTGCTGCGTTGGGGCGATCGTAATCCCGAAGTGTTGCGCGACAGCCTCGAGACGATCGCGGGCGAAAGCGCCACCCTGGCGGACATGGTGAACGGCATGCTGACGCTGGCCAAAGCCGACCGCGGCGACGACGTTCCCAAAGAGCCGGTGTCGTTGGCGCAGGTCGCCAGCGAGGTCACCAAGCACGCGCAGTCGCGAGCCGAGGAAAAGCATCTTTCCCTCGATTTCAGCTACGACGGGACGCCGACCGTGCTGGGGGATCCCGGCCTGTTACGCCAGCTCGTCTCAAACCTGGTCAACAACGCCCTGAAGTTCACCGAGCGAGGCGGGGTGGACGTCCACGTGAGCAGCGAGGGCCCGAACGCCTTCGTCGAGGTGGGCGACAGCGGCCCCGGCGTGCCCGAAGAGGAGCTGCCCCTCGTATTCGACCGCTTCTACCGGGCCGATAAAGCCCGATCGCGTGCCGTCCCGGGCACCGGCCTCGGGCTCGCCATCGTTCGTTCGATCGCCCGAGTGCACGACGGAGAGGTCACGGTCGGCCGTTCCGAGCGTGGCGGCGCGCTTTTCCGGGTGCGTTTGCCCCTGCTGGCCATACCGTTCACCGGCCCTTCATGATGGACGCGACCGCTGCCGCATACAATAGAGATGTGTCCAACCGCCGCCCCGCGCGCTGGGGCCAGATGTTCGCGTTCGCAGTTCTCTGCTGGGCCGGCGTGCCCGCGGCTGCTGCTTTGGCCGATCAGTCGGTCACGGTGGGACCCAACCCGGTTCTGAACGTCCAGCTCGACAGCGGCACGTTGAACGTGCAAACCTGGGACCGGCCCGACGTGAGCGTGCAGACCCAAGGAACGGTCGACGTGCGGCACGTGCCTGCCTCGGCGGTCGATCCGAATTTGTCGCATCAGTACACCGCCTGGTCGCAAAACGTCTCGACGTCGCATGGCAACGTGACGCTCCCCGAAGAGTCGTTCGTAATGCCGCGACTGCAAGGGTTGACGCACGACGCGGTCGTCGCGCGCGGGCACGGTAACACGACGATCATGGTGCCCCGCGGCACGGCGTTGGTGACAGCGCACGTGGGAACCGGACAGTACAATCTTCGCAACTACAACGGCGCGTTCATCGCCCACGTCGATAACGGCGGCATCACGATGAATCACGTGAACGGCAGCGGGTACGCCGAAGCGCTCGACGGCCAAGTACGCGCCAACAACTCGACGTTCGATCGTTTGCGCGTGCGCACGGCCACCGGCAACATGCTGTTTCGCGGCTGCACGTCGCATCAGATCGAGGCCAGCAGCCAATACGGTTCGATCGTCTACGACAACGGGTCGTTTCAGCCGGGCTTAGCGCGGTTCGAATCGGTGCACGGCAATGTCGCGCTGGGCGTTCGCGGAAGCGCGCAAATCGGCGCGCACAGCGGTTCGGGACACATCGTCTCGAGTTTCCCCGGCGGCACGCAGGTGCATACCGGCTCGAACATGACGCAAGCCACCGTACGCGGCGGCGGTCCGGTCGTCACCGCCGATAGCAAAAACGGCTCGGTGTATCTGTACAACGGGTCCGTGCGCAGCCATCCGCGGGTGCAGGCAGAAATGCGTAATACGCAAGCGCTCCCGGGCTTACCCCGGCCGGTGCAACAGGCTTCGGCCCGGGCGTATGCGCCGGCTCGTGCGTTCGCTCCGTCGAATGCCGCCGGGCGGTACGGTCAGCCGGCTCCGCGCTACCCGGCCCCGCAATATCCGCAGCGCTACCCGCAGCAAGTGCAGCAACGGTATCCGCAACAGCCGCCGCCGGTGCATTATCAACAACAGCAGCCGCAGCCGCAGCCGCGGTATACACAGCCGCGCAACGCGCAGCCGCCGGCCGCCAGCTATCAACAGCAGCAGGGCGGACATAAAGCCGCGCCGCCGCAGAATTCACAGGGCGATGGGCGGCAGCACCAGCAGCGCAACAATCACCAGCCGCCGCGCTTTCGGTAAGCGAGACTACCGAGTAAACGAGACTACCAGGTCCCAACCTTCAACGCGGGCGATGCGGCGATTCCCGCGATGCCCACAAACGCGCCCGGGACCGCGTACTTATAGACGAGCTTTCCCGACGGATAATCGTAGTATTGATACGACGTCGCGTTGTATCCGGAGTCGCCCGCGTAGAAATGTTTGCCGTCGGCAGTCAGCGAGAACTGGTAGAACCACGGAAGATTGTCGATCGATTTGTTCGGGCTGGTCGCACCCGGCGGGTAGGTTTGGATGCTCGATTTCGAGCCCACGCCGGCTGCGTCGACCAGCAAATTTCCCGCACCGTCGATCGCGAGCGCCAACGGCAGAATGCCCGAGTTCAACACCTTCATCGAGCCGTTGCCCTTTACGAACTCACCGATACCCGACGTGAAGCTCGGCCCTTCGTAACCGACGAACACGTTGCCGGCCTGATCGACGGCTAATCCCGACGGATATTGGACGTTCCCGTCCGTGAGCGTACGCGCCGGCTTCGTGCTTCCGTTTTCGTAGATCGCGATATCGGCGACTCCGCCGCTCAGTTCGCCTTCGAAGACGTAGAGCGTCTTGCCGCGTAGGGCAATCTGCTCCGGAGTATACCTGGTCGGAAAACTCTTGACCGGCGTATTGGTTCCGGGGGCGTATTCGAACACCCACGTCGAGTACGAATCGGCGAAATAGACGTTTTGCCGCGCATCGATCTGAATCGAGTTCTCGACGCCCGGATACAAATTGAACGAATACAGCGTTTTCTTTGGCGCGTGCGGTGCGCCCGGATACACGTACGTGTAACCGGTGGACGTCGGCGAAACGTACACGACGTCGCCCTTCCACGGCGTTTTGGCAGCCGGTACTGCTCCGGCCCGACCGGGCGCGAACGTACGGGCAACGCGAGACAGCGAACGTACGGCGCCGGCAATGCTGGAGGCGTTCGAATTCGGCGCCGGGCCGGACGTGTTGGCCGGCAATGCAGCCGGCGAACACCCCGCAAGGGCGAGCCCAATAGTAGCGACGACGGACCGACGTAGCATGATTCCCTTACAGTAAGAATTTACGAAGTACGGACATGTCGATCTTGAACGTATGCTGCGGCAGCAGCGCTTCCTGGTGATATCCGCAGGCTTCGAAAAAACGCTGGGCTGCGCTGCCGGACGGCACGAGCACCGTCATCTTGTGGCAGTTGTAATAGTTCGCGACGTCCTCGGCGTTGGCCAACAAAGCCCGGCCGATGCCCGCGCCTCGACGCGCCGATTGTACGAATAAGCGTTCGACGTGCGCCAATGATGCGGCGATCCGGATCGTCAGAGCGCCGATGGTTTCGCCGGCGTCGACTGCGGCGAAATCGTGCGACTGCTCGTGCCAAATGACCGAAAAGCCGTAGAACGTCTTGAGACTCTCTCGCTCGCTCAGTTGAAAGAACTTTGCGACCGACGTATCGGCCGGCCGCACGATCTCAACCCCCAACCGCGGCGACCTCGGTGTCGAGATCGACGGTCAACCCGTCGTGGGCGGCGATCACGCGCAGCCCAAATTCGTCTTCCATCTCTTGCGCGAGATGAGGCGGCTGCGCTTCGAGCATCTTCGTGCCGAAATGCTGCAAGATCGCAACCTTCGGACGAACCGCTTCCACGATCGACCGGGCGCCGTCCAAGGTGAGATGGTCGACCTTGGCTTCGTCGCGGTAGCGGAGAACGTTAATGACCAGCACGTCGGGCTTGTGCTGCGCGTAGTCTTCGGCGAGTCCGTCGAAAAAGCGGCCGCACGGCAAATACGCGACGCGCAAATCCCCGTAGGTGAAATGCATGCCGTAGGTCTGCACCGCGTGCAGATGCGGCACCGACGTTCGCAACTCGACGTCGTTGATCGCGTATGGCCCGGACGATGGTTCGAGCCGTACCACCGTGCCGGCGTACCGCTGCGCGTAGGGAAGCACGACGGGGCCGTGTTCGAACGCATCCACCGGCGCGAGAATTTGTCCGCGGCGGCGGAAACCTCCCGACGTCATCGCCTCGATCAGCGCGTTGACGTCGCCGGAATGATCGAGATGTTTGTGCGAAAGAACGATCGCGTCGAGTTCGCGCGGATTGCACGGCGGGACGTGCGACAGCGCCCGGACTAATGCGCCAGGTCCGGGATCGACGTGAATCTGAGTGCCGCCGAATCGTATCCACATACCGGCAGACGAACGCAGTTGGCGCGCAACGACGAAGCGCGCACCACCGCTACCGAGAAAGAGAATTGAGGAACGGCCGGTGCTGCGTTCCGTCGGTTGCATGCCGCCGTGTTTGCACGACATGCAACCGGGAACCTACGATGCCGCCGAAGCGACTTTAGGCTAAGATCGGGAGCTTCGAGAACTGGCCGCCGAGGACGGGCGCCGACGGACGTCCGAGCCAACGCTCGAGCACCGTCGCGTACACGCTACGGAAGTCGGTGCTGAACTTGACGTTGCCCATGTTGGTATTGTTGAGATCCGGATCGCTGCCGTAGACTCCACCCTTGACCCCGCCGCCGACGAGGAAGAGCGGCGACGCCTCGCCGTGATCGGTTCCGCGCGCACCGTTCTCTTCGATGCGCCGCCCGAACTCGGAAAACGTCATGGTGAGAACGCGACGATCGTTGCCGTGCGCCGCGAGATCGGTGTAGAAGGCCGACAGCGCGTCGGACAACTGGCCGAGCAGATTGTTCTGCGTCTGCACTTGGTTGACGTGCGTATCGAACGAACCGTGCGAGACGTACAGCACGCGGGTGCCGATGTTGCTGCCGATGATCTGCGCCGCCAACGCTAAGCTCTTTCCGATCGGCGTTAACGGATACGCTGCCTGCGTATGGTAGCCGCCGATTAGGTGCGGCAGCTCTTCGGAACCGCGTTGCGCGTGATCCTCGATCTGCATTACCTGGCCGAGATACGGCGATTGAAAGGGTAAGCTGCGGTCGTGCGCGTCCTGCGAAAAAGCGTTGCGCGAATAGGGATCGCGATCGGAAACCAGACCGTAGTTGTTGAGATTAGCGATGGTCGGAACGTCGATGCGCTCCGATACCAGCGCTTCCGGAAGCACTTGCGAGATCGCGACACCCTTGAAAAGGTTTTTATCCGGCAATCCGGCCGAGTCGAGATAGCGCCCGAGCCATCCCGTATGCATGTACGTGTCGGGAGCGGCGGTCTGCCAGATTTCGCTGGAACGGAAGTGCGAATGATTGGGGTCCGGATAACCGACGCCCTGAACCACCGCGACCATCCCCTTATCGTATAAACCCTTGATCGAACGCATCTTGGGGTTGAAGCCGACCTGCGAGTTGATGTGCAACACATCGCTCGAGGCGATCGCGAGCGACGGACGCATGCGATAGTATTGGGAGTTTCCGTGGGGAACGATGCAGTTCAGGCCGTCGTTACCGCCGATCAGATTCACCAGCACCAGCGTGCGATTGTCGCCGCCGGGCAAACCGGGAAGCGGCGATTGCGCGAGCGCCTTGGCGAAGAAATGATCGCCGCTCGCGACGACGCTGAGTCCGGAAAGCGTTCCCGCTAAAAAATTAAGACGTTTCATGTTGGCCTGCAGTCCCTGCGATTAGTTGAGTTGGTAGGCGGGCGTCGCCATGGCTAAAAAGGTCGCGCCGCTCACGCGTTCGTCATAGTTTTCGACCGAAAGCGCCGCCAATGCCGACGATCCCGCACCGGCAAGATACGAATTGATTTGATGCATCGAAGCCGGGGCGACGTCGCCTTGCAAGATCCCTGAGGAGAGGCTCTGCGCCACCGTCGTGGGGTGCATCGGAATCGATCGCAGCCACGTCGATTGCGCGAGCGTCTGCGAGTTGGCGATGCGTTTGAGAAAGTTCTGGCGCGCGATCATCGTGGCGCTCGTGATCCAGTTCGCACCACCCGGCCAGCCGGCGACGTTGGGCGGATAGAACAGCATCTGCCCGGTTTGGCGAAGAATCGGCAGCACCGTACCGTCGAGTTTGTCAACGCCGAGCGTGCGATAGACGCCGACCACGAACTCGACCGGACTCTTCACCAATGCACGATAGGCGCGCGGCGAGAAGAACACGCGGCTGCGCAGAAGCGTCGACATCACCGGCTCGAGATTGTAATCGTTCTTGCGAATGACGGCCGCCAGGCTGTCAACCAGCTCCGGCTCGGGGTCGTTGTAGACGAAATTATTCAGCAAGCTGGTCGCGAAGAACTTCGCGCACTGCGGCTGCGAAAAGATAATGTTGACGATGTCGTCGCCGTTAAAGTTGCCGGTTTGTCCGAGGAACGTTTTGCTACCGTTGTCGTGAGCGCCGGGATCGAACGACGCTTGTTCGGTGATTTTATTCACCTTCCAACCGGTCCAAGCCCGCGCCGAGTTACGCACGTCGTCTTCGCTGTAGTGGTCAACTCCTAGCGTGAACAGTTCCATCAGCTCGCGCGCAAAGTTCTCGTTGTTTTCGGAGACAGAGTTGCGCGCATTATCGAGATATCGAAGCATCGCGGGGTCTTTGGCCACCGCCTTGGTGAGATCGCGAAGATTGCCGAGCGCGTATTGGCGAAACAGCTGTTGCTGATTGAACATCATTGTGGGCGAAATGCCCTTGCGAATGACGGTCGAGGTGAAGTGACCGTGATAGTACAGGGTCATCTTCTCTTGCAGCGGTGCCGGCGATGCGAGCATGCGGTTCAACCACCACACCTGCAGCGACAGCGTCGATCCGTGCTCTTGGCGCCGGATATCTTTGGCGAGGTCCTTGCGCTGCATCGTGCCGAGCGAACGCAATCCGCCCGGGCCGTACTGTTCCAGCTGGGACGTCGGACTGTAGAGGTCGCTCGGCGCGTCAACGCGCGTTTGCGGAAAGCGGACGAGCGAATCGACGGCCGCAGCCGGGCTCATCGCCGCGTAGCGGGCAACTTCTTCGGGCGTGCCGCCAAACGCGGCGCGCCGCAGTAAATGTGCGGCCGAACGCTCCGTCAGCGGCCCTTCGAACGGCAGCAGAGCGGTGGTCGCATCCAAATGCCCTTGCGGACGAGTCATACCGCCAAAATCGGCGGTCGTTTGCGCGATTGCCATTGGCTGCAGTATAGCACTCGGCTTCGGGTTGCAGCCGGTGTGCTTGCGACATCTAACCGCCGCTTCATTAGGCTTGCCGGGGTCGTACGGCAGCGCCGGAACGAGGCGGCCAAGCGCCGAACGGCCTGCCCGATGGCCGTGTTGGAATCGCGCTTAGCGCACGACGAATCGTTCGATCGTAACTTCGAGCGCATGAGCGCTTCGGTATCCGAGCTGCGCGCGCGCCTGGCTGCGGTGCGCGGCGGCGGCGGCGAGGAGGCGGTCGCCAAGCATCGATCCCGCGGCAAGCTGCCGGCTCGCGAACGCATCGACCGGCTGGTCGACCCCGGCTCGGAGTTTTTGGAATTTTCGGCGCTGGCCGCCGGAGGTATGTATTCCGACGACTCTCCGTCGGCCGGCATCATCACCGGCATCGGCATCGTCGAAGGCCAGCATTGCGTCATCGTTGCGAACGACGCCACCGTTAAGGGCGGCACCTACTACCCGATGACGGTGAAAAAACACTTGCGCGCGCAAGAAGTCGCCGAGCAAAATCACTTGCCGTGCATTTACTTGGTGGATTCTGGCGGCGCGTTCTTGCCGTTGCAATCCGACGTGTTTCCCGATCGCGAACATTTCGGCCGCATCTTTTACAATCAAGCGCGCATGTCGAGCAAACGTATCGCGCAGATCGCCGCGGTAATGGGTTCGTGCACCGCCGGCGGTGCGTACGTGCCGGCGATGAGCGACGAAACGGTGATCGTTAAGGGTAACGGAACGATCTTTTTGGGCGGTCCGCCGCTGGTGAAGGCCGCCACCGGCGAGGAAGTGTCCGCCGAAGATTTGGGCGGTGCCGACGTGCACACACGCGTGTCGGGCGTCGCCGATCATTTTGCCAACGACGACAATCAGGCGCTGGCGATGGTGCGCGAGATCGTGCGCAACCTGCACTTGGAGTTGCCGCAGCAGTGGGACCAGGCCGAGCCGTTGGATCCCGCGTTCGATCCGCGCGAGTTGTACGGCATTATTCCGTCCGATAGCCGCATTGGTTACGACGTGCACGAGATTATCGCGCGATTGGTCGACGCATCGGAGTTTCACGAGTTCAAGGCGCGCTACGGCACGACGCTGGTGTGCGGCTTTGCGCGGATCGAAGGCCACCCGGTTGGGATTTTGGCCAATAATGGAATTTTGTTTAGCGAGAGCGCTCTCAAGGGGGCGCACTTTATCGAGCTGTGCGCGCAGCGCGGAACTCCGCTCTTGTTCTTGCAGAATATCACCGGGTTTATGGTCGGCCGCGATTATGAAAACCGCGGCATCGCAAAGGATGGCGCGAAACTGGTGATGGCCGTCGCCTGTGCGGAAGTGCCGAAGTTCACGGTCGTGATCGGCGGCAGCTTCGGCGCCGGCAACTACGGCATGTGCGGACGCGCCTATTCTCCCCGACAGCTGTGGATGTGGCCGAACGCGCGCATCAGCGTGATGGGCGGGCCGCAAGCGGCGAGCGTGCTGTCGACGGTTCGCGGCGGCATGACGCCTGAAGAGAAGACGGCGTTCGAGGCGCCGATTTTGGAGAAATACGAACGCGAAGGCTCGCCCTATTATTCGACTGCCCGCATGTGGGACGACGGGATTATCGATCCTCTCGATACGCGGCGCGTTCTGGCGATCGGGTTAGATGCCGCGGCGCATGCGCCGCAGCCCCGGACGCAATTCGGCATCTTCCGCATGTAGGTGCGGCTCCGGACGTAGGTGCGCTTTCGCACTTGAGCGATGCCGGCTGCGAGCGCGCGCGGCCCGTTTTCCCACCCTACGAAATTCGGACTAGACTTAGTCCACTCGTTCACATTTTGGCAACGTGGAAATTGTGTCCGAGCTCGCCCCTGCGCGCACCCTCCGACACACGTTCAGGCAACACTCCCGCCGATTGAGATCTTGGACGGTCGCGCGGTGCTCTTTCATGAGAAAAAGTTCGCTAATTTGCCCGTTCATCCACAGCCGATCGACCGATCGGTGAAAAATCGATCGAAAATCGCGTTACCGAATTGTGAACGAGTGGGCTAGATGTAGTTCAATTTCGCTAGGATGCTGAAACACACTCACGGCGATTTACTTCGAGCGCGGCCCTAATCGAGGCTCGCGCCGAACGCACGTATTCCGAGACTAATGCGGAAATGCGTTCGGGTATAGCGTGAAGTATTTCGGCTTTTCGACCCACGTGCCGTTGCGATAACGCAGCGTCGCAACGGCCTTCGCCTTCGTCGGGCAGCAATTCGGCGCGGTCGAATTGTAATACGGCCCGTTGAGAATTAGCGCGTCAAGCGCGCCGCCGGTACCTCGCGAGACTCGCACCTTCAAATCGCAGTTGTTCTGCAGCGACACCGCCGGCACGACTTTGCCGGCCGAATTCGTTCGAAACACCGTGACGGTGGCCGAGCCACAGTCCGCGCCGGTTTCGTGCGACGAAACGACCAACTGCTCCACCGCGGGTTGCATCAGCACGGCGCTGTCAACGATCTGAGCCGACTGCAACGGATACCACATGTCGCCACCCGAGGCTTTTTCAACTTTCGAGAGCGGCCCACCATCGTGCGGCGACTGATACTGCAAGTGATACGCCGTTTCGTCGATCGAATAAATCGACAGATACCACTGATAGAACGTCGTGCTGGAGCTCTTGCCGGCGACGCGTTTGCTGATGACGGCGCGCCACTGACTGTGCATCGCCTGACCGGCGAGGTAGACGACTTGACTCTGCACCACCGAGCCGGGCGGCGGCGGCCAGAACGTGGTTTTCGGCGGCTCCTCGGCCGTCACGGGCAGACACAGCGAAGCCGCCAATGCAAGAAGGGTGGCACTCGTCAACAATCGGTGCATGGCGGCAGCTACGCGAGCGAGCGAGATGCTTCCTCGTTAGGGCGTCGCGGTCGCAGCTTCCATGCAGTCGATCGCGTGCGCGCAATGGGACTCGACTTCGCGGCCGGACGACGCCGGGACGATCAGCGTCTGGATATCGGCGCCGCTCGAAATCGTCTTGTGCACCGGGCACTTGAGCGAGACCGCCAGGAGCCGCTCTTTTTGCCCGTCGTCGAGCTGTCCGGTCAATTCGATCTGACGCGTAAACTTGTCGCGGCCGTTGAGACCGTCGCGCTCGTGCAACACGCGCACTTTGACGTGCTCGAGTGGCCATTGCTTACGGTTCGCATACAACTTCATCGTCATCGCCGTGCAGCCGCCGAGTGCTGCGGCGAGCAAGTCGTAGGGATTCGGACCGGAGGCCAATCCGCCCATTTCAACCGGCTCGTCGATGATAAAACTCGTGTCCTCAGTCGTAACCCGCGACTGGAACAGACCGCCTTCGGTCGTTTCGATCAGTATCGCTTCTTCCAACGGATCAATCATCCGAGACGTCGATCGAGTCAACCCGATCCGGATAAAACGCGACGTGGCCTTTGATCGCAGCCACCGCATCGTGCGGAGCCTCGTAGGTCCAGATCGCGTTTTTACTCCGTGCGCCGCCGTGCGAGATCGAATGATACGACGCTTCGCCTTTGTACGGACACCACGTCGTGTGCTCGGTCTTTTCGATCAGGCTCTGGTCAACATCGGCGAGCGGAATGTAATGCGTGACCGGATATTCGGCTTCGCGCAACGCCAATGCATTGCGTGAGTCGGCGACTTTCTTACCGGCAACGGTGACCACCACGCGGCCCTTCGCGGGCTCGACCGTGATCGGGTGGCCGGCGTGCGGTTGTAGTACTTGGCGATTGCTCAAAACTGCGTCCTCCGTTGCCGATAACCGTCGAAGGGCACAAGCGGATGCGCCGCCGGCCGCGCCGCGCACCTCAGCCCGTTAGATGCCCGCGTACCACTCGTAGCCTTGGTCTTCCCAGTAGCCGCCGCGTCCGCCGCCGACCGAAGCAAACGATGAAGCCAGCTCGATGCGCGCCACCCACTTCGCACTCTTGTAGCCGAGTTGCGTGGGGACGCGCAGCCGCACCGGCGCGCCGTGCGCGGGGTCGAGCGGCGCGTCGTTGAGCGTTAATGCCAACAGCGCCTGCGGATGAAACGCCTGATGCATATCGAGCGACTCGTAATAGAGCGTGCCGCTGCCATCGTCATCCAGACAGTGGAAAATCGCATAACGCGCGTCGCGGCGCACGCCGGCGGCATTGAGAATGTCGCCTAGGCGCACGCCGCTCCACTTACCGATCGCGCTCCAGCCTTCCACGCAATCGTGGCGTGTCGTCTGCGCTTGCCTCGGCATACGCAACAACTCTGAATAGGCAAACGCATGCGGGCGGTCAACCGCACCATCGACGACCAGCTTGTAATCGACGAAGCCGTGCGCGGCCAGCCGCGCGTAGTGCGAGTCGGACGGCGTCGCGAAGCCGTTGACGCGAAAGTTGCGATCGACGGCCGAATCGGCATATTCGCGCGCCAAACCGCGCGTGCCGATCAACGCATGATCGAGCGGCTCGACCGATTCGAGTACTTTCTGCCACGCCGGATTGCCGGCAACCCTATTCGAGATCGGGCCGCAACCGGCCAGTGCCGCCGAAATCGACGACGCCAAAAACAGGCGGCGTTTCACGGTCCCGTCGCCTCCCCTTCGTCTAACTTGTACCAGCCGGTGATCATCGAACGCATTTGATTCACGACCCCCTGCGTCGCCACCTGAAACACGTGTACCGCGAAAAACCCCAGCAATAAGCCCATGCCCACGAAGTGCCACAGCCGCGCGAATTGCCGTCCGCCCAACAGCCACGTCAACGGATTGGCGATCGCGTCGATACCCGGCGACAACGCCAGCCCGGTCAGTACGACGAACGGCGCGAAGACGAACAAGATCGCCGTGTACGAAAACTTCTGCAGCGGATTGTACACGCCGTGCGGCGGCGGTTCGCGTCGCAGATGAAAATAATACGCCTGCATCGGCCACAGCTTGGGAATATCCGACGGTCGCAGCACGAGATCTCGCAGACTGCCTTTCCTCCACGCGGAAATCAGCCACGTCAACCAGCACAGCCCGCCGATCCACGCGAAAAAGAAATGCCAGCGGCGCCCGCCCGCGAGATCTTGATTGCCCGGAACCGTGATCCAAGCCGGAAAGGCGTGCAAGCCCTGCGAGCCCTGGCCATCGTCGGTCCACCCCAGCCATCCGGTGGTAAAGAACGTGTGTCCGAAAATCGTGGTGGTGCCGACGCCGTCCGACGGGGCACCGATCGCCAACACCCGCCGCGCCGGATTGCTCTTATCGGAGGCATCGAGGTTCGGAGACGCGTTGAAAATCTGCAGACCGCTCGAGACGAGCACGGCAAACGCCAGCGCCCAGAGCCAGTGGCTGGCTCGGGTCAGCCAGGCGTAGCGGTAAATCAATTGCATCGCTCGCGCTCCCATTTCCATAGTATAACGCGTCCCAGGCGCCTACGGATGACGGCGAGAATCGAGCCCCGGCATGGCCGCTTCGACCCTTAACGTCAGCTTCGACGACGGAATCGCCAGGGTCGCGCTCGCGCGCCCCGACGTCCGCAACGCATTCAACGCCGAGATGATCGGCGACCTCGCCGAAACGTTCACCCGCCTCTCGGCGGCCGACGACGTGCGGGCGGTCGTCCTCTCGGGCGAGGGCAAGGCTTTCTGCGGAGGCGCCGACGTCGGCTGGATGCGCGAATCGCTCGACCTCTCGTTCGAACAGAACGCGATCGACGCGCAACGCATGAGCGACATGTTCCGAACGATCGACAACTGCCGGGCACCGGTCATCGCGCGCGTGCACGGCGCAGCATTGGGCGGCGGTTCGGGATTAGCGTCGGTGTGCGACATCGTCCTTGCCGCCGACGACGCGCTCTTCGGTTTCACCGAAGTCAAGTTGGGCATTATCCCAGCGGTGATTTCGCCGTTCGTCATCGCGAAGATCGGGCCGTCGAACGCACGCGCGCTGTTTCTTACCGGCGAGCGTTTCGACGCGAAGCGCGCAGTGCACATCGGTCTCGCGCACGACGTGGTTTCGATCGACGAACTCGACGCGCGCGTCGAGCTGACGCTCGAAGAGATCCTGAGCGCCGGCCCGTATGCCGTGCGCGCCGCAAAACAGCTCGTGCGTAACGTGCTCGACGCCACGTACGAAGAATCGCGCGAAATCACGAGCAACGCGATCGCCAATCAACGCATCAGTCCCGAGGGCCAAGAAGGCCTCCGAGCGTTTCTCGAGCGCCGCAAAGCCGGTTTCCACAAGTGATCGCGCGCTTATTGATCGCCAACCGCGGCGAAATCGCGGTTCGCATCGCGCGCGGCGCACGCGAGATGGGTATCGTTCCGCTCGGCATCTATTCCGAAGCCGACGCCGACGCGTACCACTTGGAGTTCATGGAGGACGCGCGCTGCGTCGGGCCGGCTCCGGCCACGGAGTCGTATCTCGATATCGAATCCGTCGTCGCTGCGGGCATCGCCATGCGTGCCGACGCGGTACATCCGGGCTACGGATTTCTCTCGGAACGCGCGGCGTTCGCGCGCGCGGTCGCTGCGGCCGGAATGACGTTCGTCGGTCCGAGCCCCGAAGCGATGGCTGCCATGGGCAGCAAGATCGAAGCAAAGCGGCGCGTGCGCGAATCGGGCGTGCCGACGGTTCCCGGCTACGACGGCGACGATCAGTCGCTCGAAACGTTGCGCGCGCAGGCCGGTCAAATGGGTTTTCCGGTGTTGATCAAGGCCAGCGCCGGCGGCGGCGGGCGCGGCATGCGTGTCGTCGAGAATCTCAGCAGATTTCGACGACGCCTTAGCAGCCGCACAACGCGAAGCGCAATCGGCGTTTGGCGACCACGCCGTGCTGCTCGAGAAATATCTGCAAGATCCGCGCCACATCGAGTTTCAAGTGCTCGCCGATGCCCATGGCACGACGATCCACTTGGGCGAGCGCGAATGTTCGATTCAGCGCCGCCATCAAAAAATCGTCGAGGAAGCCCCGTCGGTTGCACTCATCGCCGGAGTTGCGTGCCACCATGGGTGCCAGCGCCGTCGCCGCCGCGCAGTCGGTTGGGTACGTCAACGCGGGTACCTGCGAGTTCATGCTCGATTCCGCGGGCAACTATTACTTTTTAGAGATGAACACGCGCTTGCAAGTCGAGCATCCGGTGACGGAGCTCGTGTACGGCGTCGATTTAGTGCACTGGCAACTGCGCATCGCATCGGGCGAACGTCTGACGATTGTCGCAAGACGACGTACGCCCGCGCGGCTGGTCGATCGAAACGCGCATTTACGCCGAGGATCCGGCCAATCATATGCTGCCGTTGACCGGCACGATCGAACATTGGATTCCGCCCGAAGGTCCGGGCATTCGTTTGGACTCGGGCGTCGCCGCCGGCAGCGAGGTGAGCGTCTATTACGATCCGATGCTCGCGAAGCTGATCGTGTACGGCAGCGATCGCGCATCGGCAGTCGCGCGCATGGATGCCGCGCTCGAAGACTTCGTGGTCAACGGCGTGCGTACCAACATTCCGCTGTTATCGTGGATCGTGCGCGACCAGGCGTTTCGCGATGGCGCAACCACGACCGGCTTCTTGGCCGAACGGCTTGACGAGTCGATCTTCACCAAACCGCACACCCCGCCCGAAGCGGCGATGCTATGTTGCGCCGCGTTGCTGCTGGACGGTCTCGCACCGTGGCGCGTTGCCGGCGTCGGAATGCCGATTCGGTTGATATCGGACGACGGTGCCTCGTTCGATATCTCGGCCGACGTGACGGTCGAAGAAAACGTCTGGCGTTTGAGCGGATCGCTGACGGGCAAACTCCGAGTTTCGACCCGCGGCACGTCGCTGGTGGCACAACTTGGCGACGCTCCCGAAGTGGAAGGCACTGCTTCATTCGACGACGACGACGATTTCGTGGTGCAAACCGGCGGCCACACCTACAATCTGGGGTTTGCCGATCCGCCTTCGCTCAGCGGCGCGGCGGCCGCGGTCGGTGCGATCGCTCCCGGTCGAGTCTCCAGCCCGATGCCGGGCAAGATCGTCAAAATTGCCGTCTCCCAAGGCGAAACTGTCGAGGAACGTGCGCTCCTGGTCGTGCTCGAGGCCATGAAAATGGAGCATCGCATCGAGGCCGATGCAGCCGGCGAAGTCAAGAATGTGTTCGTACGTGAAGGGGAGATCGTCAGCGGTGGAGCGCCGCTGGTGGAAATTGGATAAACGATGCTACCAAAGAACGTAACGCTGTTTGAGATGGGGCCGCGCGACGGCCTGCAAAACGAGTCGCAGACGATTCCGGCCGATGCGAAAGTTCGCTTTATCGACATGTTGTCGGAGTCGGGCTTGAAGTGGATCGAAGCAACATCGTTCGTAAGCCCGAAGGCGATTCCGCAACTCGGCGATGCGGTCGACGTTTTCGGACGGATTAAGAAGACGCCCGGCGTTCGCTATCCGGTTTTGACGCCGAATCTTAAAGGGTACGCGGATGCGAGAGCCGCGGGTGCCGATGCGATCGCGGTTTTTTCGGCTGCATCGAACGAATTTACGCGCCGTAATATCAACATGACGGTCGAGGAGTCGCTGGCGACGTTCAGGCAAGTCGTGCGCGCCGCCAAAGACGACGGCGTGTGGGTGCGCGGGTACGTTTCGACTGCCTTCGGATCGCCGTTCGGCGACGAGGTGACGCCGCAGAGCGTGGTCGACGTTGCGGTCGAACTGATGGATATGGGCTGCGATAGCGTTTCGATCGGCGATCCGATCGGTGTCGGCGTGCCATCACAAGTCGAACAGCTTTTCCCGCTGCTCGTCAACGAAATCCCGCTCGACCGCATCGCTTTTCATTTTCACGACACGCGCGGCACCGCGCTGGCCAATATGTACGCGGCGTTGCGCTTAGGTGCGCACACGTTCGATTCGTCGGCCGGCGGGTTGGGCGGCTGCCCCTACGCTCCTGGTGCGACGGGCAACATCGGCACCGAGGATGTGCTGTATATGCTCGACCAGATGGGCGTCAAAACGGGCGTCGATATCGATAAGGTGCGGGCCGCCTCTCGCTATATTGCGACGGTCCTCGACCATCCTCTGACCAGCAGAACGTACCAAGCGCTCGAAGCAGGCGACGAACGAGCCGCCACCATCGTTACAGCGTAAGAACGCTCACTACCGACTTCCCTGGAGGACTCCGTTTTGTTCGTGACCCGGACCATCGGCGTGCTCAGCACGCTCGCTTTTCTTGCCGGCTGCTCGAACGGCACGCTCGCCCCATCGTCGAATTTGCCGGCAGCCGCTGACGTGCAGCCCGCGGCCATGCAGCGCACGAAGAACGCCGCGCTCGACCCAAACGATTCGTTAGTGTTTTTCGCGAATGCGAAAGAAAACTTCGTCGAAATCTGGGAGCGCACGAAGCCGAAGCTAGTCGGCATCATCAGCCCGTTACACAAGCCGGTCGGTTTGGCGGTTGACGTACAGAATCGAGTCTACGTCGCCGACAGTGGCGATCAAAGCGTACCGGTGTTCGAATCCCCCTACGACGGCGCGCCGGTCGAAACGCTCGACGATAGCGGTTACGTTCCGCACGGAGTCGCGGTGGCGGCAGACGGCACGGTCGCGGTGACCAACGAATGCTCGACGGCCAAAGGGTGCGCTGCCGGCTCCGGCAGCATCGTGCTCTACGCAAAGGGACAAACGACGCCGTGTTCGACCATCCTCACGCCGACGTATAACAGCATTAGCTTCGGTGCGTTCGATTCCGCCGGGGACTTCTATTTCGACGGTTTCGTAAAAAAGAACGTGGTCGTGTCGATCGTGCGAGGCGGATGCTCGGGTAGCAGCTACAACGAGCTCCAGTCCGATTACAGCATGGAATACCCCGGCAGCCTACAGTTCGGCCCGCACAAGCGGTTATCGATCATCGACGCCACCGCCGAAACGATCGTTACGTATACGGCCTTCACGAACGCTCTCGTGAAATTCGCCGTAACACCGCTGAACGGTAAATACGCTATCGAACCAACCGCATTTGCGTTCACGAAATCGGGCAACTCGGTATACACCGTCAACGCGGGCAGCGGCTCGGCCGAGCATTTCGACTTTCCGGCAGGCGGAGTTTCGAAACTGGTATACAGCCTTGGTGGCAAGCCGAGTGGCGTGGCCGTCAGTCCTCCGTTCCCGTTGTAAGAGCGCCGGAAAATGTAGGCTAAGCACTTGAGATGTCGCTCGTCTTAGCCTACGATACAAGGGCATGACTCGCGAGCAGCTCGACGTTCAAGAAGCAAGGCTGCAAAGCGCAATCCGCGTGCTGCGGAATAACGGCTGTTATCTGCAGGCGATCGCACGGGCGTATTACACCGTCTACACCGTCGCTGCGTTCGCCGGCGAGCTTTTCGAGATGCGCGTTGCAAACCGGCATCCCGGTCAAACGTTCTACGAAGGTCACTTCAGCCACAACGAAACGGTTGACCTTGTAAAGGCGCTGTACGACGGCCAGAACTCCGGGAATATCGAGGCCGGCAACGCGCCGGGCGTTACCGACGCGCGACTCACGCCATCCGAGGCGGCGAAGAGAACGAACGCGTTACAGAAGGCCCGTAAGCTGGCCGACTACGGGCCTACCGATGCCGTGGAGCCGTTTTCGCGCACCGAAGCCGACGAGTACCTCGCGTGGGCGGATGATATCGCCCGCGACCTGCGAAGGCTGTTGAAGTGAACGACGACGCGCATCAATCGAGGTCGGACGCCGAAGCGGTGCTCTTCTCGAAGCTCGCGCCGCTGGTCGATCTTTCCACGCTGAGAAGCTCGCGCGACGCGTACGATTATCACGTGAGCGTGCCGGCTCCAAAGCTGCACGCCGTTATGAAATCGTTGTCGGACATCGAATACGACCTCGAGCAGACGTATCACGTGCGATTGCGCGTTCTCCCGATCCCGTTTGAGGAATAAATGATCGTTCGAGCCGGAGTACTGTACGACGGAACCCTGGAGCCGCCGAAAAGCAACGTGGATATCGTTGTCGCCGACGGCAAAATCGTCGAACTGCGCGTTGCGAGCGGCGAGTGCGATGCACAAGCGGCCTCCGTAACGCCGGGATTGGTCAACGCGCACGCACACCTCGAAATGTCGGGCGAGGCGGACGTGATGGGAGCGATCGCATCGTTGACGCCGGGCCAGCGTCTCGTACGAGCCGTCGCCAACGCCCGCAAGAGCCTTGCGGCCGGCGTAACGACGATACGCGATCTCGGTAGCTCGAACGCGATCGCGCAAGATATTCGCGACGGGATTACGGCCGGCACCATAGACGGCCCGCGCATACGCGCTGCCGGCGCCGTGCTGTGTATGACCGGAGGACACGGCTGGTTTCTCGGACGCGCCGTCGATTCGCCGTGGGACGCGCGCAAAGCCGTACGCGAGCAGTTGTTGGCCGGCGCCGATTGCATCAAGCTTATCGCGACCGGCGGCGTGTTGACGCGCGGCGCGGTGCCGGGCAACGCGCAGCTCACGCCCGACGAACTCACATCCGCCGTCGATGAGGCGCATCGCCATGGAATGCGCGTCGCCGCCCACGCGATCGGGACCCTCGGTATCAAGAATGCATTGCGCGCCGGCGTGGATTCGATCGAGCACGGGCACATGCTCGATGACGAAGCGATCGCGTTGTTCAAAGAACGCGGCACCTATCTCGTGCCCACGCTGAGCGCGCCGACATGTATCCTCGCGCATTTGGAAGAGGGGCATCAGCCGCAATTCGTCGTCGATAAGGCGCACATCGTCAACGAGGCGATGCTCGTCAACATTCGCAAGGCCTACGAGCACGGCGTGCGGATCGCCGGCGGTTCCGACGCCGGCACCCCGTACAACCTGCACGAAAACTATGCCTACGAAGTCGAGCTGATGTGGTCGCTTCTCGGCATGACGCCGCAGCAAGCACTGCACGCCGCCACCGCCGTGTCGGCCGAGTTGCTCGGGTTACACCGCGGAATCGTAGCGATCGGCGAACCGGCCGACATGTTATTGCTCGACGGCGACGCCGGACAAGACGTTCGCGCGCTACAGCATCCCAAACGCGTCGTCAAAGCGGGCGAATTCGTACGCGCGTAAGGCACGGCCTCGAAGGCCTAAAACTCGCGGTACTCGGATCGATCTCGTGGCCGTCGCCGCCGCCGGGATATGGCCCGTGGGAACAGGTCGCGTTTAACATCGCCGATGGGATGCGCCGCCGCGGTCTCGACGTCACGCTGTTCGCGACCGGCAACTCGACGTTCGAAGGCAAACTCGCGTCCATCGTACCGGTTGGGCTCAACCAGGACCCCGCGCTATCCGGCGACGTGTTCGGCGCGTTGCACATCGGAGAGTTCTTCCGGCGCGCCCACGAGTTCGACTTGATTCATAACAACTTCGATTGGAAGCCGCTCACGTACGCGATGTCGTCTGGGCTGCCGACCATGATTACCACCATTCACGGTTTTTCGTCGCCGCAGATTCTCGCCGCGTACTACGACGCGGCATGGCGCAGCTTCTTCTGCTCGATTTCGGACTCCGATCGCGATCCCGGTTTAGACTATCTTGCGACGACGTACAACGGCATCGACCCGAGTTTATTCACGTTTCGCGACACGCCGGGCGACTATCTCGTGTTCCTTGCGCGTTTCCATCCCGAAAAGGGCGCACATCTCGCGATTGAAGTAGCGAAGCGTGCCGGCGTCAGGCTCAAGATGGCCGGTATTCCGCAAGACGAGAAGTATTTCAACGAGCAAGTCGCACCGCATATCGATGGCGACGCGGTGCAGTTTATCGGTCCCGTCGAGCGTGAGGCGCGCGACGAACTGCTTTCTAACGCGCTGGCATTGGTCCATATGACGACCCGGCCCGAGCGGTTCGGCCTCACGCTGATTGAAGCGATGGCGTGCGGAACGCCGGTCCTCGGCGCTCGCATGGGGTCGATCCCCGAAATCGTGGTCGATGGCGTGACCGGCTTCTTATGCGATAACGTTGACGACGCGGTCGCGAAGGCGCCGGGCTTGGCAAAGCTTAGCCGGCGCGCTTGCAGGCAACATGTCGAATCGACGTTTTCGAACGAGCGTATGATCGACCGCTACATCGGCGCATACTCCGAGGCAATCGCTCTAGGCTCGCCGCCGGAACCGAGTCACAAGACGCTTGCGGCGCGCAAACACGACTGGTGGGATCGACCGATGGGCTACACCGACATTCCGGAAAAGCCGAAATCGCTGAAGTTTTTCTGATGCCGGATCGCGACTATTCGCATCGCTCGTTGTTCGACAAGCTCGGTGTCCGGGCAGAATATCGTATCGGCCTGGTCGGCAAGCACGACGCGGCGTTCGTCCGGGAACTCGACGTGCGCCTTGCGAAATCGGCCTCTCCCCGGCTGCGCGCCCGGTACGATATTATTTTTCTAAGGGTTGACCGCGTCGAAGACCTTGACGGAATATCGGGCGCGGTAGAACATCTCGAAATGAACGGTATGCTGTGGATTTTTCACCCCAAGGGTCGCGGCGCCGATCCGAAAGACGTCCAGGTTCGGGCCGCCAGTTTCGCCGCCGGTCTAATCGATAACAAGATCAGCGCCTACAGCGAAACGCACACCGCGACCAGATACGTTATTCCTGTTGCAAACCGCTCTTAGCCAGTTCGGAGGATTCTATGAGTTCTGACGATCGATTGATGGGATATTTTACGACGTTTCCATTCCTGATCAAGTCATTTTCCATCGTGATACTCGTGGTGGTACTCGGCATCGCATTGCAAGCGGGAGCCGCTCAGCATCGGCTGCATACTACCGCGGGCTCGAGCGCAACGACCCCTTTAATTCGTCCAGCGGAGTTTGGCATGTGCGGCGCGGGCTCTGGCGATCGCTGCGTCGTCGAGCGAGCCGTCTACCAGCATCGTGAAGTGGCCCATCTTCCGACCAGCGACGGCGTGGCGTTTGCCATACATGTGCAGCACGATCGTCGGGTCCGACAACAAGTCGGTGAAGCCGGCGAGGCGATCGCCGTTACCGTCGCCGAGAATATTCATCATGATCGCGTTCGACAGCAATATTGGCGGCGACAGCGGCAGGTCGCAGATCGCTCGCACGTGCTGCTCGTATTGCGAGCACTGCGTTACGTCGATCGTGTAATGTCCGCTGTTGTGCGGTCGCGGGGCGATCTCGTTCACGAGCAGCTCGCCATCTTCGGTTAAAAAGAACTCGACGCAAAACGTTCCAACCAGTTGCAATCCACGGCCGATCTTCGCGGCCATTTCTTGCGCGCGCGCCGCGATCGCCGCCTCGATACGAGCGGGCGCGATGGTCATCGAAAGAATACCATGCTGGTGCTGGTTTTCACCGACCGGATACGCGACGACGTTATCGTGCTCGTCGCGCGTCGCGACGACGCTCACTTCGCACCGAAACGGTACGACGCGCTCGAAAATCAGCGGCGCGCCCTTCGCTTCGGTAACGGCGGCTTCGGCCTGCGTCAGATTTTCGGCGCGCCATTGACCCTTACCGTCGTATCCGCCGCGCACAGTTTTCAGAATCGCGGGGAAACCGACCGTTTCGATCGCGCTCTGCAAGTCGGCCGCGGATTCCACACTTTCGAACGCCGTCGTACCGATGCCGCACGAACGCACGAACCGCTTTTCAAACATACGGTCCTGCGTGATGCGAAGCACCGAGCTGGAAGGCGAGACTTTGTGCCCGGACTGCTCCAAGTGCTCGACCGAGGTAATCGCAACGTTCTCGAACTCGTACGTTACGATGTCGCTGCGCCGCCCGAGTTCTTCGATTGCGCCCAGATCGTCGTAGCGCGCCACGATCTGTTGGTCGGCCACCTGTCCGGCCGGCGAACGCTCTTGCGGATCGAGCGTCAGCACGTCGTAGCCCATGCGTTTGGCGTCGACGGCAAACATGCGGCCCAGCTGGCCTCCGCCGATGACCCCGATAGTTTGAATCGGTTGCGTCACTCGGGGGTCGACGATTTGGCCGTTTCGTGCATGCGCGCCGTATAGGCCGCCAGCTCTCCGGCCACCGCGGGATCGCCAAGCGCCACGATTCGCGCCGCGAACAACGCGGCATTTACCGCCCCGCCGATCGCCATCGTCGCCACCGGAACGCCTGGCGGCATTTGCGCGATCGACAGCAGTGAATCGACGCCGTTCAACGCCTTCGACTGCACCGGCACGCCGATCACCGGCACCATCGTCTTGGCGGCGGTCATACCCGGCAAGTGGGCAGCCCCCCCGGCTCCGGCAATGATGGCCAGGAGACCGCGCTCGGCAGCCGACGCCGCATACTGGAACATTTCATCGGGCATCCGGTGCGCCGACACTACGCGCATCTCGCAACCTACGCCTAGTTCGTCGAGGGTCGCGCGCGCGGGCTCCATGATTTCCCAATCCGACCGGCTGCCCATGATAATGCCGATTCGAACGGCTCGATTCCGAGAATCCATCGTACCGCCGCCTTCGCGTCAACCCTGCAGCGACCTTGCTTTAAGAGAGAGCGGCGCCAGGCGCATCGAATAGCCCGACGCGATGGCGAAGTTTCTTCTCGGTATTAACTACTGGCCGTTGCACAGCGCGATGTACGCCTGGCGACGGTTCGACCGCGGCGAGATTCGCGAGGACATGGAGCGCATCCGCGACCTCGGACTCGACGTCGTCCGCTTCTTCATCGATTGGGATACGTTTCAACCTTCGCCCAACTCGATGAACGCTAACGCGCTGAAAAATTTTGACGCGGTGATGGACGCTGTTGCGAGCGCTGGCCTTAAAGCGATGCCGACGCTCTTTTGCGGGCACATGAGCGGGGTCAACTGGCTGCCGTCGTGGTCGCTCGATCGCAACACGCCGCACGGACGCTTCCGCACGATTTCAAACGAGAACGAATCGGACTACGGCATCGGGGATTTTTACGCCGATCCGCAGTTGATCGCCGCGCAACTCGTCTTCGTGAAGGCGATCGGCGAACGAGTGAAAGATCATCCCGGCCTATACGGTTGGGATCTCGGCAACGAGTTCAGCAACCTGCGAGAACCAGCGTCGCCCGAAGATGCCGCCGCGTGGAGCAAACAACTATCGGAAACGCTAATCGAAGCGTCCGGCGGCGGCTGGGTGACCGGCGGCATGCACGGCGAGGATTTAGAACGCGACCGTCATTTGCGACCGTCGAGCATCTCGCTTCCATGGGAAATCGCGACGATGCACGGCTATTCCGTCTACAGTACGTTTTCACACGGCCGGCTCGACCGAAACGTCGTACCGTTCCTCGCAGCGCTACAACGCTCGTTCACGAGCAAACCGCTGCTATTTAGCGAGTTTGGAAATCCAACGTGTCCGGCCGGCACCGTGTCCCCGTACGAGCGCGTCGGGCTTCCAGGCGAAGCGGCGAACACGCAGCGAGCGGCATTACCAACAAATGCTGCCGGCTTCGCGTGCCTTACCGAAGATGAGATGGCATCGTACGCCACCGACGTGCTCGACCGATTGCACGCGCGTGGTGCGATCGGCGGTTTTTGGTGGTGCTGGGCCGACTACGACCCGAAACTCGCGACGCTACCGCCCTTCGATCAAGCACCGCATGAGTTGCATTTCGGCATCGTTCGTTCGGACGGATCGCTCAAGCCGGTCGCTCATGCGCTGCAAGCCTTCGCCGCTCAAAAGCGCGAGGTGAAGGCCGTCGAAGCGCCGATCGCCGACGAGGCCGAATATTACGCATCGTTACCGAAAGGCATGTTCGAGCTGTATCGCGAGTATTGCGACACGCATGAATAACGCTACGCCGGCGCAATCGCGGGTTCTGATCGTCACCGGCGCGAGTTCGGGCATCGGTCGCGCGCTCGCGATCCTGGCTGCAGCCAACGGCTTTGCGGTCGTCGCTGTCGCCCGGCGCGCGGAACGACTGGCAGAATTGCGCGACGCGATCGTGAATGCCGGCGGATCGTGCACGGCGCTCGCCGCCGACGTTACGTCTCCCGAAACGGCGCGCAACATCGTCGATACGGCGATGCAGGCTTTCGGACGGATCGACGTCATCGCCAATAACGCCGGAGCCGGAGCGTTCGGGCCGTTGCTCGAGCAGACCGAGGCTGCAATCGAACATCAGTGGCAACTGCACGTCGCCGGCCCACTGCGTCTGGCGCGGGCCGCGATCCCGCAGCTCGTGAAGAACCGTGGGCAATTGCTGTTCCTCGGTTCGGGATTAGCGCGCGTGCCGTTACCGTCGTACGGAGCATATGCTTCGGCGAAAGCCGCCGCGCGTGCCGCAGCGATTCAACTACGACGGGAACTACGTGGCTTCGGCGTCGCGGTCACCTACGTCGATCCCGGTTTAGTCGACACCGAGTTCCACATCGCGATGGGCTCAAAAGTCTCGTCCAACGTGCCGGCCGTGTCTCCGCAACAGGTCGCGAAAGCGATCTTGCGCGGTATTCGCCGCCGAAGTCCGGTCGTCAACGCCGTCCCGTGGCAGACGCTGGGCGTCATCGCGCTCGAACTGCTCGCCGCGTCGATCGACGGGGTACTAGCCAAGATGCCGGCCACGCCCAGCGAAGACGCTGCACCGCAGGCGCGACCGGCACCCGCCCCCCAACCAGAACCCGCCGCTGCGCCGGCAGCCGCTGAAGCGCCGCAACCGCAGACCGATCCGTTCGAAGCGGCACTGGAGCCGTGGCCCGGCGCATGGAACGCGTGAAGCTGTCGCCAACCTTCGTGCGGGGCGCCTTGGAAACGTCCGGGGATTTCGAGTTGAACGAACTCGCGATGCGCTGGGCAGGCATGCCGAACAAAAACGAACGCGCCGCGTTGCACGAGGTGCTCGATGCATTGACGAGCGCGGGTTACTTACAATCGACAGGAGACGAAACGTGGAAAGTTCTTCGCACCGCCGGATGAGCGGATGGCTCGGCTGGACGTTGGCCCTGGCGCTAACGCTGCCCGCCGCCGCATTGGCAGCCGCCGCTCCGCAAAACGGAACGTTCGCGCTGCTCGGCGGAACGCCGCAAATCGCCTCCAAGATGACGACCAAGGTAATTGGCGGCGAAACGCACGTAAACATCAAGCAATATGCGACCGGCTCGACTGCAGCGCTGATGGCGTACGACGTCGAAATGCAACGCACGATTCACATGGTCGTAGTGCGTGACGATTTCGCGACGTTCGACCACCTGCATCCGTCGTTCAACACCGGCACCGGTGCGTTTCTCGAAACGATCAAGACCGAACCGGGCCATCGCTACTACGTCTACGCCGATACGCAGCCCAAGGGCTCTCGACCGCCAAGTGTTCCGTTTCAACATTGGCTCGAACGCAGCGCCTGCGATCGGCATCATGCATCCCAACTTCGCACCCTCGGCCCCGACGGTCAGCGTCGCGCCGTATACCGTGACGATTTCGAAGGTGACGTTTCCCGCGGCCTCCGAGCACACGCTGCACTTGACGGTGGACGAAAATGGCCACCCCGCGAGCAATCTTGGACTCTATCTGGGTGCTCCCGCGCACATCGTGTTGATCAACACCTCGACCCTGCAATACGTGCACGTCCACCCGGAAGTCAAACAGGCCAGCGGTATGGCGATGGCTGTCGCCGGGCCGGAGATGTCGTTCACCTTCCGGCACTCCCCACCACGATGA
>CAWAZM010000003.1:0-45058 GCA_963786515.1 Vulcanimicrobiota bacterium | reverse complement strand
GCAACGCCGAATAGCTGCCTTCGATTTCAGCACGCTCGAGAAACTCGGCGTGCAGCAACGGGCTCCCGCTATGGGCGACCGGATCGCCGATCAACGCTAAATTCACGGCCGCATATTGCGTAACATCATCCGTTCGAAGAACCGGAAGAACGTCGTCAACGGCAGATCTTTGGCTTCGATCGGTTCGGTCAGGATGGTAGAGACCGCAGAACTGCGCCGAGCACGTCGGTGAAGAGCTGGTCGCCGACAACGGCGATCTGACTCCGGTGGAGATTCAAGCCCCGCATCGCCCGCATGAACCCAAACGGCAGCGGCTTGAGGGCGTTGGGGATGCAGCGGACGTTCAACTGGGCTGCGATGCTGGTAACCCGCTCGCTGAAGTTGTTCGACAGCATGATGATCTGAAAGCCGCGGTCGTGCGCCCGCTCGACCCAAGCGATGTGCTCCGGGCCAATTCGGTCTCCCGATAGCCTAGTAGGGTGTTGTCGAGGTCCACGATTAGCCCCCGGATGCCGGCGGCTTCGAGATCCTCGTGCAATACGTCGTGCAGGCGCGGGGCGAAGCGGTCGGGTCCGAGCATCAAGGTCCCCCTTGCACCGGTTATCCCCGGTATCCTCGGGTCTGTCCACATGTTGGACAGGTGGGCGGCGCCTATCCGCAGCTTATCCGCTGCCGGCCCGGTCTTGTTCGCAGCCTTCCCACAAGGAATTACGTTTTCACCCCAATATCTTGTGGTTCCCAGCCAAACGTGGCACAATGGATACTCCAAGGAGCGGACCGACATGAAGTTTGAGCGACGTATTCTTCCGTCGACAATGACTACGCCGGCGTCGGTTTTAGTCCCCGGACCGCGGATCGTCAATCCTGACGGTTCCGTGATCTTCGAAGCCAAAGACGTGATGGTCCCTTCCAGCTGGAGTCAGGTGGCTGTTGACGTGCTGGCTCAGAAATATTTCCGGAAGGCCGGGGTGCCCACCGCGACCAGCCCCGTCCCCGAAGAGAACGTGCCCGAATGGCTGTGGCGCTCGATCCCCGACGAAGCCGCTCTGAACGAGGTCTCGCGCAACGACCAATTTCGGGCCGGAAACGGACGCTGGCAGGTATTCGAGCGACTGGCCGGTTGCTGGACCTACTGGGGCTGGAAGAACGGCTATTTCGACTCCGAGGCCACGCCCAGATCTATTCCGACGAGATGCGGGCCATGCTGGGCGCAGATCGGCGCCCCCGATTCGCCCCAATGGTTCAACACCGGGTTGCATTGGGCGTACGGTATCGCCGGCCCGTCGCAGGGTCATTTTTACGTTGACCCGGCAAACGGTAACACGAAGCGTTCCACTACACCTACGAACATCCGCAAGTGTCGGCATGCTATATCTTATCGATCGAGGACGACTGGTTAACGAAGGCGGCATCTTCGACGGCGTTCTGCGCGAAGCGCGAATCTTTAAGGGCGGCTCCGGATCGGGTGCCAACTTCTCGCGACTCCGCGGGTCAGGCGAAAAGCTAACGGGCGGCGGACCAGCTCCGGCTTGATGTCGTTCCTCAAGATTTTCGACCGCGCCGCCGGCGCGATTAAGTCGGGTGGTACCACGCGCCGCGCAGCGAAGATGGTCGTACTCGATGCCGATCATCCCGACATCGAAGACTTCGTCAACTGGAAAGTTCGCGAGGAGCGCAAAGTTGCCGACCTCGTTGTCAGGATCGCGCATTTTCGAACAGCAAATCAACGCGATCGTTGCGTCCGCGCACGACACGCGCGTCCCCGAACACGCACGCATGGACCCGGCGCTCAATCCGAATCTGCGCCGCACGATCCGCGAAGCGATTCAATTTGGGTGTGCCGACCGGCGCGACGCAAAATGCCTCGACTATGCGAAACAAGGCTACACGCGTGTAGAAATTGATCAGTACGACACGGCGTGGGATTCGGAAGCATACGTTACGGTTTCCGGCCAAAATTCGAACAACTCGGTTCGCCTGACGAACGATTTCTTCCGCAAACTCGACGCCGATGAAGATTGGAATCTCACCGCGCGCACGACCGGTGACACGGTCAAGCGTCTAAAAGCCAGTGACCTGTGGGAACAGATCGCACTCGCCGCGTGGCAGTGTGCCGATCCGGGCTTGCAATTCGACGATACGATTCAAGACTGGCACACATGCGCCAACGACGATCGCATCAATGCAACGAACCCGTGCTCGGAGTACGTTTTCATCGACGACACCGCGTCTTTGCTCCAGAGACGCGCATAAGCACGATCAATGGTCTGCGCACCGTTGAAGCGTTGTTCAACGCGCAACAGAACGGCGAAGAGATCTACGTAACGACCGATATCCATTCGGAGCACGATCATCGTCGTGTAGGCGCTCATCGTCGCGCGTTCGTAACACAAGTCGGCGAACGCGACGTCCTCAAAATGACATTGGCGGACGGCCGCATCATTCGCACGACCGGCGACCATCGCTTCCTGACGAACGATGGCGAGTGGAAGCGCGTAGATGAACTGACTCCGTTGTCTGACCGCATTTCGATTCGTGAGACCGCGAGCGCGATCGCATACCGCTCGACGCCCAAAGATGTAAAGCGTTGGCAGATGCTGGGTTGCCTTACGGGCGATGGAGTTTTCAGCAAAGATACCGTGGCGCTCGTCTTTGGTCCGACCGAGCGGCGCACCGCTGAAGCCCTTGTCTCAGAACTGAATGAACTAAAGGCGTCTTGCGCTATTGCGGCCGGTGAAACCGTTCGGCAATGCAACATTTACACCCAGCGTAACGGCGTTCATCAAACTACGACGTCGCAAACATCGCTCGTTGGTCACCTGGAAAGCGTATACGGGTTCTCCCAAGGAACGGCTACACACAAGAATGTGCCTTCGGCCGTTCATAATGTGGCGGATGATCTAAAGATCGCGTACTTGCAGGGTCTTTTCTCTGCCGACGGGTGCATCCGTCGCAATAACGGTGGCGTATCGCCCGAGGTCATGCTCGCATCCTCGGCACCAGAGCTGCTGCGTTCGGTGCAACTTATTTTGTCCGATCTCGGCATGACATCTCGGATCACTTGGATGCATCCTTTGGGCCGCACGAACCCGCAGGGCCAGTTGCACTTGTTCAATCAGCAAGCGCGCAACTTTTTGTCCCTCGTCGGCTTTCCGTGCTCGCCCGCGAAGGAAGCCCGAACCGAAGAAATCCTCAGCAAGCCGTTCGAAGGACAGCTCAAGAATCCACGTTCACCGAAGGTTATCTCGATCGTTCCCGACGGGAAGACGATGGTTTACGACATCACGGAGCCCGTGACACATTCCGTGATCGCCGAAGGCTTGATCGCTCATAACTGCAACCTCGCAAGTTTAAATCTCGTTAAGTTCATGAACGACGACGGAAACTTCGACGCTAAACGCTTTGCCCGGCTTCGCGTATTTGGACGACGACACTCGAGATCTCGGTGACGATGGGGCAGATGCCGTCGCAGCAGATCGCCGAGAAAAATCACGGCTATCGCACGCTTGGCCTCGGTTACGCGAACATGGGCACTCTATAATGCGTATGGGTCTGCCCTATGATTCTGAGGAAGGCTACGGCTGGTGCGCCGCCATTTCTGCATTGATGACGGGCACTGCGTATCGCGCGTCGGCCGAGATGGCACAGCAGTTAGGACCATTCGCGCGTTTTGAAGCGAACCGCGATTCGATGCTGCGCGTCATTCGCAACCATCGCCGCGCAGCGTACAACGCGCCGAACGCCGATTACGAAGGGCTAGGGGCCAAACCGGTCACCCACGCACCGTCGCTGTTCACGCAAGAAACGTGGGCGCTCGCTCGCCGCATGTGGGACGATGCGCTGTCGATCGGTGAAGTCGCCGGCTATCGAAATGCACAAACCGTTGTGATCGCGCCCACCGGATGCTTAACCGGCAACACGATGGTCGCGACGGATCGGGGTCTCGCGCGCTTGAACCGCCTGGGCAACCCGGACGGCAACCAATGGCAGGACGTCGACTTCCGCGTACTCACCGATGACGGCGACCAACGCGCGACCAAGTTCTTCATCAACGGAATCGAACCGACGCGCCGCATTACGACGAAGAGCGGTTATGTGATCCAGGGCACACCGACGCACCGTATCAAGGTAGTCGATCCCGTGTCAGGCGACCTCGTCTGGAAGCGCATGGCTGACGTCGCTCCCGCCGACCGCGTCGCGCTTTCGATGGGCAAGTTCGTTGGACAGCCGCGTAGCGTTACGTTACCGGCCCTCGGCGAAGCCTACTGGACCGGTGATTATACGACCGTCGTGCCGCGAACGATGACGCCGGATCTGGCGGAACTGGTCGGATACTTCATGGGCGACGGGTCGTTCCACAGTAAGGGCCTGCGCTTGTGCGTTGCACAAGCCGACCACGACGTCGCAGACCGCCTGTGCGAACTGGCTAAGGCGCTGTTTAATCTCGATGCAACTCGTTCGCAAAGGACCGGCTATACCGAAGTCGCGATCAACTCCGTACCGCTCGTCCTTTGGTGGGAAGCCTGCGGATTCAAAAAGCTGCCGCCGTCGGAGAACCATCGTGGCAAAGGCTACATCCCGCGCATCCCCGACGCGCTGTTAGCAACGAACGACCCCGCAGTATATGGCGCATTCCTGCGGGGCCTGTACGAAGCCGACGGCACGGTAACAAATGAAGTTCCCACATGGTCGACGGCATCGGCGGACTTCTCGGAAGAAGTCAAGACGCTGATGCTCATGCTCGGGCTTCCGACGACGACCAAGGTCGATATCTCCGGTTGGGGACAATCGAACCTGTACTGCTCGCGGCTGCTCAACATGTCGTACGGCCGCCGGTTCATCGAAGCGGTTGGATTCGTCGGTGCACGCAAAGCGAGCGCCGTTGGCGTGCGCGATGGATGGCAAGCTCGTCGTCACGACAATGTCTACGTAGGAGAGATCGCATGTCGCGAACTCGTTTCCGCCGGCGCGATCGCCAAGACCGATCTGCACAACGCTCACAAGCGTAATCCGGGCGCGCTCTCGCGGCAGCTGGTTCAAAAGGCGCTCGATACCAACTGGCAGTCTCGCCTGGCGTCGTCGCTCGAGTTCTACTACGACAGCGTTGCGGCAAACGAAGATGGCGGCGAGCAACTAACCTACGATCTATCCGTGCCGGCCAACGTGACGTACGTTGCCAACGGTTTCATCTCGCATAACACGATCGGCCTAGTGATGGACTGCGATACGACCGGTATCGAGCCCGACTTCGCGCTCGTGAAGTTCAAGAAACTCGCCGGCGGCGGATATTTTAAGATCGTCAATCAGTCGGTTGAGGCGGCGCTCAGAAAACTCGGTTACTCTGACGAACATATCGCCGCAATCGAGACGTACGCTAAGGGCACCGGGACGCTCGAGGGTGCTCCGCATATCAATCGCGCCACGCTCAAAGCTAAGGGCTTCGACGATGCGGCGCTCGCCAAGATTGAATCGTCGCTACTCGGTGCGTTCGAGTTGCCGTTCGTTTTCAACAAGTTCGTGCTCGGTGAGGAATTCTCGCACGCAGACCCTCGGTATTCCAGCCGACAAACTCAACGACTGGAACTTTTCACTCCTACGTGACGGATTGGGCTTCACGAACCAGCAGATCGAAGAATCATCGGCGCACATTTGTGGGCGCATGACGGTCGAAGGTGCGCCCTATCTCAAGGACGAGCATCTCGCGGTGTTCGACTGCGCGACACCCTGCGGACGCTACGGCGAGCGATATATTCGCCCGTTAGCGCACGTCGACATGATGGCGGCGGCCCAGCCGTTCGTCAGTGGCGCAATTTCAAAAACAATAAACCTTCCGCAGAGCGCGACGATCGCCGACGTCAAAGAAGCCTATCGCTATTCGTGGGAGCGGATGATCAAGGCGGTGGCGCTCTACCGCGACGGTTCCAAGCTGTCGCAGCCGTTGGCTGGCAGCTACGATCTCGGCGGGAACGACGACGAAGAGTCGCCGGCGACGGCCAGCCCCGACTTTGCTACGCCGATGCAGATCGCTGAGAAGATCGTCTATCGATACATCGCCAAGCGCCGGCGGATGCCGGAGCGCCGTAGCGGATACACCCAAAAGGCGATCATTGGCGGCCACAAAGTGTACCTCCGAACGGGCGAGTACGAAGGCGGGCAAATCGGCGAGATCTTCATCGACATGCATAAGGAAGGCGCCGCCTTCCGCTCGTTGATGAATAATTTCGCGATCGCGATCTCGCTGGGCCTACAGCACGGCGTACCGCTCGAGGAGTTTGTCGAGGCCTTTACCTTCACGCGTTTCGAGCCGAACGGTCCGGTAACAGGTCACGACCATATCAAGATGGCAACTTCCCTGCTAGACTATATCTTCAGAGAGCTGGCCGTGAGCTATCTCGGCCGCTACGATCTCGCCCACGTACAACCTTCGATGCACGTCGATGCGATGGGTCCCGAACCCCACGACGAGTATCTGTCCGAGGAGGACGGCGGTACGAACGTCCGGCCGGTAGGAGTTGATGAGAAGCTGCATCCCATCAGCTCACACTTCCGGCCAGGACAATCTACCTCGTCAGATGCCGGAATGGCAGGCGCGCACGCCGTCTCAACCGTTGTTTCCCCGACGGTAACAGGCGGCGTGCAGGCTTCGGCTGCGACGGCGACCGTTACGCTCTCTCGCACCGAAGCCGTCAGCGCATCGAAAGCCAAAGGCTATACCGGCAACGCCTGCTCCGAATGCGGACAGCTCACGATGGTCCGCAACGGCGCCTGCGAAAAATGCGACTCATGCGGATCCACCAGTGGCTGCTCGTAGAGACGGCTTCTCGATAGCTCGCTCCTCTTGAAAGGCTCGTAGCTCGCACTAACCAAATTGCGAGCAATATGAAGCAAACGCCGCTGCTTGCCGCCGTCCTTTGGACGCTGAGTGCTTGCAGCGGCGCTTCTTTTGTGAGTGCACCCCCGAACCCACACGAAGCCGCTGCGCAAAGCCTCGGCCGTGCTGTATCGCCGATCCAGCACATCGTCATCATCGTCCAAGAGAATCGAACGCCGGACAATCTTTTCCAGGGTCTGCCAAATGCCAACATTTCGAAAACCGGATTGGACTCGGAAGGCGAAACGGTCACGCTCAAACCAGTCTCGTTAGCCGCGTCGTTTGACTTAGGGCATAACCGCGCATCATTCGTCACCGACTACGACGACGGAAAGATGGACGGTTTCGATAAGAATCTGCCTGCAAAGTTCCATCTCCGGCCGTTCAGCTACGCCCCGGCCTCTCAAGTGCAACCGTATCTCGATATGGCGACGCAATACGCGTTTGCGGATAACATGTTCCAGACGCAACAAGCCGGCAGTTTTCCGGCGCATCAATACTTAGTGAGCGGCACGTCGTCGGCGCTGCCCGCTACGAATTACAGCGCCGCCGACAATCCGTACGACGAGAGTCAACCGGAAAAGACCGCTCCGGCCGGCTGCGATGCTCCGGACTATTCTCTGGTCGCGACGTTGAGCCGGCGAACCGGAAACTCCGGATCGGGCGTCTATCCATGCTTCGATCGTCTTGCATTGTCCGATCTATTGGATTCTGCGCACGTCAGCTGGCGTTACTATCAGCATCTGTACGGAACCGGCCTTTGGCACGCATTCGATGCAATCCAGCACGTCCGCTACGGTCCGGATTATGCAAACGTCATCTCTCCGTCGCAAACGATATTGGCGGATATCTCGGCGGGCCAGTTGCCAGCGGTGTCTTGGGTCATGCCCGCATCCGAAGCATATTCGGACCACCCCGGTAGTCGAAGTTCGAAAGGGCCGTCGTGGGTTGCGGCCGTCGTAAATGCGGTCGGAGAAAGCCCATACTGGAACTCGACCGCGATATTCATCACGTGGGACGACTGGGGAGGCTGGTACGATCACGTAGCGCCGAAGATGTACAATCACTTCGAACTCGGCTTCCGCGTCCCGTTAGTCATCGTTTCGCCGTATGCCAAGGCCAGATTCGTTTCGCATAAACGGCACGAGTTCGGAAGCATCCTGCACTTCTCAGAAACCGCATTCGGCCTCGGTTCGCTCGGAACCACCGACAAGCGATCCGACGATCTCGGCGATTGTTTTGACTTCAAGAAGCCGCCGCGTCAGTTCGTCCCGATCCAAGCGCCGCCGTTCAACCCCAGCAGCGATACGACATCCGGCCCCGATATCGAGGATCCGGACTAAGTCGAACGCGAGCGGCTTCGGCGTATCGAACACCGAACGGCTCAAACCCCAGTAGCACTGTCAAATGGAGGGCAAGAACGTGAAGTCGATGGAAGCCGACTCGAAAGCGAAAGGTCTGCCCGTCCAGGACGTTCTGCCGTTCCCGCCGACGCAGTCTGCGAGCATCGCCGGGCGAACGATGCAAGAGTCTGTATACAACAAACGCGTTACGCCACGTCGCCTGCCGGCCGACGCGCCAAATATTCTGATCGTGTTGATCGACGATGCCGGCCCCGGCTTACCCTCTCCGCTTGGCGGCGAAGTACACACGCCGACGCTCGAGCGAGTGCTGAAGCAAGGAATAGGCTACAACCGGTTTCATACGACGGCAATGTGCTCGCCAACGCGAGCGTCTTTGCTCACAGGTCGCAATCATCACCATGTCGCCGCCGGACAGATCGCGGAATTCGCAAACGACTGGGACGGATACGCGGGCATTCAACCAAAGAGCAGCGCCATGATTGGCGAGGTTCTCAAAGACTATGGCTATAGCACGGCCGCTTTTGGAAAATGGCATAACACACCCGCGGACCAAACCACTGCCGCAGGGCCGTTCGAGTACTGGCCGACGGGATATGGCTTCGAATATTTCTACGGATTCCTCGCAGGCGAAGCATCGCAATGGGAACCCAGTCTGGTTCGGAACACCACATTGGTCGAACCGCCAAAGACACCCGATGAAGGCTACCATCTTAGTGAAGACCTTGCCGATGATGCCATCGACTGGTTACGGAAACACAAAGCGTTTCAACCCGACAAACCGTTCTTCATGTATTGGGCGACGGGTGCGGTTCACGGCCCGCATCACGTCGCCAAAGAATGGGCGGATAAATACGCCGGGCGCTTCGACGATGGTTGGGATGCCTATCGCGAGCAGGTTTTCATAAAAGCCAAAAAGATGGGCTGGATCCCGCAAGAAGCACAGCTGACGCCTCGACACCCAACGATGTCCGCGTGGGAGGACGTTCCCGAAAGCGAGCGCCCATTTCAGCGCCGTCTCATGGAGGTGTTTGCCGGTTTCGGCGAACACGCCGATACGCAAGCGGGTCGCGTACTCGACGAGATCGACCGCCTCGGCTATGGCGACGACACGCTTGTATTTTATATTTGGGGCGACAACGGATCGTCGGCCGAGGGGCAAAACGGCACGATCAGCGAGCTGCTCGCGCAAAACAGTATCCCGACAACGATCGACCAACATATCGCAGCGCTCGATAGCCTCGGCGGACTCGATGTGTTGGGCTCGCCAAAAACCGACAATATGTATCATTCCGGTTGGGCGTGGGCCGGCAGTACGCCGTACAAGGCGACGAAACTCGTCGCTTCGCATTTTGGCGGCACCCGCAATCCGATGGCTGTCCAGTGGCCCGCCAAGATTAAGCCCGACGCGACACCGCGAACCCAGTTTCACCATGTGAACGACATCGTTCCGACGATTTATGAGGTGCTCGGCATAACACCACCGCTGGTGGTGAACGGGATTTCGCAGGACCGTATCGATGGCGTTTCCCTAGCGTACACGTTTGACGATTCCGCCGCCAAGGGCCGATTGTTAACGCAATACTTCGAAATCATGGGAAGTCGTGGCATTTATCACGACGGCTGGTTCGCGTCGGCATTTGGACCACGAATTCCGTGGCTTCCGGGAACTCCTAAGGGAATCGCAAATTGGACGCCCGACGACGACAACTGGGAGCTGTACAACATCGACGAAGACTGGTCGCAAGCAAACGACCTCGCCGCGGAGATGCCGGATAAGCTCGCCCACATGAAAGAGATCTTTGCTGCTGAGTTTGCAAGGAACAATGGATTCCCGGTCGGCGGCGGCCTGTGGGTTATGTTGCATCCGGAAGACAAGCTATCCACGCCATATACCGAGTGGGCGTTTCCGGGCCGAATCACGCGCATGCCCGAGTTCACCGCACCGGCGTTGGGGACTCGGTCCAATGTCGTTACGATCGACGTCGAGTTACCGTCCGACCCTAAGGGCGTATTATATTCGCTCGGTGCGTTCTCCGGTGGCCTCGCCTGTTACATACTCGATGGAGTTCTCTGCTACGAGTACAACCTATTCGAAATCTCGAGAACGCAAATCCGATCCTCGAAAAAGCTGCCGTCAGGTAAAGCGACCATCGAAGTTCGCACGGCGCACGAAGGAGTTCCAAGACCGGCGGGCCCGCTCGACGTAACGCTGATCGTCAACGGAACCGTGTTCGCGCAAGGACAAGTTGCCGTTTCCGCGCCGCTCCTCTTTACCGCCAACGGTTGCCTGAATATCGGGAGTAATCTCGGATCCCCCGTGTCACCCGACTATTACGATCGGGCTCCCTTCGCATTCAACGGCATCATCGAACGAATGCACGTTACGTACGCCTGATATCGTCGAGCGATCTAGGCTCAGAATCGAAGCAACAGCAGTCTCTCGAAGCCGTACGTCCAGTTATCCGAGAGTGCGGCCGCTGCCGCCTCGATATCGGAGGCCCTGAGAGCTTCGATAATTCGCGCGTGGTGAGCGGCGGATCGGGTCACATCGCTGACATCGCTCATATACAGACGCTCGTAGCGCTCCATCGCAGACTTGATAGGAGCCAGCGTTCGGAGCAAGCGATGATTGGGACATCCACCGATTAACAGACGGTGAAACTCGGTGTCGATTCGCTGTGCGGCTTCGGGATCGCGCTTGGCTTTGAGAAAGGCTCGATTGAGACGATCGAGCTCGCCGATTACAGCGTCCGAATAGTGACGCGACTCTCGAAGAGCCAGCAGATCCAACGTGCGTGCCGATCGGATAGAGTTCGGCGATCTCTTGGATCGACAATGGCGGAACAAAAAAACCACGGTCGTGCTCCGATTGCACGAGCGACTCGCCCTCCAGCGACGACAGCGCCTCCCGCAGAGGGGTTCGACTAACCCCGAGCTCCGCGCTCAGTTTCGATTCGTTGATGCGCACGCCGGGAGAGAGTGATTGCCCGACGATAAGGTTGCGGACCCGATCGACGAGCAGCGCCCGGGCGGACGTCTTTGCCGTATCGGCGACCCGCATGCGGCCACGATATGACCGCTCCACGAGGTCGTGGAAGCGGCCCCAAGTGCCGAAGTTGCCATAGTTGGCGGCCATGATTCCCACGACCAATCGCAAGCGCGGAACGACGATCACGAATTCGGCCTCCGTTGCCTTGCGCCTCGAACGCATCGTACGTCGCACTCGAGGTGTGATAGTGCGTCAAATGCCAACCGTACCCGTAATCGTTCGGGCCGTTCAGCCCGGAATGTGCCGTAACCGCGTCGTGCACCCAAGCCTGCGAAAGAATACGCCTGCCATTCCAGACACCGTCGTCGAGAAACACTTGGCCCAGCTTGAGGAAATCGCGCGGCAGAAAATAGCTGCCGCCGCCGAGATACATCTCTCCGGTTGGCGTCAGTTGCAAGTGATACAGGCCAAACTGCATCGGCCTCGCCAGCGCATTATCGAACAGTTCCGGCGTCCACCGATGCGTCGCGCGAACGATAAACGCGCCGATCATGTTGATCCCACCACTGCAATAGGCGGCGGTCCTCGAGCCGGGATCGCGCACCATGGGGAGGTCCATCATATAGCGATACCAATCCGGCTGCGCAACCTGCGACTGCATCGTATCTTCGTTTCCGAGCGAGGCATCGTTATTATCGTCGCAATCGATCCCGGACGTCATATCGAAGAAGTCGGCCACGGTGATGAGTGACTTACGTTTATCCGGATGCGCGAAGTCGCTGTACGGAAGCCAGCGGTATGCCGGAGAGTCGACCGTTAAGGTAGGAGCAAGCCGAACGGCTGCGCCAAATAGCGCCGCGTCGAGGCTCTTTCCGGCGGAACGCACGTCGTGCGGGCGCGTGCGATGGAAACCGTAGTAGTAGTGCTCGGCAATCAGGCGATCGTTGCGGGCGATCAGGACGCTCTGAATATACGGCGAGCCTGGCGACGTCGGCGTCTGCGATGCGAGATAGTTCGCAAGCTGTTGTAGCCGCGCGTCGTCGATGCCGGCACTCGAAGGCACGCCCGTCTTCCAACCGTCGTCATGCTCGGCCGGACGAGTGAACGACGAATCGTCGCCACGGTCGATCGGAAAATAGCCATTCGACACGCTCGGATCGAGACGATGGAAATGCATTGGCGGACCGGTCCCGATGCCGAGAGTGAGCGTTTGCGCCGTCGCATCCACCGAGCCGTGAAAAACATGCGCTCGCGTAGTAATCGTGATATTTGCACCGTCGAGCGCAACGGTTTGGAACGGCGCCATCGTTCCGAAATCGCCGACGGGGTCGCGCATAAATCCGCCGAGCGATCCATCGGCATTCCGTACAAACGAGATATAGAGTTCGTACCTGGGCACGAACGGCATGAGCGTGCCCGCCCATCCGCCGGCAGCACGTGCCCGGAGCAGCACCGGCGAGGAGTACGGATTCGAGTCGATCGCGCTTCCGGGTTGGCTCCACATCGCCGCCAGCCTGTCGCTAACTGCAGACGGTATCCAAAGCTCGCCGGCACCTCCGGCGAACCGAAATGCGATGCCGCCACGCGCAGCCGCGCCGGTGGCGCGAGAGGTTCCAACGACGGCGCTCCACACCGGCCCGGAGTGAAACAGCCGAATCGAACCGCTGAGGGCCGGCCGATCCGCACCGCCGGCGACCCAGACCCCGGTCGGATCGAAGGTGCCCGCGACCGAGGTTTGCGGGAAGGCCCCCGCAACGAGCAACCCGAGAAGCAGCACCAAACCACGCATGAGCTTGGCAATATTGTATACAGTTACCATATTCCTGCATACAATTAGAGGTTATCCGGGCGTCGAGGGACTACGGTACGGGCGGCTGCCAGAGCTCGATCGGATTCCCCTCGGGATCGTGCAGCCGCGCAAACGCGCCGATCGAATGAACCTGTCCATCGAAGTTGACGGAAACGCCCGACGCGCGCAACTGTTCGACGATCTTACTCATGTCGCAAACGCGGAAGTTGATCATCCATACTTTGCTCGCGTCGCCAAAATAATCGCTGGAGTCTGGCAAATGAACTGAAGACCGTCTGGCCGGCCTCTTGCTCCCAAACGGTTTCGCCCTCGTTCGTGGGCGCGGGCGAAATCCCGAGATGTTGCTCGTACCACTTCGTCAACATTTCCGGATCGCGCGCGCGAAAAAAGAGCCCGCCGATTCCCGTAACTTTTTCCATGCGCTCTTCTTCTGCTCGGCCCGCGATCGCCCGCCTTCCGCCGGGGCGGAAGTCATGCCTTACGCCCGTTAGGCCAGCCCCGTATCCTTGCGATCTACACTCGGCGGTGGTTGGCTTTCGAAGTTACTCGTCGTCCATCGGCTGGTTGTCGATGTGGTGGCTATGCTCGATGAAGTAGTCTTTCTTGAGCTCTGACGGGATCACCACGTACTTGCGCGGTTTCTGCGTGAAGTCGAACATATCGACCATCGAGGTCGCGCGCGCGTCGGTCGTATTCATCGATGGTAGGCCGAAGTTCTGCTCGACGAATTTGAGGATGCTGCCGAACTCGTATTGCGTGTGCGTGATCTCGCCCTTCGGAACGTACGGCGAGATGACCAGCATCGGTACGCGAAATCCGAGGCCGCCCATGTTGTCGAACAGCGGCGGCGGCTCGTGATCGAAGAAGCCGCCGAAATCGTCCCACGTGACGATCACCGCGGTCGAGTTCCATTCGCTGCTCTGACCGATCGCGTTCACGACCGAAGCAACCCATGACGGGCCGGTGTCTGCCTTCCCCTTGCCCCACGGATGATCCGAGGCATACGTCTCGGGAACGACCCACGAAACGGCCGGCAACGTGTTATTCGCAATGTCGTTGAACACGTTCGTCTCAGGCCATGAAACGTTCGTGCCCCACTCGTTCGGATCGTTATACACGTTCTTGATTGCCGAGAACGCGTTCCACAGAGCCCCGGCGCTACCCGGCGCATACGTCGGCGTATAGTACTTCCACGAAATACCGGCCGTGTCGAGCAAATCTCGCATCGTCTTGGTCGGGAACGTTAAGCACGGAAATGGGCCCTTCTTCGGCTCATATTTACCGCCGGTCGTCAAGAGCGACGTGTACGTGCCGGCTGGAGCCCCGCAACCCCAGTCCGTAAAGTTCGACGGATAATCGATCAGCGTCGACGAGCTCTTGATCTGGCTTCCACCAGCGACGAGATCGAGATGGGCCGTAAAACTGCCGCTGCCTTGCGTCGTGAACAGATGATCGCTGAGACCATATTGTTTGGCCATCGTCCAGTACGGTTGAATGTCCGCCGGGTTGACGTACATGTATCCGTAATTGCCGGCCGGGTTGTTACCGTTAACGCCAACGAGGTTAAAGCCGTCCATATCGCACGACGTTTTTGGATACTTGTCATTACCGTCGCAGGCAAGATTATATGCTCGCGAATTACTGATTTAAATCTTCTTCGCCCGCTAAAGCACGCATAACGAGGTTGATCGGCGTCTTGACGTATTTCTTACCAACCGGCTTCAGGTAGTACCCCGACGTCGCGCCATCGGCCCCCGGATACGTCGCGAACAGATTGTCGAACGTCCGGTTTTCCTGCACGATGATCACGACGTGCTTGATATACTGGCCGCTCGTCGCATTCATCGACTGCGAACCGGACGGTGGCAGCGGCAAACTTCCGCTACCAGGTTGAGAGCAGGCGCTTAGCGCGGCGATCGTGACGGCGATAACGAATGGTCGCAAACGCAACATACGAACGGATTTCCTCCGGGCAAGGTTTCGTTGCGCTTAGTCGCTCGCTGTTGCGGCACCTCCCCACCGGAATTAAGCAATCTCCGTCAGTGAAACAACGGTTTCGTGTAGCATCGATAATCCGCGTTCGACGTCTGCATCCGATACGATGAGCGGTGGTGAAGAACGGATCGCATTGCCGCCCGCCGCGCCGATCAGTAACCGGAGTTCGCGCGCTCGCGTCATCACTTCGCTTGCCGGAAACGGCGCCCGGTCGTCGAGCCCAAGAAGTAACCCATCGCCGCGATCTTCGCCCAGCAACCGAGCGTTACGTAGCGCCATCGCTTCCAGTCCGGCTCGGTCGCTGCGAACGCTCGGAGACGGCGCTCTCGAGGCCGAGTTCGTCGCGAACGCGTACATGCGCTAACGCCGCCGCGCACCGATCGGCAAGCCGCCGAAGGTCGAACCGTGGTCGCCCGGAGCGAGTCCCGCAGCCGTGCGCTCGGCGGCCAAAGCCGCCCCGACACGGAATCGGCAAGCCCCCGAACCGTCGCACATATTGGCTAGGCTGCTGCCGATCGCCGGCGCACGCCGTCGCGTCGTACCACATGCGTTTTGCCGGTGCGAAAATCGTAGGTTACGACACCGCGAATCCGTTCGCCGCGCCCGGTGGTGCGTTCGGGCGTGACGGTCGGAAGCGCGGCCAAGCGCTCGGGGCCGGACGGCAGGCGGCGTAGCGACAATCCGTATGGCGCGCCGTCGCGCCCGCGAACGATGGCGTCGAAGGGGCGCGCCTGAGCGCCCGCGGCGAGAACGTTCCGGCGTGCAAGTCCGAAGCACCGCGACGCCAAGCGCGACGACGCGAACCGGCGCAGCTCCGAGACGATTCGGTCACGTTCGGCAAACAAAGCGGCCGGCCGGACGCCTTCGGCAGCGGCCGCCTGCACCAGCGATTCAAAGCGCACCAACGCCTCGTTGGCCAGCGCGCTGACCGTCGGCGGGCGGTTGCGATGCAAAAGCACGTGGCGCACGGCGTCGCGCATGGCCGTTTCACCGAGTTGCGGAAGCGTTTTGGCGAGCAGAACCGGATCGTTCACCATCACACTATCGGGTTTTCGTGTGCCATACGCCTGGCACTGATTGATAAATGAAACTCTGGTCATTTATCAATTTCGTGCCGGCGCGTACCAGCGACAGGTTCGGACGGTCGCGGTTCGCAAATTCGACACCCACCTATTTCGGAGGCCGTTTCGTGCAATTCTTGTACGCGAGATCTATTGCCTTGGCTGCTTGCCTCGCCTTTCTCGCAGCGTGTGCGGGCGGGGCCGGCACCGCCACTATGCCGGGTTCGCCCGCGAACCGCGCGAGCGGTTCGAAGGCTGGCACCATCGATCATATCGTCATCATCGTGCAAGAAAATCGCAGCGTCGATAATCTGTTCGCCACGTTTCCCGGAGTCAACGGCGCGACGTCCGGATATTATCTCAAAAAGGTCGGAAACAAGCGCGTCCCAACGCTCGTTCAACTCGTGAAGAAACCGCTCGCCGGTGGCATCGACTTCAACCATAACTCGGTGGCGTACAATTACGCGTGCGACGGTAAAGATACGTATCCGAAGACGTCGTGCGATATGGACGGCTTCAATCTCGAGGGCCCAGGTGGTCCGTCGAATGCTCCGTATCAATACATCGATCCCAAAGACATCAAACAATATTGGGATTTCGCGAAGCACTATGCGCTGGGCGATCATCTCTTCCAGACGCAAGGCAGCGGCAGTTTTACCGCCCATCAAGATCTGATCGCCGGCGGGACGATGATCGCCAATGCGAACTGCGGCAGCTCGGAGCCGACGTGCGCGGTCATCGATTATCCAAGTAACTTCAAAGATTGGGGTTGCGGCGCCGATCACAGGGAACCACGACGACGTTGCTCACCCAGAAGGGCCAATATCTTCCGACCCTCGGACCGTTTCCGTGCCTGACGTACCCGACTCCGGCCATCAACGATCTGATGGATGCGAAGAACGTCACCTGGAAATATTACGCCCCTCCGTATAATGAAGTGCAGAACAACTCGTTATGGAACGGTTTTGCAGCGCTGTCCGAAGTGTACAACGGCCCCGAATGGAAAACGAACGTTTCGATGCCCGAATGTAACGTATTCGCGGACGTCAGTAACGGCGTGCTTCCGCAAGTCTCGTGGGTGATTCCCGAAGAAGATGATTCCGATCACCCCGGTGGCCCGAGCAGCCCCGACGACGGTCCCGAGTGGGTTGGCGCCGTTGTCAACGCGATCGGCAAGAGTCCGTACTGGAAATCGACCGCGGTAATCGTGACGTGGGACGACTGGGGCGGGTTCTACGATCACGAAAAGCCGCCGTTCTTCGATACGATGGGCGGTCTCGGCTTCCGCGTTCCGCTGCTCGTCATTTCGCCCTTCGTTCCGAAGGGAGAGATTTCGAAGACGCAATACGAGTTCGGCAGCATCCTCAAGTTCGTCGAAGGAAACTTCAACCTCGGATCGATGGGCACCACAGACGTGCGCGCCACCTCGATCTCCGACATGTTCGATTTCAGCCAAAAACCGCGCGCGTATATTCCCGTGCAATCGCCACCGTCGAACACGTTTTGTAAGAATCAACGAGCGCAGCACCAACCGGTCAACCGCGAATGACGCGGCCGGCGCGACCGCTCGCGCTCGCCGCCTGCATGGCACTAGCGGCGTGTTCCGGCAATGCCGGGGCGATGCCGCAGCAGCGTGGCGCCGGCTCGCCGGCGGCACGTACCGCGACGATCTCCCACATCGTCATCATCGTGCAAGAGAATCGCAGCTTCGACAACCTGTTCGCTACGTTTCCCGGAGCCGACGGTGCGACGTCGGGCTACTTTCTCAAGACGGTCGGCTCGCAGCGCGTTCCGACGCTGACGAAGCTCGTCCCGCAGCCGCTCGACTTCGGTAAAGATATCAATCACGCATCGCAGGCATACAACTACGCCTGCGACGGCCAAGACACGTATCCCAAGACGTCGTGCGCGATGGACGGCTTCAACCTCGAGGGCATCGACGGAAATAACCCGGCGGGCAAATACCCGTATCAATACATCAAGCCATCCGACATCAAGCCGTATTGGTTACTCGCCAAGCGTTACGGACTCGGCGATCACCTCTTTCAAACGCAAGGCAGCGGCAGCTTCACCGCGCATCAAGATCTGATCGCCGGCGGCACGACGATCGACGATGCGGCCTGCGGCACGTCGCAAACTGCCTGCGCGCTGATCGATTATCCGGGGCCGAAGAAATTCGTCAACTGGGGTTGCGCCGCGCCGGCCGGCACCACGACGTCCCTCCTCACCCAGCAAGGCGCCTATCTCACGGGCGCGGGTCCGTTTCCATGTCTCACATATCCGACGCCGACGATGCGCGATCTCCTCGACGGCGCCGGCGTAACGTGGAAATATTACGCGCCGCCGTACGTTAGTCAAACGAGCGGGGCGCTATGGAATGCCTTCGCCGCAATCTCGGCCGTGTACAACGGGCCGGAGTGGCAGGCCAACGTATCGATGCCGGAATGCAATATCTTCGCGGACCTGTCGGCCGGCACGTTACCGCAAGTCTCGTGGGTGATTCCCGAAGAGCAGAACTCCGACCATCCGCGCGGCCCGGCCAAGCCGGATTACGGGCCGCAGTGGGTTGGTGCGGTTGTGAATGCAATCGGTAAGAGTGCGTATTGGAAATCGACCGCGGTCATCGTTACGTGGGATGACTGGGGTGGTTTTTACGATCACGAACCGCCGCCATTCTTCGACGATATGGGCGGCCTCGGCTTTCGCGTGCCGTTGCTGGTCGTTTCGCCGTACGTTCCAAAGAACGAAATCTCGCACACACAGTACGAATTCGCAAGCATCTTGAAGTTCGTTGAAGAAACGTTCTCGTTGGGATCGATGGGTACGACGGACGTGCGCGCAACGTCGATCTCCGATATGTTCGATCTCAATCAAAAGCCGCGAAGCTACACCTCGGTGCCGGCACCGCCGTCCAACACGTTCTGCACCAGTCCAGCGTCGCTCAAGGAGCCCGTCAACCGCGAATGACCGCTCGTTCCATCCGATCGCTTGCCTTTATCGCCTGCGTTGCGACCGCCGCCTGCGGAGGCGCCAGCAGATCCTCGGGGCAGCTTTCCGGCGGCCTCATGCCGGCGGCCGCAACGTCGCCCAGCCCGATCCAACACATCGTCATGATCGTGCAAGAGAATCGCAGCGTCGACAATCTCTTTGCGAAGTTTCCCGGAGTGGACGGAGCGACCTATGGCTACTACCTCAAACCCAGCGGTAAGACGTACGTCAAAACCAAAGTGACGCTGAAGCAGCAACCGCTCGACGGCGGTCTCGACATCAATCACGCGTCGCAAGCCTACAACGACGCGTGCGACGGCAAAGACACCTACCCTAAGAAATCGTGCGACATGGATGGATTCAACCTCGAAGGCATCGGTGGCGCGAACTACGCCGGTACGTATCCGTACCAGTACATCAATCCGAACGATATCAAACAGTATTGGGCGTTCGCGAAAAACTACGGTATCGCGGATCATCTCTTTCAGACGCAGGGCAGCGGCAGTTTCACCGCCCATCAAGATCTCGTCGCCGGCGGTTCGAACATCGACGACACACATTGCGGATCGACCAAGGCTTGCGCGGTGATCGATTACCCGTCGAACTTTACCAACTGGGGCTGCGGTGCCACGTCTGGAACCGTAACGTCGCTGCTAACCAAAGCCGGAAAGTACGAGCCGAACCTCGGCCCGTTTCCGTGTCTGACGTACCCGACGCCGACCATGCGCGACTTGATGGACGCAAACAACGTCACCTGGAAATACTACGCTCCGCCGTATTCGGGCGACACGGCCGGCGCGATGTGGAACGCCTTTGCAGCCATCTCGGCCGTGTACAACGGGCCGGAGTGGAAGACCAACGTGTCGATGCCCGAATGCAATATATTCTCGGACCTTTCGGGCGGCACGCTCCCCAACGTCTCGTGGGTCGTGCCCGAACAGCAAAACTCCGACCATCCGAGCGGTCCCAAATCGATCGACCACGGTCCGCAATGGGTCGGCGCGGTCGTCAACGCGATCGGAAAGAGCAAGTATTGGAAGTCGACCGCCGTGATCGTCGTGTGGGACGACTGGGGCGGGTTTTACGACCACGAACCGCCGCCGTTCTTCGACGCAATGGGTGGCCTCGGGTTCCGCGTTCCGCTGTTAGCCGTTTCGCCGTACGTTGCGAAAGGAACGATCTCGCACACGCAATACGAGTTCGGCAGCGTCTTGAAATTCGTCGAGTCGACCTTCAATCTTGGATCGATGGGAACGACCGATGCGCGCGCCACGTCGATTGCCGACATGTTCGACGTCAAGCAAACGCCGCGCTCGTATCTGAAAGTCGCGGCCCCCGCGCCGGACACGTTCTGCACGAGCAAACAACAAGAGCTGGTTCCGGTTAACCGCGAATAACGGCGCGCTTCTATACGCGCGATTCCGCCGGCTGGCCGAGCGCAAACAGATAAACGGTCGAGTGATTGACTCCGTCGATTTCCAGTAACTCGTCGATCGCATAATCGAAGAAACCGCCGATCGGCGTTCCCGCCAACCCGAGGGCGGCCGCGCACAACGTCATATTTTGCGCCACATGCCCGGCCTCGAGGAGCGCGAATCGGTATCCGCGTTCGCCATATTTTCCGATCGTTCGCTCGAAGAGCACCGTCGTGAACACGGTCGCCGCGGCTCGGGCTAAGTCCGGCTGCGCAAGCGACGACGCGAGGCGGTCGCTGCGATCTCCATCGACGAAGCGTCGCAACGCGCCCAGCGCCGGTTCGAAGTGGTAGATACCCGGCGCGAGCCCCTCCACCGATGCAGCGTGCACGTACAGTTCCAGCGGATAGAGCGCTCCCGCGGACGGCACGCCGCGCGGGCCGAATGGAAACTCACCGGATGCCGGCGACGGGCTGTCGATCCCATACGCATGATGCAGGATCGTCGCGAGCTGTTCGATCGATACGCTCGACTCCGCGAACGCGCCGGCCGTCGCTCGTTCGGCCAGCGCCCGGTCGAGCGAACCTGTTAATGCTTGCGGCGCTGGTAACGTTACCAGCGGGTGTCCCTCGTACGACAGCGACGGCGCCAGCCTCGATTGCCATTCGAGCAGCGTCGCCTCGGTGACGGGCCGGCGAAAACGCGTGCCTTTAGAGTTTTCGTGATACAGCTGCCAAACGGAATTCGCTGCAGGGATCCGTTGTCGATCCCATACTTCTCGACTCATGCACGTTCCTTAGGGAAATGGGTGCGGATTTGTTGGGTCGTCGAGCGGAAACTCCGGCGCGCCGTACCCAAGGCGCACCGGCACCTCGTACAAGCGCCGGCCGCCGAGAGCGCGGCGTCGATGTCCGATCACCAGCGGATGCAAACCTGGAACGACCGCGCGAACGACGTGAAGCCCGAGTTCCCGGATGTCCGGCGTCGTTACGTCCACGCAGAACATCTGCAGACCGACGCGTTCGATCGACTCGCGCACGAAGCGCAAGAGCGTGGTCGGCTCGTCGGAGGCCCGTACGGTAGCGGTTAGCGGCCGCTCCAAACTCGATTCGAACAGCCGGGCGGCTCGATGACGGTTGGATAGCTCGGCCCAAAACCGGATGTGCTGTTCTTGCTCGTACATCTCGTCAACGCGGCTTGGGTCGACCGGTGCTACCGTCGCTTTCACGCGCCTGGCATAGAATCTCGTATGCTCGAGTTCCTCGAGACACTTACGCACCGCGACGTCTCCAGCCGGATGCGCGGCCGCTGCGACCGTCAACGCCGGCTGGCTGGGATCGTCGTGACACGCGACCGCCATCGCGCACGGAACGGAGATATCGGTCGTGATATTCAACAGCGTGACGTCGAAGCGCGCGCGCGCGAATCGATCCAGCATCTCACAATTTTCTGCGCTCAACGCATCCCGCGGGATGCGCGGCGGCGACAGTTTGGCTTGCCAAAAAATGGTAAATGCGTCCCGTTCGATCGCTTCGCATACCGCCGAAAGCAGCGCCGTTTCGAACGTTTCTCCGCATGCAAGTCCGGTCGATATCGGCTGCATGATCGGTTCTTCGGTGTCGCGATACATGTACGGCAGATATACGGCCGCGGCCGGGACGTAGGTCGTTCGGCCCGTCGTACAATCGACCGCTTCGGTCCATCGCACCGGTAACGCATCGGTAAAAGGAACGAATTCGGTGGTACCGGCGGCGTATTGATCGGCGCGATTGAGTGCGAACGCGCTTGGATCCACGTGCACGAAGGTCGCATCCGCAGCGCTCACGAGCGGCAGATCGGAACGTCGGAAAAATGCCGCGCTGTATCGCTCGACGACTTCTCCCACGGCTTTAGCCATCGCTCGGTCGCGATCGAGCGACGCTCCGCCTCCGAGGTCGAAACCACCCTCGGCGCCGAGCGCCGCGGTGTTCGTGCCACGGGCGAAATAATGAAAGAATTGCGGCATGCCGGGCTCGTGCGGCGTCTCCGCTAGTTCGGTAACGATCCCAAAACGCGGATCTAACAGCCGTGCGAGCGTTTCGTGCAGCACCCGAGCGTTAGGCCGGTTGCGAGGCGCGTAACGGGGTAAAGCGGCCGCGCGAATTCAACGTACTGCAAACGGCGCAGTTCGGCGCCTTTAACACGGGACGCGTAACGGTGCTTGCGGCAAGCAGATTGACCTCGATGACGTTATCGATCGCCGCCGACGTCCAGCCATACGCATACTGTTTGGTCAACTCGATCGCGGCGACATCCCCCGTTGCCGATGCCATCGATGGATGATATGCAGCCACGAGTTGTCCCTCGAACGCAAAACGCTCGAGTGCCCTGCGAATGGGAACCGTCGCCGAGTTCGCCTCTTCGCGTGAAAGCAAACATTGAAAGCATGCCGTTTCGCCCGGGATGGCCAACGGGCCAACGAGGCCGACCGCGTTCTGCAGAACGACCGGCAAAAAGTGCCAGCCGCGACCGTTCGCCAAGCTATTCCAGTCGGCGAGTCGCTGCAGGCCGCCAAAATCCGAACAGACGACGAGACACGTTGCGGCGCCTTCCGGCGTCGAGCGATGCCATACGTCATACGGCGTAGGATCCGGCAAGCCCCAAAGATCGCCGTCGAGGCGTTCGTTCGCGTCGAAAAATCGAACGTTGCGAAAGCCGGGATGGTCGATCGCGCGCGCGCGCGCGCCGACCTGCAATAAACTTTCGACGAGGCGTTGCGAAACGGCGTTGACGCCGACGATGTCGATTGCAACCGAAGCGAACGCATCGCGTATCGCATTCGGGCTACGGCCCATTCCCCAGCCGAGTAGTTCCGCCGGGTTTTCCGCACCGGCACTCGCGTCCGCCGGATCGACCAGCATTCGCTTCTTGCAAAGTTCTTGCATGAGTCCGTCGCCCTCACCGTTGACGTCGGTCTGTAGTACCGATAACAACTCGCCATACGGTGCGCCGCCGGGAGCGCCCGCGCGCGCAAGCGCCGCCGTGATAGCGGCGGCGCTTCGCACTGGGACGACGAGTTCGTCGACGCCTCGCTTGATGATCACGCCGCCCGGGATTTCGAGCAGCTGCACCGGTTGGGCCGCGAGGCGTCGGTCGAACGATCGATCGAGGGGATCCATGTAGCGTTCGCTCGGTTAGCCGGCTTTGAACGTCACCTCTTTGCAACAACAGCAACAGCAGCAACCGAACATCACCGGCTCGCCGCTAGCCTCTCCGAAGAGCGTCTGTCGCGCGCCGAACTGGTTGATGGCGTACTGCACGCAGGCCCCGAGATCGCCGAGCGTTACCGTCGGAAACTTCCGGGACACTTTCGTCATGATCGTCGTGTTGAACTCAGCCAAACCCGCGAATTCCGCCAGGGTCAATTGGCCGGTGTTGTCCGGAAGGTACGACCCCGGGATGAACGATTCGATCTTCGTGTTTTTTGGGAAGAGAAAGCTGTTAGGGTTCATTTCCGAGTCGAAGATGTGCCCGCCGCTTCTCGCTAACGCTGCCGTCGGGGAGGCGTAGATCGCGCCGCCGACGAGAAGGCCAGCCTTGAGAAACGAACTGCGGGAGTTTTTCGGTTGCTCCATAATTCGAAAACCCGCTTTCCTTAAAATCTGGTTAAAACCCAGGAGGGTGCCCTTCATCGTCAACCAGCAGGCCCCTCCAACGAAAAAGGGCCGGCGGGGCGCCTAGCCGTTGGGCTAGATGCTCGCCGGCCCACGGGCCGATCGAAGAAGAGAGACTAGAGGTCTTCGGGGTTGATGCCCTTCAGGCGATTGTACTGCGTCTTCTTCGGAGGCGCTTGCACCGCGACGTTCTCGTCGTAGTTGCCTTCGTATTGCACGGCCAACGGTTCGCGGCTACGTTCGTAGGCGCTCACCAACCGGCTCATGCCGTCGCCGTTACCGCCCATGACTTCCGCGAGGGCCGCATCGTCGGCAGTCATGCCGGCATACGCCATTCGAAGTCCATGAAGACGTTCTTGGGCGGCCTTCTTCGTCGATGTCCTGGCCTTCGGGATCGATCATCGACGTTGCGATAGCGCGACATCCCGGTTCCGGCCGGGATCAGCTTGCCGATGATGACGTTTTCCTTGAGACCAAGCAGCGGATCGTGTTTGCCCTTGATCGCTGCGTCGGTCAGGACGCGGGTGGTTTCTTGGAAGCTTGCCGCCGACAAGAACGATTCGGTCGCGAGCGACGCTTTGGTGACGCCCAGCAGCACCTTGTTGGCGGTCGCACGTCCTTGCCCTCAGCCTTGATCTTCTCGTTTGCCTCGGCGAACGCCGCGCTTCGACGACTTGACCCGGCAGCAGCAAGGTGTCGCCGCCTTCGACGATCTTCACCTTACGCAGCATCGCGCGGACGATGACTTCGATGTGCTTATCGTTGATGTCGACGCCCTGCGAACGGTAGACCTTTTGCACTTCTTGCACCAGGTAGTTTTGCAACGCGGTCTCGCCCAAGATGCGCAAGATGTCGTGCGGATTGCGCGAGCCCTCGTTGAAGGCGTCGCCCGGTTTGACCTGCGACCCCTCGGACACGGTCAAGTGCGTGCCGAAGGCAACCTCGTATTCGTGCTCTTCGCCGCTTTCATCGACGACGATGATGATGCGTTTGTTGCGATCCTCGCCCATCTTCATCGTACCGGCCACTTCGGTCGTGACGGCTTGTCCCTTGGGTTTGCGCGCTTCGAAGATTTCCTCGACACGCGGAAGACCGGTGATGATGTCTTCGGTCGCGACGCCGCCGGTGTGGAAGGTACGCAGCGTCAACTGCGTGCCCGGTTCGCCGATCGATTGCGCGGCGATGATACCAACCGCTGTCCCGATGTTCGACCTTGTTGCCGGTGGCTAAATTGCGGCCGTAGCACAACGAGCACACGCCGTACTTCGACTTGCACGCCAGCACCGAGCGGATCTTGACCGACTGGATGCCGGCATCCATCAACTCGCGCGCCTTCTCTTCGTCGATCTCGTCGCCGCGGCCAACGATTGCGGTCGTCGGACGCTTGGGCTCCAAGCGGATCTCTTCGCACGCGCGCCGTCCGACGATGCGGTCGATCAGCGGTTCGATGATTTCCTTACCGACTCGGATGTCGCTGACGGTAATACCGTCGCTGGTTCCGCAGTCTTCCTCGCGCATGATCACGTCCTGCGCGACGTCGACCAGACGCCGGGTGAGATAGCCGGAGTCCGCCGTACGCAACGCGGTGTCGGCAAGACCCTTACGCGCGCCGTGCGTGGAGATAAAGTATTCGAGAACGGTCAGGCCTTCTTTGAGCGACGCCTTGACGGGGATTTCGAGAATTCGGCCCGACGGATCGGACATCAGTCCGCGCATACCGCCCAGCTGCTTGACCTGCGCGATCGAACCGCGAGCGCCGGAGGTCGCCATCATGAACACCGGGTTGAGCGGGTTTTGTGCCGCTTGCATCGCGCCGGTAACGTCTTCCGACGCCTTCGACCAGATCTCGATCGTCTTATTGTACTGTTCGTCGTCGGAGATGAAGCCTTGGTCGAACAAGCGATGCAGCTCGTCGACTTCGTGCTGCGCCTTATCGACATCTCGTACTTCTTCTCGGGAACGATGATGTCGCTGATCGACACCGTGGTGCCCGACAACGTCGCAAAGTGGAAGCCGAGGTCTTTGATGGCATCCAAGAAGCGAGCCGTTTCGGCGTTACCGTACTTACGGTAACAGTCCGTGATGATTTTCTTCAGCGCGCCCTTGTCGACGATGCGATTGACGAACGCGTGGTTCCACTTCTCCGGAAACGCCATGTTGAAGATAATGCGTCCGGGTGTGGTTCGAATGCGATTCGCCGAGCCACCGGACGTAGACCCACTCTTGCAAACCGACGCTGCGGGTTTCGTACGCCATGACCGCTTCGCTCGGAGCGTAGAAGGTCGGGATCGACCCCGGGCCACCCTCGGGCGGCGCGTTGGCGTTCTTGGCATGCGGAACGATCGCATCGTAATCGTCGATCACCGCGGCTTTTGCCGGACCGATGTACTCGTCGCGATTGAACGTGATGTAGTACAGGCCGAGCACCATGTCTTGCGTCGGGATCGACACCGGGTTACCGTACGCCGGCAACAAGATGTTGTTCGACGACAGCATCAGGATGCGAGCCTCGGCCTGCGCGCCGGCCGACAGCGGTAAATGGACCGCCATCTGGTCGCCGTCGAAGTCGGCGTTATACGGCGTACAGACCAGCGGATGGAGATGGATCGCCTTGCCCTCGACCAGCACCGGCTCGAAGGCTTGAATGCCGAGGCGATGCAGCGTGGGTGCGCGGTTGAGCAGCACCGGATGTTCTCTGATGACTTCTTCGAGAACGTCCCAGACTTCGGGACGCACGCGTTCGACCATTCGCTTGGCGCTCTTGATGTTGTGTGCCAGCGCGCGATCGACCAGCTTCTTCATCACGAACGGCTTGAAGAGCTCGAGCGCCATCTCTTTGGGCAGGCCGCACTGGTGCAGCTTGAGGTTCGGACCGACGACGATGACCGAACGGCCGGAGTAGTCGACGCGCTTGCCCAGCAAGTTCTGACGGAAACGGCCCTGCTTGCCCTTGAGAATGTCCGAGAGCGACTTGAGCGGGCGGTTGTTCGGACCGGTGACCGGACGTCCGCGGCGGCCGTTGTCGATCAGCGCGTCGACCGCTTCTTGCAGCATCCGCTTCTCGTTCTTGATGATGATTTCGGGCGCGCTCAGCTCCAGCAACCGCTTGAGACGGTTGTTGCGATTGATGACGCGGCGATACAGATCGTTCAAGATCGGACGTGGCGAAACGGCCGCCATCGAGCTGCACCATCGGGCGCAGTTCGGGCGCGATCACCGGCACGGCGGAGAGCACCATCCACTCGGGCTTGTTGCCGCTGGCTAGGAACGCTTCGACGACTTCGAGACGCTTGATCGCCTTGAGGCGCTTCTGGCCCGTCGTCTCCTTGAATTCCCGGCGCAGCTCTTCTTGGATTGCTTGCGCAGGTTCAGGTCGCGCAGCAGCTCGCGGATCGCTTCCGCGCCCATGCCGGCCTTGAAACGATTAGCCGTACTTCTCGCGGCTTCGCGATACTTTTGCTCGGTCAGAATTTCGCGCTTGCCCAGCGTGGTGTCACCCTGGATCGGTGACGACGTAGGCGGCGAAATAGATGACCTTCTCGAGCTGGCGCGGCGACATGTCGAGCAAGATGCCGATGCGCGAGGGCACGCCCTTGAAGTACCAGATGTGGCTGACGGGCGTGGCCAGCTCGATGTGGCCCATCCGCTCGCGGCGCACTTTGGCGCGCGTGATCTCGACGCCGCAGCGGTCGCAGATCATGCCCTTGAAGCGGATGCGCTTGTACTTGCCGCAGTGGCATTCCCAGTCTTTGGTCGGCCCGAAGATCTTCTCGCAGAACAGACCGTCGCGCTCGGGCTTGAGGGTGCGGTAGTTGATCGTTTCCGGCTTTTTGACTTCGCCGAAAGACCAGGCGCGGATTTGTTCGGGCGAAGCGAGCCCGATCCGCATCGCGTCGAAGTTGTTGACGTCGAGGAGGTTCAAGAAGAGACTCCGTTGTGTGCCGGGCCGCCGATCGGTCGTCGCTGACGCAGGGAGCCCGTCTCACGTTGTCTCGTAAGGGACACCCACCGTTGCGGCTGACGCAGGCCTCAAGGCACAGACTGTTAGTTTACTACTGTTGCCCCCTTAGCGAAGAGGCTAGTCGAGGCCGAAAAAGCCGTCTAGCGAGGCGGCAACCGCCGGGAAATCGGTCCGGTGCAGGTTGTGGCCGGCACCCGCGATCTCGACCATTTCGACGGCTCCGGCGCGGTCGCGCCGGACCGAATCCACCACCTTGGGATCGTTGATCCCCTCGCCGGGAGCGGCCAGCAGCAGCAACAACGGCTTGGTATAGTCGGCCACGACCGGACGAAGATCCCAAACCAGCGGCGGGTTCTCGCGAAACAGCCGCTCGATCGGTTCCGTGGTCATCGCATGCACCGCATGCACTTTTCCTTCGACATCCAGTTCGTGCCAGTGCGCGACGTCCACGCGCGTTTTCGCGTCGCGTTGCTCGCCCTCGAGCGCAAAGTGCTCGCGAAGCTCGTCGAGGTACTCGTCGTACCAGGCACGCTCGACTTGGTGGAGCATCGGGTCGATCGCCGCGATGCGCGCGACTTGGAGGCGGGTTCCGCCTAGTATCGCGACCGCGCCGCCCCACGAATGCCCGATACAACCGGCCGGCGGCTCGTCGAGCGATTCCACGACCGCGGCCAGATTGGCGACGCCGCGTTCCAGCGCCATCGGACCGGTTACGGGAGCGCTATCGCCGTGCCCACGCTGATCGTGGGCGGCCACGCGAGCCCGGCCATCCCAATGCTCTGCCAGCCGCTCCCACGATTTGCGCGAGCTGGTCATGGCCGTGAACGGCCACGATGAGCGGGCCGCGATCGCCCCAGACTTGCAACGTCGTTTCGGCGCCGTCGCCGAGCGCCACGCGGCGCTCGCTCGATCTCACCCGGCGTGAACGTGTTTGTGTAGTTCGTGCAGATCGTCGAGCGAGTTGAGCGTCACGGCGTCGTTGACGTTCTCATCCTTGAGGCCGAGCGATTTGCGCATCGCGGTTGCGGTTTCCGGCGAATGGTCGTAGCCGTGAATCGAGCTGTTGTGCTTGTCGATCGTGGCCTTATCGGTTTTTCCGTTGGCCTTCACCCATTCTTCGAACTGGACGTACGTCGGCTTATGAGCGCGCACGAACTCGAGCACTTTGTCGCGCTCCAGACCCAGATTGTCGATGGTCATCTGATCGAAACCGCTGCCGCATTCGTCCCAGCCGTCGGCCAATTTGCCTTTGCTGCCCAAGGTGAGCTTGGTCCATAAGCGCGGTAGGTGCACGGCTCCGAGCGGGCCGGTCGTTTGCGAACTGATGTACGGAATGTGTTTGCTATCTGCCATTTGATGAGGCTTCCTTTCCATGACGGTCGATGAACGTGAGTTCGGATACTCCGGATTTGTCGAGCTGTCCTAAATCGAGCGCCTTCATGCGTTCGAATTGTTGGTACGTCGCCTGCGCGAGCGGCAGCGATAGACCCGTTCCGGCGGCCATGCCCAGCGCGATCCCCGAATCTTTTGCGGCGTGCTCGGCCGAGAAGTAGACGTCGTGATCGCGATTCTGCATGTCGGCGCCGTCGGTCTCGAGCACGCGCGAGTTCGCGCCCGTCTGCGAAAAGATTTCGCGAACGACGTCGAGATCCAGGCCCAAGGCATCGGCTAAACCGAGTCCTTCGGCTAAACCGGCCGTGTTGATATTCATGACCATGTTCACGAGCGCTTTCACTTGCGCGGCACGCCCGGCCTCGCCGACGTACTTCAACGACGCGCTCATCTGTTCGAGCAACGGTTTGACGTCTTCGAACGCTTCTTTGCGGCCGCCGATCATCAAATACAACGAGCCGTTGCGAGCCTGCGGAATCGAGCTCGCCATGCACGCTTCGAGCGCTTTGGCACCGGCACGCTCCGCGCGCCGCTCGACGTTGACGTGTACTTGCGGCGAAACCGTCGCGCAGTTGATAAACACGGTGCCGGCGGCGTCTCGCAACAAGCTGTCGGCGTTTGGATCTTCGCTAAAAATGCGATCCATGGCGGCGTCGTCGTTGACGACGGTGATCACGATGTCGGATAACGCCGTAACGTTTGCCAACGTCGTGACCACTTCGCCGCCTGTGTCGCGAGCCGTGTCGCGCGCCGCTTCGGGTCGAGTGTCGTAGAGCGCCTCGATGGCGTATCCGACATCGTTCAGGCGCCGGGCGATATTCGCGCCCATGCGCCCCGTGCCGACGATCCCGATGTGCGGCGCGTCAACCATCGACTAGTACTCGTCCTCGTCCTTGCCGTTTTCGGTGAACGGCGTTTCTTCATCATCGCCGTCGGCCGAGGGTTTTTCCTCATCGTAGGTTTCTTCGTCTTCCTCCTCGAGTTCGTAGCCTTGACGCCCTTCCTCGACCTCTTCTTCGGGCGCTTCTTCTTCCTCGAAGTCCTCGGATTCGGAATCGGCGTGGGGTGCGACCGGCGGAGGCGCCGGCAACGGAGCAGCGGTGTCGATCGGCTTGCTGTCGTCGATCTCTTCCTCTTCCTCCTCTTCCACTTCCACGGCTTGACCCGGACCCTCGGCCGCGCCGGCTTCGGCAATGGCTTCGTTGGCCGCGACGGCGGTCTGCGAAACGACGGGCTGTTCGTCGCCCATCAACAGACCGTACTCACGACGCTCGCTTTCGCCCATGTCGTCTTCGGGCGAACGAATCTCCACCTCTTCGCGATTTTCGGTCAACACTTTGACGTCGAGCGCGAGCGATTGGAGCTCCTTGATTAACACCTTGAACGATTCGGGCACGCCCGGTTCCATCACGTTCTCGCCTTTGACGATCGCTTCGTACGTCTTGACGCGACCGACGACGTCGTCGGACTTGACGGTCAAGAGTTCTTGCAGCGTGTAGGCTGCGCCGTACGCTTCGAGTGCCCAGACTTCCATTTCGCCGAAACGCTGGCCGCCGAACTGCGCTTTGCCACCCAACGGCTGTTGCGTGATCATCGAGTACGGACCGGTCGAACGCGCGTGGATCTTATCGTCCACCAAGTGCGCCAGTTTGAGCATGTAGATCAATCCGACCGCGATCGGACGCGAGAAGCGTTCGCCCGAACGTCCGTCGCGCAGCCACGTTTTGCCGTCGGCCGGTAAGCCGGCATCTTGCAGCCACTCGGCGATGTCCTCGGCGTGCGCGCCGTCGAATACCGGCGTCGCAACGCTCATGCCGAGCATGCGCGCCGCCCAACCGAGATGCGTCTCCATGATCTGTCCGAGGTTCATGCGCGACGGCACGCCCAGCGGGTTGAGAACGATGTCGACCGGCGAGCCGTCTTCCATGTACGGCATGTCTTCTTCCGGCAGCACCTTGGCGATGACGCCCTTGTTGCCGTGGCGTCCGGCCATCTTGTCGCCTTGCAGAATCTTACGTTTCTGCGCGACGTACACGCGTACTAAGTGGTTCACGCCCGGCGACAGTTCGTCGCCGTTTTCACGCGAGAACACCTTGACGTCGATGATCTTGCCTTTTTCGCCGTGCGGCACTTTCAGGCTGGTGTCGCGAACTTCGCGCGACTTCTCACCGAAGATGGCGCGCAGCAAACGTTCCTCGGCCGTGAGCTCGGTCTCGCCCTTGGGCGTGACCTTGCCGACCAGAATGTCTTCCGGACGCACTTCGGCGCCGACGCGAATGATGCCACGCTCGTCGAGATCCTTGAGCGCGTCTTCACCGACGTTGGGAATATCGCGCGTGATCTCTTCCGGCCCGAGTTTGGTATCGCGGGCTTCACACTCGTACTCTTCGATGTGAATCGAGGTGAAGCGATCTTCTTTGACCATGCGTTCGCTGATCAGGATCGCGTCTTCGTAGTTGTAACCTTCCCACGGCATGAACGCGACCAGCACGTTTTGCCCGAGCGCCAGCTCGCCTTCGTCCGACGACGGTCCGTCTGCGAGAATTTGACCGCGCAACCACGCTTTCGCCGAGATCGACGATGGGACGCTGATTGATGCACGTGCCGGCGTTGCTACGCACGAACTTGAGCAATTCGTAGCGCGTTTCGACGCCGTCGGCGCCGGTCACCACGATCGCTTTGGCGTCGACCGCCGTCACCGTGCCCGACGAATCGGCCACGATCAGGCTTCCCGAATCCTTGGCGGAGCGGTATTCCATGCCGGTGCCGACGATCGGCGTTTCCGGACGCAGCAGCGGCACGGCTTGCCGTTGCATGTTGGCGCCCATTAACGCGCGGTTGGCGTCGTCGTGCTCCAAGAACGGAATCAATGCGGTCGCCACCGAGACGATCTGTTTCGGCGAGACGTCCATCAAATGCACGCGCGCGGCGGGTTCTTCGATGTACTTCTCGGCGTAGCGGCACACGACCGAATCGGTCATGATGCGCCCGTTGCCGGCGTCGACCGGCGTGTTGGCCTGCGCGATGATATATTCGTCTTCACGATCCGCCGTGAGATACACGATCTCATCGGTGACGACGCCTTCTTTCACCACTCGGTAGGGCGTCTCGATGAACCCGAAGCGATTGACGCGCCCGTACGTCGCGAGCGAGCCGATCAGACCGATGTTCGGGCCTTCCGGCGTTTCGATCGGGCAGATTCGTCCGTAATGCGAATGGTGAACGTCGCGAACTTCGAAGCCCGCCCGTTCGCGCGACAGACCGCCAGGTCCGAGCGCGGATAAACGCCGTTTGTGCGTGAGTTCGGCCAACGAGTTGGTCTGATCCATAAACTGCGACAGCTGCGAGGATCCGAAGAACTCTTTCACCGCCGCCACCACCGGGCGAATGTTGATCAGCGCTTGCGGCGTTACCGTTTCGATGTCTTGAACGGTCATGCGTTCGCGCACGACGCGCTCGAGACGCAGCAAACCGACGCGGAACTGATTCTGCAGCAATTCGCCGACCGAACGCACCCGGCGATTGCCGAGATGGTCGATGTCGTCTTTTTGCACGATGCCGGTGCCGACTTTGATCAAGCGGCGAATGACGGCGATCATGTCGGCGCGCGTCAAGCAACGCGTTTCGATCGCGGGCATTTGGAGGCCGGCGTCGGTGTACTCGTCGATCACGACGGTCGGCGTTTCGAGACGCGCGTTGACGTCCGGATTCTCGATGCGGTAGTGAAACTTCGCGTTCAGCTTGTAGCGCCCGACGCCCGCCAAGTCGTAGCGCTTCTCATCGAAGAACAGCGACTCGAGCAGTTTCTCGGCGTTTTCGGCGTTTTCGGGCTCGCCGGGACGCAGCTTCTTGTAGATTTCTTTGAGCGCGTCCTCGCGCGTCTTGACGTCCTTGTCCTTCTCGATCGAGTTGCGGACGAGCGGACTGTCGCCGAACAGTTTGAGGATAGCCTCGTCGGTTTCCCAATTACAACCCAGATCCGGGCGCGACAGCGCTCGGATGAAGGTCGTACACGTAGATCTTCCGGTTCTTATCGATGCGAACGCCGATCGTACCCTCGGTTTCGTCGTTCTTGGTACCGTTATCGGTTTCGAACTCGATCCAGGCGCCGCGGTTCGGGATGATCGTGGCGTTGAAGGTCGGGCGCGAGTTGGTATCCGCGTCCTGGCTGTAATACACGCCCGGCGAGCGCACCAGCTGGCTCACGATCACGCGCTCGGCGCCGTTGATCATGAAGGTGCCCTTGTCGGTCATGAGCGGGAAGTCGCCCATGAAGATTTCTTGGTCGGGGATACCCTTGATTTCGCCGGATTCGGCGGTAATGAGACGTACGCGGACGCGCAGCGGCGCGCTGTAGGTCATATCCCGCTCGCGGCACTCTTCGATCGTATACTTCGGCTCGCCGAGGCTGTGCTCGCCAAACTCGAGGATCAGGTTACCGGTGAAATCCTTGATGGGCGATATCGACGAAAATGCTTCCGCTAGGCCCTCGGTCTTGAACCAGTCGAAGGAGGCCTTTTGCAGCTCGATCAGGTTCGGAATTTCGAGGACGTCGGAGATCTTCGCGAAGGTGTAGCGTTCGCGCTTGGGTCCCGGATCGGGCGGTTGCGCGACGGTGAAGGCACCGGTCGGCATCGGGAAGGTCGCGGGCATGACCCTCGAAGCGCTATTGGCGACGGCCGTCATGGCCGCGCGTTTCGACTTGCCCTTGCCGCCTGCGGTAGATTTCGCAGGAGCTTTTTGAGCTGTCGTCTTCGCCATTATTCTCTTTCTCTGTTGGACGATTTTAAAAGGAAATGCGTTCGTTCTGGGCGGAAGTTGACGCACGCGAAAAAGACGAGCTCACGCTCTACTGGCTGCAGAGGTGGACCCGCCTGGCTTCTTATTGTGGACTATTCGCCCCGGGGCATAGACGCACAGTTTAACACCCCGTCGCGGAAAGCGCAAGGAACCCTCCCCTTAGGGTCCTCGGGCCCGACCTTGGTCGGACATCACCTGGCTCCTAACGAGCGGGGAGCCGACCGCTCGGCACCAGAATCCGGCGCCCATGCGATGGCTCGTGGGCATAACGATCGGCTATGTAGCCCTCATGCTGATTGCCTTCGGAGCAATCCAGTTTCTCGCTCGGGCGAACCGCCAAGCGGAGAACGAGTATCGCGGTCCGACGGGCGAGTACTGGCTGCACACGTACCGGGACGCTCCGATTCCGGCGTTTTTCGGGGCGCATGGTGACGCACCGGGAGAAGTCGAGGTTGACGACTCGGCCGGCCGCGTGATGGACTCCGAGCACGTGCCCGACATCGAGAGCCTCAACCAAATTCAGTGGGAGCGCTACAAGGTGCGTTTCCTATACCGGGATGGCGCCCGCACGTATCGGGGCTCCCTGGACCTGGCGCAGTAACGGCTAGACGGCCACCGGGATCCCGACGACGCGGCCGATCCGTTCGGCCAGCGATTGCGGCGTGAGCCCAAAGAGCTGGCGCTGCTTATCCTGCGAATCGTGTTGCACGAGCATGTTTCCCACTCCGACGCGTTCGACCGCAATCGGCAGGCAACGGTCCGATACGAACTCGGCGACCGCCGAGCCGAAACCACCGTCCAGCGAGTGTTCTTCCAGCGTGATCAGCAGATCGTGATCGCGCGCTAACTCGGCAATCAAGTCGCCATCGAGCGGCTTCGCAAACCGGGCGTTGACGATCGTCGGCAGCGAGCTCGTATTTCCGCCGGCTTTCAAGAGCGCGTGTGCGGCTAACGCGATATCGCAGGTGGTGCCGTATGCGAACACGGCCACGCCCGTTCCGCGACGGAGGACTTCGGCCTTACCCTGCACGATCGGCGCGTGTCCGGCTTCGTCGGCGCAGTTACTCGAACCGCGCGGATAGCGAATGGCGGCCGGAGCGGCGATCGCGAGCGCGTGTTCGAGCATCGGCTGCAACTCGGCCTCGCAGCGAGGCGCCATCAGCGTAATATTCGGAAGCGTGCGCAGATACGCGACGTCGTATAAGCCCATGTGCGTCGGGCCGTCGTCGCCGACGAAGCCTGCGCGATCCATGCAAAAAACGACCGGCAGTTCTTGCACGACGACGTCGTGGACGATCTGGTCGTACGCGCGTTGCAGAAACGTCGAGTAGATCGCGCAGACGGGGCGCAAACCGCTGGCGGCCAAACCGGCAGCGAAACACACCGCGTGTGCCTCGGCGATACCCACGTCGAAATAGCGCTCCGGAAAACGCTTTCCGAACTTCGAGAGACCCGTTCCATCGGGCATCGCGGCGGTGATACCGACGACGCGGTGGTCTTTCTCGGCAATCGCGATCATCGCATCGCCGAACACGTCCTGAAACTTCGGACGCGCGCCGGGCGCGCTCTTTTTCGAACCATCGCTCGGTTCGAACGCGTTGGCACCGACGCCGTGAAACGAGCGCGAATCCCGCTCGGCAGGCTCGTAGCCTTTACCTTTGACGGTGCGAACGTGTACGAGCACCGGATGTTTGAAATCTTGCGCCGTGCGCAACGCGTTGACCACCACATCGTAGTTATGGCCGTCGATCGGGCCCATATAGCGAAAGCCCAGCTCTTCGAAGATGACCGCGGCCTTTTCGGTGGGCGAGATGAAGCGCATCGCGCCGAGCTCCGCCGACTCGATCGCCTTCTTCGCCGCGCCGCCGAGCGGAATGCGATCGAGCACCATTTTGCCCGTCTTGCGCGCCAACTTGGCAAACGGTTTCGAACGTAAGACCGAGAGATACGCCGCGATCGATCCGACGTTGGGCGCGATCGACATCTCGTTGTCGTTCAGCACGACGATGAACGGACTGCCCGAGGCTCCGGCGTTGTTGAGCGCTTCGTAGGCTAATCCACCGGTCAGCGCACCATCGCCGATGACCGCGACCACCGTTTCGCTACCGCCCATGAGATCGCGCGCCTGCGCCATACCGAGTGCCGCCGACACCGACGTGCTCGCGTGACCGGCGCCGAACGCGTCGTACGGCGATTCGGATCGCATCGCGAAACCCGAAAGGCCGCCGCCTTTGCGAATCGAGCCGAAACGATCGCGGCGACCGGTGAGAATTTTGTGCACGTACGACTGGTGGCTGACGTCCCAAACGAGCTTATCGTTCGGCAGATCGAGCACCGTGTGCAGCGCCAGCGTGAGTTCGACGACGCCGAGGTTGGGCGCGAGATGGCCGCCGTTAACGGCACACGTTTGCACCAGCATCTCTCGAATCTCGGCAGCAAGGCGGTCGATATCTTCGCGGTCTAGGCGTCGTACGTCGGCGGGCGATTCGATTTTCTCTACGATCATGGCGATTGGACGCGCTTCGGCGCAGCCAAACCTATCTCCCCGCCAGCGCGTATCGTACGATTTGTGCCGCCCGGCGTGCGTACGATGGCGCAAATCGCGCCAGCCAGACCGCCTGTGGCCAATTCCAGGGGCGAAGCATTGCCGTCGCGGGACGAATCCAATCTGCCGAGAGTTCCTGCTCGGGCGTATCGAGGACGACGCGAACCGCGGCAATGGCCTCCGAGCGAAGCCGTGCGGTTTCCATATCGACGCCGGCAAAACCGGAGCGCGCCCATCGCCCTCGTTCCGATCCTCGAACGATCGCAGTCGATGTGAATAACGGATCGGTTACGGGTTCGAAGCCAAGTGCGCGCGCCGCTGCAGTCAGCGCGTCAACCCACTGCGGATCGCACGCACGTCGCGTTCCGTCGGCCAGTCCGGCCTCGGTTGGTATTAATACCGTACCGCTTGGAACGCCCTCGCGCAAACCGCCCGCAATACCGCAACTAATTGCGGTCGCAATTCCGTGACCGTCGAAATCGACGAGTCCGATGCCGGTTTCGTACACGCGCACGGCGTTGACTTCTTTGCGCGCGGCCGTTGCTTCCAACCGCGTCGCCGCTATGACGGCGACGCGATCGATTGCCGAATCTACGATGACTTCAGCTTGTGCAGGATGACCTTGTTGCCTTCGGTATCGTCGATCATCACCATGAAGCAGCTCGGGCTCTCGTGCTGCATGGCGATCTCGATCTTGTTTGCTTTCAAACTCTCGACCGTCTTGTCGAAGTCGTTGACCGCAAACAAAATGCAGTTACTCGGCTGAAACGGCATCATGTCGTTGCCGCTCCACAGTCCGAACGTGCTGCCGTCGGACAGTTCGAACTCCGCGCCGGCGTCTCCGTCGAAGATCTTCGTGGGCTTCATGCCGATCACGTCGCGATAGAACGCGATGGCGCGCGGCACGTCTTTGGCCATATATCCGACGAGGTCCATGCCCGTCACGTGAAATGTATTGCTCATGGCGATGTTCGTTAACGCCTCGCGGCGAACGTTCCTATGGCAATGAAGGACGCTCGAAGCGGATGGATGGCCGCATGCGCAGCGATCGTGGCGACGGGGTCGCTGGCGGCGACGCCGATCGCGAACGATGCGGCCGGAAGTCCCATCACCGCCATCGCCGCTGCCGATCACCCGTTTACGGCGCTGCCGTCAAAAGATGGTTCGACGCTCTTTATATCGGTCGTCCGGGACCGCGGCCCGAACGGGATTCTCGTCGTCCATCGTTCCGACGGCACGTATCGCGCCGGAGCGTTCGTTCCGGTCGATGGTTCGCCGACCGGACTTGCCTTGACGCCGGATGGAAAGACGCTGCTGGTGGGAGCCGACGATCGTTACGCCGCGCTCTCGGCAACGGCAGCAGAACGCGACCAAGTCCCGCCAATCTCGTACGTTCGCAACCACTTCACCAACGGTGCGATCGAGGTCGTGCCGTCTTCGGACGGCATGCATGCATTTTTTTCAGATGAAGAGGACGACAGCGTCGGGGTCGTGACGGTCGGCGCTACCGCCGGGGATCCGGCGCTTACATTCACGGCCCGTATCCCTACCGAGCACCTCCCCGTTGGAATGGCGCTTTCGCCGGACGGAGCGCGCTTGTACGTCACGAGCGAATTCGGATTCGGGCGCCCGGCAGTCTGCGAACGTGGACGGCGCGCCGGAAGCGTCGCCGTCATCGATGTCGCCGCCGCCACCTCAAATCGGCTCGGCGACGCCGTCGTTTCGACGGCGACGGCCGGCTGCGAGGCCGTTCGCATCGCGATCAGTCCGGATGGGCGCATCGCGTGGGTGACGTTGCGCGGCGAGAACTCCTTGGCGGCGTTCGATGCAGGCAAACTCGTCTCGGACCCGGAGCACGCGCTGCTGCGTAAGGTGCGCGTCGGCGCGTCTCCAGTTGGTTTGGCACTCGTACGCAGCGGCGACGTTGCGTTCGTGACAAACTCCAACCGGTTCGACGCAAGTGCCACCAGCTCGACGGTGGACGCAGTTGACACCGCTGTCGCACTCTCCGGTGGCGATGCGATCCTACGATCGTATCCGACCGGAGCGTTCCCGCGCGAACTTCGCGAAGCGCCACAGCACGACGTCGTCTACGTCACGAACTACAACAGCGGCACCGTCGAAGTCATTCCAATCCGGTAATCGACCCGGGCGCCAGTCGCGCCGCATGCCGGTCGAGCGTTGCGCGAAGATCGTCGGCCAGATCGTCGATTTCGGCCCGTATCGAATCCGCAGTTTGTCGCGCCACCCGCACGCCGGCTTCGATTGCGGTAAAGTTGCGTTTGAGTTCGCCGAAGCGTTTGGCCGCGACGTCCAAGCGTTCGACGTGTTCGCCCACGACGGCGGCATCCAGCGTTTCCGCCGGCGCGGCCTGCACGAGCGCGGCGGCTTGGATACGCGCTGCGGAATACGCCAGCTCGAGGAGCGTTCGGTGGTATTCGACGTCGGCCGCCGGATATCCAAACGAGGGAAGGTGGACGACGATTCGCGACGGTCCGTACAAGGCGATCGGCCGAGTCGTCACTTTGGGATTGGTTAGCACGCCGATTCCGACGATCGCGTCGCGATTCTCCATAGCAACGTCGAGTTGGTCGCACAGCTTCTTGACGGTGATCGCTGCCGCCTTCGCCTCGATAACGATGCGAGCGTCGGCTCCACGCGTGACGCTGCCGTTGACGATCGACACGAAGTCACCAACTTTGCAGTTGTGCAACGCTCCGGTTTCGCACGAACAGTTTTCGAAGCGGTCGCCCAGACGGCCCGCCAGTTCCCCCACGCAGGTTTCCACCACGTCTTCTAAGTCGTATCCCTTGTGCACTGAAATGCTCCGTTGACGTTGCGCCGCGAACGCGCCCTCGATCGACGCACGCAATTCGATTTGACCGCCCCGCACCTCGCGTAACGCACTCGCGATCGCACCCAGCGGCCCGGCCGCATCGTTGACGTTGAGCGCGCGGACGACCGGTTCGAGCGCGTCGGTGACGCGCCGCCGAAGGTTGACGCCCACGGTGTCGCGCAGCGACTCACCGAGTTCGGACGCCACTCGGCCGTCGCGGCCGAAATAGCGCTCGCACAAACCGTTGACGTGCCGGCCGACCAGGACCGGAACGTCGGCCAAGCGTGCCGCCGCCGAGGCGACGGCAGCCTGCAGGCGTTCGTCGAGTGCGGACATCGTGGCCGAACCGCCGGCCGCGGCCAGCGCGCGCGATCCTAGAACGAAGGCCTGCTCGGCGGCGGCCGGCCTGTTATGCGGATCCATCGCGGCATAGTAGTTGACCACCGCGGCGTCGATGGCGCGAAGCCGGTTGACGTAGACCGCGTCGCGTTGACAGCGTACGTTTGGGCTAGGGAGTTGGGTAGATTCTCCCGGACGTTGCGGTGCGGCGTTCATATTCCGACGATACCGCTTCAGAGTGCCAACTGGGTGGCCGCGTCGCCCGATACAGGACGTGCCGTTGCAAACGACCTCGGCACCTTCGACGTCGCCATCGCGCCCGTTGTGCACCCGAAATGCGAACTGACGATGTCGGAGTTCGACGCAATCCTCGGTGCTTTTGCACGGCGAGATTCGCTGCTAGGAAGGCGCTCCATCGTCGTCGCACAAACCGGCATCCGATGGTGCGCAACGCGATACGTCCGGGCATTTGGCTAACCTGGGAAAACCAACGCCGGAACCGCGAGTTGTCGGCGTCGCTCGACGTCAAACTGTACGCATTCACCGACCTGATGGACGTTCCGCGATGGAAGAAGTACGTTCTTGGCTCGTTCCGGACGATTTTGACAATAGCAGAAGCGAGACCCGGGATCATTTTTTGCCAGAACCCCTCGATCGTACTAGCCACGTTAGCGGTCGTAGTCGGTAAAGCGACGGGCATACCGGTGGTGGTCGACAATCACCACACGGGAGTCTTTCCGGGCGGTTTCTTGGATCGCGTCGCTGGATTCGTTCATCGTTACGCTACGCTTTCGATCGTTACGAACCCCTCCCACGCACGCGTTATCGAGTCGCGCGGCGGACGCGCGTTCGTGTTACAAGACCGTATACCCGCCCTTACGTTCAGCGGCGTTCCACTGCCCGCCATGCGCGGCGGCAATGCCGTCCTCGTCGTTTCTTCGTGGGCGGCCGACGAACCACTCGCAGACATCGTTCGCGCCGCGCGTTCGCTCGACTCCAAGGATGTCCGGTTTTATTTTACTGGTAAGCCGCCGCACCACTTTGGAGACGACGGGACGATCCCCAAAAACGTTCACTTACTCGGATTTCTCTCCGAACAAGCTTTTGTAGACGCGCTGTTCTCAGCGGACGCCGTTCTCGATCTTACCACCAGTGAGGACTGCCTCGTTTGCGGCGCGTATGAAGGCATCGCGGCGGGGCGCCCTCTCGTGCTTTCGGGTACTTCCGCGACCAAAGCATATTTTACGCGGGGCGTTGTGTATTGCGACAATAGCGCCGCTGGGATCGCCGCAGCGGTTGTCGAAGCGCTGGCAAACCGTTACGAACTCGCCGCATCGGTAAAGACGTTTAGAAATACGGCGCTCCTGGCTTGGCAAGTCGCGCTGCGCGATTTACAAACGACCGTCCACAGTTTCCGTCCGCCTACATAATGCGGCGAGAATCGCCATTTCCACAAAGAGCAGCCACACGTATTTGAAGGTTAGTACGTCCACGAACAACGAGGATATCAGGATTCCTACGAAGGCAGCTAGATAGGCGGTTCTGTCCCGCTTCGCGCTCCAGTTCTTCGTCGCAGCAACGAAATACAGCACTTGGCCCGTCAGCGCGAATAAAAGACATGCGAACCCTATCGCGCCCAACTCCGTCAGCGTGCCGAGGATAAGGTTGTGCGGAGCACGATGAAGTCGCTGAAACTCCGACACGGGGGTCGCTATCAACGCCCGATCGTACGCGGTTGGAAAGCTTCCGAAACCCGAACCGGCCAGCCAGTGCGATCGAATCGATGTAAGAGCTACGCGCCAAATGTTCACTCGGCCGGATCCGCCTTCCGAAGCCTGCTCCGTGAGAAACCGAGTCCGTAACGAATTTGGGATTGCGAAAACTGCCGCGCACATCGCGGTAACGATCGCCAGTCCCGCGATCCGGCGTTTACTCAGGCAGATCCCCACGATCGCCATCGCGAGCAGACCCACGAAGGCTCCTCGCGACCCCGTGCAATAGATCGCTGCCAGCATCGTGACCGCGAGACCGATCAAAGGAACGAAATACGGCGACCTCACCTTCGTCAGTCGCGCAACCGTTAAGGAGAACGGCAGCAGCAACGCCGCTGCGAAATCGTTAGGATCCGCCACCCTGCCGTTCGCCGCCAAAAAAAGCCGAGCGCCCTCGAGCGAGCCGGCCCGGGCGTGCAGTGCGAGATAGATTGCAACCAGGCCTGCGAGGCCGCCGCTCAAGATGGTGGCCTTTACGATTGCTTCGAATTCCCTTTCCCGAAACTGAATCGACGCGATCAAACAAAATAGTGCGAAGTCAGATACCACCGTAACGATGCCTTGACTTGTGTCGGCCGGACTCACGGTCCACGATCTACTCACCACCAGCCAGACGATCATCGGAACCCAGGCGAGGAGCATCGGTGAAACCGATATGCCCCGCGCGCGACGCGATACGATCGTACATGCCCCGGTCACGGCCACGACGATCCCCGAGAAGTCTCGTCACGCTGCCGAACCCTTGCAGCGGCAACGTTGCATCCAGCGGAACCAGCCCTATGTAGAGCACCAACGGGATCACGACGGGGTAGCGCGCCAACACGAGGCAGGCTAGCGGCAGGGCGGCGATCAGCACTGCAAGGGGATAGCGGGCAAACATCTCGCACGCTCCGCCGGGGTGGCCGTCGAAGCACGGCCCGCTACCGTTGGCCAATGCCACAGCTGCGAGCGTAGACCCGATCAACAACGCAACCGCAACGACCGCGCCCGGCTTCTTCGCCGAAGATTCGCGAAGAGCGGCGATCACGTTTTAGACCTGCGGGTGAAGAATCGCATCCAGCCGGGATAAGTACGGCGCGAAATCACTTCGCCGGACCAAGAGAACATCCAGCGGTCGCAGCGACGTTTCGCGTCCAAAATAGACCAGCGAAACGCAGAACGAAAGTCCGTACGAGATCGAAGTAGCGATCGCGCCCGCCATCAGTCCGTATCGCCCCACGGTAAGTGCCGTAATTACGGCACATAGCACGGTGGAAATGACGCTTACTGCCAACGGAATCTTTGGCTCGCCCACTTGTTGGGAGAAGAACTGGCTGATTGCGGGCATAGCGCTGTAGAGTACCACCCCTGGGAGCAATGCTAACGTCACGGGGATCGCGGCACTAAACGATTGACCGAATAGGCCCACGACGATCGGATGCACCACGGCGGCGATCGCTATGGCGCCCACGGCGCCGAGGCTCAACGAGATCCTCGCGGCTTTTGCCGTCAGCCGAGCTGCGTCTTCTTTGCCGCCGCGCGCTACGCGCGACAGCACGGCAGCGGCCACGGAACGGCTCATCTGCCACAGCGCCTCGGCAATCGCTATGCCTACGGAATAGACGCCTAGTTCGCTGCGTCCCAACACGAACATGATGATGAAGACATCGACGCGCAGATTTAGGTATGTCGCGACGCCGTTCAAACATAACTTCGCCGCGAAGAGCGCTTGCTCTCCGGTTCGCCCCGATGCGCCCGCGCGCGCTTCGGGCATGTTCATGCATCGTAGGTAGTACGCCGTAAGAGCAGCGCATACGACGTACGCAGAGCTCCAGCAGAGCATGTACGCGGCGATGTTCCTCACGTCGGTAACGAAAAGCACGACGAATAGCGCCGCCGTCACAACGGTCGTAATCAGTTGCTGAACCGCGAGGGGTGCCATCTCCGCATTCGCGAGGAAAATTCCGCTCGCAGATTGCGCGTACACTGCAAACGGAATCGTTACGGCGACGACGAGCACGCTCGTATCGGTCGTGCCATCCGCACGGTACAATGCGAACATCGCTATAGCGCCGATGCCCGAAGCGAACAGAACGAGGCGATTCATACTCGTCCGCACGGCCTCGATCGGCACCAAACGCCTGGCATATTGCCACGCAACGGCGCCCGGATGGCCCGAGGTCGTAACGAGTACGATCCCCAGGAGGGTCACCGTGTACGCAAACGTGCCGCGCCCCGCAGGGCCGAGCGCCCTGGAAACCAGGACGGCGCTAAGAAAGCTCGCCCCCTGGCCCGCGAGGCGCGACGCGAGTACGCCGACGGCGCCATTTGCCGTTCGACTCAATCGCGACGCGCCAGTCTACATCCGCTCAACGCTTCATTTGACGACGTACGCTGAGAGAGCCGGCAACGAGTCGGGCGCGCCCGGCCCGCTGAACGACGCGGTACCGCCGTCGAAGATCCCGGCGCCGCTCAGTTCGAGGGTGTTCGCATACTTGTGATAGAGCGGGTTTTTCACCGCCTCGGTCGCGCTCGGATTGACGATGACCGCGCACTTACCGATCGCGTCGCCGGCGTAGTAACAATTCCCGTATTCGCGATAGAATGCCCCGTCGATCTCCAATCCGGAGATTTTTTCGGGCGCCTCGTGCAACGGGTCTAACGCGACGAGTTGGCTCTCAGGATACACATGTACGTTTGAAGGCGTGCGAAAGCGTTCCCAAAGTACCGCAAATTCCAGCTTGTACGTTAGGAGGAACGACGCGATGTCGTACATTCGCAATTTGCGGCCCTCCGGCGAACCGCCCGTGGAAAAGTTGCGAGCGTAACAGAAGAACATCTTCTTCTGCGCTTCGACCTTGATTTGGGTGTTCTCCATCGCTCTCCAAAGCGACCCGGAAAGCTTGTAGACCGACGGGTTGGAATCGCTGTCGTAGCACTCTTCTCCCTCACCGCCGATGCTCGTAGGACCAAACGCTAGCTGCACCGATTGTTGATCGTTATGCCAGTTGCCGTTTTCTTCGAAAAATGCGTCGAGCGAACTGGGGATGAGCGGTTCGTCAAAAAGAAGGTTGCCTGGGCGATTTATCAGCAACGCGATGGAAATCTGCTGTTGCCTTTCACGCGACATCCGAGTTAGAGGCGAAGGACATTCGCGCTCGAGGCCTTGAGCAGCCGATCGCTATCGTGCCCAACGGTGTCGATCTTCCTCCACAACCGGCCGCGCCGAAAGAACGGCGACGGCACCGCACAGTTTTGTTTCTGTCGCGCTTACATCCGATAAAGGTT
>CAWAZM010000002.1:0-86667 GCA_963786515.1 Vulcanimicrobiota bacterium | reverse complement strand
GCAAATGCGCGCGCATCGGATCCGAGCGGCGTAACTCGCGACGCTCTTCGGCAAGAACGCGCACTTCGCGTCCGATCCGCTTGGAACGCGCACGCTCCGACGCAGCCCGCTGCGCTTCGCGAAGCAGAATCAGCCGCCGGCGCCGTTCGCGCGAACCGATGCGACCGTCCAAGGTCGCGGCGGGCGTATCTTCTTCGGCGCTATATTCAAAGAAGCCGACGCGATCGAGCTCCGCTCGTTCGATCCAGCGTTCGAGCTACTCGACGTGTTCGGGCGTCTCGCCCGGGAAGCCGACGATGAACGTAGAGCGCAACGTGATGCCCGGCACGCGACTGCGAAACTCGTCGAGAATCTCGAGATAGCGCTCGCCGTTGCTCGGCCGGCGCATCGCCCGCAGCACGTCGGCATGCGCGTGCTGCAACGGCATGTCCATGTACTTACAAACTTTTGGCAGATCGGCGATGGCATCGATCAATTCCTGAATCGACGGTCGCCGGATAGAGATACAGCAACCGGATCCACTCGAGGCCGTCGACTTCGTGCAAACGCTCGAGCAGCGTGGCCAGACCGCCGCGACGGATCCCGCGATCGCGGCCCCACATCGATGTGTCTTGCGCGATCAAAATCAACTCTTTGGTGCCGGCAGCGGCCAACGCGCGCGCTTCGGCGACGATCGATTCCTCGCTTCGGCTGCGGAATTTACCGCGTAACGCCGGGATGATGCAGAACGTACACGGATGGTCGCAGCCCTCCGCAATTTCAGATATGCGGTGGCACGGGGCGTCGTGATGAGACGCGGAAGAAAATCGTGCTCGGGCTCCGGTTCGAACTCCAGACGCATCGGACGCTGACCGCCGAACGCGTCTTCGATCAGCTCGACGATGCCGGCGTACGATCCGGTCCCAACGACCGCATCGATTTCGGGGACGAGCGCCTGCAACTGCGCACCGTAGCGCTGCGCCAGACATCCGGCCACGACCAACTGCTGGCCGGCGCGTTTGGCGGCGGCGTGCTCCATGATCGTCTCGGTCGATTCGGCTTTGGCGGGATCGATGAAGGCGCACGTGTTGATGACCACCGCATCGGCGTCTTTTGCCTCGCTCTCGAGACGCCAGCCGGCCGCACCGAGCTTTGCCATCATCACCTCGGTGTCGACCAAATTTTTGGCGCAGCCCAAACTCACGAACGCTACCGAACGCATGTACGAAAGTCTCTCCTGGTTACCGGTAGTTAACGAACTGCAACGGGAGTTCGTAATCGAGCTCTTTCATCGCCGCAATCACCGTTTGCAAATCGTCGCGGTTCTTGCCGGTCACGCGGATCTGCTCGTCTTGATATTGCGCGCTCACCTTGAGCTTGAGCGCCTTGATCTTTTCCATCAGAGGCTTGCTCTTGTCTTTCGGTATTCCGGAGCGCAGCGTGAGCACTTGACGCACGGTGCCGCCCGCGGCCGGCTCGACCGTACCGAAATCGAACGCTTTGATATCGAGGCCGCGTTTGATGGCTTTGCCTTGAAGGATGTCGACCACGTTGCGCATCTTCAGCTCGTCATCGCTAACGATCGTGATCGCCTTTTCGTTCGCTTCGATGCTCGTCTTGCTATGCTTGAAATCAAAACGGTTCTCGATCTCCTTACGCGCCTGATTGAGCGCGTTATCCAGTTCTTGCTGATCGATTCGAGAAACGATGTCGAACGACGGGTCTGTAGGCAACTTCTAATCCAGCTTTCCTTTTGCAGAGGTGCTCATAATTCGAACGAGCGATCGACGACGTCGCCGGTCTTGCCGAGCGCGCCGACGTTCTTGCCGTTGACCCAGACATCGACCGCGCCGGCGTTACCGACTCGAATCGACGCGGCCCGCCCGTGGAACGTCTTGGACGTCCCGGCCGGATACGTACCGTCCATGCTCACAGTACCATCGACCGTGACTCGAAGCCATGACGGTGCCGACAGCACGAGGGCGATCGATTGCCGTGCGCCGGGGCCTGGGGTCGGCGTGCCGCGGCGCACGGCTAGGGCGGCCTTCGCCGGGGCGAGGGTTGGCGGGGCGCCGGTCGGCGATGCCTCAGGGCTCGGCGACGCGGGCATAGCGACGGCCGCCTCCTGGCCCTGGCGGTGCATCGTCAGCGCGTTGTAGGCGACGAATGCGACGAGCAACACGGCGACGCAAGCGGCGATCCAGGTAAGGGTGTGGTTTCGCCGGGCGGGCGGATCCACCAGATACTGCGGTTCGGGCGCAGAATTGCCGGGTTCCAGCTCGCCAAATTGGGCGACCACCTCCTCGGGATCCAAGCCGAGGAAGCGGGCGTAGGTTCGTAAGAAGCCTCGGATGTACACCGGCGCACCGACCGACCGCCAGTTTTCCTCTTCGATGGCGATGAGATAGACGGTGCGGATGCGGATTTTCTCGGATACTTCCGACGGGCTAAGACCGCGAGCTTCGCGCGCTTCGCGAAGGCGCTCGCCCAGCGATGCCATGCGCGGCTTTTCTTAGATTCGACCTAGTGTTATCCTGTCCAAAGTCTATGATGAAGGAACGCGTGATCGCTGCTATGAGCGGCGGAGTCGATTCGGCCGTCGCGGCCGGCCTGCTGGTGGAGCGTGGTTTCGACGTCGTCGGGGTGACGATGAAGATGTACGCGCCCACGCGCCCGGCGCACGCGAAAAGCTGCTGCGGCTCGGACGATTTCGACGATGCGCGCGCCAGCGCGTCGATTCTGGGCATTCCGCATTACGTACTCAACTTCGAGGAAACGTTCCGGCGAAACGTCGTGGAGCGCTTTGCGGACGACTACGAAGCCGGCCGTACCCCGAATCCGTGCGTCGCGTGCAATAACTTCATCAAGCTCGGAACGCTGCTGCAATATGCCGATCGCCTCGACGCACGTTTCGTCGCGACCGGCCATTACGCTCGGCTAGAACACGGCCCGGGCGGTCCCCGGCTGTTCCGCAGCCCGTCCGGAAAAGATCAGGCGTACGCACTGGCGCAGTTGACGCCCGCCCAGCTCGATCGATTGCTTTTGCCGCTGGGCGAGCTCGACAAGCCCGCGACGCGCGCCCACGCGCTCCGTCTCGGGTTGCCGGTGCACGACAAAACCGAGTCGCAAGACATCTGCTTCGTCGAAGGCGGCGATTATCGCGAGGTGCTGGAGCGTATACGTCCCGGCATCCATCGACCGGGCGAAGTGGTGAACGCGGGCGGACACTCCATAGGGACGCACGCCGGGGTCGCAGGCTATACGGTCGGTCAGCGCAGCGGTTTGCCCGGGGGCTCTGAGCGCGCGCGATACGTCACACGCGTCGACGCAGCAACCAACACCGTGGTAGTGGGCGACGAACTCGAGCTATTGGCGAACGGACTCGAGGCCGGTGAATTCAACGCGATCCGCCCGGAGCGATTCGGTACGGACGAACGGCGCGTGTTGGCGACCGTCCGCTATCGCGGCACTCCCGTCCCGGCAATCGCTCGCGTTGACGACGGCGCGCTGCACGTGCGCTTCGACCGGCCGCAACGCGCGGTGACGCCCGGACAGATCGGTCGCGTTGTTCGACGAAGGCGGTGTAGAAGTGCTGGGCGCCGCGACGATCGAGCGAGCCGTAACCTAAACGGCCGCTAACGCCATCCCCTCGCGAATATTCCAGTAGGTATCGCGCACGACCGGGCGATAGCCGGCATCGATGATGAGATGTTCCAAATCGTTCCGCGTGGCTTCGTTGGTACTTCCGGCATCGTGAACAACGCGCTCTTCGAGAATCGTCCCGCCCATGTCGTCACAACCGTAGAACAGCGCGAGCTGCCCCAGCTTGAGTCCGGGCGTTAGCCACGAGGCTTGTAGATGCGCCACGTTATCCAAGTAGAGGCGTGAAATCGCCAGCACCCGCAGATACTCTAGCCCGGTCGCTTCTTTTCCGCGCAGCGGCGTCTTGTGCGGCACGTAATACCAGGGGATGAACGCGGTGAAGCCGCCGGTTTCGTCTTGCAGTTCGCGCACGACGTGCATGTGCTCGATCCGCTCTTCCGCCGTTTCGATCGATCCGAACATCATCGTTGCGGTGGTCGGCATACCCAGCAACTGCGCTTCGCGCATGACCCCGAGCCATTCGTCGGGCTTCACCTTGCGTGCCGAGATGCGTTTGCGCACGCGTTCGACGAGAATTTCCGCGCCCGCGCCGGGCAGCGACTTCATTCCAGCTTCGCGCAAGCGTTGCAACACGTCGCGGACCGGCATTTCCTCGACGTGGGCCAACCCGATTATTTCGGACACCGACAACGAGTGAATGTCCACGCCGGGAAACTCGCTCGCGACCCGCCGGAACAACGACTCGAACCAATCGATTCGTAACTCCGGGTTGACGCCGCCCTGAATCATGATTTGGGTCGCGCCGTGACCCTCGGCGTACCGAACCCGTTCCAACACGGTGTCGTGCGACATCGTGTAACCCTCTTTATGTTGTTCCGGGCGGAAGAACGCGCAGAACGTGCAGTGCACGTTGCAAACGTTGGTATAATTGATCGTCGTGTCGATCACGTAGGTCACGACATCGCCGGGATACATCTGCGAACGCCGTTCGTGAGCGGCCGCACCCAACTCGTGCAAGTCCGCCTCGTGATAGAGGCGCACGCCCTCGTCGAAGGTCAAGCGTCCGCCGGCGGCGGCGCGATCTAAGAGGCTAACAAGCGACGGCATCGAGATTCTCCGGAACGGCCGAGGGAACGCGATCGATCGCGCCGATCGCGCGCAGCTCGCGGCAAAACGCCGACAAGCCGGTTTGCGCGGCGAGATGATACGTAAAGTTGAGTTTGTCGTAATACGACTCGTAAAACGCGGCACTCCGCGGGCGTTGTGCTTGCGCGCGTTCGATCACGCGAGCGCGATTGGCGCGCGACCACGAATACGCGTCGGTCATTGCGAGCATGCAGGCGCGCACCTCCGCCGGTCGACGCTCCAGAACTTCCCGGCGAGCGGCCCAAACGCCGAAGACGGGCTGGGTCTGCGTCCAGTCACGCCACAGGCGTCCCAAATCGTAGATATGCTGCGCATCGACCGTTTCGAGTGCGTCGATGGCGGCATCTCCGATGAGCAGCGCCGGTTGCCCGGCGCGCGCCCGCGGCAACACGTCGTGCGCTTGCTCGTACGATGCACGCACGCCGTAGCGCCGCTCCAACAGAACGCGCAAAAGATTGTAGCCGCTGGCGGACTCGTCCGTCACGTACACCGTCGCGCCGTCCAGCAGCGCGGGCGGGCGTTCCGACGCCAACAACACCGACACGACGTCATCGCGCGCACCGATGCACAGATCCGGCAACAGCGCGAACGTGTCGGGGTTTTTGGCCCACGCCATCGCGCTGACCGGGCTGAGATCGAGCGAACCGTCCGCCAACATCGCGTTTAACTCGGAGGGAACCCCCGAGACGAGCGAGCCGGGATACTCCAGGACCCCGCAATCGAACGCGGCGTAGAGCGGAACGACGTTGGTATAGGCCATGCGGCCGCAGCGTAAGCTCACGCTTCGACGAGTTCTCGCTGCGGCGGAGTCCAATCGAACGGAAACTCATCGTACGTCGAATTTCTCGCGCACCGCAACGTAGCCGGCGTCTTCGATCAATCGGCGAAATTCGCGGTCGTCGACGTATTGTCCCGAACGCGTTCCGGCAGAATGATAGATCATCTCTTCGTCGGTCGAACCGTGCGTGCCGTCCATGTCGTCGGCCCCGAATTGCAACGCGACCTGACACACCTTGAGGCCCTGGATCATCCAATAGGCCTTGATGTGATCGAAATTATCCAACATGAGCCGTGCGACGGCAAACGTTTTGAGATCGTCGAGTCCGGTTGTCCAGCCGCAGTAGGAGAGCGCGTTGCCGTCGGGATGGAACGCTAACGGGATGAGTGCGTTAAACCCGGGCACGCGTGCCTGCGACTCGCGCAAACGGATAAGATGATCGACGCGGTCTTCGATCGATTCGATATGTCCGTACAGCATCGTGGCGTTGCTGGCAACGCCTTGGCGATGGAGCTCTTCGTGTATCGCAATCCAGTTCGCGCTCGACACTTTATTGGGGCAAATCTTGGCGCGCGTTTCTTCGGCGAAGATCTCGGCCGCGCCGCCGTTGACGTTATCCAGGCCGGCTTCTTTGAGCACCGACACGATCTCGGGAAACGACAGGCGGTGGCGTTTGGCCATGTATTCGATCTCGGCGGCCGTAAAGAACGACAGTTGCGCGTGCGGCACGGCTTCCTTCAAGCGGCGCATCAGCGGCAACCAATAATCCAACGACAGCTGGCGCGGGTCGTGCCCGCCGACGATGTGGATCTGATTGAAGTTCGTGCCGGTCTCGAGCGCCTTGGCGAATACTTGATCGGCCGTCATCCGGAAGACGCGTTCTTTTTCTTTGAACTCGTCGGCCGCGAACGAACAGAACGTGCAGGCGGCAAAACAGACGTTCGTCGAGTTGATGTAGCGGTTGAGCACGTAGAAGACTTTTTTGCCGCTCTTGCGTTCTTTCGCAGCTCTCGCGAGCGCGCCCAAACCGTGCAGGTCGGCGGTGCGATAGAGTGCGACCCCGTCTTCGAGCGACAGGGAAACGTTGGCGTCGATCTTGCGTGCTATGCCGGTGAGCGCCGGATCGCGGTATACCAAGGCAGACCTTTCTACGAGGGGCGGGAGCGCGGTTCGAATCTTCGGGTTAACTCTAGCGGCGCCCCGCGACTGGCGCAACAACGTTTCCCGGGAGTACGGCAGCGCCGGCGCAGACGATGCCCAGCGCCAGGAGCGCGCCGCCTGCCAGGTCGGTCACATAATGGGCGCCGAGCGCCACACGCGCCCAGTAGATCGCAACGGTCAAGCAGACGAGGGCGGCGGTGGATAGAAGCCGCGTTCGGCGCCCCAGTTCGCTGCTGTAGAGCAACACCGCCCACAAGCCGTAGAACCCGAGCGAGATGGCGGCGTGGCTGCTGGGATACGAAAACGCCGTTTCGTGGTGCACGAACCAAACCACGGGACGCGGCCGCGCAAATACGTGTTGGAAGAAATCGGCGACGCGCCAGCACACGATCGCGCTGACGAGCGTCCAAGCGATGCGTGCACGCCATGCCGGAAAGCGCCAGGCCAGAGCGATGAGCAGCACACCCACGAGGACCAGTGTCTGCACGTAGCACGACCACGTCAGCCACCAAGCCGCCACTAGCACCGCGTCCGGCCAGTTCGGCCTCGAACACGATCAGCGCCGCCGGTTCGCCGTTTGCGCGAACGTAGGCGCCGAGTCGCCAAAACGCGACGAACGCCGCTAGCGCTATAAGCGCGAGAACGATTCGGCGCGTCACGATTCGGACGCGAACAGATCGGTCTGTCGTTCGCCCGATCCCAAACGCGGAGCCAACAATTCGAGTTCGGCCAAACCGATCACGATTTTGCGCGGCTTGGTCCCTTCGTGCGGACCGACGACCTTAAACTCTTCCAGTTGTTTCATGAGCCGGACGGCACGCGGGTGTCCGATCGAAAACTGCGACTGCAACTGTGCGGTCGATGCGTAGTTGGTTTCGATGATGAACTTGGCCGCGTCGTAGCACAACGGATCGACGGCTTTTGCGTTCTCTTCGTCGCTTACCGGAACGGCTTCGACTTCTACGAGATTGCTCGGCCGCGATTGACGCGCCCAGAAATCGACCAGCCGTTCGACCTCGGCGCCGGTGATCAACGCACCTTGCGCGCGAATCGGTTTGGGTGCGTCGATCGGCAGGTACAGCATATCGCCGCGACCCAGCAATCGTTCGGCGCCGTTCATATCGAGGATGACGCGCGAATCCGTTTGCGAACTGACCGCGAACGCGATACGCGACGGAATGTTGGCTTTAATCAATCCGGTTATGACGTCGACCGACGGGCGCTGCGTCGCAACGATCAGATGAATCCCGGTGGCGCGGGCAAGCTGCGCGAGACGCGTGACGGTCGATTCGACCTTGGCCGGCGCGACGAGCATCAAATCGGCCAACTCGTCGATCACGATCACGACGTACGGCAGCTTCTCGTCCGGAAACTTGGCGTTGTATTCTTCGATCTTTCGCACGCCGGCTTTGGCAAAACGCTCGTAGCGCGAATCCATCTCTTTGGTCATTTCAAACAGCGCGCCGGCCGCCATGCGCGGATCGGTGATCGGCTCGCGCACCAGATGCGGGATTCCGTTGTACACGCTGAGCTCGACACGTTTCGGATCGATCATCAGCAACTGCACTTGATCCGGTGTGGCCGTAACCAGCAACGACGCGAGAATCGTGTTGAGACACACCGATTTGCCGGCGCCGGTGGCGCCCGCCACCAGTAAATGCGGCATCTTTCCGAGATCGCCGAACACCGGCCGGCCCGTAATATCTTTGCCGAGCGCCATCCACAGCGGGGGAATCTGTCCGCGGTTTGGGATCGCTTCGAGGATCTCGCGAATGGCGACGAGCGAGACCGTTTGATTGGGGATCTCGATGCCGACGGCGGACTTGCCAGGGATCGGCGCCTCGATGCGGACGCTCGTCGCGGCCAATGCCAGCGCCAGATCGTCGGCCAACGATGCGATGCGCGCGATTTTGATGCCGCGCTCGGGCTTGAGTTCGTAGCGCGTGATCGATGGGCCGCGCTCGATGTGCACCACCTTGGCACCGACGCCGAAGCTCGCCAGCGTATCTTCCAATAAATGTGCGCGATTCGAATCGTCCGTGACTTGCGCCACCGGCGGGTCGAAGATCGCCAGGTCCGGCAGCCGATAGTTGATCGAACCGGCGGCCGGCGGCTCGTACTCCCCCGACAGCCCGCGCGGTGTCTCTCGCGCCGGTTCCGGCCGCGGTGGTTCGGGTTCGAAGTAGGGCGTGCGAACGACCGGGGCCTGAGGAACGACCGGTACGAGCGGCTCCGCGGCAACCGGTTCGAGCACGGGCGGCGAGGCGACCACTTCAGCTTTTGGGGTCGGAGCGCCGAGTGCGAACGCCTCGCGCAACGACGCGTGACCGGGCGGCAGTTCGATCCTCGGTTTTCGGACGGCCGGAAGTGCGGGCATACGGATCGATCCCGCCCAACCGGCGACGAGTCCGATCGTTCGCTTCAAACTGGCATTAGTCAACCACAACAGCAGCGAAACGGCGGCGACCCCAACGACGATCCACGCGCCCGCGACACCGATCAACGAACGCAGCGCCCACCATATGTTCGAACCGACGACGCCGCCGCGCGCGTATCCCCCCGAACCCAGTGCGGCGTCCACGATGAGAAAGCACGCGAGCGCCGACGTCCCGATTTCGGCGACCAATCTCGGAACGTTTACTTCGAGAAACAGAATCGCTCCGAACAGCGCGACGAGCACGGGGAAAAGAACCGCCCCACCTCCAAAGAGATGGTGCAGCGCGTCGGCAGTCCATTCGCCGATTCGACCGGCATGATGTGGAGTCGCCAAAGAAATCCCCATCAGGATGGCGATTCCGATCGCGGCTATTCCAACGATTTCGAGATTGAGCCGTGTCCTGGCGGTCGCCTTACGGCGCGCACGTGCCATGGAAACTTCGGATTCGTCACCCTGCGAGGACTTCATTTTGAACGCGCCCACTCTCGTCGTGCTCGAAGGCGATCAAACCGGCCAAGAGCTGCTGCTCGAAGCGCTCCGCGTGCTCGATCCGTCCGTCATCGGACTCGAGCTGCAATTCGAACGCTACGACTTATCGCTGGAGCGCCGGCGTTCGTCGGGCAACGAAATCGTTCACGAAGCGGCCGACGCGATGCGGCGCGCACGGCTGGGTTTGAAAGCGGCGACGATTACCCCCGAGCAAAAGGGCGACGTGGGATCCCCGAATCGCATTCTGCGCGAACGCGTTGACGGCAAAGTGATCGTACGAACCGGACGGCGACTGCCGCGCGTGCGTCCCGTGGCCGGCATTCACGCTCCGATTTCGATCGTGCGCATGGCCGTCGGCGACGCGTACGGTGCCAAAGAGTGGCGCGAGTTGCGAGACGGCGACGAAATCGCCTGTCGCACCGAAACGATCTCGCGTTCGGTTTGCCGTCACGTCTCCGAATATGCGTTTACTCATGCAAAAAAAGTTGGTGGCGTCGTTTTCGGCGGCCCCAAGTACACCGTGAGTCCGGTGTACGAAGGCATGCTCAAAGAAGAGATGGACGCGGCGCACGAGCGCCATCCGAACGTTCCGTACGACCCGCAGCTGATCGACGCGACCTACGCGCTTCTGCTGTCGAGTTCCGGCGACCGGCCGCTCGTCATTCCGTCGCTCAATCGCGACGGCGACTGCTTGTCGGACATGGTGATGCAACTGTTCGGCTCGCTAGCGGGCGCGGAGTCGCTACTGCTGGCGTTCGACGATACGAATCACACCGCGGGCGCCGCTCCGAGCGTCGTGATGGCCGAAGCACCGCACGGCACCGCGCCGCGCCTACAAGGAAAGAATGTCGCAAACCCGCTCGCGATGATTTTGGCCGGAGCTGCGGTGCTTTCGTACGTCGAGGGTCGCCGCGCCGCCGACGCATCGCGCGCGATCTACGAGTCGTCGTTGGAAGCATTGCACGCCGGAGTGGCCACCGCCGACCTCGGCGGCCACTCGACCACCACCGAGTACACCGACGCCGTAATCGAAGGCGTCCGGCGCAAACTCGACGTCTGGTTCAACGCTGTAACGCTACTCGCGCTCCCAAGGTGGTTTCGTTTCGGTGTAGCCGACGGAGTAGGTCCAAAACTTTTCATCCGCGGCACCGGCGAGCATTTTCCAGAACATATCGGACTGATCGACAGTCAGAGGTGGAACGTCGATTGCGACGACTGCAACTTCTCCGTCGCGCGTTCGCTCGGTTCCGCAGCCGTTGTCCTTGAAAAATGTCAGCAGGAACTCGGTTCGACTCTTGTTGTTCGGGATTTAAGCGTACCCTGAACGTCGAATGACCGCCGCGCGAATGCACTCTAACGTGTCGCATAAAGCCGGGCGCAGCATCCTCGAGTTGTTCCGCGACAACGACGTCCCCGTAGCTGACGAGAGCGGTAAAGAATGGGATGTTGTCGATGCGGTATAGATTGTCGCCCAACTCGAAGGCCCAAACGCTCTCGTTATCCGCTTCGAAGAGGATCTTGCGTAGGGGCCGTTCTTCCTGAGACACGCTCAGATATTAGACCTCGAGCACCACCGGAATAACGACCGGGCGGCGCTTCGTGCGCGCGAACACCGCTTTGGCGAGACTTGCGCGCACGTGTTCGCGCACGGTGTTGGTATCGCGCATCCCTTCGACCGAAAGCTGCGCCAACGTAGCGGTTAGCTCGTCGCGTAACTGTTCGATCACGCCGCCGGCTTCGGGCAGATAGAACACACCTTTCGAAATGATGTCGGGGCCGGCCGAAATTCGCGCTTCCTCGGAATCGATCGCGAGAACGACGACCATGATGCCATCGTTCGACAGCGCTTTTCGGTCGCGCAACACGGCTTGTCCGATATCGCCAACGCCGGAGCCGTCGACGAACACGTGCCCGCCGTACGTTCTGCCGATCTTATCGGCGTACTCACCGGTGAACTCCAACACGTCGCCGTTTTCGCTCACGTACACGTTGGCCGGATCGACGCCCGTCTCGGCGGCAAGCCGCCCGTGCGCCACCAGCATGCGATACTCGCCGTGCACCGGTATGAAAAACTCCGGGCGCACGAGGTTGAGCATCAACAGCAGTTCTTCTTGCGAACCGTGTCCGGACACGTGCGAACGCCCGTCCGTACCGTGAATGACGATCGCCCCCAGCTTCGTGAGGTTGTTAATCGTCCGGTAGACGCCTTGCTCGTTTCCGGGAATCGGCGTCGCGCTGATGACGACCGTATCGCCGGCCACGATCGTAAACTTCGGATGGTCGCGCACCGACATGCGCGACAGGCCGCTCATCGGCTCGCCTTGCGAACCGGTGGTCACGACGACCACCCGCTCGGGCGGCAGCCCGCCGACTTCTTCGATCTTGACGACGGTGCCGGCCGGAATCTTGAGATGTCCGAGTTCCCCGGCAAAATGCACGACGTTCTGCATCGACCGGCCTAGGAACGCGACCTTACGGCCAAATCGCACGGCATGATCGACCGCTTGCTGAATGCGCGGCACGTTCGACGCGAACGACGCGATTAAGATCCGCCCTTTAGCGCGCGAGAAAATGTTGGTGAAGGCTTCGCCGACGATTCGTTCGGACAACGTGTGTCCGGGGCGCTCGGCGTTGGTCGAATCCGAAAGCATGCACAGCACGCCCTCGTCGCCGATCCGCGCGATGCGCGCGAAATCCGCCGGTTTGCCGTCGATGGGCGTTTGGTCGAACTTGAAATCGCCGGTGTGAAAGATCGTACCAACCGGCGTGCGGATGGCCAACGAGCACGCGCCTGCCACCGAGTGATTGATGTGCACGAACTCGGTTTCGATCGACCCGTGCCGCACCCGGTCGCCGGGCTTTACTTGAACGTAGTCTACGTCGCCCGGCCGCTGCTCGCGCGATTTCGCTCGCACCAACGCCAGCGAAAGCCCCGTGCCGACGATCGGCGTCTCGGGAAATTCGCGCAAGAAATACGGAATGCCGCCGATATGATCTTCGTGGCCGTGCGTCACCAGCACCGCGCGCAGCTTGTTTTGCCGCTCGCGAACGTAGGTGAAGTCGTTGATAACGATGTCGACCCCGAGCATTTCGTCGTCGGGGAACATCAGGCCGCAGTCTACGACCACCATGTCGTCGTTGGTCTCGATGACCGTCATATTGCGGCCGATCTCGCCACAGCCGCCCAACGGAACAACGCGGGTGTACGGCGCTTCGGGGGGCGCTGGTACGGTCAATACGTCAGAGTTCAATAGCTGGTCTTGCTCCTAACCGTCCGGGGCGTGAATGACGAATTACCCTGCCCGCCCGGAGGTGTTGATGAATTTCGTTGTTATTGTGATGGTGGTGCTGTTCACCGCCCCGGCCTCACTACCCCGCGAAAAGGTATCCCCTGCACCAAGCGCCGGCCCGACGGACGTCGCACCGAGCGCATTGTTATCGCGCCGCGCACTCCGCAACGCGCGACTGTTAATTCAAATGCGACTGCTCGAATTGCGTTCGGAACGTCTCGAATGCGTGCGGTCCGCGATCCTGCGTCGGCTTCCGGCCGACCTGGTCCCTCCAGGCTCCGACTCGGACGGTGCGAAACAATGCAAGGCGACGCTGGGTACCTATCGGCGTCCGTATCCGTCTTATAACGAGGTATGCCGGTGGCAATTGAAAGCGCTCCAACATCGAAGACCGACGGGTTAAGAACGGCGCTCGACATCGTCGTTGCGCCGCGGGACGCATTGGAGCGTCTTCGAACCAACGCGACGTGGGGATGGGCGATATTAATCGTCATGGTCGTCTACGCGCTGGCAAGCTGGGCGATGGCTCCGGCATTAGTACACGCGACGCAGGCGGATTGGCCGAACGTCGTCGCAAAAAATCCGTCTATTGCAGCCGAACCTGTTGCACAGCAGCAGATGAAACTCGCAATCACGCTCAAGATCGTCGCCTTCTCGTGGCTTATCACGCCGATCATCGTGCTATTCGGCGTAGTTTTGCAAGCGTTGATCATGGCGATTTGCAATATGGCCGGTCGCGGCACAGCGCCGTTCCGGCGCCTGTGGGCGGTCGCCGTCAACATCGGGATTCCACTGATCGCGCTCAACGGCGTGGTCGTCGCTATCATCGTTTTGGTTCGCGGTTCGCAGTCGTTCAACTCGGCTACGGAGTTGCAGACCGTCATGCCGTCGCTCGCCTATCTCGTTCCCACGACCTCGCTAAAACTACACACCTTCCTGACGTTCTTCAATCCGTTTACGCTGTGGGGCACGGGCCTGATCGTCGCCGCGATGGCGATCGTCGCCGGCGTTTCGCGATTGTGGGCGTGGCTGACCGGCTTGATTTGGCTGTTGATTAACGCCGGACTCGTCGCCTTACTAGCGCGTTGAGAAAACCGCTTCTTGTCGCCGTTGCGACGCTCGCGGCGCTGCTTGCGGGCGCGGCAAACGCCCAAGCCGCCACGCAGAATTCGACGATGACGCTGCCCGATGCGGTAGCGTACGCGCTCAACCATAGTTCGACGGTCGCTTCGCAGCGGGCCGCGCTCACGGCGGCGCAGCATCAGCTGGCTTTACAGCGCGGGGTGGCCTATCCGTTGGTTAACGCGTCGCTTCAGAGCATTCTGGCCAAGAGTGCGAACTATCAAGGCGGCTTCGCCGTCATCGGTGCCCAACAACAGAACGTCGTGAGCCAGAATACGGCCCAAGTCGGAATTTCAAACTGGAACCTTACTTCTGGCGGCTATTCGTTCTTGCTGGTTTCCGCGGCGAAAGCGCAGGAAGAGCAAGCTGCAAAAAACTTAACGTACACCGAAGACCAAATCGCGACCAGCGTGACCAACAGCTTTTACGCAATCGTGGAGCGGCGCGGTCTCGTCGCGGTCGACGAGTTCACGCTGAAGTATCAGACCGTGTTGGTCAACGTCGCAACGATCAAGGAGCGCGCCGGAGCCGCCGCCGGGGTCAACGTGCTGCAGGCCAAGACGTCCGCGGCCAAAAGCGAATCGACATTGATTGCCGATCGCGCCGCGGTTGAAGACGCCAGCCAAACGCTGGCGCAGCAAATCGGGGCACCGATCCTAACGGCGTTCGCGGCGCCGATTCACATTCCGCAGCCGCCGATTCCGCATGGAACCGTCGATACGCTGGTCGGCGTCGCCGAAAGCAGCCGCCCGGACGTCGGCGCCGCGCATCAAGCGGTGGTCGCCGCGCGCTACACGCGTCGCAGCTGGAATGTCGAACTCTTTCCGCAGATCGCTATCTCGGCCGGCATCGGCAACCAGTTTTCACCGACCAGCGCCGTAGAGTTGCAGAGTGAGTTAGATCAAGAGTGCCACCCGCCGACATCGGTGCCCCCGCCTGCGGGCTGTCCGCTCTTTGCGCCGCGCGGTTCGTTCGGCTACTGGTCGCTGCAGGCGGTCTCGACGTTTAGCCTTCCATTGGTCGATTACAACGCGCGCCACAGCGAGCGAGTAAACGACGATGCGCAGCTCGCCTCGGCGCAGTCGACCTTCGATCAGACGGTGCTGCAAAGCGAGTTAGACGTGCGCCAAAGCTATCGCGGCGCGCAGACCGCCCTCGGACAGTTGGCATGGGCCAAACAAGAAGCCGCCTTTGGCATCGAGTCGGCGCGGATCGCGCAACTCCAGTACAAGGCCGGCGTTAAAACGATCTACGACGTGCTGCAGTCGCAGCAAGCCGCGCAACAGGCGGCGGTCGACGACATTACGGCACGCGTCGATTACGTCGAAGCGGTGGTCAAACTACGCGTGTCGCTCGGCACCTACGACGCCCGAGCGGCGGTGGCTGACCTCGAATGAGGCGGGAGAACGAACGATGAAACGCGTGCGCAACGTACTCATTCTGGTCGCCGCGGTTGCGATCGTCGTCGGTATAGCGGTTTTCGCGTCTCGCGGACACCGCAGCGACGCGATCGGGGTGCGAACCATCCGCGTGACGCCGACCACCTTCGAAGTAAAACTTCCCGAAAGCGGTACGATCCTGCGTCCGGTCGTGGCGACCGTGCCCACGTTGATCGCCGGCAACGTCGCGCAGATGAACGTTAAAGTCGGAGATACGGTTTCCGCCGGCCAGACGCTGGCAACCATCGAAAACCCGACGCTTTCGTATACCGCTTCGGGCTCGCAAGCCGATTACAATTCTGCCGTAGCGAACGTTTCGGCGGCCCGGGTGCAAGAACGTAATGCCGGCGTCGGATACCGCGCGCAAGTCGCGACCACGCGCTCGCAGCTCGAGGATGCCAGGCGCATCTATCTGGCAGACAAATCGCTGTTCGATAATAAGGCTATCCCGCGCAACCAGTTAGACGAAGACAAGGCCAAGCTCGACCAAGCGCAAGTGGCGTACGATCAGGCCCAAGAACAAGAAAGCCTAGGCGCCGTCTCCGGCTTCAATGGAAACAGCGTCCAATACGCGCAGGCAGCCGCGCGCAAATCGCAAATCGCCAGCGCGCAAGACCAACAGCAACTCGCGTTCGAGCGAATCGCCGCGCCGTTCGATGGAACGATCCAGACGATTGCGATGGGAAGCGGCGACACGACCCGCACGCTGCAGTCGGGCGATCCGGTGACGCAAGGTCAGGCGCTGTTCACGATCGCTCGTCAAGGTGGCTTCATCGTCAAAGCACAAGTTGACGAACAAGATATTATCGACGTCCGGATCGGACAGCGCGTTAACGTCGGCGGCCAAGATTTTCCCGGCCGCACGATCGTCGGACACGTCGCCCGCATCGCACCGGTCGCGGCCAAGTCGGCCGACGCCAGCAACACGGCCAAACAAGTCGAAACAACGATCTCGCTCGACGGTTCGCCGTCATTTCTCCGCGACGGCATGAGCGCCGATGTCGACATCCTCACCACCTACGTCCCGCACGCGATCGTGGTTCCGAACGACGCGGTTACTACTGCCAACGGCCGGTCGAGCGTCTTCGTCGTCGATAAGGGCGTAGCCCACAAACGCGTTGTGAAAATCGGCAAGTCGTCGGATACGCAAACGTGGATCTCGCTGGGCCTTCGACCCGGCGAATCGGTCGTTGCGACCAAAGTGGTCGGTCTGACCGACAGAGCGCGTGTGCGCATACTTCCGGCTGCTTCCGCTGCGCCGGCCGGCGCGTGACGGCGTTCTTCTCTTACTTAGAAGAAGCCGTTACAGCGCTCTGGCGTAATCGCGCTCGTTCGGGCTTGACGATGCTCGGCATGATCATCGGCAGCGCGTCGATCATCACCGTTTTCGGCGTTAGCCGTGCGGCTTCGGGCGGCATCGCGTCGACGTTCGCATCGTTCGGCCAGTTACCGGTCAGCGTCTTCGCCGATGCATCGCAAGACTATCCACAACAGGCGGCCATTCATTATCGCGATGTCAAGACGGTCGCGTCGGCGCTCGGCGACGAGGCGGCCTACGTCGAGCCTTCTTGGCAGCGTACGTTCCGCATAGCCAGCCCGGCGAAGCACGATTACGAGACCGTCGTCTCGGACGGCGGTTATCACAACGACTCGCTGGCGATGCTCTCTGGCCGGCGATTCGTTCAACAAGACGTCGATAGCGCCGCGCGAATCTGCGTGCTAACGAACGATTTAGCCCTGAAATACTTTGGCTCCGCGCCGGCGGCAATCGGAAGCGTCCTCCGCGTCGGCGGAGCGCGCTTCGTCGTCTCGGGCGTGTTTGCCGATATCAAGGGGTCGTTTTTAAACAACTTGTTGGGCAACAGCGTCATCTTCGTACCGTACACGACGTTCTGGGAAGATCTGTCGCCGGGCGAGGTCGACTCGCTGTCGGTCTATGCAGCACAGCAAAATCGTGCGGACGCCGTCGGCGCTTTAGCGGTAACCGTGTTGCAACGCATTCACGGTACGCGTTCGCAGTATACCGTTCAGAACGGTGCCGGCTTCATCTCGAGTTTCGACGGCGTGTTGAACATCGTCGCAGCCGGCCTGTCGGCGATCGGCGGCGTCGCCTTGATCGTCGCGGGCATCGGCATCATGAATATCATGCTCGTTTCGGTCACCGAACGGACGCGCGAGATCGGCATTCGCAAAGCCGTCGGCGCCACCCGCGGGAACATCGCGATGCAGTTCGTCATGGAGTCGGTCGTGCTATCGCTCGTCGGAGGCGGAATCGGCATGGGAATCGGCCTGGTCGTAACGATCGGCGCCGCAACGATCCTCAGCCGCCAACTCGGCGCGCTCCTCATTCCGTATCTCGCGATCATCTGCATTGCGTTAACGTTCTCGATCGTCGTGGGAACGCTGTTCGGCACGTATCCGGCGATTCGCGCCGCTCGGCTCGACCCGATCGAGGCGCTACGCACGTGATCTACGCCGTCGAAGCCTTTCGAGTTCTGTTCGCAAACAAGCTGCGTTCGCTCCTGACGATGCTAGGGCTTATCGTCGGCGTCGGATCCGTCGTTGCGATCGCCGTACTCGGCAGCGGTATGGCGGGCGGTGTCGGCGGCCTCCTGGGCGGAATGTCCGACGAGTCGTTCATCGTTTTTCCAAATCAACAACAGCAAGATTTGCCCGCGGCCGAGTTTCGTCTGTCGGATCTGCCGGGGCTACGCGCCGCCATTCCACAACTAGCCGATGCGGTTCCGCTCGCGTTCGTGACCGATCTGATCAGTTCCGGACATCACCGCGGGCGCTACCGGCTCTCACCGGAGAGCGCCGTTCCGTTCACCAACCTGCCGCTTCTCTACGGACGGCACATCGACCAAAACGACATCGATACGGCGGCGCACGTCGCCGTGCTGCAACACGACGCGTACCTTAAGCTGTATCCGGAAGGCGGCGATCCGACGGGCGGCAGCGTGTACGCCGGCCCCAATCGTTTCGTCGTGGTCGGGGTCTTACAAGCACCCCGGCGCGGGTTCATCAACGCCGGTTTCTCCGGACAGATGGCCCTCCCGTGGACGACGTTCGTTCAACGCTACGTTCGCGGCGACCGGGTGTTTGCCGCACGCTTCGTCGTGCGCGACGCCGGCGACATCGCAGCGGCAGAGACGGCCGTGATACAAACGATGCGCGTGCTCCGCAACCGTCCGGACCTACAGTATCAAAGCTTCGACAAGTCGCAATTCACGCAAGGCATCAACGTCGTGTTCGGCGTGATTACGGCCATCGTGGCCTTTATCGGCGCGATCTCGCTCCTGGTCGCCGGCATCGGCGTCATGAACATCATGCTCGTTTCGGTCGCCGAACGCACGCGAGAGATCGGCGTTCGCAAGGCCATCGGGGCGCGGCGTTCGCAAATTCTCGCGCAGTTCTTTATTGAAGCATTGGCGTTATGCAGTGCGGGTTGCGCGATCGGTTGGGTGATCGGAATCATGGCTGGATGGGCGGTCGATAACCTCGCCATCGTCAAAGTGGCCGGATCGATTCCCGCGTTACCGGTGGTACAGACCTTGGCGATTGCCGTCGTATTCGCGATCGTCGTCACGCTCGCGTTCGGTACGTATCCAGCTTTTCGCGCCGCCGGACTCGATCCGATCGAGGCTTTGCGATATGAGTGAATCCGTCGCCATCGAGCTAACCGGCATCGAAAAGACCTACGAGCAAGGACCGTTGCGCGTCCCCGTGCTCCACGGGATCGATCTAACGGTACGCTCCGGCGAATACATCGCGATCATGGGTCCTTCGGGCTCGGGCAAATCGACGATGATGAATTTGATCGGGTGCCTCGACCGGCCGACGGCCGGAACCTACGTGCTCGACGGTGTTAACGTATCGAAGCTCGACGACGCAGCACTGGCGCATATCCGGCTGCGCAAACTCGGATTCGTGTTCCAAGGCTTCAACCTGCTGGCGCGCAGCGACGCCCTGGGCAACGTCGCGCTACCGCTCTTCTATGCGGGACTGTCCGGCAGGGAGCGGGCCGCCCGCGCTCGCGCGGCGCTCGAGGGCGTGGGCCTGGCCGACCGCGGGCATCACTTGCCGAGCCAGCTGTCGGGTGGCCAGCAGCAGCGGGTGGCCATCGCTCGAGCGCTGATCAACGATCCGGCGGTGCTGCTCGCCGACGAGCCTACCGGTAATTTGGACTTGCGCACGAGCGACGACATCATGGCCCTCTTCAGTAAACTCCATGAAGCCGGCCGTACGGTCGTGATGGTGACGCACGACGAAAACGTCGCCGAGCGAGCGAACCGGGTCGTCCGTCTTCTTGACGGACGGGTCGTTTCGGACTCAGCAACCTCCTAGGCTGGCGCCCAAATCGACACATTGTGTGACATTTCTGCGTTATCTTGGTAGATAGGTCTAAGCAACTCGAACGCCCATGGTTCTGGAGAATGGTGAATAAACGAATTCTTCCCACCCTCATCGTCGGTTTGATCGGTGCGATCGTCGGCAGCTTTCTGATGATGCTGTACGCCAGCTCGCACTTCGGCGGGGCAACGGGCCCGGGTCAGACGCCTCCGGCCGTGGCGGCGCTTCCGCTCAACGGCGTCAGCGACCAAGACCGCATCGTGAGTGCGGTCAAACGCACCAAATCGTCGGTCGTCGCGATCGTCGAAGAAATCAACGGCCAGCAATACGTGCCGGCCGATCCGATACAACAGTTCTTCGGCGGACAAAGCGGCGGCGTCGAGCGTCAATATAAAGCGCAAGCATCCGGTTCGGGCTTCGTGTACGACTCGCAAGGCGACATCGTGACGAACGCGCACGTCGTGCAGCCGCAACAGGGCGCGCAAGTAACGAAGATGACGGTCGTGTTTGCAAACGGCGACCACGTACCGGCGCACGTTATCGCAGCCAACGTCGGTTCCGATACTGCGATTATCAAGGTCGATCGTTACGGAAAGCTTCCGCCGCCGCTCGAACTGGCCGACTCCGACAAGCTCGAGCAGGGTCAGTGGGCCATCGCCATCGGCGAACCGCTGGAACTCACGCAGACCGTGACCGTCGGCGTAGTGTCGGCTTTCCACCGTTCCGAGCCGATTCCGACCGAAAACGGCAACGTCATCGACTTTAAGGGCCTACTGCAGACCTCGGCTCCGATCAACCCGGGGAACTCGGGCGGTCCGCTGATCGACCTCGACGGCCAAGTGATCGGCATCAATCAATCGACGGTCCGTTCGTCGTACGCGCAAGGCATCGGCTTTGCGATTCCGTCGAACACCGTTAGCTCGGTCGTAGCCGACTTGCTGAAGCACCCGGGCATCCATCAGGGAACCGACACCGGCTTCCTCGGCATCTACATGGCCGATATCACCGACGGCGTTCGCAACCAGATCGGCTACACCGGCCAGGGCGGCGTCGCAGTGCAACAGGTCTTCTCGGGATCGCCGGCCGACCAGGCCAGCATGCAGCCCGGCGACGTGATCCTCAAGGTCGATGGCAAGGCGTACAACTCGCGCCAAGACCTGCATAACTACATCAGCGGCAAGAAGCCGGGCGATACGATCCACGTAGACCTGTGGTCGAACGGCATGAAGAAACTCGCCGTGATCAAGCTTGGCGAAACACCGGCGGCCCAACCGGTATCTCAGGGCCAAGGCCAGGGCCAGCAAGAGCAACAGCCGCAAGACCAACAGCCGTAAGGCGCTCCGAGGGCGCTCGGGAACCGAGGGCGGCGCCGAAAGACGTCGCCCTTTTTCATGTCCTGCAACCGGCCATTCGCGCCGGTTGTTTTACCGTATGGAACATTCGAACCGCCCTCAGTGTATGATGGGCGGACAACATCAGTCTGCTATCGCTCGTAAGCGGCAAGGCGCCCGGCCGGGCGCGAACCGGAACCCTCGTGTGAATCCAGTGCACTTAACCTCGGTGCGCGGACCCGGTGGATCCCATTCGCACCTCCGCCGGCATGCTGGTCCCGGGCGAGACCGGACGCATTTTGAGGTACTAAATATATGGCTAAAGTGGTCGGTATCGACCTAGGCACGACCAACTCGGTCGTCGCCGTGATGGAGGGCACGCAGCCCGTCGTCATCCCTAACGCTGAAGGCTCGCGCACCACTCCATCGGTCGTGGCCTTCACCAAAACCGGCGAACGGCTCGTCGGCCAACTCGCGAAGCGTCAAGCGATCACCAATCCCGACCGCACGATCAGTTCGATCAAGCGGCACATGGGTGAGCCCGACTATTCCGTCAAAATCGACGGCAAGGATTATACGCCGCAAGAAATCTCGGCGATGATTCTGCAAAAGCTGGTGAACGACGCCAGCAACTATCTCGGCGAACGCGTGAACAAAGCGGTCATCACCGTGCCCGCGTATTTCAACGACGCGCAACGCCAGGCGACCAAAGACGCCGGCAAGATTGCCGGTCTCGACGTGCTCCGCATCATCAACGAACCGACGGCGGCAGCGCTGGCCTACGGTCTCGAGAAAAAAGGCAACGAAACCATCCTCGTGTGGGATCTGGGCGGCGGCACGTTCGACGTCTCGATTCTAGAAGTCGGCGACGGCGTCTTCGAAGTGAAGTCGACCAACGGCGACACCACCCTCGGCGGCGACGACTACGACCACCGCGTGGTGGAATGGCTCGTCGATCAGTTCCGTCGGGATCAAGGTATCGACCTGAGCAAAGATCGCCAGGCGATGCAGCGTCTCACGGAAGCTGCAGAAAAAGCCAAGATCGAACTGTCGTCGGTGGTGACCACCAACATCAACCTGCCGTTCGTCACGGCAGATCAGGACGGTCCCAAGCACCTGGATTACACGCTGACGCGCGCCAAGTTCGAAGAACTTACCAGCGATCTCACCGATCGTTGCGTCGGTCCGTTCAAGAGCGCGATCTCGGATGCGAAACTCGATGCCTCCAAGATCGATGAAATCATCATGGTCGGCGGTTCGACGCGCATGCCGGTCATCCAAGAACTCGTTCGCAAGCTCACGGGTAAAGAACCGAACCTCACCGTTAACCCCGACGAAGTCGTCGCGGTCGGTGCGGCGATTCAAGCCGGCGTGCTGTCCGGCGAAGTCCGCGACGTCGTTCTGCTCGACGTTACGCCGCTCTCGCTCGGTCTCGAAACGCTCGGCGGCGTCATGACCAAACTCATCGAACGTAACACGACGATTCCGACCAAGAAGTCGCAAACGTTTACGACGGCGGAAGACGGTCAGACGTCGGTCCACATCCACGTTCTCCAAGGCGAACGTCCGATGGCGCAAGACAATAAGACGCTGGGGCGCTTCCGCTTGGAAGGCATTCCGGCGGCACCGCGTGGCGTACCGCAGATCGAAGTGTCGTTCAACATCGACGCCAACGGCATCGTCAACGTCGGCGCCAAAGATCTCGGCACGGGTAAAGAGCAGGCGATCACGATCACCGCTTCGACCAACCTCAACAAAGAAGAGGTCGACCGGATGGTTCGCGATGCCGAGCTGCAATCGGCCGCGGACAAAGCGAAGATGGATGAAGCCGAAGTGCGCAACAACGCTTCGAGTTTGATCTACTCCACCGAAAAATCGCTCAAGGAAGTCGGCGAGAAGCTCGACCCGCAGGCGCGGGGCGAAGTAGAAAACGCGCTATCGGATCTGAAGCGCGTGAGCGAAAACGGAACCGTCGACGAGATCCGGCCGCTGATCGAACGGCTGCAGCAGGCCAGCTACAAGATGGCCGAACTGCTGTATAAAGCCACGGCGCCCGAGGGCGAAGCGGCAGGCGCGGGTGAGGGAGCCGAAGACGGCGCAGGCGCGAGTCAAAACGGCTCGTCGTCGGCCGGAGTTCCTCCGGAAGACGTCATCGACGCCGAATTCAAAGAGTCCAAGTAAGGTCTCTTCGCTACGACGCAACGACGCGCAATCCGCCGGCATCAAAAGCCGGCGGAACGCGCGCGGCGCTTTTTATTACGAGTGTAGAAAGACGAATGTTTGACGATCAATCGGTGTTGAACACCGAAGCCGGAGACGCCGTCATCGAAACCGACGCGTCCGATACTCCTTCGCTCGAAGAACGTTTGGCGCAAGCCGAGGCGCGAGCCGAAGAAAACTACAACCAATTTCTGCTGGCAACCGCAGATTTCGAGAACTACAAGAAGCGCGGGCGGCGCGACATCGACGCGATGGTCAGCCTACGCCGGCGTTCGCTCCTCGAGCGCTTTCTGCCGGTTCTGGACAATCTCGAACGCGCTATGGCATACGAAGGCGGCGGCGACCTTTTGCGCAACGGCGTGGAGCAAACGCTGCGCGGGTTCGAAGCGGTCATGAAAGCCGAAGGCGTGGTCGCCATCGACGTCAAGGACAAACCGTTCGACCCGCACGTTGCCGAGGCGATTGCGACCGCCCCCCGCGAGGGCGTTGACGACGACATCGTCATCGAAGTTGCCGCCAAGGGCTACCGTCTGGGCGACGAGTTGCTGCGGCCCGCGAAGGTCGTCGTCGCGAAAAACGCGGAATGAATTTCAAGGACTATTATACGGTCCTCGGCGTTCCTAAGGACGCGCAGCAAAAAGATATAAAATCGACCTATCGCAGGCTGGCGCGCAAGTGGCATCCCGACGCAAATCCCGACAACGTCAAGCAAGCCGAAGAGAAATTCAAAGAAATCTCAGAGGCCTATGAGGTGCTGGGCGATGCCGAGAAGCGCCGGAAATACGATCTGCTCGGACCGGATTGGCAGCAGGCGGCGCGACAAGCCGACCAGCAACGCCAATATCGCTCGAGTTCCGGCGAAGACTTCGGCGGCTTTGGTGATTTCGGCGGAGCCGGCGAACCCGGGCCGAGCGGTTTCTCGGATTTCTTCGACATGTTCTTCTCCGGCGTCGGACGCCGGCAGACGACGCAGACGACCGGCTTTCCGCAACGCGGACAAGATTTAGAAACGAGCATCGAGTTAGGCTTGCGCGACGTCTACGACGGCGGCAAGAAAGCTATCTCGCTGCAAGTCGAAGATCTCTGTCCGCGCTGCCACGGCACCGGCACCGAAGCCGGGCGGCTATGCCCGCAATGCCACGGCACCGGCCGCGTGTTGCTGCTCAAAAAATTCGAGGTCACCATTCCGCGCGGTATCGGCGATGGTCAACGGATTCGTTTGGCGGGCCAAGGCGGCGCCGGACGCAACGGAGCGCCGAACGGCGACCTGCACCTCATCGTCAAAGCCATCGACGATCCGACCTACAAGCGCAAGGGCGACGACCTGTACGTTGACCTGCCGGTCGGCATCTACGATTTGCTGCTGGGCGGCGAAGTGTCGGTTCCGACGCTGGGCGGACAGGTTGCGATGACGATCCCCGAGGGGACGCAGAACAACCGGCTGCTGCGGCTATCCGGCAAGGGCATGCCGCGCGTGAAAGTGGGCGGAAGCGGCGACGAATACGTCCGTCTGATCGGTCAACTCCCGCAAAACTTAAGCGACAAAGAAAAAAAGCTCTTCAAAGAACTCGCATCCATCCGAAGAGGTAACGAACAACGTGATTAAAGAGATCGCCTTCACGGTTTACCCTGCCAAAGATGTGCGCGCGTTGCGCGAGTGGTACGAAAACAATTTCAGGCTTGAAATTCACCGGACCGTACGTCGAAGACGGCGTCGAGAAGTATAACGAAACGACCATCGGCGGCGCGACGTTCAGCTTGATGACGCCCGACTGGGTCGAGCGCGACCCGGGCAGCGCCGGAAGCGTCGTCTTCGAAGTCGACGACATCGACGCCGAAGTCGCGCGACTGCGCGAAAAAGGCGTAACGGTCGAGGATCCCTATGCAACGCCGGTGTGTAAGATTGCCGGATTCAAAGACGCCGAAGGAAACAAGGTTTCGTTCCATCAGATTACCGTACCGCATTAAACGATCCAAGTGGTCTGAGTCCGGGGGCCGTGCGCGATGATTAGCGGGCACGGCCTCATGTACTCGGCGATGTACCGTAGCGATAAACCCAAGGGCCCGCGTCGCCGTATCGATTTCAAACGCCTAGCCGGTATTTTTGGACCGTACTGGCGCCAGCAAGTCACCGTACTCGTCTGCATCGTAATCGGTTCGCTTCTCGGATTGATCCCGGGCTTCGTAACGGCCCGGATCATCGACACGGCGATCCCGCATCGTTCGCTGTCCGAGCTGGCCATCGACGTTGGCATCATTCTCGCCGCAGCGTTGGCGGCGGCGCTGATCGGCGTCGCGCAAGGCTACCTCAATTCGTTGGTCGGCGAAGGCATCATGCGCGACATCCGCACGCAGCTCGTCGGGCACATGCACCGGCTGCCGTTGTCGTTCTTCACCGGCACCAAGACCGGCGAAATTATGAACCGGGTGAGCAACGACGTCGACAACATCGACAACGTCGTCACCGGGACGCTGACGTCGATCGTGACCAGCGTGGTGACGATCGTCTCGACCCTCGTTGCAATGTTCGTGTGGGATTGGCGCTTGGCGCTGATCTCGACCGTCATCGTTCCGCTCATGGTGCTTCCGCTCGGCCCGGTCGGCCGCAAGATGTACGACGTGCGCAAGAAGACGCGCGAAAAACGCGACGAGATCGAATCGATCACGCAAGAGACGTTGTCGATCTCCGGTATCACGCTGATTAAGTCGTTCGCGCGCGAAAACTACGAGCGCCAACGGTTTTACGATACGGGCACGCGTCTGATGGGTCTGGAGATCGACCTCGCGATGGTCGGACGCTGGTTCCTGGCGCTGATAACCGCGATGGTGATCGTCGGGCCGGCGCTGGTGTGGTTCGGCGGCGGATGGTACGCGATCGCCGGAACGCTCAAGGTCGGCGTCGTCGTCGCATTCGTGTCGTTCATCCAGGGGCGTCTGTACGGACCGGCCGCCGCGCTTGCCGGGATCCAAGTGCAGATCGTCAGCGCTTTTGCCGTGTTCGAACGCATCTTCGAGTATCTGGACCTGCCGTCGGAGCAGTACGATCCGCCCAATGCGGTATCGCTACCGCAAGTCCACGGCGACGTCGCGTTCGAGGACGTACATTTTTCGTACGACGAGTCTCGCCAGATTCTCAACGGCGTGTCGTTCGACGTAAAGGCCGGCCAAATCGCCGCGTTCGTTGGGCCTTCGGGAGCCGGAAAAACCACGATCACGTCGTTGGTACCGCGCTTCTACGACCCGGCCGAAGGCCGCGTTCTGATCGACGGCTACGACGTGAAGACGCTCGGCCTCGAATCGCTGCGTCGCGACATCGGCATCGTCACGCAAGAAACGTATCTCTTCCACGATACGATCGCGTCGAACTTGCGCTACGCGAAGCCCGAAGCGACCCTCGGCGAGCTTCAGGCCGCTTGCGCCGCAGCCAATATCGACGAGTTCATACGCTCCCTGCCCGATGGGTACGAAACGATCGTCGGCGAGCGCGGGCACAAGCTCTCGGGCGGCGAGCGCCAACGCTTGGCGATCGCCCGCGTGCTTTTGAAGGATCCGCGCATTTTGATTCTCGATGAAGCGACCAGTTCGCTCGATTCCGAGCGCGAAGCGGCGATTCAGGTCGAGCTGGAAATCGCCATGCGGGGCCGCACGAGCCTGGTGATCGCGCACCGGCTTTCGACGGTGCTATCGGCCGATGTCATCTTCGTAGTCGACGGCGGGCGCATCGTCGAATCCGGGAAGCACGCGGAACTGCTCGCACGTGGTGGTCTCTACGCGCGCTTGTACAACACGCAGTTCCGCGATCTCAGCGCACCGGCGCTCGGGCGTTAGCTCGGACTAGTACGCTCCGGCTTGAATCCCGAGGTTCACCTGATGGATGGCCTGGCCGACGAGACTCATCGCCTGTTGGCGGTGGCCGGCCTTGTCGGCGGTCGCGACCTCGAGCTGACTGTATGCCGATTGCAGATCGGACAGAGCATTGTGCATGTGCACCTGGGTCGCCGCGACGGCGGTTCCGCCGATGATGGCGCCAAGAAGCAGCGCTAACGCGATCGCCAGAAGACCCGAACGTGATTTGAGTTGCATGATGTCTCCTCGTTGAAGTTGCTGTGTACGCACTTTACCACTCTTTTTGAATCGGGTTACGAATGTTCCCGTTTCCTTAGCGAGAGTTAATCCGTAGCAGGCGGAACGTCCATCACGGCGGGCGCGACCGGCACCAGCAATTCGGGCTCGCTCGCGCGCCGCACGTCGTCGATGGAAACGCCCGGCGCGAGTTCGCGCAATACGAGCCCTTCGGGCGTCACGTCGATCGTCGCCAAATCGGTGATGAGCCGGTGCACCACCCTACGTCCGGTCAACGGCAGCGAACAGGTTCGAACGATCTTATGCGAGTTGCCCTTGGCTACGTGCTCCATCATCACGATCACGCGTTTGGCTCCGTGCACGAGGTCCATCGCGCCGCCCATTCCCTTAACCATCTTTCCGGGAATCATCCAGTTCGCCAGATCGCCGTGCTCGGACACTTGCATCGCGCCCAAAACGGCGAGATCGATGTGTCCGCCACGAATCATTCCAAACGACAACGACGAGTCGAAAAACGATGCCCCCGGCTGCACCGTCACCGTTTCTTTGCCGGCGTTGATGAGGTCCGGGTTCTCCTCGCCTTCATACGGATAGGCTCCCATACCGAGAATGCCGTTCTCGCTCTGGAGCGTAACGGTAACGTCGGCAGCGACGAAATTCGGCACGAGCGTCGGAAGTCCGATTCCGAGATTCACGTACTGTCCGTCGCGGAGTTCGGCTGCGACGCGCGCGGCCAACTGCGAACGAGTTAAGGCCACGATTTATGCCTCCCCGCGCTTGCGCGTGGTGACGCGCTCGATGCGCTTTCCTTGCGGTCCGACGCGCACGATGCGCTGAACGAAAATCCCGGGCAAGTGCACGTCTTGCGGATCGATCTTGCCGGGCTCCACCAACTCTTCGACTTCGGCGATCGTGATGCGGCCGGCCATCGCGCACAATGGATTGAAGTTGCGCGTCGCTTGATTGAAAATCAAGTTTCCGGCGCGGTCGCCGACCGACGCGCGCACCAGCGCAAAGTCACAAACGATGCCCGCCTCGAGCACGTACTCGCGCCCGTTGAAAACCCGCGTTTCCTTTTTGGGCGATGCGATCGCGACGCTGCCGTCGGACGCATAGCGCCACGGAAGCCCGCCATCTGCGATCATCGTGCCGTCGCCGGCCGGTGTGTAAAACGCAGGAATTCCGCAACCGCCGGCGCGCAAGCGCTCGGCCAGCGTCCCCTGCGGGCACAGCTCGACTTCGAGCTCGCCGCTCAAATATTGCCGCTCGAACTCGCGGTTTTCACCGACGTACGAGCCGGTGGTGCGAACGATACGCTTGTGGTCCAACAAAACGCCCAAACCCCAGCCGTCGACGCCGCAATTATTCGACACCGTCACCAGATTGGTCGCGCCCTGTTCGAAGAGCGCCTCGATGAGATTGTGCGGGATACCGTTGAGGCCGAATCCACCGACCGCCAGCGATGCGCCGTCGGGAATGTCGGCGACCGCGTCGGTGCAGGAGGCGTACACTTTCTCCATGCCCGGCTTATGCGTGAGGAGCCGCCCGCGTCCTGCCAAGGCACGGCGGCGTCCGTCGCGAAGCTCGGCCATGCTCGTATCGAGGAGAAACACATGACGACGACCACCGTATCGACCGGCGCAAGCAACGACGAAGAACGAATGATCGTCGAGGCGGTGCGCGAGCTCGTAAGCGAAAAAGTAGCGCCGCGGGCGGCCGAAATCGACGAAACCGGCGAGTTTCCGTGGGACGTCAAACAACTGTTCGCCGAAAACGATTTGCTCGGCATACCGATTCCCACCGAGTACGGCGGCCTAGGTGGAACGTTTCTTACGTACGTGAAAGTCGTCGAAGAGATCGCCAAAGCGTGCGCCTCGAGCTCGCTCATCGTGGCCGTGCAAGAACTCGGCATGCTTCCGATTATGATCGCCGGCAACGAGGAACAGAAGCACCGCTTCCTTCCGCGCATCGCATCCGGCGAACATATCGCGGCCTACGCGCTGACCGAAGTATCCAGCGGTTCCGACGCACTCGGGTCGATGCGTACGCGCGCCGAACGCCGCGGCGAGAAATACATTTTAGACGGTCAAAAGATCTGGATCACAAACGGTAGCGTGGCCGACGTGGTGTGCGTGTTTGCAGTCACCGATCCGCAGGCCGGCTCGCGCGGCGTCAGCGCCTTCGTCGTAGAAAAAGACGCTCCCGGCTTCTCGGTTGGAAAGAAAGAAAAGAAGATGGGGATCCGGGGATCCCCCACGGTCGAGTTGTCGTTCGACGGATGCGAGATCCCGGCCACGAACCGGCTGGGCGAGGAAGGCGAGGGCTTTAAGATCGCAATGCGCGTTCTCGACAAGTCGCGACCCGGCATTGCCGCACAAGCGCTCGGCATCGCTGCCGGCGCGCTGGATTACGCTACCAACTACGCTAAAGAACGGATCGCGTTCGGTAAGCCGATCGGTCAACATCAAGGGGTCGGCTTTATGCTCGCCGACATGAAAACCGAAGTGGAAGCGGCGCGTATGATGCTGTACGAGGCGGCGCGTAAGTGCGACGAAGGCGCGCCCGACGTTACGCTATGGGCCGCCATGGCCAAGCTCAAGTGCGGCGACGTCGCGATGTCGGTCACGACCGATGCGGTGCAGGTTCTGGGCGGCTTCGGATACTCTACCGAATATCCGGTCGAGCGCATGATGCGCGATGCCAAGATCACGCAGATCTACGAGGGAACGCAGCAGATTCAGCGTCTCGTGATTTCGCGCGCGCTCGTCGGTAAGGCTAAGCCGTAACGAACGCGCGCTTCGATCTCGCGAACCGGTTAATGCAGGGTTGTGCGAGTGCCGCCTGTCTTGTGAACCGTCATACAGTTAGGCTCCGCCACATTACCCACCGGGTCTTCGTCGGGGTCTTCTAAGATCGTCCCATCGGATAACGACGCAGGTCCGGCTTCGGGAACGAACGGCGGCGCGCTGATCGGCACGAACGAGCGCGGCCTCTGGGTGAAGTCGAACGCGTCCGACAGATCGTTGGCCCGCACGTCGGTCGCTTTGAGCGAACCCTTGGGAATTCCAAACGCTTCTTCGGCGAACGCAATGATGCTGCCGAACTCGTACTGCACATGCGATACGTAGCCTTGTTTAGCGTACGGGGAAATGACGACTAGCGGCACGCGGAATCCCAACTCCATGTAGTTGTTTTCCATCGGCGGAGGGACGTGGTCGTACCAGCCGCCCCACTCGTCCCACGTGAGGATGATCGCAGTGTTGTTCCAGTATTGGCTCTGGCCGATCGCGTTGACGACGGCCGCCACCCACGAAGGGCCCTCGTTGCTGCGATTACCCGGATGGTCCGAGTGCTTGCTGTCGGCCGGCATGACCCAAGACATCCCAGGCAGCGCACCGGTCGAGATGTCCGAGATGATCGTCGCCGGCGGGGTGACGACGTTGACGTAATCCGGACCGTATCGCACGTGACGAATGGCGTCGAAGGCGTGCCACAAGCCGGGCCCGGTGCCGTTCTGGTAGTAACGCCACGAGACGCCGTGAAAGTCCAGCAGATCGGTGAGTACAGGCCGGTTAAAGCACGGGCGCGGCGTGGGGCCGGGTTGGCCGTTGCTCGGATTGATCGTGTCGATCGCTTCGGTCGCAGGGCCGTCGCAGCCGGCTTCCGTCTTGATACCGGTTTTGCTGTCGAACGGATCGCTCGACATGTCGAACGTCGTTTGCGGCAAGGCTGCGCCCGATGCGCTCACGATGTATTGATGTGCCGGAAAACTTCCGGCTTGCTGCGTCTGGAACATGTTGTCGCCAAACACGTATTGCGTGGCCATGTCGTCGTATGGCTGGACCTCGCTCAACGGCGCGTACGAATACGGACGCAGCTGGACTTGTTTTTTTATCTGCGACGAGAAACCGTCGTTCAAACCACAGTCGTAGTCGAGCACGAACGATTTATGTCCGTGACCGAGACCGTAGCTCGTCGCCAGCGTCTGCTCCTTCAGGTTCACTCGCTTACTGCCGAGCATGCCCCACGACTGAATGTTGGCCCCTTCCGAGGCCAGTGCTTGGAACAGGTCGTCCGGAGTACGATTCTCTTGGAAGATCACGACGACGTGCTGGATGAAACTCGATGGATCTTGTTTCTTGCTGGCAGACGCCATCGACGCACTTTGCGGGATGGCGGCACTCTGCTGTTGAGCCGAACACGAAACGATTAGTATGGCTAACACCAATGGAATAAGCGCGACGTATTTCATAATCGATCCTCGAACGCGGCGTACGTTGTACGTACACTTGAGTACATTCGCGTCGAAACCTTCGCGGGAATTTCTTACATAACGCTGCTGGCGCGCGCACGCTCGTCTGCTATAACGAACTGATTAAATAACTCAGGTTATCTTTATTGCAATGAAATCTACTTGCTTCGAATAACCAGCAAGCGCGTGAAACTAAGCGCGAACCGCTATCGAATTATGGTGTGCGCCGAACCCGTCTTATGAGCAGTCATGCAATCGGGCTGAACGTTGCCCTCGGGATCGTCGTCGGGATCTTCCGAGATCGTTCCGTTGGACAACGACGCGGGTCCGGGCGCGGGACTAAACGGCGGAGCGCTAATCTGCACGAACGGTCGCGGCTGCTGGGTGAAGTCGAAGGCGTCCGCCAGATCGTTAGCGCGCACATCGGTGGCTTTCAGCGAGCCCTTGGGAATGCCGAATGTCTCTTCGGCAAACGCTATGATGCTGCCGAACTCGTACTGCACGTGCGAAACGTAGCCTTGTTTGGCGTACGGTGAAATGACGAGCAGCGGAACGCGAAAACCCAACTCCATATAGTTGTTTTCCATCGGTGGAGGGACGTGATCGTAGAAACCGCCCCACTCGTCCCACGTAACGACGATTGCCGTATCATTCCAGTATTGGCTAGTGCCGATCGCGTTGACGACGGCCGCCACCCACGACGGGCCCTGGTTGCTGCGATTACCGGGATGGTCGGAGTGTTTGCTATCGGCCGGCATGACCCACGACATTCCGGGCAGCGTGCCGGTGGCGATGTCGGAGATGATCGTCGCGGGCGGGGTGACGACGTTCGCATAATCCGGACCGTATCGCACGTGACGAATCGCGTCGAACGCATGCCACAACCCCGGGCCTAGGCCGCTCTGGTAGTAGCGCCACGTCACGCGGTGAAAGTCGAGGAGATCGGTGAGCACCGGACGGTTAAAACACGGACGCGGTGTGGGGCCAGGTTCGCCGTTGTTCGGATTGATCGTGTCGATCGCCTCATCCGCAGGGCCGTCGCAACCGGCTTCCGACTTGACGCCGGTTTTGCTATGGAAAGGGTCGCTGGACATGTCGAACGTCGTCTCGGGCAACGCTGCGCCCGATGCGCTGATTAGGTATTGATGCGCCGGAAAGCTGCCGGCTTGCTGCGTATGAAACATGTTGTCGCCGAATACATATTGTTCGGCCATGTCCGTGTACGGCTGCACCTCGGATTGCGGCGCGTATGAATATGGCCGCATCTGAAATTTCTTCATTATTTGCGAACCGAAACCGTCGTTCGCGCCACAATCGTAATCCGTCACGAACGACTTATGTCCGTGGCCAAGATCGTACGTCGTCGCAAGCGAGGTCTGCTTGAGAGCGACCTGTTGCCCGCCGAGCATTCCGAATGGTTGAACGTTTGCACCTTCGGAAGCTAACGCTTGGAACAAATCGTCGGGCGTTCGATTCTCCTGCACGATGACTACGACGTGCTGGAGGTAGCTCGATGGGCCTTGGTTTGAGTCGCGTACGCTCGTGGACGCACTTTGCGGGATGGCGGCGCCCTGGCGTTGGGCCGAACAGGAGACGATCAATATCGCCAATGCGAATGAAATAAATGTAACGTATTTCACTGTTGACCTCGGACGCGGTGCGTTTTTTCTTAAGGCTTGATAACGTTTGAGACGAAACCTTCAGGTGCAATACGGGCTTCGCCATTTAGCACTCGGCTACCGCTCGAAGTCAGCATTCGAACGGGAAATGGCGGCTCGACTTTCCAATGTCAAAGTCCGCTTTACAAAGGAGATCGTACTTTGCAACGATTCATGCTCGCGCTTGCGCTCCTCGCCGTTGGGTGGTGCGTTGCCGGCTGCGGGGCCCAGCATCAGGCCATCCCCGCGACGGCCGCGGTGGATCGCCAGGCCGTATTACGCGCACTCTCGCCGATCCAACATGTCGTCATTATCTTTCAAGAAAACCGCACACCCGACAACCTCTTTACGGACTTCCGGGCGCCGACACCGTTTCGAGCGGTCGCAACTCCAAGGGCCAAACGATCCCGCTCCACGAGACCTCGCTGGCATGGGAATATGACCTCAACCATCGGCATCTGGCATTTACGCAGAGCTGCAATGCCGCGCCGTCCCGCCTGAAGATATGCCGCATGGACGGGTTCGACTTGATACAAACCAACTCGCCATCGTGCAAGGTAAGCGCCGACTGCGCCTATGCCTACGTCCCGCGCAGCGAAGCGCAGCCGTACTTCGACATGGCGACGCAATACGGCTTCGGCGACCGGATGTTCCAAACCAATCAAGGCCCGAGCTTTCCGGCCCATCAGGAGATCATCAGCGGAGACGCCTCGGCCGCACCGCGCTATGCCGACCGGCAGGTTGCCGAGAACGGCATCGGTCACGGGCTGTTTGGAGCGCACGGCGGCTGCGATAGCCCGCCGTCGATACGTGTAGAAACCATCGCGCTGCAACCGCTCGGCTCGCCCGAAGGCGATCGCGTTTTTCCCTGCTTCGAGCGACCGGTCTTGGCCGATCTGCTCGATTCCTCCGGAGTATCGTGGCGCTACTACCAGCACACGCTGGGTCAAGGGTTATGGAAGGCCTACGATGCGATCAGACACATCCGTTACGGCAAAGACTACCGTTACGTCATCAAGCCTTCGCAGCAAATTCTCACCGACATTAAAAACGGCCGGCTAGCCGGCGTTGCATGGGTGATGCCGGATGCGCTGCACAGCGATCACTCCGGCACGAAGTCGGCCGCCGGCCCATCGTGGGTTGCGGCGGTCGTCAATGCAATCGGGACGAGTCCGTATTGGGACAACACGGCAATTATCCTCACGTGGGACGACTGGGGCGGATGGTACGATCACGTAGCGCCGGTGGTACGCAACAACTACGAGCTCGGCTTCCGCGTGCCGCTCGTCGTCATCTCCCCGTATTCCAAGAAGACCTACGTCTCGCACCAGCACTATGAGTTCGGCAGCATCTTGAGATTCACCGAAGAAACGTTCCACACCGGATCGCTTGGCACGACCGACGCGACGTCGCACGGCCTCGACGATTTTTTCGACTTCCGCCAGTCACCGCGTCGTTTTAAGGTCATCAAGGCGCCGCCATTCGAGCCGTCCTTTGGCCCGGCATCGGACGCAGAAGACTACTAGAACAAAGCCCAACGTTGACTCGCGCCGAATAACCGGCAAGCATGCCCGACCCGATGAAGCCCGAGTTTACCGCAACGAACCCGATCGTCGCCGCGGCGACCAAAATCCGCGCGCAGCGCCAAATCGAGCGCGCCGCCGCAGAGACGGCAGGCGGCGCCATGCCGCGACGCCCCGAGGACGCCGAAGAATCGCTACGAGCGTTCTTCGACTATTTGGTGACGGGAGCCAAGCGCGTTAACGCCGTGCTTGGCGAACGCACCGGTGTCAAGGTGATTCGCTTGGAACGGCCGTTGCGTCTCCGGCTTCGATTTGGCGAAGTGCGGATAGCGCTCGACCTCGACGAGATCGAACAACTCGTTCGCATCCGCGGCCTCGATCTCGACGGCGACTATCAGTTCGATCCGTCGTCGGACGTTCCGGCGCTGATCGACGTCTCCAAGATCTCGACCGAAGCCGGTTACGGAGAGGCGATTACGCCTTCTTCTTTGTTGCGGCGGATCGCGCGGGACGCAGAGCTTCCGCCACCCGCCCACCTGCTCTCGACCGGACCGTTGCAATTTTCGCTAGAATCGCCGGAGTCGGACACAAGCGATTAACCGGGCAACGCTCGCACAGCGGGCGGGGCGCCTTGCAAATCGACCTTCCGTGCAAAATCAGCCAATGCGTGGCGGCACCCCACTTCGGGCTCGGAACGAGCTTCGTAAGATCGTCTTCGACGTGTCGCGGTGTCGTGCCCAACGTCAGGCCAAGACGGTGCGAGACGCGAAACACGTGCGTGTCAACGGCTAGGGCGGCGCTGTCGAACGCGCTAGCCATCACCACGCTGGCGGTTTTACGGCCGACGCCCGCCAGCGATTCCAGCGAATCGCGATCTTGCGGAACGACGCCTGCGAAGCGTTCGACCAAATCTTGCGCGCAACGCACGATGTTGCGCGATTTCATGCGAAAAAATCCGGTCAACTTAATAATCGTTTCCACATCGGCGAGTTTTGCGGCAGCCAGATCGCTCGGCCGCGGATATTTTTTGAAGAGCGCCGGCGTCGTCATGTTCACGCGCACGTCGGTCGTCTGTGCCGACAGAATCACGGAGATGAGCAGCTCGTATTCGTTGCGGTGGTGCAACGCCGTTTCGGCTCTCGGGTACTCGCGCTCCAAGATCGCGAGCTCCTCGAGCGCTACCGCTCGCGTGACTTTTTTCTTGGGGAACGGAATAGCCGGCACGCGGGCGGCTTATCCGGCGCGTCGTCGGCTCCTTCGCTAGCCCTCGCGCAACGAGACGCGCTCATCGCTGAACGTCACCAATCCGTCGCGTTCGAGCCCGGCGAGGATGGCTCGTACGTTGCCGGCGTCGCGCCCCGGCAGTATCGCGTTCAACGAGCCGTGCAGATCGAGAAACGATATCGTCGCCCCGGCTTCCAGCGCCCGGAGACGGTCGACGATGCGGCCTCGGGCGAAGCGGATCGTTTTCTCGAACGGCACGCGCGCCGACGGTTTGGACGCCTGCTTTCGAAGCGTATCCAAGCGCGCGGCATCGACCGGAGCCGCGGCACAATCCACAAGCAGCGGGCAGATCGGGCATTTGGGAGATCGAGCGGTGCAGATCGTCGCCCCCAGATCCATTAAGGCCGAGTTCCAATCATGCGAGCGCCCCGGAGGCACGGCTTCGAGGGCTACGGATTCGACCTCACCTAGGGACACCGTCTTGGGGTATTCCAGTCCGAAGAACGTGCGCTGGACTACGCGGCGAATGTTGACGTCCATCGGAGCGTCGTCCAAATCGAACGCGAAGGCGCGAACCGCCGAAGCGGTATACGGGCCGATGCCGGGCAACGCTCGCAGAGCCTCGGCTTCTTCGGGCAGGGTCCCGTCGTGACGGTCCATGACGATTTGGGCGAGGGCGCGCAGTCGGACGGCCCGGCTGTTGTAGCCGAGGCCCTGCCATGCGCGCAACACGTCGGCCACCGAGGCCTCGGCTAATGCGGCGAATGAGTCGAAGCGACCGACGAACGGTTCGAAGGAGGCCGCTACCCGCTCGGCCTGCGTCTGTGCCAGCATGAACTCGCTCACCAGCGTCCGGTACGGCGAACGTCGCAATCTCCATGGTAGGTGGTTTCGGCCCTTGCGACCGTACCAGTCGAGCAGCGCGGCGCGTACCCGGCCGATCCTGGGATCCATCGCGCGCGATTCGCGGGGCGCACCCAAAGAAGCCTCGAAGCTGTTGATATTACCGCATGAGAAACGGAGAGACGAGTTTGTCTGAACAGCGCGTAGACGCAGTCGTTATCGGTGCCGGCCCCGGCGGCTATCACGCCGCGATCCGGCTGGCCCAAATTGGTAAGCGCGTGATCTGCGTCGATCGCGACGAGGTGGGCGGCGTATGCCTCAACTGGGGGTGCATCCCGACCAAGGCGTTATTGCACGTGGGCGAGGTGATCCGTCACATCGAGCACGCCGACGCGATCGGACTGACGGTCGAAAAGCCCAAAGTTAATCGAGAAGGCGTCGAAAGATTTCAAGTCCGACAGTCGTCAACTCCAACGTCGGCGGCGTCAAAACGCTGTTCAAGGCCAACAACGTCGAGTTCGCGTACGGCGAAGCGTCGTTCAAGAGCCCGACCGAAATTTCGGTCAAAGGCAAGGACGGCAACGTTACCGACCTACACCACCGAGTACGTCGTAATCGCCACCGGATCGGCACCCGTCAACGTTAAAGCATGGCCGCGCGACGGCGACCGCATCATCAACTCCGACGACGCGGTGCAAATCAAACGCATTCCGAAAAATCTGCTCGTTATCGGCGGTGGCGTGATCGGTCTCGAGTTCGCGACCGTCTACGCGCGCATGGGCGCCAAGGTGTTGGTCGTCGAGATGCTTCCGCAGATTCTCACCGGTACGGACAACGAGATATCCAAAACGCTCGGACGCATCCTGAAAAAGCAGGGCGTCGAAATCATGCTCGACACCAAGGTGACGCAACATTGCCGCCTCGGGCAAAACGGTGAAGGCGACCTTCAATGGAACCGGCACCAACGGCAAAGACGAAACGCGCGAATACGACACGGTGCTGGTGGCGGTCGGACGCCGCCCGGTGACCGACAACCTGAACCTCGCGGCCGCCGGTCTGACGACCGACGAGCGCGGATTCATCGCCGTGGATCAACAGCTGCGCACCAAGGTTGCGAACGTGTTCGCGATCGGCGACGTCACCGGACAGCCGCTGCTCGCGCACCGCGCGATGAAGCAAGGCGTCATCGCGGCCGAAGTGATCGGCGGCGATGCGTCGGCCGCGTTCGATCCGATGGCCATCCCGAACTGCGTGTATACCGACCCCGAAGTCGCCACCGTCGGCTTGTCCGAGGAAGAGGCCAAAGCGCAAGGCTACGAAGTGCGCATTGGAAAGTTTCCGTTGGCGGCCAGCGGACGCGCCCGCACCATGAACGAGTCGGACGGCATGCTCAAACTTGTCGGCGATGCCAAGACCGATCTGTTGCTGGGCATGCACATCGTGGCACCGCAGGCCGAGTCGCTGATCGGCGAAGGACTGATCGCGCTCGAGATGGGCGCCACGTTGGAAGACATCGGTCTCTCGGTCCATCCGCATCCCACGTTGACCGAGGCGATCATGGACGCCGCCGAAGCGGCGCACGGCAAGGCGATTCACATCGTCAATCCCAAACCGAAGGCGCCTGCCGCTGCTAAAGCCTAACGCGCATCCGGCGGCGAGTGCCCGGCTGATCGATCTCGGAACCTGTCGCTACGCTGCGGCGTTGGATCTCCAACGCCGCATACACGCCGACGTCCGAGATGCACGCTCGCCCGACACGTGGATCGTCGTCGAACACGCGCCGGTTGTAACGCTTGGCCGCCAAGCGAAAGGCGAGCACGTGCTGATCGACCGCGCGGAACTGGCGCGACGCGGCATCGATGTGGTGACGATCGAACGCGGAGGCGACGTAACGTATCACGGACCGGGACAGTTGGTCGTTTATCCAATTCGCCGTCTCGAACGCTTCCGCGAAGTCGTGCCGCTCGTCCGCGCGCTCGAGGGCGCGGCGATCGACGCCTGCGAGCGCTTCGGCGTGAAAGCCGAACGCTGGAGCGAACATGCCGGCGTTTGGGTCGGCCCCAATCAGATCTGTGCGATCGGCCTGGCGATTCGGGAAATGACTTCGCTGCACGGCATCGCGTTCAACGTGACGACCGACCTAGATTACGACCGGCTGATCGTTCCTTGCGGCCTTCCGGGGCGCGGGATTACCTCGCTGGCCCGCGAGAGCGCCATGCCGGTCTCGATCCCCGCTGCCAAACGCGTGCTGCTCGAAGAACTGTCCCGCACGTTCGACGTACGTTTCGAACCGTACGAAACGGCGATGGCCAGCTAACGACATGGCTATCGAAATCGATCTCCTGACGGCCGCCCCACCCGCGCGCGTTCGCAAGCCGGCGTGGCTGAAGGTCTCGCTTCCGGCCGGCGAAGAGTACGAGCGGGTCAAGGCCAAGGTTGCCGGACTCTCGCTTCATACGGTGTGCAAGGAAGCGGCGTGCCCGAATCTGGCCGAGTGTTGGGGCGCCGGAACGGCGACGATCATGATTCTTGGCGACACGTGTACGCGCGGCTGCCGCTTCTGCAACGTAAAGACCGGAAATCCGCGCGGCGAAGTGGATTGGCTCGAGCCGGTGCGAGTGGCCGATGCGGTGCGCGATCTCGGGTGGCGCTATTTGGTGCTGACGGCCGTTGACCGCGACGATCTGGCCGACGGCGGGGCGCTGATTTTCGCCAACACGGTACGCGAGATTCACGCTCGCGTGCCCGGATCGAAGGTCGAAATCCTGAGCGGCGATTATCGCGGCGATCTTCGAGCGCTCGATATCGTGATGGATGCCGAGCCCGACGTCTTCGCGCACAACCTGGAGACGGTTCGCCGGCTCACGCCCTCGGTGCGCGATAAGCGCGCGGGGTACGATCAATCGTTGCGCGTGTTGTCGTATGCCAAGAGCCGCGCTCCGCAGCACTTCACCAAAACGTCGTTGATGCTTGGACTCGGCGAAACGGCCAGCGAGGTCGAGGCCGCTATGGACGATGCCCGCTCCGCCGGCGTCGATATTTTTACGATGGGCCAGTATCTGCAGCCGAGCAAACGGCATTTGCCGGTCTACGCCTTCGTAACGCCCGAGGAATTCGAAGCCTACGGGCTGCTGGCGCGCGGCAAGGGCTTCCATCAGGTGGTCTCCAGCCCGCTTTCGCGCAGCTCCTATCACGCCGAGCAAGCATTTCCCGCCTGAAAAACGCTTCTTCAGAATAGTTTTCTCCGACGCGCAACCCGGGGCGTCTAAGGGTTTTTTAACCGTATCGTGACCAAGATGTTCCTGACGCGCCCGGTGTTGGCCGTCGTTTGCTCGCTGATTATCCTGATCGGCGGCGGCGTCGTCATCCCGGTGCTGCCGATCGCGCAATATCCGCAAATCGCACCCCCGGTCGTCACCGTCTCGGCGACCTACGTGGGTGCCAGTCCTCAGGCGGTTGAGGCGCAGGTGACGACCCCGATCGAACAAGCCGTGAATACGGTGCAAGGGCTGCGGTATATCTCGTCAACCAGCGCGCAGGGCATCTCGACGATCACGCTGACGTTCACGCTGGAAACCAATCTCGACATCGCCGCCGCCGACGTTCAGAACGCGGCGCAGACGGCGCTCGGACAGTTGCCGGCCAGCGTTCAACAACTCGGCATCACGGTCTCGAAGAACGCCGGCACGTTCGTCATGGGCATCGCGCTGACGTCCGACAACAAAGATATCGATACGCTGCAACTGAGCAACTACGCGCAGCTGAACATCGTCAACAATCTCTCGCGCGTGTCCGGCGTCTCCGGCATCCGCATCTTCGGCCAGCGCCAGTACGCCATGCGCATCTGGCTCAACCCGGTCGCGCTCGCGCAACAGGGGCTCGACGTGGGCGACGTGATAGGTTCGTTGCAGGAGCAGAACGTCGCCATCGGTGTGGGCAGCATCGGTTCGCCCCCGCAGCCGCCGACGCAGGCGCACACCTACACCGTCAACGCGGTGACGCAGCTGTCCACGCCCGAAGAGTTCTCCAACATCATTTTGCGGCAGAATCTCAACGGCGGTTACACCCGCCTCCGCGACGTGGGCCGCGTGGAACTCGGGGCGCAAGACTATTCGAGCGCGCTGCGGTTCGACGGCGAATCGAAGGTCGTCGGTCTCGGCGTGCAACAGTATCCCACCGCCAACGCGCTGGACGTTTCGAAAGCTACCCTCGCGCAGATGAATCAGCTGGCGAAAGCGTTCCCGCCCGGCGTTCACTGGACGGTCGCGTTCAGCACCACAACCTTCGTGCAAGAGTCGATCAGAGAAGTCGTGATCACGCTACTCTTGTCGATCTTCTTGGTGGTGTTGGTCATCTACGTCTTCTTGCAAGATCCCAAGTCGACGCTGATCCCGGCTATAACGATTCCAGTCTCGCTGGTCGGCACGTTCTTCGTGATGAAGATTTTCGGCTTCTCGATCAATACGATTACGTTATTCGGGTTGACTTTGGCCACCGGACTGGTGGTCGACGACGCGATCGTCGTCATTGAGAACATCGCACGTCACATCGAGATGAATAGAGGCAAGAAGAGTCCGCTCGAAAGCGCGGCCGAAGCCATGCGAGAAATCCAGAGCGCCGTCGTCGCATCGTCGCTGGTTTTGCTCGCGGTGTTCATTCCGGTCGGCTTCTTCCCGGGCACCACCGGCCAGTTGTACAAGCAGTTCGCGTTGACGATCGCCGCGGCGATCACCATCTCGTTGTTCCAAGCGCTCACCCTCGCTCCCGTGCTGTCCGCGCGCTTGCTTAAGGGCGAATCCGAATCGAACTTCGTCTTCTTCCGCTGGTTCAACCACGGTCTTCATCGTTTTCGCGAGTGGTACGCGCGCCAGCTGCCGCGCGCGTTCCGGTTTCGCTGGTTCGTAGCCGGCGCGTTCGCGCTGGCACTGGCCTTCACCGGATTTATGTTCGTCAGCACGCCGCAAGCGTTTATCCCGGACGAAGACCAAGGCTATTTCATCATCCTGTTGCAAGGGCCCAGAGGGCATGTCGCTGCAGGCCGAACAAGCCGTCAGCAAACGTGCCGAAAAAATCATTCTGGCACAGCCCGAGGTCGCGCATCTCTTCGACGTGGGCGGCTTCAGCTTCAGCGGTGCGGCGCCCAACCGCGGTATCATGTTCGCCTTGCTCAAACCGTGGGGCGACCGTAAGTGCTCGTTCGTCTCGGCGCTAACGCTTGCAGCCGTGCGACCATACCGTTCAGTCGGTGCTGCAACGGCTTAACGGCACGTTCTACATGCAGATTCCGCAGGCGCAGATCTTCGGCTTCAATCCGCCCGCGATCAATGGCGTCGGTACCGTCGGCGGCTTCCAGTTCGAATTGGAAGATCGCGGCAACGTCGGCCTCGACAAGCTGATGCTTCTGGCATACCAAGTGATGGGAACGGCCGCCAAAGACCCGCGGCTCACCGGCGTCTTCACGCAGTTCCGCAACAACTCGCCGCAAGTGCAAGTCAATGTCAACCGAAATAAGGCCAAAGCCATCGGCATCTCGCTCAACGATATTTTCCAGACGATGGAAGTCGAGCTGGGTTCGCTGTACGTCAACAACTTCACATACCTGAACCGTGCCTGGCAAGTCGACATTCAGGCCGACGCACAATTCCGAAACGACATCGCGTCGTTGCAGCAGATCTACGTGCACTCGGGCTCGCAATCGCCCAATATTCCCACCGGCACCAATCCGTTCGCCACGCCGCCGCCGGGGTACGGAACGACGCAGACTACGGCCACCGGCGTCGTGATGACGCCGATCAGCGCCCTGATGAAGTTAAAGGTCGTCAACGGCCCGCCGGTCATCACCCACTACAACCTGTATCGCAACATCGAAATGCAGGGTAACTCGGCGCCCGGCCACAGTTCGGGCGAAGCGATCACCGCCATGGAAGACATCGCCGCCAAAGTGATGCCGCAGGGCGTCAGCTATGAGTGGACCGGTTTGCAGCTCGACCAGATCGCAGCCGGACCGTTGGCGGTCCTGATCTTCGCGCTGGGACTCGTCTTCGTCTACCTCGTGCTGTCGGCGCAATACGAAAGCTTCATCGATCCGCTGATCGTGCTGCTCGCCGTGCCGGCCGCACTGTTCGGCGCGCTCGGCTTCATGAATCTGCGCCATTTCCCGATCCCGTTTCTATTCGACCCGTCACTCGCTCAGGATGCGTACGCGCAGGTGGGTTACGTCATGTTGATCGGCTTGGCAAGTAAGAGCGCAATTCTTATCGTGGAATTCGCCAACCAGCAATTGCGCGAGGGCGCCACCATCGTCCAAGCGGCAATGCGCGCGGCCCAAACGCGGTTGCGCCCGATTCTGATGACCTCGATCGCATTCGTGGTGGCCGTAACGCCGCTCGTGTTTGCGTCGGGCGCCGGCAACGCGGCCCGCCATTCGTTGGGCACCGTCGTGTTCGGCGGTATGTTGGTATCGACGTTCCTGAATCTGGCGATCACGCCCGTGCTCTACGTCATCATCAAGTCGCTGGAGTTGCGAGGGAACCCGCCGCACCGTAACGGCCCCGCACTTGCCGGAGCCGACGCTTCGGGCTCGACGCAAATAGCGACAAATGTTTAGAAAACAAAACTAGCGTTCGTCGAGGCGGGCGCGCGCCTGCCTCGGTGAAAGGTTTTTAGCGGCACGGACGCAACCTCCGCCCGATGCGCATGCCCGTGTTGCTTTCTCGCGTTACCGCCGGCTTGGTCGCCGTCGACCGCAATATTTGCCTACGTTCCGGCGCGCGCCGACGGCATCGACGACGTGTATGAAAGCTCGATCGTCGGACCGGCCAATCAGGCACTCGAACACGCGCTGGACGAAGCCGCAAAGCGGCGCGCAGCCGAAGCCGCCGCGCAACGCCGGCAATCGGCGCAGCCCGAGGCATCGCCGGGCGCACTAAAATGGAGCCTGCTCCCGGATAACACGGTCGCACAGGTGCCACCGGTAAGCCAGCATCCAATCAAAATCTCGATGGGCGACAAAGGTATCGATTACTTCGCCGATCTTACGGTCGCGTATCCGTACGGCAACACCGGTGACTTCGGTAAACGATGGCTCATGGGTGGCATGGACGCGTCGATATTGTACGAGTTCGACGACTACACGCGCGTCGTCGCCAGCATGTTCCAGCTCCAGCATTGGCCGCAAGGCTTCAACTCGGGGCAAGTGCCGGTCTATTTGGCCGGTTTCCGGAATCCAGTTGGTTGCGCCGATTTGAGCGGCGGAAATAAATGTGGCCCAGGCGCCGGGCAAAACGTCGCGGTCGGCACCAAAGATACGTTCGGCGTTTTTATGTTGCAGAAGCTCTTCGTGTTTGGAAATAAAGAGAAGCCGATCCCGATCGTTATCTCGCCGTCGTATGTCGCGCGTAGCGGTGTGGTGCAAGAGTCGGGAACCGCGGATAACGACGTCGTCCCATTCGCCGTCAATCCGCCGGGCGGCCAAGTCTACACGACGGTTCCAACCCGCAGCGCGCAATATAAAGCCGTCGCGGTAACGCTACCGTTCATGAAGACTCCGAAAGTATTCATGACGTTTACGGTCGCGGCTCAGTGGCTGGTGCACACCGCCGGGGCCAACACCGTCAACAGCATGCAGACGCCGCTCGTACTCTATATGGAGTACACGCCGAGGCGCGGAACCAAACTCTTTTTCGAGCCGCAAAGCGCGCGCGACTACCTGCCGACCGACCAATATCCCGAGCACTTGATCGCGTACTTCCTCGGCATTTCGCAACGTATCGAGAAATACGGTTTCGTACAGCTCGTTTTGAATAGCGGTGGTTCGACCAACCTCGGCTCCTACGGCATTCAAGCGATCAAATGTGAGACGACCGCGGTCTGCGCGCCGGTCGTCGGCGGATTCAAAGCGACGCAGTTGCAACTTCAGTTCGGCATCGGTTCGCCGGGCTATTTCCCACTCTAAGCTTCGAGGCTCACGATGACGATCTCCCCAACCGTACGACGTATTCTATCGCTTGCCGCACTGTGCGCGGTGGCTGCCTGCAGTTCGCCTTCGGGTACGACCAGCGCGTTGCCCGTTACCAACGGAGCCACCCAGGTCAAACCGCGCAACGTCAACCCGATTCTGGCGAACATCGTCGGTGTGGGCGACAGTTTGACGGCGGGCTATCAAGCCGACGGTATGCTCGGGCAAGCCGATGTCGTCAATCCGCTCACGCATCAGGGCTTCATACCGCCGACGCAAGAAAACGGATTTTGGGCACTCGTCGATGAGCAAGCTTCGGGCTTGCCTTTAGATCAAGCAATCGCGCGCGAATTCGACCCTGCCAAGAGCCCGCTGCCGCTGATCGCGGGTCCTGGAATCAATAACCAGGTAATTCCTGACCTGCAGCCGCCCGGCTTTAACATGTTCAAAGCTGACCCGTGCAAATACGACAATGGGTTCAACGCAGATGGCTACCTGCTCGAGAGCAGCAGGCTCGTCAGAATGAACCCGGGTTCGACTATGATTCGTGATCTGGCGGTCCCCGGAATCAGCCTGCACGAGGCCAACACGTTGACGCAACCGCAATCGACCACGTGCGAACCGCTTCCGGGAATTCTCGGCGAACTCGCCGCCGTCGTCGATCAAGAGGCGAGCACGTTCTGGCCCGTATTGCGCGGCTTCCGCGGCATGGGTCCTAACCTTACGATGACGGCCGCGGCCGTGAAGCTCAAGCCGTCGCTCGCCATTGTGTGGCTTGGAGCGAACGACGTTCTTAAGTATATGGGTTCCGGCGGACGCTTTGTCGGTGGCGACAACACCGTCGGACAGGTGTCCGGAGATCTCGAAACGACCATAAACACGCTTAAGAAGAGCGGCGCCCGCGTCGTAACCGCGAACATTCCAAACATTTTGTTTACGCCATACTTTATGCGGACCGCGATACCGCAATATGAGAATAAAGTTTGTCCGGGGTTTGGAATAACTTCGCAGACCTACGTCTTCTGCGTTTGGGAAAAAATCACGAGCAACTTTCAAGCGGGTCAATACGTGGCGCGCACGGTAACCGAAAAATATCATCTTGCGACCCCAGACGGCTGCACGCCCGGAAGCTTGACGAAACCGTGCGGCTACCTCACCCTGCAGGGTACGTTCGCGGCTCTTCTATATTCTGTCGCTCACCCGTCTAAAAATCCGGGAAAGCCGAACCTGCCGGATTTCGATAACGGAAAGCCTGGAAGTGGGCTCGGGATGTACTACATAACGCCGGAGTTTGCCGCAAAGGTCCAAGCGTTGAACAACACCATCAACACCGGTCTCAATCAGGCCGCAACAAAGACGCAAACGCCACTGGTCAACGTTACGGCGTTCTTCGACGGCGTCGCGAGCGGAGACCCGACAAATCCCTACTTCCGGAGGGCGAGTCACATCGCTAACGGGCCGCAATGCTGCGGGCTCGGTTTCGGAAGCGGGCTCGTGAGCTTCGACGGCTTACATCCGTCGAACACCGGTTACGCGCTGCTTGCTTCCGATTTCATCGACACAATCAACCGGCATTATGGCACGAAGATACCACCGGTTAACGTTAAGGCGGTGTACGGCGGTACTCAGTGCGGCAATCCGCGCTATTGCTATCCCGATCCTTACCCGCTCTTTAGCTTCTTGTAGAGAGCCTCTCGCGAGGCTCTCTATTGGGTTTAGCGTTTAGGCGTAGATACCGCGCAGCTTGAGGGCTTTGACGACCCGGTCGATCGCCAGCGTGTAGGCGGCGGTGCGCAGCGTCGCGTTGCGCGAGCTCGCGATGGCGCGAACCGCGTGCAAGTTTTCCAACAAGGCTTCTTCCAGGCGCTGATTGACCTCGCTCTCGCGCCAGAAGAATCCCATTCGGTCTTGCACCCACTCGAAGTACGAGACGGTAACGCCGCCGGCATTCGCCATGATATCGGGAATGACGGTGATGCCTTTCTCCTTGAATATCCGGTCGGCTTCGGGCGTCGTCGGGCCGTTGGCACCCTCGACGATCAGCCTGGCCTTTACCTTGGGAGCCGTTTCGGCGGTGAACACCTTTTCTAGCGCGGCGGGAACGAGCACGTCGCACTCGCTGGCAAGCAGCTCGGCGTTGGTGATTTTATCGCCGCCCTTAAAACCTTCGAGCGTACCGTGCTGGGCGACGTGCGCCATCGCCCCGCCGACGTAAATCCCGTCTGCGTTGTAGTACGCGCCGGTAACGTCGGATATACCGACGACCTTGCAGCCACGCTCCTCGAACAGCTTAGCCGCATAGCGGCCGACGTTTCCGAAACCTTGAATGGCGATGCGCGCTTCTTCCGGACGCAAACCGATCTCATTCATCTCGTCGAGCGCGCAGATCGTGACGCCGCGGCCGGTGGCTTCGACGCGGCCGCGCGAGCCGCCGATTTCGATCGGCTTCCCGGTTACGACGCCGGGCGTATTCTGTCGAACGTGCATCGAGTAGGTGTCCATGAACCACGCCATGATTTGCGGGGTCGTGTTGACATCGGGTGCCGGTACGTCCTTATCGGGTCCCACAACTTCGACCAGTTCGGCCGCGTAGCGACGAGTGATGCGCTCGAGTTCGTTCATCGAGAGCGTGCTCGGGTCGCAGGTGACTCCGCCTTTACCGCCGCCGAACGGCAGATCGACGACGGCGCACTTCCACGTCATCCAAAACGCAAGAGCCGTAACTTCATCGAGCGTTACGCCCGGATGGTAACGAATGCCGCCCTTTGCAGGGCCGCGCGCGAAGCTGAATTGCACGCGATATCCGGTGTACACTTCGAACTCGCCGGAATCGCGTTGAAACGGGATTGCGAAGATGATTTGCCGAGCTGGGATGGTGAGAATCCGCCGCATTCCGGCGTCGAGTTCGAGGAGATCCGCCGCCTCCATAAAGTAGGCGATAGCATCGCCGAAAACCGAAACCTCACGCGTGGGCGTCGCCATAATCAGTTATAAGCCTCCAACACAACTCACTTAGATTCGAACACGAGGACGACCTGTTCACACATTAAATCGGAAGTTCACGACGTCGCCCTCACGCATCACGTACTCGCGACCCTCGCTGCGAATCCGCCCGGCTGCTCGCATAGCGTCCATCGTTCGATATTCCACGTAGTCGTCGTACGAAACGATTTCGGCACGAATAAACCCACGCTCGATGTCGCCGTGGATCCGACCCGCGGCCTCGGGGGCTTTGGTGCCGCGCGGGATCGTCCAAGCGCGAACCTCTTTCTCGCCCGCCGTGAGAAACGTCATCAAGCCCAAAACGTCGTAGGCCGCGGCGGCCAGCTCGTCCAGGCCGCTTCGATGCATCCCCAGCTCGGCGCGAAATGCGGCGGCTTCTTCTTCGGTGAGACCGGCCAGTTCGGCTTCGACCTTTCCCGAAAGTACGACCACGTGGCCGCCCTCGGCCTCGGCTCGCCGGCGCACCGCCTCGATCGCGGGGCCCGAGCCGTCGAACTGCCTGCGACTCATCGACGTTGGCAACGTAGACTAGCGGCTTTGCGGTCAGCAGAAAAGCCTCTTGCGCGATCTCGCGCTCGACCGAACCCTGTGCGAAGGAGCGGGCCGGAGTACCGGCCTCGAGCGCCCCGACGAGCCGTTTAGCTGCCTCGACGCGCGCTCTGGCTTTCACGTCGTTGCGCGCTTCGCGTTCCATCTTCGTAACGCGGCGCTGCATCGAATCCAGGTCGGCCAGCGCCAATTCGATCTCGATGATCTCGATGTCGCGCTGCGGATCCGGATGGCCCTCGACGTGCGTCACGTTATCGTCTTCGAAGCACCGCACGACCATCGCGATCGCATCCGTCTCGCGAACGTGGCTGAGGAACGCGTTGCCGAGGCCCTCGCCCGAACTCGCGCCACGAACCAAGCCTGCGATGTCAACAAAACGAACGGTCGCCGGCACGACTTTTCGCGCCGAAACGAGCCGCTCGAGCTGCGTCAAACGTTCGTCCGGAACGGCGACCTCACCGACATTGGGTTCGATCGTCGCAAACGGATAGTTCGCCGCGAGCGCTTGCGCCGAGCGAGTAAGCGCGTTGAAGATGGTGGATTTGCCGACGTTGGGCAACCCGACGATTCCGCACGAAAGAGCCATATTGGACCGCCCTCCGTTCGGCCGCTCGTGTAAGCCGACCTACCGGATTTCACTCCGGGCGAGATTGGAGGCGCTCGTCGCGCGCTTGTCGGATACGTCGCGTATGCGACAAATGAAGGTCAACAAGCTGGGAATCGACCTCCTAACCCATGATCCCGTCGTAATCCTGAAAGACATGGACGGCGCGCACTATCTTCCAATTCTGATCGGGCCATTCGAGGCGACCGCGATCGCACTCGCGCTCGAAGGCGCTCCGGTTCCGAGGCCGTTGTCGCACGACTTGATGCGCAGCATTCTCGAAACGCTCGACGCCCGGCTCGAACAAGTCGTCATTCACGATATCAAAGACGCCACGTTCTTCGCGAAGTTAGTGGTGCGCGCGGACGGCGAGCTGTCCGAGATCGACGCACGTCCGTCGGACGGCATCGCGCTGGCCCTTCGGGCGCAAGCGCCGATCTTCGTGTCCGACAAGATCGTCTTAGAAGAAGCCAACTCGGACAAGCGTCCGATCAACGACAACGAAATGGTACGCTTCAAGAAGTTTCTCGACGACTTGAAACCGTCCGACTTCAACCGCTAAGCGGCCGTTTATATATCCCAGCGCCAGGCGTTCCACCACGGCGTCGCCGTCGGGTTGGGCAGATACCCGCGCAAATCTGAGGATCGCACCACGATGCGGTCCGATTCGTAGAGCGGAACGTAGGCGACGTCGTCCCAGATGATGCGGCCGGCCGCGCGATAGATCGCCGCCCGGCGTGCGACGTCGTCGGTTTGCAGGCCGGCGCGCTCGAGTTGGTCGAGATGCGGATTGCAATACCGAAAGATGTTTTGACCGCGCGGATACCAGCGGTCGCACGCGACGAAGTTATAGATGTCCGGATCCCAGTTGAGCGTGTTGGCATAGAGCGCCAAGTCGTACGTTCCACCGTAAATCGGCCCGGCCGGCGCGGCGAAAATCGTATCGTACGCATACGTGCGGATCGCGAGATCGATGCCGGCACGGCGTAGCGATGCTTGAACCAGCAGTGCGATGCGTTCGAACTGCGCGTTGCCGGCGATCGTGGCCAACGTCAGCTCGAGCCGGGCTCCGCCGCGACGGCGCGTTCCGTCGGAGCCTATGCGCCATCCGGCCGCGTCCAGCTCGCGAGCGGCATTTGCGAGCCGCTGCGTGCGTGCCGCGAACGCCCGGTACCCGATCGCCGTGGGCGGCAGGCTGTCGCGTGCCGGACGGAACGATCCACCGGCGACGTCGCGCAGTATCTCGTCGTACGGTATCGAGTCGGCGATCGCACGGCGAACGCGCGCGTCGCGTAGCGCCGGCTTCGACGAGTTCGCAAACAGCGCTCCTTGCGAGTTCCACGGCGCGGTCGAAACGATCGTGCCCGCTGCGCTGCGATATTCCGGCAACAGTGCGGGAGAAGCCGCGGCGATGAGGTTGAACGCGGTGCGTCTGCAGCGCGAGCGCCAGCGAACGGTCGTTGGGAACGACGGCCAGCTCGATGCGTTGCAGCTTCGGCCGCCCTTTAAAGTAGCGGTCGAAACGCTCGAGCACGATGCGATCGCCGCGCGCCCAAGACACGAAACGAAACGGTCCGGTTCCGACCGGCGCGCTCGAGAGCGGCCCGGCGTTGAAACTGCGTTCGCGCTGCAGCACGTGCGCCGGCAAGATCGGTTTGCCGCCTTCTTGCAGCGGTGCGAAAAAGCGCGACACGAACGGCGGGTATCGACGCCGCAGGCGAACGGCGACGGCATACGGGCCGAGCGTTCGAATCGAAGTGACTTCGTCGTACCCTTCGCGCTCGAACGTATCGTTACGCGGATCCATCACGGCACGCCAGGATGCGACGACGTCGGCGGAGGTGAACGGCGCACCGTCGTGCCAAACGACGTTATGGCGCAAACGGTATACGTAGGTGCGGCCGTCGGGTGATATGCCTCCGTTACCACGCGTCGGAACCGTCAGCGCCAGATCGCCCATCAAGCGACCGCGCGCGTCGGCGATGGTGAGATACGAATACACCAGCGACGCGATGTCGTAACTCACGTCCATCTCGGAAAGGTACGGATTTAAGCGATCGGGATCGCTCGCAATTCCGATCCGAAGAACGTGCGGAACCGTCCAGGGCCGGCGTCCGGCCTCGGCCGGCGTCGATCGTGCCGAACACCCGGCGGCGAGCAAGGCGAGTACGGCCCACACGTAGCGGCGCATGGGCGCCAGCGTTCGAGGGGACGACGGCGCCACCTCGAACACCGCCGACGGCGCCGAGCGCCGTACGGGAGTGCATGAACGAAGCGTTGAGCGCCGACATCGGCGTGTTTGGTGGTTCCGGTTTCTATTCGCTGATGGACGACACGCGCGAAGCGTGGATCGAAACGCCGTACGGCGCAACCAGCGATCGCATTTCGATCGGTACGATCGGCGGAAAGCGCGTCGCCTTTTTAGCCCGTCACGGAGCACACCATCGCTTTCCGCCGCATGCGGTGAACTATCGTGCAAACGTCTACGCCATGAAAAAACTCGGGGTACGCTGGATCCTGGGACCGACCGCTTCCGGGTCGCTCGATCGCGACGTCGCGCCCGGATCGATGGTGGTTTGCGATCAACTCGTTGACCGCACGAGCGGAAGGCGCGACACGTTTTACGACGGGCCGCCGACGACGCACGTTTCGTTCGCCGATCCGTATTGCCCGACGTTGCGTCCGCTGGCCGTCGATGCGCTGCGCGCTTGCGGCATCGAAACGCACGAACGCGGAACCGTCGTGGTCATTTCCGGTCCGCGCTTCTCGACCCGCGCCGAGTCGAAGTGGTATCAGAGCCAGGGCTGGCAAGTCATCAACATGACGCAATATCCCGAAAGTTACTTGGCGCGCGAACTAGAGATGTGCTACGTGAACGTGTCGCTGATCACGGATTACGACGTCGGTCTCGAGGGCATCCCGCCGGTGTCGGTGCAATCGGTGGTCGAGACGTTCGAGCGCAATAACGAGCGCTTGCGAGGAGCGTTGGCCGAAATCATCGGGCGCATCCAAGTGGACGCCGACTGCAGCTGTCACCACGCGCTCGACAACGCGCGACTCTGATAAAAGGGAAATCCCGTGCGTAAGATCGGCTCGGTTGACGTCTTGATGTACCTGCGCGCCTTTCCATTGCTGGCGCGTCATCTGTCGATCCTCGCCGTGCCGTTACTGGCAGCGGTAGTCGACGTCTTGTTCGACCGCCTCTCGACGCTGTTCACCGATCCGTTGGGCGGCGGCGGCAGCGGCATTTTTCAAAACCTCTCGCAACTCGTGTATTTGTGGGCGTTCGGCGTGGCAATCGTGCAGGCCGGTAACGTCTGGCGAGGCCGGCGCGGTTCGTTCGACGACGCGTGGGACGAGTCGCGCGCGAAATTCGGCAGCATCGCGCTCGCGGCCATCGGTTTTCAGTTCGTGGTATGGGCGGCACAATTGGTCGGGAGTTTTATCGACGTAATATTGCAGTTGCTGCTCGGAGCCGTCGCGGCTTTTTTCTTGATCTACACGATGCCGGCTGCAGCCATCGGCGCAATGCCGGGAGCGCTCGCGCTTACGGCCTCATTTCGTGCCGTTCGTGCCAACCCGCTCGGCTCGCTCGTGCTCGCGCTCATCTTCATCGGCGTGTACTACATCGCCGTGCAATGGGGTTTGTTGTTTCTGTTGGTTCACGTGCCGCCGCTGGCCGGACAACTCATCACCGCCGTCGCCAAGGCCTTAGCGCTGTCGTACTTAGCGTTTCCGTTCGCGAAACAATACGACGACGTCGCGTCTAGCCGCTCGTGGTAAACTCGCCCGGAGCCAAGGCCATTCGAACGATGTCGGCCGCCAACGCCGGCGTGACGTTGGTTTGCGACATGCGATGGACGTCGTCGAGTTTTTGTAACAGCCGGGACGCCGCGTTCCGATCCAGCGGCCGCAGCTCGGCAATCGCCTTCGCGTAATCTGGAGCCAACGGTTGGGCCGCCACGCCCAGCGTTCCCGAAGCGATCCAGTCGCGCGCCAGCGATTTCACGAGATCCAAGCCTTCTCCCAGCGTCTCGCGCGTCGCCCACTGCGACGAAGTCGCCACGCCGCGCGCACCGGCAAAAAACCAAGCTGCCACGGTTTCGCGCAGCGAATCCTCACCGGCGAGCATGGCCAGCGCGCGGGTCGCATTTCCTCCGGCCAACGCGGCCGCACGGCGCGCTTGTGCTTCGTCGTGACCGTTTGCGCGTAGAATGCCGGCAATGTCTTCCGCATTCATCGGGGGAAACGCTATTTCGACCAGACGCGAGCGGATCGTCGGAAGCAGCGAATCGGGCGCCGACGTCGTCAATACGACGGTGACCGCGATAGGCGGTTCCTCGAGAATTTTGAGCAGCGCGTTGGCCGCCGGATCGCCGGCGAAGGCCGCATCGCCCATCAACAGCACGCGGCGGCCGCCTACATACGATTGCAACGCCAGTTGGCGCACAATATCTCGTGAGGACAGGCCCCCGACGTCGTGAAAAGCCGACGACGCGTCATCGTCGCCAATAGGCAAAGCACCCGTGTGTTCGAAAAAGTCGGGATGGCGAGTGTCGTCGCCGGATTGGAACAACACGCACGAGCGGCACGTTCCATCGTATCCGGCGGCAGCCGCCGTTCCAGGCGATTCGCACAGCAGCGACTGCGCCAAACGCCGCGCGAACGTTTTCTTACCGGCCCCCGCCGGACCGACGAACAGATACCCGTGCGCCATTTTCTCGCGCGGCAGCGTTTCGAAAAAGCGTTTCGGCGCGGCGGCGCCGGCAACGTCGAAGCGAGTGGCGCTCACGATGCGTCACCGAATCGCTCGCGCACCACGGTTAACGTTTGCTCGAGCAACTGCGCCGGCGCCAACCGTCCATCCAACAACACGCGACCCGGCTGCGCGGCCAGAGCTAGAAATCCTTGCCGCACGCGCTGGTGAAATGCGTCGTCCTCGGCTTCGACCCGGTCGATAGTCCCCGCTCGTTGGGTCGTCCGTTCGCGCGAAACGTTGACCGGAATATCCAGCACGAAAGTACAATCCGGCGCCAATCCGCTGGTGGCCGCGTCGCAGATGGCGCGTAACACGTCGAGCGCGAGCCCACGGCCGTACCCCTGATACGCCAGCGTGGAATCGACGTAGCGATCGCACAAGACGATGCCGCCGGCCAACAAGCGCGGAGCGATCGCATCGGCCACGTGCTGAGCGCGCGCCGCATTGATCAACAGCGCTTCGGCCATCGGGCCGATCGCCGACGAACGCGACAGAAAAATTCCGCGCACCGCATCGCCCAGCGGCGTTCCGCCCGGTTCCCGCGTGCTCAACGGATCGAGCCCACGCTGCGAAAGCGCAGACGCAACCGACGCGAGCAGCGTGCTCTTGCCGCTGCCCTCGATCCCTTCGAACGCCAGGAACACTAACGAGATTTCAAGGGCTTTTAAAATTTCGTACGCGGCGGTTCGGCTCGAGTCCGGTGCTCTGCGATTGCAAACGGTAACGTTCGGCCAGTTGATGCTGCACGCGTCGAACGTAGGACGTCTGCGGCGACAGCTCGACGGCTTGGCTCGTCAACAGCACTTGGTAGACGGCTTCCTCTGCTTCTCGCAGCGCGATGTCTTCCTGGTCGATCGAACCGAGATTGAACACGTCGCGCAGCGCCGTTTGGATCTGCGTGGTGGTGTTCGTCTTGATCGAATAGATCGGCACGTTGTCGGATGCGATCTGCTTGAGTTTAGGCTGCTGCTTGCGTTCGAGCGTTTTGAGCGTCAGCACTACGTCCGCGTCGTCGAACGTTCGCGCGATCGCGGCGTTGACGCGTAAGTTGTGAATCGCGCGCTCGATTTTATTGCGCGAAACGCCGTACGGAAAGATCGATAGCGGCCGGTCGCGTTCGTCCCCTTCGCGCGGATCCGCGTACGCTTCCGACAGTTGCGGCATCGTCTCCGTGTCGGCTTCTTGTAGCACGGTTACCGCGCCGCTGGCTTCACGCTGGCGGATTTCCGGCTGCGGCTGATACCCGCGCAACAGTCCGTCGATCACGTCCGACACGTTCTTGTGAATCGCGAGACGGTCGCGATCGTGAATTTCGACGACCACGTCGAACGTGGGGGCGCCTTGCGTTCCAACACCGTTTTGCGGGTGCCGCGGCGGCGCGCTTCTTCGTCCGACAGCGTCACGGCGCTGATGCCGCCCACCAAATCCGACAGCGTCGGATTCATCAACAGGTTTTCGAGCGTCTGGCCGTGCGCCGTTCCGATCAGCGTTACGCCGCGTTCGGCGATGGTTCGCGCGGCTAGCGCTTCGGCTTCGGTGCCGATCTCGTCGATCACGATGACCTGCGGCATGTGATTTTCGACCGCCTCGATCATCACGGCGTGCTGTAGCGCCGGATCGGCGACCTGCATGCGCCGCGCCAGGCCGATGCCAGGATGCGGAACGTCGCTGTCGCCGGCGATTTCGTTCGATGTGTCGACGATGACCACGCGTTTACGATCTTCGGAAAGTATGCGCGCGCACTCGCGTAGCATCGTGGTTTTGCCGACGCCCGGACGGCCGAGCAAACAGATCGAGTGCCCGCTCCGCAGTACGTCGAGCAAGATGTCGATCGTTCCGTACACCGCGCGACCGACGCGACACGTCAGCCCCACGATCTTACCGGTGCGATTGCGAATCGCGCTGATGCGATGCAGCGTCTGCTCGATGCCGGCCCGATTGTCGGCGCCGAAGGCCGATATCCGCGAACAGACGTGCGCGATGTCTTCGTGCGTAACGGCCGCGTCGATCAGGTAGGTAAAATCGTGTTCGAAGCGCGCTTCGGGCGGCCGGCCCAAATCGAGCACGACCTCGATGATTTCATCGACGTTGCCGAGGCGAACGAGTGCTTGACGGATTGCGAGCGGAAAAATATCGAGGAGCTGCGATAGCTCCCAGCTAGGGGAGAGCGATTCTGCTCGAACGGCCACTTCTGACCCTCACGCGGTGACGTGTTTTCGAGGCGTTACCCGGCGGTCGCCGCTACTCCTTCACCACTCGAATCGTTCGCAGCTCGTCGTCGTACGGGCCTTGAATGCGCACGCCGGCTTTCATCTCCAACCGCAAATAATCGACCAGCTCCCGGCTCAGTTCTTCTCCCGGCGCGATCACCGGAATGCCGGGCGGATACGGCGAGATCGTCTCGGCGCAGATGCGTCCGGCCGACTCGCGAAACTCGACCGATTCGGTATCCGCCAGAAACGCATCGCGCGGCAGCATGCGCATCAGCGGAATCTTCGGCAAACGGTAATTTCCGCGATTCACGCGCCGCTCCAAAATGCCCGAGGGCGCATACATATCCACCGCACGGTCGTCGCGCGCCATCTCCTCGAACGCAAGGGCCAGGCGGTCGGCGGCGTCGCGCGTGGTGCCGATCGTGAATAGTGCCACCACGTTGAACAGATCGGCTAACTCGACCTGAATGTTGTAGCGGTAGCGAAGAATTTCGGACGCTTCGTAACCCGTGTAACCCAAACCGGTCACCGTCACCGCGATCTTCGTAGGATCGAGATCGAAGACGCCCTTGCGTCCCTGTAACTCTTCTCCGAAGCAGTACAACCCCTCGATGCGATTGATGCGGCGGCGCGTTTCTTCGGCCAGCTCGATCGTTCGCGATAGCAAGGCGCCGCCTTCGGTCGCCATCTGCTTGCGTGCGACGTCCAGCGATGCGACCATCGGCAGATTGGGCGAGGTCGACAAGAACATCTTGAGCACGGATTTCAACCGGTCGAGCCGCACGCGCGGACCCTTTTGATGCAGCATGGCGCACTGCGAGAATGCCGACAGCATTTTGTGCGTCGAGTTGATGCACAGATCGGCTCCGGCTTGCGTAGCCGACAACGGCAGCGCCGGATGAAAGTGGAAATGCGGACCCCATGCCTCGTCGACGAGGAGCAGCTTGCCCGCGTCGTGCACGATCCGTTCGATCGAGGCGAGATCGGCGGCCACTCCGTAGTAGGTGGGCGATACGACGTACACGGCGACGAGATCCGGATGCTCCTCGAGCGTCCGAGCGACCGTTTCCGGCGTGACGCAATGGTCCATGTGCAGCTCTTCGTCAACTTCCGGCTGCATGTAAATCGGATGCGCGCCGCTCATGACCAATCCGCCCAGCATCGACTTATGCGAGTTGCGCGGCACGGCGATCTTGTCGCCCGGATTCACGGCGGTCATCATCATGCATTGATTGCCGCTGGTCGAACCGTTGATCAGGAAAAACGTGTTATCGGCGCCATATGCGAGCGCGGCGAGTTGCTGCGCCTCCTTGATGGCCGCAACCGGCTGTAACAGGTCGTCGATGCCGGGCATGGGCGTCAGGTCGATCGCGCAGATATTGTCGCCAACGAACTCGCGAAACGCGAGGTCCATGCCGTTGCCCTGAACGTGGCCCGGCGTGTGAAACGGCAGCACGCCCGAATCGACGTAGTCGAGGAGTGCTTGAAAGTAGGGAGCCTTCGATTGATCCAACTCCATTGCGCCTGAGCGAGTACGCCGAAGGTGCCGGTCCGCCCCGCCGTTGGCGCGCTTTCTTACCGCATTCGGCGCAACGCCGCGAGCAATCCGGGGACGTCGCCGCTCGCACGCGTCGCAACGAATAGGCGGGTGCCGCCAAAGCGCTCGATCCGGCCGCCGCCGCTCAACCGCACGACGCCCGGCCGTATTTCGCCACCGGGCGGCAGCACGACGGCCCATGCGACCGGCGAACCTACCGTCGTCGCGCCATACCCGAGATAGTCGAGCGCCGGGATCGACGGCACCGCCGCCGCGGTTCCGTGCGCGTCGAAGTTAATGTGATAAACGTCGAAATAATCGCCGTACACGAGACCGATGTGCTGCGCGCTGAGGAAGACGCGCATCCGGCGATCGTCGTCCAGTTGCGCGCGCAACGCCGCGCGACCCGGCGTGCCCGGCAAATCGTACAGCGCGACGTTCGGGAGAATTAAGAGCGCCATCGCGGCAACCGCGAGCGTGCGCAGACGGCTCCGCCACAAAAAGTCGATGCCGAGTGCGAAGGCTACGGGTGCGACGACGTACAGCGGCGCCAGGTAGCGCACCGTCCAACCCCGCACCGAACCGGCGCTCGAACAGACGTCGAGCAAGAACGTTGCGAGCACCACACCCGCGCACAGCCACGCCAGCTCGCGCGGTCGCAACGCACCGTCGCTCGTCGCGACGTCGCCGCGCAGCGAAGCGACGAGCGCGCCCATGGCCAACAGTAGCCCGGCGGTGAGCGGGATCCAAATCGACGGCGCTCCGCCGTACGCAAAGAGTTGCGGAAGCGGCGACGTGAAAAACCACACCGCGTTGGACCAGATCGCTGCGGCGCCGGATACCGGTACGGCAACCCAGTTTTTGCGCGAAGGTTGGAAAGCCGCCGCGTACGTTGGCGACGAGCCACGGCAATGCGCCGCCACACGCGGCGCCGGCACAGGCCAGCCATTCGCGACCGGCCGGCCGCCGGTGCGCCACGATCCAAACGAGCGCGGGCAACGTAACCATCGCGGTTTGCAGCGACATCCACACGCCTGCCCCCGCACTCAAACCAAACGCCGCAGCCAACCACGTCGATTGGCGACGGCGTACGAGTACCGCCAGCCACAACGTCGCGGCGCACGATGCCGCGATCTCGCCGTATCCCCACGGCACGTAGGTTACGGTGAGAAACGCCGCCGCGGGAAAAGCTGCGAGCGCAATCGCCGGACAAGCGGCGCGCGCGCCGAGCGCGGCGCGTGCGAACGCCGCCGATGCCGCCAGATACAGCGCGCCCCACGTCAGCCCGGTTAACGCCAACGCCGTTCGCGACGCGCCGCCGAACGCAAAAAACGCGGCGGTAACGTAACAGCTGGCCGAACCGAGACGGTATCCGCCGGGGAAAAATGCCGGATGTTGCCCCCCGCGAACGGCGAGCGCGCACAGCCCGGCGAGAACGCCGTCGGAATCGATCGGAAACGCGGCGAGCGGAAAATACAGCGCGACGCGCAACGCGAATCCCAACGCGACGAGAACGCCGGCGGCGACCGCCCAGCGCGTCAGACTTCTACACGCTCGTCGATGGAAACGTTATACAAGAACAAAAATTTGCCCCATTCGTCCGGCAAGGTGTTGCGCTTGATTTGAATCCACGGGATGTATTTCGGCTGGCGCGGCCGACGGGTCAGTTTGATATTGCATTCGTCCGGCGTGCGGTTGTTCTTGCGGTTGTTGCAACGCATGCACGCACACACTAAGTTTTCCCAGGTCGAACGGGCCGCCGCGGCTCTTGGGTATCACGTGGTCCACCGTCATGAGTTTTTCGCCATGCATGCCGCAATATTGGCACGTGTGATCGTCGCGAATCAGCACGTTCTTCTTGGTGAGCGCGACTTTCTGCATCGGCCTGCGGATGTAATACAACATTCGGATGATCGACGGCATGCGCATTTCGTAGGTGGTAGAAGCGATCGTGCGGTCGCGGCCGTGCAGCAGTTCGGCTTTACCCGCAAACAGCATCTTGACGGCGCGTTGGAAACTCGTGACGTTCAACGCCTCGTACGTGAAGTTCAATACGAGTACGTCGCTCACGTCAAGCCAAGCCTACGCGTCTCGTTTACGCACGAACGTCATGCGCGTCTCGGTCAGCATTTGCGTGATCGCCAAACGCTGGTCGGGCGACAGCCGTTCTTTCACTCGGTCGAAGGCGGCGGCAGCGACGTCGATCGCGATTTCAGCCGCGGGCAGATCGACGGCACGTTCGTCTTGGCTGGTAAGATATGCGTGAGCGGCCAGAGAGAGCGTGACGATCACCTCGGTCAGCAACGGCTCGACCGGCGGTATATGACCTTCAAAACCTCCTTGCGAGCGTTCCTCGGAGGCTGGGCCCTGCGTCATCTTGAGACTACGTGTTACGCCGCGCTCGAAGCCTTCCCTACGTCGTCTCGCCGCCGAATCATCGAAAGAAAATATGCGTGCACGCGGTCGTCGCCGGTCAACTCCGGATGAAACGACGTGCCCGAGCACGTTGCCTCTCGCGCACCATCACGCCGTGGCCGTCGCGTTCGGCGAGCGTCTTCGACGCTCGGGCCGGTGCGCTCGATCCAGGGCGCGCGTATGAAGATCGCGGGGAACGGCTCCGCGCCGAGACGCGTCGATCGGCAGATCGGGACTTCGGCCGATTCGTTCTGGCGGCCGAAGGCGTTGCGGCGAACGGTCACGTCGAGCAGGCCGAGCGACGGCTGCTCGATGTCGGCCACCTCGCGCGCGGCGACGATCATGCCCATGCACGTTCCCCAGAACGGCATTCCGTCGCGCGACGCGCGCAACGATCGGGCCGACCAAGCCGAAGCGGTCGAGCAAGCTTCATCACCGTGGTCGACTCGCCGCCGGGCACGATCAAGCGCGTCGACCTGGCGAGTTAACCGTCGGGCGTTTCACCTCGACGGCGCGCGCACCCGCCGCTCCAGCGCGTGCGACGTGCTCGACGACGTCGCCTTGCAGCGCGAGGACGCCGACGGTGGGCGCCGCCAGTTCGTTAGTTACCGCGGCGTCGAAGCAGTTGCGATTCGGCCAGTCGTGCGGATGTCGCAGCCCGGCGCATCGCCGTGGCTCCCTCGGCGATCGGCTGGTGCGCCTTGAGCACGACGTCGGCGTTCTGCCATGGGTCGTGGCATCGACGATCGCGCGGGCGAACGCCTTGGGGTCGGTCGACTTGAAGATGCCGCTGCCGACGAAGATGCCCTCGGCGCCCAGCTGCATCATCAGCGCGGCGTCGGCCGGCGTCGACACGCCGCCGGCGCAGAACAGCACGACGGGCAGCTTCTTGGCTTCGCGCCACCTGGCGACCAGCTCCAGCGGCGCGCCCAGGTCGCGCGCGCGGGCGACCAGCTCTTCCTTGGGCATCACCGACAGGCAGGCGCGATCTCGTCGCGGATCGCGCGCATGTGGCGCACGGCCTCGACGATGTTTCCCGACGCCGGCCTCGCCCTTGCTGCGGATCATCGCGGCGCCTTCGGCGATCCGGCGCAGGGCCTCGCCCAGATCGCGCGCGCCGCACACGAACGGCACCTTGTAGCCGTGCTTTTTCAGATGGTACTTGTCGTCGGCCGGCGTCAGCACCTCGGACTCGTCGATGTAGTCGACCCCGAGCGCTTCAGCACTTGCGGGCCTCGGCGAAATGTCCGATGCGCACCTTGGCCATCACCGGGATCGTGACGGCCTCCATGATGTTCTCGATCATCTTCGGGATCGGCTCATGCGCGCGACGCCGCCCTCGGCCCGGATCTGCGAGGGGATGCGCTCGAGCGCCATCACGGCGACCGCGCCGGCCTCTTCGGCGACCTTGGCTTGCTCGGCGTTCATCACGTCCATGATGACGCCGCCCTTGAGCATCTGCGCGAGGCCGCGCTTGACGGTCTCGGTTCCGGTCTGTTGCTGCGACTGTCCGTTCATCCGCTCCATTGTCCTGCCGCGAACCGAGTTCAACCAGGACTATGGTGACAATCTAGAAGCGTGCGGGGGTCGAGCTCGACTCCGGCGCGACGTTGGCTCGCTCCTGGGAGCGAGAGGGTCGGCCGGTTCGGCCGCGGTTCGCCCTGGGGCGTGGTCGCGTCGGCATCGGCTTCTGGCGCCAGATCGGAGATCTTCGGGTCGTGCGGCGCGGTGGGCGTGTCGGCGAGGCTCGGGGATCGGGGTCGGGCGCGGTCGGCTTCGGACGTAGGGCGGGGGGTGGGCGTCGGCTGCGGCGGGTCACGCGCGGGTCGGGGAAGGCCGGGTCGGTCGCGACCGACACGACTGCGAGCCGCTTCCAGTTGCGCAGGTTGCCGTTGGCGCTGGCGATTGCGTCTGCGGCACGGGCGTGATCGCGCCGCCGCGCGATCGGCGATCCGGCGCTCGGTCTGCAGCAGGACGCGGTCGCCCATGCTTCTGACCGATCAGGATCGAGACGAGCAAGACCACCGCTCCCGCGACCAGGAGCGACGGACGTCTGCGGACGGCGGCTAGGCACGGGCCGGACGTTTGGCCGTGGCCTCGTCGGGCCTGCGGCGACGCGGCTTGTGCGGTCGACATGGCGTCGACCAGGCCCGGGCTGCCGATCAGGATCTCGACGCATCCGCCCGGCGTCAGTCGATGGCGCGCGGTGACCTGCCGCGGAACTCGAGCGACACGTCGCGCGCGGCGTCCAGCATATTGCAGACGAAGATCCGCACCGCGCCGGCTTCGTCCTCGAATGCCACCGCTCCGACCTCGACCGGCGAGGTCGTCACCTCGTCGCTCACGTCGCGCCCGGCGTAGATACACGGTGAACGGCTCCTCGGCCGACAGCTCAGGCATGTCGCCTAGATCACGTCGCTTACGCACGCGTCGATCACGTAGGTGCGCCGCTTGCCGCCCCAGTGCACGCGGGCGGCCGCGGCCCAGTCCCAGTCCTTTGGCCGCAGCGGCGCCAGATGCGGGCGCCCGCTGGTTCGGTAGCCGTCCATGCCGCAGACCGTTTCCGCAACGGCCCACAAATACTTGGCGCCCGTCCACGGCGACAGGTACATGCCGCGATTGCTCAGCGAGCCGCCGTCGAACCATTCTGCGAACTCGCCCGGAACGGTGTTGCGCGGGCTGCCGCCTTCCATCGCCGCATAGTCGCGTTCAAAAACGACACGGCCTCTCGGTCATCCCGTTGCGCGCCAGCGCGACCGCAAACCACAACGTCAGATCGGGCCAAACGCCGCCCAGCAAACCGAAACCGTACGACGGAAAGTACCATGCGTCGGCGGTCGAGATCGTTCGTAATCCGACCGGCGTTACGAAATCGGCCTCGTTGAGCCGCGATAGAATCGCGCGCCGCTCTTGCGGACCTGCGACCCCGAACAACACCGGGAAGATCTCGTCGGCGGTAAAGTTGTCCTGGTAGTTGCGTCCTGATCGTAGTTCAGCACGAAGGCCCGTGTGTCGTCGTTGAACAGATGCTCCATCATCGCTTCGCGCAGCTCTTGGGCTTGCGTAACGTACGTTTGCCAATGGTCGTTGTCACCGGCAACGGCACACAACATCGCGGCCGCCTCGAGCGCGTAGACCGCTTCGGCGTTGATCTCGGTTACCGCGCCGTCGAGCGTGTAGTACGGAATGATGTTGCGCCACGACGAGATGCCGTACATGTCGACACCCTTTGCCGTGCAGAAGATCAAACCCGCGGTCGTCGCGCTGGGTCAACATGTAGTCGATCAGCTTGATCACCAGTTCGAGGTTGCGCTTCACCCACTCGTCGTCGAGCGTGGCGTTGTAATGATGCAGCATCGCGATCACGTGCAGCGGCGTATCGTCGTTGATGTTTAAATCGTAGGCGGTCTTATAGCCGCTGACGCCGCGCACGTATTCGACCATCAAACCGCTTGGGTCGATGGCGCGGTTGAAGACTTCGATCGCGTTGCGGCTGAACTCGGGCCAAAAATAATCGAAGCCGTGAACGAACCACGACGTATCGCGCGACACCAATATGTCCGATGGAGGCGAGTTGGTCGAACCCCAGCCGTGCGGATATTCCTTGACGACGCGCAGCATATTGGCTTTGGCCCAGGCGACGCCGCGGCTGATGTGCGGCGACGGCGTCATAAAGCGCGCGTCGCCCAATTTTTCGGCGAAGTAGCGCTGCGTATCGTGCAGAACGCGCGGGTCGTCGAGCAGCGATTCGAGCACCGGGCGGCTGTGCTCCATGCCGTCCTTGTGGTACACGACCGCTAACCGTAACGATTCGCGCGCACCGGGTGCGACGCGCACCGCGTACTCGAACGCGCCGAAGATGCGGCGGCTGACCAGCTCGGCTTGTTCGGGCGTGACGTCGTCGAGCGCCGGCGCGACGTTGCTATCGCTTTTGAGGCCCGAGCGACGCATCGATTCGAGCAGCGCTTGTTCGCGTAACGACAGCTGGATGGCTTCGGGTTTCCGCGAGCCGCCCCACCAGCGTTCGCCGCCGGTTTCTAAATTTTTCGAGCAGATAAACCGCCCGTCGGTCCAAGCGCGAACCTCGTGTTCGGGCTCGCCGTAAAAGCGTTGCCCGACCAACATCGCCCACGGGAACACCTCGACGTCGACGTCTTCGCGCCCGGGATTGTACAGGGTGACGTCGACCACAAAACACACCGAGCGCGAGAAACGCCCACCGTGCGGAACGTAAAACGCTTCGGTTACGTGCACGCGGTCGGCCAGCGTAAACTCGGAAATTTGCGCGTACGGTAAGAACGTGAGCTCGCGCTCGAACTGATGCGGGAACAGCGTTTGCGGCGGCTTGTCGGGCGCCCGCAGCCGGTAGGCAATGTGATGCATTCCGAAGATGATCTGATCCGTGTCGGCGTCCCACAGACCGCGGACGCCGCCCTTAGCCGTCGACTGCGCGAACGTTTTGAGGTTGCCGAGCAACAGGCCGTACGGTGTTTGCGACTCGCGCAGCACGTAGGCGCAAAACTCGTTGCGCTGAGCGTCGTAGCTGGGACCCATTCGGGCCATACCTTTGCGGCATGCCCTACTGCGGCGCCTCCCCACGCACCGCGCTCGGAGGAATAGGCTGGAGCGCCGAGGATTTGGGACCGCGATGGCTCGAGCGCTCGCTCCGGCGAAAATCAACCTGACGCTCGAGGTGCTGGCCCGCCGGCCGGACGGCTATCATGGCGTGCGCTCGGTGATGGTTCCGCTCGGATTCGGTGACGAGCTGGAGTGCCAACCCGCCGCAGAATTTACTTTTTCGTGCGACCGTCCGGACTTAGCAGGCGACGACAATCTCGTGGTGCGGGCCGCTCGCGCGCTCGGTGGCCCGCGCGTCGCGCTGCATTTACGAAAACGGATTCCCACGCAAGCTGGTCTCGGCGGCGGCTCGAGCGACGCCGCCACCGTTCTCTTGTTGGCGGCTGCCGGCCGGCTCGGGCCGGTCGAACCGTTCGACGCTTTAGCGGTGGCCCGCTCGCTCGGCTCCGACGTTCCGTTTTTTCTGAGCGAAACGGCCGCGTTGGTGGAAGGCACCGGCGAGCGCGTGACGCCGCTCGGCGCCGTTCCGCCCTGGTGGGTCACGATCGTCGCTCCACCGGCGGCCGTATCGACGGCGGATGCGTACGCGCGCATCGACCGGCTGCAGCGCGACGTGCGGCCGCGCAACGTCTCGCGCTCGCTCGCCGCAGGCGAGGCGCTGCAGCGCGGCGATTTCGGCGCCGTCGAAGAGCTGTTGTGCAACGATTTTCAACCGGTCGTCTGCGAAGAAGCGCTGCCGATCGCGCGCGCGCTCGACGCACTGCGCGAGGCCGGTTCGCGCAATCCGTTGTTGGCCGGATCGGGTGCCTGCGTATTCGCGCTCGCGCCCGATCGCGCGCGGGCCGAAACGATCGCGGCCGCCGTTCGATTGGGCGACGATTTCACCCGGATCGTCGCGCCGTTCCGGGCCGCCGAACGCTGGCGGGCTTGAAAGCCATGAACGCGGTCGTCCTGGCCGGCGGCCCGCCCGACGCCGTGTCGGCGCTGCAGGACGTGCCCAATAAAGCGTTTGTCGAGATCGAAGGCATCACGCTGGTCGAGCGCGTGTTGCGCGCGCTTTCGGAGTCGTCGCGCATCGCATCGATTTGCGTGGTCGCTCCGCCTGCGATGCACGGCTCGCCGGCGCTCGCGCTCGCATCCCAGCGACGGCCGGACGGTCCACGCATCACCGACAGCTTACGCAACGGATTAGCCGGTTTGCCCGGTGACGATTCGGTCGCCATCGTCACGTCGGACTTGCCGGTGCTTACGGCGGCGGCGGTCGACGACTTCGTGGATCGCGTTCTTTCCATCGATCCCGACGCCGGGTACGGCTGCATCGAACGGCGCACGCACGAAGCGCGCTACCCAACCATTCCACACACCTGGGCGCGACTGCGCGATGGAACCTATTGCGGCGCCGGCCTGGCCTCGTTGAAGCCGCGCGCGCTACCGGCACTCGAAAACTTTATCGAACGATTGGGTGCGGCGCGCAAGCGGCCGGTGCGGTTAGCCTCGTTGTTCGGTTGGGACGTGCTGGCACGTTTCGCATTCGGACGCTTGACGATCGCTCAAGCCGAGCAGCGCGCTGGAAGAATTCTGGCGCGACGGTTCGCGCGATCGTTTCGCCCTACGCCGACGCAGGCGTCAACGTGGATCGAGCCGGCGACGTCGCACTGGCGCGGGAGTTGTTACGTAGCCAAAGGGACGCTACGAACGCCAGCGCTTGAACAGCTCGTTGGGGATGCCGAACTGATCCAGCGCCTTCCCAACGGTGTGCGCGACGATGTCGTTGACGCTCTGCGGATTGGCGTACATCGCGGGAATCGGCGGTAAGATCACCGCGCCAATTTCGGCCAGACGCACCAGGGTACGCAAGTGGCCGACGTGCAGTGGCGTTTCGCGAACAACCAAAACGACGCGGCGGCGCTCTTTGAGACACACGTCGGCCGCGCGAACGAGCAGCGTCGAATTGAACGAGTACGCGATCGCGCTCGCACTTTTCATCGAGCACGGGACGACCAGCATGCCCTCGGTAAGAAACGAACCACTCGAAATCGCGGCCGCTAGGTCGTCTTCGCGATGGACGACGTCGGCCAGCGCCTCGAAATCCTCGCCGGTCATCTCCGTTTCGAGCTGTATCGTTCGGCGCGCCGATTCGGTGAGGACTACATGCGTCTCGATGCCGCCCACCGAGCGCAGCGCTTGTAACGCCATGTACCCATACGCGCTGCCGGAAGCGCCACTAATTCCGACGATGATGCGTCGCACGTCCGACGGCTTACACGCCGCGTGCAGGGTCGCCTTGCAAAATCCGTAATTGTGCCACTAGTGAATTTCCATTCTCGCTACGTTCGCTCGTTCGTCAACGGAACCGTCGCTTGGTGCGCCGGCCAAGACCGCTCCCAGTTTCTCAGGTTGTTGCGCTCGCCGTGTTCGCACGTTCCGCACGATACGGCCGCGGCCGTCGCAACCGCCGCGGCGCGCACCGACGATCCGTTCGATGCGGCGGAGCATTCGCGCTTGGGTTTGAGCCCCTCCGAACGCGAGGCGGTAGCGAACTTTTGCGCGCGGTTGCGCGCGCTTCGGCGACGCCTCGATCTCGGCGCGTCCGGCGACGAGTTGCGCGATGCGGTTCGAACGGCGTTCGCGTTGCCGGCGGACGAGGCGCCGGACGCGAGCTCCGGGGCGGATGACGCCGCCGCATTCGATCTGTGCGAGGCCGGCGCCGCCGAGCCCAAGCGCGGCGTCGTTCCCCGCCGCCGGCATTTCAGCGCGTCGTCGCTCAACGCGTATGTCGAGTGCGCGCGCAAGTGGTTTTACCGCTACTCGTGCGCCGCGATCGAAGATCCACAATCGTCGGCGGCCGCCTACGGTACCGCATTTCACCTCGCGCTCGAGGACTTTCACGGCGAGTTCCCGCGTCCGGATGCGACCGAAGAGACGTGGATGCGCGATCGCATCGAGCAATGCGTTCGCTGGGCGTTCGAACGCAACCGCGACGGATTCGAGACGGCGGTCGAGTTCGAGCTGCAGTTGCGCCGCGCGTTCCGAACCGCGCAACGCTACGTTGACTGGCTATTGCTGCAACAGCAGACGGCGCCGTTCGAAGTGATCGGCCGCGAAGTTCCGGCCAATGTCGAACTCGACGGTCGCGAGTTCGTCGGCTTCATCGACCGGCTCGATCGCGATCTTCGCACCGGCGGCGTCGGAGTCGTCGATTATAAAACCGGCAGCATCGCCACCTCGGCCGCAGAGTATCGAGAAAAAGTGCGAAAGCTGCACGATTTCCAGCTGCCGTTTTACTACTGGGCCAGAACCGAAGCAGGCGATCGTGTTACGCGGCTTGCGCTGATACCCCTTAAAGACGCGACGCTCGACGTGCGCCCCGTCGTGCTCGAAGTCATCCCGGGCGAACCGCCTGACGACCGTTCGAAATCGGCGCGCGGCACGATCGGTACGCTCGAACTCGAGCGCGCCCGAACGCATATGATCGACTTGAGCGGGCGCCTCGCGAGCGACGGTATCGAACGCTTCGACGAAACCGCCGACCCGTACGCATGCACGTACTGCGCGTATGCCACGGCTTGCGCCTACCGCCCGCCACCCGAACCGTCGCGTTTCGGACAATGAGCGTCACGCTCGATTCGCAGCAACTGCGTATCGTCGATGCGCCGCCGGACGCATGCGTCATCGCGAGCGGCGATGCCGGAAGTGGGAAAACCGTCGCGCTCGACGCGCGCTTGCAGCGACTTCGCGAGTCGTGCCCGGGCGAGGACGTACGACGCATGCGCGATCGGGACGATTTTGCAGACTTCGCGCGTCTCTGGTTGCCTCACGGCGTGCGAATCGTTGACGACGTCGAAGCCGAGAGCGCGTTCGCGCGTGCGTGCGAGCCGCTCTTCGCGCTCGATTGGAGTACGTTTTCGGCCGAGCAGCTCGATCCGGAAGTGCCGGGGCTGCGTTCGCCGGCGCGTTTTCTCAACTCCGCATTCCGGTTGATTCGCCGATTGCTCGAACAGGATCTCGATCCGGAGGCCTTCCTACGACGCGCGCTGGCCGGAGCGACCGACTTCTACGGACGCCCGCCGAACTTCGTCGATCCGCGCTTGCTGTCGGCACTCAAACGCGACTACCACGACTCCCTGGCAGTGGATGCCGCCGAGTTGCAACGACAGTACCGCCGCGAAGTTGACCTCACGAAAATTCTTGCGGCACTGTTTCGCCGGTACGTTCAACATCGTCGCGGCATCCGGATGCATGACCGCTCGCGACGCGGTGAGTATGACGGTCGCGGCGTTGCGCGCCGATCCGGCAAAGGCCTCGATCGTTTCGCATCCTCGCTTCGTACTGGTTGACGACGCCGATGGCATGACGGCCGCGGAGCTGGCATTCTTGCGGCTGGTTTTTGGCGACGGCCTCGCTGGCGTGACGCTGGCCGGCCAAAAAGTAGCGGCGATCGAAGGTGCCGAGCGCATCGAGTTGACCGGGCAGTTTCGCTCGCCGGCGGTGTTGCTCGCGGCGCGAGCGGCGATCGTCCGGCGCGCGGCCATGCCGTTCGCACACGATGGGACGCAACTGCGCTTCTTTCGTTCGAAGACCGCGCAAGAGGAAGCCGATTTCATCGCACGTTGCGTTCGCGAATGGATCGACGGCGGCACGCCGCCCGAGCGAATCGCGGTGCTGTTCCGTTCGGTGCGCCACGTGGAGCGCTATGAGTCCGCGTTGCTCGATCGCGACGTTCCGGTGGCCACACTCGGCGACGTCAATACGTTTGCCGACCGGCGCGCGCTCGACGCGACCGCGCTGCTGTGGAACGCCTACGATCCGTTCGAGCACGACTGGCTGCTGCGTACGCTTTCCAATCCGGCGCTCGGACTCTCGGATGCTTCGCTTGCGATGTTATGCGCCGAGCCGTCCGACCCGCAAACGCCGCTGTTCGTCCTCGACAACGAGCCGGCGCCGACCGAACGTGCGAGCCGGTGGGACGCAAAACGCGATTTACGACTCGGTTGGAACGTTCTGCGCGGCGAGCGAGACGCGGATCTACCCGAGGACGCTCGAGCGACGCTGCTGCGCTTTCGCGAATTGCGCGCGAACTGGACGGCGCTCATCGGGCGATACGGCATCGAAGAACTGGCTCGAACCATTTGGAGCCAAGGCCTGGCGCGCGAGGGCGAACCCGGATCTGCACGCGCTGCGGCGCAACAACTCGTGCTGCACCGGTTGCTGCAGCGCTTGCGGGCGTTCGAACGCGAATCGCCGGCCACCACGTTGTCGGACGTGCTCGAGTTCGCGCGAGCGCGGGCTTCGAACGACTTGGAGACGTGCGAAGACTCCGAAGCCGGCGGTCGCCTCAGCCTCGCATCGATCGACGCGGTGCGCGGCCGCGAGTTCGACCACGTGGTCGTCGCCGGCGTTCGACCCGGCTCGTTTCCGCTCTGGTACGCGCCGGATAATTTTCTGATGAGTCCGCGTCTCGGCGTCGTACCGCGCGAGAATGTCGGCGAAGCGCGCGTCTCGCGCACCGCCAAGTTCAGTTATTACGTCACCGCGACGAAAGCGGCCGAAAAGTATTACACGCGCGAACGGGATGCGTTCGCCTATGCGGTGGCTCGCGCGCGTTCCAGCGTGCTCGTCACGTCATCGGAGCGGGCCACGCGCGGCGTGACGGCGCCCGAGATGTTTGAAGAGTTACGGGCCTGGAACCAGACGGGTGCCGACGCCCGCGAAGCATCATGAGGAAGGGCGCGAGAACAGCCCGATCTGTACCGCGCCGCCGCTTTCGATCGAGGCCACGCGCGTGCCCAACAATCGCACCGGAGCGCCGCGCAACTCCGCTCGCTTAAGACAAACGACCGCCGCGTCGAAGATTCGCCGCGCCGAGCGCGTCGGCTCGGCCAAGTGCGTCTGGCGGCCGATGGTGCTGAAGTCGCCGCGACGAATTTTGACACCGACGGTCCGTGCGATCGCATCTTCTTCTGCAAGTTTTTGCGCCAGTTCGATCGCTTGCACGCGCAACATCGAGATCAGCTCGCCTTCGTCGCGAACGTCGTATTCGAACGTCTCTTCGGTCGAGATCGACTTCGTTTCGCGTCCGGTCTCGACGCGCCGCGCGTCGATCCCCAACGCAAGATCGCGCATCCGCGCGGCCGACGAACCGAACACGCTCTCGAGACCCTCGGCGCGCGCTAGATCGCCGATGGTCGCGATGCCGAGCGCGTTCAAACGGCTCTCGGTTTTGGGGCCGATCCCCCATAGTTTACCGACCGCCATCGGCGCGAGAAATTCGACCTCGGTGCCGGGTGCGATCGCCAACAGACCGTCGGGCTTGCAGGTATCCGATGCGATCTTCGCAACGAGTTTGCCGGTCGCGATGCCCGCGCTAATCGTCAAACCCGTCGCGGAACGCACGTCGCGACGAAGCTCGGCCGCGAACTCGACCGCGCGATCGAACGGCACGTCGCCGGGGTTGACGAACGCTTCGTCGAGCGACAAACCCTCTACGGCGTTCGAACGCGCGTTGAAGATCGCGAACACCTCACGCGATACCGATCGATATTTTTGCATGTCGGGCGCAACCACCACCAACTGCGGGCACGCTTCTTTCGCACGGTATAACGGCATGGCCGAACGCACGCCGAACGGCCGGGCTTCGTACGACGCGGTTAAAACCACCGCTCGGCGACTCGAGCCCGCGATGGCCACCGGCAATCCGCGCAACCGCGGGTCGTCGCGAACCGCGACGCTGGCATAGAATGCGTCGATATCGAAATGCGCGACCGCGCGAACGGAGCCGGCGTTAGCCATGGGCAGCGCGGGCGCGTTGCGCACCGCGCTCGAGCGCCAGCACCGTTTGCACGTTGCGAACGTCGTCGTCATCGCTGCCGGGCGTTTCCAAAATGGCGGTCTTCTCGCGCAGTTCCGGGTGCGCGATCAGCGCGCGAAAGCCGTCCAAACCGATCTTGCCGTCACCGATATGCCAATGCCGGTCGCGCGCCGCGCCCAGCTCCACTTGCGTGTCGTTAAAGTGGAACATCAAGATGCGGTTGACCCCGATTTCGGCTTCGGCCGTCTCGACGAAGCGATCGACGTGCTCGGCCGAGTCGATGCGATATCCGGCCGCCCACGCGTGCGCGGTATCGAGGCACACACCTAGCTGTGGATGCCCGACCGTCCGAACGATTCGCCCCAGTTCTTCGAGCGTGCCGCCGGCTAAGTTGCCGGCACCGGCCGAGTTTTCGAGAACCAAAAACACCTCGGGCGCGATATCCGACAACGCGCGTTCCAGCGCCGCGCAAATCGCTCGGAATCCGTCCTCGCGATCGCGATCGCCGTACGAGCCCAGGTGGGTGTTGACGAAACGCATACCGCCGATGCGTGCGACGTCGAGGTCGGCGCGAAGCAGACGCTCCGAACCGCCAAAAATCTTTGGATCCTCGCTCGCCAGATTCACCAGGTACGCGGTGTGAATCGCGCACGGGTCGAGATTCGCTTCGCGCCGCAGGCGCGCAAACTCCCCGAGCGCGGCTTCGTCGGGTGGCGTGACGCGATAGGTACGTGGGTTAGACGAGAACACTTGCAACGCGGTACAACCAGCCGAGGCTGCGTGTTGCACGGCGGCCGCATAGCCGCCGCCCGTGCGAACGTGCATGCCAATTCTCACGGCGGGCTACGCCGGTTGTGAGAGGCCGAGCTCGAGCGCCTGACCGGATTCAAGCTCGAGCTCCGGCAGTTCGTCGAGCGAACTCAACCCGAACGATTCCAAGAAAAACGGGGTCGTGGTGTATTGCATCGGGCGCCCGACGACGTCTTTGCGGCCGGCTTCGGCGATGAACGTACGATCCAGCAGCGTGTTCACGACGCTGTCGGAGTTGACGCCGCGAATCGATTCGATCTCGGCGCGCGTGACGGGCTGCATGTGCGCGACGATCGCCAGCGCCTCGAGGGCCGGCGTCGATAAGGTGCTCCGGGGCGGAAGCAAATACGCTTCGACCACATCGCGAGCCAGCGGCGACGACGCGAAACGATAGCCGCCGGCGACTTCGCGTACGACCAGTCCGCGTTCGGCATAGTCGGCGGAAAGACGCGCCAGCGTCGCCGCCAGTTCGGTTTCGGCGGCGCCGGTGAGTTTGGCCAAACGCTTGATCGAGAGCGGCTCGGCCGCAACGAATAACAACGCTTCGACCGGAACGACGAGCCGGGCTACCGCCTCTTCGATCGCGACGGCTTCGGCTTCGTTCTCTGCGACCGTCACGCCGTTCCCCAACGGAGCCGAATGTCGGCGAAGGGCTGTTCCTGGGCGAAACCGATGCGGTGGCGCCGAACCAATTCGAGCAGCGCCAAGAACGTCACGACGACGATCTCACGCGTCATACCGAGTTCGCGGCACAAGTCTCCGAAGGTCGCCTCGCCCAGTTCTTTGAGCCGGCGCGAAACGTAATCCATCGACGCCAACAGCGAGATCCGTTCGCGCGCGATCGAACGCTTTTCGGGCCTGGCTTGCGTCAGCATCGCGACGAACGCGCGGCGCAGACGTTCCGGGTTGACCGCGTAACGTTGCACCAGGGCGCCTGCCGGATCGCCGGCATCGCGATAAAAATATCCGGCAGCCTCGGCTTGACGATCGCGCAGCTGTATGCCGAGGTCGCGATATTGCGAATACGCGATCAAACGCCGCCGCAATCGTTCCTCGACCGCTTCGGGCGTTTCGGTTTCGTCCTCGAGTTCTAGTGGAATCGCCGGCAGCAACGCCCGCGACTTCAAGAACACGAGCGTTGCCGCAATCACCAGATAATCGGCGGCCAATTCGACGTCGAGCGCCTGCATTGCGCGCACGTAGGCCAGATACTGCGCGGCGACGGCAGCCAATGGAACGGTCGCAACGTCTAAGCGTTGTTCCTTGATCAACCCTAACAATAAGTCGAGCGGTCCGTCAAAAACGTTGACGCTGACCAGGCACGCCGGCCGTTCGAGCGTCTCGACGTTGTGCAGCGACCCGGCGGTCAAGAGAGTCGTCGTTGGCCGATATCGGGTACCGCGACGGCATCCTCGAACGCGCCGGGATTCGCGACCAAAAACTCCGAGGCCATGTTGACCAAACGCTTTTCGTTAACGTACTTCAGCGTCTTGCGCGCTTGCGCCATGTCGAACCAGCGTGCTTCGTTCAACCTCGTGATCGTGATTCGACGGATCGCCCGACAGATAGCGCATCAAAAAGAACGTCACCGATTTGCGGTGCTTGGTCGCGCCAACGTAAAACCAATACGAGATATCGCTGAGGCTCGTGACGATTTCACCCCAGCAACCGGTTTCTTCGCGCACTTCGCGCAATGCGGTCTGCTGGCGCGATTCTCGAGCCTCGACGTGCCCCTTCGGCAGCGTCCAGATTCGAGGCGGGTTTCCGCGGCCAATAAGCAGCGCATCGTACCCCCGATCGCTCGGGCGCAGAACCAAACCACCGGCCGACACCTCGTGCTTGATGCGCATCGTCCCGGCAATTATAGCGCTCCGAGGGCAAAGCGCCTGCCGGAAATTCTGCTCTTTTTTGACGCCCTCGTGGCGCCCTTACCAATCCGGGAAGGCGCTCAAGATCAGGTTGAGGTCGCCTATGGGCGTCGTCATCCATAGGTAGCCGCCCGTGCGCCCGGCTGCCCGCTCTTTGACGATCGCAGCGGCTGCTGCCCGGGCCTGGACGCGGAGCTCTGGGACGGCCGTCAACTCGAAGAAGCTTCCCCCGGCCAGCGGCCCGACGGCGAACAGACCGGGAACTGCCGTTCCATCGTGCCCGATCGGATGCATCGAGCCATCCACGGCCACGCCGCGACCCGAAGGAGAGGGCGATAACGCGCCGATCCGGCGCAACTCGGCCAAGGGCGCGCGGTCGAACGCAGCTATGCCGCGAGCGGGTCCCGTGCAGTTGACGATCCAGCGCGGTTCTAGGGTGACGGTCGATCCGTTCGCGAGGGCGATCTCGACGAGTGCGTCCCGATAGCTGCGAACGGTGCCCGCGTACACGCCGAGCCGGCCGGAATCGCGATAGACGTCGAGCGCGTCGGCCACCGCTTGCGGAGCGCGGTGCCGGCGGAGTTCCCACCGGCTACGCAGATGCCGGTCGAAGCGCAGACGTTCGGCTTCCGGCAAGCGGCGCCAGAGCGATTCGCTGTGCGGGCGCAGGGCATCGACCACGCATCGCCAGTCGTAGCCGCGACTTGCCGCGGCTGCCAGGCATTGGCGGAAACTGCGGAGCAGGCGCCGGGCATCCCTCGCATCGAGCAGCGGAGCGGCGTCGTAGGGCGCCGGGAATTCCGTGTGCGTTTGGGGGAACCGGCCGTGCCGCGAAACGACGTCGATACGGCCGCGATGGCCGCCGGTGCGCAGCGCGGAAACGGCGTCCAGCGCCGTTAAGCCCGACCCGATTACCAGAACGTCTCCCTCGACCGCGGAATAGTCGAACCGCCACGGGTCGGCCACGAAGCGGTCCGACGCAATCATTGCCTCCGGCAGAAAGCCGGTCGCCGGTGACGCGTGCCCTACCGCCAACACGACAAAGGCGCTTCGCGACGAGCGGCCATGCGAGTCGGTGACCGAAAAACCGCCCTGCGGGAGCGGTTCGACCGATTCGACGCGGTCCTCGATCCGCTTGAAGCCCGGACGCGCGAAGGCGTCGGTTGCGATCGCTTCGAGGTAGTCGCCGTAGGTGCGGCGCGAAACGAATTCGTGCGGCTGCGCCGCGCCGTCCAGCCAGCCGACGAAATGGTCGGGCTCGTCGACCAGCGCCGTCATGGCCGAGGCGCGTGTATTGAGGAGATGCTCGCCATGCCGGGTTCCGTAGGCCGCGCCGCGGGCGATCGCGCCGTCCTCAAAAAGCTGTACCGAGAGACCCTCGGGAGCGAGACGAGCGAGCTGCGCCGCCACCGTGATACCGCTGAAGCCGCCGCCGACGATCGCTACCTCGCAGTCGCTCACGAAGATATTCCAAGTTCCACGGGACGTATGATGCGGTCGTACTTGCCGTAGGCGGTCTGACAGCGCGCCAACGTGGGTTCGTACACCAAGAATTCGTTCAACGGCTTAGCATAGACGTGCAACGATACGGCGCGCTCGCCGTTGCTCGCGACGCGGTGGATGTCGTACGGGCCGGATCGAACGTCTAGGGCTCCAGCGTCGAGACTTTCCCACGTGCGCCACTCCAGCACCGCGCGGCCGGTCGTAGCGCAATCGTCAACTCGATCGTAATTCTGAACGACCAGGTTGCCTTCGAGAACTACGAACCAGCAATGCTGGCCGCCATGGTCGTGGATCGAAGAACTAGCGCCGGCCGCCCAGTCGAGAATCAGCACCTCGAACCGGTCGTCGGCGTACAAACACGTGCGCGTATACGATTCCGGTGCCTTAACGAAGGGGTCGAAGCGCTCGCCCGCGTTTGAGGCATCCGCTAGCAAGCGGGACATTTGCCCGGAGCCTCGCCGTAGCGGGTCGAGCGAGCGAAGGTCCTCGACGAATGAACGGAACACCGGCTGTCTCCTAAAAATTAACTTTAGTCATCTTTTTAAAGTGTGCAGTTCCTTCTCCTGTTATGCGGACGGTTCCCAACGGAGGTCGGGGCGACGCGCTGCCAGCGTTTCGTCAACCCGCCCAACCACGGTCGTGACCGGCGCGGCGAACAATTCGTCCGGAGCGGAGTGCGCCCGCGACACGATCTCTCGGAGCGCGTCGACGAACTCGTCGAGCGTTTCTTTGGACTCGGTTTCGGTCGGCTCGATCATCAAGCACTCGGGGACGATCAGGGGAAAATACATCGTCGGTGCCATGAACCCGCGATCGAGCAGCGCTTTGGCGATGTCGAGCGCTCGAACGCCGGTTTCTCGTTTGAGACTCTGCGCCGAAACTACGAACTCATGCCGGCAAATTTCGGCGTAGGGAGTTTCGAGAAACTCCGCGATCTTTACGCGCAAATAGTTGGCGTTCAACACCGCCAGCTGCGAAACGCGAGTCAGCCCTTCGGCGCCGTTGGCGTAGATATACGCCAGGGCGCGCACGGCGTGCGCGAAGTTCGACCAGAACGAACGCACCGGGCCGATCGATTTCGGGCGGTCGAAATCCAAACGGAACGTCAGCTTGTCGCTCGGCGCGCCGGTCGCATCTCCACGACGTTCGGTCGCGACGACGAACGGCGTCGGCAAATAGTCGACCAGGTGCGCGGCAACGCCGATCGGGCCGTGGCCCGCGCCGCCGCCGCCGTGCGGAATCGTAAACGTCTTGTGCGTGTTGAGGTGCATGAGGTCGAACCCCATGTCACCCGGCCGCGCGTTGCCCATCAACGCATTCGCGTTCGCGCCATCGTAGTACATCAATCCGCCCGCCGCATGCACCGCGGCGGCAACGGCGGCGATGCTCTCTTCGAACAAACCCAGCGTGTTCGGGTTGGTCATCATGCACACGGCCGTATCGTCGCCCACAACCTGCGACAGGGCTTCGACGCTGACTCGTCCGCGCTCGTCGCTCGGTAACGAAATCACGTGGAAACCACACATAGCCGCCGAGGCAGGATTGGTTCCGTGCGCGGTGTCCGGAACGATCACCTTATCGCGCTTGGTTTCGCCGCGGTCGCGAAAATAACGCTTCGCAATCAAGAGCGCGGTGAGTTCGGCGTGCGCGCCGGCCGCCGGATTGAGCGAAAAGGCCGCCATCCCGAACAGCGAGCTGAGATTGCGCTCCAGCTCGTACATCACCGCCAGCGCGCCTTGTGCGTGCTCGTCCGGCGTGTACGGATGCAGCTGCGCGAACTCGGGCTTCGACGCCATGGCGTCGTTGATCCGCGGGTTGTACTTCATCGTACACGAACCGAGCGGATAAAATCCTAAGTCGATGCCGAACGTTCGCTGCGACAGACGCGTGTAGTGACGCACGACGTCCAGTTCGCTGTGATTCGGCAACGGCAGATCGGCTCGAAGCGCTGCAGAAGGCAGAAAGGTTTCGAGCGGTTCGCCCTGCTCGACGTAGCGGTTGGCGCGACCCTCGCTGCCGAGTTCGAAGATGACCGGTGTTGCGGTGCGATCAGACGACGGCGCTGGCACGCGTTTCCTCCTCGAGTGCGGCTGCGAGCGCTGCGATGTCGCCGCTGGTGGTGAGTTCGGTCGCCGTGACGAGCGCGCAGTCGCGCAACTCCGGGTAATACCGCCCCAAGTCGATGCCGCCCAGGATCTCGCGACGCGCCAACGCGTCGAGCGCGCCGGCCGCGGGCCGGTGGAAATCGACCACGAATTCGTTGAAGAACGGCGCGTTGAAGCGCAAGTCGATTCCATCGATGCTCGATAATGCGGTCGCCGCTTCGCGCGAGCGCTTGAGGTTGAGCGATGCGACGTCGCGCAATCCGGACCGGCCCATCAGCGCGAGGTAGATCGTTGCGATGAGGGCGCAGTGTGCTTGATTCGTGCAGATGTTCGAGGTGGCGCGTTCGCGCCGGATATGCTGCTCGCGCGCCTGCAGCGTCAACACGTAAGCGGTGCGTCCCGAACCGTTAACGCTCTTGCCCGCCAAACGTCCGGGAATGCGCCGCAAATGTTCTTTGGTGGCCGCGATAAAGCCGACGTACGGTCCGCCGTACGCAACCGGCACGCCGAAGCTTTGGGCTTCGCCGGCGACGATGTTCGCGCCCCATTCCGACGGCGGCGCGAGAGCCGCCAGCGACAACGCTTCGGCGACAACGGCGATGATGACCGTTTCGGATGCGCGCACCGCATCGGCGGTTTTTTTTGGCAAGGCGTTGACGTTGCCGAAGAAATTCGGCGACTGGATCGCGATGGCGGCGTATTCGTTGCCGGCGACCGCGGCTTCGAGCGCGGCCAGATCGGTCGTCCCGTCCGCGGCATAGCCGACTTCATCGACCGCGACGTCCAGACCGTCGCAGTACGTTTGTAGAACCGCGCGATAGTTTGGATGCACGGCTCGCGACACGAGCACTTTACGCCGCCCGGTCGCGTTGATCGCCATGATCGCGCTTTCGGCCAACGCCGTCGCCCCGTCGTACACGGATGCGTTGGAGACGTCCATGCCGGTGAGCAGGCAGATGTAGCTCTGCCACTCGTAGATCGCTTGCAAGTAGCCTTGCGACACTTCGGCTTGATAGGGCGTGTATGCCGTAAGAAACTCGCCGCGCATGACCAGCGCCGTAATGGCGGGCGGTGCGTAATGATGGTACGCGCCGCCGCCCAGAAACGATCGAAAGCCCACGCCGTCGTTGCGCTCTGCGATGCGGCCGAAGCGGCGGGCGAGCTGATATTCCGGCAGCGCCGGAACGATATCGAGCGGCTCGCGTAGCGCGATCGCTTCGGGGACGCGCATCAATTCTTCGAGCGAACCGACCCCGACGACGGCGAGCATCGCCTCGACGTCGGCGTCTGTGTGTGGAGCGTACACTAGGCCGTTAGCCGCTCGTACTCGCCGGCATCGAGCAGACCTTCGGGAGGCGCTCCGCCTTCGAGCTTCACTTTGAAGAGCCAGCCGCTTCCGAACGGATCTTTGTTGACCGCGGCGGGATCGCTTTCCAAGGCATCGTTGATCTCGACGACTTCTCCGGCAACCGGGGCGTAGAGATCCGAAACGGCTTTGACCGATTCCACGACGCCGGCGTTTCCGAATTGCTTGACGCCCGCGCCGACTTTCGGCAGTTCGACGTAGACGACGTCGCCCATCGAATCCGCTGCGTAGTCGGTAATACCGATGGTTGCCGTGTCGCCGTCGACGCGCACCCACTCGTGTTCTTTGCTGTACAACAGCTCTTCTGGCCGGCCCACTCTTCTACGTTCTCCTATTTGCTTGGCTGACTGCGTTTGTAAAATGGAAGCGGAACGACGGTCGCCGGATGCGACTTACCGCGGATTTCGACCTCGAGTTCGGTCCCGAGCGCGGCCGCATTGGGATCGAGCAACGCCGTCGCGACGTTCTTGTTTTCGACCGACGGAGCGCGCGAACCGCTGCGAATGTCGCCGGCACTCCGGCCGTCGTGCCGCACTGCGTACCCTTCGCGCGCCGGTACGGGACCGGTCATGATCAAGCCCACAATGCGCGAATAGTCGCCGGCAGCGACCTGCGCTTCGAGCGCGTCGCGACCCGTGAACGATTTGTTCAACTTAACTGCCCAGCTTTGCCCGGCCTGAATCGGCGTGATCTCTTCGGTGAGCTCGTGGCCATACAACGGCATGCCGGCTTCGAGGCGCAGCACGTCGCGCGAGCCCAGGCCGCACGCTTCGAGGCCCTCGCCGGAATGGCGATCGAGCAGGTTTTTCCAGACCCCGGCGGCCGCATCGCCGTCGACGAACAGTTCGAAACCGTCTTCGCCCGTGTAACCCGTCCGCGCGAGCAGAGCGGGCACGCCGTTGACCGTCGTTTCGGTGCAAAAGTAGTATTTGAGCGCGGCGATGTCAACCGGTACGTGACCGGCCAGCATCTCGACCGACTTGGGTCCTTGAATTGCGATGAGCGCGCGCTTACCGTGAAAGCTCTGCAATTGGATGCCGCTCGCCGGCAACGCATCGTTCAACAGATCCCACATCTTGTCGACGTTAGCACCGTTGACGACCAACAGCCACCGCCCGTCGAGCCGGTAGAAAATCGTATCGTCGTGCGCGCCGCCACGTTCGTTACAAAAGATATTATAGCGGGCTTGCCACGGTTTCATGGTCGCGACGGCGTTGGTGCACAAGCCATCGGCCCATTCGGCGACCGCGTCACCGGTCAGTTCGAATTGCCCCATGTGCGAAAGATCGAATAATCCGGCTCGATGCCGCACGGCGTCGTGCTCTTGTAAAATGCCGGCGTACTGCACGGGCATCGAAAAGCCCGCGTACGGAACCATGCGCGCCCCGCCTGCGACGTGGCGATCGTGCAATGCGGTTTGCCGCAACGAAGTGTCGGTGGTCATTGGGCGGCCTCCTCGACCGGTCGTTGGGGCTTCTCTTGCGGATTCGTATTCAAAAAATTGAGCGTGGCGTGCGCGACGATTTTCTCGCCGCTCCGAACGTAGACTTCGCCATAGACGATGCGCCGACCGGCCTTGAGCACGCGGGCTTCGGCTACCAAGTCGTGCGGCGGACGCGCCGGCGCGAGAAAGTTACACTGAAGAGAGACCGTCGTCGTATCTTGATCGCGTCCAAAGATCGACGCGAGCGCGACGTAAAACACGGTGTCGCACAAGCTCACGATCGCTCCGCCGTGAACGCCCCCGCTCCCGTTGGTGATCTCGGGCCGGAAGGGCATGCGCATCACGGCCCGTCCGTGCTCCACTTTTTCGAGCTTGAGGTCGAGCAGCGCGACGAAATTTCCGCGCTCCTTCTCCCAGGCGAACGGCGCCCGGCTAAAGTCGATCGCCATTAGAACACGTCTCCGGGCGCGGCCAGCGCGCGACGTAAATACAGCGGAAGCGAAAAGAGCCGGCGGTGCGTTTCGGCATCGTAAAAGAAGCTTTCACCTCGCAACGACGCGCAGTACCGTTCGATCGTCGTCGCTTCTAAAGAAGCGACGTTGACGCGATCGCTGCAGGCCAGAAACGCCCAATCCGTATCGAACGCGGGCACGTGCGTGTAGAACGACGCGACGTGAGCGTAATGGTGTCGCAAGGTGCGCGCCATCTTGCAATGCAGCGACGCGTTATGCACGGCGGCCGTGCTGGCTTGCAAAACGTAGACCCCACCCGGCGCGAGGCGCGCCTTGATCAACCCGAACACGTCGTCGTTGAACAGAATGTTGCTGGGCGAGTCCTCGAGCGGCTCGGTGAGATCGGAAACGATCGTTTGATAGCGTGCCGCGTCGTCGCGCATAAATGCGAGCGCGTCGCCCACGATGACGCGCGCGCGCGGGTCGTCGAACGCGCCGTCCGACCATTCCGGTAATAGCCGTTTGGCAAGATCGACCACGAGTCCGTCGATGTTGACCATGGTGCACGTGCGTACGCCGGGCGCGCGCAATACTTCGCGCAGCGTCGCGCCTTCGCCGCCGCCCAAGATCAACACGTCGCGCACGTCGCCCGACGCGGCCAACGCCGGATGAACGAGCGATTCGTGATAGATGCGTTCGTCGCGCTGAGAACTCTGCGTATCGCCGTCGAGAATCAACATTTTGCCGAAGACGGCGGATTCGACGACGGCCACTTGCTGAAATTCGGAATGGCCTTCGAACAGAGAGCGTTCGACGGCATGATGGTGCTCCTCGCCGGGAGCGAAGCGCTCGACGTACCATTGCCAGTGTTCGGTTTTGGGCATTCCCTTCTCAGATTGGCCGCAGAAAAAAAGAACCCCGCCATTTGGCGGGGTTCTTGCGGTTTCGACGGTCGCGCGCTATTCGCAGATACCTGCGACGATAAACTGCGCGTTCGGCAGGTAGTACAGGCTTCCGTCATTTGCCGCAGACGGAAGATGCAGCGTTTTGCCGACCGGCTTCGCGTCGAGCGTGGTTTCCGGGATCCAGCCTTTACTGGTGTATTCGGCCGGGAAACACTCTTTCGTTCCCGGGAAACCGTTCTCGTCGGTGATCGTGAAGTTCGGCGTGTCGGCCGGTTTGATTTTGTACTTGCTGTTGTTGATCAACTCGGCATACACGAACGGCTTGCCGGGACAAGGTCCGAGTCTTCCATTAAACAAGCAGTCGTTACCGTCGCCGTACAGCTTAAAGGCTTTGCCCCCGACTTTTCCGGTAATGTCGCCCTTACCGATCGCATCGCCCATAACGGCCGGGACGCCTCCAGCCGGGCCGCCGGTGTTCTTGCTGAACACGGTCGTGATTTTGATGCCCTGGTACGGTTTGAATTTGCCAAGCTCGACGGTGGTAACCGCGGTTTCTTTCAGGGTGAACGCGACGCAGTTTCCTGAGAAATAATACATCGGCGGATTGGTCTTTTCGCAGGGAGTCGGAGTCGGCGTTTTTGCGGCCAGCACCGCCGTGGTTCCGTTGCTCGAAGCGAAACTTTGCGATGGGACGACGCCGCGACTCGCGCAAGCGCTCATCGCTGCCGCTGCAACGATCGCAGCGCCAATGGTCATGGTGGTGATACGCATCGGGAAAATTAACCTCACTAAATGGTGTGGGAACCTTTGTGCGTCGAGCCTTTGACGGTTCGCACGCGATGCCTTCCGATGCAATCGCGCGCGCGCTTACTGCTCGCTTATAAAGCGACGCTAGTCGATTTGTTTTTTAAAAATACGAACGAAGGTTATTTTACGACGCCGATAAGACGCGTAAGTCGTGGTCGCGACCGACCACGTGGGTGAACTCTCCGTCGCTCTTTTCGATCCCGCGCTTGAACTCGGTCGTCAATACGCTACGCGCATTAAGGGCTCGAGCTGCGTGTTCGCAAGCAAGCCATGGGTCGGTATGGTCGCCGCACGTATAAAAATCCATCGCGGCATAGCCCTTCTCGGGCCAGGTGTGAACCGATAGGTGTGATTCGGCCAGGATCACCGTTCCGGAAACGCCTTGCGGCTCGAAACGATGGAAGGCGCTTTCCATAATAGTAGCGTTGGCGGCCTTGGCCGCCGCAACCATCATGGCAGCGATATCGTCGATGTCGGACAGAACGCGCGGGTCGCAACCCGAAAACTCGCACACAATGTGCCTACCGAGTGCCTTCAATTTTTTACCAGGTCTCCTTGACCTCGGGGGAATCCCACCTCCGGACTCGTCGGCTGGCGTCCGCTATGCGGTCACGTCCCCGACCCTTCGACGAGCTCTTGCCGGCGCTTTTGAGCGGTGCACGGGCGACTCGCCGCTATGGCGCGTGAGGGCGCGCCTTCCCTTAGAACCGTGGACCCCACCCAGGGTCCGGCGCCAATCATATCCCCTGCGCACCCCCCTGTAAACCCCTTCTGCACAGGAAATTCGCAGGCGGTCCGCAGAGATTTTCAACTTCGTACTTCATTATCTTGACTATGTCTTCACCGGGGGGTACGCTTACTTCGATATGGCGACACAACTCCAGACCAAGGTTTCCCCCGAAAATATCGGTGAGGACTACCGCCACGGGTTTCACGATCAGGAAAACTACGTCTTTAAATCCGACAAGGGCCTGACTCGCGAGATCGTCGAGCGCATCAGCGCCATGAAGGACGAGCCGCCGTGGATGCTCGAGTTCCGCCTGCGCGCCTACGAGATGTTTTTGAGCAAGCCGATGCCGGCCTGGGGCGACACCGCCCGGTTGAACGAGATCGACTTTGCCGACATCCATTACTTCGTTCGCTCGACCGACCGGACCGAGCGTTCCTGGGACGACGTCCCGGACGACATCAAGCGGACGTTCGATCGCTTAGGTATCCCGGAAGCGGAGCGCAAGTTCCTATCCGGCGTCTCGGCCCAGTACGAATCGGAAGTCGTCTACCATAATACGAGCAAGGCGCTCGACGAGCAGGGCGTGCTGTTCTGCGACATGGACACCGCGGTCAAGAAGTATCCCGAGATCGTCCAAAAGTATCTGGCGACCATCATTCCGCCGGGCGACAACAAGTTTTCGGCCCTCAACTCGGCGGTCTGGTCGGGTGGCTCGTTCATCTACGTTCCCCCGGGCGTCGAAGTCGCGATGCCGTTGCAAGCCTACTTCCGGATCAACGCCGAGAACATGGGCCAGTTCGAACGTACGCTAATCATCGCCGACAAGGGCGCCAAAGTGCACTACATCGAGGGTTGTACCGCGCCGAAGTTTTCGACCTCGTCGCTGCATTCGGCGGTGGTCGAACTGGTCGCCATGGAAGATGCGTCGATCCGCTACACGACGATCCAAAATTGGTATCGCAATATCTTCAATCTCGTCACGAAGCGCGCGTACGCGCACAAGAATGCGACGGTCGAATGGGTCGACGGCAATCTCGGCTCGCGCCTGACGATGAAGTACCCGGCCATCTACTTGATGGGCGAAGGCGCCCGCGGCGAGATTCTGTCGATGGCGTTCGCCGGCGACGGTCAGCATCAAGACGCCGGCGCGAAAGTGATCCACGCCGCACCCAACACGACGTCGGTCGTCACCAACAAGAGCGTTAGCGCGCATGGCGGCAAGACGACGTATCGGGGACTGGTCGAGATCTATCCGGGTGCGACCGGCGCGAAAACGCGCGTGCGCTGCGATGCGCTGATCATGGACGACCATTCGTCGAGCGACACCAAGCCGACGATGAAGATTCACGAACAACGTTCGACCGTAGAACACGAAGCCAGCGTCAGCAAAATCGGCGAGGAGCAGCTGTTTTACGCGATGAGCCGCGGGCTCTCCGAGGCCGACGCGACCGCCATGATCGTCAACGGGTTCTTCGACTTCTTCGTCAAGGAACTTCCGATGGAATATGCAGTCGAGCTGAACCGGCTCGTCAAGATGGAAATGGAAGGCGCCGTCGGCTAACGGTGCGTCCCGTCGCTAGCGTTGCAGACATCGCGCCCGGCACGACCAGGCGCGTCGTCGTCAACGGTCGAGAAATTCTCATCTGCAACGTTAACGGCAAGTTTTTTGCTATCGAAGACGTTTGCACGCACGACGGTGCTCCGCTCGATCAAGGCGACTTGGACGGCAAGTGCATCGTCTGCCCGCGCCACGGTGCGACGTTCGACGTCGAAACCGGCGAAGCGCTCACCTTGCCTGCGGTCCTTCCGCTTTCCACCTACGCCGTCGAGGTGAAAGACGGCGAAATACTCGTCGGATGAGTTCCGACCCGACGTACTTCCAGCGGATCGTCTTCGAGAGTTCCGACTGCGTCAAAATTCTCGACGCCGGCGCGCGCCTCGTCTCGATGAACGAAAACGGCCGTATCGCGCTCTGTATCAAAAACTTCACGGACGTCGCCGGTGCCGATTGGCGAACGTTTTGGACCGGCGAAGATCGCGTGGCCGCCGCCGACGCGATCGAAACTGCGCGCGGAGGCGGAGTGGGGCACTTCGTCGGCCGCTACGACGTCGAAGGCCGCGAACGGTGGTGGGACGTCAGCATTTCCTCGATGCCCGGCGAAGAGTGGCCCGAGCGGCTGCTCGTCATCTCGCGCGACGTCACCGCGGTTCGTTTGCTCGAGGCGCACGAAAACCGCCGGCACCTTCAAATTGAAAAACGATTGCGAGCGATCGATGCGGCGTCGACGGCGCTTTCGTCGTCGCTGGATTTTCAGGTGACGCTTTCTGCCATTGCGGATATCGCCGTCGAATCGTTCGCCACGTTGTGCGCGATTCAGGCGGTAAACGAATTCGAAAAGCGCCACGTCGTCGTTCGGTCTCGCCGGCCGGATGCGAGCGCGGCCACCGATGCACTACGCGCCGCACTGAATGCGCGACGCGGTGACGACGATTGGCTTTCGATCGATCGAACGTCGCCGCTCTTTGCCGGCACGCTCGGCGAGCTGGACATCGCAACCACGCTAACCGTGCCGATCGTTCACAACGGGATCGCGAGCGGTGCGCTCACGCTCTTCGTCGACGAATCCGATCGCCAAGCCGGATCGGCGGCACTGTTCGACACGACGGATCGACTGTTCGCAGAACAACTCGGGCGACGTGCCGGAGTGGCACTTGCCAACGCGCGATCCTTCGGGCGAGAACGGACCATTGCCATGCGCATGCAAGAGTCGGCATTGCCGAACGTCCTGCCTCGCATCGACCACCTGCATCTTAGCGCGGCGTACCGCCCGTCGAGTTCGGAATCGACCATCGGGGGCGATTGGTTCGACGCATTCGAGCTTTCGAACGGCCACGTCGCGATGTCGATCGGTGACGTCGGCGGCCATGGCCTGGCTGCCGCGCTGATCATGACGAAAATTCGCCAAGCGATGCGTGCCGCAGCCTTGTTGGACCCATCGGTCGGTTCGATGTTACGCATCGCAGATCAAACGCTGCGCATGGACAGCGACGACGTCTTCGCTACAGCCATCGGCGCGATCTACGATCCGGTCGCGCACCGTATGGAGATCGCTTCAGCGGGGCATCCCGGACCGTTCGTGCGTTATCCCGACGGGCGGGTCGTCGAGATCGCTTCGTCTGCACCGCTGCTCGGTCTGGGGAACGGTTTTTCGAGCTCTCAAACGATCGAAACGGCCGCTGGCACGCTCATCGTCTTCTTTACCGACGGGCTGGTCGAGTTCGATCGCGACATCGACGCAGGCTTCACGCGCTTACAAGCCGCG
>CAWAZM010000001.1:0-167467 GCA_963786515.1 Vulcanimicrobiota bacterium | reverse complement strand
GGCGGCTCCTACAAGCCGCTGAACTGGATGAGCCCGCCCTGCACGGTGCGCGAAGGCACCACCGAGGACGGCCAGGTCGAGTGGACCGTCGCTGCCGAAGTCAGGGGACAGCCTGCGGATCCTGATCGAGGAAGTCCTGCACGACTCCAACCACGATCTCGGCATCGACCCGGGCCTGCAGAAGGACGGCGTCGAGAAGCACCTGCAGGAGCTGCTCGCGGAGCATCCGGCGACCCTCGGCGAAGGGCTGAGCCTTGGTCCGACGGGGTTCCCCACTGCGATCGGTCCGGTCGACCTGATGTGCCGCGACACCGAGGGCCGCTCGGTCGCGGTGGAGATCAAGCGACGCGGCGAGATCGACGGGGTCGAGCAGCTCACCCGCTACCTCGAGCTGCTGAACCGCGATACCCTGCTCCGACCGGTGCGCGGCATCTTCGCTGCCCAGGAGATCAAGCCGCAGGCGCGGGTGCTTGGCCAGTGACCGAGGGATCACCTGCGCGACGATCGACTACGACGCCCTGCGCGGGATGGACAGCATCGAGGACCGGCTGTTCTAGTGCTCGCGGACCTCACTTCGAGGTGGCGCTCACATTCGCACTCGGACTGCTCCAGTTGCCGGCCGCGTCGATCGCGTAGACCTTGTAGGTGTACTTCCTGCCGGTGGCCAGACCGGTGTCGGTGTACGACGTGACGTTTCCCGCGCTTGTATTTCGCGTTGGCCCGGAAGAGGTAGTAGCTCTTCACCCCGACGTTGTCACTGGCGGCACCCCAGGCCAGCGCGATCTGCTTGGCACCAGCAGTCGCACGCAGGCTGGTCGGTGCGGTGGGGCACTGTCTTGTCCGCCGGCACGGCCGCACTGACGCTGTTCGACACGGCGCTCACGTTGCCGGCGGCGTCCCTCGCCCGGACCGTGTAGGTCGAGGTCTTCGCCAGCGGAGCCGTCGTGTCCGTGTACGCCGGAGTGGTGCTCGTCCCGACCGCGACGCCACCGCGATAGATCGTGTAGCTCTGCACGCCCACGTTGTCGGTCGATGCCCGGCCGGTGAGCCTGACCGTGAACCCGGACAGAGTTCTCGCCAGGCTCGAAGGCGCAGACGGGGCAGTGGTGTCCGCGAACGTCCTGGTGGTTGCCGTGTTGCTGGCCGGCCCCTCGTTGTTATTCGTGTCGAACGCCTTGACGTAGTACTGGTGGGCAGCGCCAGCGACCAGGGCCCTGTCGGTGAAGCTCGTGGCCGGCGAGGACATCGTGGCGAACGGCAGCCCGTCGCGGTAGACGACATAGCTCTTCACACCGACGTTGTCGCTCGCCGCCTTCCAGGTCAGCGCCACGCTCGTGCTGGTGGAGACGGCCTTGAGGTCGACCGGAGCGGTCGGCGCGGTCTTGTCGGGCACCGTCCGGTTGCCGGACCGCCCGCGTCGCTGACGTTACTCGGCCACGTCGGACCGCCACCACCCGGTAGGTGTAGGGCAACGCCGTCATCGAGCCCTTCGTCGAGAAGCGCGTGCGTCGTTCCGTCCACCGTCCTCGAGCAGAGCGCCGTTGCGGTAGACGCGGTAGGCGGCGACGCAAGTGGTTGTCGCTCGACGCGCTCCAGGTGACAGCGGCACCGTCCGAGCCGGTGAGCTCGGCTGCGACCTCGGGCGGGAGCGCTGGGTGGGGTGTCGTCGCCCGCCTCCACCACTCACCGGCTCACTTGGATGGGCTCTCATGCCCGGCCGCGTCGAGCGCGGTGACCCCGTAGGCGTACGTGGTGAGGTTCTGCACGCCGACGTCGGCATGGTTGCGCGCACTCGGGCCGAGCGTCTTGATCGGCTCGTCGTCGCGGTAGACGCGGTACCCGGTGACGGCGCCGTTGTCGGTCGAGCCCGACCACGTCAGGGTGACCTGGCTCGGCCGGCTCCACGTCCCGGCCAGCACAGGTGGGCGACGTCGGCGCCTCGTCGTCGGTGTTCAGCACGGTCACGGACACCTGGTTGGAGAGGGCCGACGATGTCGGCCTCGTCGCGTGCGCGGAGCCGGAGAGTGTGTTCGCCGTTGGGGACGGTCATGCTGTTCCAGTCGAAGGAAACGGCGCCGTTCACGTCCGGAGGGCTGATGGGTACGGGCTCGCCGTCGACCAGCAGCTCGGACGGACTCGACTCCCTCCCTCATCGGTGGCGGCTCCGGTGACGGAGACGGTGCCAGTGACGTCCCGGCTGCCGGGGGTCGTCCAGGTCACGACCGGCGGAATCTGGTCCGTCGGCTCGGGCACCGCGGTGCCCATCAGAAGCGGGTCGTTGGCGAAGGCGTTGTAGTGCTCCTGCTCGACAGGATCCGCGACGTGGCTCGCGTTGAAGCGGCACCCGGTCGTCGTTGCTGCCAGAGGTGTAGTTGTCCCAGACGATGTAGGCCTTCAGCTTGGGGTGGAGGCCGTTCTGCAGGTTGCGCCCGCGCCTCGTCGTACATCGCGTAAACCGGCGGCCTGGCCGCTGCCGACGTAGCCGAACTCGCCGAGGCCCCAGGGCTTGGACAGGAAGTCGTGTTCGGCGTCGCTGTTGGCGCTGAGATAGTTGTAGAACGAGTTGACCGTGGCGGTCCATCCGGCGTTCCTCGTGTAGGGATCCCACATCAGCCAGTCGACGTAGTCGTTGCCGGGCCAGAGATCCTTGGTCATGCAGTGCCAGGTGACAAAGCCGGTGTAGTTCATCACCCAGACGACGTTGTCGACGCCGAGAGCATCGAACCGCTCCCGCACGTTGTGCCACATGTTGACGTAGTCGGTGGTCGACCCCGAGGAGCCGTTGAGTGTCTGGGTCGCGCAGCGCGGGGAACCGCCGGACAAGACGTTGCCCTCGGGCTCGTGGTAGATCGTGAGCATCATCTTGGTGGTGCCGAGCGCCTTGATGCTGGCGGCCATCTTGTCGATCTGCGCGTTCCAAGCGTGGCGTTGACTCCGTTTTCCGGCGGTCCACTGGTGCGTCGGCTTCCAGTTGATCAGCGCAATCGTCGCCGGCCGCTTGGCCATCGTCACCATGTCAGCGGCTGAGCACCGTAACACCGGAGGCCGGTGTAGGCGTGCACGATGTCGACCTGTCGGCCGATCCGCGCCTCGTGCTCCAGCATCCTCGCCCGGAACCCCGCTGCCCGTGCCGTAGTTGCCGGACTCAACGCCCAGCCAGGGGCGGCAGGAGTTGACCAGCTTGGCGGAGATCGTGCACGCGGGTCTCGGCAGCCGTCCGAGGCCGGGAGCGAAGGCGGTGGTGACGACGCTCAGCCCCGAGACGAGCAGACCGAGCACGGCAATGCGGACGACGGCCCAGGTGGACCCGCGGGGCCTCGATGCCTTTCGCGCACGTCCGTCAGAGCGGTGCATGAATTCCCCTGTGGGTGTTGCATCTCGGCTTCGAGCAATCCCCGAGGAATGCGCACTTCTGTCTACGTCAAACGCTGTCGCAGGAGCAACACGGTGCCCATGACAAAGCTTGTGGAGGCGTCACAGAAGCGGCATCTCGGCGGTTATCGCCGCTATTTCCTGCCCGGACCGGTCCGGGTGGTCTAGTGTCTCGCGGCCGAAGTCGTTGCTTGTGAGGCGTGGTCCAGGTGCGTGCAGCGCAAGGCCGAGGAGCGAAGCTGTGGCAGCGCCATTGCGAGTGACGAGAACGCAGCGATGTGCGCGCCTGGGCCCGCGCCCGCTGCCAACGTATTCCGGACGCGAGACACTAAGCGTCTGATTCCGGGTCCGCGCCCGTTGCCGGCCGGAGGGGGAAGGTCATCCGGAAGGTGGTGCCCTCCTTGCCGCTGCTGACCACCTCGATGGTGCCCGCGTGCGCCTCCACGATGGCCAGGGCGATGGTCAGCCCCAGCCCGGCGCCCGGCGTCTGCTGGGCCACCGCCGTCGGGGTGCGGAAGAGCCGCTCGAAGAGCTGGTCGGGATCCTCGATCCCGATGCCGGAGCCGGTGTCGATGACGTCGATCGTGGCGGTGTGCCCCTCCGCGTGCAGTACGACGCGAACCCGCCCCGTGGCAGGGTGAACTTGATCGCATTGGAGAGCAGGTTGTCCATGGCCTGGCCGAGGCGGTCCCGGTCGCCGTACATGGCCACGGCGGTCCCTGGTGTCTCCAGGGAGAGCGCCAGCCGTGCCTCCTCGGCGCGCGGCCTGGCCGCCTCGACCGCTTCGCGGACCACGCGCTCGAGATCGATCTCGGCCGACCGGATCGCGAGCCCGGACTCCTCGATCGCCACCAGGGTGAGCAGGTCGTCGACGAGGCGCAGCTCCCGTTCGGCACTTCGCATGATCACGGAGAGGAACCGCTGCCCCTGCGGGCTCAGCTCCTCGAGGTCGGTCATCAGCTCGCTGTAGCCGATCATCGAGGTCAGCGGAGTGCGCAGCTCGTGGGAGACGGTGGCGAAGAACTCGTCCTTGACCCGGTCGGTCTCCTCCTGCATCCGACGGCGCTCGGAGATGTCGCGTACGGCGGCCGAGACGAGCAGGCCCTCGTCGGTCTCCAGCGGGGACAGGGTGACCTCGATGGGGAACTCGGACCCGTCCTTGCGTCGAGCGTGCAGGTCTCCGGCCAGACCCATCGGGCGCGTCCGCGGTTCGCAGACATAGCCGTTGCGAAAGGCCATGTGCATGCCGGAGTAGCGGTCCCGGCACCAGGATCTCCACGGGTTCACCGACGAGCTCGGCACGCTGGTAGCCGAACAGCTGCTCGAGCTGGGCGTTGACCAGGACGATCGTCACCGTCCCGGTTGACGATAACCATCCCGTCGGGCGCGGCCTCGAGCAGCCCGCGGAAGAGCTTGGTCTGGCGGTACTTCTCGTTGGGCTCGCGCAGCCCGATCGCAACCAGCGGACCCCGGTCGGTGATGACCGGGTTCATCGTGAGGTCGACCTGGTGCGAGACGCCGCTGGAGTGCATGATCCGGGCGTCGCGAACGGTGACCTCGATCCTGTTCGTCAGTACGGCGGCCACCGCGACCCGCTGGAAGTCGTGCATCGCCTCCCGACCGAAGTCCTCCACCGTGTGCCCGGTCATCGCCTCAGCGGGGATGCCGACGATCTCGCTGGCTCCCGCGTTCGCGAACAGGACAACCCCACCGGGATCGACGATCACCATGCGCGTCGTCGGACTTGAGCACATGGTCCGTCAGCGCGCCGTACTCCCATCGGGGGTGTCGTGCAGTTGCTCCATCCCGATCCACCTTGATCGTCGACCCGAGGCGGTCGGCGGGGGCCGGGCGCACCTTTGACGTCGTCTGCACACTACGACGAGCGAAGCGCGGAGGCAGGCATCCGACAGGCAAGTCCGGATTGAACAAGCCAGCGACTAGACCAGTTTGTGCGCAGCCCTGATCGCGCGCACGATCCCGGCCATCGCCTGGGTCAGACTGAAGTCCTTGGGGGTGAACACCTCGGCGACACCCATCTCCTTGAGCTTGACGGCATCACGGGTCGGGATGATCCCGCCGACGATCACAGGGATGTCCTCGATCCCGGCAGCCCGCATCTGCTCGAGGACGTCCGGGACCAGCTCCATGTGCGATCCGGACAGGATCGAGAGCCCCACGCAGTGCACGTCCTCGGCCACGGCGGCAGCGACGATCTCCTCCGGGGTCAGCCGGATCCCCTGGTAGACGACCTCGAAGCCGGCGTCGCGGGCACGTACGGCGACCTGCTCGGCGCCGTTGGAGTGTCCGTCGAGCCCGGGCTTCCCGACCAGCAGGCGCAGCCGGCCGCCGATCTCCTCACCGGTGGCCCTCACCTGCTCGCGAACCTCGGTGAGCTCCTTGCCGGCCTCGGCCACGCCGACCGCCCCGGAGACGCCGGTCGGTGCACGGAACTCCCCGAACACCTCACGCAACGTGCCGGCCCACTCCCCCGTGGTCGCCCCCGCGCGTGCCGCGACGAGGGTCGCCTCCATCAGGTTGTCGTCGGTCTTCGCGGCCTCAGCCAGCGCTGCGAGCGCGCGGTCGACCTCCTCCTGGTCACGTTCTTCGCGCCAGGCCTCCAGACCGGCGATCGCGGAGCGCTCCGCCTCGGGGTCCGCAGCCTGGATCGCGGCGTCGAGGTCAGCGGTCAGCGGCGAAGGCTCGGTGGTCTCGAACCGGTTCACGCCGACGACGATGTCGTCGCCCGTTCTCGATGGCCGAGCGACGAGCGGAGTGGGAGCTGACCAGCGCCTGCTTCATGTAGCCGGACTCGACGGCCGCGATCGCCCCGCCGAGTGCCTGCACGCGGTCGATCTCCGCGCGCGCGTCCTCCACGAGCTGGCCGACCTTGGCCTCGATCACCTTCGAGCCGTCGAAGATGTCGTCGTACTCCAGCAGGTCGGACTCGAAGGCCAGCACCTGCTGCAGCCGAAGCGACCACTGCTGGTCCCAGGGACGCGGCAGGCCGAGGGCCTCGTTCCACGCCGGCAGCTGTACGGCGCGCGCGCGGGCGTTCTTGGACAGGGTGACGCCGAGCATCTCCAGGACGATCCGCTGGACGTTGTTCTCCGGCTGGGCCTCGGTCAGGCCGAGCGAGTTGACCTGCACGCCGTACCGGAATCGGCGCATCTTGGGGTCCTGTGACCCCGTAGCGCTCGCGGGTGATCTCGTCCCACAGCTCCACGAACGCCCGCATCTTGCAGGTCTCCTCGATGAACCGGACGCCGGCGTTGACGAAGAACGAGATCCGGCCGACGACCTTCTCGAAGTCGTCCGGAGCGACCTGGCCGGCGTCCTTGACCGCATCGAGCACAGCGATGGCGGTGGTCAGCGCATAGGCGAGCTCCTGCGTCGGCGTCGCCCCGGCCTCCTGCAGGTGATAGCTGCAGATGTTGATCGGGTTCCACTTCGGGATCTCGTTGACCGTGTAGGAGATGACGTCGGAGATCAGTCGCAGCGAGTGCTCCGGCGGGAAGACATAGGTCCCGCGCGAGAGGTACTCCTTGATGATGTCGTTCTGGGTCGTCCCGGCGAGCTGGTGCGCGACCTCGAGCGGCTCGAGCTCGGGATTCTGCTCCTCGGCGACGACCTGGTAGAGCGCCAGCAGCCACATCGCGGTGGCGTTGATGGTCATCGAGGTGTTCATCTCGGTCAGCGGGATGTCCGCGAACAGCCGGCGCATCTCACCGAGGTGCGGGATCGGGACGCCGACCTTGCCCACCTCACCCCGGGACAGCGGGGAGTCCGGGTCGTAGCCGGTCTGGGTCGGGAGGTCGAAGGCCACCGAGAGTCCGGTCTGCCCCTTCGCGAGGTTCATCCGGTAGAGCTTGTTGGACTCGGTCGCCGACGAGTGGCCGGCGTAGGTGCGCATCACCCAGGGACGGTCCTTCTCGGGCCTCGCGGCAGGGTTGTCGCTCATGTGGCTGAGGGTAGGCCCGGAAAAGCGCCAGCGGGAACTGCTGTGGACTCTCTCACTCTGCGGCGTGGGTCACAGCGGGCGCTCGGGCAGTCGCTTGCTCAGACGATGGAGGACTGCCAGCCCGGCTCGACCGGGAGCATCGAGCGCAGGTGGGACAGGTGCAGCAGGCGGCGCAGCCCGGGCGACCCGCCCCGCAGCACCACTCGCTGACCGGTGCGCTCGGCCGCGCGGTTGGCCACGGCGAGCATCTTCAGGGTGGTCATGTCGACCGACTCGACCCGGCTGACATCGACGTAGACGTCGCCGTCGCACTCGTCCAGCAGGGCGTAGACGGAGGTGCGCAGCTCGGCGATGCAGCGCACGTCGAGAGAGCCCGAGAGTACGAGTGTCCTGCCGTCGGTCGTTTGCTCCATGGAGCGCCTCCATTGATTGTCATACCCAATATCGAGCCTGAGAACACTTTTTCCGTATCGCGACTCGCAGTTATGGACACGCAAATGCACATTGGTACGGACTTTTCGGCGCAAAGATCAGTACGACGGGCTAGACTGGATTGCGCTGCACATCGGCACCGACGGCAGCCAGCGCTTCGGCGAACATCGGATATCCGCGATCGATGTGCTGGGACTCGGCCACCTCGGTGGTCCCTTGGCCGCCAGTCCACCCAGCACCAATGCGGCGCCGGCGCGGATGTCGTGGGCGATCACCGGAGCGCCGGAGAGCATCGGCACGCCGCGCACCACGGCATGGTGGCCACGTCCGAGCGAGCGCATTCCCAACCGCCGAAGCAGTCCGCCGACGCCGACGTCGGCAGCCAACACGCGCAAGCGGCCGCCGGTGTCGGCGACCTCGATGTCGTTGATGCGCACGACCTTACGGCCATTCACGTTGACGATCTGTTTATCGAGCAGGTCGGCGACCAGATAGAGGCGCTCGTCGTCGCTGGGTGCGGCTTGGTCGGGCGTGACCGTCAAGGCTACCGTTCCGTTTCGGTTGACGTCGGCCACGGTGTCCATCGGCGCAAAGCGTAAGCCGCGCGCGGTTTTAATCACCAATCCGTCGATCGGCGGAAAAGCGTCGTCCGGACTGGTGATGAGAAAATCGGCAACTTTGCCGATCGTTAAATCGTTGACGGTCGCTCGCCGACCGACCAAATCAGAGATAAATCCCTGCGTGAACGCCATTTCGCACCCCATTCGCACCGAGCTTTGACACCACGCACCGTCGAAACCGAAAGCCCGAGGGCTTTGCCGGTGGTAGCCGCGTTAGACATCGCCTTGTATCGGCGTAGTCTGGTCCACCCACTTGGCGTCTCTCGACGTTTCGGGGCAGCGGCGTGTAGTTGCGTGGACGCCTCACCTAGCGAGGTAACTCGACCCCAGTATACCCCGGAAACCACGAGCGCCCTTCGCCTTCGAGCGGAAGCGGAGCGTTCGCGTCCAACCGGTGGCTGATGCCGGTCGATCCTCTCGACGTCGCGATCGCTGCAGCGCGCGAAGCCGGAGCTCTCCTCTTGCGTCGGGCTCGCGACCCCGGCATGGTGCGCGAAAAGGGGCGCCGCGGCGACCTCGTGACCGACGCCGATCGAGCTGCCGAGTCCGCAATTCTCCAACGGTTGTGCCGCTCGTTTCCGAATGCCGCCGTATTAGCCGAAGAGAGTGGGTCGCGAGCGGGCAGCTCGGGAGAGCGCTGGATCGTCGACCCGCTCGACGGAACCACCAACTTTGCACACGGATATCCGCTGTATTGTGTGTCGATCGGTTACGAGCGCGACGGCGAAGTTCTCGCGGGCGTCGTGCATGCTCCGGCGATCGACGAATGCTTTAGCGCGCGGCGCGGCGCGGGCGCGCGACGCAACGGCGAGCCGATCTCCGTTTCGAGCGTCGAACGAGTGCACGACGCCATGGTCTGCACCGGCTTTCAGCCGTCCGATTACGCGCGCAACGGCAAATGGTTCGCGGCGATGTCGGATCGCGCGCAGGCGGTGCGGCGCGACGGAAGCGCGGCGTTGGATCTTGCGTTCGTCGCCTGCGGCCGTTTCGATGGCTTTTGGGAGTTCGACCTCAAGCCGTGGGACGTCGCCGCTGGGACGCTGCTGATTCGCGAGGCCGGCGGCACGGTGTCGCAAACGAGCGGAGAACGCGCAGTCCTCGACGCGCCGTCGATTCTGGCGACCAACGGGCGGATCCACAGCGAGATCGCCGCGGTGTTCAGCTCTTCTGATTGAGGATCAGCGAAGCGTACTCGCGGCTGGATTCGGTCGGCGTGCGCTTGAGGGCGGGATCGGTATCGAGGTCGATGTGATATAAACCGAAGTCGCTGCCGTCGTCGAACGGCAAACCCCACTCCCGGTTCGAGGTGATGCTCCAGCACAAATACGTCTCGACCGGAGCGCCACGTTCGACCGAGCGTCGCACTTGTTCGACGTGCGCGCGGAGATAGTCGGCGCGACTGAAGCCGGCAGCGCGGGCGACGCATCCGTTTTCGATGATGAAGATCGGCTTGCCCGGAAACTCGCGCGTGGCCTGGGTGAGAATAGAATCGAGTGCGCTCGGCCACACCGGCGCGTTCGCGTATTGAAAATCCGCCGCGGCACTGAGACGGTGCAGTTCCGACGGCCAAAACGACGGCACGCCCCAATAATAGTCCAGCCCGACAAAATCCAGCGTACCCACGCACTCCGGCGGACAGAGAAACTCGGGCAGCTTGCCGGCCATACCGAGGTTCCACCAGTTCGTCCCGAGGAGCGTTCCGAAGATGGCGAAGCTTTTCCGAAACGCAAAGATCGCGTGCACCCACGAACGCGTTGCTTGCAAGCGCTGTGCGCCCCCGACCTCGACGAACCGAACGCGATCCGGATCTCCGAAAATACGCTGCGCGATGGCGCGCGCAATCTGCGGTTCCAATCCGCTGTAACGTTCCGAGGGCTTCGCCGGCGACCCGACAACTTCGCATAAGCCGGGAACGCCCGGATGAACGCCGACGCGCAGGACCCCGCGCTTGCGAATCCGTTCGATCGAGCGGTCCATGTCGGGTACGGCCGCGTTCGCACCGCCGGCGAGCGTGCCTGCAGCGGCTAGGTGGGCGATCGTTTTCCGATTGCGTGCGTTCGGGATATCCGATCGTTGCGTTCGCAGATCGCGAATCGCTCGATCCGCGATGTTCAGCAGCGTGCGGCTTCCGAGCGCCATCGCTACGCCAAAATACTGCTCCGAACCCGGCAGCCGGGTTGACGAAAGGCCGGCATCCGCGAACGCCCGTAACATCGCTTCGTCGTCGAACACGGCGTCGGCCGTTCCCGCACGAAGCGCGGAAACGGCTGTCTCCATCGAATCGAAATACCGGATGGTCGCAGCTGGGAACCAACCTCCGACGATGTCGGCCGTTAGCGTTTGTGCAACGACGCCGACGTTCGCGCGCCACGTTTGCGTGTCGGCCGGGAGCGCGAGGGTTGCGGCGTGCAACGCTGCGAGGTGCGTACAAAAATACGGCTCCGAGAAGAACGCATGCTGCTCTCGCTGTTGGGTTAGCGTCAACTGCGCGATCGAGCAATCGACTCGTCCGCCTTCGGCGATCGCAGACTGCGCGATGCGCGCCGCTTGGCGCTTGACGTCCTCGGGCGACTTTAGATGCGTCGCGTTGCGGTTGACCCAACGCTGCAACCATTGCGGTAATCCTAACACCAGCGGATTCGTGCCGACGCGTGCGGCCGGACGGATCGCGCGAATCGCATCGCGCGCTTTGGCGTGTGCGCGGAACAGGTTTGGAATAAGGGTTAATACGTCGTCCATCTGTTCGTCGCCGGTTTGATACGGCGGCTGGCCGGGCGGCATCGCATAGGCCGGCATCCAGAACCCTTTGATCCAACCATACACCAGTTGGTTGGGCTCGTTCAGGGTCACGTAGTCGTCGATCAGGTCGCCGAGGCGTCGCGCAACCTCGGTCGCAAGCGCCGCCACACGGGTGGGAAACCCCGCGTCGAGCGGTCCCGCGCCTCGCCCGGCGGCTTGTACGTGCAACGGCCACGTGTTGTGCACGAGCGTGACGATGGCCGACATTCCGGCCGCGCGGATGGATTGCAACACATCGCGGTAATGTGCGAACGATTCGTCATCCCAAACGCCGGGTTGCGGTTCCAGCCGCGCCCACGATAGCGAAAGCCGAAAAACCGTGCAGCCCAGATTTTTCGCGAGCTCGATGTCTTCACCGTAGCGATTCCAAAAATCCGTGGCCGTACCGCGTGGCACCAACGCGCGCACGCGCTCCCAAACGTCGCGCACGTCGTCGTTTCCGTCGTAGGCTTCGCACTGATGGTCTGCGGTTGCGACTCCGAACCGAAGCGTTCAACATGCTTTACACCGCGAGGCGCGGACGTCGCGCCCACTCGCCGTCGCGGAGTTTGAGCTGCGTCCAGACCGCGCGCACGACCCAGGCTGCGATCCAGCCGAGAGGAATCGCGTACAACCCGATATGCAGCCGTTCGATACCGAACCACGCGAACGGAATGACCAACGCGCTACACGCCAAGCCGATCCCCATCGAAAACTGCGTATCGCCCGCTGCCCTGATCGGGGCGAGAGAAACCATCGCCCATCCTTTGAGCGGAAGCGTGATCATATGGATCGCGAGCGGGATCGCGGCGATGCTCGCTACCGTCGCGTTCAAGGTGAACGCGAATGCCAACGGCCAGGCGAAGGCTGCGGCGATCGCTCCGCCCGCGAAGCCGAGCACCGTTGCGAACCGTTGGGCACGCGACAGGAACCAACGCGCGCCATCGGGGTCACCGGCGCCGAGGCGCTGTCCGATGACCGTTTGTGCCGCTTGCTGCAGCGGTAACGGCAATGCCAACGTCAAATCCGAAACGACGTTCAGCGCGCGAAATGCGGAAACGATCGTGGGACCGAGCGGCGCCAACATCGCGACGATGACGACGTCGGGCAGCATCACCCCGACCAAGAAAATCGACTCGGGCAATCCGATGCGCGCGCAACGCAATGCTTCGGAAATCGAAATGCGAGCGCGAGCGAATATTTTGTACGAAGGTTTTGCCGCAACGTAGACGATCGCGCAGATCATTCCGACCGTTTCCGACAGCAGCGAGGATACCCCCGCGCCCACGATCCCATATGGATGGTGCGTCCACCAACCGAGCGCGAGCACTACAACCAACGGAATGTGCACGAGGTTGATCGTCAAGAGCACCAGCACGCCAAGAATACGATTTCCAGCCGCCGACAATCCGACGATCGAAGTGCCCGAAATCGCGATCGGAATTATCGACGCGCAACGCAACACCAAGTACGTCGCGCTGGCACCCGCGCTCGGCAGATGCCCGACCAGCAGGTGGATCACCGGTTGCGCGCCCACGAGCGCTAACAAGAGGTACGCGACGCCGCATACCAACGGGATCAACGCACCGGACCGCACGGTCAATGCGAACCCGTCGACGTCGCCGGCGCCGATGCGTTGCGCGGCGACGATCGACGTGCCGCTCATCAATCCGAACGTCGAGAACACGATCACGAGAAACGTGACGTTAGCTGCCGTGGCACCGGCGAGTGCGACGGCACCTAAACTACCGATCACGATCGTGTTGACGATGCCCAAAAGCTGGTCGCCGACCAACTGGGCGGCAACGGGCAGCGAAAGGCGCCGAAAAGCGGCGCCGGGGTTACGATGATCGACGATCACGGGTACACGTGCGACCGCGCTACGGCCGCGAAAGTTTCAGCGCAGGTCGTCGAGCGTTTCGAAAAAGTCGTCGATCTCTGCGTCGGTGGTGTAGAAGTGCGGACTGACGCGGATCCCGCAGCCCGGCCGGTAATCGACGAAGACGCGCCGCTCGATGAGAGCGCGGCAAACCCGTTCGGAATCGTCGAAATCGATGCCGATCCATCCGGTGCGCCGTTCCGGCTCCAGTGGCGTGTTGACGCGCAAACCGCGCTCGAGCGCCAAGCCGGTTACCATCGTCGTCAGTCGCACGTTGTGTTCGCGGATCCGCGCCACTCCGACCCGCGCAATCAGGTCGTGTCCGGCCTTTGCGGCCACGTATCCGGGAATCGTCGGCGTTCCGTTACCAAAGCGGTACATCGTCGGCGCATAGTCGATCGGTGCCGGTTCGAATGCAAACGGCCGCGCGTGAGCCATCCAGCCGGTCACGGCCGGACGGAAACGGTCGAGGAGAGCGGGCTTGACATACAGCCATCCGCAGCCCGGGCCGCCGCACAACCATTTATGCGAACCGCCGGTGACGATGTCGAGATCCCACTCGGTGACGTCGTAGGGATAGATGCCGGTCGTTTGATATGCGTTGACGCATAAGAGCGCGCCGACCTCGTGACACCGGCGCTGAATTGCTCGAACGTCGGCGATGGCTCCCGAAACGTAGTAGGCATGCGACAGCACCGCGATCGCGGTGCGTTCGGTGATCGCTTCGACGATGCGTTCGGTCGGAATCGTGCGGCCGTCGGACGAGTTGACCGTCTTGATGACGGCGCCGAAGCGTTTCCACTCGCTCCAGACGTACGTGAGCGACGGAAACTGCAGCGATTCGTACAACACTTCGTTGCGTTCGCCTTGCAGCGAAATGCAGGTCGCGAGCGCGGCTTGGAACGACGAGACGTTCGGGCCGAGAAAAACGCTGCCGGCCGGCGCACCGATGAGCCTGCCGATACCGTCGGCGGTCTCCGCAATGCGCGGAAGCCACCGTTCCCAGGCTTCCGGCCCGTCCGCGGCCCACTCGTTCCAATACGATTCGAGCGCCGTCTTCGCGCCAAGCGGCGCTGCCCCCATCGAGTGGCTCACCAAGTACGTCGAATCGTCGAGGATCGGAAAGTGCTCGCGCTCGAGCGCTTTGGTAATTGTCGTCGTCATCGCGTTCCTTAAGCGTACGCCGGCGAACTGCCGAGCGTCGTGCGAACTTCCCACAGTTCGGGAAACAGTTTTGTCTCGAGCGTGCGAGCCAAATAGGCCGCCCCCGACGAACCGCCGGTGCCCATCTTCGCGCCGATCATGCGCTCGACCATTCGCACGTGGCGCCCTCGCCACAGCAACAGTCGCTCGTCGAACTCGATCAGCTCCTCGAGAAAGAGATAGAGATCGTAATACTCGTCTTCGCGTGTGTAGATGGTGTGAAAGGTTCCGAGCAGCCGGTCGTGGGTGTCGACGGCGAAGCCACGGCGATGCAACAAGCTTTTCGCGCGGTCGTAGAGCGTCGGTTCCGCCATGCGGCGCTCCAGCCGCTCCCGCTGCTGCGGATCCAGTTCGATCTGGTTCAGAATGTTCGGGCGTTGCAATCCGCTGGCGAATTCGATCTCGCGAAATTGAACCGACTGAAATCCGCTGGCCGGATTGAGGTTGTCCCGAAACTGGTTGAACTCTTGTGGCGTCATCGTTTCGAGCACGTCGACTTGCTGTTCCAGCAGACGCTGGATGGCGTCGATTCGCCGGAAGCGCTTTGAGGTGCGCAGCAAATCGTCCGCGTCGATCGATCGCATGGCAGCATCGAGCTCGTGCAAGATCTGCTTGAACCACAATTCGTAGACTTGATGGATGACGATGAACAGCAACTCGTCGTGGTGCGCGGGCTCCGAAAGCGGCCGCTGCAGTCCGAGCAGCGGACCGACTTGCAGATACGAGCCATACGAGTGCCGCGGATCCGAGTCGCTCATTATTTCACCGTAACGTTGAAGGTGACGGTTTGTTTCGACGGGTCGTTCGGCACCCACGAGCGCGCGTAGGTGAGCGTTACGACGGTTGACCCGCTGCGATTTGCGTGATAGACGAACAGCTGTTGTCCGCCCGCTCCGGGAAGCGACTGAAAGGGATCCTCGTAGACGTTGCCTTCGTAGGCGATGATGTTGCCGTCGGCCGTGGCCTGCGTCCATCGGTAGCCGGTGGTGGCGTTAGACTGCATCGCAAGAAAAATTCCTCACCTGGGCTGACGTTCACCGGGGCGTTCGGGTCGTTGAAGACCGGCGTATGCGGCGTCAGGGCGATGGCCGGAGACGCGCACGCGAGAAACAACAGCGCCGCCGCGCCCACGCGCAAAATCGATGTAACCGCCATGACACCTCCGTAGCCGAAAATCCAGCCTTACGGGTAGGCTGTCGCATCTCCTCGAAGCCGCCGCGGTCATGCTTTCTAAGCGCTTATGCGGCGTCGTACTCGCGATCGCCGTCGTCGCCGGATGTTCGGGCGGCCACCATGGGAATCAATCGGGAGCGGGTGGGCCGTCGCCGGCCCCCACCGATCCGATCGACTTTCCGATGTTCGACGGCGCAGCCATTCTATCGGCGCGCCAATGGCATACCACCATCACCAAACGTCCCGGCGTCGGCGACAACGCGATCTTCACGCAAGGGGCCGGAACCTACGACGGCCACGACGTCGTGGCCGGAACGCAAGCCTTCATGCCGACGCTCGAAGCCTGGCTTGGCGATCTCAACGCCCATCCTCCCGGCGGATACCAAAACGCGCTGGCGGGAAACACGGTTGAGGCCGTGCGGTCGCATACGCGCGATCTCGGCGTCGACTTCCAGGTATTCGAACGCGTCGAAAACGGAAAACAACACGGAATCGTCGTGCTGGCAGTCGATCCGCAGATACTCGACGCAAAAGCCGGCCCAATGCTGGGTATGGTGGGCAAGTTCAAACTGCTGCCGCAGTCGCTTCGCGATCCGATCGATCAGCAAGCGAAAAAGCAGACCGGGTTTACGATATCGGAAGCGACCGATCCCAATACACCAATCGGCGCGGCCGTTAGCGCCTTATCGCAGCTCCGGGATTTCGGCGGACGCGGCATCGTCATCATCGACGCGGTAAAACAGTAACTTCTTAACGCCGGCGTCTTTTCGCGACGGTCGCTCGTTCGAAGGCGACGAGCGTGGCGCGCATCGATCCCGGAAGCGCTCCGCGAACGCGCCCGTCGCTTCCAACGACGCGATGCGCCGGTACGAAGAGGTCGAGCGGTGTAGCGCTCATCGCGGCCGCGACACCTCGATGCGCTGCCGGTCGCGCGATCGCACGCGCGATATCGGCATATGACACGAATTCGCCGACCTCGAGTTCTGAAACGCAGGCCCACGCGTCACACTGTAACGCCGTTCCGTCGAGCAGCAGCGGGAGATCGAAGCGCCGGACGGCGCCGCGAAAATACGCCCGCAACTGGTCTGCAGCCTCGCGAAGCAGCGGGTCACTCGACCGGTGAAGAGGATGACTTAAGGCAACGAAATCACTTTCGACGATTCTCTCGCCATCGCCACGCACGCGTAAAACGCGATTCCAGGGCGTCCGGAGGCAAAGCTCCATAGGGGCCTCGCCCGCCCGTATGCAAGACTTGGTCGAGACCGGAACGCTCGCTCGTTTCGGCACGTTACTAGAAATAGCGACCCATACTGCAGAACCCTTCGGAGGTCCAGATGCACCGCTTTCCCGTTCGCATGCTCGCGTTGGCTGGGATAATCGCATTAGCAGCGTGCCAAGGCGGCGGCATCGTTCCGCAAGCGCCGGGCGCCGGATACGCTGCAAGCGGTAACGGTGAGATCCCGCTGCTTCGGCCGAATGCGGTCAATCGCGTCTGTCCGCCCGTTCAGGGAGCCGGCCAAATGCGCTGTTTTGCGCTGGAGCGCTCGGATCTGCGCGCCAACGACTTGAACCCGAATACCACGCACGCAGGCTACGGCCCGAAAGATCTGATCGCCGCCTACGCGTTGCCGGTCGGCCATCCGACGCTGATCGCGATCGTCGATGCGTACGGCTACCCGAAAGCATCGACCGATCTCGCAGCCTACCGTTCGTATTACAAAGAATCAGCTTGCACCACGAGCAGCGGTTGTTTGAAAATTCGCAACCAAACCGGCGGCACGCAACTGCCGCCTGCGAACGTGAGCTGGGGTGGAGAACAGGCGCTCGATCTGGACATGGCGTCGGCGATGTGCGCCGCCTGTCACCTTTTGTTGATCGAAGCCAACGACAACTCGACGTCAAACTTGTACGCGGCGGTTGGCGAAGCCGTTAAGCTTGGCGCCATCGTTATCAGCAACTCCTACGGTGTCAGCGAATATAAGTCGTGCAGCGGCGGCGGACAAGCGTCGAATCCGACGTTCTCGACCGCGGGACACGTGTTCGTGGCGGCTGCCGGGGACGCGGGCGGCGGTCTCGGTGATTGCGGCGGACCGCAGCAACCGTGTTCGCTTTCGACCGTCGTGTGCGTTGGCGGTACGCACCTCGCCAAGGCCGACAACCAGCGCGGCTGGAGCGAGACCGTGTGGAACGAGCTCGCCGACAACGACTGCAACGGAAGCTGTGGCGGTACCGGTAGCGGCTGCAGCACGATCGTGAAAAAGCCGTCGTGGGAAACCGACGGACAGTGTAGGTACCGGTCCGAGGCCGACGTTGCTGCCGAAGCGTCCGTTTTGACGCCGGTGGCGGTCTACTATAGCGGATACGGCGGATGGACGGCGTTCGGCGGAACGAGTGCGTCCACGCCGATTATCGCTGGAATTTTCGCACGCGCCGGCAACGGCAAAACGATTAACGGGCCGCAGCACATTTGGCAGAACAAAACGCACTTGTACGACATCACGAGCGGTAATAATCTGTACGCACCGATCACCGGAAGCTGCGCTTCGAGCATCGGATATATCTGTACGGCAGCCGCCGGCTACGATGGGCCGACGGGTCTCGGATCGCCGAACGGGATGGTCGCGTTTTAAGATGCGCGCATCGACGATGGCCTACATCGCGGCAGCAATCGGCGTGGCCTGTGCCGTAACGGCGGCCGCCGCGATCGCCGCGACGCCGGCGCCCGCGGATCGGGCGACGATCGTGAACTCCGGATCGACCAATACGTCCGGCTTCAAGATAACGGTCGAATCGGGCGGCCATGCATCGTCCATCATGCAAAATCGTGCGGGCGTAGCACAGAGCAGCGTCCACGCTTTCGTTCTCACGCCAAAGCAGGCGAGCCAGTTTTTCATGGACCTGAAGGCCGCCAAGGCTGCTCCGGCTACCGAAGGAGGCTGCATGAAGAGCGCTTCCTTTGGTTCCTCGACGCATGTCACGTGGCAAGACTGGACCTCGCCCGATCTCCAATGTCCCAGCGACAATGCGGCGATCAAAGCGCTAGCGGCCGACGTTTCCGTAATACGAACGGCCGCGGGAATCAGCGCATTTCCGCTCATCCATCGTCCTGGTGCAGATGGCCCGCTGCACGCCGGAACACCGCCACCACCGAGGTAGGGCAACTTTCCTCGTGGTGAGAAACAACAGGGTCCCCTCTTATATAACGTGCTTAGGATAGAAAGGTCTTTTGTGAACCATTTCATGCAGCGGGCGGTGCCAATTGTGGCCGTGCTCGCGATCGCGGCATGTAGCTCCAATACCGGAGCCAACAGCCTGCCATCCGGCGGCGGCAACATCGGCACCTATGCGCCGGTTGCGGGACGCCAGATCAGCCTTCCGGCGTCGAGCTTCCATCCCGTTTGCAGCGGAAGCCGCATCAACCAGGCGCAGTGCGACGTGCTCGTAGGCCCCGCCGTCGAGCCGGCCATCGGCGGCATCACCCAGCCCGAAATCCTCCAGGCGTACAACTTGAAGCCCACGGGCGGCAAAGGTCAGATCGTGGCGATCGTCGACGCATACGACAACCCGAATGCTGCGAGCGACCTCGCGGCGTATCGTTCGTACTTCGGTATTCCGGCGGCGAATTTCACGAAGTACAACCAGACGGGACAGACCAGCAACTATCCGGCCGGCAACACCGGTTGGGGTCTCGAAGAAGATCTCGATATCGAAATGGTGTCGGTCAGCTGCCCGTTGTGCACGATCTATCTCGTCGAAGCCAACTCGAATAACTCGAGCGACCTGAGCGCTGCGGAAGCCGAAGCGGCGAAACTCGGAGCCACCGTTATCAGCAACAGCTACGACGGCGGCGGTATGGTGCAGTCGGACTTCTCGCAGAAGGGCATCACTTACGTTGCCAGCGCGGGCGACGCAAGCCTACGGCATCAACTATCCGGCGAGCTACGACCACGGTTGTTTCGGTCGGCGGCACGGTGCTGGTCTCGGCCAAGGGCAAACGCGGCTATTCGGAAGTCATCTGGCCGGATTCCGGCGCGGGATGCTCGACGCAACCCAAGCCGTCATGGCAAAAAGACCCTGGCTGTAAGAATCGTACGGCCAACGATGTTTCAGCCGTCGCGACCAACGTTGCGGAGTACGACACCTACGGCCATAGCGGCTGGTTCACGGTCGCCGGCACGAGCATTTCGTCGCCGTTAATCGGCGGATTTTTCGGCGAAGCCGGAAATTCGACGAAGCAGAATGGCGGACAGAATCTGTGGGGCAAAAAGGCCCAAAAGCATCTCTATCCGGTCCTGATCGGTAGCGATGGTTCGTGCGGCGGCAGCTACCTCTGCACCGCCGGAACCAAGCAGTACGGCAACTACTCCGGCCCTGGCGGCTGGGGCTCGCCGAACGGCGACAAGGCGTTCTAACGCCCGACTCAATCCTGGAATAAACCAGACGGGGCGGCACGTGCGACGTGTCGCCCCGTTAACTTTTCGTAATCGGGGAAGCATACTCACATGACTGAACGACCATCCAACGATCCCGAATCGCAAGTCGAAGCAGAAATCGATCAACTCCGCGACGGCGTCGTGGATGCCGATGCCACCGATATGATTTCCGGCGAACAACTCATTACGCAAGCGGAGACGCTGCTGCCGCTGCTAACCGGCCGGCAGTTGGAAGAGCCCGAGGAGAAGTAGCTCCGGCCGTGCGCGCCGTTTTTGCACGCGCTCTGGCGTGGCAGCGCTCACGCGTTCCGTTCGCAATCGCAACCTTGGTCGCGCGGCGTGACGCCGCGGCGGCCGCAATCGGCACGTCGATGGCCGTCGCCGTCGACGGAAGCATCGCCGGCAATGTCGGCGCCGGTTGCTACGAGTCAGAGATCGTCGAGGCTGCTCGTTCGACCGCCGGAGATGGCAGGGTACGGAATCTCACGATCGATCTGAGCGGAGACGACGTGCTTTCCGGCAGCAGCGGGTGCGGCGGATCGCTCGAGATCAGTGTGTGGAAGCCCGGTGACGCGTTTGCATCGTTTGCGGAATGCGCCATTGGCGGCAGAGTCGACGCCGATTTCGACGTTCCCGACGTGCGAAACGGAAGTGACGGTCTATTTCGCCTGCGCGTTCCGAAGCGCCGGTCGATCCTCGTCGTCGGCGCTACGGTATTAACGAACGAGCTCGCTGAGTTTGCGCGCCGTCTCGATTTTCGTACGGTCGCGATCGACCCCCGAGCCGCATTTGCGACGAACGATCGTCTCCCGGGGGTGGACGAAATTATCGTTGCGTGGCCGGACGACGTTCTTCCGGCGCTGCTCGATGCGTTGACGCCGCTCGTCGTTTTGTCGCACGACCCAAAAATCGACGTGCCGGCGTTACGCTGCGGGCTGCGTAGCAACGCCCCGTACGTTGGATTGCTTGGAAGTAGGCGCGCACAACGTTCGCGCCGGGATGCGTTGCAAGAAGAAGGTTTCGATGACGAGTCGATTGCGCGAATCCACGGGCCCGTAGGACTCGATCTGGGCGGCGTTACCATTGCGGAGACGGCGCTTTCGATCGTCTCCGAAATCGTTGCGACGGATCGCGGCGGCGGTGGCGGCGCATTAGCCGCATCGCAACATCCGATCCACCGGCGCGAACCGTCGCTCATTTGAACGACCATTTATACGTCGATCGCGCGCGCGAGTACGCCGAGCACGCGGAGCGATCGCCATATAACGCTTCGTACGAACGTCCTTCGATGCTCGATCTCGTGGGCGATATCGCCGGCAAAGATGTTATGGACGTGGGCTGCGGCGCGTGAAACGCCGTCCGCGCTTTCTTATGTTCGAAATCGAAAATCCGGGATAGCAAGGTAGCAAAACGCTCCGATGCCGCGTTATCAAGGATAAGGGAAATCTACGGAGGTTACGACGATGCCTTTTACGTCATTACTTCGCGTTTGCACTATCTTTTGCGGCCTTCTGACGTTCGCCGCAGCCACACGCAACGATACGATGGCCCCGCTCTCGCGCTATCTCATGAGCGCTCAAGCTGAGATGGCGCTCGCGCGTAGCGCCGCGCCCAGTTCGATCTCGCAGCACGCGACCGTCATGGTTCTGGGCCCGCGCGGCTATTTCGTCGCACAAAAGGGTCAAAACGGCTTTGTCTGCATCGTTGAGCGAGGGTGGATGCAGCCGTTCGGAGCACCGGATTTTTGGAGCGCTGCGATGCGCGCGCCTACGTGTTATAACGCGGCTGCCGCACGCAGCATTCTTCCATACACGCTCGAGCGAACGGAGATGGCCGTTGCGGGAGCGAGCAAAGCCGAAATTGAGAAGAGCATCGTTGCGGCGATCGCGGCCCGCACGCTGCCGGCTCCGGCACCCAGCTCGATGGCATACATGATGTCGAAGTCGCAATACTTGAACGACGTCGCCAAAGCGTGGTATCCGCACGTGATGATTTTTACGCCGGTGGCCGATGGCGCCAATGCGGGAGCGAGTTGGGGCGCCAATCGCGTTCTGTCACCGGTCGTGTTCGATGCCCGCGACAAGATGCCGGAGCCGTGGACGTGTTTCTTTATTCCGGTCTCGCACTGGTCGGACGGGGCACGCGCCCCGCTCTATTCGGGAACCTAGTCTCTCGTCAGCACTTCAGCGAGGCTTGTTTTCCTGGGTAGATTTCGAGGACGGCGGTCGCAGCGCCCGGTGCGCTTTGCCCTTCGAGGAGCTTTCCGAATCCGCCGAGTTTCCCGCCGTACGTACTCTTTCCAGCGCGCGCGTAGCAGGGAGTGAGGTTCTGCTTGAATCCGAAGGCGGACGCCTGGCCGAACGCGGTATAGGTTTGCGCCGGGATGATGCCGGAGCCGACGAGCGCACCGCCGTGCGGTAGCGTTTGCCCGAACGACGTAGCGCCGGAGATGCTGAGCTGGATATATAGGATCGGCGTCCCGCTGCCGCCCAGGTCGGGCATCTTGTCGTAGTTGGTGGTGCTCGTTGTCATCGTTACGCCGATCGACGGGTTGAGATTTGGGTAGGCGATCTTCCCGCCGAACCCGCCAAAGGCCGGAACGCAAGCTTTGCCTCCTCCGGCTTGCAGCTGTTCCTCGACCGTCGCGTACTGTTTTGTCGTCTGTTGCCCTTTACATGGCGGCGGCGATGCCGTTGCCTCGGACGTTGCGGGTCGCTGCATCGAGCTCGCTGCGGGCAGCGAGCGTTGTGTTTGTGGCGCGCAGGCTGCGAGTATCCCCACTGCAGCACATGCGCTAAGGAAGAGAGCTATTCTGTTTGTCGATAGCATGCGTGCCTCCAAAAAAGATCGTTAGTGGGTCGCGACGGGCGTCGGCCTGCGTGTGATGAGAATAAGCGCGATGGCGCCGAGTCCAAGAAATATCAGAATGAACGTGATGTTCATGCCGAGTGTAAAAAATCGCTGTGGCGCAAAGGTGACGACGACGCCGCCCGCACCGGGATCGGGCACGAGCCAGCCATTGGCGTAACCGTTAACCATAATGTGCGCGAGCGGTGTGCCGTTTTGTTCGGCCGTCCAACGATCGTCGAACGCATCCGTCAATACCACCAGGTGAGAGCTGGTCTGCAGCACGATGGCTCCGCCCCGTTGATCGATAACGTCGGTATCCACGCTGCCCGTGGACCATTGCGCGGGCGGAGCCAAGCCGGCGGCAGCAACGATCAGCGATTGCACCCCGACATCTTGGGTGCGAGGGCGCGGGGGAATGCTGCAGTACCGCATGCCGATGGTGTGGGTTCCGGCGGTCAAGCGGGTCTGGGTTAGACGAATCAAGCGCTCCGACACATCCGCAACCGAACGGCTGGAAGAGCACCGGCTCCACTTTCCTTCGACGGAAACTTGCAACGAAATTGGGCGTTTATACTCTTGGACGTGAGCGAACAGCGCGTAGTTCCCGGTACGCGGGACGCTGATGGGGGCGTATACCGGCGCCATACCGGGCAATGCTTCAAACAAAACGTGCGGCTTATCGCTGCCGAAATAATATTGGTCCCAGCGATTCGTTGCGATCGCCAGATAGCGAGCGTTCTTTGAACGCGACGAGCGGGTTACCCATCGAACGGATCCCAGATACATTTGCTCGTCACGCAACTGATCGTTGCGCGATACAAAACGTGCGACGCGGATCGCGTTGCGTTCTGGGTAACCGACTCGCCCGAAGATGGAGAAATTGAGTACGACGTCCTGCACCTTGCCACTGAAATCGACCATGGCTTGATAATAGTTGCTGTCGTCGGGGGCAAAGAGCTGCACCCACACGCGGCGCGGGCCGCTCGAATACATGCGCATCGAGATGCCGGTCGCATTTGCGGGCTTCTGCGGAAGATTTACGGTTTCTACGTCGTTGACGCCACTCGGCACGGTTGTAATGAAGCCTTGACGTGAAGCCGAGACAACCTGGACGTTGGATTTCAGATCTCGTAACGGGATACCGGGCGCCGGGTTCGTGCGAAACATCGACGACGGGTAAACCTCCAGCGAACGCTGGGCGCTGTCGGTTGGAATCGCAGCCGGACGTGCGCAGGGCACGGCGGCTTGCGCCAGCGCCAGTATATCGTACGGGCCTGCTTGGGCCGGTATGCCGAAAACGCAGTCGGGTGCGTATGCCCGGGTCACGGGATCGGCAAAATTCCACAGCGTGCGATCGACCAAGGTTTGTTCGAGCGATGCCACGCCGCCTCGATGGAGTGCGGCCTCCAGATACGGTCTCGAGTTGTTGCCGGCAATTCGCACGCCGGCTCCGGGTACGCCGATCTGATGGACGATGATGTGCTTGACGCCGGCCATCTGCAGTAACAGACGTTGCATATCCGGATCGGTGCCGTCTGGAACGAGTTCGTCGAGGGCTTTGAGCTCTGCCTGGGCGCCGTCGTACGGCGTCCACTTGGACCCCGCGGCCATCGTTATGCTGGGAAGAAATCGAACCTGGCTCTCGTCGCCGCTTTCGAAGTAGTAATCGAAAATCGCCGGATGAAAATAAAAGCTGCCATCGTTTGGAACGAACAGCGTCCGGTATTGCGGATCCCACGTTTTGGAATCGATTTGTGCGATTTCGGCCTCGCCGTTGGTTTCGGGAAAAGGCCCGAGTAGGCCGAAAAAATCGCTGTGTAACAAAAATCCTTGACTGTACGCCAGCACGACCAAGACGCCGGCGGCAAGCGATCCGGCGAAATATTTTGCGGGAATAACGCGGACCGAAAGAAACGCTAAGATCGGGAAGATCAGCGTGACGACGAACATGATGTGCTGGGGCGTTCGAAGGATCAGACTATACGGCAGCAGCGCTTTGAAGACGGTCAGAATGACCGGTCCGATGATTGGATTTCCGCCGAGCGGCAGGCATGCGGCGATTACAAATATCGCGCTGAGTACGATCAACAACGTGGAGCGGCGAGCGATCAAGGCCGCGATCCAAAGCACCCCGAGAACCGCATATGCCGCAAAAAAGGCGACGAGGCCGACGCTCGCCCCACCCGAAGATCCCAACGCTCGAAGATAAAAGTCGCCCGGGAAACCGATCGTCGTCAGCGTCAAAATCGGATTGGTAAACTGTTCGTACGTCGCAAACGCACGGTCCGGCGAAGCGGTTTGCACGACGGTGTGCACCGCGCCGCCACCAAGAAATGCCGGGAGGATCCAAAAAGAACAGAGCGCGATCGTTCCGGCCGTTATAGCGCCCAAGCGTAGGCCCGAGCGCCACGACCTGGATAGCACGATACAAACGATCCACATGATTGCGGCGGTGAACAAGAACACTTGGGCCGATGCAACGACGAGCATGAGCAGCAGCGCCGAGCCGATCGCAAATGCCCACCACATCCTGCCCTGGGCGGACATGGCCCGGATAGCGAGTGCGATTGCAATCGGGCTGAGCGCATTAGAGATCAGCGCACTTTGGTCGCCGGCAATCATTTGATTGTACGCGAACGGCGCGAGCGCATACAGTAATCCACATAACGTCGCGTAGAGGCCGTCGCGTTCGTCCGGCTCGGTCCGTACGAGCGTGAGCAGCAAGAACCGCATGCCGGCGCCACACGTGAAGATGCTAAAGACGAGCAACGCTTTGGTGACGAAGGCTCCGCCGAGACCGATGAAGCCCGGTGCTCCTAATAGGAAACTGGTTAAGGTCGTTCCATAACGATACGTTACGTACGATCCGAAGGCAAAATCTTGCCACGCGGAAGCCGACGTTTGGGCGAAGTGTCGCAATTCCATGGGATCAGATGGAATGAGCCAATCCCAATGATGCCCCACGGTACCGGGTCGCAAGAGCAGGCCTGCAAGACCGACGAAAGCCGCGATTGCATAGACGGACAATGCGACGTTCCAGCCGGATAATCGGCGCTTCAGGTCTTGGGACATAGGGTCATTGGTCCTTTGCGCCGAGTGCTGGGCTTCCTTCCCCGGCCGCGCGACGCGATTGTGCTGTGGTACGAGTCAAACGCCGGAGTACATTACGCGGACCGGCGGGTGCGCTCGTAGCTTACTGTCGCAGAGAGTACGTATCGAGAAGGCTCGATGAGTTCCGGCCTTTGACGGCGCCAAAGAACGTCCACCGCCGGTCCAAGTCCACGCCGCGAACTTCAAGGCCCGATATCGCGCGCATCATCTCGTACAGCATCTCTCGCGCGGCGATCTCCCACGAAAACGTCTTTGCGCGGGCTAGCGAGCCGCGCTCGAGCGCCTCGCGCAACGGCGCATCCTGCAGTATTCGCAGAATCGCGGCCGCGACGTTTTGGCCGTCCGGAACGATGATGCCGCTCTGGCCGTGAACGATCGCTTCACGCAGTCCTGGAACGTCGTGCACGACGGCCGGCGTGCCGCAGGCATTGGCCTCGATCACGCTGATGCCCCATCCCTCGATCTCGGACAGACTGGCCATCACCCACGCGTTTTGCAGGAGCTCGAGCTTGCGTGCGTCATCCACGAATCCTTCGAACACAACGGAGTCGCCGAGCCCGCGCCGTTCGACGAGAGTCCGCAACGCCGGCAGCGCGTCGCCAGTCCCCGCGATGCGAAGCACCGCCGACGGCATCGCACTGCGCACTTCGGCAAAAATTTCGATGAGCTCGTTGACGCGCTTGTACGCTTTGAGTCTGCCGAGGTACAGAACGGTCGGGACGTCGGCCTTCTGGCCCGGCCCGAGTTCGGCGCCCACCCCGCAGCGCACGAGTCCCGCGCTCGAATCGCCGATTCCCACCGCAAGCATTTCCCGGCGCGTGTCCTGCGAAATCGTCACGAAATGCACTTTGCGGTAGATCATCGGAACGAACGTTTCCTCGCACCACGCGAGTGCGTTACCCAACCATCCACCTAAGTGCTTTTTGAAAAGCTCCCGGTGAACGTGATACAGGATGCAGACCTTGGGCTTCATCGAAAACAACGGCGAGAAAAACGGCAGTCCGTTAAACGAATCGACGATAACGTCGAACCGGTGGCGAAACTCTTTTAAGTACACGAACGGGACGCTCGCATAGACCGTCATAAAATTCCCGACGCGTCGTATCGGAATAGAATCGATGGAATCGCGCGAAGCGCCGCCCGGAAATCCTCCGCTGATCCACTCCACGTGATGACCCCACTGCGTCCAGAGTCTGGCTTGCTCGAGAAGATAGTTTTCAGCGCCACCGGCCTGGGGATGCTTGGGGTCGCGCCAGTTAATGATCAAAATCCGCAAGTTGTCGCGTAAACGAACCGGATTGGTTGGAAACACGCGATCGTAGAACGGCACGATGCCCGACAAAAACGAGTGATGGAGACGGAGGCGTACCACCGCGGCAAACGAGCGTAGCGACGCGGGCAAAAGCTTTACGCGCGAATCCGGTGCTTCCGCCCACGAGATCGGTTCTTCGTGCACGCGCATATTGAGACGTTTCATTGCGTACAGTATGTCTGCATCGAACGCGATATTCGACGTCTCGACGACGCGCATAACGCGATCCAGAGCCGCGCGCCGAAAAACCTTTGCATCGCACTTCGTGTCGGAGTAGCGCAGCCCGAAGAGCAAGCAAACGAGCAGGTTGTAACTGCGGCTCGCGATCTTCAAGCGTAGCGGGCGGCTGCCCGAAACCTTCGAGCCGGGCAACCAGCGGGAACCGATGACGCCGTCGTTGTCACCCATCGACTCGCATAGGCGCCGCATCTCGCTGGGCGGCGTCGATCCGGCAGAATCGACATACCCGACGATGTCTGCATGCCCCACGAGGATGCCCGCGCGAACGGCGCCGCCTCTGCCGACTCCATCGGGGACGCGTAGGCCAACGACGTTGCCTTTTGTTGCGGTTATGCGTTCGATAATATCGGACGCCGGGTCGGCCTGGCGGTAGAGAACGAGGATAATTTCGGAATCGGCAAATGCGTCGGCGTAACGTTCGACGCAAGCGACGACGGTTTCGTTGACGTTTTGCGCTGGAATGACGATGGAGAATCGCGGCGATCGTGGAGCAACAACTGTCGGCGTCATGCCATGGGAGCCTCGTGATTTCGCTTCGAGTTGGGATCAACCGGGTTTCGTGGACCCTTCGGCAAAGGTGCAAAACCTCCACCTGTGACACGAAAAACTCCAGGTTCTAGCCTGTAGAGTTTACAACGACGAGCAGGGGCAAAGGCCGATTCCGACCGTGGCAGGGAAAGTGGCGCGGGTCTTGCGCGGAACCTTGGTAGCACCGCTCATTTCGGGCTATCGAGCGAAGCCACACCAGCGTCTGCGTCGTCATTCTGGCGTGACGAAGACCGAGCTTCCGTCGTAACCCTCGATCTCGGCACGCCGCACACGCGCATCGCGCGGATACACGTTCGTACGACGCGGGCGGAATTCTCGCGCGATGTATCGATCCAGACCAGCAACGACGGGGAGCGCTGGGACGTTGCCGGCGGTGGCACTATCAAACGCTTCGCCCATGGCGCTCCAGTTCTTGACGTTTCCATACCGCAGGCAGCGGCTCGTTACGTGCGCGCCGAGATCGCAAACGGAAATGATGCGCCGCTACCCAACCTAGGTGTCTCAATCTTCGGTCCACGCCGCGTCCTCGTCTTTGTCGCTCGCCCAGGACGCTCGTATGCGCTGACGCGATCTACCGAATCGCAAGCCCCCGTGTACGACCTCGGCCTTACTCGAGCACGACAACCCTCGCGCCTTTGCCGCGGCGCACCTCACCGCCGTTACAAGTGAACTTCCGCCGGGACCACGCGCCGGCATCCCGCAACCGTTGATTTTGACGCTGGCCTTTGCAGTGGTGATCGTCGCCCTCGGCGCAGTAACGATCGGAACCTTGCGTCCTCGCAACCAACGTGCAACCAATAGGGGAAAGTCCGGCGGTGGGTAATCGGTCTGCGCGGGCCGGCCGAACGGTTGAATGCAGCGCTCTCGAAATGCCATATGCTATGGGGCGGAAATGACTCGGATGATTACGCTAAAGTTGGCTCTGATCGTCATAGCGACTGCGCTTGTTGCGTGCGGCAAGCCTTCGACATCGACGCCTACCGTGAAAACGCCGACGATGCCGCCGGGCCGTGACGGCTTGATTATCCAGCGTGGCCAGGACCTGGTAAGAAACACCAAACAGCTATTGCCCGGCAACGTGACGGCACAGTTGAATTGCTCGTCATGCCATCTACTCGGCGACCGGCCCGGAAGACCACTCTCGTTGGCTGGAATCTATGGTGAGTATCCGCAGTATAGTCGACGCACCAAGCAATTCGTGGGGTTGCGCGATCGCATCGCGGAGTGCTTTCTCTTTAGCATGAACGGCAAGCCGCCGTCGTACTACGGCCCGGATCTCATCGCGGTCGAAGCCTACATTGCATTTCTTTCGCGTGGCGCGCGAGTTGGCCCGGCTCCCCCGCCGGTTCGCTCGTACGCTGCACCGAAGAGCCCCGATCTGAAATCGGGCGCGAAGATCTACACCCAACAGTGTGCCGTTTGCCACGGCTCGAACGGGGCTGGAAACCAAACCGCGAACTTTCCTCCGCTCTGGGGAGCGACTTCATTCAACGACCGTGCTGGGATGGATCGCCTGATGCCCGGTTTCGTGCACGCGAACATGCCGCTTGGGCGCGCGGGAACGCTAACGGATCAGCAAGCGGCCGACGTTTCTGCGTACATTCTCTCCAAGCCGCGACCGCATTACAACCCGTCTAAATTAAAGAATCTCTCGCCCGTAGAACTGAAGTTTTTAGAATAGTTCTCCGTATAGGCTGCAAGTTTTTTCGCATGACTAGGTTGAGGCGTAATCCGGTTAGAAGCTAAGAAGCTCGAAACCCGCAAGGAGCGAGCACTTGCAGAGCCGTGGAGAGATGGCAGAGCGGTTGAATGCGGCGGTCTTGAAAACCGCAGAACGTGACGAGCGTTTCGTGGGTTCGAATCCCACTCTCTCCTCCACTAGAGTGACCAGCTACACATCACGGGAGATGATCATGAAAGCTCTACGCCTTTCATCGTCCGCGGCGATCGTCGTACTGATAGTCGCCGGTTGTTCGAACGAAGCTCCTTCCCCGCCGGCGGTTCCGGTCGCAAACCTCGTACGCGGCGGCGCCGTTGCCGCGTCCTTCGGCGAGGTATTTTCATCGAAGCGCGTGACCGTCAAGAAACAGTCGTGTATATCGGGAACGGGAACCTCCACGTTCGCTGCAAAGGGCACGGCCAAAGGCCCGAGTCCGGGCACCTTCAGTGCCAAAGGCGAATGGAATTTTTTCGTCGCCGGTGGGCAGACGACGTGGACCTTCTCTGAAACCTTCAAGATCGACGGGAAGCAGCCGGCTGACGGTACGATTACGGGAGTCGGTAGTGGTAATACCGCTACATGTACGACGTTTGGTCCGGTGACAAAGTCGGGAGTATTGCAATATCATCTCGGCGCTGCATCCGGATCGGCGACTACGAGTCGTCTAAAGAACGGCAACAGTATGGTTCAGCATCTACTGTAGTTCGCATTCAAGGCGGCGGACCGTTACCGGGGCGATGCCACGATGCAAGTTCGACGAATGCTGCGGTCTTGAACGAATCCTACGTTCTCTCGGAGCTACTCAAGGCTTATGGGCAACGAATCGAACGGCGTAGATAGGACAACCGATGTGACGATATGGTGCGCCGCCGGCTCGAGATGATTGAGCAGCTCCTCGAGATGTTCCACATCTCGTACGAGCGCGAAGGCCAGAAACGAGAAATCTCCCGTTATCCTGTGACAAGCTAAAATCTCGGGGCGCTCGCGAGCCACTTTAACGAAGCGAGCGTCGGTCCCATTAGGGCGAGCCAGAATGAACGCCGTTACCGGGAAGCCGAGTTTGCGGGCGGACAGCTTCACTTGATAGCCTTCGATCACGCCGTCGTGTTCCAGGCGGCGAATTCGTTCCGCCACACTCGTCGCTGACAATCCTACGGTCTTGCCGATCTCCGCGAACGATCTGCGAGCATCGCTCTGGAGCTCGCGAAGGATGGCTCCATCGACTGCGGAGAGATTGCGAAACCCCGGATCTTGCTTCAATTTTCCACGTCTTCCTAAGCTGCGGGCGCATATGCGTCGTATTCTAGCTTTTTTCGCCGCACAGTCAATGGTACGCTGTTATCGATGTCGGCCCGATTCCGGCGCCTATTTGTACGCGCCCGATGATCGACTGTACGCTGGTAACCTGCGATGCGATTCCCCACCTCGATCCGGACGATCGGATCCTAGCGGCGGAGCTTCTGCAGAGGGGATTGCGCGTGCAAACGGCCGTGTGGAGCGATCCAACGGTAGACTGGGCCTGTACCCGGATGTGCGTCGTGCGGTCGAACTTGGGACTATCACGTCCGGTTCGACGAATTTCGCCGATGGATCGAATTCGTCGCATCTGTCACACAAGTTCGCAACGAGCCGGACCTCTTGATTTGGAACTCGCACAAGTCGTATCTACGCGATATGGCAGTCCGCGGCGTTCCGGTAATTCCGTCGGAATGGGTGGCGCGCGGCTCGCACACTGCGTTATCGGCGATTCGCGCAAAGTACGGTTGGGGGAGTGCCGTCATTAAACCGGCACGAGGCGCCGCGACCTACGGCGTAATGCTCGTTCGTACGGATGCGGAGTCGATTGGGATTGGCGAAGCGCATCTTGCGAAATTGGCCGAAGCGGGCGACGTCCTAGTTCAGCCGTATTTGGATACCGTCACAGAATATGGCGAACGCTCCTTGGTCTTTATTGCGGGAAAATACTCACACGCCGTCGTTAAGCACCCCTTCGATACCGTACTCGCGATCGGCAACGCGGAATCGGCGCGCGTAGAAGCGTTGACTGAGGAACGGCGCGTGGCAAGCCACGCAATCGATACCTTACGTGGCCGCCCACTTTACGCTCGCGTTAACCTGCTCCGAGATCGCGACGGAGCGTCGCTCGTCAATGAGCTGGAACTCATCGAACCGGCCCTCTACCTGGGAGCCGAAGAATCGGCGGCGCCGGCGCTCGCGGACGTGATCTCGCAGGAGTTAGCCTGACATCGTACGTGGCTTGGAAACCACGGAAGTCGCATCATTTTCGACAGCTTCCTTTGCTGAGAAGCGCGAAAGGTCGAGCAATTCGCATGGAGGCGCGCATCGTAGGGTGATACTGTATGTTCATCAAGCTCTACAAGGAGCAAGTGGTGAAGTTTGTCGGTTACCCGGCGTTGCTGCGCTTCGAATGTGTGACGCGTAAGTGGCGGATCAGTTCACTTCCGGCAACCGCGTTACGCGGCTTCCGTTCGTCGTATGGAGTTAACCGTTTGATGATTAGAATATTCAACGCGCGCCCTTTGGGTGCGCTTGCCGCCGTTGGCATGGCTGCTTTGCTTGCGGCGTGCTCGGGCATACAGCCGGGATCGACGTCCCTCCTACCACAATCGCGCTCCGCCGTGCCGCGCTCGTCTGCGACGCTACGCGCCAACGGTTCGTTTTCAACAATCTATGGCTTCAGCGGTCAAAAAGACGGTTCCGAGCCGGATGGATCGCTTATCGCCGATGCGTCCGGCGCTCTATACGGAGTAACGTGCGACGGCGGCAAATTCGGCTTCGGTAATGCGTTCAAGTTAGCGCCGTCGGGTTCGAGCTACAAGCTCTCGACGATCTATTCGTTCAAGGGCGGCAACGACGGCATATGCCCGTCATACGCACTCGTTCCCGATGGCCGGGGCGCCTTTTACGGCGTCACGGTCGAAGGTGGCGGACTTGCAAACTACGGCACCGTGTATAAGCTCGCGCCGAAGGGAGCATCTGGATATAAAGAGACGGTGTTGCACGCCTTCCAAAACATCGACGAAGGCAGAGCCCCCCAACAAGTGCTCCTCGCAAGTGACGGCGCGCTCTACGGTTTGGCTCAGGAAGGTGGCACGGGTGCCTCGTGCGCCCCGTATTGCGGAACCGCATACAAACTTACTCCGAGCGGACAGCGTTTCAAACTATCCGTTCTGTATCAGTTCCAAGGCGGTACTGCCGATGGCACGCAGCCCCATGGGCCACTCGTTCTCGGGAAAGATGGCCGTCTGTACGGTACCACTCAGTACAGCGGTGATTATACATGCAGCAGCTTTGGCTGCGGAGTCCTCTTCGCACTCGATCCAAACGGCAAAGAAACGGTACTGCACACATTCTCAGGCGGCCAAGATGGTGCTAACCCCGTAACCGGTCTCACGATGGATTCGAAAGGCAACTTTTTCGGCACGACGTATGCCGGAGGCGGAGCTGGCTCGAGCGTTTGCTATCCAAAATACGGCGCGCTAGGCTGTGGCACCGTGTACAGTAGCGACGCCACCGGCAAGAGCTATGGCGTTCTCTTCGCTTTCACACAGCAGCAACAGGGCTTCAACCCATACGCCGCTCTCACGCTTGGCGCGTCCGGAACGCTGTACGGCACCACGTACAACGGCGGATCGGCCGGCGGTGGCGTCCTTTACAAGCTGCAAAAGCACGGCAAAACGTATAAACAAATCGCCTTGCATCAGTTCGCCGGCGGTTCGGATGGGCGCGCCCCATTTTCCAGCCCGTTGTTCGTCGGCAATAATCTTTACGGTACGACGCAGTTTGGCGGCCCCGTCGACAGGGGCACCGTCTTCCAAGCCACTCCATAAAAGGAGAACGTGTTAAACACCTCGTTCACCCGGCGTTGCTGCCGTTCGTACCAAGCGCGCGCGGGCCGGCAATCTCGCACGAGCTAAACGTACATCCTACGTGGCGTGGAAACCACCGAAGCCGCCTCATTTTCGACAGTTTCCTTTGCTGCAACCGCGAAACGTCGAGCAATTCGCATGGAGGCGCGCGTCGTAGGGGTGTTACTCTATCTTCATCAAGCTCTACAAGGAGCAAGTGGTGAAGTTTGCCTGTTAACAGCGTCGTGCCGTTCGCATCTGTCGCGCGTACGTGGCGAACCGATTCACTGCCGGTAACGGCATTACGCGGCTCCCGCTCGTCGTAAGGAGTTCACTGTTCGATGATCATAAGATCCACGCGTTCGGTCATTAGGGGCGCTTATCGCCGCCGGCATGGCCGCTTCGCTCGCGGCGTGCTCGGGCACGCAAGCCGACACACCCAACATTCTCCCGGCAGCTCGGTCGACCACTCAATCCGTCATCGCGCACCGCGGCAGCGCCTCTTTCGAAATGCTGTATGCATTCAACGGCCAGAAGGACGGCGCAAACCCGGACGGAGGGCTGGTTGCGGACGCTTCAGGTACACTATATGGGACGACGTGCGCGGGCGGCAAAGAAGGTTTCGGCGATGTCCTACAAGATGGTGGCGTCAGGGTCTGGATACAAGCTATCGACAATCTATTCATTTCGGGGCGGCAATGACGGAATCTGCCCGGCGTATTCGCTGATTCGGGACGGTCAAGGCGCCTTATATGGAGTTACGGCCGAAGGTGGCGGTCTTAACAGTTATGGAACCGTCTTCAAGCTCACGCCGACGGTCTCGGGCTATAAAGAAACGGTTTTGCACGCCTTCGAAGACATTAGCGAAGGCAACTTCCACAGCAAATACTGCTTGCCGACTGACGGAGCGATCTACGGGATGACCCAAGAAGGGGGCTCCGGCTCTGCATGCGCTCCGAACTGCGGTACCGTTTACAAGCTCGCACCTCGCGGAAACAAGTTCAAGCTAACGACGTTGCATCAATTCCAGGGAGGGACCGATGACGGCGACCAACCTGGTGGCAATTTGGTTTTTGGAACCGACGGGCGCCTTTACGGCACCACGAAATACGGCGGCGATTCTACTTGTTGCGGGTGCGGAGTGATCTTCGCGCTCGATCTGAGTGGTAAAGAAACAATTCTTCACGATTTTGCTGGAGGTCAGGATGGAATGAACCCGACGGCGGGATTGACTCTCGACGCAAAAGGTCGCCTGTACGGTACCACGTACGCGGGGGCGGAGGCACTGCAAGTCTTTGCCGGGGCGTGGGTTGTGGAACGGTCTTCGGCATGGACGCGCAAGGCAGCGGCTACGCGATACTCTTTGCTTTCACTCAACAGCAGCAGGGTTTCGATCCAAATGCATCAGTGGCGATCGACTCTAACGGAACGCTGTACGGCACAACGTACAACGGCGGATCGGGCGGTTGCGGCGTGCTTTACGAACTGCATAAACACGGCAAAGCGACGTACAAGCAAATCGATCCTGCATGAATTTGCCGGCGGCGCTAGCGATGGGCGTGCGCCGTATTCTACACCCCTCCTTCATCGATACGACCTTGTACGGCACGACGCAATTCGGCGGCCCGGTCGATAACGGCACCATATTTAAAGCTAATCCATAAAAAGGAGCATTTGATGAAAAACCTCGCTTATGCGGCGTTGCTGCCACTCGTATTGAGCGCGTGCGCCGGACAGCAAACGACGCCCAGTCCTACACAGGAAAGCGTCGCGCGCGCTACGTCCGAACAAGATCGACTGTACGTTGGTACCGGCAGTGGGTCCATGTACGAGTTCAGAGCTTCGGACCTCGCGCTGAAGAAGCAGTTCAACGTTCCATCGTGCACCCCCGGCATAAAGATCGACGCATCCGGTACGTTGTATGTCCCCGATAACTGTAACGAAACGGTCAGCGTGTTCCCGAAAGGCAAAACGAAGGCTAGTTTCGTGTTCGACGATCCCGCGATCTACGATCCGCAAGATGTCGCAATCGCAAAGAACGGCGACGTATGGGTGGACACCGGCTGCTGCAACACGATCGACAAACCAACGAGGCTAATGGCATTTCATCCCAACGAGCCGGCGTCGTACTTGACGGTCGTCTTTCCCGGGTCGGCCTTCGGAATGGCATTTGACGCGACGAAAAACCTGTACGTCGCTATTCAGCTGACGTACAATGCCGGCGACGTGATGAAATTCCCGCCTGGCGCGCGATCGTATACACAGCTCGGATTAAAAGGGCTCAAGTATCCGTCGGGCGTTGCATTTGACGGCGCTGGTAATATGGCGATCTACGATCGACTCCTGCACGAGGTCTTGGTCTACGGCAAAAACAAACGTAATGCGCAACGAACGATCGATGTCGGAGGCACCGGTTTAGGTGCCGGTGGATACATTGCGTTCTCTTCCGATGGATCGCAACTGTACGTCTCGACAACCGCGGCAAACGGATACGCGGTCGTCGATCAGTTCGATTATTCGTCGGGAACGTTGATCGGTAGCGTTGGCAACGGAGTTTCCTGGGCGCCTACCGGCGTCGCGGTCGGAGCGGCGCGCTAGCACGAACGAACGAAGCGGCGAGGTATCTCGCCGCTTCAAACTAGCAATTTACTGAATTGTTACCGGCGCGTATTTTTAGATACCCTTTTGACCCGGGTAGAATGCGTCGTCGTAGTTGTTTTGGAGGGGTGGTCCGATGCGCGAGCAGCACGTGTACTCGCGTAGCGGCTTGCCGGCCGGGAACGACCAGGAAGCCCCATATGGCCCAGTAAGGTTATCTGCCGCCCCAAGAACCACGCGTCCATTCTCGCTTACCGCGATACCTTGGACCTGCGTGCCGGTCGCGATGGACTGACCGGTCGGCGAGCCATCTTCGGTATATTCGGTGATCGTCTGCGCCACCAAGTCGTTCACCAGCAAGTTGCCTGCATTATCAGGCTTGATGCCGCCGGGAGACTGCAGCGTAATACCGAGGTCTTTCGCTCCGGACTGTTTCCCTTTTGGGAATTCGACGACGCGGCCATCGCCGACATACTCACCGGTTAGAAGTGCTACGAACACGTTGCCCGCAGCATCGCACGTCAGGTACGGATTTCGGAAGTCGTTCGGATACGTGAGGCTGCCCGTCGGCTTCGTGCTTCCATGCGCGTAGACTTGAACGCTCGACTGTTGGCTGTTGCTGGTGTCGTAGAGATCCGCCACATAGGCCGTGCCGTTCGGACAAACCGTTACGTTGACCGGAAAACCGGTCGGATCCGTCAGTGTCTTGTTCGGGATTAAGCCGCCGTGTGGATACACGAGTACGTTATTGATATCCGCAACCCAGAGGCTACCCTTCGCATCGACGAAAAGGCCTGCGGGCTCGGATAATCCGTTCGCGATCTGTCCGACCTGAAGGCCGTCCATCGTCAAGACATCGACGACCGAGCCGGTTCCCCAGCTCGACATGTACACGAGCGGCGTTCCGGCCTTCATGGCTTGCATGTAGCCGTGACTTCCGTTAGGGGCTTGGGGTGAAAAACGCGCCCCTTGCCGGACGATCGCCTGGGTACCTGCGTTTCGCGCCGGCGACCGCGGGCGTCTGAGAAGTGCCGCCCGAGCAGGCCGCGAGAGCGATCAGGAGCGTCGTAGCGCTCAAGGCTTTGGGAAGTACGATTGAATGGCGCACTAGTTCTTATCCTTCGAGAGCGATGGGGTCACCGCGATGCCGATCGGCTGGCCGCCGGCGGCGATGGTGTTTTCAGCCGCACCGCCGGCCGTATACTTGTACTCGTTGGCAACACCGGAGCCGCCCGAGTCGGCAACGTAGAGACTCTTACCCGAAGCGAGTAGAGCGATGCCGATTGGGAACGTCGATCCCGTTATCGGCATGACCGATGTCGGCAATCCGAACGCGCCGCTCGACCGGCGGGGCGAACGTATCTACGACGAGGTTTGCCTCGTCGCAGAACGCGATGTTGCCCGCCTTATCGATCTGCATTCCGCCCGGAAAACTTACCGTGTAGATGTAGTTTAGATATGTAAGGGCCGTAGCGTTGCAGCCGCCGGTAACGAGCCCGAACGACGTCTGGTAGCCGCCGTTCATGCCATCGACGTATAGGGTGCCCTTGCTGTCGAATTCGGCGAACATGACGCGCGTAAAGTTGAACGCCGTATCGGAAACCGTAGCGCAGCTCTTCGCGCTACCCTTGGCATACAAGACAACGCTTCCGCTGGCGATCTGGCACTTGGGGGCGTTGCAAATATTCGTGACGGCGACGATACCGGTGCTCGAAACCGCTACGTCTGCCGGAAATCCGTGCGGGTCGTTGATCGTCATCTTGGGCGCGCCGGTGTACGGCGGCGCGTACTCGAGTACGTTCGAGCTGTTGGTGTTTGCGACGTACAGATCGCCGGCTTTGTCGGTAGTAATGCCCTGCGGCTGCGTGAGCCCGGTGATCTGGCCGACCATCTTCTGATTTTTTCCGGTCTGAGGATAGATGTTCACGACGCCGTTGGCCGCGTCGGATACGAAGATGAGCGGCTTACCCACCGCACGCGGATCCATAAAGCTTTTCGTTGCTACAGGCTCGTGTGCGATGCGCGCGATGTTTGGTGGAAGCAAGCTGTTGTCGGTGCGACCTGTGGTCGCAAATTGTCGCTGGACGGATTGCCCGGCGGAGCCTGGTGCGACGGGAGACAACGCTGCCGGCGAATTACCGCCCGAGCAGCCCGCTAGCATTGCTAGCGTAGCCGATGCGCCGAGCGCGGCGCAGAGTTTGCGAGAAATAGCCATACAGTCGGACTACCATTTTCTGCTCCACTGGTTTGCTCCCAGAAAAGTATCGATCGTCCAACTCGTGAACAACGGTCTTGAGGGTCGCCTCCAGCGGGTTCTAGGTTTCAAATGTAGCAATCCCGGCGACGCGTTACAATCGTGGAAACCCGTAGCGAGTTTAGCGCCGAATCGCTTCGAGCAGTTGATGGCGAGAACGTAGGCCTAATCGGTGTAAGATCGAGGTCATATGACACTCGACCGTGCGTGCCGAGATCGAGAGTCGTTGGCCGATCTCACGATTCGATAGCCCGACGGTCGCTAACTGAACGACGCTTTGTTCTCGTAACGTCAGCTCGGACGGGATCGACGAACCCGCAGAAGCATCGATCGAATTGCGTGCGCCGTGCGCGGAGGCCGCAAGAAGGGTTGTCGCCAGCTCGTAACTGCTCCATCGGAGCTGTCGAAATACGCCGGCTGCAGCCGTGGCTTCGCGTGCACATCCTTCTGCCTCGCCCTGGCGATCGAAGACGATCGCTTCGAAATAGTGTAAATGCGCGGTTGCCACTTCGGGATGTGGCAGAAGCATTCGGCGTCGCAGCGTCTCGCGGACCTGCTCGAAGTGGCGCTTGTCGCCGAATTCCGCGACTGCGAGAGGAAGATCGCACGCTTCGTCCGCGTGCCGTACGTGTTTGAGCGCTTTGGCGAGGACGTCTCGAGCCTTCTGCGGCTGTTCGTTTCTATGGAAATAACGGGCGAACGAGGACGCGACCGGTCCGAGACGAGGCGGCTCACCCGACCGAAACGCGAACGTCAGTGCATCATCGTTGGCGCATTGGCTGAGAAGATGTGGATCGTTACATTCGATCGCGATCGGTATCCCGATCTCTGCCAACGCTTCGAGTAACACCGGCGGGCGATTCTTTTCCGTTGCCGCCTGGCTCACGTATGCGTGGGCCAAATGCCGGTTTCCCTGGCGACTGAGTTCTCGTGCGTATTCGAGCGAAATACATGCGACGATCCAGCCGAGGTTCTTATCGCGCGCCGCCGTCAACGCTTGAAGATACAAGCCGGCGGCTTTTTCGGTGTGACCGAGTATACTGGCGCACAACGCCTGCGACTGCAGCACGCTAATGTACGCGTACGGGTCTCGATCTTGCTCGGCATACTGCTGCGCTTTCGTAAAGCTCGCAAGCGCCATTTCGCCATTGCCGGAAGACGTGAACACTAACGCACACACCCGATGGTACTTGGAGAGCACTTTCGGATCGTCGGGCAAGGCGTTTACGTCGATTGCGTGCAGGTAACGCTTCGCCTCGCCGTATCGAGACAGCAAGTGAAGAACCATTGCCAACGACAAGCGTGTATCGAGGGCCAGGTTGGCGTCGTTCATCGTTATTGCGAAATCGAGCAGACGCTTGGAGAGCGGCACGATATCCGCCGTTCGAGAACTCGACCAGAGGGTGCGAATCTGCATGTTGAGAGCCGCGCCGCGCCTACCCGGCTCGGCTTCGAGCGGCCCGTCGCGCCAACTGTTGACATCGGTTGCGACCCCGCGATGAAAGGCAGTGTTACCGGCCTTGACCGCCAGACGCGCATGCGCTGCTGGGTCGTCTGCGGAAAGATCCAAGGCGCGTTGGTAGTTTGTCAGCGCCGCATGGTAGGCACCGTCGCGAGCGTAGGTGTCGCCAAGCGCTTCCAACGTCGAGACGCCGCGTTGCGTTTCGTTCTTTGCTCGAATGACGCGTCGCCGTCGCATCGTTCGCGCGGAAGCGTCCGCCGAACACTTCGAGCACGTCGAGCGGCCCGGTGCGGTCTTAACGGCGCAGCACGTGCGGCACATGCCAACCGCGGCGGCGTTGCGGCGCTGCTGCACCTTGTACTCAGCGGCCGGCTTTGACACGTCTGAACGGTTTGACAGAGACACCGTGCTGCCTCTGTCAAACCAATCACCGTGGAAAAGAGCAGTCCGTAAAATCCCGGATAGCCATCGGTCGCGCCGTCGTTCGATGCTCGGCTATATGCCGACCGGATATGCCTCCTCGCCGTGAAGGGCGATGTCGAGGCCTTGCTGTTCGGCGGCTTCGTCCACTTTCACGCGCGTGACGAAGTTAATCAGCCACAACGATACCCATGTAAACACGAAGGCATAGGCGCTGCAGAGTACCGCGGCGGTGAGTTGCTTGCCTAGGAACGACGGATTTCCGCGCAGCAAGCCGTCCGCGCCGCCCGGGTTCCACAGCGTTGATGCAAATACACCGAGTAGCACGATCCCTAGGAATCCACCAACGCCATGGACGCCCCAGACGTCGAGTGCGTCGTCCCAGCCCATTTTGTTCTTGAGCGCGACTGCGTAGTAGCAGACCAAGCCGGCGGCCAGTCCGATAATCACCGCAGTCAGCGGCGACACGTATCCTGCTGCCGGCGTAATCGTTGCTAAGCCGGCGACTGCGCCGGTCAATAAACCGACGAATTTCGGTTGGCGGCCGCTTACCCACTCGATGACGAGCCACGCGACCGCTGCGAACGATGCAGCGATATCGGTGTTGAGAAATGCCGAAGCGGTGACGGCGTCGACGCGAAGCTCGGAGCCGGCGTTAAACCCGTACCAACCGAACCACAGCAAACCGGTGCCCAACGCGATCAGCGGAACGTTGTGCGGCCGGTTCTCGACGACGGCCCGCTTCCCGAGATACAGCACCGAGGCGAGCGCGGCAAAACCGGCCGACGCGTGCACGACGATACCGCCGGCAAAGTCGAGGACTCCCCACTTGGCCAACATGCCGTCCGGACTCCAGACCATGTGGACGAACGGAAAGTACACGAAAATCAGCCAGGCGGTTAAGAACCAAAAATACGCCTTGAACGTAACGCGGTTTGCGAAGGCGCCGGTGATCAATGCGGGGGTAATGATCGCGAACATCATCTGATACGCGATGTGCACGATCAGCGGAATACCCGCGTCGTTCCCGGTAAACATCGTGTGTAACGTTACGCCGTTGAGAAAGAAGTACGTCGCAGGATTGCCGATGATTCCGTGCCAGTCTTGGCCGAAACACTCGGAGTATCCAAAAATGAACCATAAGACGGTGGTCCACCCCAACGACATGAAACTCTGCATCATGATCGTCAGCACGTTCTTGCGCTGAACGAGCCCGCCGTAAAAAAATGCGAGCCCCGGGGTCATGAGCATGACCAGGCTCGCACATAACAACATGAAAGCGGTATTTCCAATATTGATCGGGGCCGTTGCGGGATTCATCGGCAGTCCTCCTGACGAGACGTTCTAGTTCATGAACGAAATCCCGGCGCCAACGTAGTGTTGCCGTTGACCCGGGATGAACGACGGTTGGAATCCGTACTCGATATCGATCTGTACGTGTTGGCCAAAATCGCGTTGATAGAAAATGTTGACAAAACTTTTCGAACCCAAGTTCGGGCCGGCCGACGAGAAATACGCGTACTCGGCGCTAATTTGCGAGGGTCCGCCGGGAAGTGCGGCGGTTAGCGCGATCGTCGGCGTGAAGGCGAAGTACGACTGCGGCACGCCGCCGGCGTTGTACGCGCTCAACGCGTTGAAACCGAGCGTCCCGCTGGCCGAAAACTCCGAGTTGAGCGTGTAGCCCCAGTTAACGTTTCCCGTAAACGTTGCATTACCGCTGCCGAATGCGGGCGACCCGGTCGGAACGGTGAACGAGGCGTTGACGCCCCATAACGCTCGCGACGAATATCCGAGTTCGTACTTGGCGCCGAAGCTGAGATCGCTCATCCCGCCGACCGGAAGGCCCGACGACGACGAGTGATTTTCGGTGACCGGGCCGATTTCGAAATCGAGGTGCGGATCGAAGGTGCCGATGCGCAACAGCGATTGCGGATAGCTTATGGTGTTTGCTCCGCCGGCGGTAACCAGATTGGTATAGCCGTTTTCTACGTCGAAACGATCGGGGCGAACGGTGCAGACGCCGGTGCCGAAGCTCGGACGATTGACGATGGCAATCAGCGTCGAGCAAGGGTCCGCCGGCGGAGCGGGCGTCGAACTTGCGGCCGGAGCGGGCGTGCCCGGCGTAGCGGTCTGCGCCAACGCAGGCTCTGCGGACACCGCCGACATCGCAGCCGCAATGGCGAGCGTCGCCACGATGGCGGGGCGACGCCATTCGATGATGGTGTGTAGGGTTGGGCACTGGATATCGCTCAACGGCTGCTCCCTTACGCGCGACGGTGGCGTCCGCTTGCCAGTTCGACGGAAGCGCGCACGGAGCTTGCAAAAGATAACTTGAGTCAATTCATGGTCCGAACGAGAGAAATCGTTCGGCCGCCGCGCGACGCCGAATACATTTGATAACCTGGGTTTCTTCCCAATTTTCGCGCGATTGCGCGATACGCGCGCTGAGGCCGGCCGCTTTGCCGCGATCTGGACGCCGGGGTGGGTCCTCACGATTCGTCGTAGCCTTGCAGCCGCTACTTTAAGGGGGAATCTATGCTTCGAAACTCAGGGCGCCCGATTCGCATCGTTTCGGTCGCGCTCGCTGCCGTCATTGCCGGTTGTAGCGGAAGTCCGAGCAGCAGCCCGGCGCCGCTTCCGGTCACGTCGCAATCTTCACGGATTCTCGACGCGGTTCGCGCGGCCGCTCCACGCGGTAAGATTAGCGGTAAGATCAAACACGTCGTTATCATCATTCAAGAAAATCGGAGTTTCGACGATCTCTTTCAAGGGTTTAAAGGCGCCGATACGCAGGCGTATGGATACACGAGCAAGGGCGAAAAAGTCACCCTTCAACCCATCGGACTCGAGGCGCCGTGGGATATCGACCACAGTTCGACGTCATTTTTTGAAGCGTGCAATGGCACCGGATCGCTTCCCGGAACGAATTGCCAAAACAACGGCTTCGACCGCGAATATGTCGGTTGCGGGGGCGGCGGTCCGCCATGTCCGAACTCGCATCCGATGTACGGATACGTGCCGCGGCAAGAATCGCAACCGTACTTCGACATGGCGTCTCAGTACGTGATCGGCGACCGGATGTTCACCTCGCATCTGGATGCCAGCAGTTTTATCTCGCACCAGTACATCATTCGCGGCAACGCCAGCTCGTCGGTCGATTACCCGTCGAGCACCTGGGGGTGCGATGGCGGACCGAGCGATAAGGTGAATACGATCAACTCACAGCGCCAGATCGGGTCGCCGATCCAGCCGTGCTACGATTCGCAAACGCTAGGCGACGAGCTCGATACCGCCAAGCTGACGTGGGGGTACTACACCGCCTCGATCTACGGCGACGGCAATATATGGAATGCCTATCAGGCGATCAGTCACATTCGCTACGGTAAAGACTGGGCTCGCAACGTCATCACACCACAGACGAAGTTCTTTGACGTTATCAATTCCGGAAAGCTACCGGTCGTCAGTTGGGTGACCCCCACGTGCGAAAACTCGGATCACGCGGGTTGCGGCTCGAACAGTGGCCCCGCTTGGGTGACGTCGCTCGTTAACGCCGTTGGCGAGAGCAAATACTGGAAATCGACGGCAATCTTTATCATGTGGGATGAGTACGGCGGCTGGTACGACCACGTAGCGCCGCAAATGGTCGACTACGACGGCCTCGGCATGCGCGTGCCGCTCGTCATCATCTCGCCGTATGCTAAGAAGGGTTACGTTTCGCACGTTCAATTCGAGCACGGCAGCATCTTACGGTTTACCGAAGACCAATTCGGCCTACCGCGATTGGCGGCATCCGACACAAGGGCGAACTCGCCGGAAGACGATTGCTTCGACTTCACGCAGAGGCCGCGTAAGTTCGTGCCGTTCAAGGCGTCGATGGACCTAAAGGGGATCTTAGCGCAACCCCCCGATCATCGCGTTCCCGATTCCGAATAGCGGCCTGTAAACAAAAAAATCGGCGCACCGTCGTCTGACGGCGCGCCGATTCGTTTACCGGGATACGGTGCGAGTTAGTGCGACGAGGGCGCGACCCACAGCGTGGAGTCTTGCCATTTCACTTTGATCGGAACGCACGAGCTCACTTGACTTCCGGCGTACGTCACATCGTTGTACAACGAGAAGTGATGGTTAATTTGCTGGCCCGGCGAGAACGTACCGTAGTCGGTCACCGTACGCAGAAAATGCTGCGCGGCGTTGCGGTAGCCGACCGCAAACGTAATTTGTGCTGCCGGCTTCTTGCCGTAGATGATGTAATCGATGGCCGTACCGCCGGCCTTCTTGCTCAACGGCTTGGGCGAAAGAATCGAGCACTGCTTGACGACTACGGGAGCGGCCGCCTGAGCCGGAGCCAGCGACATACCCGTCAGAACGCCGGCGACGCCGATCGAAATGGCAAGCCGAGCGAAGATATTCATTATGAGGAATTCCTTTCGAGAACTAGGTGAACCAAACTGACGCGGACTCTGGTGCCGCTTCGCTCGCTTCCTTCGGCCCGTCCAGGCGGTCCGTCCTCTGCCCTTCGTGCGGTACCAGCGGCTACGGCGCGGGCGCGGTCGCCTCGGCGGATCCGGGTTCGACGATGCGGAGCAGCGCACGCGAGGCGCCCGTGACGTTCCAGCTCGCGGTTTCGCGGAGCCCCGGCGCGCGCAACCGAGCTGTGACGGTACCCGTCGCTCGATTCCAATCCACGTTTCCGGACACGGGATAGTCGACGGTCCAGCGCACCGAATGCAGCTCGATCCGGCTCCCGGCTCCGGCCGGCGCTACGCTAAAGCGGCCGCCGCGCAGACCGCCGCCGGCGAAGATGCCGAACTGTTGCACGCGGGCCAACGCATCGGCGGCGGCCGCCACCGCGTTCGCAGCGTTACGAAGCGTACCGAGCGACGCAGAGCCGCGATCGAGCGAGGCGGGGGCCACTTCGGATCGCGTCCGGGGAAACGTATCGACCAACCGCATGGCCGGGGTGCGTGCGGCACAGTTGGTGTCGAGTGGCTGGCCGGCCAGAAACGTCCGCACGAGGGCCGACGCGCAGTTCCACGGATCGTCGATCGCCGTAACGTGACCGGCGTTACGAACGATCACGCGTTGCGAGCGTCCGAACAGTTTCGCAGCGGCGTCGCCTTCCGCCGGCGTCGTAATCGTATCCAGATCGCCGGTAAGAACCAACGCCGGCACGTCCGGCATGCGCGTTCCGGGCGGAAACGGTTGCCCGGCCGGGTGCCCGGCCGGCGCGACCGGCCAGTTTTGGCAGAGCGGCACGTACGCGTAATCCAACGGCATGCGCAAAAATTCGGCGATCGTGAACGGCGCGTAGAGTCGCGGGTTCGACCGAGCCATACGGCGTTCGATCGATCGCCACTGTGCCTGCCGAAGCGCCGGCGCCAAACGCATATCGTACGCTTGCGGGTTATCGGTACAGCTCGCAGCGACGAACAACCCGTCGCTTTCTTCTCGTGGATCGGTCGGTGCTGCTTCTTCGAAATCCGTTGCCTCGCGCGCTAATCGCCGTAGCGGGATGTCGTCGCCGCGTTCCAGCGACGCGCGAACCGCCGCGTCCAAGTCGCGATACACCAGCGAATCGAGGCCGCCGGTATCCATGACGAACGCAAGTTGCGATGGATCGATCGGCCCGCGTCCGGCCCGCAGTTGCGAGAGAACGCGACCGATTCGAGGCATGGTAGCACCGCGCGCCGCGCATCGTGGCGCGCGCCGGCACACGGCATCGAATGCTTCGGCGATCGCGGGCGTCGTACTCGAATACCACGGATCGAGGCCGCCGGCCGGATACGCACCGTCCAGCACGATGCGGTGCACTCGTGCGGGATGCCGGGCAGCAAATGTTTGGACGAAAAACGTGCCGTAAGAGTCGCCATACAGATCCGCACGCGCTACGCCGAGCCGGTCCATCAACGCATCGAGATCGTCGGCCGCTTCGGCCGATCCGTATAGGCCGGCGGCGGAGCCGAGCTGTGCGCCGCAACGAGCGATGGCAGGCAACGTCATCGACCCGCCTTGCAGCGCGCCGCAATCGATCGCGCCCGACCGTCCGGTTCCGCGATCGTCCATTAACAGCATGTCGTGCGTTGAACAGGAGCGACCCGAACAGCGTGCGATATCCATCGCGCGATGCGCCCGAGGGATAGCCAGGCCCACCTTCGGCGGCGACGATCGTTCCTGCGGAGGGCACGTTACGGCGCGCGTGCGGCAGCCACGTAAAACCGATGTCGATGCGACCGGCGATCCGCCCTGTCGTGTCGAGCGGACGCGTCAGCGAGCCGCAGTAGTACGCGTGCTGTCCGGCGCATGGGTGCAACGCGAGCGAACCGGCGAGCAGCGCAGCCGCGAGCACGATGGATTACATCTGAACTTCGAGGCCGAGCTTGGCTTGCGAATCGGCTGGAATGCCTAACGTCGCGCCGATCGGCCTCGAGTTCTGTTTCAAAAAGATGAAGAACGCGCGACGCCACGCGTGCAGAATACCGGGCCGCTGCGCGACGATCTGCGGATCGGCCATATAGTACGTCGTATCGGGATCGTCCAACTTCAGGCCGGAAACCTCGCACGCCCTCACGATGTACTTGATGTCGAGTTTCTCCATAAACCCGAAGCGAGCGGTAACGCGGATGAGGCCGGGCGATAACCGGTTGACGACCACCCTGTGCTCGTCGTTGAGATACGGATCGTTCGTCGGAACGAGGGTCATCAGGATGATGCGTTCGTCGACGCTGTGCATTCGAGCCCAGTGGTGGCGCAAAACGAATGGAACGCCTTGATGGTCGGCAGTTAAAAAGACGGCAGTGCCTTCGTACGGTCGCCCGAGCCGGTCGCCGACTTCGGCTAAAATTCTTCCACCGGTTGCGATTGCTCGACGTAGCTTAGCGCGATGCGACGCCGGCCCGACCTCCAGGTATTGGCGATCGCAAAGACGACCAGGCTGACGGCAATCGGAAACCAGCCGCCTTCGGGAATCTTCGGAAGACCGCCGATGACGAAAACAATTTCGATGGCAAGAAACGGTGCGGTGCTGAGTGCGGCTACCCACGGCGACCATTGCATCTTGTCTTTCACGACGACGTAATAGGCGATCGACGTGACGACCATCGTGACGGCGACGGCCAAGCCGTAGGCGTTGGCCAGCCGTTCCGAGCTGCGGAACGCGATCACCAGTGAGATGCAAGCGACGGCCAATAGCCAGTTAACGGCCGGCACGTAGATCTGTCCGCGGTGAACCATCGACGTGTATACGACCTTCATCCTCGGGATAAAGCCGAGCGCGATCGCCTGTTTGGTCAGCGTGAAGACGCCCGAAATCAACGCCTGCGACGCGATGATGGTCGCCAGCGTGGCGATCCCGACGACGACCAACAGGACGCCGGATGGAACCAAATTATAAAACGGGTTGCCGATGGCGCTCGGATCTTGCAGCACCAACGCGCCTTGTCCGATGTAGTTCAATGCGAGCGCCGGAAACACGACGAAGGTCCACGCTTTGGCGATCGGCCCGCGTCCGAAGTGCGACATGTCGGCGTACAACGCTTCGACGCCCGAAACGCACAACACGATCGCCCCGAAGACCCCGATCGCCGCGATGCCGTGATGCGCGAAGAAGGCCACGATGTACCACGGCTCGATCGCGTGCAGCACGCTCGGATGCTTGACGATACCGCCCACGCCCAATGCGCCGATCGTGACGAACCAAATCAGCATGACGGGTCCGAATACGTTGCCGATCTTTTGCGTGCCGCGCCGCTGCACCAAAAACAGCGCCGCCAGAACGGCGACGGCAACCGGCAGAATGAACGGCTTTGCGGCCGAAGTCGCGACCTCGAGGCCCTCGACCGACGACAACACCGAAACCGCCGGGGTGATGATGCCGTCGCCGAACAACATTCCGGCGCCGAGAATAATCAAGAACGTTAGCCATGTCGCCTTGGGCGGAACGCCCCGGCGAACCGGCGGAAGCACGAATGCCAGCAACGCGAGAATGCCGCCCTCGCCGTCGTGCGATACGCGCATCACCATGCCGATGTAGCGTACGAAGACGATCAAGATGAGCGACCACAAGATCAAGCTCACGATGCCCAGCACATTCTCGTGGGTAGGCTCGATGTGCAGAATGCTGGTAAAGCACTGGCGGAACGCATACAGCGGGCTGGTCCCGATGTCGCCGAAGACGATTCCAAGCGCCGCAAGCGCCAACGCGGCCGGGGGCAGCTGCCGGCCTTCGGCACTTCGGGTTGTCAAAGGTGTACTTTCGTTTCCCAGAGCTTCAGACAGAGTAACGTGTTGACGGGTGCCGTAGCCAAACCGTTCACCTCATCCTGGGTAACGTCGAAATGCACCATCTCAGGCCAGCCTCCCCACGGAGGCGGGAATGCTAACGGTACCCGGATATAATGATACTGGTGCGTCGGCGTTTTCAACCGTAATGCGAGCTGAACCGGGCCGGAGATTTCGCTGGGATTGATGTCGAGGGCCGCATAGTAGGCGTCCTGATCGTTTTCGACGTTGACCTGTAAGGGAACGAAGTTGACCGCCGGCTTATCGCACGCGCTCGTGTTCTTATTCAGTAACACGAACGTCGGATTGACGTAGAGGAACGATTGCGGGGACGAGCCGGAGACCAGCATCGATTTGGGCGGCGGTGGCGCGCCACTCGCCAACGTTTCGTTGACGCTTCGATCGTGGCCGTCTAGGATCGTGATAAAGTCGGAGACCGAGCAACCGTATTGCGGGACCGCCGCGCTCAGGCCCCACGTGCCGGGAGCGATATCGAACTCGACGATCTTGGGTGCATCGTCGTCGCCGCGTTCTAGACGAAAACCGCGCGCGACCCGGACGTTTCCGCGCAAGTCGACGAGGCGAAGCTGAAGATTGAAGCGGGTCGAGTCGCTAGCTCGAGCGATGGCGCTGCACAATCCGACGTGCAGTATGACGTGCGACAAGGCCATGCGCGCCAGATTCGTCGGGCAATGCCGCAAGTCCGCGACGCGTTTCGCCAGGGTCGTCGAACGCGCGGCGTGAACCGCTGATTCGAGCATGACGACCGCCACTACGATTCAGGCGCAGTGTTGCGTCGCAGGCGCAGGACCGGCCGGCATGATGCTCGGCTTGTTGTTGGCGCGCTCCGGCGTTGACGTCATCGTGCTTGAAAAGCACGCCGATTTTCTGCGCGATTTTCGCGGCGATACGATTCACCCGTCCACGCTCGACGTTATGTCCGAACTCGGCGTTCTCGAGGCGTTCTTGCAGCAGCCGCACCAGCGCGTGACGCGCTTGGCGGGGAAGGTGGGCGAGGCCACCGTGACCGTCGCGGATTTTACGCGACTTCGTTCGCGCTGCCGGTTCTTGGCATTCATGCCGCAGTGGGAGTTTCTGAACTTTTTGGCCGGCCAAGCCGCACGGTACAAGAATTTTCGTTTGCTGATGCACGCCGCGGTCGAAGACGTGCTGCTCGACGGCGATCGGATCGTTGGCGTGCGCGCGGCTACTCCGGATGGACCGATCGAAGTGCGCGCCGCGCTGACCGTGGCGGCCGACGGACGAGGATCGGTCGTACGCGATCGAGCCGGCCTCGATGTGGTCGATGTCGGCGCACCGATGGACGTGTTGTGGTTGCGCGTTTCCAAACGCGACGACGATCCGCACGATACGTTCGGCTACGTTCGGAACGGACGGATCTTAGCGCTCATCGATCGTGGCGAGTACTGGCAATCGGCGTACGTGATACCGAAGGGGACGATCGCCGGACTGCACGAGCGCGGTTTAGCGGCGTTCCGAGAAGAAATCGGCGAAACGGTGCCATTCCTACGCGATCGTCTGGACGAAATTGCGACGTGGGACGACGTGCGGTTGTTGACCGTGCGCGTTGACCGCTTGCGCCGGTGGTACCGGTCCGGATTGCTCTGTTTGGGTGACGCGGCGCACGCAATGTCGCCGATCGGCGGGGTTGGAATCAATCTCGCGATTCAAGACGCCGTGGCTGCGGCCAACATGCTGGCGAGCGAGTTGCTCGAGGGGGCCGTCAGCCTTCGAACGCTGCGCCGTATTCAACGCCGTCGCGAGTTTGCTTCGCGCGTGACGCAAGCCTTACAGGTGATGGTGGGCCGGCATGTGATCGGCCGCGTCTTAGATACCGGGAGTTCCCGGGTGCTGCGGGCGGTTCCAAAACTCGTCGAGCGGCTGCCCTTCCTAACGCGGATACCCGCCCGTCTTGTCGGGCTGGGTATCCGGCCGGAACACGTGGCGCACCCGGAGGTCCGCCCCTCGCCGCGTTCTAGGGAGTAGTCGCGGGCGTCGAGCCCGGATAGTCCTCGCCGCTCGGATCGGACGGTTTACCGGCAAAGATATACTGCTGGCCGGCACCGTCTTGGTTGTTCGGCGAGACGCTGAACTGTGATTGGCCAACTTGGCTCGTCGGGTACCGAGCGTCGGCGCCGCCGGCTTGGGCCGGCGAGGAGAAGGCGGCCGCGAGGCCGGGATTCAGCGGAAACGCTTGGCCGCGGAACGAGCCATCGGAGTTCATGGTTGCGACGATGTGCAGCCGGGCGTTATTCGCCACGCCGAGCCCGAGGTTGACCGGACTGGGTCCGATATCGAACCACATGTACGTGCCATCCCGGCCGCCGACGACTTGAATGAACGCCTTCTGATACGCGTTGTGGTAGTAACCTCGCACGATGCCGCTGGCGTACAGCTGCAAGTCGAGGTGTCCGGCGATCGGATACTGCGATCCGTAGACGGTCGTAATCGCAGTCGAGTAATGCGTATACGGCGCGCTCGCGGTATCGTCGGCGGCAGCGGCGACCGGCCATGCGACCGTCGCCCCTATCACTGCGGCGCACGCCAATTGGCGCAAACCCGAAAATCGTATCATCCTATCGTCCTCTCAAATGCTCGTTCTAAGGAGTAGAGCGCTTTGCTTGCCGAGAACGTGACCGGCGTGACGAGCCCTTCTGAAATCGATCTTAGGGGTCTTCCTTTTTGGGACCGTCCTAACCTGATCCGCGAGGCCCTCGACCGGCTGCCGGCAGGAACGGCCCTCACTTTTATCACCGAACACGAACCGCGCGGCCTCTCGGCCCGCATCACGCAAGAGCATCCAGAACATTATATCGTAGAAACCCGTCGAGTGGGGCGTGGTTTGTGGCGAGTTAGCATTACGCCCCGTCCGGGCCGCTCGAGCGAGCGAAATCCGCTGGCGCAGTTCCTGGCCGGTTGCCCTGCTTTTCACGGGCTGGGCGTCGAAGTGCTCGAGGAACTGACGGCCTCGGCCATCCCCCAGACCGGTCGCCGCGGGCAAGCGCTCGTCGCCGAAAATTCCAGCTGGCCGTTTATCGGCGTGGTGACCGAAGGCATCGTCGTTCGATCTAAGGGACACGACGTTGACCGCGAGCGAATTTTCGTACGAAATTTTTCCGCACGAAGTGTTCGGCGTCGCCGAGTACTTCGATCGCGGACTTTCCAACGCACGTATCGTCGCGTTTTCGAAAACGGCGCGCATCATCAAACTGCCGTGGGATTTGGTCGAAGAAGCCGCGTTCCGCCATCCGCAGTTAACGACGGCCCTCGGCGTCGTGATCGCCCAGCGACTGCGCGAAGTCAACGATACGATTAACGCACAGGGCGCGTTACCGATCTTGGCGCGTATCGCTCGCGTCTTGTTGCCGTACGCGATGCCCGAGCGCGGGCTGGTTCCGGCGGCGCCGAACTTGTCCACGATTACGCAATCGCAAATCGCCGCTGCGGCCGGGACGGTAAAAGAAGTCGCCGCTCGGGCGATCGCCGAGCTGGAGGCCCGCAGCGCGTTGCGGCGCGAGCGCGGGCACATTCGCTATCTCGATCGTCAGGAACTCATGGAGTTGATCCGCGAGCTTTCATAACCGGCGCGCGATCGCGTCGTGAGTTTTATCCTGCGTTGGCTCGACTTACGGCGGCAACGCCGTCCGGTCGGTTTGCGTCCGCACGGTGAGGTAACGGTTTCCGCGAACTGCGAAGAAACCGCAACGCGCGTGCGTCGCGCGGTCGCCGACGTGCTCGGCGCGCACGTTACGTCCGATGACGGGCAGACGATCGAAGTCGCGTTCGGATTGGTGCGCAGCGAACGCCTACGGTGCGCTCTCACCCCGATCGACGAACGACGAACGCAGGTACGGGTCGAGGCGGTGTATTCGCCCGGAAGCCCCGCTCCCGAACGTTCGCTGCCGGTTGACGCGTTATTGGCGGCGCTCGGCCGCAACGACGTTATCTGAGGTCTTGCGGAAGGATGCTGTCGAAGCCGGTGTATGGGACGAGCGCGGGTGGCATATCGACCGACCCGTCTTCGCGTTGATAGTTTTCTAAAATCGCGGCAACGGTTCTTCCGATTGCGAGCGCCGAACCGTTGAGCGTATGCACCAATTCCGGCTTCCCGTCCGGCCGCCGCATGCGAATGGCCGACCGGCGCGCTTGAAAATCGGTGCAGTTCGAGCACGAACTGATTTCGCGATAGGTCCCAGCCGAAGGCAGCCACACTTCCAGATCGTAGGTTTTGGCCGCATTGAATCCGGTGTCGCCGGCACACAACGATACCACGCGATACGCAAGTCCCAGCGCTTGCAGCACGCGTTCGGCGTCCGACACGAGCCGTTCGAGCGCGTCGAACGACGATTCCGGATCGGCCAGCCAAACGAGTTCGACTTTTTCGAATTGATGCTGGCGGATCAGGCCGCGCGTGTCTTTGCCGGCGGCGCCGGCTTCCTTTCGAAAGCACGGTGTGTGCGCCGTGTACCGGCGCGGTAACGTCGTCGCATTGAGGATTTCATCGCCGTGCATCGCCGTCAACGGCACTTCGGCGGTCGGTATCATGAAGAGGTCGGCATCCGGATCGCGGAACATCGCATCGGCGAACTTGCTCAGCTGTCCGGTTGACCACATCGTCGCCCGGCTGACGAGATACGGCGGCGAAACTTCGATGTAGCCTCGTTCGGCGGCCGAATCGAGGAAGAACGATGCCAGCGCGCGCGACAAACGCGCGCCCGGTCCGCGCAGCAGCGTAAAGCGGCTTCCCGACAATTTCGCGGCACGTTCGAAATCGAACACGCCGAGCGTCTCGCCGATCTCCCAGTGCGGGCGCGATTCGAACGAAAACTCGCGCGGCGTTCCGACGACGCGCACGATGACGTTATCGCGTTCGTTGTTTCCGTCCGGCACGGAGTCGTCGAGAAGATTCGGCGAGCTCGAGAGCAGCGTCCGCAAGGGCGAATCGTCGCGATCCGGAGCGAGCGCACGCGCGCTGTCTTCCGACGACGAGATCGTCTGCGTGAGGGCGGCCAATTCGTCGCGGCGCGCGGTGGCAGCCGACGCTTTGTCGGCGGCGCGTCCGATCTCGGCCGAGATGCGATTTTTTTCGGCTTTTGCCGTTTCCGCGGTTGACAACGCGGAGCGGTACTCTTCGTCGAAGCGCAGAATGTCGTTGACGAACGACGGATCGAGCCCGCGACGAACCGCGGAGCGCCTCACGCGATCCGGATCGCGCCGAACGACGCCGATGTCTAGCATGGAGAACCGCGCATTATGCAGCCGCAAAAGGCTCTCCTATCGGAGACCGGTTTTGCAGCCGAGTCGCTGCTCGCCCCAGCGGAAGCGCTGAAGGTGTATTTCGCACGCGTTCTTTTCGAAGCACCGGCGGTCGAAGAGGTGGCGCGCGATGCCGCACGCGGACGCGTGCTCGCATCCGAGATTCGAGCGGACGCCGACTATCCGCTCGCAGCCCGCTCGAATATGGACGGTTATGCAATCCTCGCGGCGAGCGTTCCGGGCACGCTGCATATCGCCGGCGACGTCCGTATGGGCCAAGCCGCTGCATGCGAGGTTGACGGAACGCACGCCGCACGAATTCCAACCGGAGGTGTGCTTCCGCCGGGCGCAGATGCAGTCGTGCCGATCGAGGAAGCGCAAGCGTGCGACGAGACGGTTTCGGTGGAGCACCGGGTGGAGCGAGGCCAGAACGTCATTCCGCGCGGCGCCGACATGCGCGCCGGTGATGTGGTGTTGGCGGCCGGTCGCACGCTGCATGCGGCGCAGATCGGTCTGCTCGCATCGCTCGGCATCGAGCGCGTTCCCGTGTATCGCCGGCCGCTCGTCGGAATCGTTTCGAGCGGCGACGAAATCGTGCCGGTTTCGCAACGCCCGCGCCCGGGCGAAGTGCGCGATTCGAATCGCTACGCGATTGCCGCGTCGCTGCAAGCGATGGGGTTACGCACCAAACACTATCCCACGGTCGGCGACGCGCCGGGCGAGTTGGCCGATGCGCTGCGTTTGATGGCCGCCGAATGCGATGCGGTCGTCGCCAGCGGCGGTTCGTCGGTCGGAGCACACGACCGGTTGCCCGAAGCCGTCGCGCAGTTCGAACCGGGCGTCGTGGTTCACGGACTGCGCATCAAGCCTGGAAAGCCCGCGCTGTTTGGAGCCGCCGGCTCGACGCCGATCGTCGGCCTGCCCGGAAATCCGGCGTCGGCATCGATGGTGCTCGAAGCCGTGGCGGCGTCGATCTTTTTCAAGTTGACCGGAGCGAACGACCGACGCCCGGTCGAGCGGCTGCCCCTGACTGCGGCGTTGCGCGGCCGGCCGGGTTGGACGTGGTACGTTCCGGTTGCCATCGAGAACGCGCGGGTGCGTCCGCTCGAACTGCGTTCGTTCTCGGTTCGGCTGGCCGCGCAAGCCGACGGATACGTCGTCGTGCCCGCCGACGCACCGGCGTTCGACGCCGGCGATGAGGTCGTCGTCCATCGATTTTGGGGAACGTAGGTCGAGGCATGAGCGTGCGCCAAACCCAGCGGCCCATGCCGCGCCCTACCGCCGCCGTCGAGGCGATTCCGCCGATGACGCCGTTCGTCGGCCCCGAAGAACTGATGCGATCGGCCGGCCGCAGCGATTTGGTGCGTCTCGGTGCGAACGAAAGTCCGTTCGGAATTGCTCCCGGGGCGCTGGCTGCGATGATCGCCGAACTGCCGCGCTTGAGCTGGTACGGCGACCCCGAATCGTTGGATCTGCGCGACGCGCTGGCCGCCAAACACCGTTGCCTTCCTTCGCAAGTGCTGGTCGGCGCAGGTATCGACGACGTCATGGGTCTGGCCGTACGCGCTTTCTGCGGTGCGGGCGGCGTGGCCGTTGCGACGCGCGGCACCTATCCGACGTTCGCGTATCACGTGACGGGATACGGTGGAACGATCGCGTCCGTCGATTATCGCGCCGACGGAGCGGTTGACCTCGACGCGCTGTTAGAACGTGCCGCGACGGTGTTGCCGTCGCTCGTGTATTGTGCGAATCCGGATAATCCCGGAGGCCGTTTTCACGGTCGCGAAGCGATGGCGCGGTTCGCCGAGGCGTTACCGCCGGAAACGTTGCTCCTGCTCGACGAAGCGTATGCGGATTTCGTTGACGAGGAGGAACTGCTGGGTTCGGAAATCGACGACCGGATCGTGCGTTTACGCACGTTTTCGAAAGCCTACGGGATGGCCGGTGCGCGCATCGGATACGCGCTCGCATCCGAGCGCAACGCGAGCATTTTTCACAAGATTCGCTTGCAGTACGGCGTTAACCGAAACGCGCAGATCGGTGCTCTGGCCTCGTTGCACGACGCGACGTTCCATCGCTGGGTGTTGGAGCAAACCGCCGCCGCGCGCGAGGAGTACTACGCGCTGGCGCGACGCTTCGGTTTGGGGTACATCGAGTCGCGCACCAACTTCGTGTGCTTCGACCTCGAAACGGTCGAACGCGCGAACGCCGTCGTGGCGCTGTTGCTCGAACGCGGCGTGTGGATTCGAAAGCCGGGTTTGCCGCCGCTCGACCGTTTCGTGCGCGTCAGTGCGGGAACGGCGCCGATGCGCCAAGCCTTCGCAGACGCATTCGCCGGCGTGCTGGAGAAGTTGTGACGCACGCCATCGTCTCGGACGTTCATGGGAATCTGGAGTCGCTGGAGCGCGCCTTGAGTTTCGTTCGCGAAGACGACGAACTGTTGTGTTTGGGCGACTGCGTCGGGTACGGCCCGAATCCGAACGAGTGCGTGACGTTATTGCGCGAGCGAGTACGGCACGGGGTCATCGGCAATCACGACCTTGCAGCGCTCGAAAACTACGGCACCGAATATTTTAACGACGCCGCGCGCGCGGCGATCGAGTGGACGCAAAAGGTGTTGACGCCGGAAAGCCGATCGTGGCTCGACGCGTTACCGTACGAACTCCGGTTTCCGGACTTTCTGTTGGTGCACGGCGCGCCGGTTAATTATTTCGAGTACATTCTCGACAAGCGAACGGCGTCGGCGGCCTTCGACTGGACCGACGCTCCGCTCGTGTTCGTCGGCCACACGCACATCGCCGAGTATTGGGTACGCGAAAAGGACGGAACGATCGGCCACCGGCACATGCAGCATGGCGGCGAACTGGTTCTGGAAGAAGGCTGCCGCTATATCGTTGACGTCGGAAGCGTCGGCCAGCCGCGCGATCTCAATCCCAATCCGTCGATGGTTCGGTTCGATGCGGAGGCCCGGCGGGTCGAATGGATTCGCTACGCGTATCCGGTGGCCGACGTGCAAACGAAAATTCGCGAAGCGAACCTTCCCGCTTATCTGGCCGACCGCTTGGAGGTGGGACGTTGAGCGACGTTCCGTTCGACGACGGCAATTGTTTTGCGTGCGGACCGGACAACCCGGTCGGCCTGCACCTGCATTTCGACGCCGACGGAGACCACGTTGCCGCGAAAGTACGTCTGGCAGCGAACTATCAAGGTTGGCGCGACATCGCGCACGGCGGAATCGTGATGGCGCTGCTCGACGAAGCCATGGCGCATGCTGCCGGATTTGCCGGACATCGAGGCGTCACGGCCAGCGTCAAGGTTCGTTTTCGCCGGCCCGTTCCGATCGATCGCACGGTTGACGTTCGCGGACGCGTAACGTGGCATCGACGCAACGTGCTGGGCGTCGAGGCGACGATTCTCGAAGCGGGCGTGGTGCTGGCGCAAGCCGAGGGCAGCTTCGTTTCGCGCGGGTCGCTCGATGCCGTTGACGACAGGCGTAATCCACTGTCGTGAAATCCAAGCAACAGCGACAGGCCGCTGCCGACAAACACCGCACCGACACGCCGACGCTCGACAACCGCCGGGCTCGTCACGAATACGAGATCCTCGAGTCGCTCGAAGCCGGACTCGTGCTTACCGGAACCGAGATCAAGTCTATTCGCGCGGGCGGTGCCAGTCTAAACGAAGCGTACGCTCGTGTTCGCGACGGTGAAGCTTGGCTGATGGGCATGCACATTGCCGGCTACAAAGAGGGAAGCTTCTCGAACGTCGAGGCCAACCGGCCGCGTAAACTGTTGCTGCACAAGGAACAGATCGAGCATTTTCATAGCCGCGTCGGCGAAAAGGGCTTGACGATCGTTCCTCTGCGACTCTATTTCACGCGCGGGAAAGTCAAAGTGCAACTCGGGTTGGCCCGCGGTAAAAAATTGTGGGATAAGCGCGCGGACATCGCAAAGCGCGACGTCGAGCGCGACATCGCGCGCCAGATGCGGTGAGGGGAGCGCGCCCGGAACAAGCGCTGGTTGACGCGATCGTTCGGGACGGCGTCCTCCGCCCGAACGAGCGGCTGATCGTTGCATGTAGCGGTGGTCCGGATTCGATCGCGCTGGCCTGGACGTTAGCGGCGGCTCGGACGCTCGAACTCGACCTGCGGTTGGTCTACGTTGACCACGCGCGCAGACGGTCGTCGCTGCAAGACGAGTGCGTGGTCGCGAATGCGTCGGCCGTGCTCGGGATCCCGTTCGAAGCGGTGTCACTCGACGGAGCCGCGACCGGCGAAGCCCAGCTGCGCGACGCTCGCTACGAGGCGTTGCTGAACGTGGCGCGACGCACCGGCGCCAATGCCGTAGCGACCGCCCATCATGCCGAAGACCAGAGCGAAACCGTTCTGCTGGCGCTCTTTAGAGGAAGCGGAGCGGCTGGTTTGGCGGGTATGCCCGCGCGCCGCGTCCTGGCGGGCGGGATCGACCTCGTACGGCCACTCCTCGGTTACGGTGCCGACGAACTGCGCCAATTCTGTCACGATGCGGGTGCTCCGTACGCCGTCGATCCGACGAACTCCGACGGTAGTATCGCCCGCAACGGCGTGCGTGAGGCGTTGACGGCCCTGCGCCCGCTGTTCCCACAGCTCGACCGCGCGGTGTCCAGAGCCGCTGCGATCGCGGCGGATGAGGCCTCCGGCTCGGAGCGGGCGGCAATGCGCCGCCGCGTTCGCGCCCGGATCGAGGCTGAATGCGGTTTGGACGACGTCGATTTCGAGCACGTCGAGGCGGCGGTACGAGCCATCGAGCGCGGAGCGAGCGGGCGCTTTCTTCTGAAGGCCGGCGTCGAGCTCGAGGTGCGCGACGGGGAGATTGGCGCGGTAAAAGCCACTCCGGCAGGCGTGGGCGAACGGAAACCGCGGGTAACGTAGGAGGGGTTCCAGAAAACGTGTCCCTTGGACTCGGCCATCGGGCCAGGTTTATCTCATAGAAAGTATCGGTTTCAACCACGTGAGCAAGAATCTCCGCTCGATCATTCTGATCATCCTGGCAATCGTTGCCGTGTTCGTCATCGTGGAAAAATTCGTTCAGCCGAGTGAAGGCGCCACGCGACTCGATTACGGCACGTTTTACCAGAAGCTCGAGGCCGGCCAAGTACAGTCGTTCCATGCGGTTGGTTTGGCCGCGACCGGCGATCTGTCCAGCGGCGCCAAATACACGGTATCGGTTCCGAACGTCGATCAGACGTTCGTGGACAACGTGTATCGTAAGGTCAAGAGCGGCGCGATCAGCTTCGAGCAACAAAGTAATAGCGGTCTGTTCACGAGCCTGATGTCGCTCGCGCCGCTGGTCGTGATGGTAGCGCTGTTGTTCTTCATCTTGCGCCAGGCGCAAAGCGGCGGTAGTCAAGCGCTATCGTTCGGCCGCTCGCGCGCCAAGATGCAATCGGAGAATCGCCCCAAGGTAACCTTTGCGGATGTTGCCGGCGTGGACGAAGCCAAAGAAGAGCTTGCCGAAATCGTCGACTTCTTGAAGTACCCGAAAAAATATCAAGCCGTCGGCGCGCGCATACCCAAGGGCGTCTTGCTGCTCGGTCCGCCGGGCACCGGTAAGACGCTGTTGGCCCGAGCGATTGCGGGCGAAGCCGGCGTACCGTTCCTTTCGATCTCGGGTTCGGATTTCGTCGAGATGTTTGTGGGCGTCGGCGCCTCGCGCGTTCGCGATCTCTTCGACCAAGCAAAGAAATCGGCACCGTGTATCGTCTTCATCGACGAAATCGACGCCGTCGGACGCCAGCGCGGCGCCGGTTTGGGCGGCGGCCACGACGAGCGCGAACAGACGCTCAATCAGTTGCTGGTTGAAATGGACGGATTCGATCAAAACACCGGCGTGATTCTGATCGCTGCCACCAACCGTGCCGACGTGCTCGACCCCGCGTTGCTGCGTCCGGGACGCTTCGACCGTCAAGTGGTGGTTGACCGCGCGGACTTCCGTGGCCGCGAGAAGATTCTCGAAGTGCACGCCCGCAACAAACCGTTGGGCAAAGAAGTGTCGCTGACGACGCTCGCCAAACGTACGCCCGGTTTCTCGGGAGCGGATCTCGAGAACTTGCTCAACGAAGCCGCCTTGCTGGCAGCGCGACGCAATAAGAGCACCATCGAGATGCACGAGTGCGACGAAGCGATCGACCGCGTCATGGTCGGTCCCGAGCGCAAGTCGTTGATCATGTCGCCCCGCGAAAAGGAAACGACCGCATTTCACGAGTCGGGCCACGCGCTGCTCGGCGGATTGCTCGATAAATCCGATCCGATTCACAAAGTCACGATCATCCCGCGCGGTATGGCGTTGGGTCTCACGTGGTCGTTGCCCGAGGACGACCGGCACAGCCGGACTCGCGAAGAGTTGATCGCGCAGATCACGATGGCGTTGGGCGGACGTTTGGCCGAAGAGATCAAGTTCGGCGACGTCACGACGGGCGCCAGCAACGACTTCGAAAAAGCCACCGAGCTGGCGCGTCGCATGGTGACGCAATACGGTATGAGCGACCTCGGGCCGATTCAGTACGGCCGCGGCGCGCATCAAGTGTTCTTAGGCCGCGACTTCGGCGACGAACGCAGTTACTCCGAAGAAGTTGCCAGCAAGATCGACGGGCAAGTGCGGACGATCATCGAGTCGGCATATTCCAACGGTAAACAACTGCTCGAGAGCAACTGGAGCAAAGTCGAGCGGATGGTCGAGTCGTTGCTCGAGTACGAAACGGTTGACGCCGACGAGGTTCGAGCGATTCTAGAAGACCGGCCCTTCGATCGTCCGGCCGCCGAACTCGCGCCGTCCGCCGGCACCGACGTCGAACGGTTGCCGTCAGACGAACTCAAGCGCGCCGAAAAACCGAAACGGCTGCCGCCGAACATATCGCCGGAACCGGCATGAAGGTAACGACGGCGATCGCCGCCGCACTGCTATCGCTAGCGGTGCCCGCGGCGGCGCTGCCGTGCGCCGCAGCCGGCATCGCGCAGCAACGCGGAGATCTTCCCAAGGGTGGCTCGTACGTTTTAGAACCAAATCCGGCGCTCGGCGCGGCCGCGGCGGGATTGTGGTTTCGTGCGCCGGGGGCCGGCTACGATAATGCGACCCCAGGGATCTCTCGATTAGCCGCAACGGCGGCGGCCGTAGCACCGCTGTCCGGCGGAAAATCGTTGTTTGCTCTGGTCAATAGCGTGGGCGGACAACTTACTATCAGCGTCTATCCGGATATCGTCGGCATCGGCGTCACTGCGCCCGCCTCGGCCATTCGACGAGTCCTTGCCGCGATGACCGCGGCATATTTTTCGCCCGTAATCGACGATTCCGCGGTCAAGACGGCGCAGCGCGACGCGGCCGTCTCCGCGGTCGCGCAACGCTATTCCGGCGATCTCTCATTGCACGACCTGTTGTTCGCGCGCGTGTTTTCGGCCGGCCCGGCGCATTACTCGCCGCTTCCGAATTCGATTGCGGCGATCGCGTCGTTGTCCACCCCGAACGTCGGCGCATTTGCGAAGCGGGCGTTTCGCTCCGGAAACGCGATGCTCACGCTCACCGGTGCCGTCGATGCCGGCTCGCTCTCGGCCGTAACCGACGGTAGTGGATCGACCGATATGGATGCGCCGTTCGATTCGACGTTGTCCGGTGCGACCGGTCCCGCGAACGCGAGCGGAGCGGTCTCCGGCACGGGTTTTGCGTGGGTTGGGCCACCGATTGCCGACGCACGCGCGGCGACCGCGATGGACTTCATCGCCGACTATCTGTTTCGCGATGGTACCGGATTGGTATCGCGCGACGTCGCACCCCAAGATGTATACGTTGCCGGGCAGTCGGTGACGCTGCACAATCCGGGTGTCATGATCGTTACGATGGGCGGAAACGACGAAGCGAAAGCCGAGCGCGCGATGCTCGACCGGCTCGCCGCTATGGAACGCCCGCTCGACGCGCGCACGTTTGCCGGGGCATTAGAAGCGTTCCTGTATCACGTGGCGTCGGATACGCAAGCGCCGCTCGAGCGTGCCGACAACTTGGGCTGGTATGCAGTTGAAGGTAACCCGTCGTATGCGCCCGGCGATGCGAGCGAAGAGTACCAACGGATGGCGCGCTCGCTCGATCCGCAATTTGTAGCGGACGCCGGGTGCATCGGTATCTGGCAAATCCGCTTTCGATCAAACTGTTAGTTCCGGAGAATCAGCCGAAAGGGAACGCGTCGTGAAGAGCCTGATCGCGGTGACGTTATTCGCCACACTTGCGGCGACGTCTCCGTCGAGTGCCGTTGCCGCGGCGGATGCGACGCAGCCCGCGATAGTCCGCGAAGGTGGCGTCGCGATCGCGAGTTAAAGCGACCCGCAGGCCGCACTGGTTGGAGTCGAAGTCGTCGTCCCGGCCGGGCTCGACCGGCAGACCATTCGGCAGAACGGATTAGCGGCGTTGGTCGCGCAAACGATGTTGCAAACGCCGGTCACCGTCGCCGGCGCGTTGCCGTCCCGCTCGAACGGGCGATTGCGGCGAGCGGCGGTTTGATTCGATTTGCGATCGACCCGGATAACGTTCATTTCTACGTCGAGGCGCTGGCGCAAGACGCGCCGGCGGTGCTTGCGATGTTCCGTCAGGCGTTAGCGGCGCCGGATTTTGCGCCGGCAACCGTGGTTGACGCCCGCACGGCCTTGTCGACCAAGCTCGCACAGTCGGCACAATATTCGCAATACGCACTGCAAGTCGGCGTTGACATGCTCAATCAGGCTTCGGCGGCGCAGGCGAATGCCGGGTTCCCCGCGCTCGGAACGCGCACGTCCTTAGCTCAGCTGGTACCGTCCGACGCTGCGGCATTTTACCATACCATTATCGGCGCGGCGGAGCCCTGGTCAGCGCGGTCGGCCGTCTCGACGCGCTGGGCGCAGCCGACCCTACGGTTCCCTCGCGTCGGCCTTGCCCGACGGCACGACGTCGGCGGTCGCGACGCGCGTGGCTCCTTTGCAGGGCGCGTCGCGCGAAGTCATCGCGCACCGCGATATCGCGGCTCCATGGTTGATCGCTCAATATCCCGCTCCCGACGTCGCCAGCCGCGACTTCGGGCCGATGCTGGTGTTGTCGGCGTTTTTGCGGCGCACGTTATCGGATATCGCGCAAGTACCGGGCGTCGTTTCTCCGACGTTATGTCGCGCGCGGTTGGGGCCGATTATGCCTACGACCGGACGCCGCCACCTCGCGTTGTACGTCAACGGCGGCATCGGAAATCCGACGCGTACGTTCGCGACCGCATCGTCGGTCGTCAGCGTGCTGGTGGCGACGCGCCTACAAGGGTCGATCGATCAGTTCAAGGCGCAAGCCGCCGGCGATTTCGCGACCGGTGCGACGACGCTAGAAACGCGCGCCTGGCTGGCCGCCGTCTTCGCGCGCGGCGATGCATCGCCGGACTTCTTAAATCGCGCGTTACAGGCGATCTCCAATACCACGCCGGGCGACGTGCAACGCGTTGCGCGGTTATATTTGGGCAATCCGACCATCGCGTTGGTCTTGCCCCGGGACGAAAGCACGCACAACTGAACGTCGCACTCGTTCACGATTACCTGAACCAGCGCGGCGGAGCCGAACGCGTTTTTGCCACCATCGCCAAAGAGTGGCCGGACGCGCCGATTTACACATCGCTCTACGATGCGTCCGCGGTCGGCGACTTGATTCCGCGCGAACGGGTTCGCATGTCGTATCTCGCGCGCGTCCCGTTTGCCGGCAAGTATTTTCGGGCGCTGGCGCCGTTCTATCCGGGCGCTTTCGAAGCGTTCGACTTTTCCGGTTACGATACGATTATCAGTTCGACCACATCGTGGGCGAAAGGCGTGATCGTTCCGCCGGGGGAGCGTACACGTCTGTTATACGAACACCGTGAGCCGCTTTGCGTTCGCGTACGACGATTACGTCGGCGGCTTCGGCCGTTCCAGCGGCAACCGGCTCTTGCCGATGCTGGCCCGGCCGGTCGTACGACGGCTCGTCGCCTGGGATCGACGGGCGGCTCAGCGTCCTACCGCATACGTTGCGAATTCACGCAACGTGGCAGAGCGCATCCGCCGTTACTACCAGCGCGACGCCGACGTACTGCATTGTCCGGTCGAGCTCGACCGCTTTACCGTCGGGCGCGGCGCCGGCGACTATTTTTTGATCGCTTCGCGATTGCTTCCGTACAAACGCATCGACCTCGCAATTCGCGCGGCGCAGTCGGCCGGCGTACGGCTGTTGGTCGCCGGAACCGGACCCGCACAAGCGGAGCTGCGCGCGTTAGCTCGCGATTCGACCACGACGATGCTCGGATACGTCGAAGACGGCGAGTTGAACGCATTGATGGGCGACGCACGCGCCGCAATCTTGCCCGGCGAGGAAGATTTTGGCTTATTGCCGCTCGAGGCCGCCGCCGCCGGGCGGCCTACGATCGCATTGCGCCGCGGCGGGGCGCTCGAAACGGTCGTTGACGGCGTCACCGGAACGTTTTTCGACGAACCCACCGCCGAGTCGCTGGCCGGGGTGTTGCGTTCCTTCGACGCCACGCGCTACGATCCGAAAATGTTGCGCGCGCACGCCGAGGTATTCGCTCCACAAACGTTTTCGCGGCAACTGCGGACGATCGTCGAGCGCGTCCGCGCGACCGGTCGCTAATAACCATATGCGCGCGGTGTTTTGGGCCGTCGCCGCATTCATCGTTATATTTCTCGCATACGACCTCAACAAACTCTACGCGCTGCGATACGGCGCCGATCTCGGGATTTATCTGCAAACGCTCGTGAACTGGCGGCACGGGTTGACGGAATTATGGCGAGTGGCGGCCGCACTTACAAGTGCACGAATCCTGGGCATTGATCGCATTGGTTCCGCTCGTCGCCCTCATTCCGCGGGCCGAAACGCTGCTTGCGGTGCAGGCGATCGCGGTAGGATCGGCGGCGATTCCGCTCGCCCTCCTCGCTCGCCAACTCGGCCTGTCTCCGCGAGCGGCAACCGCCGTGGCGGTTGCATATTTGTTGACGCTGTCTGCGCAGGGTCTCGCGTACGATAATTTTCGGAGAACGTCTTCGTGCCGGTGTTGGCGTTCGGGGCGGCGTTAGCGGTCGTTCGCCGCGCGTGGTGGCCATCGATCGCTCTCATCGTGCTGCTGTGCGGTATCAAAGAAGATTCCGCGCTGTTCGTCATGTGGTTCGGGGCTGCGTATGCGGTGTGGCGCGACCGGCGAATGGGAATCGCCATATGCGCCGTGGGCCTGGTGACGATTCTCGCGTACTGGTCGTTCGAGACGCTGGCGGGGGTTCGGCCGAACGATCCGCCATACGGCTGGGCCGTGCACGACGTCAGCGGCAAGTTCACGCTGATCGCGCTGCTGCTCGCGCCGTTTGCGTTCGCGCCGGCCGGCGCCGGACGCTGGTTGTTGTTGAGCGTACCGCTATTAGCCGAGATCGTCTTCATGCAGCCGTGGAACTACGAGCCCAGCCGAATCGGTTCGCATTACGTCGCCCCACTCTTGGCGGCCGCGTCCGTCGCTGCCATCGTCGGTCTGCGGCGCTTTCCGAAACTCGTGCCGGCAGTCATTCCGTGCGCCCTGGTCGTCACGTTGCTGATCTTTAGCGACACCGCGGTGCGACCCGGACGATGGCCGTACGTCGTCGATTGGAACGCATACCGGCAGGCCGAAATGGTGCGCGACGGCGCCGCCCCGACGCTATTACCACGCAGAGAAGAAGGCGTATGGGCCGTCGCTGCGGCCAACCCGCAGGTGCGGCTCGATCGGCGACGCGATCCGGCGTTCGTTGCGTGTCCGGCCTACGACACCGATGCGGGCGCATTCTTCCGAAGCTTGCGCGGCGACATGCCGGCCCATCTGTGCGGCGGCGTTCCGGTACGATGAACGTGCCGTTACAAACGATTCTTTTCGATCGTGCGATGCGCGAAGATCGCGGACGGTTCGCAAGCGTACGCGACGCGCGCGTGTTGTTCTATTGGCCGCACGGCCTTGGAGATTGGGTGCATTTGGGCGTACTGGCGCCCTTGCTCGAGCCGAGTAACGAATACGCAGCGACCCGATCGGGCGACGACTACGTGGCGATGCTCGAAGGGCAAACGCTCTTGCGCCCGTTGTACTCTGGAATGCTCGCACCCTCGGACCGGGTTGACGGCGAACCGCCGCATTGGGGTCTGCGATTGTCGTCGTTGCGCGGCGGTCCGGCAACCGCCCGGCTCGCGCAAGCGCCGGGCGAAACGGTGCGGGGCTTCGCCGCCGATACGTTATTGTGGACGGATTATCCGGAAACCGAAGGCCGCGCCGCGTATCCGTACCACACCAAGATGCGAAGTCTCGCTCGCATGCTCGTGCGCCCGCAACGCTTAGAGCAATTCGATCTTTCCCGGCCGCTGCCAAACGTTCTGAATTTTTCGGCGCCTGCCGGCGTGCTGGCGAACGTCGAAGAACGCTTGCGCGAATTCGCGCCGCCCGGCACGCGTATCGCCATCCTCTCTCGAGCCGGCGTCACCGCGCCTCGAAAAAACTGGGACGTCATGGAGGCCGAACGATTCGTCCGCGAACTGCGAACGCGCGATTCGCGTTGGCGGATTATTTCGATGGACGGCGACGAGTTCGACGGCACGGTCGATTTCCGGCAGCTGTTCGGCGGATCCGGCGTACCGTTCGCGTCGACGTTCAAAGCGGTACTGCAGCGCAGCGAACTCTTGGTGGGCGTTCCCGCCGGTCCGCTTCACGTAGCGATGGCATCGAATTTGGTGGCGGTCGTCGGAATTTGGCGAGCGCACCATCCGGATTGGTACGACGAACCCAACCAGCGCGCGATTCACCTAGCCGGAAGAATCGTGACCGATCGTGGATTTCACCGGCGTGCAGCGACGGTCACGAAACCCGCGTCGCTGCAGCATCGAATCGAGTATTGCGATGCGGAAGAAGTCCCGGCAAACCGGGTACTCGACGCGGTTTCGCAGCTCGTCGAGGTCTAGCCGGGGTAGGGTCGTTACGGAACGACCGGGCCCGCCGGGTGCGACGCTGCATGCGGTGCGATCAACAGCGCGACCAGTGTGAACGCGTTAAAGAGCGCGTGCGAGATCATCGACGCGTACGCGTTGCGCGTGTTGTAATACACGGCGCACAGAACGACTCCGCCCAGGCCCAGTGGAATGGCCGCGTACTTGTCGCCGTGCGCGCAGGCAAACAGCACGCCGCTCGCCGCCGCACCAAGCCAAAAGCCGCCGTATCGCATTCCGAAATTGAAGACGAAGACGCGGAAGATCGTTTCTTCCACTGCGGGGGCGAAAACGGTAGCGAAGATGGCAAATGCGACGATGGCCGCAGGCTGACGCAGGCCGGCGAACACTTCGACCGGTTGCTGCTGGTGGTCGGTGTGCGTCATGATCGACAAGATCGCCGAAGAGCCGTTGACCGTCAAGATCATCGCGATCGCGCCGAGCACGGCGCCGGCGAGCACGGGGAATGTCGGGGCCGTGAAGCCCAGCGCTCTCCGCGGCATTTTGGCGATTCCCGGGAGCGCCAGTAACGCACACGAGATCAGTCCCGTTTCGATCAGCGCTTGCAATGTGAGGCCGTAGACCAGCGCCTGCGGATCGACGATGCCCGGAACTTTTTGCGCGGAGCCGAGTCCGGAGAGTACGACGATCGCAACGATGACGATCGCCGTCGCCCACGCGGCAAACCCGCTGAAACTATCCTTCGGCCAGTGCGTCGGCCAACCGGGAGAAATCGTCGAGTTCGAGCCGTTCACCGCGTCGTTCCGTTGGAATGCCGGCGGCCGCGGCCGCTCGTTCGATCCGTTCGTGCGGCAAACCTAACGCCAGCGAGAGACTGTTGATTAGAGTTTTGCGGCGGTACGCGAACGCTCCGCGGACGACCTTCCGGAACAACTCGAGATCGTGCGGCCGCACCGCCGGTACGTCTCGTCGTATCAGTCGCACGACCGCAGATTGCACCTTCGGCGGCGGGTAGAACGCGCTCGGTCCAACCGAGAATCCGTACTCGACGTGCGCTGCGTACTGCACCGCAACCGACAGACTTCCGTACGACGCCGAACCGGCTTTCGCGCACAATCGTAACGCGACGTCTTTTTGAATCATAAACGTCATCGTGCGCGGACCTTCGGGTAGCTCGAGCAGACGGAGAATCAACGGCGTCGCGATGTTATACGGAAGATTGCCGGCGGCGCGCCACGGGCGTTGCTCCGCCCACGCCGGGTAATCGAACTCCAGCGCGTCGCCGTGTTCGAAGCGAGCGCCGCGAACGTCGTCGCGTTCGCGCAGCGTCGTTAAGAGCGCGGCGTCGATATCGATCGCGGTGACATCTGCGCCTTGCTGGAGTAGCGCGCTCGTTAGCATGCCCGTTCCCGCGCCGATCTCCAACACCGGAATGGCCGGATCGCCGTCGACGCATAAACGCGCCGCGGCTATCGCCACGGCGCTATCGATGAGAAAATGTTGACCGTACCGCTTTTGCGGGCGCAAACCCCAACGGGCCAACACCGCCCGCGGATGGGGTGTGTCGCTCACTTCAAGCGGTATACCGTTACTTGACGGCGTCCGAACGCCAGCGCTGCCCCGGTCGAATTGAAACCGAGATCGATTCGATTTCCTCGAATCGCTCCGCCGGTGTCGCCGGCGATCGCCCAGCCGTAGCCGGCGATATATAAGTGCGTGCCGATTGGAATAAAGCGAGGATCGACGGCGACGATGCCGTATCCGGCGCGCCGCCCGATCGCCGTCATACCGCTGCATCCCGCGCAATCGGCGGTGTATGCGGTGGCGATCATCTCCATCGAAATCATTTGCATGGCGCGCGCCGCAAAGTTGCGCGCGTCGATCGCGCCGATCGCGCTCAATCGTCGATACGCGGCATACGCTTCGGAGCCGTCCGCCATGACGCGCGGCTTCGCGTGCCGTACCATCTGCGACGAGACCGTTACGTGGCGTACGCTCGTGCCCATTTGAAACGATCGCACCACCGAAACGCGCATCCCGGACGATCCCTTCGATCGAACGAGCGAAGCTTCGGACGCGAGCGACGCATCCAGTTCATGAACGACGCGAGGCGCGATGTGCGTGACGATCGTGCTCGTCCACGTCGCAACGTGGGTGACGCGCACGACGCCGTTCGGCACGACCGATGCCGCGCGTGCCGGAACGACCAGGTCGTAGCGGCCGAGCGCCACGTGATTGTCGGCCAGCATGCCGGCGACCGAATCGGCGGTGCTCCAGACCTTCGTCCTGCGTCCGCCGACGGCCAGCGTCACGGGGACGGCTGCCCGGTACGCAACGATCGTTCCATCGGTAATTGGGACGTCGATGGCGGGCCGGATCGAATCGTGCTCGCCAAGCCGGATGCCCTCTTCACGCAAAAATTCTCCGACGGTCGGAGCGTCGGTCGTTATGTTGACGATGGTGCCGTTAGCAGCCAACGCAACCGTGTGGGACGGCGCGCGGCCGGTTGGCGTCGCAGCCATGGCGCGCGATGCCGGTGCCACGGCGGCAAACAAAACGGCTGCTGCAACGAGTCGACGCAAACTGCCGATGCGAATGAGGGACAAACGAACGCCTTTCGCTCCCGGCTCGCCGCAAGATCCGCTTTCCACACCACGAGAAAGCAAACGATGCAAGTCGAGTCGGACGGCCGCCGGGCGGCCTTGCTTTTCCGGCCGGCGCGGTGCGCCGGCACGCCACGAGAAAGGAGCCTCGCTGATGCGTTGGCTCGAGCCGCCTCGGGGCGGCCATGTGGCCCGGGCACTATAGCACGAGGAACGCGAAGTTCTGCTAGGGCGAAAGTCGCACCTGGCCGGGGCGGAGAGCCTGCGGACGGGGCGAAGGACGGTGCCGTGGACCGGTTGCGAATCGGCTTTTTTACCGAGATCTACCGCCCCGTCGTGAATGGTGTTGTGGCGTCGATCGAGGCGTTGGCGCAGGGGTTGGAGGCGCGCGGCCACTCGACGTTCTGCTTCGCTCCGCACATGCCCGGATTCGTGGAACCGGACGGCCCGGTTTTTCGCATGCCGTCGTTGCCGCTGCCGACCAAGACGCCCTACCGGCTCACGCTGCCGCTGGTAGCACGGCGCAACGTCAACAACGTCATCAAACGCTTGTCGATCGTGCACGCGCACTCGCCGTTCGTTACCGGATGGACCGGGCTGCACTACGCGCGCCGGTACCGCATACCGCTGGTTTTTACATATCATACGCAGTTGGAAGAGTACGCGCACTACGTTCCCTTCGAGCGCCACGCGACGCGCTACGCGGCGTCGCAACTAACGCGGACGTTCGGTAACCTGGCGGATGCCGTCGTCGTACCGACGGCGTCGATGGCGCGCCGGCTGCGCGAGGTGGGGGTGCGCACGCGGGTGGAGATCGTCCCAAGCGCGATCGACGTTGCGTGGTTCGCGGCCGGCCGGCGCAGCGACGCGGTCCGGGCGTCGGCCGGCGCCGGGCCGGGCGATCGACTCTTGCTGTGTGTCTCGCGCTTGGGCAAAGAAAAGAATATTGAAGTGCTCCTCGCGGCGCTCGCAGGGGCCGACCCGTCGTTGCGGCTCGCCATCGCCGGAGAAGGTCCCGATCGCGCGCGTCTCGAGGCACTCGCATCCGAACTCGACGTGATGGGGCGCACCAGATTCTTGGGAGTGCAGCCGCGGGAGCGTTTGCCCGACCTGTACGCTTCGTGTGACGCCTTTTGTATGCCCAGCACGAGCGAGACGCAGGGGCTCGTCCTGGTCGAAGCGCTGGCTGCCGGAGCGTCGCCGATCGCGGCCGACGTCCCGCAGAGCCGGGACGTCTTGGCCGGCGAGGGGACCTACGCAAAGCCCACCGCCGACGGCTTCGCCCGCGCGTTCGAAGGGGTCGAACTCGACCCCGGCGCTTCGGCCCGCCGGCGCGCAAACGGCAACGCCGATCGCTTCGGCATCGATCACCATGTGGACCGGATGGTCGAGTTGTATCGCGACCTGATGGTGTGCGATCGAATTGCTTGACTCCGAACATATGTTCGCATATAATTGGGTATACAATCATCATGCGAACAGCACGAAATGAAACTCCGGACTGGGTAACGGCAGAGATCGGCTTCGCAGCCGGCTCGCACGGTACGGGTGTGGCTTACGCCGATGTCGCGCTCGCGGGGCGCAGCCGGGTTATGCGCGTTCCATTCAGCGTGCAGTCCCGCGGCTCCGAATCGCGCGCCGTCGGCTATGCTGCATTGACGGCCATCGCCCGCGCATTGCGCGGTTGGAAGGTCGAGCGCGTGCGTTTTGCGGTTGACGATCCGGTCTTGATCGCCGATCTCGGCGGGCACCGCGACGTACCGGCAAGTCTCGTGATGCCGTACGTTCACTTGCGATGTGCGCTGAATCAGTTGGGTGATTTCGATATCGTCGAAGCGATCGAGAACGATCTCACGCAACGGGCGCGAGCCGAAGTCGCTCTCAACGCAGCTGCCTGACGCGTCCTCTGCGGAGTTGCGCCGGCTCGAGGCGGGCGAACTGCCTACGGAGACGCGTGCGCTGGCACGAGCTCTCTTAGGAAGATTCGTCGTCCGCCAAGTTGGATCCGAGATTGTCGCCGGACGAATCGTTGAAACTGAAGCCTATCTCTTAGGTGATCCCGCGTGCCACGGCTTTATCGGGTCAACGCCGCGCAACGCCACCCTATTTGGCCCTCCACATCGTTCGTACGTGTACCAAATTTACGGAACGTCGTTTTGCTTCAACGTTTCAGGCGAAGCGGAAGGCGAGGGCGCGGGCGTCCTCGTGCGAGCGTTGGAGCCGGTCATTGGGCACGAGGTTATGCTCCGACTCCGGCCGGGATCGTCGCGGGCAGATGTTTGCCGCGGGCCGGGGCGTTTGTGCGCCGCGTTGGCGATCGACCGGTCGTTAGACGGGGTGGACCTGTTGACCCATTCGGGCTTATGGCTGGCGGCCGGTCAACCGCTGCGTCCGTCGCGCGTGCGCGTGAGCCCACGCATCGGAATTACGCGCGCCGCGTCGCGGCCGCTACGCTACTATGAAGCGGGTAATCCGCACGTGAGCGGGCCACGCAAATCGATTCGACCTTGAACCCGAGATTCGGCTGTGATATAGTGTGGTCGTCGCGAAGCACGGAACGTGTTTCGGCCGCGACGACATTTGACATTCCCCCCGTGACGCGCCGCCAGTCCGATCGCGAGGCAGCCTCGCCCGCGAATCGACGTTGTGATGCGCGTGCGGTTTCCTGAGAGAGACACTCCTCTGCAAACCGAACATCGCCCTAACAACGACATGCGCCCTCCGCAAAATGGAGGCCGTCAACGTCGCGCCCGTCACCGCCGCTTTCAGCCGCCGGGCCAGTTCCAGGAGCAATTCCCAACGGCCGACAACGGCCCAACGCTCCTCACCGCCGATCAGCTCGCAGAAAAAACCAAAACCGAACTGATCGCGCTTGCCGGCGAATTGGAAGTCGAAATTCTGGCGCCCGCCAAGGTGAAGAAGGACGAGATCGTCGCTTCGATCATGGCCGCCCAAGCTGCGCGCTCGGGACTCGAAATGGCGAGCGGCATTCTCGACGTTCTTCCCGAGGGGTACGGATTTTTACGTCGCGCCGGCTACGTGATCGGCAACGACGATATCTACGTAAGCCAGTCGCAGATCCGGCGTTTCGAACTACGCCGCGGCGACTTGGTCGAAGGTCAGGTCCGCCGTCCCAAAGAGAGCGAAAAATATTACGGCCTGATCCGGGTCAACAAGATCAACGATCTCGAGCCGGACGCGATCAAGGGGCGCCGCGTGTTCGAAAAGGGCACGCCGATCTATCCGCAGGAACGCTTTAAGCTCGAAGTGCGCTCGACGCAACTGTCGACCCGCGTCATCGATCTGTTCTGCCCGATCGGTAAAGGCCAGCGCGCGCTGATCGTCTCACCGCCGAAAGCCGGTAAGACGACGTTGCTGAAGAACATCGCCAACGCGATTTCGATCAACCATCCGGAAGCGCACATCATCGCGCTCCTGGTCGACGAACGCCCCGAAGAAGTCACCGACATGCAGCGCACGATCGACGGCGAAGTGGTCGCGTCGACCTTCGACGAGCATCCCGAGAATCACACCGCCGTTGCAGAGCTGGCGATGGAGCGCGCGAAGCGCCTCGTCGAGCAAGGCAAAGACGTCGTGATCCTACTGGACTCCATCACGCGTCTGGCGCGCGCCTTCAACTCAGTCATCGCGAGCTCGGGGCGCACGCTTTCGGGCGGACTCGATACGGCGTCGCTCCACAAACCAAAGCGTTTCTTCGGCGCCGCGCGCAAGATCGAAGAAGGCGGATCGTTGACGATTATCGCGACTGCCCTGATCGAAACCGGCTCCAAGATGGACGACGTCATCTTCGAAGAGTTTAAGGGCACCGGTAACATGGAGCTCAACCTCACGCGCAAACTTGCCGAATCGCGCGTGTTCCCGGCAGTCGATATCAAGCGTTCGGGAACGCGTCACGAAGAACTGTTGCTCTCGCCCGACGAGATGCGCAAGATTTGGATGCTGCGCCGCGCGACGGCCGTGCTCAACACGGGCGACATCACCGAGATCATTCTCGACAAAATGGCGCAGACGCGTACCAACGACGAGTTCCTCCAGTCGGTGACGAAGGAAGCGCTTTCGATGTCGCGCGGTTACGAGGATAACGGCAAACACTAACGCCGGCGAAGGCCCGGTTCGCCTCAACAAGTATCTGGCGCGTTGCGGCGTAGCGTCGCGGCGCGCGGCCGATGACTTGATCTCGGCAGGTCGCGTCCGCATTAACGGACGGGTCGTGCGCGAACTTGGAACGATGGTCGGCGCGGCAGACTCGGTCGATGTCAATGGGACCCCGGTCGCGCCGGCGTCAGAATTTTCGTACATCGTGCTGCACAAACCGGCCGGAGTCGTCACGACGATGTCCGATCCGCAAGGACGCCGCACCGTCGCCGATCTCATCGGTTCGTCCGTACGGGTCGTGCCCGTCGGACGCCTCGACTACGATTCGGGCGGCGTGCTGTTACTCACGAACGACGGCGACCTCGCGCATCGTTTATCGCATCCGCGTTATGGCGTTGAGAAAACCTATCGCGCCGTCGTGCGCGGCGAGCTGGCACCGCAGGACGTCGAGCGTTTGATCGGCGGCATCCCACTCGACGGCCGGCTTACCGCGCCGGCAAAGGTCCGCGTCGTTTCCCGCCGCCGCGCAGAAACCGTTGCCGACCTAACGTTGCACGAGGGCCGGAATCGACAGGTCCGGCGGATGTTCGAGGCAGTCGATCACCCCGTGCTCACACTAACGCGCTTACGCTACGGCCCGATCTCCCTCGGCGACCTGACGCCGGGTGCGTCGCGACCCTTGTTCGAAGCCGAGGTGCGCGCGCTCCAGCGCCATCGTTCGGACGGAGCCTAGGGCACCCGAAGCGAATCCGGGGCCGATGCCCCCGCCCGACCGCCACCTCGTCCAACGCGGCACAACCGCTCAGCGAACCCTCGTGAAACTCCCCAATGGCGCCATCTTCGGTGGAGAAGCCGTCGTATTGTGCGCGGGGCCATGCTCGGTGGAATCCGAGGAACAGATCGAGACCACGGCGGCCGCCGTGGCGGCCGCCGGTGCCAGCGTGCTGCGCGGCGGGGCGTTCAAGCCGCGAACCTCTCCGTATGCGTTTCAAGGGCTGGGCCGCAACGGTCTATCGCTCTTACGGTCGGCCGCCGATCGCCATCGGATGGGCGTCGTCACCGAAGTGCTCGATCCTCGCGATGTGGAGATGGTGGCCGGATTCGCCGACATGTTACAGATCGGCGCGCGCAACATGCAAAACTTCGCGTTACTACGCGAGGCGGCCATGGCCGGCAAACCGATTTTACTCAAACGCGGTTTCGCCGCTACCGTTAACGAGTGGTTGATGGCGGCCGAATACGTGCTGATCGCCGGCAATCCGAACGTCGTGCTGTGCGAACGCGGCGTGCGCTCGTTCGATTCGACGACGCGTAACTTGCTCGACGTTTCGGTCGTTCCGTTGCTGCACGAAATGACGCACCTACCGGTGATGGTCGATCCGTCGCACGGTACCGGCGTCGCGCGGCTGGTCGAACCGATGAGCCTCGCCGCGGTAGCGGCGGGCGCGGATGCCGTCATGGTTGAAGTTCATCCCGACCCGGCGCACGCGGCGTCCGATGGGCCGCAGTCGTTGACGCCGGAACAATTCGCATCGTTGTCTCGCAAGTTGGCGGAGGTCGCTTCGGCGATCGGCCGCCGCGTCCCCGAACTCGGCATCGCCGTTTAGTTATCGCACTCATACCGTTACTGCAGAGGATTCGATGAAACGCATTTCGCCATTCGCCGCCTCACTTGCCGCCGCCGTCGCGTTGGCATCCGCGCCGGCGTACGCCCAATACGCCACCGAATTCGTTCCCGCAAAACTTATCAAACAAGGTGCCACGACGGTGCCGATCGCCGGCACGGGCGTCGTCGTCGTGCAGGTGCAGATCAATCCCGACGGCTCGCACAAAGCGACCAAGGTGATTCGCAGCACCAATCAGGGCGACAACGCCGCCGCGCTCTCGATCGCGCAAGCGTCAACCTACCGCCCCGCACACCGCGGCACGACGCCGGTGGCTGCATTCTACGATTTTACGCTGAAATTCAACGGTAAATCGGTGGCGGCGTCGGCCGACGAAAGCTCCGGAAGCGGCGGCGGTGCGTCTGGTTCGTTGAGCTCTGCGGCCGCAGCAGTTGGCGTTCTGATCCACCAGAAAATTACGCCGCCGCCAAAGCCAAAGCGCAGTCCGAACTCGCAACGTCACCCAACGACCAGTCGCTCAAGCAGATGCTCGGCGTCGCATCGTACGATTCGGGCGACGTCACCGGCGCGGCGCAGGCGTTCGACGGGGTCACCTCGATCGGAACGCAGTTCAAGCCGGCCGCTGCCGCCAGCTTCGCAGCCGCGGCCGTGATGCAAGCGGATCAAAACCCTTCGCAGGCCGTGGCGTACGCAACCAAAGCAGTTTCGTTGCAGCCCGATTCGGACTCACGTTTCGCGCTCGGCACGGCCCAACTGGCTGCCGGGCAAAACGCTGCCGCACTCGCAACGCTGCAGAGCGTGCACGCGTCCGCGATGCACGATCCGAAGCTGTCGAGCGCCGCAAAGGTAAACATCGACGCACGTTTGATGGCGGCGTATTCGGCGAATAATGATGCAGCGGGTGCCGCCAAGATTGCCGCAGAGATCAAGCAGCTCAATCCGAACAGCACGCTGCCCGGACGCGTACTCGGCAACGGGTACTTGAAAGCCGGCGTCGCTGCCGCCGATGCGAAGAACTACGACGAAGCGTTTAAGAACTTCGACCTCGCCGCCGCGCAAGGCGACCCCGAGGTCGCCGTCACAGCCGACACGGAGGCTGCGTTCTTATCAGCAAAACTCGCAAAGCCGGACTATAAGCAAATGCAAGCCTACGCAGAGAAAGCACTCGTGGCGAAACCCAACGATCCGCAAGCGATGTACGCGCTCGGAATCGCGCAGACCGGACAGTGGAGTCAGAGCCACGACGACTCGCTGAAAAAGAAAGCGTTGGACACGTTGACGCAAGCCGACACCCTTGCAAAGGCTGCGGGCAATCAGCAACTGGCGTTGGCGATCGAGGCCTTCATCAAGAACAGCTTGCCGCAAACGTCCGGCTCCTAGCCGGAAGTTGCGAACGGCAAACACCACCAGGACTTTCTACGGGCGTAGGCCAATGGGACGCGCTCAACATCACCGAAAACGCAGCCCGTCACGGGAGGGTCGCACATAGTGTTCTCCGGATTTTAGGGTCTAATGATGCAGGGCGGCTGGGCTATGTGGCTGCTGCTCGGCATCTCGGTCGTCGGCGTCGCGATCGTCATCGAACGCTTGGTATTCTTTAGCACCCAGCATTCCGATACCAAAGGCCTGCTGAAACAAATCGGCCAGCGCATCTCCGCTGACGACCTGCCGGGCGCGATCAAGATCTGCCGCCAGAACAAGGGCATGCTCCCACGCATTCTCGAGTTCGGCCTCGAGCGCGGCGAGAAGAACCGCGCCGACATCACCGACGCGCTCTCGATCGCGCTGATGGAGAACCTCAACGCGCTCGAGCGCAACCTGGGCGTGATCGGCACGATCGCGGTCATCGCGCCCTTCGTCGGTCTGTCCGGTACCGTGCTCGGCATCATCCGGGCCTTCCAAGACATCGCGCTCAAGGGCAACTCGACCCCCGCGGTCGTCGCCGCCGGCGTCTCGGAAGCGCTGATCACGACCTTCGCCGGTCTGGTCGTCGCCGTCATCTCGGTCGTGTTCTTCAACTACTTCAAGACCCGCATCAAGGCGTACAACCAGGAGATGATCGTGGCGGCCAACCAGCTCGCCGAGATGCTCCACTTCCACAACACCGGCGCGCCGATCCCGACCGAGCTGTACCAGCCGTCGACGCCCGCCGCCGCGGCCGCGCGGAAGTAACCCTACCCTGAACCTCTCGACCGAAGGGCTCGACTCATGAGCATGGTGTCCTCGCAGCAGGACGACGAAGTGATGGCCGAGATCAACATCACGCCGTTCACCGACGTGCTGCTGGTCCTGCTCATCATCTTCATGATCCTCGCCGCGCTCGTCGCTCCGCCGGGCTTCGAGAAGCAACTGCCCGACAAGAACGACACGAACCAGCCGATCCAGCAGCAGAAGAAGACGGACGACATCGAGGTGCTGGTCAACGAGAAGGGCCGGGTCTTCATCGACGGCAAGGCCACCGACGACCAGCACATCTACGCCGACATGGCCGACGTGCACCGGCGCAAGGGCGATAAGCACGTCTCGCTGACCGCGGACGTGAAGGCACCTTACGGAACGATCATCCGCATCCTCGACGCCGCGAAGATTTCCGGCCTCGAAGACGTCGGCTTCGTCACCTCCTAGAAGAACAGGAAACCGCTACGTGGCCGTCTCCACCGGACAAGGCGAAGAAGAAGTGATGTCGACGATCAACATCACGCCGTTCACCGACGTGCTGTTGGTCCTCCTCATCATCTTCATCATTCTCGCCTCGGTAACCAAAGAACCGAAGCTCCCCGACGCGCACAACAAAGACAAAGTAACGGCGTCGCAGATTCTGGTCCGGATCGACGATAAGAACAACATCTCGATCGGTTCGAACGTCGTGACCATTCAAGAAGCGAAGCAGGCGTTTTCGGACCTGCAAGACCAGACGGAGCATCGCTTCAAGAGCGTTATCATCAAGGCCGATCCGCACGCCAGCTACGGCATCATTTTGCAGATCATGGATGCGGCAAAATCGGTCGATCTCACCGACTTCGGCTTGGCCAACCATGTCGAAGGCACGCCCGAGGGTCAGAGCCAGTAAACGATGGCATCCTCTGCGCCTCAGCCACCCAAACCGCCGAAGCCGCCGCAGCAGGAGCGCGGATCGCGATACCTGACGACCAACGAACGCGTCGGGAGTTTTATTCTTTGGGCAGTAGTGATCTCGCTGTTCGTCCATCTGTTCATCGGCGCGTTTTTGCCGAACCTCAAGAACCAGCACGACGATCAATCGGTAGAAAAGATCTCCGAAACGCATAAAATCCGCGTTCGCGTGCATACGCCGCCGCCGCCGACTCCCACGCCGCCCCCGACGCCGACCCCGCCGCCGCAACAGACGCCGCCGCCGAAAAAAGTCCAAGTGCAGCCCAAGCCGCTGAAGGTCAACTTGGATGCACCAGTACGGCTCCGCAAAAGCGGGTCAGTCAACCGAGAACACGGTAAGCCAACCAGCCAACGGCAGCGAAAATGGCGCGCCCGGCGGGAAAGGGACATGCCACCTCGGCTCCGGTGTCAACGGCTCCGCCCGGAACGCCGAAACCGTCGTGCCCCAATCCGAACGTTAACGCAACCACAACGAACCCGGTTCAGCCCGATTATCCGGAGTCAGCTCGCGATCTTGGACTTGGCCCGGTCACGGTGCAAATCGAAGTCACCCTCGCTGCGTCGGGCAACTTGATTAGCGCGTCGGTGTACAAGAGTGCAAACAATATGGCGCTCGACCAGGCGGCATTGCGTGCGGCACGCCAGACGACGTACTCGCCCAAACTGGTGGATTGCAAGCCGGTCACCGGCACCTACCTATTCACCGCCGACTTCACAACTGAGTAGTGAGCCGTTGCTCGAGCGCGCTGCCTTCGGGCGGCGGCGCTCGAGGCGGTCCCCGCTGCGATGCATCGACTGAATCGCTCGCAGCGAGTCCTGATCGCAGCTTTTGCGATCTCGCTCATCGTGCATTTGCTATTCGCGCTCCTGTATCACGTCCCGCGGCCGCGACGGTCCAGCGACGTCGAAACCGTTACCATCCTGCGTCGGAGCATGGCCATCGTCGTGCGCACGCCGCAACCGCCGCCGCCGGCGACACCCAAACCGCATCCGCGTCCGCAGCCGTCCGCCCCCAAGGCGACCCCGGCAGCTCAGGGCTTCGCACCCGGTAACGCCGGCGCAGCCCAGAAACCCGTGCCGACCCCCGTCCCCACACCGGTCGCGAGCCTCCCCGCCGCGCCGACGCCCAAGCCGTGTGGCGGTAACGATATCAAGGCGGCAGTTTCTGAAATGCCGCCGCAGCCGGACGTCCCGAACTCCGCACGTACCCAAGGCACCGACGGCATCGCGGCGGTCGCCGTTAAGCTGGACGAGCACGGCGAGGTAACCGCAGCCGCGGTCGCGCGCAGCACCGGCAACAACCAACTGGATCTCGTCGCCGTTTCGACGGCGCGACAGCGCGATACACACCGGCATTGCACGACTGTCACGCCGTGCCCGGCGATTACACGTTCACGATCAAGTTTTTCGCATGGTGACCCGCAGCGGCCGGGGGAGGCCGCGCCGCGTCGCTGCGCGTAACGGTGCGCCGTGACGTTGACGCAGGCGCTCGTTCTGGCGCTCTTGCAGGGCGTGAGCGAACTCTTCCCGGTGTCGAGCCTCGGCCATACCATTCTGGTGCCGGCCGTGCTGCAGTGGAAGAACATCGACCGCTCCGCACCATCGTTTTTGGCGTTCGTCGTCGTGCTGCATCTCGGCACGGCGCTCGCGCTCATCATTTTCTACCGCGCACAATGGTGGGCGATCGCCCGCGGTCTCGTTTCGAGCGTCGTGCGCGGCCGCCTGAGCGACGATCGCGACGAACGCTTGGGATGGCGGCTGATCGTCGGCACGATTCCAGTGGGCGTGCTGGGCGTCGTGCTCGAGCACCCGGTGCGTGCGCTGTTCGGCTCGCCCGTCGCCGCATCGGCGTTTCTCGCGATCAACGGCGCGACGATGTTTTTCGGGGAGCGTTTACGCCGCCGCTCGCACTCGATCGTCACGCGACCGATGGAGCGGCTGAGTTTCGGCCAGAGCGTCTTGGTCGGATTCGCGCAATCGCTGGCGCTGCTGCCGGGTATTTCGCGGTCCGGTGTTTCGATGGTCGCCGGTTTGCTGTGCGGATTGAATCACGAAGACGCCGCGGAGTTTTCGTTTCTTCTCGCGACACCCGTGATTCTCGCGGCCGGCCTGTTGGAAGATTCCACGGCTCTTGGCGCCCGAAGCGCACCTCGCGCTGATCGAAGCGCTTCTTGGGGCGGTCGTAGCGGGCGTTGCCGCCTATTGTTCGGTCGCGTTTCTCACGCGGTACTTTCGAACGAACGACCTGCGTCCGTTGGCTGGTATTGCGTCGTATTCGGACTCATAACGTTGCTACTCGGCTTACGGGGGATTATTACGTAATGAAAGCTGTAGCGGTCATTTTGGCCGTCGTCTTCTTCGTACTCGGCATATTGTACGGACTGGGAAAAATCAATGCGTTCACGCAATCCGGCCCCGGGCACGAACACCACGTCGCTCACCTGATCGTGTTATGGGTGCTGGCACTCTTGTGTCTCATCTGGGCGCGCTTCCAGCGGGCGCCTTCGCGCTATTAGGACGGTGCGATGACCCACTTCACGCCATCCGGCGTGCGTATGGTGGACGTGACGGAAAAACCGGAAACGGTCCGCACGGCCCGCGCGCGTGCGACGGTGCGGATAAATGCGGTTGCGCGGGACGCATTACGGAGCGGTGCCGGTCCGAAGGGCGATCCGTTCGTCACCGCACAACTGGCGGGAATCGCTGCAGCCAAGCAAACGTAGACGCTGATTCCGCTGGCGCATCCGATCGGACTGTCGGCGGTAGACGTGGAATTTCGTTGGGACGGCGACGGCGCGCTGCACGTCGCGTCGCGCGCGCGCACGGTCGCGCGAACCGGCGTCGAAATGGAAGCCATGGTGGCCGCGACCGTCGCGGCACTAACGATTTACGATATGTGCAAAGCCTTGGATAAAAGCATCGCGATCGAATCGGCATACCTCATAGAAAAAAGCGGCGGCAAAAGCGGCGTGTGGCGGCGCGACGGCGAGACGGCCGATGTATAGGGCGGCGTTGCTCGTTCTCTCCGATCGCGCTGCGGCGGGAACGCGTCCGGATGAAACGATTCCGATAATGAAGGCTAAGCTGGGTGCCGCGTTCGAGATCGTGCGCGAGCGCGTGCTGCCCGACGACCCGGCGCAATTGCAAGCCGAACTGATCGATATCGCCGACGCCGGAACCGCCGACCTCATTCTCACGACCGGCGGTACGGGACTTTCGCCGCGCGACCGCACGCCGCAGGCGACGGCGGCGATTCTCGATTACGAAGTTCCGGGCATCGCCGAAGCGATACGCGCCGATTCTCTGAAGATCGTTCGCACCGCGATGCTCTCGCGGTTGCTGGCGGGCGTGCGGCATCGCACGCTGATCGTCAACTTGCCGGGGAGCCCGAAGGCAGTCGGTGAGTCGTTGGATGCGATCGTCACCGTGTTGCCGCATGCGATCGAGCTGCTGGCGGATCGCGTCAACGACGGATGAGCTCGTTTCCGCCGTTCGAACGAGCGCAGGCGTATTTAGTATCGACCATCAGTGAAGCACTCTCGCCGCGCACCTCCTACAAACTCGATCGTATGCGCGCGTTGCTGGCCGAACTGGGCGATCCGCACAAGGCCTATCCGGTCGTTCACATCGGCGGTACGAGCGGAAAGACGTTGACGTTGACCATGGCCGCGTCGATTCTACAAGCCGCAGGCCGGACGACGGGACTCCACACCAAACCACATTTACATGCGATGACCGAACGCGCGCGCGTTGACGGTGGCGAAATATCGCAGGAGCGTTTTGCCGAGCTCTTCGAGGAGATGTTGCCCGCGCTCGACCGCGTGACGCCCGAACACGGGCGCCCGACCTATTACGAAACGCTGCTCGCCTTGGCGTTTTTGCATTTCGCACGCGAACGGGTCGACGTCGCGGTGATCGAGGTCGGGTTGGGCGGCCGGCTCGACGGGACCAACGTCGTCGAGCCCGAGGTTGCGGCGATTACCTCGGTTGGATTCGACCATACCGACGTGTTGGGGGACACCATCGAAGCGATCGCTCGCGAAAAAGGTGGAATTGCAAAACGCGGCGTTCCGCTGGTCGTCGCGGCGAACGACCCGGCTGCGTTACGCGTGTTGTCCGAGTGCGCGCTAGTCGCCGGTGCGCCGATGGTGCGCGTGCGCGACGTCGTTTTGACCCAGCCGATGCTTGCCGAACCGCCGTGGGCGCAAGCGTTTGAGGCCATTACCGCGTCGCACCGCTATCGGGTGCGCTTGGCCGTGCACGGGCTTTTTCAACGAGAGAACGCCGCCACCGCGATTGCGATCGTCGAGCGATTGCGTCCGTCGCTACAACCCTCAGTGGATGCGGTCGAACGCGGTCTGTCGGCCGCCGCCATTCCGGGGCGCATGGAGATGTTCGCCGACGGCGGCGTGACGTTGGTCTTCGACATCGCGCACAACGTCGAAAAGGCATCGTATCTGGCGGCTTCGTTACGCGATCTATTTCCGGGCCGGCGCATCACCTATGTGTTGGCGGTCGGCGAAAGCAAAGACGCTCCGCACATCTTGGAACAGCTGACGACGGCCGGTACCGATGCCGTGACGACGCGTTTTTCGACCGAGGGACGTACCGCCGTTGACGCGCATGCGTTGGCCGCGATGGCCCGTTCGGCCGGCATGACGGCGGATGCCGTCGAGCCGTCTGCGGACGCTTTCGCAACGGCTCGGCAGCGCGCCGCAAGCGGCGATGTCGTCGTCGTGACCGGTTCGACGTTCCTCGTGGCCGAGTTGCGCGATGCATGGCTACGCGACGGGTGTGCGGCGTCCGGTGCGCATTGATCCGCCGCCGCTCGAGCTGCGCTCGCGGCGATTCGATTGGGGGAGTCGAAGTTACATCATGGGCATCGTCAACGCGACGCCCGATTCGTTTTCCGGAGACGGTTTAACCGATCCGAACGACCTTGCCGCGCATGCCGAACGCTTGTGGTTGGCCGGAGCCGACCTGCTCGACATCGGCGGCGAATCGACGCGGCCCGGCCACCGGCCGGTCGACGAGACCGTCGAACTGGAGCGAGTGATACCCGCGATTCACGCGATTCGATCGCGCTGTCCCTCGGCTCCCATTTCCATCGACACATACAAGCCGGGAGTCGCGCGCGCGGCGTGCGCGGCCGGAGCCGATGCGATCAACTCGGTGTGGGGCGCGCCGGACGAGCTGCTCGACGTTGCCGCCGAGTTCGCCGTCCCGATCGTCGCGATGCACAATCAATTGGGAACGCAGTACGCCGGCGATGTCGTCGACGGCGTTATCGCATTTTTGCTCGACTGTGCCGAACGTGCGTTAGCGCGAGGGATCGCTCGCGAACGCATCTGGCTCGACCCGGGGATCGGATTCGGGAAGACCGCGGATCACAATATCGCCGTATTGCAGAATGTTTCGCGCATCGTTGCGCTCGGCTATCCGACGCTGATCGGGTGGTCGCGCAAGAGTACGATCGGCAAGCTGACCGGTGAGGACGCGCATCTTCGGTTGTTCGGTACCACCGCCGCCAACGTGCTGGCCGTCGCCGGCGGTGTCGATGTCGTTCGCGTGCACGACGTTGCGGCTGCGTCGCAGGCGCTGCGGGTTGCCGATGCAACGGTGCGCGATTGGAGGCCGGCGGGGTGGGTCGGATAACGCTGAGCGGGATTCGGGCGTACGGCCGGCACGGCGTATTCCCGCACGAACGCGAGAGCGCCGCACCGTTCGACCTCGACGTTTCGATCGACGCCGATCTTACTGCGGCGGCGGCGTCGGACGAACTCACCGACACGATCGATTACGATGCGTTGCAGCGGCGGCTCGTTTCGATCGTCGGCGAAACGTCGTTCGCATTGCTCGAGCGTCTGGCAGCCGCACTGATCGATGCCGTCTTCGAAAATCCGCGCGTGCTGTCGGCCGAGGTGACGGTTGCCAAGCCCGGCATCCTGGACGGAGCGACGCCGGCCGTAACGCTATCGCGGAGGCGGGACCCGTAAGCGCTCATCGCGCGTACGTCGGTCTGGGAGCGAATCTCGGCGACGCGGCCGCGACCGTCGAGCGCGCGATCGCGGCACTCGATCGGTTGGGAGCGGTCGAAGCGCGATCGCAGTTGTATCGCACCAAGCCGTGGGGCGGAATCGAGCAACCCGACTTCATCAACGCCGTGGTCGCGCTGCGAACCGATCTCGACCCGGTTCCGTTGCTGTGTGCGCTGCAGTCGTTGGAACGCCGGTTGGGTCGCCGGCCGGGCGAGCGATGGGGTCCGCGAGTCATCGACTTGGACCTGCTGACGTTCGACCAGGTGCGTTCGGACGGTGCGATCGCGCTACCCCACCCGCGACTGCGCGAGCGCGCGTTCGTGTTGGTACCGCTGGCCGAGATCGACCCTGCGTACGCCGGCGGTCGCGATGCGTTGCCGCCGGAAGAGCTGGCAACCGTCGTCCCGTTCGAGCCGGGCGGGCCGCCGAGGGTCTCGTCAACGGCGGGCGGAAGCCTAACGAGTATGCCCCAGGACGCGTACGGAGCCGATCGTATCCGCCGGCTCGCCGAGTTCTTGGCAGCCTCCGACGTCGTGTCGCTGCGTATCGAACGCGGCGAGGCGCACGTCGAACTCGGCCGCAGCGCGCGAAGCTCTCCCGGAATATCCGCACCCTCCCAGGCCGCACGTGTCGATACGATTCGCGCCGATGTCGTCGGCATTTTCCGGCTCGCGAAGCCGGCGCCGGCTGCCGGCGAATCCTTTGCCGCCGATCGCGAGTTGGCGTACATCGAAGCGCTCGGCATACGCAATCCGGTTCACAGTCTCGGCGGCGGACGGATCCTTTCCATCGCGTCCGTTGACGGATCGCCGGTCGAATACGGTCAGCCGCTGTTTCTACTCGATCGAGGATAAGGCAATCTTTCGCAAGGTCCTAATCGCCAACCGCGGCGAGATAGCGGTCCGGGTCGAACGCGCTTGCCGCGAACTGGACATCGCAACCGTTGCGGTGTTTTCAGAAGCAGACCGCGAGTCCGAACACGTCGCGCGCGCCGACGAAGCGTTCTGCGTCGGGCCGGGCCCCGTCGCGCGTTCGTATCTCAATATTCCCAACATTATTTCGACCGCGTTGATCACCGGTTGCGACGCGGTGCATCCGGGCTATGGATTTCTCGCAGAAAACGCGCGGTTCGCCGAAATATGCGCCGATCACGGCCTTACCTTCATCGGCCCGCGGCCCGAAGTGATCGCGGCCATGGGTGACAAAGCCACGGCCAAACGCGTGATGCAAGAAGCCGGCGTGGCGACCACGCCCGGCAGCGGAATCGTGCCGACCCTCGCGGACGCCGCCAAGGCCGCTGCTGCTATCGGCTATCCGGTGTTAATTAAAGCGACCGCCGGCGGCGGTGGCAAGGGTATGCGCGTGGTCGAGCGCGAGGCCGATCTGGAACGCGCGTTTGCTTCGGCCACGGCCGAAGCGGAGGCCAGTTTCAAAGACGGGCGCGTCTATCTCGAGCGCTTGATCGCCAACCCGCGCCACATCGAGATCCAAGTCCTCGGCGACGACGCCGGAAACGTCATCCACCTGGGCGAGCGCGATTGTTCGATGCAAAAGCCTTCGCATCAAAAGCTGATCGAAGAATCTCCGGCCCCCCATCTCGCCGACCGCGTGCGCGCATCGTTGTATGAAATGGCCGTTCGGGCGTGTGAATACGTGCGCTACACCAATGCCGGCACGCTCGAGTTCTTGTGCGCGGGCGACGAAGCGTACTTCATGGAGATGAACACGCGCATCCAAGTCGAGCACCCGGTAACGGAGATGGTCTACGGCGTCGACCTCGTGCGCGAACAACTCCTCATCGCTTCCGGCGCGCCGCTCGGCTTGCGGCAGAGCGACGTCGTACCGCGCGGCCATGCGATCGAATGCCGGATCAACGCCGAAGATGCGAACGCGAACTTCGCGCCGCAATGCGGCACGCTGACGCGGCTCGTCTTACCCTCCGGGCCGGACGTGCGCGTTGACACGCATATGTTCGCCGGTGCGACGATTCCGCCGTATTACGATTCGATGTTGGCGAAGATCGTGGCGTTTGGAACGTCGCGCGAAGCGGCGATCGAGCGCATGGAACGCGCCTTGTCGGAAACGCTGATCGAAGGCGTTCGAACGACGGCCGGCATGTGTTTGGAACTGTTGCGGACGCCGGAATTCCGGGCGGGCCGCTACGATATTGGGTTTCTTCCTTCGTATGCGAAGGCGGTGCACTGAATGCCGGCGCGGAGAATGGGGCGCGAGCAAGCCCTCAAAGCGTTGTACTCGGTCGAGATCGGCAGCCGCGATCCGTCCGATGCGCTGTCCGAGGTCGGCGACGACGGAGAGAACGCCGAGCACCGTATTTTCGTTCGCGAGTTAGTTATGGGAACGTTGGATTTTCGCGAGCGGGCCGACGCCATCGTACGGCCGCTACTCGAAGGCTGGGCCATCGATCGATTGCCCGCGATCGACCGTCTCCTGATTCAGATGGGCACCTACGAGTTGGAGTGCCGATCCGATATACCGACAGCCGTTGCGATCAACGAAGCCGTCGAACTGGCCAAACGGTTCTCGACCGAGGATTCCGGCAAGTTCGTCAACGGCGTGCTCAACGCGGTCGCTCGCAACCGCGCGGCCGGGGCCGATGCCGGAACGCCGTAAACGGCGAAGCCTTTGGGGCGTGGTGCGGGGAGCCGCGATCGCTCTGTTTATGATCGTGCTGTTTGCTGCCGGCACGGTCGCAGGTATCGTCGCGGCGTACGCGCGCAACCTTCCCGATATCGGGCGCATGGCCGACTATCAGCCCGCGAGCGCCACGCGTTTGTTCGCGCGCGACGGTACCCCGCTCGCATCGGTCTATCGGGAGAATCGCGTCTGGACGCCGCTGTCGCAAATTCCGCCGATCGTCCGCGATGCGTTCGTCGCTAACGAGGACCATAATTTTTACAGCCATCACGGCGTCGACTTCGGCGGAATCGTCCGCGCCGCATACGCCGATCTGACGCACCAGCAAATGCAGGGTGCGTCGACCATCACCCAGCAGTTGGCGCGCCGCTTGTTTCTCAACGACGAGCCGACGCTCTCGCGAAAGATCGAAGAAGCGCTGTTGGCGATGGAGATCGAACGCTTCTACACCAAAAACGAGATCCTCGAGCGCTACCTCAACATTATTTATCTCGGCGCGGGCGCCTACGGCGTGGACGCGGCGGCGCACACGTATTTTGGCCGCTCCATCCGCAGCGTTAACGTGCAGCAAGCCGCTATGCTGGCCGGCGTCGTCGCGGCACCCTCCGACTATTCGCCGTTCGCCAATATGCAGCTCGCGCGCGAGCGCCAACGACACGTACTGCAGCGTATGGCCGAGAGCGGCTTTATCTCGCAAGAACAAGCCGGATCCGCATACGACGCGCCGCTCGACTTGATCCGGCAGCGGGTCGAAGGGCTGCAGAGTTACGCATACCCGTATTTTACAACCTATGCGATCGCGCAGCTCGAGCGAACGTTTGGCGTCAACGCCGTCGAGCAAGGCGGATTGCAGGTGAGCACGACGCTCGACCCGCGACTGCAGCGCGCCGCGCAAGACGCCATCGATTGGGGCGTCAATCAAGCGATGAGCGGCGGCATCGACGCCCATCAAGCCGCGCTGGTCGCGATCCGTCCGTCGACCGGAGAGATCCTCGCGATGGTCGGGGGCACCGGGTTTTCGCTGAAAAATCAGTTCAACCGTGCGTGGCAAGCAAAGCGTCAACCCGGCTCGTCGTTCAAAGCATACGTGTACACGGCTGCGATCGACTCCGGCATACCGGCGTCTGCGACGGTCGCCGATACTCCGGTGAGTTACCCGATGGGCGACGGCACGCGTTGGTCGCCGTACGACGATGATGGGCGCTACTTGGGCGACATCACGTTGCGCTATGCGTTGACGCAGTCTCGTAACGTCGTCGCCGTGAAACTTGCCGAACGCGTCGGCGTTGACCGCGTGATCGAGTACGCGCATCGCATGGGCGTCACGTCGGAACTCGACGCCAATTTATCGTTGGCGCTGGGTTCGTCCGTCGTTTCGGTATTGGATCAGGCCAGCGGCTACTCGACGCTCGCCAACCAGGGATTGCACGTCGACCCGACGCCGTTCCGTCTCGTCAGGGATTCGCTCGGAAGCATCGTGCTCGACGAACGCTACCCGCAAGCCACCGACGTCGTGAGTGCCGGCACCGCCTACATCGTGACGTCGATGATGCAGGACGTCATCAATAAGGGCACCGGATATCCGAACGCCGTGATCGGGCGTCCGGCGGCCGGCAAAACCGGAACGACGTCGAATTTCCGCGACGCGTGGTTCGTCGGATTCACGCCCGACCTCGTCACCGCCGTGTGGCTCGGCAACGACGACTACACGCAAATGAACGAATCGTACGGCGGCAACGTGCCGGCGCGCATTTGGGCGCGTTTCATGAAAGCCGCATTGGCCGGAACGCCTCCGCACGATTTCACCGTCCCCACCGATGAGGTTGCAAAGTCGTCCGGATGCGGCGGCGGTTACGAATATTACCTGCGTGGAACCGAACCGTCGTGCGGCAGCGTCGAAGATGCCTCCAGCGGTCAAGCCGCACCGTACGCCACGCTCGATCCGCGGGCAACCGAAGCGCCGCTGCCGTCGCTAGCGCCGATCGATCGCGCAACCGAAGCTCCGCAGACCTCGCCATCGCCGTGATCGAGAACGGCGAACGCGACTATCCGGTTCGCACGGTTCGCGAGTTCACGGCCGGGTTTTCCGACTATCTCGACCGGCTGCCATGGTTACGCCGCATCGGCATCGAGGGCGAGGTCTCCGGGCTGCGCAGCTTCGGCGACGGTCACCTCGGCTTTTCTCTGAAAGAAGATCGCGCCATCGTCGAGTGCATCGCATGGGCCGATGCGCGCCGCACGCTCGCCGAATTCAAAAACGGTGACGTCGTGATCGCGGTCGGGCGCGTCCGCATCTATCCCGAGCGTGGCGGATTCAGGTTGTATGCGGAATCGATCGAGCTCGTCGGGTTAGGCGACCTGTATCGCTTATACGAATCGCTGAAGACGCGCTTTGCTGCCGAAGGCTTGTTCGCACCGGAGCGAAAGCGTCCGGTACCCGAACTGATTCGGCGCGTCGCGCTGGTAACCGCGCAAGACGGGCGCGGCGCGCATGATTTTTTGAAGACGCTGCGCGACGAAGTGCCGTTCGTCGAGATCGTGGTGATCGAAACGCGCGTGCAGGGTGATGGGGCCGAGATCGACATCGCTGCGGCGCTCGATCGTGCCGGCGCGTTGGGGGTCGACGCGATCGTGCTGGCGCGCGGCGGCGGAAGTTACGTCGAACTCTTTCCGTTCAATCTCGAACCGGTCGTGCGGGCGATCGTGCGCTCGCGCGTACCGGTGCTCACGGCGATCGGTCACGAGCCCGACCGGCACTTGGCCGACGAAGTCGCCGATCTATCGTTCGGCACCCCCTCGAAGGCGGCAGCCTTCATCGCGCGTGCGTGGCTCGTTGCGAGAGCGTCGCTGGATCAGCGAACGCGCGATCTGGAGCGCGCCGTTCGAGAGATTTTGTTGCGTCACTTTCACTGGATCGATTCGCGATCGAACGATGCGGAACGCTTGTCGTTGCGCGTGCTGGCAGCCAAGCGCGCCGCGTTCGTTGCGACGTCGGCCCGGTTAGAACGGCAAAGCCCGCAACGCGTTCTGGCCGAGTTTCGCGAGCGAACCCTTCGACTCGAAGGGCGTCTCGACGCGTCGGCACAGCGCCGGCTCACGGGCACCACGCGCGCGCTGGACGAGCGTGCCAATGCACTCGACCGCGCCGCAGTACGGGTGGCGGGTGGTGCGACGTCCCGGTTGGAGCGCGCATTCGCCGCGCTGTCGGCCTGCGATCCCCTGGCGCCGCTCACCCGCGGCTACGCCATCGTGAGCGCCGGAGGCCGGGCGGTTCGGGATGCGTCTTCGCTGCGCCCCGGCGATGCGATCGTCGCGCGACTAGAACGCGGAACCCTCGCTGCGCGCGTGGAAGCGGTGAACGACGATGGCTGATGCGCTGCCCGAAACGTTTGAAGCAAAGCTCGCACGAATCGATGCGATCGTGAAACAGCTCGAGGCGGGTACGGTCGAGCTGCAGCGGGCGACCGAACTGTTCAAAGAAGGCAAAACGTTGTCGCGTGAATGCGAGACGTTGCTCAAGAGCGCGCAAGAGCAGATCGATCGGGCCGGACGAGAGGAACCGTCTGCCGGATAAGGCCGCGAGCCGGCCGGCACGGACGCGATTGGATGCCGCGGTGTCGGAGCGCACCGGCATGACGCGCTCGCAGGCGCGCAGTCTCATTATGGAAGCTCGCGTACGAGTTGACGGTGCGGTGGCGACCAAAGCCGGTCATCCGACGCCCGCGGATGCCGCTATCGAGATCGAGCACCCGCGGCGCTACGTGAGCCGTGGCGGAGAAAAACTCGAAGGCGCGCTCGAAGCGTTCGAACTCGACGTACGCGGCGCGCAGGCGCTCGATATCGGCGCGTTGAACCGGCGGGTTTACCGACTGTCTGTTGCAACGCGGCGCCGGGCACGTAACGGCCGTCGATGTGGGATACGGCCAACTCGATTGGCGCCTGCGCGGCGATCCGCGCGTAACCGTTATGGAACGCACGAACTTCCGCTTGCTGCCGGACGATACGTTTGCGGACGGGTTCGACGTGATCGTCGTTGACGCGTCGTTCATTTCGATTCGCACGATTCTCAAGCGGGCCGCTCGCGAGTTGCGCGCAAAAACCGATGCCGTCTGTTTGGTCAAGCCGCAATTCGAAGCGGGCCGGGAGCGGCTGGGTTCGGGCGGCGTCGTGCGCGACCCGGCCGTGCATCGTGCGGTGCTGTTCGAAACGCGCGACGCAATCGTCCAGCTCGGACTCGTCCCGGTCGCCTTGGTCGCGTCGCCGCTGCTCGGACCGGCCGGCAACCGCGAGTTCTTCATGCGCGTACGTCGTGACGGTACGCCGTTTGCAGACGGTGACGTTGACCGCCTCGTGCCGGGAGCCCAGGTCGAATGAATCGCATGTTGTCGGTCGAGCGCAAACTCGTCGCGCTGTACGTTGACGTCGCTCGCGAGCACGCTCGCGTGATCGCGGCCCGCGTAGCGTCCGATTTTCGCGCCCACGGTTTCGCCGTCACGCTTTCGAACGAACGGCACGGCGAACTCGGATTTACACCGGACGACGGCGATCCGCAAGACGCGGCGTTGCTGATCACGGTCGGAGGTGACGGCACGTTGTTACGCGCGGCGCGCCGTGCGGTCGTGCACGACACGCCGGTGCTCGGGATCAATACCGGACGCCTCGGCTTTTTAACGGAGTTCGATGCCGACGATCCGGCCATGGACGATTTGCCGGCCGCCGTCGAGCGCGGACTCTATCTGGAAGATCGTCTCGCTCTGGAAGCGTCCTACGCCGGACGCCAGTATTTCGCGCTCAACGACGTGGTGGTGCGCAAAGGCGAAATCTCGCGAGTCGTTCCGTTTGGGCTGCGCTTCGACGGCGAAACGATCGTCAGCATTCCTGCCGACGGTATCTGTGTGGCGACGCCGACCGGCTCGACGGCGTATTTCTTATCCGCAGGCGGCTCGTTGATTTCGCCGCGGGTCGAGGCCTTCGGGGTCGCGCCGCTGTTGCCACACACGCTCTTTTCCCGACCGCTGATCGTGCCGAGTAGCTCGCACGTCGAGATCTCGTGTGACTCGGAGATCGCGCAAGCACATCTCGAATGCGACGGCGACGTGCTCTCCGACATCGAGCCGGGCACCAGCGTTCTCGTGCGCCGCCATCCCAAGACCGTGCGCTTCGCGCGCCTTTCGCCGCTGCGCTTTTTCGAACGCCTCGAAGAAAAAATGTCGTGGGGCGTTTCGATCAAGAGCTCGCGCCGCTAGCGCGATCGACGCATGCTACGGCGTCTGGAAATTGAAAACTTCGGTCTGATCGGCGGCGCCTCGGTCGATTTTTCGAATGGCGCGACGATTTTCACCGGAGAAACCGGTTCGGGAAAAACGATGCTGTTGGCGGCGCTCGACTTCGCGCTGGGCGCGCGCGGATCGGGCGATGCGCTTGGGCGTGCCGGCGTGCGGACGCTCGTAACGCTACGTTTCGACCCGACGTTGGAACTGCGCGAGCGACTCGCGACCGCCGGCTTCGATCTGGATCCCGATGAGGATGCGACGATCGAACGCGAAGCCGGTTCCGGCGGGCGCAGCACCATGCGGCTCAACGGGCGAACGGCGGCGGCCGCAGTCGTGCGCGAGATCGGCACGGCGATCGCGGAGATCGTCGGGCAGCACGAAGCGCAACGGCTTCTTTCGCCGGCCTATCACGAAGATTTACTCGACCGTTTTGCCGGACCCGATGCGCTCGCGGCCCGCGAACATCTTGGTCGAATCGTCGGCGAGCGCGACGTTGCGTCCCGACGGCTGGAACGCTTCGATACGGACGCGCGCGAACGAGCGCGAGCGTTCGAAGATGCGCGCTATGCCGTCGAAGAAATCGAACGCGCAGCCCCGCAGCCCGGTGAGGACGATCGCGCGCACGAACGGCAACGCTATCTGCTAGACGTGCGGCGTATCGACGAAGCGCTCGCCAAAGCCGCCGCGCGATTGGGATCGGGAGATGGCGGAGCGTCCGATTCGATTGGCGACGCCGTCGCATCGTTATCGCCATTCGCCACCTATGGCGAGCGTTTCGAAGCGCTGTTTGCGCGTGCCAATGCGTTGCAAGCCGACGCTAGCGAATTAGCCGGCGACGTGAGTGCGGTACGCGAGGACGGCGACGGCGACCCGGAAGAACTCGCACGCATCGAAGCGCGTTTGGACGAGCTCGAGCGGCTCAAACGAAAATATGGCGGAACGTTGGACGCGGTGTTGGAACACGCACGCGCCGCGCGCGATACGCTCGACGGCTTCGAAAAGGGCGGCGCGGACGCCGCGAAATTTCGCGAGCACATAGCGACGCTATCGCGTGAGGCGGTGTCAACCGCAGCAACGCTATCGCAGCTTCGGCGCGATGCCGCTACGCGACTCGCGCGCGATGTGAAGGACGAATTTGCCGACCTAGCGCTCGCATCCGGTTCGATCGAAGTTGCGCTGCACGCGCTCGACGAGCCGACCGCGCGCGGAGCCGAACGAGCCGAGTTACTTTTCGCGGCGAATGCGGGCGAAACGCCGCGCCCGCTCGCCCGCATCGCGTCGGGCGGCGAGCGTTCGCGCGTACTGCTCGCCATGATTGCGGCATTGGCGGCCGAGCGCGACGCAACGGCGGCGCTCATCTTCGATGAGATCGACGCCGGCATCGGGGGCGCGACCGGCGGCGCGGTCGGCGCACGCATCGGGCGGTTGGCGCGCGACGGACAGGTGGTTTGCGTCACCCACTTGGCGCAGTTGGCGGCGTGGGCCGGCCGGCATTACGCGTTACGAAAACGCGAAGCGCATGGCCGCACCGAAATCACCGTCGAAGAACTTACCAGCGACGAATTGCGTGTCGCCGAGTTGGCGCGAATGCTGTCGGGCGAAACGCACGATGCGGCATTGACGCACGCGCGCACGCTGCTTGCCGGCGTGCGCTCAGGCGATTTGATGGATCTTGAGAACGTTCGTGCCGCCGGCGCCGACCGGCATACCGGTCGTAAACGCAATAAAATCGCCGGTACTGACTAACCCTTCGCGCAACATCTCGCGTTCGGTCATGTAGAGCAGCACGTCGAACGAGCTGTACGTATCGATGATCAACGACTCGGTTCCCCACAGTAGCGCGAGCCGTCGCGCGACGATCGGATCGGGCGTGAGCGCGATGATTCGCGCTTGCGGGCGAAAGGCGGCGATTTGGTGTGCGGTGTTGCCGGTCGTCGTTCCGGTGACGATGTACGGAATGTTCAGCTCGGCGCTGGCGCGAGTCGCAGCTTCGGCGAGCGATGCGGCGACCGTGGGTTCCATATCTTCTAGGCGCCGGTCGCGCAGGGTCGCGTGCGGATAACCGCGTTCGGCTTCGCGAGCGATTTCCGCCATCGTACGCACGGCCTCGGTCGGGTAGAGGCCGATCGCGGTCTCGCCGGATAGCATGACGGCATCGGTTCCATCCAGAATCGCATTGGCGACATCGCTCGCTTCGGCACGTGTCGGGCGCGGTGCGCCGATCATCGATTCGAGCATCTGCGTTGCGGTAACGACTGGTTTGCTGGCGCGATTGCACTCGGCGATAATACGCTTCTGGACGCCGGGCACGGTTTCGATCGGAATCTCGATGCCGAGATCGCCGCGCGCCACCATGATACCGTCCGCCGCGCGGATGATATTGGCGAGATCGTCGAGCGCTTCGTGTTTTTCGATCTTGGCGATGATCGGCACCCGTTTGCCGCGCTCGGCCATGAATGCCCGGGCGCGCGCAACGTCGGCCGCGCTGCGAACGAACGACAGCGCGACGAAGTTCGACTCCTTGCTGCAGACCGAACTCCAGATAGTCGAGATCGCGCTGCGTGACCGACGGAACGTTGAGCGTACCGTCGGGGTAGTTGATGCCTTGGCTCGACCGAAGAGAGCCGCCGAATTTCGACGATCGTTTCGATTTCCGTCGCAGTTTTCGCAACGATTCGAAGTACGATGACGCCGTCTTGCAGATACAGCCGGTTGCCGACGGTAACGTCGGCGGGCAAGTCTTGGTAGGTGGTTGACACGCGTTCGGCCGTGCCGGGAACGCTCTCGATGGTGACTACGAACGGCGCTCCCTTTTCGAGTCGCACCGAAGCAACGCCGTCAGCCAACGGTCCGGTTCGCACTTTCGGTCCGGGCAAATCTTGCAACAGTGCAATCTGCATGCCTAAATCGGCGGCGATGGCGCGCGCGTCGCGTATCACCTCGGCGTGCTCTTCCGGGCGGCCGTGCGAGAAATTCAGTCGCAGCACGTTGGCGCCGCTGACGAACAACGAGCGCATGATCGCCGGTTCGCGTGACGCCGGTCCGATGGTCGCGACAATTTTCGTGCGTTTGCGTACGGCGGGTTCCATGGGGGCGTTGCCTTGCGCGCGGGAAGGCAGGCTCCTGCGAAGAGTTAAGCGCAAGTAAAGGCCGCTAATGTTCGAACGCGATCCGCGAGATCCGCGCTATCGCGAGCGCCTGGCCGCCGGCACGATTGGGTCGATCGTTTTGCATGCGTTGCTGGCACTGTTGCTCGTGAGCGTGATCGCAAGCTCGTCGCAAGAAGGCGCGACTGAGAACGTCGAGGGCGGTACGATCGTCACCGTCGAGCAGCGCGTGCCCGCCGTTACTGCCAGCCGTAAAGAAGTCGCCGCGGCCGTTCCGGTTCCGCCGCACATTACGCGCGTCGCGCCGCTACAGCACGCGCCGCTCACGCAACCGCAAACACAGCGACTTCCGCAAAATCGCCACGAGCTCGCCAAGCAAGACGTTAAAGCACCTCCCAATCCCCGCCCGGTGCCGCAGCAGCACGTTCAACCGCAGCCCCAGCCCACGGAAAACGTCTACGAAGTGCAGCCGCAGGCAGCAGCTCCGGCGGCCCCCGTTCCCGTTCCGACGATCGGACCGGTGGCAGTTTCCATTCGGCCGCCGACCGCGGCGCCGTCGCCCGTCCCGAGCGCGCGCCCGGTCCCGAGCCGTTCTCCCAAACCGCCCGCCCCGACCGCCGCTCCGACGGAGCGTCCCAGCCCGGCACCGTCACAGCGAGCCACCGCGGTGCCGACCGCTGCGGCCGTTGCTCGCGCCACCGCGCGGCCGGAACCGAGTGCCGCGCCCGCCGAGCACAGCTCGCCCAGTCCGGCCCCGCATGCGGGGGTTCCGTCGCCCGGGCCAAGCGCCGCAGCGGTCGTGGCGAAGACCGCGGGCACGGCCCCGAGCCCCGGGCCGAAGGGCATCGGATCGCCCGGACCGCACGCCGGCACGGGCGCCAAGACGTTGCCGGCGCCGCGCCGGCCGGTAGAGATCGCCCCGACGCCCACACCGGCCCCGGAGCCGAAGCCGCAAAAGACACGGGCACCCGCGCCCGACATCAACTCGCGCCTCCGCGCCCTGTTGCCGAACGGACCGGTACATCTTCAAACCAAGCAGTTCACGCCGCAAATCTCGCTGCGCGGCTCGCTGCGTCCCACCCCGCCCCCCGACGTGCTGGCCGAAACCAAGTACCTCTATCAATCGAGCGGAGGCGGCTCTTCCGAGGGGTTGGTCGAGATGTGGGTTACGGCGGCGCACAAAGCCGGGCTGACCACCATGTGCACCGGCTGGCTCGTGCGCTATCCGCTCAACGCCGTGGCGTATCATGCGGGCGATTTCGCCCCTCCGAACGGCACCCAGGCGACCGTCGGCGGCGGGCCAGGACGGGGCACGCTTCCGCCGATTGTCGAGGGCATCGTCACCGTGCCGTGCGAAGGCCGCTTGCTTCAGCCCTACACCAAAGGGCAGGCCCCATAAGGCGGGCTTGCGACCCGAAACCCTTTTGGGTATGATATGGTCAAGCGATAGGAAAGCGTGGGCACGTCCCGCGCTTCGTTATTTCAGGACAGCGTGGGAAGCGAATTACAAACGGCATTCGAACGGGAACTCGATGCGATCGCGCACGACGGGCAAGCATTTCCGATGTTGGAAATCGTGGCACGGCGGGCTCGTACGACGCAGCGCTTGACGTCGTTCGGAGTGACCATCGATCGGCCGGGCGGCGTCGACATCTCGCTGTGCGAGCGAGTCGCAGCGCGTTTGAACGATTCCTTGGAAGCCCTCAACATTCCGTACGCTCTCGAAGTCGAGTCCGCGGGGCTCGATCGTCCGCTGCTGCGTCCGGCCGACTACGAACGATTCGCCGGGCAACGTGCCAAGATCGTAACGTCGCTGACCGTCAACGGCAGCAAGACGCATCGCGGCACGCTAGCCGGTCTGCGCGGCGAGTCGGTGTTGTTGCTCACCGATAGCGGCGAACTGCCCGTACCTTTTGCGGCCATCCGCAACGCCAACCTCGAATACGATGCTCGCGCCGACTTGCAGCGCGCCAAACGCGAACGAAAGAAATTACATGCCGACTGAAACGATTCCCGAAGAACGCTTGATCGACGTCCTGCACTCGATTGCGAAAGACCGAAACATCGCGTTCGAGATGTTGCTCGAAGCGCTGGAAGCGGCATTGCTCACCGCCTACAAGCGGCATTTCGGCAGCGAGTCGAACGCGATCGTGGTCGTGGACCGTCAGAGCGGCGCCTACAAGGTGTATCACCGGCGGACGATCGTCGACGAGGTCGCCGATCCCAAACTGGAGATTTCCGTTCGCGACGCCGGCGAACCGTATCAGGCGGGCGACTTTTTCGACGAAGAAGTCACGCCGAAAGATTTCGGACGAATCGCAGCGCAGACCGCCAAGCAAGTCATCGTACAGCGCATTCGCGAAGCCGAGCGCGATACGGTCTACAACAAATACGTTCGCAAGCTCAACGATTTGGTGACCGGAACGGTCCAACGGTACGAGCAGCGCAACATGTTTATCACGCTCGAAGGCCGCGACGAAGCGGTCATGTATCTCGACGAGCAAGTTCCCGGCGAGTCGTATCGCATCAACGATTTCATCCGCGCATACGTGCTCGACGTCAAACGCTCGCCGCGCGGACCGCAGGTCATTCTGTCGCGCACCGCCGAGGGATTGGTGCAGCGTCTGATGGAGCTCGAGGTTCCGGAAATCGCCGACGGCACCGTCGAGATCATGGCCATCGCACGCGAAGCGGGTAGCCGGTCGAAGGTCGCCGTGAAAAGCAACCGTCCCGAAGTCGATCCGGTCGGAGCGTGCTTGGGACCGAAGTCGAGCCGCATCGCCAACGTTACCGATAATTTACGTGGCGAGAAGATCGACGTTATTCCGTATTCGAGCGAGCACGATTCGTTCATCATGAAGGCGTTAGCGCCGGCCAAAGTCGTCGAAGTCGAGTTGTTCGAAGACGACGGCGTCGCGCTCGTCATCGTCCCCGATTACCAACTGTCGTTGGCGATCGGACGCGACGGGCAAAACGTACGGCTCGCGGCAAGATTAACCGGCTGGCGCCTCGACATCGCCAGCGAAAGCGAATCCGGCGAAGCGCGCGAACGATATCTGGTCGAACGCGCCGAGCGCACCGTGGACGAAACGCCCGCCGACGCTTCGGAGCCGGTGGCTGCAGCCGACGACGGAGACGGCGTCGACATCGATGCCGATCTCATCCGGAAACTCGAGGAATTCCGCCGCGAGCGGCTTGGATCGGAAGAGGGATCGTAGCGCCTGGTGCAGCCGGTTCGGCAGTGCGTGGGTTGTCGCAAACGCTACCCCCAGCAAGAACTGCGGCGATTCGTTCGCCTGGGCGTCGCCTGGTCGGCAGATCCGAATCGTGTGCCGCGCCAAGCGGGCCGAGGAGCCTATCTTTGCTCGAGCGCGTGCGGTACGCGAACGGCAAAGAACAAACGTTACCCGGGTCTTTCGGCCGCCGCGGCCGAATATGATACCCTAGTGAGCGGATCATGATGAAATGTAGTGTCACGATCGACCCCGTTGACCACCATGCGCGCTAGCGCGATGAGGGACGGCATTTGAGCGCGTAATGGGCGCGTCCGTAGTCGGGACGACCCATGTTGTAAGGAGTTTTGGCTACGGCAAAAGTACGGATCTTCGAGCTCGCGAAGGAGCTCGGGCTCTCATCGAAAGAGCTGGTCACGCTGTTCAACGAGCGGCTTGGCGGAGTCTTCGAAGCAAAAAATCAGTTGAGCGTGGTGCCCGATCAGATCGCAGATCTGGTCCGCAGCGTGCTGCTCAAATCTAGCCAAAAGCCGGCATCCCCGGCACCATCCGCCCCAGCGGCCGGTGTCGCGGCCGTCCCGCCGCCCGCGCCCGCCCCGTCCCAACCGGCTGCGACCGTCGCTCCTCCCAAGCCCGCACCGAGCGCACCCGTCGAGGCGCCCGTTCCGCGTTTGCGTCCGGTTACCGGACCGGCTCCGCGTCCGGCCCGCCCTGCGGCAACGCAGCCGCCCGCCGGCGAACCCGTCGCGGCGCCGCCCGCCGCTCCAGAGGTTGAGGCTCCGAGTGTTCCGCCGATAGCGGCCAGCACACCCGTCGAGCAAACCGCGCCGCCCCGGCCGCCGTCCGAAGGTCAGCAGCCGCCAACGGCTCCAGTACGCCGTCCGATCAAACCGCCGGCGCACGAGCCGATCCCGCAATTGCGCCCGGTTCCGGCCGGCCAGCAATCGATCGTCCGCCGCCAGGCTCCGCCTGCGCCGACGACCACGGCTTCCGCTTCGCCAGGGCCGCAAACCGGTTTACCCGGCCGCCCCGGCGTGGCACCTCGCCCCGGTCAAACTCTGCCGACCGCCCCACCGGGTAAGCCGGGAGCGTTCGTTGCGCGGCCCGCCGGTCAAGCGCCGGCCACGGTTCCCGGACGCCGTCATGCCGGTAACGGTCCGTTCCGGCCGCTCGCTCCGGCCCAGCGTCCTGCCGCCACTCCGTTCGCGCGCCCTGGCGCCGCTCCGGGAGCGACCGAGGCGCCCTCACCGTTAACCGGCGGCGGCGGCGGTCGTCCCGGCGATCGCGTGCGGTCGCATCAAGACAAAGCGGCCGCCAAGAAAGACCGCGAAACCGAGTTGCTGCTCGAAAAAGAGCGTCAACGCAAGAAGAAGGGCGATCACTCGGCCGTCACCTCGCCGTCGCGCTCGCTCGAGGCGATCGAGATACCCGACCTGCTCACGGTGCAAGAACTGGCGACCTCGATGATCGTTCCGGTCAAGGACGTGATCAACGAGCTGATTCCGCGTGGGCACGATGGCGACGATCAACCAAAACATCCCGAGCGACGCGCAATCACGGTCGCAAAAAAGTTTGGCTTCAATGCGTCGTCAAGGAAGCCGGCGAAGAAGTCAAAGTCGAGCAAGAAGAAGACAAGCCGGAAATGATGACGCCGCGTGCGCCGGTCGTCACCGTGCTCGGACACGTCGATCACGGCAAAACGTCGCTGCTCGACAAGATCCGCCAAGCCAACGTGGCGGGCGGCGAAGCCGGCGGAATCACGCAGAAGATCGGCGCGTACACGGTCGAGCAGGACGATCGCAAGATCACGTTCATCGATACGCCCGGCCACGAAGCGTTTACGGCCATGCGAGCCCGCGGGGCCAAAGTCACCGACGTCGCGATCCTCGTCGTCGCGGCCGACGACGGCGTGATGCCGCAAACGCGACGAAGCGATCGCACACGTCAAGGCGGCCGGCGTGCCGATCGTCGTGGCGATCAACAAGATGGATAAGCAAGACGCACAACCCGATCGCGTCAAGCAGCAGCTTAGCCGAACAGGGGCTGCAGCCGGTCGATTGGGGCGGCAACATCGAGATGGTGCCGGTTTCGGCGCGCACCGGCGACGGCATCGCCAGCTGCTCGAGACGGTGCTGTTGGAAGCCGATCTCAAGCGATCTCAAAGCCAACCGTAATCGCCGCGCAACGGGCATCGTAATCGAATCCGCGCTCCATCGGGGACGCGGTGCGGTTGCGACCGTGCTCGTGCAAAATGGAACGCTGCGCGTCGGCGACATCATCGTCGCAGGCGGAACGTTCGGCAAAGTCCGCGCGCTCATCGACGATAAAGGCAAACAGACTCAAGAAAGCCGGACCCTCGGTTCCTGTCGAGATCATGGGGTTGTACGACGTTCCGTCAGCCGGCGATTCCCTGATGGTCGTTAGCGACGAACGCGTCGCGCGCGAGGCCGCCGAGAAGCGCGCGACCAGCCGCCGCGACGTCCGCATGGCCGACCAACACGGTTCGCAGCGCAGGTCTCGCTCGAGACGTTCATGAGCATGCCGACCGAAGGCGAAGAAGACCCTTAACCTGATCATCAAAGCCGACGGCCAAGGTTCGCTCGAAGCCCTGCGCTCGCGCATGGAATCGCTATCGACCGACGACGTGGACGTCCGCGTCATTCACGGCGGCGTCGGGCGATTTCGCCCAACGACGTCAACTTGGCGAGTGCATCCAACGCCGTGCTGATCGGCTTCAACATCCGGCCCGACGAGTCCGCGCGCCGGCTGGCCGAAAACGAAGGCGTGGACCTGCGCTTCTATCAAGTGATCTACGAGATCGAGAACGATCTCAAGAAAGCCATGCGCGGTATGCTGGCGCCGATCGAACGCGAGGTCATCCTCGGCCGTGCCGAAGTTCGCCAAGTGTTCAAAGTCAGCAAGGTCGGAACGATCGTCGGCTGCTACGTCACAGTGGTAAGATCATGCGCAACAACAAGGCGCGCGTCATTCGGGACTCCGCGGTTGCTTCGACGGCGAGATCGAGTCGCTGCGGCGCTTTAAGGAGGACGTGCGCGAGGTGGCCGAAGGGTTCGAATGCGGCATTCAAATCGCCAAGTTCCAAGACCTTAAAGAAGGCGACGTCATCGAAGCGTATACGATCGAGAAGGTCGCGGCCGAGTTGGTGCGTTCGTGAAACCGCAACGATTAGCCAAGATCGATCACGAGATCCAGCGCATCCTCAGCGTCCTGATTTCGCAGGAGTTGCAGGATCCACGGTTGGCGTTCGTCACGGTGACGCGCGCCGAAGTGAGCGACGACTTGCAGCACTGCAAGGTGTTCGTTTCCGTGATCGGTGACCGGCACGCGGCGCAGCAGTCGCTCGAAGCGCTACAGCACGCCAGCCGGTTCTTGCGTGGCGAACTCGGCCGCAAGATCGAATTGCGACACACGCCGGATCTCACGTTCATCGAGGACCGGTCGTCGGAACGCGCGATCGCGCTGGCAAAAACGCTGCGCGAAGCGGCGGGTGAAGTGAAGCCATGATTCAAGAAACGCCGCGCTTAGCGACGACCGCCGAAGTCGTCGCTGAACTGCGCAAACGCTCGACGTTCGTCATGGTCAGCCACGTAAAACCGGACGGGGATACGTTAGGCGCGGGGCTCGCATTAGGGCTCGCGCTCGAAAAGCTCGGTAAGCGCGTGCTGTATTTCCAAGAAGGCGTGGTTCCGCGCAATCTTCGTTTCATGCCGGCTGCCGATCGCGTGCAGTCCAAGTTGCCCGCGGATCTGCCGGCCGACACGCTCTTCGTGTTTTGCGACATGAGCGACAGTGGGCGGGCCGGCGATTCGTTGCCGGCGATCGACCGGGACAACGTGCTCGACATCGACCATCATCTCGGAAACTCGTTGTTCGGTAAATTCAACTACGTGCTCGAGAAAGAATGCTCGACCGGCAGCACGGTGATGCACCTCCTGCGCGGCCTCGGCGCCCCGATGGACGCCGATATCGCGACGTGCATCCTTACCGCCGTCATGACCGACACCGGCGGTTTCATGCACTCCAATACGTTGCCGGACGTGTTGGAACTCGGTGCCGAACTCATGCGGCTCGGCGCCGATAAAGAGGAAATTACCGAAGAAGTATTCTTGCGCAAACGCGTCGCCGCAACGCGTCTGTTGGGACGCATCATCGACAATATGACGTTCGCGCACGATGGCCGATATTGTTACTCGTACGTTGACGACGAAATGCTCCAGCAGACGGGGGCCGACGGAGAAGATACCGAGGACACCGTCAACACATTGCGCGGGCAAGAGGGCGTCGAAGTGTCGGCGCTGTTCAAAGCGATCGAAGGCGAGATTCGCGTGAGTCTCCGCTCGAACGGACGCGTGAACGTGCAAGCTGCCGCCGCGCGGTTGGGTGGCGGGGGGCATTTCCGCGCCTCCGGATTATCCTACACCGGGCCGCTTCAAGATGCGTTTGCCGCGGTCGATGCGGCGCTGGTCGAAGAAGGTCTGTGACGCACGGTGCCGTGCCGTTGTGCGCCGGCATCTTTATCGCACTGTTTGGAATAGTCGGCGGCTGGTTCATCGGCAGCCGCTTTCCGGCGGCGCGCTGGCTGCGATCGGGATATTTTCTGATGGGCGCGGGCGGCGCGCTATTTGCCGTGTGGACCGTAACGCGCGTGTTGGCGTTCGGCGTGGCGGCGGCTCTGATCGTTGCGGCCGGCGCCGCGCTTGGAGCGATCGGCGCATTGCGCAAGGAGCTGCGCGGAACGCTGTAGTCTGCGGACGCCTTCGGAACCATGCTCGGCTTCATCAATCTTTTTAAACCGGCGGGCTTGACGTTGACGCAGGCAGTGAGCCGGGTGCGCCGGATATTGCGCGTTGCTTCGGGCGATCGCCGGCTGCCGGCAGGCCATTTGGGAACGCTCGACCCACAAGCCGCCGGCGTCTTACCGATCGCCGTTGGGAAAGCGACGCGTTTGATCCCGCTGCTCGATGACCGTCGCAAGGCGTATGCGTGCACGTTGGTCGCGGGCACCGCGACCGACACGCAGGACGCAGTCGGACGGACGATCGCATCCCAGCCCGTTCCGGCGGATTGGGCCGAAGCGCTACCCGTCGTGCTCGAGTCGTTCGTGGGACGTATCGAGCAAATACCACCGATGTTCTCGGCGCTGCATCACGGTGGAAAACGGCTCTACGAGCTCGCGCGCGAGGGCGTGGTGGTCGAACCGGAAACCCCGCACGATCACGATCTATTCGTTGCAGCTGCTCGGGGTCGAATCGGTGAACGTCGCCCGGATACGCATCGCGTGCAGCGAGGGCACCTACATTCGTACGCTATGCAGCGATATCGGCGAACGAATCGGATTGCCCGCTCACATGGGATCGCTGGTCCGCGAAGCCTCCGGCCCGTTCGTGCTATCCGAGGCCCTGACGATGGAGGCGATTGCGGCAGACCCGTTGGCCGCCCTGATCGCTCCCGAGCACATCGTCCCGTTTCCGACCATCGTGCTCGATCTGCGGCAGTCGGCCGATTTTCGGGCGGGTCGTATGGTTCCGTTGCCCGCCGGCGTCGGGTCCCGCCACGTCTTCGTGCGGGACGAATCGAGGACGCTGGTCGGCGTCGGAGAATCGCTCGGGGCCCTACTCGCTCCCCGCAAGGTATTCGTGTAAACTTCCATGCAGGTTTGGCATGCGCTGGAACGCACTCCCACGAGGCCGCTCGCATTAGCGATCGGTTTCTTCGACGGTTTCCATCGCGGGCATCAGGAGCTGGCGAGGCGGACGTTGCGCTTGCGCCGGCCCCGTTGGCGCAGCGGCGTGTTGTCTTTCCGAAACCATCCGTCGTCCTTCTTGCGGCCCGGAAACGAGCCGCCGCTTTTGACGACGCAAGCCGAGCGGCTCAACCTCTTTGCCGCTGCCGGCTTTGAGGAATGCCTGTTCCCCGCGTTCGACGAGCGCATTTCGACCCTCGAGCCGGAGGCGTTCCTGGAAAAGCTGGTGGCGCTGAACGTCGGGGCGGTGGTCGTAGGCTCGACCTTTCGCTTCGGCCACAAACGCGCCGGCGACGCGGCCGTGATGCGCGACTTTTTGAAAGAACGCGGCATCGCATTCGACCCGGTCGATAACGTGGAAGACGATGGGCGCATCTCGAGCACCCGCATCCGCGGCCTGGTGGCCGCGGGACGCGTGCCCGAAGCCGACGCGCTGATCGGCGGCACCGGGTACACCTTGAGCGGGATTGTCGAAATCGGCGCCGGGCGCGGACACGGGTTAGGTTTCCCGACGGCGAACGTCGCCGTCCCGGTAAAACTGTTGCCGCGCGACGGGGTGTACTCGGCGACCGCTCGCTTCGATGGGCGCGACCGGGCCGCGCTGGTATCGATCGGCAGCAATCCGCAATTCGCGGGAACGCAGCGCACCGTGGAAGCGTGGATGCGCGATTTCGAGGAGACGATTTATGGACGAGAGTTGCAATTGCGCGACCTGCGATTCGTGCGCGAGCAGCGGAGCTTTTCAAGCGTCGCAGAGTTGGTCGAACAGATGGAGCGCGACCTTCGCGCGGTCGCGTACCCGAGTTATGGGTAAGCGTTCGTTGCGTGCTCTCGCGCCGCTAGCGCTGATCGCGGTCGCCGCGTGTAGCGGCGGTTCGCAGGCTGCGTCGCAGGTCGCTGCCGCAGGTTCGCCGGCACCCGACTACAGCGGGGCGACGATCGACGGGAAGCCGTTTTCGCTCAAAGCGCTCCGCGGCAAGGTCGTCTACCTCAATTTCTTCGCGACCTGGTGTCCGCCGTGTAATGCCGAAGCGCCGTCGATCGATAAGGAATCGCAGGCCGAGAGCAAGGCCGGCCTGCAAGTCGTCGGTATCGACGTTCTCGAATCGCCGGCGAAAGCCAAGCTCTTTCGCACCGAACATTCCCTAACGTATCCGATCATCGCCGACGATGGCACGTTGCGATCGGAGTATTCGATCGAAGGTTTGCCGGTGCACGCCTTCATCGATCGAAAGGGTGTGGTGAGCAAAATCGTCGTTGGTGAAATGTCGCCGTCGCAAATACAAAGCACGGTAGCGCAACTTTTGAAATGAGCGTGCGTGCCGGAAAGCTGCTTGCCCTAGCGGCTTTGGCCGGGGTCACCGCATGCGCGGGCGGCGGCGGACAAGGTGGTTCGTCGCTGCTTCCGGGCGGGTTCAACGCGCAAAACGCGTTCGGCCCGGTGCCGGGCGGTATGACCGTAGTGCGCGTGCGTATGCCCGGTTCGTCAACCTTCCCGACGTCGAGTTCGATGCCGACATTTGGACCGGTCACGCAGCCGCCGTTCGCGTCCTCGCCTCCTCCGATCGCGCCGGCGCCCGGCGTTTCGGCGGCTCTATCGCCGGCCGCGCAGGCGATGTCGATTTCGTTCAGCGGCCCGACCACGCTGTCGCAGACGGTGTCGTTCGGCTCTTCGGCATCGAATTGTGTTGCAACGGCAAATGCCACGACGTGCCAAGCCGCGTTCGCGTTGGCACCCGGAACCTACACCGCAACCGTCACGCTGTATTCGTCCAATGTCCCGTCGCCCGCGACGGCGCTCAACTCACAGCAGACGATTGCGTTCGCGGTGTCGTTTGCCGGTTCGAACGTCGTGAATTTGGCATATGGCGGAACGCCCGTGCAAGCGCAACTCGTGCCGGCTGCATCGAACGCAGCTGCAAACGCGCAGGGCGGGGTCAACCTCTTCGGCGCCGGCAAGCACGTGCTGCTCGCTCAGCTCGTCGATGCCAATCAAAACGTCTTACTCGAGCCGTCCCAACCGGCGTATTCGGTGGCGCAAACGAGCGGCGCCGCAGCCTTGACCGTGTTGCCGCAAGGCGGCTCGTCGAACGCCTTCGTCGTGTCGCCGTCGGCTCCATATTCCGGTACCGCGACGTTGCGCGCGAACGCCGCATTTACCACGGCGGCCAATCCATGTTTGGCGCCGTCTGCCTCCTGTAGCGGTACGAGTTCCGTCAACGTGCGGCAAATCGTCGCGGTCGCGAACTCCGCCGCAAACACGGTAACGCTGTACGCGGCCGGGTCAACTGCATTGTTGACGACGATTACCGGGGTGAATAATCCGCAGGCGCTCGTCTTCGACACGTCCGGCGATTTGTTCGTCGCCGGCACGCCGGGCAGCGTGGCCGAATATGCGCCACCGTACACCGGTAGCGCAACGACGATCGGAAGCGGCGTCAATCATCCGCAGGCCCTCGCGCTCGACTCGCGCGGAAATTTATTCGTCGCAAACGGCAACGGCAGCAACTCCGTTACGGTGTATTCCGCTCCGTACGGAGGTTCGCCGACGGCGGTGATCGGTAACGGCGTCAACGATCCGGTGAGCCTCGCGCTCGACGCAGCCAACGACGTCTTCGTCGTGAACCAAGGCGCCGGAACGGTGACGGAATACGCGCCGCCCTACCTCACGCCCGCAGTGACGCTATCGAATGGTTTGAACGGGCCGAGCTCCGCCGCAATCGACGCCCGCGGTAATCTCTTCGTTTCGAACGTCAACGCGACGCCGAACTCGGTGGTGCAGTTCGTGCCGCCCTTCTCCGCTTCGAGCGAACCGGCCGTGACCATCACGAGCGGTGTGAACGAGCAGGGCGCGATCGCGTTAACGCCGGCCGCGACGCTCTTCGTTCCCAATCAGGGCGCGAATACGGTCACGGCCTATGGGCCGCCGTATTCCGGCGCGCCGACGACGATCACCGGCGGACAAAATCAGCCGGTGGCGCTTGCGATCGACGCGCAAGGCAATCTGTATGTCGCGAATTACGGGAACAGTACCGTCACGCAATACCCGCCGCCGTACTCCGGCATGTCGTGGCTGACGCTGTCGACCGGGATCGGCGCGCCCCAGGCGTTGGCATTATCGCCGGCGACCAGCGCCTTCACCCTTCCGTAATCCCGCGGCCTACGCGGCGCGGACGATCAACGCTCCATCGGAAACATCCACGCCCGCCGTGCTTCCCGGCGGCAACGTGCCGCGCAAGATCGCGGTGGAGAGCGGCGTCGAAACGTGCCGCGATACCGTCCGGCCGACGTATCGCGCGCCCGATCCGGCTGCTAATGCCTCGTCCGCCAAGAAACGCCGGGCTGTTTCGGTGAGACGCAAACGGACGTCGCGTGCGCCTAACCGCGCAGCCAAGCTCTCGACGTGAATGGCCACGATGGCTTCGATTTCCGGCAAACCTAATGGGGCGAAGGTTACGATCTCGTCGATACGATTGAGAAACTCCGGCCGCATCGCAAACGCCAGCTCGTCGTCTTCGAGGTTGGTCGTGAGCACGATCAACGCGTGGCGAAAATCGACGGTGCGTCCCTTCGCATCGGTGACGCGTCCTTCGTCGAGCAGTTGCAATAGCAGCGCGGCGACGTCGGCGTGCGCTTTTTCCAGTTCGTCGAATAACACGACGCAGTAGGGACGGCGCCGCACCGGTTCGGTCAACTGCCCCGGTTCGTCATGGCCGGCGTATCCCGGAGGTGCGCCGATCAGCCGCGAGACCGAATGTTGTTCGGCAAACTCCGATAGGTCGATCCGAACGAGCGCGGATTCACTGCCGAACAACGCTTCGGCCAGCGTTTTTGCGAGCTCGGTCTTGCCGACGCCGCTCGGACCGCGAAAGAGAAACGTGCCGAGCGGTTTTTGCGGATCGTGTAAGCCGGCACGCGCACGACGGATCGCCGATGCGACCGCATCGATCGCCGGCGCTTGACCTACGACGCGGGTGCTCAAGATCGTTTCCAGCGACAGTAAACGGTTCGCTTGCGATTCGGTAAGCGCGGCTTGCGGTATGCCGGTCCACCGCGTAACGACGCCGGCAACGTCTTCGGCCGTCACGGACGGCGCCTCGGACGTTCCGCGGTTGCGCAACGCCACCGACGCGGCGGCTTCGTCCATCAGATCGATCGCTTTGTCGGGCAAGAATCGGTCGGCGATGTAGCGCGCCGATAGCGTGGCGGCAGCCTCGATCGCTTCGAGTTCGATTCGAACGCGGTGATGACGTGCGTAACCGTCGCTCAAGCCTGCGAGAATCGTGATGGTTTCCTCGACGCTCGGCTCGTCGACCATGACCGGTTGGAAGCGGCGTTCTAATGCGGCATCGGACTCGATATACTTCCGATATTCAACGAACGTGGTCGCACCGATGCATTGCAGTTCGCCGCGCGCCAGCTCCGGCTTGATCATGGAACTGAGATCGAGGGATCCTTCGGCGGCGCCGGCGCCGACGAGCGTATGCAACTCGTCGATGAACAGCACGACGTCGCGCGCGCTCCGTTTCACTTCGTCGAGGATGCGTTTGACGCGGCCTTCGAACTCGCCGCGATACTTGGTTCCCGCAACGAGCGGGCCGAGCGTCAGCGCCAATACGCGCCGGCCGGCCAATGAGGGCGGTACCGATCCGGCGACGATGCGTTGCGCGAGACCTTCGACGATGGCCGTTTTACCGACGCCGGGTTCGCCCACGAGCACCGGGTTGTTTTTGCTGCGACGAGCCAAGATCGAAACGACGCGTTCGATCTCGTCCTCGCGTCCGATCACCGGATCTAATTTGCCTTCACGGGCGAGTTCGGTGAGATCGCGCGAGAAGTTTGCGAGCGTCGGGGTTCCTCGAAAACGGCGGTTGAGCTCGTCGAGCGGCGATCCGCCTTTGCGGCTTTCGTCACCGCCTTGCATCCGTTCGGAGAGAAGGATGCCGCCGGCTATGAGGCCGGCTGCGGCGACGGCGGCGCCAAGGAAGGGCAACGCGCCCGAGCCGATGCGTTTGCGCGCGCACTCGGCGCAAAGCTGCTTGATGCCGGCGATCGTGGGAACTGGGCGGTTGCCGCAACCGTCGCAAAGGGTGTTCATCGCCTTCATCTACCCCCGCCATCCCAACGGGGTTTCGGGCTGGGGCCTAGCGGCTACGGTTCGGCGGTGAAGGTGACGGTGACGGTAGCGCTCACGTTGACGTTGGACTGGTCGAAGGTCGTGGGCGCCGCAGCAGTGGCGGCCATGCGCATCATCGGCTGCGGCCGGAACTCGCCGCCGCCTTGACCGATGCTCTCGATGCCGGTGACGCGCAGTCCGGCGGCCGCCGCCAGCGCGTTGGCCGTCGTACGGGCGTCCGCGACCGCGCGCCGGATCGCTTCCGCCTTGCCTGCGTCGGGGTTGGCCGTACCGAACGAGACGTTGTCGATTCCCGTAGCGCCGGCCCCGGTACAGGCGTTGACCACGGCGCCGGCCTTGCCGATCTCGCGAACCTTTACGTCGAACTGGCGGCGCACGGCATAGCCATACCGGTCGCCCGGTGCCGGGGTTTGCGGTTTGGGCGTGTAGTTGACGGTATAGTAGGACAACGTGATATCGGACCGCGCTATGCCGGCCTGCACGAGCGCGCCAACGACCCGTTCGTAGCGCACGTTGTTGTCGGAGACCGCGCGGGCGGCGTTGTCGGCGTTGGTTTCGACCGTCGCGCTCACCGTCGCGGTGTCGGGCGTGAGTGCGACGCTTCCGCTTCCGCTGACCGTTATCTCGGTCGTGCCGGCGGCGAGGGCGGGGCCGCACGCGGCCGCGGCCAGGAGCAGGGCAGCGAGGCCGGATATCCACTTCTGCATACTCGAGTAACGTTGACGCCGCGACGTCCGTGCCCTGGGAGGCGAAGTTGGCCATCAACGTTTGAGGGAGCGCTCGCCCGGGGACGTTACCGTCACAAAGGAGCTGACAACACATGGGCATTCTCGCTTGGCTTGTTTTTGGGCTAATCGCCGGCATCGTCGCAAAGTGGATCATACCCGGCGAGGGACCCGGCGGAATTCTCGGCGACATCATCGTCGGAGTCATCGGCGCCTTTCTAGGCGGCTGGATCTACAACGTGTTCGGCCACGCCGGCGTCACGGGGTTCAATTTCGCAAGCATCATCTGCGCCATTCTCGGCGCCGTCATCTTGCTGTTTCTCATCCGCTTGGTTCGCGGCCGAACCGCATAGCTTCGACTGCATTCCGCCGATTGGGGCAGGCGTTTTTCGCCTCGGCGCGGTAAAATTGCACCATGGCATACGTCATTACCGAACCGTGTATCGGCACGAAGGACAAGTCGTGCGTTCGACGTTTGTCCGGTCGATTGTATTCACGGAAAAGATGACGACACAATGCTCTTCATCGATCCCGAAGTGTGCATCGATTGCGGAGCATGCGTTTCAGCCTGCCCGGTCGAAGCCATCTTTGCCGACTCCGACGTCCCGGCGCAGTACGAAAGCTACACGGAAATCAATGCCGCGTACTTTCGCGACGGGAACAAGTAGGTCGTGAATCCGCAAATCTCACCATCCACGTTCAACTCGTTTTTCGCCTGGGCTCCGCTGATCATCGGGATCGTTATCTACGCGGTCTTCTTTGTGGCAAAGCGCCACGAGGCTGCAAACGGACCGTCGCCGATCGGCCAGAGCTTTGCCTGCGCATCCTGCGGCCGGCGCGGCCACCGCGAGCATATGGTTCCGCGCCAGCACGATGGTGCCATGAGCTGGTATTGCAGCCGTTGCGCGGCGCAGATGGCCGTAACGCGCTAAGCGTTACCGGCGCCTCTTAGATCTGAACCACTTCTCGAATCTCGGGCACTTCGGCGCATACGACCGTTTCGATCGCGCCCTTCAGCGTCATGGTCAACGCCGGACAACCTCCGCACGCCCCCAGCATTTGCACGAAGGCAACGCCGTCGCGCACTTCGGTTAGCCAGACCTCGCCGCCATCGGCAGCGATGCCGGGACGCACCCGGTCGAGCGCTGCGTTGACGCGTTCTTCGATCGTCAACATGGATACTATCCGGCTTCGGCCAGTGCGGGAGCGCCCCCTCGGTGCGGCGGGAAAGCCTCCGTTCGCCGCCCAAAGTGCCCGCCGTGAGCGAGCGCGCCGGCTTCGTCGGACTCGGTACGATGGGCGAACCGATGGCGCGAGCGTTGCGCCGGGCGGGTTTTTCGGTTACGGCCTGCGCGCACCGGCGCCGGGATGCGCTCGACCGGCTGATCTCCGGCGACGGCGTCGTAGAAGCCGCCGATCCAGCGGCGGTCGGACGCGTATCCGACGTGGCATTCGTGTGCGTTCCCGACGCTCCGCAGGTCGAAGACGCCCTCTTCGGCGTTAACGGATTGGCGGCTGGATTGGCGCCCGGTTCGATGGTCGTGGATTGCTCCACCATCTCCCCAATTTCGTCGGTCTCGTTTGCCGCGCGCTTGGGCGAACGCGGGATACGTTTTGCCGATGCTCCCGTTAGCGGCGGACCGGCACGCGCCGCCGCGGGAACCTTGACGATTATGGCCGGCGCACAACCCGACGACTACGAACGCATCCGGCCGCTGCTGGCCGCCATGGGCAACGCGCATCGCGTCGGCGATATCGGCATGGGCGAAACCGTTAAACTCGTTAACCAAATCATAATCGCCAACGTCATGATCGCCAACGCCGAAGCGTTGACGTTCGCACAACGAGCCGGCGTCGATCTGGATGCGGTCCGGCAAATTCTTTCGTCCGCGACGGGTTCTAACTACGTCCTCGAACAATGGTTACCGAAGACCTGGTTTGCCGGGACGTTCGAAGGCGGTTTTGCGCTCGATCTGTTACGGAAGGATCTTGCGGCCGCGCTGGATGCCGCGCGCGCGGCGAAACACTCGATGCCGGCGACCGCGTTGGCCTATCAGCTCTACACTGCCCGCTCCGCAGAAGGGGACGGCGCGCTGGACTACAGCGCGATCGCAAAATCGTATGAACGGATCGCTGGAAGCGAAGACCGCGCGTAACCCATTTATCCGGGGCCGCGAGCTCAACAAGAAGATCTTAGTCGTTAACGATGAGTCGGCGATCTTGCAGACGCTGCGCTTCAATCTGGAACGCAGCGGCTACGCGGTGGTCACCGCGAGCGACGGACGTAGTGCGATCGCTACGGCGCAACGCGAGCAACCGGATCTGATCGTGCTCGACATCATGTTGCCGACCCTCGACGGGATCGAGGCATGCAAGGAAATCCGAAAGTTTAGTTCGGTGCCGATCATCATGCTGACCGCAAAAGATCAAGAGATCGATAAGGTGTTGGCGCTCGAGCTCGGAGCCGACGACTACGTTACCAAGCCGTTCGCGCTGCACGAATTTCTCGCGCGCGTCAAGGCCCGGCTGCGCCGGCAATTGCCGATACAGTCCGGTCACGACGAGGCGATCGCGCTGGGCGACATCGTTCTCGATCCGTCCCGGCAACAGCTTACGGTTCGCGGCACGATCGTCGCATTGGCTCCCAAAGAGTTCGCGCTGCTACGCGTCCTGATGGAAAACAACGGACGAGTCGTGACGCGCCAGACGCTGCTCGATAAAGTTTGGGGTTACGATTTCGAGGGCGAGCAGCAAACGGTCAGCGTGCACGTTCGCTGGCTGCGCGAGAAGATTGAGGAAGACGCCCGTACGCCACGTCATATTCTGACGGTGCGCAGCCGGGGTTACATGTTCAAGGCTTCGTAACCCGTGGTATCCGACGCGTTGGTTTGGGGATTGCCTGGAGCGATCGCCGGAGCCGTATGCGCGACCATTGCCGCCCTGATTCTCACGCGCCGCCACGCGGTTGCGCCCGACGTCGCGGCCCCCACCGGGGCAGCACCTGAAAATCGTATCGAGGGAGCATTCGTCCGGCTGGCGCGTGCGTTACCGATCGGCATCGTGTTGGTTGACGCGCAGCGCCGGATCGAGTTTGCCAATCCTGCCGCCGGGGCGATCTTCGGATTCGACCTCGATCGCGCGGTGGGTTCGCACATCATCGAAGCCATTCCGAGCGTGGAAATCGAGCGCCGCATCGGCGATGCGCTTACGGGTGAAGCCTCGGTCGCACCGCTGACGCTCAGCGCTCAGGACGGCGGGCGCGTGTATCGCGTTTCGGTATATCCGCTGTTAGGCGAGGCGGGCAGCATGGAGCGCGTCGTCGTGCTGACCGACGATCAAACGGCGCTCACCCGGCTCGAGCGCGCTCGTCGCGAGTTTCTTTCGAACGTGTCGCACGAGTTGCGCACGCCGCTGTCGTCGATCAAGCTGATGATCGAAACGGTGCTGGCATCGCCCGACGACGAAGCGGGCGACCTTTTCTTGCCGCAAGTGCTGCAGCAAGTCGATCGTTTGGTGGCGTTGGTCGGGCAACTTTTAGAACAGGCGCGCGCCGAGTCGGGCCAACTGAAGCTCGCGCTACGCCAGATCGACTTAGAAGAAGTAGCGCACCCGATCATCTCGTCGTTCGAACCCCAAGCCGTTAGCAAGGGCGTTGACCTCGAGCTCGTCACGCTGCGTCCGGTGCAGGTAGAAGGCGACCCCGATCGCCTCTCACAAGTCTTCGTGAACCTAATCGACAACGCGTTGCGGCATACGCGCTCCGGCGGGCGCATCGCAATCGAACTCGACGCACGTGGAAGCGACGCGGTCGTTCGAATCCGCGACACCGGCGAGGGCATCCCGTATCGCGACGTCCCGCGAATTTTCGAACGTTTCTACGTCGTCAACCGCTCGCGCCGGCGAGAAAGCGGCGGCGGCGCCGGGTTAGGTCTGGCCATCGTCAAGGGCATCGTGGACGCGCACGGTGGAGCGATCTCGGCTGAGTCGTCGTTGGGCCGCGGCACGACGTTCACGATCCGTCTTCCGATCGTGCGAATCAAACGAGAGAGCTGAGGTACGCTTAAACCAGGGATAAGGCGCGCATAACGTGCGTATGGCACCCTAAACTCATGGAAGCTGCAGCTAGGACGAGTATCGCCGACGCGTCCGACGTCGCGATGCGCTTGCAGGTGCTGGCCGTCCTCGAGGAACTGTGCCGGGACCTCACCCTGCACGACGTGCGCGAATGGTACGCCGAATCGATGGGCGAGCGTTTCTAGCGCCGGCCCCAGGGCGAGACGGCGGCATTCGGCGAACACCACCGCGCCATGACCGCGACCGGCTCCCAGCGACCGATGGTTTCGTCGCAAGCGAAACTGCAAGCCCGCGATTTGAACGTCTACTATGGGTCGTTCCATGCGGTCAAGAACGTGAGCCTTACCATCCCCGACCGTCGCGTCACCGCGCTGATCGGTCCGTCGGGGTGCGGCAAATCGACGTTTATTCGTGCGCTCAACCGCATGCACGATCTCACGCCGGGTGCGCGCGTTCAAGGACAAGTTTTGCTCGATAACTCGGACATCTACGACCGAGGCGTCGATCCGGTGACGATCCGCCACCGAGTAGGCATGGTGTTCCAGCGCCCCAATCCGTTTCCGCAGTCGATCCTTGAAAACGTCACCTACGGACCGCGCTTGCAGGGCGAACGCCGGCCGAAGGTACTGCGCGAAATCGCCGAGCGCAGCTTGACGCACGCGGCGCTGTGGAGCGAAGTGAAGGATCGTCTCGACCGATCGGCGCTCGATCTCTCGGGCGGACAGCAACAGCGCCTATGCATCGCACGCTGCCTCGCGGTTGACCCCGAAGTGATTCTGATGGACGAGCCGGCCTCGGCGCTGGATCCGATCGCGACGAGCAAGATCGAGGATCTGATTCACGTGCTCAAGCAAGAGTTTACGGTCGCGATCGTCACGCATTCGATGCAGCAGGCCGCCCGGATCAGCGACTATACGGCATTCTTCCTTTTAGGCGAAATGGTCGAAACCGATTCCACATCGTCGATCTTCACCAAACCGCGCGACAAGCGTACCGAAGACTACATCACCGGACGCTACGGATAGCGTTACCCTCGTTAATCGCTCCATAACTCGGCCTTAATAGAGGGTCGGTAAACTTGCTATGTCCTGGCGTGAAAAATGCCGGGAATGCGTCCTGTTCTGATGACCTAGGTCAATTTTTTGAATGCGTCGAATCGGCGTTTCGAGTTATCTTGCTAGAGGGAGCACCTTTTGAGTTACCGGAGTATCACGCAAGGCCTGGTCGCCGCAGGCGTCCTTTGGGCGGCCCTGGGCGCACATGCCCAGGCGCAAACCTCGCCCACACCGGTCCCGCCACCGGCGACGATCGTCACGGCCACCCCAACCCCGGGGCCGCTGACATTCAACGGACAGTTCCGTTCGTATTATTTCACCCGACAAAACGCGTCGAACAATCCGGGCGCACAATATAACTTCAGCAGCCCGAAGTACAGCTCGACGGGCGTGAACCAGGCGTCCTGGAACTCGTCGATCGGCCTGCATGCCGACTACCAGCTGCCGGACCTCAAGGGTCTGTTTATCGGCGGTTCGTACATTTTAGCGAACCCGATCGACGGCCCGTGTTCGGTTGCCGCGAATCACGCGAAGGGTGACCCATGCGTGAGCCAAGCCCCGCCCAACACGAACCCCGACGATACGTTGCCGGGATTCGGGCTCGACACGTTCTACGAAGGCTATCTCGGTTTTAAGAACGCCGATTTCTACGCCAAGGCGGGAAACCAAGTCTTCAACTCTCCTTGGGCGGGCCCGTCGGATTCGCGTCTGAAGCCCGAAGCGTACCAAGGCGTCGACGTTGCCTTTACCGGTATCAAAGATTGGACGTTCGAGGCTGCCGATATGTGGCAGTTCGAAAATCGAACTGCCAATAACTTTTCGAATACCACCCTTCTAACGAGCTTCCCGGCCGGCAACAGCGGCATGCCCGCCAACATTTACGTGCCTGGCGGCGGCTCGATCAACACGAGCGGGTTTTTCTACGGAAAGGCGGGCTACGCGAGTCCGTCCGGCCTCACGCTCGACGGTTATTTCTACGGCGTGTCGGATCTCGCCAACATGTGGTGGTTCGACGGCAAGTACGTCTTTACACAGTCGAAGTATAAGCCGTTCATCGAGATGCAGGGCGGTACCGAATCAAACGCCGGCGTCTCGTACATTGGCAAGATCGACAGCCAGGCGATCGGTGCACGCATCGGTGCGAACGTTACCAAGAACATTCTGCTCACCTTCGCCTACGATGGACTGCCGTGGCACAACGAAACGACATTTCTTCCTAAAGGCGCGACCTGCAGCAGTTCGACCTTTCAACTTACGACCAAGGGCGTTACGGTCGCGAACTTTCTGCCGTTAACGAACAACGGCACGGCGGTGTGTTCGAATAATGCGAACGGATCGGTCAACCTCTACTACGGCGGTTGGGCCAGCCCGTACACCGACAACTACACGTCCGACCCGTTCTTCACTACGATGGGCGCGCAGGGCATGGTCGAGCGTCGCTCGGCCGGCTCCTCGGAGAAGCTCGCCCTCACGTACACGTCCACCAACAACCGGATCACGTTCTTCGCCGCGTACGGTTGGCTTCAATATGGTAACGCGCTCGTGTCGAACGCGAACACCTGGGAATGGGACATCGACGGCACGTACCGGTTTAACAAATGGAGTGGTAAGGGGCCCTACAAAGGCCTGATGCTGCGCGATCGATTCTTCAATCGCTACATCGGCAACACGTTCTGCGGAGCGAGCAACACCACGTGTCCCGCAGGCTACTCGTACGGTTCGCAGTACCTGGGCGGCTTGCCGCTGTTCAAGTACAACCGGGCACAGCTCGAGTACGACTTCTAAACGCTCGTAACGCTCAACCGAGCATGACCGCGGCGGCCCCAAGTGCAATACTTGGGGCCGTCATGTCATCCATGCGAGCACTCACAAAAGCCGCCCCCGGCCCGGGCTTCACACTGGCCGACGTTCCGATTCCGAAAATCGGCCCCAACGACGTTTTGATACGCGTCGAAAAGGCGGGGGTGTGCGGCACCGACCAACATATCTACCGTTGGGATGCATGGGCGCAGGAACGTATACATCCACCTTTGATCGTCGGTCACGAGTTTATGGGAACCGTTACCGAGGTTGGCTCGGCCGTGCGATCCGTGGTGCCAGGCGACCGCGTGTCCGCCGAAGGTCACATCGCGGATTTAACGTGCCTATTGTGCCGCACCGGCCAAGCGCACATTTGCCGGCAAGTGGAAATCATTGGAGTCGATCGCGACGGCGCTTTTGCCGAGTTCATCGCGATGCCCGAATATAACGTGTGGAAACTCGACCCGGCGATTCCGGACAAATACGCTGCAATCTTGGATCCGTTCGGCAATGCGGTCCATACCGTGATGGCGGCCGGGGTTAGCGTGAAGAACGTCGTGATTACCGGCGTAGGCGCCATCGGTCTAATGGCCGTCGGCGTCGCGCGAGCGGCCGGCGCGAATGCGATCTTCGCGATCGATCGCAATCCCGCCAAACTCGAGATCGCACGACGGCTCGGCGCCGACGAAACGTTTCTTGCCGGCGACGAGGGTATCGCCGACCGCGTGCGCGAGAAGACCGGCGGCAACGGTGCCGACGTGTTACTCGAGATGTCGGGTGCCGAGTCTGCCATCGACGCCGGCTTGGAGACGTTGCGTAACGGCGCGGTCGCCGCGATGCTCGGCATCCCTAGCCAACCGATTCGTATCGACTTGGCGCAACGCATCATTTTCAAAGGTATTACGATGCTCGGCATCAACGGACGCCGCATGTTCGAGACGTGGTATCAAGCGCAGACGCTGCTGGCCAGCGGTCGCATCGACTTAGCGCCGGTCGTGACACACGTGCTGCCGTACGGGGAGTACGATCGCGCGTTCGCGCTGATGGAAAGCGGCGAAGCCGCGAAGGTAGTACTCGACTTTAAAGGAGACCTCGCAAAGGCATGAACCAAACCTTCGAACGCAAACTGCAGGGCGATCTCGACGCACTGCGCGCGGCCGGAACGTACAAGCATTTGCGCCACATTACTACGCCGATGGCGCCGGAAGTCCATATGGAAGAGGCCGGCAATGTCATCGTGCTGTCGAGTAACAACTATTTGGGTTTAGCCGACTTGCCCGAGGTCGTCGAAGCCGGGAAGCGCGGCCTCGATCGATATGGGGCGGGCACGGCATCGGTGCGTTTTATCTGCGGAACGTTCGACATTCACCGCACGCTCGAACGGCGCATCGCATCGTTCTTAGGAACCCAGGCGTCGCTCTCGTACGTCGCTTGCTGGAACGCCAACACGGGGTTGTTTGCGACGATCTGCGATCAGGGTTCGGCGATCATCTCCGACGAGCTGAACCACGCATCGATTATCGACGGCGTACGGTTGGCATCCAAGGCGCGTCGCGAACGCTTTAAGCACAGCGACATGGATCAGCTACGCGAGAAGCTCGAGGCCGTCAAGGGTTGCTTCCCGATCGTGATCGTCACCGACGGCGTGTTCTCGATGGAAGGCGACTTGGCGAAGCTGCCGGAGATCGTTACGCTCGCGCGAGCGCACGATGCAATCGTCGTGGTCGACGATTCGCATGGCACCGGCGTCATGGGCAAGACCGGCCGCGGCACCATCGAGCATTTCGGTTTGACCGGCCAGGTCGACATCATCACGGGGACGCTGGGCAAGGCGCTGGGCGGGGCCGCCGGCGGATTCGTCGCGGGAAGCACCGCGTTGATCGAGACGTTGATTCAGCGTTCGCGCCCGCAGTTATTTTCGAATGCATTACCGGCGACGGTCGCGTGCAGTTCGCTGGAAGCAATCGAGTATCTCGACGCCCATCCCGATCTGGTGCAACGCCTGCGCGACAACACTGCCTACTTTCGCGCCGGCTTGCAGCACATCGGGTATTCGCCGCTCGAAGGGGAGAGCGCGATCGTTCCAATCATCGTTGGCGAAACGTCGTTCGCGATCGCGATGAGCGATAAGCTTTTATCCGCCGGCGTGTTCGTAACCGGCTTCGGCTTCCCGGTCGTGCCCGAAGGGGCGGCGCGCATTCGCGTGCAGATTAGCGCCGCGCTAACGAAGGATGAGATGGATCGCGCCCTGGTGGCGTTCGAAAATGTCGGAAAAGCCGTGGGAATCCTCAGCGCTACTTAAAGCGCTGAGGGCGGCCGCGCCGGGGATGGCCGGCACGCTCGCGAGTTTTCTGTTGACGTACGCGTTGTGCGTGCGATTCGGAACGAACAATTCGCCGGCGATCCTGTCGGTGGTATTGTCGATCGGTCTGACGCGCTCGTTGCAGCAGCACGGATTTCGCGTGCTGTTACGGCGGATCGTCACGATTCCGGTGATCGCACTGGGCGGCGCGTTGGTCGGCGCGCTGTTCTTGCACGCGCCCGCAGTTGCGGCGATCGTTTTCGTGCTGGGGATGGGTGCGTCGGTAGCGTTGCGCCGGTTCGGCCGTTCGGCCGCGGCGATCGGCGGCGTTATTGCTCTGACGTTGATGGCGATGCTGATCGTGCCGGCGCCGATCGATCGATCTGCCGGTATTCCCGTCACTGTAGCGCTCGTGATCGCCGCAGCGATTATCGCGCAGTTGTGCTCGTGGGCCGCCGGGTACATCGGAACACGAGCCGGTTGGACGCCCCCCGTCGGGACGCCCCGTCCGCCTCGCGAATCGAATCGATCCGACGCCGCAGGCCGGTTTGCCCCAACCGATCGCATGGCGCTGCAGATGATCGTCGCACTCGCCCTGGCGTTTGGAATCGGCATGACGGCCTTCCGCATGCACTGGCCGTGGGTAGTGCTGAGCGCGTTCATCGTTACGAGCGGCGCGATCGGTCGCGGCGATGCCTTGTACAAGGCGTTATTGCGAATTGGTGGAGCGATCCTCGGAACGTTCGTTGCCGAAGTATTGCGATTCGTGCACATCGGCAACTCGCTCGAATACGCGATCGTGATGTTTGCGGTATTATTCGTCGGAATGTGGCTTCGCCCCATCAATTACGCGTATTGGGCCGCCTGCACGACGCTGTTATTCGGGCTCATTCTGGATCCGCAAAGCGGTTCGAGTTTTTCCGTGTTCGGTTTCCGCGTCATCTGCATCGTTATCGGAGCGGCTTGCGGCGTTGCGGCTACTTGGTTCGTCGTCCCGATTCGCAGTTCGCACGTCGTTCGGCGCCGCTTAGCCGACGCGATGCGCGATATGCGCGACGTCTTGGGTGGCGAAACGCGCGATCTGCAGCACCACACCAACCAGCTCGAACGCATAGCACCGGCTTGGCGTTTGCATCGTGCGGCGCTTGGCCAACGCGAACCGCACGCTCATCCCGCGACGTGGATCGAACGCGCGCACGCGCTGCTCGCACACATGCGTGGAGAAGAGTTCGACCGTCGCAAAGCCGGCAGCGACTTACAGCGTTTACGCAACGACGTCTTTGGCGAGCGTCGAGAATAACCCAACGATGTATTCGGGTCAGCTCGCTCCCACAGCGCGTTGCAGGGTGAAGACTACGGCCAAAACGATCAAGATAACTCCACCGCCCAGCTGTGCGCGAGCGCGATTCGACTCCCCGAGATGTTGGCCGAACGATAACCCGGCGATCGTAAACAACACCGTCGTGACCGCAACCGTGGCCAGTAAGGGTAGTAGCGGAATCGGTACGCCCGGCAACGAGATGCCGATGCCGAGCGAATCGAGGCTGATGGATGCCGATGCGGCGATGAGCCCCCAGCCCGAATCGACCTTCAGTACCGGCGCTTTCTCGAAACTCTCGCGAACGACCAGCACGCCGACGCCCGCCAAAATCGCGAAGCCGACATACGGTGCGATCGTTCCGGCGATACGGCCGGCACCGGTACCGATCGCGTACCCGATGACTTGCATGAGCACTTCGGAAAGTGAAAACGCGGCGCCCATTCGAATCCGCGCACGTTGCGGAATGTCCATGATGCCGACGACGATCGACAGCGCCAGCACGTCGAGGCCGACGGCCAATGCGATGCCCAGCGTCTTGAGCGCGATCGTCATGTTGCGGTCTTTACCCTATCGCGGGGCGTACTTTAACGACGTTGCGGTATTGAAAAGAACGACCGGCGAGGGTAACTCGACGCCGCTGGATACGAGCGAGCGCAGCGCCGCAAGGGTCGCTCCGCCTTCCTCGGTCGCGTCGATACCTTCGCGCTCGTGCAGCTCGCGCATCGCCGACTCCGATGCTTCATCCGAAACTGCGATTGCATGTCCGTGCGATTGGCGTATCGCCGCGAGGCTCAAACGATCCCCGATCCCGCCCGGAACGCGCAGTCCCCACATACGGGTCGTCCCGTTCTCGACACGTTGAGCCGATGCGTCGCCGCGGCGGAACGCACGGACGATCGGCGCGCAACCCTCGGCTTGAACGCAGACCATCACGGGTCTGGATGCGCCGATCCATCCGAGATGTTCTAGTTCGCCGAAGGCCTTCCACATCGCGACGAGCCCGGTGCCGCCGCCGGTCGGATACACGATCGTTCCGGGAACGCGTCCGAGTTGCTCGACGAGCTCGTATCCCATCGTCTTTTTTCCCTCGACACGATACGGTTCGCGAAAGGTCGCGACGTTGAATGCGCCGTTCTCTTGCGCGAATTGCGCCGCGAGCCGGCCGGCCTCATCGATCAATCCCTCGACCAGCACGACGGACGCTCCATACCCGTGCATCTCCTCGATCAATATCGCCGGAGTATCCCGCGGAACGTAGACGCGTACCGGCAGTCGTGCTCGCGCACCGTACGCTGCCAATGCGCCGCCAGCGTTTCCGGCGCTCGGCGCGACGAGCGACCGCGCGCCGAGCCGCTTTGCGACCGTCACCGCCGCGGACATGCCGCGCGCCTTGAACGAGCCGGTCGGATTTTGCGACTCATCTTTTACGTAGATGTCGGCACCGCCGAGCTCTGACTGCATATTGGCAAGTGGAAGAAGCGGGGTACATCCCTCGCCGAGCGATACCGGCTGCTCGTCGATATCGATCGGCAGCATTTCGCGATACCGCCACATCGTCCACGGACGCGCAGAAACCAAATCACGACGCATTTCGTGAGTTCGGTAGCGGACGAGCAACGGAGCACCGTCGTGCGGGCACACGCTCGACAAGGCCGTCGCAGAAAATTCGTGTTCGGCGTCGCGCGAGCATTCCAGACGATCGGGCAACATCAGGCTTGCAGCTTTCTCGCGCCGCTACGCGACCATAGCGCATAGATGGGAATCGCGGAGAGAACGATCGCCAGTCCGATCAGTCCGGAGCGCGGGTCCGAGACGTACGTTACGATGGCGATGCTCCAGGATGCGACGAGATAGATGCCGGTGGTCACGGGGTGGCCCGGAACGCGAAAGCCGCCGGTATGCATCGATCCACCAGCGCCGTCGCGCGCTCGAAGCACGAACAGTGCGAGCGCCAGAAGGCCGTTGAACAGATAGACAAGCGATACGACGAAATTGAGGATTTGATTGAAGTCGCCCGACAGCGCGATCACGATGGCGGCAATCCCTTGCAGAGCGATCGCGACCACCGGAACGCGTGTCCGCGGATCGATCCACCCAACCCAACGAAAGAAGAGACCGTCATCGGCCATCGATCGGTACATTCGCGGAACGGTCAGCATGCGATTGCTGAGAAACCCAAGGGTCGCGACGGCGATTGCGATCGATGTCAGTCGCGCACCGATGGATCCCGTTGCTTCTTGCAGCACCGCCGAAACCGGAACCGTAGAGTTCGCCAATCCGTCGACTCCCAGGGCGCGAAGACATCCGGCATTGACGAGAACGTAGAGCAAGGCGACGCCCGTCATACCGACCCACAGACCGGTCGGCAACGTTTTCGGAGGGTCGTGTACTTCGTCGCTCATGAAGTTGGCAACGAGCGCGCCGGCGTAGCTGAACAATACCGGAATCATTGCGACGCCGAACGCGAGGGTTACGCCGGCCCGCGAACCGGCGGCGTGCGACAGCTGGAGATGGTGATTTACCGGTACGACGAACGCGGCGACGACAACGGCCGCTAGGGCGAGAAGCTTGAGCACGGTCAGCACGTGTTGGACGTTACTGCCGGCTCGTACTCCGAATGCGTTGACGAGTACGAGCATGGCCAACGTGACGCTTGCAACGAGCGTCGGTGACGCAGACAACGCGGTTGACGAGAGAAAATATCCCGCAAAGAGAACGGCCGCCGCCGCCAATCCGCCGCTGAACGACGCTAATAGCGACGTCCACCCGTATGCGAATGCGACGACCGGGTGAAACGCGACTCGCAGATACGCGTACGCGCCTCCTTCGCGCGAACAGCGAGCGCCGAGTTCTCCCAAAACAAAAGCGCCGAAGAGCGCGATCAGTCCACCCGCAAGCCACGCTGCGACGATGAGGACCGGAGCGGGAATTCGCTGCGCCACCACCGCCGGCGTGCGAAAGATGCCCGATCCGATAACGCTGCCCATAACCAGCAGCGCGATGTCGAATACTCCAAGCTTGCGAGCCCGCACCGCGACGCGTTGCGTCAAACCGGCCCCTCGCTCCTTGCTATGTTGTGCTTTGAATACTGCTGGTTGATTGGCGATTTGCCGCGCGCATAATGAGCCCCGCGATTTCCTGTGGATGGCTAACGAGCGAGAGGTGGCCGGCGGCGACCTCGATCGTCGTAGCTTTCATTCGTGCCGCCATGAATCGCTCCAAGTTCGGATCGATCGTCCGGTCTTGCGTCGATACGGCGTAGTACGATGGCTTCTGACGCCATGCGGCGATCGACGTCCGCGCGGTTGGGAAAAGCGTTGCGGAGATCGGTGCTTGCACCGCGTATAGCAGTTTTGCGCGATCCGGCTCGACGCCGTTAGCAAAGTCGTTGAGAAACGCATCCTCGTTCAATAGTTCGAATCCATCGGTATTCACGAGTCCGGCGCTGGCGGGAGGGCTTGGAAACCGCGCCGCCAGCTCCGTGTAATTTTCGCCGGCGTCGGGTGCCCGAGCGGCGACGTACGTGAGTGCCGAAACGTTCGGATGATCTCCGGCTTGCGTGATGACCATTCCGCCGTACGAGTGCGCTACCAAGACGGTCGGGCCGTCTTGCCTGTCGAGAACCCACTTCGTTGCTGCGACATCGTCGGCGAGCGATCGGAGCGGATTCTGTACGGCCGTAGCTCGCAGGCCGGCAGATTGCAACAGAGCGATCACGTCGTTCCAGCACGAGCCGTCCGCATATGCGCCGTGAACTAATACGACGTTGCGAACTTCAACCGCGGCCGACGCTTTGCCGGAAACTCCCAACAGCGAGGCCGTTGCAGCAGCTGCTGCTACGGCGGAAAACGTGCGCCTGTTCATTCGTGGCCAGCTCTTTCAAGAAACGAGTGCCTACACGGGGCGTTCGCCGAGAATCGTCGCTCGCCGAACGACGCGCCGTTGCGGAAAGTAATCGGCTAGCGCGCAATGCTGCGTCCAGCGATTGTCCCAAAAGGCGACGTCGCCGTTCGCCCAGCGCCAACGCACTTGAAACTCCGGCTGCGCCATGTGCTCGAACAAGAATCGCAAGAGCGTATCGCTTTCGCGCATTGAGACGCCCTCGATGTGCGAGGTGAAATCTTGATTGACGAAGAGCGCTTTGCGCCCCGTGACAGGGTTGGTCCGGACGACCGGATGCGAAACCGGTGGATGCTCGGTATACATCTGCTCGCGCCGTTCTTCCATCCCGAGAGCGACGAATCGCTCGGGCGTGAAGTTTTTTCCAAACGAATGAATCGCGCGTAAGCCGAGCACGAAATGTCGCATCGGCTCCGAGAGTGCATCGTACGCCGCGTACATATTTGCCCATAGCGTATCGCCGCCGAGTTCTGGGATCTCTTGCGCGTACAGCACCGCGCCCATCGGCGGCGTCGCGAGGTACGTAACGTCGTTGTGCCAACGATCGCTATTGGCACGATGCCCGGCATCGTGCTCGAGGATCATCACCTCCGGCGCCTCGGCGCGCCCCGGGTAAAACGGATGCGTGTAGAGCGGCCCAAAGCGCGCTGCAAAGTCACGCTGCTGCACCGGTGTAAGCGACTGGCCTTTGAAAAAGAGAACCAGTCGATCGTCAAGCAACGAACGAATGTGCGCGACGTCGCCGGCCTCCAGTTTGGCGCCGAGGTCCAAGCCTCGAACGACCGAACCGATTGCCGGCGTTAGCGCCGTTTCGGAGTATCCCACGCCGATTGGCTACTCGGTGGCTGCGGGATCTCCGGACGCGTCCTCGATCTGGGTGATTTGATCTCCGCCGTGGATGACTTCAGCCACTGGCGGATCGCCTTCGCGAATCGGGTCGGATGAGACCACGTAATGGATATGGCCGTGGCCGTGGGCGTCGGATGCGTGGAGAACGCCGGCCAGCGTTCGACGGTCGGCCAGGGTCACGCGGACCGGTTTGCCGACATAGGGTTGAATTTCTTGGTCAGTCATAGTGCGCGAAATCATCCTCAAGAGGGGAGAAGTTGCAACGTACGGACTGATGACCGCTCCAATTGGGGCGTTCGGGCCCGCGACCGTCTTTTTCGGCGTCCACCGGCCGGATACTTGAATCGGCCCGCCGTCGAGCCGTTGAAATTCAAGTTGCCTCGAACTTCTTTCCGTCGAACGAAGCAAATACGCACCACTGCAGGCGCTAAAAATTGCGACTGCGCGAGCGCCTGGGATACTCCCTCGACGATATCGGCTTCCTCCAGAATCTCGCGGAGGTAAGTCTCACGCTCGCCCCAAAGGCAGTTTTCATAACAAGACATTTTCGCTAGGAGACAAGATTCGATGTCCCATCATTTCGCGGGTCCTGATTTTGGGTTTCCCGGCGGGGACGCACGGTTCAACTTTACCGATCTTTACGCGTTTCCGAAGCCCGGTGACAACAGCAAATCTATCCTGGTCATGAACGCTCACCCGTCGTTCGGCGTGAATCCGCCCGGGCCGACGCCGATCGAACCTTTCGCGAACAACGCGCTGTACGAAATTCTGATCGACACGGATGGCGATGCCGTGGTCAACATCGCGTACAGCGTGAAAATAGTCGCCGCACCGGGCGGCGGACAAATTGCGACGCTGCGCCGGATCGAAGGCACGAGCTTGAATCGTACCGGCGACGATGGCGAGATCGTCGCCGATGGCGTCGCCGTTTCGACCGGAAGCGATTCGAAGGTAACGACCGCAGGCGACACTCGGTTTTTTGCAGGACGCCGCAGCGATCCGTTCTTTTTCGACGCGGCCGGCGCAATCAACAACTTAACGTTTACCGGCGACGATTTCTTTATCGATAAGAACGTCGCATCGGTGATATTGGAAATCCCGAACGCGGCGCTCGGATCCGGCAACCTGAATATCTGGGCGCGTACGGTCGACGGTTCGTCCGGCAGTTGGAAGCAAGTGGATCGCGGGGCGCGCGCTTCGCAAGTGCCGTTCTTGGCCGGCGATCAAAAGGCCGCATATATCACCGCAGAGCCCGCCAACGACGCCCAATTCGTGGCGACCTTCGCGCATTCGCTCGAACACTCGGGGGGATACACGCCTGAGGAAGCGACACGCGTTGCATCCGGGATGCTACCCGATCTTCAATCCTATCGGCCGGGAACGCCGGCATCGTATCCGGCCAACGGCCGGGCGCTCACCGACGACGTTTCGGCGTATTTCCTGGGCATACTGACGAATGGGAAAGTCACCAGTGACGGACTGCAGCCGCATACGGATCTGTTGGCCGAATTTCCGTACCTCGGACCGCCGCACGACGGTTAGAGTCGCGTCGTCCCCGCCACTTGCGTGCGACTCGTCTCCCGGCTATCCTCTTACTAAGGGACGGTGGGCAGCTTGCTCGTCAGGCTAGCCCCGTCCGATTCTGCTAAGGGAGAATTCTGCCCCTAGACGGGTGAGAGGTAGAGCAATGCCCGACCGAAATGGTCTCAACCGCCGTCGTTTCGTCGGCACTGTCGCGACGACCATCGCTGCGTTGCAGCTCGGGATGGCCGGGCGCGCGCAATCGAAAAATGCTACGCACGCTCCTTCAGAAGGGAATGCCGTGACGCAACTCGCTCAAGATACTGCGGGCGACTCGACCGCGATTAGCCCGTTCCCGCCGATCAACATCCCCGAGGCCGATCTCGCCGATCTGAAACGACGCATTAACGCGACCAGATGGCCGGATCGGGAACTCGTCAACGATCAATCGCAGGGCATTCAACTGGCGACGATGCAAGCGCTGGCAACGTATTGGGGCAGTGATTACAACTGGCGGACGTGCGAAACCAAACTCAATGCTATTCCGCAGTTTACGACCGTCATCGACGGCCAAAAAATTCATTTCATGCACGTAAAATCGAAGCACCCGAACGCGCTGCCGCTAATCATCACCCACGGCTGGCCTGGTTCGATCATCGAACAGACGAAGGTCATCGATTTATTGACCGACCCAACCGCGCACGGCGCGAGCGCATCCGACGCGTTCGACGTCGTAATCCCGTCGATACCGGGCTATGGATTCTCTCCCGCACCGACGACGCTCGGCTGGGATCCCATCCGTATTGCAAAGGCCTTCATCGTTTTGATGCAACGCCTAGGATACCAAAAGTTCGTCGCGCAGGGCGGCGATTGGGGCGCGAGCGTTACGCAAGAGATGGCGCTGCTGGCACCCGGAACCGTGATGGCGATTCATTCCAACATGGCGGGGACCGTTCCGGCGGATGTTCTGGCGTTGGCGACATCGGGTGGTAAAGCGCCGGCGAACCTATCGGCGGACGAACTGCGTGCCTTCAACCAACTCAGCGATTTTTACGGAAAGCATCTCGGCTATGCGGTCGAGATGGCGAATCGACCCCAAACGATGTATTCGTTGAGCGATTCGCCGATCGGCCTGGCAGCGTGGATTCTGGATCACGACAAGGACAGTTACGAGATGATTCGGCCGGCATTTTTCGGCAATCCGGGCGGACTCTCGCGCGACGACGTTCTCGACAACATCACGCTGTATTGGCTGACCAACACCGGCGTGCCGTCGGCGCGTTTGTATTGGGAAAACAAACTCGGGTTCTTCGACGTCAAGGGCGTAACGATTCCCGTCGGAGTCAGTGCGTTTCCATACGAGATCTACACCGCTCCAGAGAGCTGGTCGAAAAGCGCGTATCCGAAGCTGGCGTATTACAAACAGCATAATATCGGCGGCCACTTTGCCGCCTGGGAGCAACCACAACTGTTTACCGAAGACGTTCGCGCGACGTTCGCAACCGTGCGCACCAACAACTCATGAGCGAAATAGATACGCAAGTAAAACCGAGCGGGACCGGATGTGCCGAATGTTTGGCGAGCGACGGGTGGTGGCTGCATCTCCGTCGTTGCGCCAAATGCGGACACATCGGCTGCTGCGATAGCTCGCCGAGCCAACACGCGAGAAAACACTATGAGGATGCCAATCATAGCGTGATCGCGAGCTTCGAACCGGGTGAAGACTGGTTATACAGCTTCGAGACGGACGATTTCGTCGAAGGTCCGGCGCTCGCGGCGCCGCACTCGCATCCGGCCAGTCAACCGACGCCGGGCCCACACGGCAAAGTACCGGCGGACTGGCAAGAGAAGCTACACTAAAAAGGCCGTTTCTAGAGGGGCTACGCGGGCGGCCGGACGCGGTTCCCACAAGGTCGATGTAGACCAGGTGGCCGCCGTACGCCCCGGAGCGGCTAAGAGCGCGAGGCCGAGATACGTTAGACATATCGGAAACTGCCGTACATCTGCGTGCCGGACGAAAAATGCCGAAGCATAGACCACCACGACGATGAGGTTAAGTACCATGTGCGTCGTTGCCACCGTTTCGTCTTAAGCGACATAGGCGCCGTAAAGTAGTCGATAAAACCGAAGAGGGCGGCGAGGAGCGCGCCGGCGACGCCGAATGCGATAAGCCACACACTCATCTGACTCCAGAAGAGTCGATCTCCCCAAATCGAGATCACGTCGCTGACCAAAACGCCCGCGAAAAAACCAATCGGAAGGGCCACCAGCATCGGGTGAATGGGGTGGCGCGCGATCGTTGCTTTGCCTTGCATGCAACTCGTCATACCCATAATCGAAGTGGCCTCGCGCCCGTGCCCGACGGAACGGCATAGAAAAGTACGGCGCCCTGGGCTGGACGCCCCCGCCGAGCTCAACTCATCCGCCGGTTTAATCGCTTTATACGCGCGAAATCGGCGTTCTGAACGTCCACCTTCTCGACAGCGAATTCGCCCTTATGGGAGGTGCGCGTCCTCTACGAACTGGCGCATCAACAGAATCTTACCGCATCCGATCTGGGACGCGGCCTCAATTCGAATGCCGGGTACCTAAGCCGCATGCTGTCCTGTTTCGAGAAGCGAGGCTTTTGCAAAAAGCTCGTTCGAGCGCGGAGGCGCCGGCCGCTCGTGGCGGCCCGAGGAATGGGCCGCGGCCAAAAGAACAGGTCCAGATATGTTGCGATTTCTGGACCTGGACTTGTTGCGGGGGATGGATTTGAACCACCGACCTTCGGGTTATGAGCCCGACGAGCTACCGGACTGCTCCACCCCGCGGCGGACAAGAATACGACGGGGCCATCGGCCACCTCCCCACCTGCCGAAGCCGATGGCGTGAGCCCTGGCGTCTAGAGTACCTAAGATCCATCTGCACTGCCACCTCGAGGGCAGCCTGCGCCCAGCGACCTTCGTCGAGTTTGCGCGGGAGCAGGGCCTGCCGCTCCGCTACCGGCCGGACGGTTCGGGCGACGAGGCGAGCGAGTCCGTCGACCCAGCCGAGCCGTATCGCTTCGAATCGTTTCGCGACTTTCTGTACGGCTTCGCCGCGGTGAATCGAACGCTGTCCACGCCCGATCGGTTCGCCCGTCTCGCGCGAGAGTTCGCCGAAGAAGCGCGCGATCAACACGTCGTGTATGGCGAGCTGTTTGTATCGCCGTCGGTCTGGGCGTTTTTCCATCCCGAACTCGACGTGCGTGCGACGCTACGCGATATTATTGCGGAATTGCATGCCGGTGGTGAGACGCGTTTTCAGTTGATCGTCGACCTCACGCGCAATTTTGGTGCGGAAAGCGCGTTAAGCACGGCGCGTGTAGCGGGGCAGGCTGCGGGCGACGGGGTCGTCGGTATCGGTTTGGGTGGCGACGAATCGCGCTTTCCACCCGAACTCTTCGTCGAGTCATTCGACTATGCGCGCGCCGCGGGTCTGCACTGTGTGGCGCACGCGGGCGAAGCGGCCGGTCCGCAAAGCGTTCGCGACGCCATCGAGTTGCTGCATGCCGAGCGGATCGGCCACGGCATCGCGGCGTTACAAGACGATTCCGTCGTCCGGCTCCTACGGGAGAAGCGGATCCCGATCGAAGTTTGCCCGACGTCGAACGATCGCACCGGCGCCGCTTTGGATCGCGGCGACGCCTTCGCGCGTTTTGACGACGAAGGTTGCGTCGTTGTTATCGATGCCGACGATCCGCCGATGTTCGGCACGACGATCGAACGAGAATACGCGCGCGTCGAGGCGGCGTGCGGCTCGCAAACGCTGCTGCGATTCGTCCGGAATGCCGTGGACGGCAGCTTTGCGGACGCCGATCTCAAGCGGCGGCTACGAGCGCTTTTGCCGCAGGACATCGCGCCGGCGACCGGCTAGCGCAACCTTGCGGCCCGCGCCGAGCGTTTAAGAGCGACCATGCTAGACCTCTCGGACCTCGCCGGTCTTTCACTATTCGCGGGCTGCGCGCCGGAACACGTCGCCTGGTTCGCGCGCCGTTGTGCCGACTTGCACGTGCCGGCTGGGGATTGGGTGGTGCGTGAAGATGAGGGCGCCCGCTTTTACGTGCTCGTCGAAGGCCGCGCCGCGATCGTCAAGTCGATGAACGGCCGTCCGACGGAGCTTGGTGAGTACGAGCCCGGTGACGGCTTCGGCGAAATCCCGTTGTTGCTGGGCGCGAGCGCGCTCGCCGGCGTGCGAGCCATTACCGACGTGCGTGTCGCGCGGGTCGACGGCACCATCTTCTGGCGTATGATGCACGACGACGAGCGTTTCGCGGAAACGGTGAGCAACAACATGGGCCGCCGAGTCGCCCTCGTTCGTCACCTCGCCATCGAGCATCCGTCAACGGTTTGCACGGTCGTCGGCGACAGCCGGTCTGGTGCATGCCACCAACTGCGCGACTTTCTGTCGCGCATGCACGTCCCGTTCGATTGGACCGAACGCGACGGTCCGGAATGCGAAGTGAACTTTTACGAAGGCGAGTCGTTGAAATCGCCCGGTATTCGCGATCTTGCCGAACGTCTCGGAATGTCGGCCGTGCCCAAACAGGCGCACTACGACGTCGCAATCGTCGGTGCCGGTCCGGCCGGCCTCGCGGCTGCGGTGTATGGAGCGTCCGAAGGGCTCGACGCGTTATTGATCGATCGGTTCGCGCCCGGCGGACAAGCCGGCACGTCCTCGCGGATCGAAAACTATCTGGGTTTTCCGGCCGGCATTTCGGGCGAAGATTTGGCCGATCGTGCGTTGCGGCAGGCGCAACGGTTCGGCGCCGACATCGTCGTCGTTCGCGAAGTGTGCCGCCTTACGGGCGACGCCGGCGACCGCAAGCTGTCGCTCGAGGACGGACAATCGGTTCTGGCGCGCGCGGTCGTATTGGCGCCGGGCATCGAATACCGTTCGCTCAAGGCGCAAGGCTGCGAAGAGTTGGTCAATCGCGGCGTGTATTACGGCGCCGCGCAAACCGAAGCGTTCGCCGTTGCCGGCAACGACGTGCATATCGTCGGTGGCGGCAACTCCGCAGGACAAGCCGCCCTGAATTTTTCCGGATACGCAAAAACCGTTACGATCGTCATCCGCGGCACCGACCTCGGAAAAAGCATGTCGCAATATCTGGTGGATCGTATCGTCGCGTCGCCGAACATTTCGGTACTCACGTCGTCTGAAATAACCGCGGCGCACGGCGCGCAACGTTTGGAGCGCATATCCATAGCGAACAACAACGACGGGACAGCGCGCACGGTCGACACGGCGGGGCTGTTCGTCTTTATCGGAGCCGTGCCGCGAACCGATTGGCTGGAGGGCGTCGTCGCTCGCGATCGCGACGGCTTCATTCTCACCGGCCCGGACGTGATCGAAGCTAGCGCTCCGTGGCCGCTCGAACGCCATCCCTACTTCTTGGAAACCAACCAGCCGGGCGTGTTCGCCGTCGGCGACGCCCGCCTCGACTCGCTCAAGCGCGTCGCCTCCGGCGTCGGTGAAGGGTCGAGCTCGATCTCGATGGTGCACGAGTTCCTCTCGTCAATCGCGGAACTGCAGCCGCCGCGTAGAACTACCGGAGAACATGTCGGGACATAGTCATTTCGATGAATCGGTCGAGGAGTATCTCGAGTCGATCTACCGCCTCGAGTTCGAAGGCCCCGGCGTAACCACGTCCGGCCTGGCGTCGGCCATGGGTGTCACGCCGGCCTCCGCGTCGGGCATGCTCAAAAAACTCGACAAAGAAGGCTACGTTGCGTATGTCGCGCGCGGCGAGGTGAAGCTCACCCGCAAGGGGCTCGAAGTCGGCGTTCGCATCTTACGCCGGCATCGGCTGGCAGAGCGTCTATTTACCGACGTCCTCGGCATGTCGTGGGACGAAGTGAACGCCGAAGCGTGCATGCTCGAACACGCGATTTCGCAGCGCGTCGAAGATAAGCTTGTCGAGTTGCTCGGCGATCCGCAAGCCTGTCCGCACGGACACCCGATTCCGTCGCGCGACCTCAGCGAGCCAATCCGAACCGGCGTCCCCTTGGCCCAAATCGAGGCGGGACGCGACGCCGTCGTCAGCGGCGTTACCGACGGCGTACCTGAAATTCTTCGATATCTCGGTGAAGTCGGTCTCTGTCCCGGCGCCCAGGTGCGCGTTCTCGAAAAAGCGCCGTTGGGCGGACCGGTAACCGTCGAAGTTGGCGACGTACGCCACGCGATCTCTCTCGAGCTTGCGCGGATGGTCGTCGTGGGGGACGATGCCGTCGCATGATCACGCGACTGCTGATCGCGTGTAACGTTCTCGCCTTCGTTTGGGAAGTTAGCGTCTCGGGCCCGGGAACAGTATCGTTTGGGGGCGGCGACATATCGCGCGTCCTGCAAGCCGGTGCGTTGAACCCAGTCGCCGTCCTGCATGACGGGGAGTGGTGGCGCATATTTACCAGCGCATTTTTGCACGGCGGGTTATTGCATATCGCCGTCAATATGTTTTCGCTGTGGATCTTGGGCCGCTTCGTAGAATCCGTGATGGGTCCGATTCGAATGGCGTTGATCTATTTCATTTCGTTGATCGCTTCGGGACTCGGCGTGGTGTATTTCAGCGGCCCCGATGCGGTGACGGTCGGCGCGAGCGGCGCGATCTTCGGATTGTTCGGCGCGCTGTTCGCCATCGGATTTCGCCTCGGCAAACCGGGCATGGAACTGGTGCGCGCCAACATCGGCATCCTCGTCATCAACCTGATCATTTCGTTCACCGTGCCCGCGATCTCGTGGCAGGCACACATTTGCGGCCTCGTTGCCGGTTTCATCGCCACGCTGCTAATCTTCGTGCCGCGGGTTCGCGTCGCACCGATGGTGCTCGATGCGCGTACCGGGAGCGCCCTCGAAACAGAGTATCAGACTCCGCCCGATACGCCGCACGCACGGTCGTGACCGAGCCGATCGAGCGCGCTTTCGCGCCTGACGGCCGGATCGCTCGAACGCTTTCCGGATTCGAACCGCGCGCCGGACAAGTGCAGATGGCGCAGCTCGTCGAGCGCGCGTTGCTCGAGGGGATGCACGCGATCGTCGAAGCCGGCACCGGCGTCGGCAAGTCGCTGGGGTATTTGCTTCCGGCCGTGCGCAGCGGCAAGAAGGTCGTGCTGTCAACCGGTACGATCGCATTGCAAGAACAACTCGTTACCAAAGACGTGCCGTTGATCGCGCGCGCTCTCGGGATTCCGTTGCGCGTAACGCTGCTCAAGGGTCGCGGCCACTATCTGTGCCGGCAAAAATTCGAACGCCTGCGCTCGGAACGGCTCGTCGCCTCGTCGGCTTCGATGCAACGTATGTGGGAGTGGGGCGATCGGACCGGCACGGGCGATCGCGCGGAATTGCCGTTCGTGCCGTCGTCGCTCGAGTGGGAGCAACTCGACGCGGATGCCGACGACTGCACCGGCGAGTTTTGCGAACGATTTCGCGACTGTCATTTCTTTCGTAAACGCGATGAAGCCAAGTACGCCGACATCGTGGTCGTCAACCACGCCCTCTTTTTTCTCGATCTCGCGATGGGCGGCGGTTTGTTGCCGGCCTACGACGTCGCCGTACTCGATGAGGCCCACCAGTGCGAACGGTGGGCGATCGACGCGCTCACCTCGACGGTTTCACGTGCGACCATCGGGCGAACGATGCGCAAGCTGCACCGCGCCTATCATCTGCCGCCGGATTTCGAGCGGCGCGTCGACGAATCGCTGCGGGGCCTCGAATCCGCGCTGGCCACCGTGCGTGGCGAACGCTATCCGCTCAGTGCCAACGAGGGCGCATGGCCGACGCTCGAAGAGCTGCGGGCCGTCTTTTACGATCTTGAGAATTGGATTTTAGCGCACTGGCACGACGCGCTGAAGAAGCGCGTCGACAACGAAGCCGAAGCGCAGCGCCGCCGCGACCTGGCCGTGCGAGCGGTAACCGCGCACGCGTCGGCCATCGAACGAGCCGGGGCGGCCGAATCGGAAACGATCGCATGGGTCGAACGCACCGAAAGCGACGGCCGTTACGCGCTCAACTGTGCACCCCACGACGTCTCGGAATTTCTACGCACGACGTTGTTTGCGCGCACGCAGAGCGTCGTAATGACCAGCGCAACCATCGCCGTCGATGCAGGCAGCGAAAATGCTGGACCCTTCGGCTACTTTAAACGCTCGCTCGGCATCGACGATGCGCTCGAACTGATCGCGCCGTCGCCGTTCGATTTCGATCGACAAGCGCGGTTATTCGTCGCGCCGGGGGCTATCAATCCAAAAGACAAAGATTTTAGCGTGCGAGCGGCACCCCTGGTCGAAGAATGCTTGGATCGGACGCGGGGCCGCGCGTTCGTCCTGTTCACGTCCTACGAGCGGCTGCGCGAAGTGTACGCGCTATTGCGCGAGCGATTGCCGTACCCAGTAAAATTGCAGGGCGAACTGCCGCGAACGCCGTTGCTCGAATGGTTCCGGCGCACGCCGAACGCCGTACTGTTCGCAACCGGAACGTTTTGGGAAGGCATCGACGTCGTCGGCGACGCGCTGTCGTGCGTGATCATCGACCGGCTGCCGTTCCCGACGCCGAGCGACCCGCTCGTCGCGGCACGTATCCGCGCATTAGAAGAGCGTGGACTCGACGGATTTGCCGACTATATGATTCCGGCCGCGATCGTCCGCCTAAAACAAGGCTTCGGGCGGCTCATCCGCAGCACGACCGATCGCGGCGTCGTCGCACTGCTGGACGGCCGTGCGACGTCGATGCGTTACGGCGCGACGATTCTCAACGCCTTACCGCCGGCACGACGCATCGAACACCTCGACGAACTCGCCTCGTTCTTCGACGACGCGGTGACGCGGCCGGCCGCCGGCTAGTCGGCGGAGCCGGCTTCGCTCTTCGCGCGTTCTTGTAACTCATGAACGACGTTTGAATCGGCGAGCGTCGTCGTATCGCCCAACGTTCTGCCTTCGGCGATGTCGCGCAGCAATCGCCGCATAATTTTGCCGCTGCGCGTTTTCGGAAGTTCGGGCGTGAACGTAACGTACTTCGGACGAGTGAACTTACCGAGCTTCGTGGCGACGTGATCTCGTAAATCGTCGGCGAATTCTTCCGACCCGGTTTCACCGCCGCGCAGCGTTACGAACGCATAAATCGCTTGTCCGGTGGTATCGTCGGAACGTCCACACACCGCCGCTTCGGCAACGCGGGGATGATCGACCAGCGCGCTTTCAACTTCGGTCGTCGAAATGCGATGGCCACTGACGTTCATGACGTCGTCGATGCGCCCCATGAACCAATAGTTGCCGTGTGCGTCGCGCCGGCAGCCGTCGCCGGCGAAGTACACGTGCGGAAACTTACTCCAGTACGTTTCGCGGTAGCGCTCGTCGTCGCCCCAAATGCCGCGTAACATGCCCGGCCACGGTCGTGTCAGGACCGCATAACCCGCACCCTCGGGTCCGACCGATTGGCCCTTGTCGTCAACGACGTCGGCCGCCATGCCCGGCAACGGCCGCGTCGCGCTACCGGGTAGCAGCGTGGTGATGCCGGGGAGCGGTGCGATCATGATGCCGCCGGTTTCGGTTTGCCACCACGTATCGAGCACCGGCGTACGATTGCCGCCGATCCATTCGCGATACCACATCCAGGCTTCCGGATTGATCGGCTCGCCGACGCTTCCCAGTAGTCGCAACGACGTAAGGTCGTGCATTTGCGGATAGGCTGGGCCCCATTTCATGAACGTGCGAATCGCCGTCGGAGCGGTATACAGAATCGTCGCACGGTACCGCTCGATGATTTCCCAAAAGCGATCCTTGTCGGGATAGTCGGGCGTGCCTTCGTATAACACGCTGGTGCATCCGTTGGCGAGCGGGCCGTACAACACGTAGGTGTGCCCGGTCACCCATCCGAGATCGGCAGTACACCAATACACGTCGGATTCAGGCTTTACGTCGAACACCAGCCGGTGGGTCATCAAGGCTTGCGTCAGATACCCGCCGGTCGTATGTTTGATACCTTTCGGCTTCGCCGTCGTTCCGCTCGTGTACAGCAAGAAGAGCGGATCTTCTGCGTTCATCGGCTCGGGCGGGCAGATCGTCGATTGATGGACGATCACCTCGCTCCACCAGCGATCGCGGCCGGCGTGCATTCGTACGTCGTCGCCGGTTCGCCGCGCGACGATGCAATGACGGATCGAGGGCGTCGATTCCATCGCGACGTCGCAGTTTCGCTTCAACGGAACCTGTTTGCCGCGGCGCCATCCGCCGTCGCACGTAACGAGCGCGACGCATTGTGAGTCGTTAATGCGATCGGCGATCGCTTCGGGCGAAAAACCTCCGAAGATCACCGAATGTATCGCGCCGATTCGCGCGCACGCCAGCATTGCGACCGCCAATTCGGGAATCATCGGCATGTAGATCGCGATACGGTCGCCCTTCTCGATGCCGAGCGTGCGCAGACCATTTGCGAAGCGGCAGACGTCTTCGAGCAACTCGCGGTAGGTGATCGCGCGACGGTCGCCCGGTTCGCCTTCGAAAAAGAAGGCAACGCGGTCGCCGCGTCCGGCTGCGACGTGGCGATCGAGACAGTTGGCGGAAACGTTGAGTTCGCCGTCACCGAACCAGCGCGCGAACGGCTCGTTCCACTCGAGCGTCGTGGTGAATGGCGTGATCCAATCGAGCTCGCGCGCCCACTTCGCCCAAAACTCCAGATGGTCGCGTTCGGCCTCTTCGTAGATGCCGGGCTGCGCGTTGGCGTCGGCCGCAAGGCTTTCCGGGGGTTCGAAGCGGCGCGTCTCCTCGAACAGCGTTTCGATGGCGTGGCTGCGTTCGCTCATAGCGAGCAAACTTTCCGAGGGTGCGGGCGCCGGCCTTCCATCGGCCGGCGACCACCGAGCTGGGTCCTAGCACTCCGGCGGCCAGAGTGCTATTGTATGAGGCTATGAGGGAAGACCCGGGCGGCCTCGACAAGCGCAAGGCCTACATTCTGGCAACGGTGGTGTACGAGTACATCGCGACCGCCGAGCCCGTCGGCTCGCAAACCCTTACTCAGAAGTACCAATTGGGCGTCAGCTCTGCGACGGTGCGCAACGAGATGGCCGAATTGGAGGCGGGCGGTTACTTGGTTCAACCGCATACGTCGGCCGGGCGCGTTCCGTCCGACGCCGGGTACCGCGAATATGTGGACCGGCTGATGGACCCCGAAGAGTTAAGCCTGGAGGACCGGCGGCGAATTCACGACGAGCTTCGCGACGCCAGTCACGAGCTCGACGAACTGGTCGAGAGCACGACCCGGCTGTTGGGCCGTCTTTCAAATAACTTGGCGTTCGTTACCAAGCCCTATCAGTTAACGGAAACGTTTAAACACATCCAGCTGATTTGGCTGTCGCCGCGCACCGGCGTTGCGATCGTGGTAACCACCCTGGGCGTCGCAGCGCAAAGCTTGTTCGAAACGTCCGACGATTTGCTTGCGGACGACCTCACGCGATTGTCGAACGCGCTGAACGGCCGGTTCGCCGATCGCCCGCTGCTGGAAGTTACCGACGCCGCCGTCGGACAGGTATCGCAACGAGCCGGCGCGGCCGACGATCTACGCGTCGCCGTCACCGACCGCGCTGGCATCGGCGCGTTCGACGGATCGCCCGCCGATTGCGGCTGCCGGCGCGCAAAACTTGCTCGACCAACCCGAGTTTCACGATCTGCGGAAGTTGCGTTCGATTTTGCGGATTGTCGAAGAGCAGAAAACGCTGTATCAAATCGTTGCCGACGCAATGTCGAACGAGTCCGTGAGCGTTAAGATCGGCCGCGAACTCGGCAGCGACGAACTCACCGACCTTTCGGTGGTTACCGTGCCATACCGTTTCGGTCCGCATGCCATGGGAACGTTATCGATTCTCGGTCCCCGGCGTATGGCGTACGGACGGATGGTCGCGCTGGCCGCGGGCACGGCGAAAACATTAAACGAGCGTCTCTCCGACGCGACGGGCAGGTAGCGCGCTTCTTTCATGTCCACGATCGACTATTACGAAATCCTCGGCGTCGCGCGCGACGCCTCCGGGGACGAGATTAAACGGGCCTATCGCCAACTGGCACGCACCCATCATCCCGACGTCGCCGACGATAAGCCGGCGGCGGAATCGCACTTCAAAAGCATCAACGAAGCGTACGAAGTGCTGTCGGACCCAGCCAAGCGCCAGCAATACGATCACTACGGCACCGCCGGGGCGCCGAACGGCGCCGACGCCGGCTTCGGGGCCGGATCGTTCGGCGACATCTTCGATATGTTTTTCGGCAATGCGCGCGCCGGCACGCGGCAAGCCGGTCCGCAACGAGGCTCGGATCTTCGTTACGATTTGCAAATAACGCTCGAGGAAGCTTTTAGCGGAACCAGTCGGGAGATCGCGTTTCAGCACGTCGGCCAGTGCGACGTCTGCCGAGGCAGCGGGGCCGAACCCGGAACGCTCGTCACGCCGTGCGATCGTTGCGGCGGCACCGGCATCGCGCGGGTCGTGCGCAACACGCCGTTGGGTCAGATGGTCACGCAAACGGCCTGCCCAAAATGCCGCGGCGAGGGTCACACGATCGCACATCCGTGTCACGCCTGCGCCGGCAGCGGCCGGCGTCAGATGGATCGACGTTTGACCGTGCAGGTACCGGCCGGGGTCAACGACGGTTCGCGTATCCGCATCGGTGCGAACGGCGAAGCCGGCACCAACGGCGGACCGCCCGGCGATTTGTACGTCTATTTCAACGTTGCCCGCCACCGGTTGTTTCGCCGAGAAGGTGCCAACACGCACGTCAACGTTACGATCGGCTTCGCACAAGCTGCGCTCGGCGCGACGGTGCTCGTCCCATCGCTCGATGGCGACGTCGAGCTCGAGATCGGCGCCGGCACGCAAACCGGAACGACGCTACGCGTGCGCGGACACGGTATGCCGAACGTGCGCGGTGCACAACGTGGCGATCACTTCGTTACCGTGCGCGTTGCCGTTCCGGCCAAATTGACGCGTCGCCAGCGCGAGTTGCTCGAAGAATACGCACGCGAGGAAGGCGACGAAGTCGAGGAACGCTCGTTCTTCGACCGCGTTAAGGACGCGTTCCGCCCGGAGTAATGCCCGCCCGACGGTTTTTCGTGCCGGGGACGCACCGCGTCGGATCGTCCGTCGAACTCGCCGGCAGCGACGCACATAAAATCTTCAACGTGCTTCGTCTGCGCCAAGGCGACTCGCTGGAGATCGTCGATTCCGCGGGCTCGTTATTCGACGCCGAACTTGTTGAAGATTCGGGCCGTTTGTACGCTTCGCTACAATTCGGGCACGAACCCGAAGCGCAAGCAACGCTGCGCGTCGACGTCGCACAAGCCGTGCCGAAGGGCGCGAAGATGGATTACGTGATCGAAAAAGCGACCGAGCTGGGTGCCGGCGCCGTGATCCCATTCACATCCGAACGCAGCGTCGTGCGCGACGGCGGCGAGCAAAAACTGCAGCGTTGGCGTCGTCTGGCCGCCGCCGCCGCGCAGCAATGCGGACGCCGCGACATACCTCGGATCGATCCCGTGCGTTCGTTCGCCGACATCGTGTCGGCATTCGGTTCGTACGACGCGGCACTCTTCGCGTGGGAATTGGCTCCGCACGTACCGCTACTCGAACGTCTCGGGTCCTCGCTGCGCCATGCCCGCACCGCGCTCGTCGTTATCGGCCCCGAAGGCGGTTTCAGCCACGCCGAAGCCGACGCCGCCGCGGAGTCCGGTGCCGAACTCTTGTGGCTTGGACCCCGCATTCTTCGCGCCGAAACGGCCGCACTCGCGCTCCTGGCAGTGATCGAGGCCATCGCGGGAGCTTCCGCGGGCCGGAACTGAACCCGTCCTTGTCGTACTTACGGCGAGAAAATATGGCGTTGCCGTTTACAATCGTTATCCCAACGTACAACGAGGCCGGTGGCATCGAAAAACTGCTCCGGACCCTTGGCGAAGAATTTCGTGCGAATGGGCTCGACGGTGAGATCGTGGTAGTTGACGATAACTCTCCCGATGGGACGGGTGCAATCGTCGACCGCTTATCGCACGAACTGCCGGTGAAGTGCCTGCATCGCCCCGGCAAGATGGGCCTCTCATCGGGCGTTATCGACGGCTGGAAAGCCGCTCGCCCCGAATCGGTCGCACTCGGCGCGATGGACGCAGACTTCAGCCACGATGTCGGCGTGTTGCCAAAAATGGTCGCGGCGCTCGAGTCGGGCAAATACGGGCTTGCGGTCGGCAGCCGATACGTTCCGGGCGGCGGTATTGCAAATTGGCCAAAACGGCGCATCGTCACCTCGCGCATCGCGTGCTGGCTGGCGCGCCCACTCACGGGCGTCAAAGACGTTACGAGCGGTTATCTTTTGGTGCGTCGCGAGGCACTCGACGGGATAACGCTGGATCCGATCGGCTTTAAGATCGGACTCGAAGTCATCGTCAAGGGCAAGTACGGCAAAGTGCTGGAAGTCCCATATACCTTCACGGATCGCATCGTCGGCGAGTCGAAACTCAATCAAAACGAGATTTTCAACTATTTGAAGCAACTGCGAAAACTGTATCTGGGACGGCTACGGCACGCCGGCGCTCCTTAGCGCCGTGCCGATGTCGATGCCGGAGTGGCTCTCCAACCGCCGCAACGGCCGCACGCAAGACGTCGCCGTATGGTCGAAGTGTCCGAACTGCGGCGAGGTGGTGTATCGCCGGGATCTCGCTGCGAACGCGTTCGTCTGCCCGCGTTGCAAGTACCACTTCCGGATGTCGGCCTACGATCGGATCGCGTCGCTCATCGACGGGGAGTTCGTCGAAATCGGCGCCGACATCGTCCCCTCCGATCCGCTCGAATGGGTCGATCGCCGCTCGTATCCCGATAAACTCGAAGCCGATCGCGAAAAGAGCGGATTGGTCGAAGCGGTCGTTTGCGGATTCGGCAACATCGGCGAATTCGAAGTGGGATTAGGCGTGATGGATTTCCATTTCCGCGGCGGCACGATGGGCAGCGTAGTCGGGGAGCGCATCGCGTTGCTGTTGGAAGAATCGCTGCGTCGCAGCGTGCCCTGTATCGTGTTTACGGCATCGGGCGGCGCGCGCATGGAAGAAGGCATGCTGGCCTTGGCGCAGATGGCGAAGACGAGCGCGGCCGTTTCGCGGTTTGGCGCCGCCGGCAACTTCTTCGTTACGGTGCTGACCGATCCGACCACCGGTGGCGTCTCGGCCTCGTTTGCGTTTCAGTCCGACGTGGTGATCGCCGAATCGCGTGCCGTGATCGGATTTGCCGGTAGACGCGTGATCGAGCAGACGATTCGCCAAAAGCTTCCGGACCAGTTTCAAACGGCCGAGTTTTTATTGGAAAAGGGCGCCATCGATATGGTGGTCGAGCGTCAAAACGTCAAGGCGACGCTCACGCGCCTACTGGAATATGCGAAGCCGGTGGCGCGATGAGCAACAACGTGATCGTCGAGCGCGAACGCGGCTTGGTCGAACTCGAACGCCGCATCGCCGAGATCCGTGCTGCCAACGCGACGCAGCCTGTCGATATGTCGGCCGAGATCGCCGCGCTCGAAACAAAATACCGGACGATTCAAAACGAAGTCTTCGGTTCGCTGACGCCATGGGAAAAAGTCAACATGGCGCGGCATCCGAGCCGGCCGACTGCCCTAGAATACATCGAGCGCCTCGATCGCTTCGACGAACTGCACGGCGACCGGCAATTCCGGGACGATCCGTCGATCGTGGGCGGTTTTGCGATGTTGCACGGCCGTCCGGTGATGGCCATCGGGCAGCAGCGCGGGCGCGATACCAAAGAAAATCTTCAGCGCAATTTCGGCATGCCCGCGCCCGAGGGTTATCGCAAAGTTCGCCGGCTCGCGGCCTTGGCGTCGCGTCTCTCCGTGCCCATCGTTACGCTGGTCGATACCAAGGGTGCCGATCCTGGGATCACGTCGGAAGAGCACGCTCAGTCCGAAGCCATTGCGATGTGCCTGCACGAGTTTACGATCGCTCGCGTTCCGATCATCGCCACCGTCATCGGCGAAGGCGGCTCCGGCGGTGCATTGGCATTAGCCATCGCCGACCGCGTTCTCATGCTCGAGCACAGCATCTATTCGGTCGCGTCGCCCGAAGGCTGCGCGGCGATTCTGTGGTCGGATGCCGGCAAGGCGGAAGAAGCAGCGCAACGGTTGAAGTTAACCGCACAGGACTTGCAACATTTTGGAATCGTCGATGACATCGTTCCCGAACCGCTCGGCGGCGCGCATCGAGATACGGACGCCGTGATAACGCGCGTCTGGTCGACGGTCTCAGCCGCGCTGGCGCAACTCGCGCCATTGCCGCCGGCCGAACTCCTCGACCGCCGCTACGATAAGTACCGTGCTCTGGGCCAATGGCAAGGTCGCTCGCTCGACCCGGTTGCCGGCGCCTCGTGAAACGAACCAATCCGTTCCGGCAGTTCGTTCGCTGGTGCGGCCGCATCGGAGCGCTGAGCATCGCCGTGTTGATCGTTGCGCTGGTCGGCATTCAGTTCGCGCGGGCGATCGCCGAGAACGTCGCGATGAGCCAAAAGCTCGCATCGATTCGAACGCAGGTCACCACGATGCAAAAGCATCAGGCGTCGCAACGTGCTGAAATCCGCCGGCTGCAAGACCCGCTCGGTGCTATCCCTGAGATTCACGACCGGCTTCGACTGGTTCGTGCGAACGAGGCGATCATTTTCGTGAGCCCGGCGCCATCGACCACCCCGTGAGCGAACCAGCCGCCGGAATCGTCATCAACCTTAACGCCTATGGTGCGACCGTGCGCCTTGGCAGCGGCGACCTCGCCACCGCACCCTCGTCCGACGTCGAAGCGCATCGCGCGAAATACCAACATTCGCTGTTGCGCCGTGCCGAGCTGACCTTCGAAGTTCGCAAAAGCGGCCGTCGCCCGACCGTCGTGCTGGTTCCGCAAATCAGCGACGACGTGCTCGACGAACGGATCGCGGCCTATCTGCAGAGCACGCAAGAGTGGGACGAGCGCGACGGCGTTCCGTCGGCTCAGCGTCACTTCTTACACAAGAAACGCCGCGCTCAAGTCTTTCGCTCGCAACACGAGTCGTAACGAGTGACGGGCGCCGTCCTATCCGTCGGCACCAATTCCACGCGCGCTCTGCTGGCCGCTTACGACGGCGACGGGATTCGCGTTCCCTTCGCGCGTTCGATCGGTACTCGCATAGGCGAGGGCCTCGGCCGCAGCGGCGATTTGCGCCCGGAGGCGATCGCTCGCACGTTGCGTGCGCTCGACCGGCTGCATCGAGAGTTAGGCGGCCGGTACGACCGTTTGTGGGCCGTTACCACCAGCGCGGTTCGGCGAGCCGACAACGCCACGGTCTTTCTCGAGCTCGTGCGCGAGCGATTCGGCGTGCGGATGGACGTCTTGAGCGGGCCGGAAGAGGCGCGCGCAGCCTATCGCGGCGCCGCAGCGGCAGTACGCCCGATTCCGGGCGAGCGAATCGGCGTTGTCGATTCGGGCGGCGGCAGCACCGAATTCGCCATTGGGTCGGGGACCGAGCCGGACGCTGCCGTCTCTTGCGAGATCGGAGCGGTCGTGCTCACCGAGGCGGTTCCCGAGCTAAGCGGCCGGAGCGGTCCGGTATCGGACGCGGCGGTCGAACGTGCTCGCGCGCTGGCACGCATTGCGCTGGAGCCGCTGGGTGGTTTCGAGCGAGGTGCGAAGGTGGCACTCGTGGGTGGCTCGGCTTCCACGGCAGCCGCGATCGCGCGAGGCGGCTTGATGGGGTGCGACGTGGTCGACCTATCGCGCGACGATTTGCAACGGGTGCTGCGGCGGTTGTGCTCGCTCGACCTCGACCGGCGTAAGCGCATGCGAGGCATGCGCGTTCAGCGTGCCGACATCTTGCCGGCCGGCGTCGTGATTTTGGATACCGCATTGGACTTGCTGGAGGCGCGATGCTCGGTTGCGTCGCGTTGGGATTTACTGTTAGGCGTGTTGCTGGATCGCGTGGAGCGGGCAGAAGCAGAAGGAGCCGGCGGGCGCTGACGCACACACGACCTGGCGACGAAAGGACACCCCGAATGGACGACACGCAGATTCGCGATCACATCGCGAGCTTGGTCACCGAAGAGCACGCGCTGCTCGAGCACGGAGAGAACGGCAAGCTATCCGACGAGGATCGCGGGCGGCTCGATGCACTCGAAGTACAGCTCGACCGGTTTTGGGATTTACTGCGGCAACGGCGCGCGCGTCGCGACGCCGGACAAGACCCGTCGGTCGCACATTTGCGCACCGAAGACGTCGTAGAGCACTACGAACAATAGCCTTGGGATGGTGGTGGAATCGGTAGACACAGCAGACTTAACCTAACGTTGAGCCGCAAGCCTGGAAACTGCTTGCGGGATGCGCTCAAATTCGGCGAACTCTCTGTCGCGTGACGTGACGACGCCGAGCCAAGCCCGTGCAAACGGGAAGGTGTAGAGACTGGACGGGCGCGGCCTACCTGAACGAATCGTTCACACGGTCAAGGCACAGTCCGGACCACGAACGCAATACGTTGCGGCGGCGAAAGCCGAAGTGGTGCGAAAATCTGCAGCCCGAAAGGGCGTCCGGGTTCGAGTCCCGGCCATCCCAATGAGTGTTACGGCTCGATCGCGATAGCGCTCAGAATGCCGCCGCCTTGAATCGGAATGTACGTTACGCTTCTGCTTCGCGGATCGAAGACTTGTAAGCTGGTTTTGCCAATGCACGCAACGTACACTAGTCCTCCGATCGGGCTGACGGCCAATGCCAAGTTCGTGGCACCGGTATCGAAAGAACCCGAGCAGCCGGTGAACGTGCAAGTGTGGATCTTGCCGCGCAATTCCGCCGCGTATAGGTGTCCGGAATCGTCGCTCGCCATCGCTTCGGGACCGACATCCAAGATTCGCTTGCGCTTTCCGGAGCTAACGTCGGCCACGTCGACCGCGCTTTTTGAATTGCGGAACAACTTCGCAGCAATCAACGAGCCGCCCGGATTGACCGCTAGCTTGAGCGGCAAATGATTGCCGATCGTCTCAAACCACGTTCGATTTGTAGAGCGCAGACGATACCGCGCTAACGCGTCGGCGAAGGCACCTTCGAATCCAACCCACAGCGAACCGCCCGCGACGGTCATGGATACCGGGCTGTGGTGGTCTTTTATTTCGATCGAAGGCTTAGTTTCGCCCGGCCGGTAGAGCTTGACATCGCCGCCGACGAGCGACTTGGTGTTGACGTACAGCACGTTTTCATCGTCGGTAGCGACAGAGCTGCGCGACCACGACGGTAGATTCGTGATGTCGCGTACGAGTTTGAGCGTGTGAACGTTAAACTCGAGAACCTCGTACTTGCCACCGGCCGACGGATCGTTGAGCCCTACGAAGAGACGTCCTCGACGGTCGAATGCCGCCGAGTTGGCGATCTGTCGCGAGGTGTGGATCGAAATTTCGCCGGTGAACGTGTCGCTATTCGGCGGAAAGATCAAGACTTTTGTAACCGAGGGTTGCCGGTCGACGACGGCAACGGTTCCGCGGCCGAGCACGACCGGCCCCGTTGAAAACGTAGGTTCTGGCACGGTTGCGACGCTGCCGCTGCAGCCGGCTACGAGCGAGGCAATGAAGATTCCTAAAAGGCTCCAACGATTCGAACGCATTGCAGGCTTCCCCTAACGAGCATCGTGCTTGCCGGATTCTTGGAGCCATGTTCAAAAGAGTCTGCCTGCTTGCCTGGTTGTTTGCGGAAAGTCGAATTGCCCGGGATCGTCACGGGTCGAGAGTTCTAACGCCCTAAAATCGGGTTGCTGTGAGCCCCCTAGGGACTAACTCGGGGCGGTTGGTGGTATGATGTAAGTAATTACGAAGCGTTCGAAATCCAGGAGGTCATGATGTACTTTCGGGCTTTTACTCTCGCCGTTGCAATCGCAGCGGCTTTTTCAGTTCCCGCCCTTGCCCAAGGAGGGGGGCCGCTTCAAAACGATTTCACCGGCCCGGGAGTTCCCTGGGGTTACGTGCCGTCGCGCGCAGATATGCAAAAAGCGAATGCAGCAGAGAATCCGTCGGTACGAACGGTCGCTCACGGCATTTACCAGCAACTAACCGCGGGCCAACTGAATCGGTCGAAACTTACGCAGGACGTTAATGCAGCGTTCACCGATTCGGCTGAAAACGCGATCGCGCGTCGCCTCGACAGCGCGGGCGCGCCCGCATGGAACTTTGTTAAGAACGCCCAAACGCTGGCCGGACAGGTGTCGATCTACAGTCTGAAATACGCGACCGGGTCGATGTATCTGACCGTTGGTGTTGACGATAACGGTGTGGTGTACGCTCTGGGGTTAACGAGCGAGCCGCCCGTCAACTAAAAACCCGCACGATGTCCGCCGCGAGCGCTCCGGCCCAGCAATGTACGGCAACCTGTATTTTTCAACGAATGCAGCGTGCGGTCAACGCGCTGCCGGAACCGAACTACGTCGCCTTCACCTTTCGAAACGAAAGCCAGGCAGTGAACGGAACCAACGAACGCGACGTCCTCCGCGTCGTTGTTCGAATGCGCGATGGCGACGCCGTGATCGTCGCACTCCACGACGGGCGCGGTGAGGTTATAGCGCATCCAGCGCCGCGCGTAGTAACGGGGCCGAACGATTATATGGCAGTGTCGAATATCTTTCGGTTAGGGGATTTTCCGGCCGCAGATTTCGGTTTGCGATTCGTACGGCCCGCACGACCAGACTTCTTCGACGCGGAACCGCAGCCGACGAATTCTCCGCCGCCCGTAATCGCGACCGTTACCGCTATCGGTGGCGTCCCGTATCGGATTGAGGATCGTGGAATCGAGCAACTGAACGGAACGTCGGCGTATCATTTGGCGTTTTCACCCCTGCGAAATCCCTCCCATAACGTGCTTCGCGAAGTCTGGATCGACACGGCATCGAACCTCCCGATTCGGTACTTGGCCGAGCGTACGGTCGCCGACCCAGGCGAATATTACACGTATTTCGTCACGGTGAACGCCGCGAAGATCGGCGGTCATCTCGTGAACGTCGATGCCGATGGTGTTGGGCGGAACGGACTCGGTAAATGGAGCGTGACGGATGTCACATTTCCCGATACCGAACCGGATTGGATCTTCGATCGGGGTCAATGGCCGAAACATGCCGGCGAGCCTATTCCAAACCTAGCGCCAAGCCAGCCCATCGAATAGGGCTGCTAAAAGACCACTTGTGCGATCGAGACGTGCGTGATGCGCTTGTTCGGCCAGTTGACGCTCTGTGCGGTCCACAACGCGGTCGAATGATCGGGGAGGCCGATGATCCACCTCGGGTCCTTGCACTGATAGTTGAGGCGTTCGTCATGCACCGCGTCGGTTGCGCCGGTTTCGAAGGCGCATTTCTCGCCGTTCGTCAAGAGTAGGCCCCACGGTTGATTGTGCGGCTGCAAATATTGCGTCATCGGCGTTGGGGCAGACGGCAATGGCTTCGTCAGTTTGAACAGCACGACGCGTTTCGCGAACGGGTCGTTCGAACACGCGACCGCGTGGGGGCGTTTCGCCGGCGCAAAGCATGGATCGTAAATCGAATTGCCGGACATACAACGATACGCATCGCCACGGCTGGTCGAGATCGAGTCAGTCCAACAATACCCCGAAACCGTTTCGACGACATGAAAATCGGACCTCAGATTGCCGCCAGACGTCCACGGCGAGAAGAACGTAACGGCGGTCTTTGACGCCGCCATCGACGGCGCGGTTGCGATGAGTGCGAGCACACAGGCGGCGAAGAAGCCGCCTGCAATCCGGCGCATTATGCAGGCGCTATTTCGCGTGCGGCGCGGTGATTTCACCGAGCATGTCCGGCGTGCCGTCGATTCGCTCGAGATGCGGATACAAGATACCTCCGTGGTAGTCGAGGTTGAGCGTCTGGAACCAGCCGTTCTGCGACACGATTAACGGAATCGATCCGCTTCCGCCCTTCGTAGCCCGCAGCGCGTACCGGAATGCGCCGCCCGAAAACGCCTGTCCGGCAACGGCTTGAATAACCATACCCGGAGCCAGTCCTGCCGCCCACGCCGGCGAGTTGGTGCGAACGTCGCGAACCGTTCCCTTTGCAGAAATCGACGCTCCAAATGAATACCAGCCGGCGACTCCGCCGTCGCCGTTCGCTTCGAGGAATTCGTTTGGCGAGGAGGTGTAGGCGATCTTCCAACCCGAGCGCTCGAGTTCGTCGGTTGGCGGATGTTCGGTCGGGTGGTACACGTACTTTTCAAAAAAGGCTTGCCAATCGTACGGTTCGACTTCACCCAACAATCGTTCGACTTGTTCGCGGGTGTAGGTGTTGACCATCGGTCCGGTTACCGGCGGCGCCGTGAAACGGTGCAAGAATGTGTCGAGAGAGCGCGCGCCATGCGACCGCGCACGAATGATCGTATCGACGTCGAGCCACAACAGTTCGCCTTCAACATAAAAATCGCCGGAGTTGCGGCGGATCGAGTTGTACGAACCTTGGGCTTGATACAAATAGGGTGCGCTCGTCGTGAGGTCGATCAGCGGCGTCGTCGAACGCCCCGACTCCAGATCTTCGTCGGCATACACCGTTGCCAGGTATTCCGGATATTTCTTCGGTTCGCGGATGCCCGCCCGAAACGAGAGCACGTCGCCGAGATACTGATTCATGCCCTCGTACACCCAGAGCAGATCGGTACGCATCGGCACTTGAAAGTTCGGCGTCGTTAAATCCGCGGGGCGCCGGTATTTGCCGTTCCACGAGTGCGAAAACTCGTGCGTGATTAAGTCACCGTCGGCCAGCGACTCGTCCGGATCGGTAAGGAAACCGGTGTCCGCCCGATCGTCGCTCGATTGATGATGTTCGATGCCTTGCGGGTCGACCGAATCGCTCAGCGTCAATAACGCGTGATAGTCGTAGAAATGCCGCGATCCATACATTGCGAATGCTTCGGCCGGAACGTGCTTATACGCCGAGAGCAGGTCGGAAGGGATATCGAGATCCTGCGGCTGGTCCGCGAACGCGACGAGTTGCACGAATGCGGTTCCGTCTTGCCACAGATCCCATTTTTTAACGAACCGCCCGAGATCGAGCGGTGAATCGACGAGCATCTCCAGCGACGTGACGGCGAAGTCGACTCGATTTCCGTTTTGTACCGGGTCGCGGAGCGCCGTTGCGTACTGCCAACCCGGCGGGAGCACGATCGACGGTTTGATTTGATAATCGCGAGAATTCACGCCGTCTCGATACAGTATTGCGCGATTCCAGTTGACGATCGCCAGCGATAGCGTCGACATCACGTCGTGCGGCGCGTTCATGAGAACGTCGAAATTCACGTCGAGCGTTTGTACGCCCGGGGGCACGGTCACGTGAAACGCGTACATATCGATATCGTCACGACGCCAGTCGAGCGAGTTTCCGCCGCCCGAAATGCGCAATGCGGCCAGGTCGTTCAGCGGGCCGGTCGGCCCGTGCTCGCCGGGGATCCACTTTGGATAGACTAACGTAAACCGGCCCGGCGTCACCGGCACGGTTTCGTGAACGTACATGATCCCGCGCGCCGCCGAGGATGCGTCGAGAACCAAGGTGACGGTCGGGGCGGCCTGCGCTTGGTTCCTTGCCGCCATTGCCGCCGCAAACGCGGCGACTGCCGCAAAAAGACGAATCCAACGATGCATGAAGCCCCGGTTCTCAGCGTTGCCCGGCGCACCTCTGGTCCCCAGCAGGTCTAACAAGCAGGAAAAACCAATAGCGCCAGGTTCTCCACGCCCTTTGCCAGGAGGTCTATAATCCACGTGAAGATCGTGGTAACGGTCAAACTTGTTCCAGACCCAAACGCCGAGAAGCGCCTCGATCCGCAAACCAAGCATTTGGTGCGGACCGGAGTCGAGACGGTGCTGAATCCGTACGACGAGTACGCGCTCGAAGCCGCGCTGCAATTACGCGAACGCGCGCCCGGGTCGACCGTCACGGTGTTTAGCATGGGGCCTGAAGCGCTAAAAGAGACGTTGCGCAAAGCGCTCGCGATGGGTGCCGACGAAGCCGTCTTTCTGAGCGACCCCGCGCTGGCCGGCAGCGATGTTTGGACGACGTCGCTCGCGATGTCGCGTGCGTTATCCAAAATCGGATTCGACCTTTTGATCGTCGGCGGACTCACGGACGACGGAAGCACCGGCGCGGTCCCGGGTTCGCTCGCGGAGCATCTGCAAGTGCCATGCGTTACTAATGCGCGCAAGGCGGAAATTACCGACAATCGTTTGAGCGTGGAGCGCGAAACGGACACCGGCTATCAAACGGTCGATGTTGCGCTACCGGCGTTGCTCACGACCGCGCTGACGTTTGGCGAGCCACGATACGCATCGCTTAAGGGCATCATGGGAGCCAAGAAAAAGACGATCGCCGCCTTGTCGACTGCCGACCTCGAGCTGGAATCGCCGGTCGGCGCTGCAGGGTCGAAAGTCGCCATCGAGAGCTTCGCGCCGCCGCCGGCCCGCGGACGTGGCCGCGTCGTGGAGGCTGCAGACGGTGCCGCAGGGGCGGCCGCGATTTTTGAATTTCTACGCGAGAAGAGGCTGGCCTAGGATGAAAGACGTCATCGTTTACGTCGAGCACCGCGGCGGACAGACCCGCAAGGTCACCTTCGAAATGGCTACGCAAGCTCGAGCCCTGGCCGACGCGCTTGGTGGCAAAGCGCACGCGGTGATTCTCGGTGGTGGCGCGCAGCGACTCGCCGCGCAACTGGCCGCCTATCCGATCGACATCGTGCACGTAAGCGAGGATTCGGACGTCGACGCTTTTTTGCTCGACCCGGTCGTGGACTACGTCGCGGCCGTTGCCGGTTCCATCGGACCGGCGTTGCTGCTGGTTCCCAACACGTTGTCGGGCCGCGACGTCGCCGGCCGTCTCAGTGCTCGTCTCAAGGCCGGCCTCGCGGCCGACGTCACAGAATTCCACGTCGATAACGGCGCGGTCGCCTGTACGGCGCCGAAGATGGGCGGAGCGCTCGTGACGACCTGCACCATCCAGCCGGCCGACTACGGAATCGCTACGGTTCGTCCGAACGCGTTCCAGGCGCAAGCCGGCGGAGCCGGCGCGCAGGTTGAAGCGATCGAGAAGCCCGCCGGCAAGCAGTACGTTGCCAAGATCGAGCGCGATGTAGAAGAAGGCGCGGGCGAACTGGCACTCGAGGAGGCACCCGTCGTCGTGGCCGGCGGTCGCGGTCTTGGCGGACCGGAACCGTTCGATACCATGCTCAAGCCCTTAGCCCGTGCGCTCGGAGGCGCCGTCGGCGCTTCGCGGGCCGCAGCCGATGCCGGATGGGTACCCTACAGCCTGCAGATCGGCCAGACCGGCAAAACCGTCACGCCGAACCTGTACATCGGCGTCGGCATCTCGGGAGCGATCCAACACAAGGTCGGCATGCGCTCGGCCGGTACGATCGTTGCTATCAACAAAGATGCTTCGGCTGCCATCGGCGAATTCTCCGACCTGCTCGTCGTGGGAGACGCCTTTGCAATCGTTCCGGAATTAACGAAATTACTCGAATCCGCCAACGCGTCGTCGTAGGCGAACGTAAGGAATCATGAAACGACTTATCCTCTCGCTCATCGTCGTTGCCGGCACGGCCGGAGCGTTCGCCGCGACGACGCCTGCCGCGCAAGCCGGACTTTTCGGCGGCAGCAAATCGTCGCCGACGCCTTCACCGGTACCGTCGGCGTTACCGACGGCTAGCCCGGAGCCGCCAAACGTCGCGATTCCGCGGCTCGAAGCCAAGCTGAAAGCGAATCCGAACGATCAGCAGACGATGGCAGCGCTTGCCGCCGAATTCTTGCAGATCAATCGACCCGATCTCGCGGTACAGTTGAGCCATCATCTCATTCAGATAGGCGACAAAACGGCGCAGGTGTACTATTTCGACGGCGTTGCGATGGAGCAGCTCGGTAACGACCAAGTCGGAACCTACGATTTGGAACAAGCCTCGAATCTCGACCCGACCAACTTAGGCGTGCTCGCGCAGCTCGCCCAGGTGTATCTCAAGCAGAATCGTCCGGCCGACGCCGAGCGCGTTGCGAAACGCGGCGCGACGTTCAATAAAACCGAACCCGAGGCGTTGATGACGCTCGGTAGCGTGTATGCGGCCGAGCAGAAGTTCGACGACGCTCGCGCCTCGTTCGAACAGGCCTATCTGCTCAACACGAAGGACGTTTCGCCGATCTATCAGATCGCGACGACATACGCGCAGCAAAACAATATTCCGATGGCAATTCAAACGATCAATCGCGCGTTGACGATCGATCCGAAGAGCGTCCAGGCTTTGGTGTATAAGGCCGACCTCTACGCCAAGCAGCACGACGACGCGCAGGCCTCCGCCGCCTACGACGATGCAGTGGTCGCGGCGCCGAGCGACGACGATAAGGCGCTCATCATGGAGCGCAAAGCCGCCTACTTCGTTACCGAAAAGAAATATCCGCAAGGCGAAGCGATCCTGGTGCAGGTCATAACGCAGTATCCAAAGATCGCCTCCGGATACGTAGCGTACGGCACGTACTACGCGTCGCAGCATCAGCTCGACAAGGCCACCGTGAAACTGCAGCAGGCGTTGCAAATCGATCCGAATAACGGACCGGCGTTGCTCACGCTGGGCGAGATCTCCATGCAATCCGGTCACGCCAACGATAGCGTCGGCTATTTCAAGAAATACACGCAAGTGTCGCCCGACGCTCAAGGCTTTGCATTGCTGGGACAGGCGTATTCGCAAACGCACAACTATTCCGGCGCGCGCGATTCGTGCAGCCGCAGTTTCGAAATTCAGCGCTCGCCCGAAACGTTAGGATGCGTTGCCGGGGCCGACTTCGAGTTGCGCAACTACAAAGAAGCGTCAAAGATCTTCGACGTTCTCGATCACAACGCTCACGGGTTTCTCGATCAGAATCCCACGCTGTTGTACATCGCGGCCAAGTCGTATCAAGGCGCCAATCAGTGCAGCAAGGCGGTCGCCGCATATAAGCGATTGCTCCCGATGATGCGCAAAGGCACGAAGGACTACACCAACGTGCAGAAGTCGTCGACCGCGACTTGCCACACCGCTTCGACCTCGAAACACGGGCACTGATATTCGTAACCGACCCGGTCTTCGGGGAGCATCTGCGCGGCGTACCGCATTGGGAGGCACCCGAGCGGGTTGAGGTGGTGGCGGCTCGACTGCGTGCCGCCGGCGCCATCTCCCAAGAACTTGCGGCCGCCGACGCGACGGCCGGGCAACTGCTGCGCGTACATACGCCGGCATATCTCGATCTCGTACATCGCGAAACCGAACGGCTTTCGGTCGCGCGCTACCTATCGACCGGCGACGTGCTCGTCGGGCCGGGCACCCGAGAAGCCGCTTATCGCGCTGCCGGCGCGGCAATCGTCGCTGTCGATGCTGCCGTGCGAGGTAACACGGGAGCCTTCGCGCTGGTCCGCCCGCCTGGGCACCATGCCGAACCCGATGCCGGCATGGGATTTTGCGTTTTCAACAACGTCGCTGTCGCCGCGCGGCATTTCCTTGCCGAACACGGCGGGCGGGTGCTCGTCCTCGATTTCGATTACCACCACGGGAACGGAACGCAGGCCATTGCAGGCGACGGTCTTTCGTACGCTTCCACACATGCTTGGCCGGCCTATCCGGGAACCGGGAGGCGAAGCGGGCGACGCGGAGCCGACGAGATCCTCAACGTGCCGCTCCCGGCCTCCGGGGTCTCGACCGAAGCCTTCGTCGCGATCTGGGAACGGCTGGTGGCCCGCGCGGCCGATCGCATTCGTCCCGATCTGATTGTCGTCAGTGCCGGGTTCGATTTCGTCGCCGGCGATCCGGTGGGGGACCTTGGGGTGGATGTTGCGGCGACCCGAGGGATCGCCGGGGCGATACGCCGCGCGGCCGCACGGTGGTGCGACTCGCGGGTCGTCTACGTGCTAGAGGGCGGCTACCTCATCGACGCGTTGACCGAGGGCATAGGGGCCGTCGCGGACGCGAACGATGGCGGCATTCCGGAGCCGAGCGGTGCCGATCGGGGCGCCATCCCGCCGACGATCGCCTGCCTCCTCTCGTAATTCTCAGAAAGCTCTCAAGGACAGGCGCCGGGCGCCACGAATTGGAGTCTAGTTGCTTAGGTCGCACCATTGGTGCGCCCGGGCGGCATTGCTATCTGAGGAGGTACTATGATCCGGAGATCTCTCCGGCACGTTGTCACCGTTCTCGTTCTACTCGTCGCTTTTGCCGGACAGGAAACATGGGCACTGGCCGGCACGACGGGTGGTTTGAGCGGAACGGTCCTCGATGCCGGATCCGGTGCTCCCGTAGCGGGAGCTCGAGTGCAAATTACCAGCCCGTCGAACGTTTCGACCAACACGACCGACGCAAGCGGTCACTTTGCATTCCTTACCCTGCCCCCTGACACGTACACCGTGTCGGTCACCAAAACCGGATACCAGGACCTCTCGGTCCCGGGTCAGTCCGTTTTTGCTGACACCGTCCAATCCGTAACGCTTCGCTTCTCGCAATCGTTACGCACCATCGCCCACGTTGCGGCGGTGGCGTCCGGTTCACTCGTGAAGTCGGGCACGACTTCGGATGTGTATTCGGTCAACTCGACCATGCAGCACGCTTCCGCAGCCTTGGGTGGCGGCGGCGCGCTCAACTCCGCATATTCTGCAGTGGCCAGCGTTCCCGGCGCGTACGTGCCGATGAACCAGACCGGCTACTATCAAACGATCACGATTCGCGGCGGCGACTTCGACCAAGTCGGTTACGAGTTTGACGGCGTGCCGATCAACCGCTCGTTCGACAACTACCCGTCCAGCTCGGCATCGTCGCTGGGTAACGCGGAAGTCCAAGTCTACGCTGGTTCCAGCCCGGCCAACTCGGAGAGCCAAGGTTTGGCCGGCTTCATCAACCAGGTTATCAAGACCGGCACCTACCCGGGCTCTGCCGATGGGCAGCTCGGAATCGGAACGCCGACCTTCTACCACCGCGCCGAAGTCGAAGTCGGAGGGTCCACCCCGGATCGTCTGTTCTCGTACTACGTCGGCGTCGCGGGATATAACCAAGACTTCCGTTATCTCGATAACCAAAACGGATCGTCGTACGACAACTGGGCAGGCGCGCCGTTAGCGCCGATCTCGGACATCTCGTACGCGGGCGGCACCCAGTACGCTATGGGCCCGTTCAACTACGCGCTGCTCTCGTCCATCGCAGCTCGCGACGTCGTCGCGAACCTCCACATGTATATTCCGCACAAGAACGACTCCGGTCGCGACGACGTGCAATTGCTGTGGGACAGCGAGTCTCTCCACAATCTGTTCTATCAGTCGACCAACGACATCACGTCAACGAGCGGTTGTGGAACCGCGACGAGCGGCGCCCAGTGCGCAAATAACATCGGCCTTGGACAGCCGGTGTACATCGACGGTTATAAACTGAACTGTCAGAGCGCTGTCGGTGGAACGTTCTCAGCTGGGGGCCTCAACTCGCTTGGCTCGCGCTGCGTCAATACGTATTACTATCCGAACAGCCAGAACCGCACTGCCGCGTTCCAAAATATCCCGGACAGTGCCAGCGACTCGATCTGGAACAACCAAGAGATCGTCAAACTGCAGTACACCAAGAACTTCGGATCCACGGCGTTCTTGCGGCTGTACGGCTATACGTATTACAGCGACTGGCTGCAAAACGGTCCGCAATCCACGTATGCCGATTATGCCGGCTGTTGTTCGCCCGACTACGAGCTGAGCTCGCACACCCGCGGCGGCAGCTTGCAGTTCCAAGATCAGCTCAATCCGATGAACTTGCTATCGGTAACCGCTTCGTACGTTACGGCGAATAGCACTCGTGCCAACAACACGCAGATGCTGAACACCGGCGGCGCGCGCTCGTACGCTGCCGTAGCAGTAAATGCTGCGGATCCATATAGCGGTTATTGTTACTCGCCCGCCGGACAGTTAACGACGTGCGCCAAGGGCGGCGGAGCCGAATGGGCGACGTGGGGCACCCTGAACGCTGGTACGGCCGCGAACCTGCCGGGCTCGTGTCCCGATCCCAACACCCGGTCAACGAAATGCACGTATCTGTTGGCAGAAAACGGCTTGTACGCGACCTATAACCAGGTGGTGCCCCAGTTCTTTTCGGCCTCGATCACCGACGAGATTCGTCCGTCTGATAAGTGGCTGATCAACCTCGGCGGCCGCGTCGATACGTACACGTACAACGGCTCGAACACCGATACGGGAGTAGCGCGTGATTTCTTCACGCGTGCCTTCAATATCGACAACTGCATCAATAACATCAGCGGACAACCGACCCCGAAAGTCGGGACCCTCGGTATTCCGGTGACGGCGGCATGCCCGACCGGTTACTCTGCCGCGAACTGGCAGAATACGCCGGCGAACTTTACCTACGATGTCTGGCAGCCGCGTATCAGTGGCACGTACACGGTCAATCCGACCAACGTGCTGCGTTTCTCGTTCGGCCGCTACGACGAGCCTCCGAACGCAGCGTTCGAGCAATATAATACGTTGCAGAACGACTTGGCCGACTACGATGCGACCAACTTCTACGCGTTCGGTCGTACGTCGCCGGGCTACCCGGTGGCGCCCTCGACGTCGCTCAACTACGATCTTTCGTGGGAGCACGTTTTCAAGGGAACCGACATGTCGTTCAAGCTCACGCCGTTCTTGCGTCAGACGCAAAACCAGATCCAAAACTTCTTTTTGGATCAGAAAACGGCGTTCATCTCAGGCCTGAACGTCGGCGACCAGCGTAGCCAAGGCGTGGAATTCCAGTTCCAAAAAGGTGACTTCGCACGCAACGGCTTCGCAGGCGTCTTCTCATTCACGTACACTAACTCGTACATCCATTACGGAACGTTGGCCTCTGGTGCGTACGGCACGACCGTGATCACCGGCACCAACCAAGTCATCTCGGACTACAACGCCTACACGTCGGCATGTGCTCCCGGTGGCAAGTACGTCGGCAAGACGGGCTACAACCACGTTCCGCTGTGCGGCACAACGAGCACCGGCGTTGCTGCTGCTCCCTGCTACACGACCAGCGGCGTCTCCGGTGTACAGCCGTGTAACCGGCCGGCGACGTCGGCAACCCGTACTGGAATAACCCGCAGCCGCAGATCGACCCGGGAACGGCGTTCCCGACGTTCGACATCTTCCCGGGCGGCATCGGGAGCGGCGCTGCGGCGTACGGTGTACCGTACTTCGCATCGCTCATCCTAAACTACAAGCACGACCGCTTCACGTTTACCCCGTCCTTCCAGTTCGAAGGCGGCGGTAAATACGGCGTACCGCAAACCAATCCGGGAATCGATCCCGGCGGCGTGCGGTGCCGTTCTGCCCGGCGTTGCCGGCGCAAACGGTGGCGGCCGCTACGACGGCTTGTCGTGCGGTCAGTTGACCGCGGTTCCCGATACCTACACGGGCGTCTTCGATCCGCTCGGCTCGTTCACGCAACCGAACCTGATTGCGATGAACGCACAACTGAGCTATCAAGTCTCTCCCCGTGTCACGCTGAATGCGGTCTTCGCCAACATCCTCAACACGTGTTGGGGCGGCACGCAAGCACCGTGGACGACCGGGAATCATAACGTCTGCGCATACGGCGCGGGCGGATTCATCGGCGAAATCAATCCGGTCGGAAACACGGCCAACCCGGCCGGTTTCAACGGATCGATCGTTCAACCGTTTGTGAAGTACCCGTACAACCCGTTGTTCGGACCCTTCAACCAAAACGGTAGCTCGACGGTCACCCCGTTCCAGATGTACTTCACGGCGAACATTCGCATCTAGTACTCCGGACTCGTAACACCAAAAGAGGCCTCCGCGAAAGCGGGGGCCTCTTCGTTATGGGGGTTTCGAGTTACGGGGTCAACGAGGCGGCGAGCTTCTTGAGCTCGTCCAGGCTGAGATCTCCGACCAGCGTGTAGCGCAGCGTGCCGTCGTTCCAGGTAAGCAGCGTATTTCGTCCGCGCTCGAGATACTGGCCGTCGTTGTTTCCGACACGCGTCGAAGATTCGCCCTCGCGCGAGGTGGCCGCGCCGGCGTTGTTTTCGAAGATCGAAACGGTTCGCACACCGTCCGAGTACAGCACGTGCACCGTCGCAGTGGAATGCACCGTCGCGTTGTGACCTTCGACGGCGCAGAATCCCTCGGCTAACGTTTTAGGCACGCGCGCCGCGAAGCCGGCATCGCGAACGACGCTCGAAACATCCTTGGTCGAAACCCCGAACGTCGGACCGTGCACCACGGTGTACTTCGACGGCACTTGGAAATCGCTGTTGGGCAGCGTCGCGACGTAGCGAACTTCTTGAAAGCGAGTTTCGGATAGCAGCGTTCCGTCCGGTGCGTATTCTTGCCGGTCGAGAACGAGCTTGGTTGAATCGTCGACGCGCATGACCATGGTCGTCGATCCGGTATAGCGATTGACGAGGCCGACGACTTTGACGTGCCGGCCGTCGAACGTCTCGTCGGCATGCGAATCGGCACGGTAGTTCTGTTTGATCAGCGTGTAGTTATCGTCGCGCCCGATCGGATCGCGCGTCGCATCGTTTTCGGTTTCGACGACGCGGCGTCGCTTGGTATCGACGAAGTACCCTTCGGTTCCACGCACGAGTACGACGTCGCCCTTGAGCCGTAACGGTGACAGATAGGTGCGCTCGGTCAATCCTGGGGGACGATGCTCGACGCGATAGACCGCGGCCTCGCCGTCTTCACCGCCGAACACGATCGACTGCACGACGCCCGTGTACGTCAATCCGGCCTGCGCGCTGGACGCCGCATACACGATCGCATCGACCTGGTCGCGCGCCGGCGATGCCGACGAGATCGACAGCGTTGCGGCAGCGGCGGCTAAACCGGCAGAAATCGCGATGCGCTTCATGGAGTGCTGTCGGAACTTTCGGGCGTTTCGTCGGACGTCAGCATTGCGGGCAGCGCGGCGGCGTCTTCAAACGGTACGCTGGCGGCGAGTGCGGCGTGATCTTCTAAATAGTAGGACGGGTCGAAGCGTTTCGGAGTGCCGCCGTGGCGAGCGAATCCGAAATATGCGACCAGCAGGACGGCCGCTGCGATCGGAACGGCGGCCAGCGGACGAAGCAACGACGACCACCGCTCCCAGAAGCTCACGCGGCGCTCGGTCGCATTGCGAACGATCGCCTGCGCGAATCCAAGCGGCAGGTCGCGCTCTGTCTCGCGCGCGTGTGCGCGGAGCAAGTCGCCGACCTGTAACTCTGCCTGGTATGCTTCGAAGCAATCCGGGCACGCGGCCAAATGCTCGTGCAGGCTGGCATCGCGAGCGGGCGCCAATTCGCCGTGAGCGTAGTCGATGAGTTCCTCGAAGGTCGGATGTGTATCGTTCATGATGTTGACGTCTTCATATGCCGGTCGATCAGTTTGCGCAATTGCGTTCGTGCGCGGTGAAGTCTGGAGCGGACCGTTCCCACCGAACAGCCGACGATCGTTGCGATTTCTTGATAACTACACTCCTCGATATCGGCAAGGACCACGATCCGGCGCTGCTCCGTGGAGAGCCCATCCAGCGCACGAGCGATCGGTTCGCTGAACTGCCGCTCGACGTAATCGTCGATCGGCGTTTCGGTCAGCGTCGCTCCGGCCAATGCGCGGGAATCGTTCTCCTCGGGAAGTTCAACCAGATAACGTCCTTTATGCCGCCGAAGTTCGTCGCGGTGTAAATTCGTTACAATTCGGTAGATCCACGAGAGGAACGACGTGCCGGGTTTGAAGCTGCGCCAGGCCCGATACACCCGGACGTAGGCGTCCTGCGTGAGATCCCGAGCGTCGGCTTCATTTCCCGTCAGGCGCAGCGCGAAGTTATAGGTCGCCTTGCCATATTGCTCGACGACGCTTTCAAGGAACGCCGTCTGTTGGTCAGACGGCGCCTCGTCGGGCCTGCGGGATGCTGCCATGAAGTTGGCAGTTTATCACCAACCGCTCGAACGGCCCTTCCGGACAGCGGACCTACTTAGCCCATAGCACCCGGGCGACCCACCAAAGGCCGGCCGCGACGACTACGACGATGACGACGAATAACGCCAGCTCGAGCATGACGATTCCCGCCATTTGACTGCCGCCGCAAAACGCCACGACGTTCGCGAGTAACGACAGTTTGAATCGCTCGAATGGGTTGCTGCCCATCCCCTCGATGGACTGCGCCTCGGCGAGCGCCGCTTGCGGATCCCAAGAGGCCGTGTCTACGATCGATCCCACGCGCCCTTGGGGCGTGACGATAAACAGCTTGTCGCCGTGTAAGAAGTTGTCGGAAGCTAGGCGCAGCGACGGAACTTCGAACTCATCGAGCAACCGCACGATGGTCGAACCCGGTCCGGTCAGCAAGCTCCACGACTCGTCTCGGGCGCCGTAGGCGGCTCCATACCGCTGCAGCACTTGCGGCGAATCGTACGGCGGGTCCAGCGTTATTTCGACCAGCGCGAAGCGCTTGGGATCGAGGTGCGACTGCAGATAAGCAAACTTACCGCTAATCGCGGGACAGAGCGTACGATCGGGACAGCGGGTAAAGACGAACGACAGCAGCGTCGTTCGACCGGCAAAGGCCGTCTGCAACTGCACCGGCCGGGCGTTTTGGTCAACCAGCAATGCACGCGGAAGCCGCGATCCGAGTTGTACCGTAATCACGCGCCCCGGCTGTGGAACGCCGGGTGCAAACGGGCCGGCTGCCACCGGTTCGACGAGCGTCCAGGGCGCGGTCGATCGATCGAGCATCGCGTCGAACCCGGTATCCGCCGGTAGCCGTTCCATTCCTTTAGGAATGCGAACCAGCCGAATTCCACTCGGCAACGTGCCTTGCACCGTGTCGGTTCGTACGATGGCGCGATTCGGGCCGGCATGCTGTACCACGACGCCGTGTACCGGAAGCAACGAAACGAGGGCGAAAATCGCTGCGATCACGACGTGCCCGTCCGGTTGAGTGCGGAAAGCAGCGATGCATCCGTGTCGGTGTCGTCGCGAACGGCAGCCATGCGTCCGTTCGGATCGATAAAATAGATTGCGGTGGCGTGCGCGTAATCGTAGTTGCCGTTTTTCTTCGGCAGGCGTTGCGCCCACACGCCGTAGGCGGTCTCGACTGCGTCGATCTGCGTTTGCGTTCCGGTCAATCCGGTGACGCCCGGAAAACGAGCAACGAAGGCACGCAGTTGGCGCGGCCGGTCGCGTTGCGGGTCGACGGTAATCATCGCAACCTCGACTTTTTGGCCGCGTGCTCGCGCGGAAGCGGCCAGACGCGACAAGCGTGCGAGCAGCGCCGGGCATGTATCGGCGCAGTGCGTAAAGCCGAACGAAAGGAGCACCGTGGCGTGCCGGCCCGACAGGCGCCATGCCGTACCGGAGTCCGAAACGAGCGTGAAGTCGGCGGCAGCCGGACGGCTGCTGCACGCAACGAGCAGGACGAGCGACGCGATCGCCGCGCAACGGCGGAACATACGTCGATTGTACGCCCCGCGGCATCGGCGGCATAGTAAATCCGTCGGCGACAGGGCCACGGCGCCGCGCGGCCCAACCAAATGGCGATGTCCGTGATTGTGTTGTTGTTACGCGTCGCCTTGGGCGCGACGCTGATCGCGGCCGGCGCATTCAAAATCCCGCATCCCGAACAGCTGGCGGCCGCCATCGCAGGCTTTCGTCTCTTGCCCGCGGACGTCGTCGCGCCGCTCGCGTTGGGTTTGCCCTACTTCGAAGTACTCGCCGGACTGTATCTTACGATCGGCCTGTTCACGCGCGTCGCAGCCTGGGTGGCCTGCGCGCAGTTCCTGGTGTACGCCGCTGCGATCGCCTCGGCAGTTGTGCGCGGCATTCCGGCATCGTGTGGGTGCTTTGGCCCGAACGATACCGCAACTGCCGATTGGCCGCATGTAGCGGTCGACCTTGGACTCGCTCTGGTCGGTGCCGTCGTCGCGTTGGGAGCGCCTGGCCCGCTGTCCGTCGATAGGAGATTGCGCAAGTCGTGAATCAGAAAAACCTCGCCGTTGCAACCGCGGCAATCATTCTGGCCATCATCGCCGGCGCGATCGTGTGGCACTTCGCCGCGCCCTCGCACCGCGTCGAATCGGCATCGCAACCTCCACCGCTCGGTCAAGCGGCCGTTGGAACGATCGCTCCGGAGTTCGTTCTGCCGACAACGGGCGGATTGTTCGACATGCAAAAAGCGCGGAAACCGGTATTGCTGGAAGTGTTTGCGACGTGGTGTCCGCACTGCCAGCGCATGACGACGGTGGTCGACCGGCTGTACGATGCGTATAAATCGCGCGCTTCGTTTATCGGCGTTTCGGGCAGCAATCAAGGAATGGACGGCACGACGGCGGCGTCGCAAGCCGACGTACTGGCCTGGATGCAGCGCTTCAAGGTCGTCTATCCGATCGCGTACGATCCGTCGTTGACCGTTGCCAACAGCTACCTTCAGGGCGGCTTTCCCACGTTTGCGGTCGTAGGACGCGATGGGAAAATTACCTATTTGAACAGCGGCGAGCTGAAATATTCAGATCTCGCCGACGCTCTCGATACCGCGTTGCGTTAGTCGTTCGGCGGCCACTTGTAGTTGGGCGGAGGCACCGTCGGCTGCCCGATTTCCAGCGTTATTTGTTGGTGCGATAGCAACGGTATAGCGCGTAGGTCGCCGTCGTATGGCGCGCCGTTCACGTATGCGGTAACCGGGCCGCTGAGACCCGCGACGCCGTTGCGATCGAGCGGCTGCCCCCAAATATCGAAGAACATGCCTAGTGTATACGGACCGCCGCTCGGCGGATTGATTTCGGGCGATTCGACGTGGATGATTCCGGTTTGATCGTGGGTGTGAATCCAGTACAAACACCCCCTGGGCGCCAAGACCGAATTTTGCGCGAATCCGATGTATTTCGGTATCTGTATTTGCTTGCCGTTGTCGTACAGCGCGAGGTGCGTGTGAATGTGCAGATTCGCGCCCTCTTCCGACAGGCACGTTATGCCGTCAACCGGCGCGCCCGCGCCACCCGCCCGCGTATTACCCATCTTGAAATGCCCGGTGCCGATCGTCCCGCCGTCGGCGAGTGCGACCGGTTTTGCCGACGCGTTGGGGCCGGGGCTGGGCGTTGCGTACGCCGCTTTTAGCGCCTGATCTTGCTGCACGCGCATGAGTGCGAAAATACCGATAATGGCGACGATGAGAACGCCGACGCCGATATACACGAAGAGCATCGGATCGCGCCGCGGCGGCGGCGAACCCGGGCCTCCGCGTACTTGCCGGCGGCGATCGGTACGAGACGGTTGTGGCATCGAGTCCCTTCTTTTATGAGGCCGATTCGTCGGCTGGGTCGAGCGATTTGCCCGGGATTAAATACTGACGAACGTAGTCGGACACCGCGTCGGACAACGACGTGGGCGCCTTTGCGTATCCGGTTTCGTGCAGCGATTCCATACGCGCACACGTCGAATATTGGTATTTGGGCCGAAGTTGATCGGGCATATCGACAAACTCGATCTTCTCGTCGCGTCCGAGCGCTGCGAAGATCGGGCGCACGAGCTCGAGCCAGGTTTGCGCTTTCCCCGATCCGACGTTATACAGACCGGATGCGTCCGACTCCGTGAGAAACAGCGTCATATCGACCGCGTCTTTCACGTACACGAAATCGCGGCGTTGCTCGCCGTCGGCGAATTCGGGCCGGTAACTCTTGAACAACGACACGATGCCGGAATCGCGGATCTGCTCGAACGCTTTATGCACTAAACTGCGCATGTTGCCTTTATGGTCCTCGTTCGGTCCGAAGACGTTGAAATATTTGATCCCGCAGATCGCCCCGTCGAGTCCGGTGCGCGCTGCGTAGAGATCGAACAACTGCTTCGAATACGCGTACATATTGAGCGGCCGCAGGTCGCGAAGATCGAGACGATCCGAAAGATCGGTTTCGCGTGCCCCGTACGTCGCAGCGGACGACGCATAGACGAAACGGGCGGCGTTATCGACCGCCCACAGCGCCAGTTGCTTGGTGTATTCGAAGTTATTGCGCATCAAGTAATCGGAATCGGTCTCGGTCGTCGACGAGCACGCGCCCAAGTGCAGAACCGTCCCGACGTCGCCGAAGTCGTCGCCATCGATGGCACGCGCCAAAAAATCGTCGGCATCGACGTAGTCGGCAAAGCGCAGCGGCACCAAGTGCTTCCACTTCTCCGTTTCGTCGAGGCGATCGACGATCAAGATATCGTCGATGCCGCGACGATTCAACGCCCAAACCAGGGCGCTTCCGATGAAACCGGCGCCGCCGGTGACGACGAGCCTTCGGCTAGAGAGATCCGTCATTGCCACCTAATCCCTCGGTTCTCCCAGGGAGTCCTCCGCAGTGGCACTTGGCAACCCCTCAGAACGGCGCGCTGAGGCGGAAGAGCACGTTGGTGCCGTTTGCGATCTGCGTCGTGTTGAATCCGTTGGCGACTTTAATCGGATACTGGTGATTGAGAATATTTGTCACGATGAACGAGACCCCGAGCCCTCGATCGGTTCCGCGGCCCGGCGTTAGGCTGCGTCCCGCCGCCAGATCGAACGTGGTGTGCGCCGGTAGACGTCCGCTGAGCACGGTGTTCGAACTTTCGAATTCCACCGGAAAACCGCTGCCGTAGTTGCCTTGCAGCGTGGTGAACCATTGTTTGCCGTTGCCGAACCGCCAGGTGTAGCCGGCGGTCGATACAACCGTCTCATCGTGGTCTTCCGGCGAGAGTTGCGAAACGCACGATTGGCCGGGCACGTTCGTATTGGGCGGAAACAAGAACGTCGAGCCCGACACGCAGGCGGCGTACGATCCGGAAACCGTTCCGGTCACAAACCATTGATTACCGTTCCTAACGCGGCCGTTTAGCCGCAACTCCATGCCGGTGTCGAGGCCGATCGCATTGTTGAACACTGCGAACAGCGGCGTGTCCAGCAGCTGCGTCGTGTCGAGAACGTTCACGGAGGTTTTACGGAAAACGTTGATCGAACCGGAGAGTTGGTTACTGAACGTGTGCACCAAGCCGGTTTCGAAATACGAGTCGCTTTCGGGCTTCAGGTTGTAGACCGGTATACCGGTACAACCTTGCAGGACGACGCAATCCTGACGCACGTCTTCCAGCAGTGGGGCGGCATAGAACTTGCCGTAATAGACGTGTGCGGTATTCTTACCGCCGTCCCAGATGTTGAGTCCGATGCGCGGGCTCCATTGGAAACCGCTGGTATATCCGGTCGAGTGATCGTAGCGCAGACCGTAGTTGAGCTCGATGTTGGGCGAAAACTGCCACTTGTCTTGGATGTAGGCACCGACTTGCGATCCCGCTTGGGCTTGATCGGGAGAAGCCACGAGATAGTACGGCTGCGCGTGCTCGCCTTGCGACGCACAAGCGGGATAATAGCATCCAAATGCCTGGCTTGCCGTCGAAATTCTCGCGATTGATATCGAAGCCGACCTTCCAAGCGTGATGCTTGGTGGCGCGGAAATCCGACATGCGCAATCCGACGTACGATGCGTCGGTGTTGGAGAGCAGGCCGACGTTCTGCGTCGCGCCCGAACCGTCGTCGGGTTGGGTACACACCGCGCAGCGAAGATCGGCGCCGAACGGCGGCGTGACGCCGAGAACGTCGTTGGGTAAGTCGCCGTCGTAGTTAACGCGCGTCGAGCGCCACCACGGAACGGCCTGAAAAACGCCGTTCCCGTCCTTCGACGTCTGCGTAAAGTTCAGATTCGAGAACTTGTCGTACTCGCGCTGCACGTCGTCGGTAGCGGCCGGCGTGTAGATCGGGTCGTACGGGTTGTTGGGATCGGTATTGATCGGAATCTGAAAAATCGCCAGCTGATTGGAATAATCGAACGCCAGCGTTAACCGGGGGCTCAGTTGCGTGATGAATCGCAAGAACTGGTCGCTCTGCGACGAGTTGTCGTGAATCGGGTCCAGCGTCGGAGCGTCCAATCCGCGACTCGTGCTTTGCGAGTTGGCGTTCAAAAAAATCTCGCTCGAACCGAAGCGCGCGGCCGTGTCCACGCTGCCGATCAACTGATCTTGGTTTCCTACGCCGGCTTCGAGCGTGCCGAAGAAACCCTCCGGCAAATCGGTGGGCCGGCTGGTGATGATGTTGACCACGCCGCCCATGCGATCGCCACCGTATTCGGCCGGGATCGCACCGGTCAACAGTTCGAGCGAGTCGATATTTTTAGGATCGACGATTTCGGCGAAGTTCGATGTCGTCGCCAGCGGCAGCGGCGCACCGTCGATATTGTACGTGATCCCGTGGAAGCCGTTGACGACCGGTTCGTTATACGAGAACGGCACGACGCCCGGAAGCGTCGAGATGAGCTTGTCTAAGCTGTTCTGCACCGGCGATGCGGCGATGGCCGAGCGATTGATCTGATTCACCGACGGTGCGTTGGCTTGGACGCCGGCGGTCGCGATGACGGTCGTCCGCGCGATCTCTTGCAAATGGG